>NZ_OLMV01000003.1 GCF_900292075.1 Microbacterium timonense
TCCCTCTGTCCGTCCCGCCGCCGACCATGCGCTCCCCGCCGCCGGGGCCCGGAGCCGCCGATAGCCTGGACGGATGGGCACGGGTGACGAGAACGCGAGAAGACGACTCACCCGGATGCCGCGGCAGGGCGCCATCGTCACGGTGCTGGCCATCGCGGGACTGGCCTCGTCGTTCATGTTCACCCTCGTGGTGCCGATCCAGTCGAAGCTGCCGGAACTGCTCAACGCCAGCCGCGACGACACGGCCTGGGTGGTGACATCCACGCTCCTGGCGGCCGCGGTCATGACGCCGATCGCCGGACGCCTCGGCGACATGTACGGCAAGCGGCGCATCGTGCTGGTGCTCCTCGCACTGCTGGTGCTGGGCTCGGTCATCGCCGCGGCATCCCCCGGCATCGTCGGCGTCATCATCGGGCGCACACTGCAGGGAGCGGTGACAGGGGTCGTCCCCCTCGGCATCTCGATCCTGCGCGACGTGCTGCACGAATCTCGCGTCGACTCGGCGATCGCGCTCATCAGCGCAACGCTCGGCGTGGGCGGGGCCCTCGGCCTGCCGATCAGCGCTCTGATCACCGAGCGCAGCGACTGGCACGTGCTGTTCTGGGTCGCCGCCGGTCTCGGCGCCGTGGTGTTCGCGCTCGTGCTGTGGATCGTTCCGGTGAGCGCGCTGCGCACCGGCGGCCGGTTCGACCACGTCGGCACCGCGGGGCTCGCGATCGGCCTCGTCGGCGTGCTGCTGGCGGTCTCGCGCGGCAACGAGTGGGGCTGGGGCTCGCCGGCGGTGCTCGCGTGCGGCATCGGCGGCGTCGTGGTGCTGCTGGCCTGGGGCTGGTACGAGCTGCGCGTACCTGAGCCGCTCCTTGACCTGCGGGTGGCCGCGCGGCGGCCGGTGCTGCTGACCAACATCGCCTCCATCGCGTTCGGGTTCTCGCTGTTCGCCTCGAACGTCGTGTATCCGCAGATGCTGGAGCTGCCTGCCGCCGCGGGCGGGTTCGGGCTGTCGCTGGTGGCCGCGAGCCTCGTGGTCATGCCGGCCGGGCTGGTGATGATGGTGCTCTCGCCGTTCTCGGGCCAATTGGCGCGCACGGTGGGTCCCAAGCTCCTCCTCGTCCTCGGCGCCATCGCCCTCGTCGTGACGTACGGGTTCACCCTGCTGTTCGCGAGCGAGGTGTGGCAGATCCTGCTGGCGAACATCGGCATCGGGTTCGGCATCGGCTTCGGCTACGCGGCCATGCCGATGCTCATCATGCGGTCGGTGCCGCAGTCCGAGACGGGTGCATCCAACGGCCTCAACGCGCTGTTCCGCTCGCTGGGCACGAGCACCGCCGCGGCCGTGATCGGTGCGGTGCTGGCGACGTTCACGGTCGACCTCGACGGGATGCCGGTGCCGCAGCCCGCCGGATTCCACCTGTCCTTCCTGCTCGGGGGCGCCGCGGCTGTCATCGCGCTGCTGGTGGCGCTGTTCATCCCGCGCCGTCACGCACCGCAGGAACGGCATCCGTCGCTCCCGGAATGACCCCGATACACGCGCGCCCGGACCGCGACAGGATGCGCGGGGCGCCCGGTCGGTAGCGTCCTGGCCCGGGGTGCGCCATGGGGTACCGCCCGAGGGCGGCCCTCGCTACCCTGACCTCAACCTGGGCGACGGGAGCCGACGATGGACGGGCGTGATCAGGGCTTCGACGAGGAGGAGCGCGGTCGGCGGCGCCGCAAGTCGGAGCAGGTCCCGGTGGGACCGCCCGACGGCGCCACCGGAGCGGCGGACGCGACGCGGACCGGCACGGTGGCAGAAGCGAGCGGGACCGACGCCTCCGGCACCACCGCGGGCGAGGACCATGCCGATCACGACACCCGGTTCTTCGGGCAGCCATGGGCGCTGGCCCACATCTTCGGAGTGGAGATGTGGGAGCGGTTCAGCTTCTACGGCATGCAGGGCATCCTGCTCATCTACATGTACTACTCGATCGCCGACGGCGGGCTCGGGATCCCCGAGCCGACGGCCACCGGGATCGTGGGCGCGTACGGCGGCACGGTGTACTTGTCGACCATCCTGGGCGCCTGGGTGGCGGACCGGCTGCTCGGCTCGGAGCGCGTGCTGTTCTTCAGCGCCTGGGTCATCATGGCGGGACACATCGCGCTGGCGCTGCTGCCGAACGTGTGGGGACTCGGTGTCGGTCTCATCCTGGTGGCGATCGGTTCGGGTGGCCTGAAGGCGAACGCCACGGCGGTCGTGGGCACGCTGTACTCCCCCAAGGACCCGCGCCGCGACGCGGGCTTCTCGCTGTTCTACCTCGGCATCAACCTGGGTGCCTTCCTCGGGCCCATCGTCACCGGCTTCCTGCAGAGCAACGTCGGCTTCCACTGGGGCTTCGGCGCCGCGGCGATCGGCATGGCGCTCGGTCTCATCCAGTACTCGTTCGGGCGCAAGCAGCTGCCCGAGTCGTCGCGTGTCGTCGCGAACCCGCTTCCGGTGAATCGCCGCGGTCTCGTGATCGGCATCGCGGTCGCGGGGCTCATCGCCATCGTGGCGCTCGTGCTGACGGGTGTCATCCGCGCCGACAACCTCGCGGGCGTCGTGATCCTCGTCACGCTGGCGGCAGCGATCGCCTACTTCTGCGTCATCATCGCGTCGCCGCACATCAGCGGGGACGACCGCTCACGGGTGATCAGCTTCATCCCGCTGTTCATCGTGAACGTGGGCTTCTGGTCGCTGTACCAGCAGCAGTTCACCGTGCTGACCATCTACTCCGACCAGCGTCTGAACCGGTCGCTGTTCGGCTGGGAGATGCCGGTGTCGTGGGTCAACTCCATCAACCCGATCTTCGTGATCATCCTCTCCGGCGTCTTCGCCGCGATCTGGACGAAGCTCGGCAACCGGGCGCCGTCAGCGCCGGTGAAGTTCTCGCTCGGCTCGATGATCATGGGCCTGGCGTTCCTGCTGTTCCTGCCCTGGGCGAACGGCGCCCCGAACTCCACGCCGCTGCTGGCGATCGTGCTGATCCTGTTCGTCTTCACCATCGCCGAACTGTTCATCTCGCCCCCGGGCCTGTCGGTGACCACCAAGCTCGCCCCCGAGCGCTTCCACACCCAGATGGTGGCGCTGTACTTCCTGTCGATAGCCCTGGGCACCGCGATCGCCGGCTGGCTCGCGCAGTTCTACGACCCCGAGAACGAGGTCCCGTACTTCACGATTCTCGGCGGCATCGCGATCGTGCTGGGCCTGGCCCTCCTGGCGTCCGTCAAGCCCGTGCTGAAGCTCATGCGGGGTGTGCGCTGACGGGATGCCGTGGGAGCGGCGCTTCGCGTGCACCAGTCGCTTCATAACCGTCATCGATACCGGCGATAACGGAATAGCGGTTCGCTGATCTCCTCGCAGCCCCTTCAATGAGGGTGGAGTCGAAGGAGATTTCAATGACGAAGCCCACCCTCGCGGTCGATCAGCCGACCGCTCGACGCGCCGGCGCCTGGCAGGCCGCCCTGCTGCTGGCCGGAAGCTGCATGCCCGTGATGGGGTCGGTCCTCATCACGCCCGTCCTCCCCCAGCTGTCGCAGTACTTCGCCGACGAGCCCGGAGCGGACGTGCTGGTCCCGATGATCGTGGCGATCCCGGCCCTCATGATCGCGGTCTTCGCGCCGTTCGCGGGGCAGATCGTCGACCGCCTGGGGCGCAAGAACCTGCTGGTCGTGGCGATGCTCGCGTACGCCGTCGCCGGTACGGTCCCGGCGTGGATCGACAGTCTCGCCGGCATCCTCATCAGCCGCGCGTTCGTGGGCGTCTTCGAGGCGGGGATCATGACCGTCTGCACGACGCTCATCGTGGACTACTTCCATGAGGAGCGGCGGCGCAACCGGTACCTCAGCCTGCAGACCGTCGCCACGACGCTGGGCGCGACCGTGTTCATCGCACTCGGCGGGGCGGTCGGCTCCGCCGGGTGGCACGCACCGTTCTGGATCTACGCGATCGCCGCACCCATCGCCGTGCTGATGATCTTCGCGCTGTGGGAGCCCAGTCGGCGCGACTCCACCGACCTGCACGTTCCGGCCGGCGAGAAGGCGCGGGTTCCGTGGCGGATCCTGGCTCTGCCACTGGTCGTCACCGTCTTCGGCGGATTCACGTTCTACGTCATGATCATCGAGGTGAGCTACCTGGTCGTGGGAACGGGCGTGTCCGCCGACGACACCGCGACGATCGGCCTCGTCGCAGCCATCGCCTCCCTGGCCACGGCGGCGGGCGCGTTCACGTTCCCGCGCATCGCCAAGAGCGGCACTCGCCTGCTGCTTCCCCTCGCGTTCGGGCTGCAGGGCGTCGGGATGGTCATCGTGTGGCTGTTCGGCGGCTTCGCCGGTGTGCTCGCGGGCGCCGTCGTCGCAGGGTTCGGCTCCGGCATCCTGCTGCCCTCGCTCGTGACGTGGGTCGTCTCGAGAACCCGCTTCGAGGAGCGTGGACGGGCGACCGGATGGTGGACGTCGTCCTTCTTCCTGGGCCAGTTCGTCACCCCTCTGGTGATGGGCGCGCTCACCGGCGCCACCGGCGCACCGCTGCCCGTCGCGGTCGGCATCGTGGGGATCGCCGCCGCCGCTGTCGCGGTCGTCCTCGGCCTGGGTCTGCGGCGGCAGCCGGTGACCGCACCGACCGCCTGACACGCGCGAGGGGGGCCGGGCCGTCGACGGACGGCCCGGCCCTCTCGCGTGCGCGGCGGGATCGGCCCCGGCGGGTCAGCGCGCGACCTGGGCGTGGGCGCCCGCCAGCTGCTCCGCCACGCGCCGCGCCCCTCGCACGGCGATCGCCACGCTCATGAGCGTCGGGTTCATGGTGTTCGCCGTCGGGATGAGCGCATTGCCGCCGACGATCAGGTTCTGGTATCCCCAGACGCGTGACCACGGGTCGGCGACCGACGTGCCGTCGTCCTCCTGGCCCATCCGCATGGTGCCCATGTAATGCAGACTCGAGCCGTTGGGCAGCAGCCGCGGCTCGGCGACGAAGGTGCCGAGGGCGGCACCGGCGCGGCGCACGCGCTCGTGCGCCTCGGCGAGCTCCGCCTCCTCGGCATCGGTGAGCGCATACTCGATCGTCATGTTGGGGAAGCCCCGGTAGTCGAGCTCGCCGTCGTCGAAGGTGACGCCGTCCTCGACGCGAGGATGCTTGCGCACGCCGTACCCCATGTTGACGTAGCCCCAGCGATTGCCGGCCGCGGGGTGCGCGGGATCCAGCTGGAACGGCGGGTTCTCGGCGTACATCACCTGCAGTGAGAAGGGGTGGTCGGGCTCCGAGAACGGGATGCGGTTGACCGCCGCGACCGGGTCGGCGGCGTTGCGGGCACGGCGTGCCAATTCGCTGCGGAACTGCTCCTCCGAGACCAGCGCCCCCATGCGCTCCTCATCGAGGGCGACCGTCGTGATCACCACGTGGTGCTCGGTGAGGTAGCGTCCGAGCGCGCGCGGGCGGATGCCGGAGGCCCAGAGCAGCTGCGGAGAGCGGAACGCGTCAGCGGCCACCACCACCACGTCGGCCGGGACGAAGGAGACCTCTCGCGTGCGGAGGTCCTCGATGGTCACCCCGGTGGCCGCACCGCCGTCGTGCTCGATGCGCCGCACGAGTGTGAGGTCACGCAGCTCGAAGCGGGCGGCCTCTGCGGTGCCGTCTTCGATGAGCGGTCCGAGGACCGTGTTCGCCCCGGCCCAGACCATCGACCCATCAGGCTGCGGGTCGCCGGCGACCGGGAGGGTCCCCACACCGTAGCCGGGCGGAAGCTCGGCGCCGAACTCGTCGTCGAGGATGGCGCGGATGGCGGAGCCGATGGGCGAGTCGGCGAAGGCGGCGCTCTGCGCGTGCAGCAGACCCTCCGCCGTCGTGATGAGGTCGTCCCACTCCGAGTCGTCGATGAAGTCGACCTTCTCGCTGAACGCCGGACGCGGGATGGCGCACGTCCAGTGCGCCCCCTGCCCACCGACGTTCGTCGCGGCGGCTGCGGCCGGGAATGTCGGCGCGTGCGCGGAGCCGGGACCGCCGAAGTCGAGCAGGTGGGTCCCCTGGCGGGCCGTGAACATTCCCTCGACGACCGCGCCCGCGGGAATCCCGAGGCTCTCGCGGTACGCGCCGGACTGCGGGCCCTGCGACATCTGCCGGGCCCGGGCCTTCTCCTCGGGGTGGACGATGTTGCGGACACTCTGCCCCGGCACAGCGGTCAGCTGAGGGCCGGCTTCGAACATCACGACGCGCACGTCGGGGTTCGACTCGAGGATGACGCGGGCGTAGGCGGAGCCGATCGGCCCGCTGCCGACGATGGCGACGGTGGGGGTGTGCGACATGGGAGTACCTCTTCTGCTCAGGCGGTGAGCGGTTCGGGGCGGGCAGCGGCGGCGTGCTCGTACTCGTCCGAGAGCCGTCCGGCGGGTAGGAGCAGGGCGGCGACGATGCCCGCGGCATAGGCGACGGCGAGCGCGGCGAAGACCGGCGCGAAGACGGCGCTGTAGATCCCGGCGACCTCCACCTGCACGGCGACGGATGCATCGTGCACGAACCGCGGCGTCAGCGCCGCCGCGTCGAGCGCGTCGGAAAGCAGTCCTGCGACCCCGAAGCCGATGACGCCGCCGATGATCGCCGTCGCGACGGTGGAGCCGACCTGCCGGACCAGGTTCACGGTGGCCGTCATGCTGCCGGTGTCGCGTCGCGGAGCGGCGCTCTGCACCACGGCGATCACGAGACTCATGAATGCGCCGGTGCCGATCCCTACCCCGGCCATGACGACCATGGGCACCCACAGCGGCAGCCCCACCGGCAGCAGCGCCATGACGAACAGGCCGGCGGCTCCGAGCGAAGTCCCGACGATGCAGTAGACCCGATAGTGGCCGGTGCGGCTCACCAGCCACCCCGTCGCGAGATTGGACACCAGCATCCCGAACACGGTCGCGATGGGAACAAGACCCGATACCGTGGCACTCGTGCGGTACGCCATCTGGAAGTACGTCGGCAGATACGCCGTGATCGAGAACAGGCCGACGCCGATGATCGCCGAAAGCGCCGTCCCGGTGGCGATGGTGCGGTTCGCGAACAGCCGTAACGGAACGAGCGGCTCGGGTGCACGCAGCTCGACGAGAAGGAACGCCGCGAATGCGATGGCGGCGACGGCGAACGCGACCACCGCTGCGACCGCACGCGCGGAGTCCCCGACCCAGGTGACGGCCAGCACGAGTGCGACCATGGCCACGGCGAAGGTGACCGCCCCCGCGACGTCGAACCGCTGCCGGCCGAAACCGGCGAGCCGGGGGACGGCGACCAGCGCGAGCAGCAGGGCCGCCACGCCGAACGGGATGTTGATCCAGAACACCCATGGCCATCCCCAGTAATCGGTGATGAGTCCTCCGAGTACGGGTCCGATGAGGATCGCGACCGGGAAGGCTGCGCCGATGATCGCGAGGTAGCGCGGACGTTCTCGGGGCGTCGTGACGCGCGCGACGATGGTCTGGGACATGAGGTGCAGGCCGGCCGAGCTCATCCCCTGCACGACGCGAGCGACGATCAGCTGCGGCATGTCGTGGGCGAAGCCGCACGCCAGCGACGCGACGAGGAACAGCACGAGCGAGACCAGGAACACCCCTCGGGGCCCGGCCGCATCGCCGAGTTTGCCGATGACGGGCAGCAACACCGTGCTGGCCAGCGTGTAGCCGACCACCACCCACCCCATCTGGGCGAGCGCGCCCAGTTCGCCGGCGACGGTCGCCAGGGACGTCGAGACGATCGTGTGGTCGAGGGCGCCGAGGATCGCGACGGTCAGGAGGGCGGCGATCAGAAGGCGGAGCCTCCACGGTGACATGCTCATACGCGTAGTGACCCGTACGACCGGGCGATCGACGCGACGGGATGTGTCCCCGCGCGCCCTCGCGGCGGGGAACGGGCCGTCCACGGCCCCGACGTCACTGTCGATTCTATCCACTCTTTAGTTTGAAATCAACATAAGTGGATGTGGTGCTCACCCGCGCCGACGAAGACGCGGACGCGCCCGCGCCGGGGGCAGCTCAGGAGCGGGGACGCTCTCACCCACCGAGCCGACGAGTTCGCCGATCCCCTCGATCGTCATGCGCACCTCGTCGCCCGGGCGCAGCGGGGGCGGGACGAGGTCGCCGTTGCGGCCCCACAGCTCTCCGAGGCATCCGCCGTTGCCGACCGTGCCGCTGCCGAGCACGTCCCCCGCCACGACACGCGAGTTGCGCGAGGCGTAGGCGACCAGCTCGGGGAAGGGCCAGCCCATGTTCGAGACGAGATCCTCGCCGACGAGCTCGCCGTTGATACGCACCTCGGCACGTACGGCGAGGAACCCGTCCGCGTCCAGGTACTGCTCGAGTTCGTCGGCGGTGACGATCCAAGGACCCAGGCTCGTGCCGAAGTCCTTGCCCTTGGCCGGCCCGAGACGCACCTTCATCTCGCGGCCCTGAAGATCGCGCGCCGACCAGTCGTTCATGATCGTGTAGCCGAAGATGCGGGATGCCGCCGCCTGCGGATCGAGGTTCACTCCGGGTTCTCCGCCGAGGACGACGGCCAGTTCCAGCTCGAAGTCGAGTCGTTCGGTGATGGGCGGGCGGAGGACGTCGGCGGGCCCGAGGATCGTGTGCGGGTTGGTGAAGTAGAAGGTCGGCGCCTGATACCACTCGGGGGCGACGAAGCTCTTGCCCTCCACCCCCGCGCTGACCCCCTCGACATGCTCCTCGAAGGCCACGAAGTCGCGGACGGATGCCGGCACCAGCGGAGCCAGGAGCCGCACCTCCGCGAGCGGCGTGCCGCTTGCCCGGTCGATCCGCGCGAACGCCGCGCGCGCGGCGTCGAGCCCGCCGGCCAGGACGCCGGCGACGGTCTCGCCGCCGGCGAAGGGCACCACGCGGTCGCCGACGACGAAACCCTCCGTCTCGGCCGACGGTGCGTCAGCCTCACGGACGCCTGCGGCCTCACCGATGCCCGCCCAGCGCGCGATCCTCATGCGGGCACCTGCGTCTGCAGCAGGGCGTCGGCGTTGCCGCCAAGGATCCGCTGGGTGATCTCACCGGGCAGGTCGGCGCCCCGCACGAACGACACCGGGTCGTCCAGTCCCATGTCGAACGGGAAGTCGCTGCCCAGCAGCACCCGGGAGCCCCCCGCGACCTCGACGAGGTGCCGCAGGGCGACCGGGTCGTGTACGACCGTGTCGAACCACAGGCGCCGCAGGTACGTCGACGGCGCATGCTGGCAGCGACGGGCCTCGGGGCGCACGCGCCACGCGCGATCTGAGCGGCCGATCGCGAACGGCAGGTAGCCGCCGCCGTGCGCCGCCACGATCCGCAGGCCCGGATGGCGGTCGAGGACACCCGCGAAGATGAGGTGCGACAGCGCCACCGCATTCTCCGTGGGTTGCCCGACGGTGTTGGACAGGTAGAACCGGTCGAGGCGCTCGTCGAGGCTGCAGCCGAACGGGTGCAGGAACACGATGCAGCCGAGCTCCGCCGCCCGCGCCCAGAACGGCTCGAGGCGCTCGTCCGACAGTTCGACGTCGCCGGCGAACGAAGAGATCTCGACGCCCGCGAGCCCCCGCCCGAGCACGGCGTCGTCGAGGTACTCGACGATTCGTTCCGGATGCTGCAGCGGCACGACCCCGAGTCCCGTCAACCGGTCGGGAGCGTGGGCGACGTGCTCGGCGATGAGCCGGTTCGTCTCGGCCGCCACCCAGACCGCAAGGCCCTCCGGCGCCCACGGGTAGAAGTGATTCGGCGAAACACTCACCCACTGCCGGTCGATGCCCTGCGCATCCATCGCCGCGAGCCGGACCCCGACGTCGGTGAGCTTCGGGATGCGCTCCCCCACCATGGCCCCGGAGACCTGGAGGCTCTCGACACCGTTGCGACGACGCTCGAGATCAGCCGCTTCGGCCACCAGTTCCGGAGCCCGCCGCTCGACCTCGGCGTGCAGGGCCGGCAGCAGCAGGTGCGCGTGGACGTCCACGACCGGCATCCGGTCGCCGCTGACCGTCACGAGCTCAGTCATGCCGGCACCGCCATCTGCTGGGCGATGCCGAAGATCAGCCCGCCGGCGTCGGCGTCGCGGTTGCCGTCGATCTGCCACTGGCCGAGCTGGACGGATGCCTCCACCACCGCCTTCGCGCGCGGCAGGCGCCGCGCGTGGAAGTCGTCCCACAGCTGCTGGTCGACCGCGTCGCGCTGGACCAGCAGCTCGGTCAGGACCAGCGCATCCTCCAGGCCCTGCGCCGCACCCTGCGCGATCGTCGGGGGGCACGAGTGCGCGGCGTCGCCGATGATGACGACACGACCGCGGTTCCACGGCTCCTCGACGAGGTGCTTCGTGAACCAGGTGTAGTTGGCGTGCGCACCGGCCTCGAGGTCGGCACGGATCGCGTTCCAGGGGCCGTCGTACGCGCGCGATTCCTCGAGCATGATCCGTGTGGCCTCCTCGTCGGACACGCCGAACCGGTCCTGCGCCTTCTCGACCAGGAAGGCGTACATGCTGTCCTCGCCCGTCGGCGTGTACCCGGCGATGTAGACGGGGCCGCCGTAGTACAGCTCGCTGCGCTCCACCTCCGCCGGACGGGAGACGAAGGTCCGCCAGATGCCCATGCCGGTCGGCTCGGGCTTGGTCTGGATGCCGATGAGCTCGCGCACCGTCGAATTCAGTCCGTCGGCGCCGATCAGCAGGTCGTACTCGCCCGCGGGCTCGCCGTCGACCGTGACCGCGACAGCCTCGTTCGCGCGGGCGTCGAGATCGGTGATCCGGGCGCCGAAGCGCACGTTCGCACCCGCCTTCTGCGCGTGCTCGAGGAGAATGCGCGCCAGCTCGGGACGCGGCATCCCCATCGCCGCCGGGTAGTCCGGTCCGCCTGTCTTCACGTCCGGCAGCGCTGCCACGACGGGCGCGCCCGGCCCGGGCGCTCGCACGTTGAGGCCTTCGAAGGCGAACCCCGCCGCGCGGATGTCGTCCCACGCGCCGAGCGCGTCGAACACCCGCAGGGCGTTGCCCTGCAGCGAGATGCCGGACCCGAGCGCGCCGAGCTCGGGCTTCGCCTCGAAGACGTCCACCTGGACGCCGGCCTTCGCGAGCTGTATGGCGGCGGCCAGACCCGCGACACCGCTCCCGGCGATCGCGACCTTTCGGACTGCGGTCATGTCAGAACCTCCCTGTTCTGGATCGTGCGTGTGAGGTGGCTAGAGGATCGCGACGGGATTGATCGGCGACCCGACCGCGCCGGTGATGGGCAGCGGCGCCGCCGACAGCAGGAAGTCGTACGTCCCGCGCCCCGCACAAGCCTCGGCCAGGGCGTCGAGATTCCACATCTCGCCGATGGTCAGCCCCATATTGGGGATGACCACCTGGTGCAGCGGCTGGAATGCGGGCGCGTCGAACTCGTTCGGCCGCACCTCGAATCCCCACGTGTCGGTGGCGATGGCGGCGATCTCGGTGCGATGCAGCCACCCGGCGGTCGTGAGCGAGAGCCCCGGTGCCGGACCACCGGCATAGTCGCCCCAGCCGTCCCGCCGCGTGCGCGCGTACTGGCCGGTGCGCACGAGCACGATGTCGCCGCGACCGACCCGGCTGGACTCCCCCTGTGCCGCGATCGTCGCCTCGAGGTCGGCCACCGTGATCGCGTACCCGTCTTCGAGCTCGCCGGTCCCGGGCGCGAGGTGGCGGCCGACGTCGAGCAGCACGCCGCGGGAGACGAGAACGGATGCCGCGTGCTCGATGCCCGTGACCAGGTCGCCGTCGCTGGTGACGACGTCGCCGGCGCGGCGGCCGTTCCACGCGTTGCCGTGGTCGAAGATGTGCCCGAGACCGTCCCACTGCGTGGAGCACTGCAGCGGCATGGCGATGACATCGTCCGCGCCGCCGATACCGTGTGGGAATCCCTGATTGCCGCGCTCGGCGTCGGTGCCCGTGTCCGTCATGGTGTGCACCGGGTTCGTGCGCCGCCGCCAGCCCTTCTGGGGGCCGTCGGTGTCGAACGCCTGCGCCAGCGAGATCACCTCACCCGTACTTACGAGGGCAGCGGCCTGCACCCGCTTGGCCGCGTCGATGAAGTTGAGGGTGCCGAGGACGTCGTCATCGCCCCACCGACCCCAGTTGCGGTACGCCTCGGCGCGCGCGGCGATCTCGGCTTCGGGATTCTGCCGGTCGAGGTCGGCGGGGTTCTCGCTCGGGCCGGTCATCGTCGGTTCTCCGTCCTCAGGTCGAGCATGTCCCGATTTCGCTCATGTGAAGGGCCCCCAGCCGAATGGAATGGGGACACGAAGGCGGGAAAGTGGGACATCATCAGGATGCCGGTCCTTCCGCGACGCAGCGGACCACCTGAGTGCCCAGGCCCGAGATGGAACCCGTCATCACATCGCCGTCGCGCAGGAACCGCTTCCAGTGCTGGCCGTTGCCCGGCGGGCTCCCGGTGAGGAGCAGATCGCCGGGGAGCAGCGCCGTCGTCTGCGACGCCGCCGAGATCAGGGCCGGGATGTCGAACAGCAGGTCGCTCGACGACCCGTCCTGCATCGTCTGGCCATTGAGGTCCAGTCGCACCCGCACGTCCGAGCCGTCGACGAACGGCGCCGGCACGAGGAAGGGACCGGTAGGGAGGAACCCGGGGGCGTTCTTGGCGCGGAACCAGTCGGTGCCGATCTCCTTCATGTCCTTGCGGAAGACGAGATCGCGCGTGGTGATGTCGTTGACGATCGTGTAGCCGGCGACATGGTCCAGCGCCTCCTCGCGCGAGACGCGGAAAGCCTCCCGGCCGATCACGATCGCGAGCTCGAGCTCCCAGTCGTGCACCTGGCTGTAGGCGGGCAGCACCAATGGCACGTCGTCCCCGGCGACGACCGTGGGCAGGCCGAGGAAGAAGTACGGCTCGCCGTGGGCCCGCCGCTCGTCCATCATCTTCGCGGCGAAGTCCCGCGCCTCCTCGGGCGAGCGGGACGAGTCCTGCGTGAGCCCCGCGACCACGAGCTCGATGACGTGCTCGCGGTAGTTCGCACCCGCTTGCAGCACCTGCCGCGGCTCGACCGGGGCCGTCAGCACGACGTCGGCCAGCGGCATCCACCCCTCGCTCTCCGAGTCCGCCAGCGCCCGCAGTCGTTCCCAGTCGGGGTGTGCGAGGAACGCGTTGAGGTCGGCGGCGCCGAGCTCGTCACGGGAGACCGCGCGGACGCGGTCGCCGGCGACCAGACCCAGACGCACCGAGTCGCCGTCGCGGTAGCGCGCGAGGGCGAAGGGGGCGGTCATACCTGCTGTTGACGTCGTCGTCATCGTTTCTCCATGTCCGCGGTTCGGAACGTGGTGCGAGGGCGGGGACGCCTGTCCGGCATCCCCACCCTCGAGCCTGTCAGCCCTGGCCGTGCTTGGCGTAGGGGTTGAAGAGCGCTTCCTTGATCTCGTTGGGCACGCCCTCCTCCGTCGCCGACGGCCCGTCGGCGGGCGGGAAGGACTCCGTCATCGACATCGGCATGACGCTGTTGCGGTAGAAGTTGTTGGACCCCTGCGACGGCTTCCACGTGTTCGCCTCCCAGTCCGGGACGTAGTTGCGGTAACCGCCGGTGTTGAGCTCGATGCGCAGGCTCGACGGCTCGCGGTAGTAGAGGAAGTTCTGCTCTCCGATGCCGTGGATCGACGGACCGTACTCGATCGGGTACCCGTTCTCGCCGAGGATGTCGGCGGCGATGAGCAGCTCCTCGCGAGTGTCGACCCAGAAGGCGTAGTGGTTCACGCGGCCGGCCCGGGTGGAGCCGTCGAGGACGACCCCCAGGTCGTGCGACTTCTCGTTCGTGGTCAGGACGGAGAAGACCGAGATGGGCGCCTCGTCGAGCACGGTGCGGGCCATGAAGCGGAAGCCGAGGACGTCGACATACCACTTGACGAAGCCGTCGACGTCGCTGGTCGCGATCGTGACGTGGTCGAGCTGACGAGGAGCGCCCGCGACCTTGCTGCGGCGGGACGGGCGGTCGGGGTAGATCGACGCGGCGTCACCCTCGATGTCGTGGTGACGGGTGACATCCCAGTGAAGGGTGAGCGTGTGACCCCAGGGACCGGTGAACCGATAGGCGCGACCGATCTTGTGGACGTCGATCCACTCGCCCTCGACGCCGGCGGCCTCCACACGCTTGGCGGCCTCCTCCAGCGCCTCGGCGCTCGAGGTGCGCCACGCGGCGGTGACGAGGCCGGGCTCGTCACCGGGCACGACGACGACGCTGTAGGCGTAGTAGTCCCCCCAGCAGCGCAGGTACACCGCGCCATCGACGCGGTCGACGACGGTCAGCCCGACCTGGTTGACGTAGAAGTCGACGGATGCCTCGACATCCGGAGACGAGATCTCCACATAGGAGAGGTGGGACAGGAGCTTGATCATCATCGACCCTTTCGGATGAGCTGGCGGGTGATCCCGCTGTCAACTTTCGTCTGAGATCGGCATATCCGGGAATGCCATATCGCCTATCTCGCGGATCAGCGATGTTTATGAATGGACGCGGTGAGCAGCTCCTCTGCCAGCGCAGTATCGTGCCGCAGTTCGTCGAGGTCCAGAGGCACCTCACCCGTGCGAACGGCCGCGATGGCACGGCGAAGTGCCACGCGCTCGGGGCTCTCCAAAAGCGGGGGGAGGATGCGGCGCCCAGCGGCATCGGCGATCGACACCACCGTGTCCAGATCGGCGTCGACCTCGACACGCTCCTGTCCGATGGCCGTGACGCGCAGCCGGCCGTGCGCCGGAGCACCGGGCTGGACCGTCGCGGTGAGCGAGATGGCGCCTCCTTCCGCCGGATCGAGGAGAGCCAGGGTGCCTCCCTCCCACGTCTGGCTGATCCGGCAGGTGAGCGGCGTGCCCGCGACGACGCGGGCCCACCCGATCGCGTCGGGCAGCACGTCCCGCAGCGCCGAGGCGGGCGCGTGGCACTCGACCACGACGGCATGCCACGGCGGATGCCCGGCGGCAGACGCGTCAACAAGGTCCCTCATGCCCGGGCGCAGCAGACGGCGCTCCACGACGACCGGGGTCCGTGCGGCGACGCGTGCGAGCGCGTGGAGCTCGGCGGAAGGAGCGGCGCCGGGCTGAGCGACGACGATGCCGCCCGCGCCGGCACGGACGGCAGCGGAGGCCCTTTCCCACCACCGCCCCTCGCCGCGAACGACGGCGACTGCAGCGGGAAGATCCCGAGCGGGCGTGGCGCTCACCGGCAGCTCACTGACCGCGACACGATATGCCTCGAGATCGGTGTGGACGCGCGTGGTCACGAGCTCGCCTCCAGGACGGCCGCGGCACCATCAGCCAGCTGCAGGGCGTACGTCGCATCGTCGAGAAGCTCGTCGTACTCGACCGGCAGGCCCGCCTCGAGGAGCTCGGCGAGCGCCCGCCACTCGCCGACGTAGCCGTCGCTGCCGCCATGCGCATACGCGATGTCACGCCCATCGGCGGTCTTCACGCTCACCCGGGCGGCGCCGGCATGCACGAAGCTGGGAGGAAAATGCACGTCGAGGCGGTCGGTGCGGGTCGACACGCTCACCCGCCAGAGTGCGTCCGCACCGCCGGGAAGCATCACGGTCGTGAGCTGGACCGGGATTCCGCTGGCGACGAAGCCGACGGCATAGCCGAGCGGCGCCAGCGCCCGTGCGAAGACGACCCGCTCGAATCGCGGCGCCAGATCACGCACGAGGGGAAGGTCGTGGATCGCCAGTCCGGTGAGCAGCTGACGCATGACCGCGGCGGCGACCTGCGGGCGGGCCAGATCGGGGAGGGTGACCTCGCTGCCCGCCGTCGGCGGCTCGGTCACGAGTTCGTGGTACCGCGCGTTGGGCGGCAGGGCCAGCGTCGCCGAGATGGAGACGACAGGGCCACCCGAGGCGGTGAGGTGGTGCCTGGCGCGACCCCACGCGGGATCGAAGTAGTGGTTCGTGCCGACGACGAGCGGCACTCCGGCGCGACGGCACGCCTCGATGGCATCGCGCGCATCGGCGATCGTGGTGGCGAGGGGCTTCTCACAGAACACGCCGCGCTTGCCCGCGGCCACCGCAGCCACGACATGCGCCGCATGCTCGGCGGGTGGACTGCAAATCGCCACCACGTCGACGTCGGCATCCGCCAGCAGCGCACTGACGCCCGTCGACGCGCGAGCGCCCGCACGGGCGGCCAGCTCCTTCGCGCGGCCGCTGCCGGCGTCTGCGACATGCGCGACGCGGAAGACGTCCCGCAACCGAGCGAGCGTTGGCACGTGCAATGCCGCGACACCCGGACCCGCGCCGATGATCCCCACGCCGAGCGACATGAGCGGCCTCCTCACACTTATGTGGAAACAGTACCTAAGTCGACATCATCTGGACTATAGGGCGCACGGATTCGGCCGTGGATTCACCGCGTTATGCAAGAATCGACCATGGCCACAGAGTCCACCTTGCGCTTCGGCGCGCAGACCGACGAGATGACGAGCCTGCTGCGGATCGTCAACATGGTGCGCACCGGCGACGCGTCGACCCGGCCGGAGATCGGACGCGTCACCGGCCTCGGGCGCGGCGTGGTGACGCAGCGGGTGGACCACGCGATAGAGATGGGCTATCTCGCGGACGGTGAGTTCGGACCTTCCTCCGGCGGCCGCGCACCCCGCACGCTGCGGTTTCGCGGAGAGGCCGGGCGGATCGTGGTCTGCGCACTGGGCGCACTGCACATCCACGTCGGCGTCGCGCTCCTCGACGGCGACGTCATCGATCAGGCGCACGCGCCGTGGGACATCGCCCGCGGGCCCGCCGAGACGCTCGACAAGGCGCTCGGCATGATCGACGAGGTGCTCGCCCGCACGCCGGACGTGCCCGTCTGGGGCGTCGGCGTGGGCGTTCCCGGTCCGGTGGACTTCGAGAGCGGCCGCCCCGTCGCGCCGCCCATCATGCCGGGATGGAATGGCTTCGACGTCCGCCGGCGGTTCGAGCAGCGGTACCAGGCCCCGGTGTGGGTGGACAACGACGTCAACCTCCTCACGTTCGGCGAACGGGCACGCCGAGACGACGACCACCTCGATCTCATCTACTGCAAGATCGGCTCCGGCATCGGCGCCGGGCTCCTCTCCCGTGGCCGCATCCACCGCGGCGTCAACGGCGCTGCCGGTGACATCGGGCACGTCCGCGTGCGCGACTCGGACGCACTCTGCCGCTGCGGCAAGGTCGGATGCCTCGAAGCAGTCGCCGGCGGTTGGGCGCTCATCCGCGATGCCCTCGCCGAGATCGAGGGTGGTGCCACCGGCGCGCTCGCGAAGGCGGTCGCATCGGGCGAGGAGCTCTCCCCCGAGCGCATCTCGAACGCCGCGGAAGACGGTGACGCCCTTGCCATCCGGCTCGTCCAGCGGTCCGCGCGCGTCGTCGGCGAGTCGATCGCGGCCCTGGTCAACATGTTCAATCCTTCGGTGATCGTGATCGGTGGTGCTCTCGCCGGCGCCGGGGAGCTGCTTCTGGCAGAGGTCCGCCAGCGCGTGTACGAGCTGTCGCTGCCGCTGGCCACCCGCGACCTGACGATCGCGCAGTCGGTCAACGATGTGCGTGAACCGCTGCGCGGGGGCACGGAGATGGTGCGGGAGCAGCTCTTCGACGTCACCTTCCCCAGATGGTTCGGCCACGGGCGCCCCACTGTCGCCGCGATCCGCGGTGACGAGCACGCGCTCGCGTGAGCCGCAGACTTTTCACTGAAATCGACGAAAGGGTGTAGCTTCCTCTCTAAAGCCTCGTCGGGGCTGGAGTGACATGAAGGAGCGAGCCCGATGACGTTGCCGCTGCTGCTGGACGACGCGCTCTCTGCCACGGCGACCGGGTTCGTCCTGCGCCTCAGCCTGCCGTGGATCCGATCTCTGCCTCTGGCGAGCGTGACAGACCTCGAGGTGACGATCGATGCGGAGCCCGCGCCGGTGAAAGTCGGCGTGGCCGGCGCGTCGCCGACGTCGCAGGAGCTCGCCGCGGCGACCGGCTGGTGGTTCATCCAGGACCGGCTCGAGCTGCACGGCGACCGAGCGCTGGCTCCCGGAGCTCACGACGTGCGCGTGTCGTTCACGCTTCTCGTGCCGTATCTCCAGGCAGGGCCCGCGGGACCGGTTGCGCTCCCCTTCCGCGCCGAGCAGGTGCTCCGCGTCGAGGATCCGGTCCTCGGTGCCACCGCTTCCGGCGACAGGCCATCGTCCGCTGCACCCCTCTCTCCTTCGCGTGGCCCCTCCCACGGCGACGCGAGCGCGGGGCGGGAAGACGAGGACGATGACGTCTGGACGCTTTCGGCCAGCGCATTCAACTGGACATCGCGCGTCATCCGCGCCGACCAGGCGGTGAACGACATCGCCGTCGGAATCATCGCGTCCGGGGTGTCGAAGACGATCGAGATCGAGGCGGGCCAGGTCTGGCGGTCCTTTCCCGAGCCGGCGGACGCGGAGGTCGACGAGCTGAGAGAGCGGGTTGCAGCGCTCGGCGGCGCCGTCACCATCGTGGGCGCCAGCCTGGACGACTGGGCGCTGCCGCCTCGCCGACGCACGGAGGAGGAACGTCTCACGTTCCTTCTCCCGCAGCTGCGGGCAGCCGCGAGGGTCGGCGCGCTCGGAGTGCGCGTGCCGTTCGGGCAGGCGGGGCGGGAGCTGCTGCGCCGGGTCCAGCCGGTGCTCGAGGACCTCGGCCTCATCCTCTACGAGGAGATCCAGGGACAGCAGGCGCTCGACGTGCCCGCCGTGGCGACCAACCTCGAGCTGCTGCAGCAGCTGGCCGACCCGCGTATCCGCGTCCTGATCGACATCAGCATGCTCATGCCGTCGCTGCCCCTCAGCTACCTGGAGGAGCTGCGGCGCGGCGGAATCGACGAGGCGCTTCTTCGGCGACTCGAGCACGAGTGGCGCGCACCCGAGACGCACACCGCGGTGGTGGCCGCCCTGCGCGGCGGCGACGTCCCGCCCGCCGTGCACACGCTCTTCATGAACCTTCTGGTGCGCTTCGGCCGCTCCCAGATGGCTGACCTGGAACCGCTCCTCCCCCTCACCGCCGGCGTGCATCTGAAGTTCTGGGATCTCGAGGACTCGGACGGACGCGTCTCGCGCCCCATCGGTGAGATCGGCGCGGCCTTGTCCCGCACCGGATTCACGGGAACCCTCACGAGCGAGTGGGGTGGTCACGAGTGGCTCGACGCCGACCCGGCCGAGATGACTCGCGCGCACCTCGGCCTCGCCCGTGACGCGCTCTCTGCCGTGAGTGCCACGCGCTGACCCCCGCGGGCTACCGGAAAGGGCCGGACGCTTGCGTCCGGCCCTTCGGCACGCTGCGCCGCCTCACCCCTCGTGGTGGTAGTACGGCCACGGGAGGAAGCGCCGCTCGCCCCGGCGATCGGGCCCGTGCAGGGTGACCTCGCCCGTCGCCGCCCATTCCACGCCTCGCGGGAACATGCGGATGAACTCGATGCGACGGAACGTGTCGATGTCGTGCCCGATCGTGATGGTGAACGAGCGGCCCCTGCCGTATTCGTTGATCCAGGCGATGGGCTGATCGGTGTTCATCCCCGGCAGGGCGGCGATCCCCTCCGGCGGGATGGCCACCGGATAGTGCGACATCGGCCAGGCCGGTGCCCGCTCGTACGACTCCAGGTCGTCGAATGTGGTCAGCAGCACGCGCGCGCCGTCCAGGATCTGCACGCCCGTGAGGATGTCGTCGCCTGTCACGGTCCAGCGGGCGCTGATCCCTTCGGTGATGGGATGCCGCGGCTCGGTCGTGTCGAGCTGCGCCTCTCCCCATGGGCGAGGGCGAAGCCCTCCGGCGACGGTGAGACGCGAGCCGCGCATGACGTTGTACTCGTCGGGATACCCCCAGTCGTCCTCCTGCGCAGCGGAGCCGTGGAACCAGATGATGCCCTTGCCGTCGTCGTGCACGAACTTCAAGAGCGCCGCATCCGTCTCCGGTCCGAAGCCGACGGCCTTCTCGTGGTACCCGTCTCGGCCCTCGAAGACCACGATGACCGCGTCGTACTTGTCGATGATCCCCGGGCCGAGGCCGCGGGGATCCTCGACGACGCGGACGTGGAACCGCCCGGTGTCCTCGAGTAGCGTCGTGAGCCACTGGTTGTGCTGCCGGAAGCTGCGGAACTCGTTGTCGTGCTCTCGGGTCATGTGGCCCGAGAGGATGAGGACGTTGAGGGTGCTGGTCATCAAGGTCTCCCGGGGCCCGGCTGAGCGGGTGATCTCACGTCGGTCTTGGTGGAGAACGCCGCGTCGAACGCGGCGGCCGGTGGCGTGATGGCGTTGAGCTTGCGGACGAACGCGAGCGCCTCCGGTGCACCGTCGAGGCGGTCCATGCCCGCGTCCTCCCACTCGACGGAGGTCGGTCCGTCGTAGCCGATCGCGTTCAGGGCGCGGAACAGCGGCTCCCACGGCACCTGGCCGTGACCGGTCGAGACGAAGGTCCAGCCGCGACGCGGGCTGGCCCAGGGCAGGTGCGAGCCCAGCACGCCGTTGCGCCCGTCGAGGCTCGTCACCGACTCCTTCACGTGGACGTGGAAGATGTGGTCGGCGAAGTCGAGCACGAACGCCACCGGATCCAGCTGCTGCCACATGAAGTGGGACGGGTCGAAGTTCAGGCCGAAGCTCTTGCGGTGGCCGATCGCCTCGAGCGCGCGCTTGGCGGTCCAGTAGTCGTACGCGATCTCGGACGGGTGCACCTCGAGGCCGAAGCGCACCCCGACCTCCTCGAAGACGTCGAGGATCGGGTTCCACCGTTCGGCGAAATCCCTGTAGCCGGCGTCGATCCACTCGTCGGAGGCGGGCGGGAACATCGCCACGGCCTTCCAGATCGACGACCCGGTGAATCCGTTGACCGTCTTCACGCCGAGTTGTGCGGCGAGCCGGGCCGTGTTCTTCATGTCCTCCGCGGCGCGCTGACGCACGCCCTCCGGATCGCCGTCGCCCCACACCCGGTCCGACAGGATGTCGCGGTGCCGCGCGTCGATCGGATCGTCGCACACCGCCTGACCCGTCAGGTGGTTGGAGATCGCGTAGACGGCGAGGCCGTTGCGCTCGAGGATGTCGAGCCGCGACTGCACGTAGTCTGCGTCATCCCATCGCGAGACGTCGAGGTGATCACCCCAGCAGGCGATCTCGAGGCCGTCATAGCCCCACTCGCCGGCCAGGCGCGCGACCTCTTCGAACGGCAGGTCGGCCCACTGGCCGGTGAACAGTGTGATCGGACGCGGCATCTCTAACCCTTCACTGCGACGTCGGCATCGACGTGGACCCAGGCCGAGTCACGCCGCGAGCTCTCTTCGACGGCGGCGAGCACGCGCTGGACGGACAGACCCTCGGCGAACGAGGGGTGCGGGTCCGCGCCCTCCACGATCGCGTGCACGAGGTCGACGACCTGGTGGCTGAACCCGTGCTCGTAGCCCAGCATGTGGCCGGCGGGCCACCAGGCGTCGACATACGGATGCTGCGACTCGGTCACGAGGATGCGGGTGAATCCCTGTGTCGCCTCGGGCGCCGTGCGGTCGTAGAACCAGAGCGTGTTGAGGTCCTCCAGGTCGAAGCGCAGCGCACCCTTGTCGCCGGACACCTCGATCGAGAGATCGTTCTTGCGGCCCGTCGCGAAGCGTGACGCCTCGAACGAGACGAGGGCGCCCGTGGACAGGCGACCCGTGAAGATGGCGACGTCGTCGACCGTGACTTCGCCATAGCCCTCGACCGCGGTGCCCGACAGTCCCGAACCAGACCCCTGAAGCGGTCGTTCCTTGACGATCGTGTCGATCACGCCGGAGACCGCGTCGACCGAGAGTCCCGTCACGAACTGGGTCATGTCGATGATGTGCGCACCGATGTCTCCCAGTGCACCGGAACCCGCGTGCTCCTTCTGCAGACGCCAGGCGAGTGGCATCTGCGGGTCGACGAGCCAGTCCTGCCGGTACGCGGCGCGCACCTGCGCGATCCGCCCGACCGCGCCCTGCGCGACGAGGTCGCGCAGGAACGTCACGGCCGGAACCCGTCGGTACGTGAAGCCCACCATCGACCGCACACCGCGGGCGGCGGCGCGGGATGCGGCATCGGCCATCGCCTCCGCTTCTTCGACGGTGTTCGCCAGTGGCTTCTCGCACAGCACGTGCTTGCCGGCCTCCAGCGCGGCGATGGCGATCTCGGCGTGCGAGTCGCCCGGCGTCACGATGTCGACGATGTCGATGTCGTCGCGCGCGATGACTTCGCGCCAGTCGGTCGCCGACTCCTGCCAGCCCCACCGGGCCGCGGCATCCGCCACCGCCCCCGCGTTCCGCCCGACGATCACCGCCATCTCGACGCTCTCCGGCAGTGCGAACACGCGCGGCGCCTGCCGCCACCCGACCGAGTGCGCGGCCCCCATGAAGCCGTACCCGATCATCGCCACGCGAAGCGCGCCGTTCTGAGCCTGTCGAAGGCTCATGCCAGCACGACCTCGCGCTCGACGGGGACGCGGTTGGTGACGTAGCGGCCGGGTCCGCCATCGGTGCCGGGCATGATCTGCATGTACAGCAGGCGCATGGTCAGGACGACCTCGACCGTGAGCTTCTCGCCCGGTGCCGGCACCTCAGCGAGGTGGATCAGCACGTCGGGGCGGTCGGCGACGAACCAGAGCGTCTCGGACTGCTCGGGCAGCTCGTCGATGCGGTACGCGCGGCCCTGCAGCTCGAACCGGAGGTCCTCGCGGGCGACGGGCGTGCCGTTGACGGAGGCCGCGACATCGTCGACAGCCGAGAGCCACAGGCTCCGGTACCAGGGCAGCTGCACCGAGACGGCGATGCCGTCGTCGGTGCGGCGGACGTCCTTCTCGGAGAAGAGCGAGTTGTGAGTGGCCATGGTCTCTCCTAGGCGAAGGTGTCGGTGAAATGCTCGTGGGCGACCGGCGGAACCGGTTCGAGCTTCTGCACCGTCTCGGGGCTGTACGGGTGGTTGGTCGATGGGACCGGCTCGTCGGCGGGCGGCATGAAGACGGGCTTGCCGTCATCGCCGAAGTACATGAGGTCCAGATCGAACGCGCCCTGGTTCTTCAGGCCGAAGCTGACCCAGTTCTCTTCGAAGGGCGCGCGGGCAAGCTCGTAGCAGCGGAACTTCCAGAATTTCCACTCGCCGTCCTGCTTGAGGAAGTCGATGGCGTACTTGCACCAGACCCAGTGCGCCCAGACCTTCTTGCCGAGCACCTCCTGGGGCGAGTACATGTCGGGGAACGCCTCGGCCACCTTCGGGTCGGTGAGCCCCGATTCGGTCCCCGCCATCAGCCAGACGCCCTTCGCGGTGCGGCCGTCACCCGCGACCTCGATGACGGGCGTCGTGGTGGCGTGGAGGATCAGCTTGCCGACCGGCGTGGGGCGGTCGCGGTGATACCTGGTGACGCTCTCCCACGTGGTGTACTGCCCGGCGTTCGTGTACCGGGCGCGGATGCCCTCGGTGCCCTCCTTCACCCACAGCGGGATGATCTGCTCGTCCTGGAACGCATTGTGCAGATACATGTACCGGTTGAAGAGGTTCTCGACCTGGCCCCTGTCCTCCGCTCGCTGAGCCAGACGCTGGGCGGCGGCGAGCTGCTCGCGAAGGTCGGCGAGCTCGGCGGCAAGGGCCGCGACCGAGATGTCGGTGGTGGTGTCAGACATCGGCGGTCTCCTTCGGCTGCTGGGCAACGGTGTCTTCGATGGCCTTGCGCATGAGCGCGTGCTGCTTCTTGACGAGTTCGACCGGGTCTGCCTCGCCGAGGTCCGAGAAGGCGTGGCCCTCCCACTCGCTGGAGAGGTACCCCTGGTAGCCGCCCTCCACGAACTGGCGCACGATGCGCGGAATGTCCATCGCGGGCTCTTCGCCGTCTGCGCCGATGTCGTAGAACTTCGCGTGCACATGGAAGATCTGGGGCATGATGTCCAGCCACTCCTCCGGCGGCACCAGGCCGTGCATGTTGAATGCCAGCCGGGTGAAGGGGCCGAACCGCAGCGGGTCGACCCCTTCTGCGGTGAGGTAGTCCTCGAACTTCTGATTGCGCACGTGCATGGGGGTCGGCTCGTGCCAGATCTCGTCCATCACGGGGAAGTGCTTCTCGTCCATTCCCATCTGCGCCAGGGTGCGCAGCAGCGTGGGCGACAGGCTGTGCATCGTCGACGAGAAGTCGGCGGTGAAGCCCAGCCGGTCGGACTGGAGCTCGTCGTACATCTCGCGGATCTGCAGCACATGCGGATCGTTGGGCCCCGAAGGGGCGTGGATCTCGTAGCCCAGCTTCTGGTCGTACTTCTCTGCGAGCGGCAGGAGGCTGCGCAGCAGCTCCTTGCCGTGCGAGCGGATCACGACGCGCGTGAAGCCCAGCGTGTGCGCGGTCTTGAGCTGGCGGGCGAGGAAGTCGTGCTCCTCGTCGGGAGTCATGTCGCGGTCCTTGCGGCGCCCCATGTCGAGGTTGGTGCCGATGGCGCTGGCCTCCAGCCCGTACCTCTCCAGGCTGTCGAACCACAGCTTCACGAACGCGTCGTCCACGTCGGGATACGTGCGCAGCAGCTGCGCGATGTTGAACTCGATGCCGGGGCCGATCCCTTCGTCATGGACGGCGCGGATCAGCGTCTCGGGCGTGTACAGGCCCGCAGCGAACTCGCTGGTCATCGAGTAGAGGGTGGTTCCGAGCTTGATCCCGGTGCCGGCGATGCCGTGCTCGTCGCTCATGCGGATGCTCCTTCGGTTGTGGGCAGCCAGGCGGCGAGCTGCGCCCGCGCTTCGGCCAGGTCGGTGGTCATGCGTGAGCCGGCGTCCCGGGCGGCAGAGCGCTGCACAGCCTGCTCGTCTCGGATGATCTCGAAGGGGCTCTGCCAGTGATTCCAGTGCCAGCCCTCGTACTCGCTCGAGATCGCGCCGTTGTAGCCGTTCTCGACGAGCAGACGGATGAGATCGCGCACCGGGACGGACGGCTCCTCGCGATGCTCGTCGATGCCGAAGAACTTGCCGTGCACGTGCTTGATCCAGGGGAAGATCTCGAGCCAGTCGTCTACGCGCGCCGGACCGAACAGCCCCGTGCCGTTGATGCCGAAGTCGATTCCGAGGTCGGGACGTCCGTACTGGGCGGCGAGCCCGATGAACCGGCCGAAGCGCTGACCGTGCTCGGCCTGGTCGGCGGGCGGACCCTGTCGGTAGAACTCGTCCCACAGACCCGTGACCGCGGCCAGCAGCTCCTCCGACGCACCGCGACGGCGGTAGGCCTCGATGAGCGATGGGGCGAAGCCGGTCACGGTGGCACCCCAGTCCATCGTGAAGCCGAGGAAGGGGGAGCCGACCTTCTCGTAGCGGTCGCGCAGCGCCAGGATCCGCGGGTGGGATGCGTACTGGTCGGCGTGGACTTCGAGGGCGAGCGTGACGCCGTACTTCTCGGCGATCGGGGCCAGCGCCTCCATCGAATCGGGCGTGATCGAGATCTGCACGCGCGCGATCGGGAAGCCCAGTTTCGCCGCGGCCGCGATCTGCCGGCGCATGTACTCGAGCAGCTCGTCCTGCGTCAGGAGGCGGTCGCGGTGGATGCCGATGTCGGCGTTGACGGCCAGCGATGTCGTCACCAGCCCGGTCTCGTCGATGAGGTCACGGAACCAGCCGGCGAACCGGTCGTCGATCTCGGGGAAGCCGCGGAAGCTGGAGAACCCGATGATCTCCAGCCCCGGGCCGAAGCCGTCCGCGGCGACCTTGCGGACAAGTCCCTCGAGGTCGTACTCCCGGCCGTGGAAGGCGCGGGTGAAGCTGTAGAGCGTGACGCCCTGGATGGGCGAGCCGAGCACGGCGTCCTCCTGGCCCTGTCGAGGGGTCATGCCGCCACCGCCTTCCGTGCGGTCATGGTCTTGGCGTCGCGCTCCTCGATGTGGAGCACCTCGTCGTCACCGATGACGATGTACGGGATGAAGAGGACGAGCCCGACCTCCACCTTGTGCTCGTCGTCGCCGTCGAGGGCGATATCGCCCGAGAGCACCGCCGAGTCGGTGGGGAACCACCACTCCTCGGTGTTCGGCACGAGCTCGTCGAACGTGAACGTGCGGCCGTTCATCTCCCAGCGCAGCGACTCGGCCGGGGCCTCGACACCGTCCACCGTGAGGCTCGCGCCGGCGATGCATGACGCGGGAAGCGCCCGGTACCACGGGAGCCGCACCTCGACCGCGGCGCGACCGCCGTCGATCGTGAGCGTTCCCTGCTCGATGATGCGATCGGGGATCACGTCATTCTCCTGACTACTTTGTCCTTGTTCCTGCAGTGTAATGTCTGTTTCCGACATAAGCAAGCTCACCGGCGATGCGGCGAGCCCCGCGCACGGCGAGTGCGACGGACGTCAACGTCGGGTTGCACGCGGTCGCCGTCGGGATCACGTTGTTCCCGGCCACGTAGAGACCCGCGACTCCCCACACCTCGCTGTCGGGTCCGCACACGCTGCGACCGTCGTCGGCCGCACCCATGCGCGTGGTGCCCTGATAGTGCAGCGAGGCTCCGAGCGGCATCGTGAACGGCCGGTCGCCGAGGGGTTCGCCGACCGCCTTCGCCAGCTCGACGATCTGCGCCCGCGCGCGGTCGAGCACCGCGTGGTCGCGCTCGGTGAGGGTGTAGTGGATGCGCATCGCAGGCATGCCGTAGAAGTCCTGGTCGTCCTCCGAGAACTCGACACGGTCATCCCACTGCAGGTCCTTCGCACAGAACAGCCCGAGCCCCACGATCGATCCGGGGATGACGGGGTCGTCGTCCGCGAGCGGCACCGGCGACGCATCGAGCTGCATGATCTGCCCATGGAACGGCACGTCGTCAGTGAACGGCACCCAGCTCACGCCGCTCTGCTCAGTGAGCGCTCCCGATGCCGCGACCTGGTCCTGCGCCGGTGGCTCCACGTCACGAAGCCGGGCGGCGTAGACCACCTGGGCCTGGTCGTTGAGCATGCGTCCGAGCGCCGGCGGCCGGACACCCGAGGCCCACAGCACTTGCGGCGTCCGCAGCGCATCGGCCGCGACCACCACGAAGCGCGCCGCCACCTCGTATGCCGCGCCGGTACGCAGGTCCCGCACGGCGACACCCGTTGCCCGCCCCTCCACGACGATCACGCGCGTCACGAGGGATTCGTCGAACAGCGAGAAGTTCGCGTTTGCTCGGGTCACGTCGCCGAGCACGACGTCGGAGCCCGACCACACCAGCCTGCCGTCGTCGCGGCGGTGCACCGCGAGCGGCATCCGCTGCACCTTCGTCTGGTCGACCCGGCCCTCGTCGACCGCGGCGGCGAGCCGCTCGCGCACCAGGGCCGTGAACGGCGCCGAGTCGAAGGCATCCGTCGTCACTCCCAGAAGCCGATCAGCCTCGTCGAGGAGCTCGTCCATGTCGGGCAGGAACGTGATCCGTTCGCTTCCGCCCGGCCGGGGGCAGGCGGCGGTCCAGTGGGCCGCCATGCCGCCGACGTTGCTCGAGAAGGCGACCACGGGAAGGCCGTCCTCGCCCTCTGCCTGGTACCCCTCCAAGAGCAGATAAGTCCCCGGTCGGGCGCGGCGCATCCCGGAGGTGACGGCTCCCGGGTTGTTCACGGTCGCCGCACCGGCTCCCGGACCCTCGGATCGCCGCTGCGCCTCGGCGCGGCGATCGGCGTCCTCGATGTTCTTCACGTGCGCGCCGGGCGGATCCGACACCGTGGGACCGACCTCGAACATCGCGATCGACGCCTCCGGCGCCTCCTCGCTCAAGATGCGGGCGTATGCCGCTCCGGTCGGACCGCTGCCGACGATGGCGACGTCGACCGAGGAGGGATACCTGCTCATGCCGAGGCCGCCAGCTCTCGGATCAGGGCGACGGATGCCTCAGACTCCTGCGTCGGGTAGTACTCGAGGCCGATCGGCCCCTCGTAGCCGGCGGCGCGGAGGAGGCCGAGGCGCTCCGCCCAGTCGAGGGAGCCGCTGCCGGGCTCACCCCGTCCGGGGGCGTCGGCCAGCTGGACGTACCTGATGAGGTCACCCGCATGGGCGAGCTCTGCGCCCATGTCCTCACCCTCCACGGCCGAGTGGTAGATGTCGTAGAGCACGCCGAAGAAGGGCGAGTCCACCCCGCGTGCGACGTACACGGCTTCCGCCGTGCGGTCCAGCAGCGACCCCGGGTGATCGACGCGGACGTTCACGGGTTCGAGGACGAGGGTGATGCCGGAGCCGTCGATCTGCCCGATCGCCTTCTGGTAGATCTCGACGAGCTTGTCGAGCTGCACCTGGCGCTTCCAGCCGCCGAAACCGGTGCCACTGCCGACGACGATCCGCGGGCAGCCGAGGTCCTGTGCGATCGCGACACCCTCGTCGAGCTTGCGGTAGAACTCCGAGTGGTCCCACGGCGGGATCATGAACTGGGTCCGGGGCTCGGCGAGCTGGGCGGTGAGCCGGGTGCCCGTCTCTTCGAGGGCTGCTTTGAGCGCGGGCAGGTCCTTGGGCGTCGCCGGGGCGTCGACTCCCGTCGGCCCCCACATCTCGACCGCCGTGAAGCCTGCCGCGGCGGCCGCGCGCACCCGATCGTGGTAGTCGCCGGCCTCGGTGAAGAGCAGTTCGATGTTGGGCGCGAGCTGATACACGGTGTCTCCTGATGGTGTCGGAACGTCGAATGGTCACGGGAGGTGCCGCAGCATCTCGGGTGCTGGGTCGCCCTCGGATCGCCGGAGGGCTCAGCCCTTGAGGCCCCCGGCGAAGCCCTGGATGAAGCGCTTCTGGGCGAAGAGGTAGAACGCGAGAATGGGGATCATCGAGACGATCACGATCGCGAAGATCTTGTTCCACGACGAGACCAGCGAGCCGATGTAGTAGTACATGGCCACCGGGAGCGTCTGATTGGCGGAGCCGCCGAGGAAGATCAGCGATGTGAAGAAGTCGTTCCAGACGATCAGTCCGGCCAGGATCGCGACCGTTCCGGTCGCGGGCGACATGAGCGGCAGCACCACGCGGAAGAAGATCTGGGTCCGGGATGCGCCGTCGATCGTCGCCGCCTCCTCGTACTCGGTTCCGAGGCCGCGGAAGAAGCCGGCGTAGAGGAAGATCGACAGCGGCAGCAGCATCCCCGTGTACAGCAGGATCATCCCCCAGAGGGAGCCGGTGAGACCGACCGCCCGCGCGCCGATGTAGAGCGGCACGGTGCCCAGCTGCGTCGGCAGCACGATCGCGATGAGGAACAGATAGAACACCGCGCGACTCCACCGCCGGGTGCTGCGCGCGATGACGTACCCGGTGAGTGCACCCAGCAGGACCAGTCCGAGGATGCTGCCCGCCGTGATGATCACGCTGTTGAGAAGACCCTGCAGCACGTTGGAGTTGCCCTGAGCGGTGAGCACCTCGGTGAAGTTGCTGAAGTCGGGATTCGACGGCGGCGCGAGGTTCGAGGTGGTCAGCACCTCCTGGTCGGACTTCAGCGCTGTCGTGACGAGGAAGTAGAAGGGAGCGAGGAAGAGGACCGCGAGGACCCAGAAGAGGACCTCGCGCAGTCCCGTGAGCTTGGTGTAGCGGAACATGTCAGGCCTCCTCGGGACGACCGTTGGTCACTCGCTGCTGGATGACGGCGAAGACCAGGATGATGAGCGTGAGCACGAGCGCCAGCGCGGCTCCGAAGCCGAAGTTGCCGAGCGCGAACGACTCCTTGTAGACCTGCGTCGCAAGTGTCTCCGTGGCCCCGGCCGGTCCGCCTCCGGTCAGCGCCATGATCTGGTCGAACACACGGAGGCCGTTGACGAGCCCGAGCGTGGTCGCGATCGCCACCGCCGGACGGATCGACGGAAGCGTGACATGCCAGAACCTCTGGCGCAGGTTCGCCCCGTCGATCGCCGCCGCCTCCTCGATCTCCACGGGCACGGCAGCGAGCCCTGCCATGTAGATCACCATGGCGAAGCCGGTGTTCTGCCACACGATCACGATGAGGACCGTCCAGATCGCCCAGGTCGGGTCAGCGACCCATGCCTTCGCGAACTCGCCGAGCCCCATCGCACGCAGGACGCCGTTGATCGGCCCGTTGTAGTCGAAGATGAACTTCCAGACGTACGACACCGCCAGCGGGCTGAGCACGACGGGCATGAAGAACAGAACCCGCAGCGCGTAGCGGGTCTTCAGACCGCGGTTCAGGCCCAGCGCCAGCGCGAGCCCTGCGACGTTGCTGAGGATGACCGACGCGAACGCGAGGAACAGCGTGTTGGTGACGGCGCCGATCTGCGTGGGATCGCTGAAGATGGCGACGAAGTTGTCCAGGCCGATCCAGCTGAAGTCGCCGATGCCGGACCAATCGGTGAAGGCGAAGAACCCGCCGATGGCCGTCGCGACGTAGTGGATCGCGAGCACGAGGAGGATGCCGGGCAGAGCCCACCACCAATAGCCGAACGCGAGCAGGCCCGGCCGCCGGGGAGCGGTGTCGCGCCGACGTCCGCGGCGATCGCGCTTGGGGACGATCAGCGCTTCCGTCTCGGAGTTCAACGTCGCGGTCATGATTCCTCGTCTTCGTACGTCATCGTGCGGAGGCCGGCATGGCCGCCCGGACCGGAGGCCCGGGCGGCCGGCGGGTTCAGTCGCCCCAGGCGGTGTCCATGTCCTGGAGCACCTGGTCGATGGTCTTCTGCCCGGTCAGCAGGCCCTGCACGCCCACCTGCAGCGCCTCGTAGACCGCAGGATTGGGCCAGATGTTGTTCGGCAGCGGTGTGTACGATCCCTCGGCCAGCAGATCGACCACGGTGGAGTAGATCGTGTCGCTCAGATCCATGTCCTGGTAGGACGAGATGGGAAGCTCGCCCGACGCCTCGTAGTAGATCTTCTGCGCCTCCGGCGTCGCGAGCCACTCCACGAACTCGGCCGCGGCATCCTTCTTCTTCGACGCGGCGTTGATCGAGATCGTGTAGTTCGAGCTCGCCACGATGTACGGCTCGCCCCCGTCAGCGGCGGGGAAGGGCTGCACCTTGAAGTCCGCCTCCGCCGGCGCGGCCTTGGCGATCTCGATGGCCGCGCCGGAAGGGATGAAGCTTCCAACCGAAGTGCCCTGCGCGAGACCATTAGTGATGGCGTCGAATCCACCGCCCTCGGCGCCGGGCTGGAAGCAGCCGCCCTCATTGAGATCGAGGATCGTCTGAAGCGTGTCGGCCCAGCCCTCGCTCTCGGCGAACGTCGTCTCCCCTGCGGCACGCTGCTCGTTCCAGTCCGGCGTCTCGGCGTACACGCGGGTGGCCGCGATGCCCTGCGCCGTGAGACCGGCGTTCGGCCCGGCCGCGCCGGCGAGGGCGAGGAGGGACTTGCCGTCCGCCTGCAGTGCCGAGCACGCGTCGTAGAGCTCCGCCTCGGTGGCCGGCCACTCGTCCAGGCCGTTCATGGCGGCGGTCCCCATGCTGGCGACGACGGCCGCGATCGTGAAGTCCATCGGCTGACCGTAGACCTCGCCGTCGATCTCGAAGATCGTCTCGCTGCCGGCCGGCACGAGTGAGGACGCGGTCTCTCCGAGCGGCTCGAGGAACCCCGCCTCGGCGAGCGGGATGATCCCCCGCGCGTCGCCCGAGCCCGGAGTGGTCTGCACCACATCAGCGGCGTTGCCCGCCTGGAACTGGGTGCGGATGGTCTCGCCGTACTTGTCGTTCGGCGTGGGATTGGTGGTGATCGTGACATCCGGGTTGGCGTCCATGTACGCCTTCGCCAGCGTCTCGTACGGGCTCTCCAGGTTGTTGGAGGTGGCGAAGGTGAAGGAGAACTCGGTGGCACCCGAGCCGTCGTCATCCGCGCCGCCGGAGGCTGAGCAGCCGGCGAGAAGCAGGGCACCGATGAGCGGGGCGGCGATGATCGCACCCCGTCGCCGGGCCGAGGAACTGTGCTGTGTCATGTCCAGCCTTTCTTGACTTCGTTGTCGGCGGCTCACCCAGTCGAGCGCCTGTGCTGTGATCCCAGTATGTCCGCGATGCGCCAGAAACACACATAAGTATTGGCGATACCGTGCATAACCCTGAGGGGACCGCCTCTTGCCGGCGCCGGGCACGGCGCAGAGGCTCCCTACGGCCGGTCCCTCGCGAGAGACGCGGTCGCCGGACCTCTCAGAGCCGCGAGGCGATGGAGCGGATCAGCGAGTGCTGGCGTCGGACCTGTTCGATCGAGCGCCACGGGATGCGCTCCCCCTCATACTCGCTGGAGAGATAGCCGGTGTAGCCGGCATCCTTGAGGGCTCGGAGCACGGGCACCCATGGGATCTGCTGGTCCTCGAGACTCTCGTCGATGTCGTGGAACTTCGCCTGGATGAAGACGACGTACTCGGCGATGCCGACGATGTCGGCGGGATCGACGGCGATGCCGTCCAGGAAGGAGGGACGACGACCCGGGAGCTCGCCGGGCCTGAGCGGAATGGGCCGGTCCTGGAAGATGCCGGTGTCCAGCAGCAGGCCGAAGTGCTGAGTGCCCGTGCGTTGGATGAGCGCGATGTAGTCGTCGACGACCTCGTGCTTGATCGGTGTGGGCGAGTGGATCTCGGGGCAGATCACGACGTCGAGCTCGGCGGCCAGATCGAGCGAACGCTCCACGGACTCGGTCCAGATGGGGTGCGGGATCAGATCGCTCGAGACCACGCCGATCTTCGGTCGCACGAAGCGGAATCCCAGCCGCTTGGCGAGGCGGAGATCGCGCTGCAGCATCCCGGCGCCCTCGGCGGCCGTGAGGTCGCGTCTGTTGGCCCCGCTCGAATGCAGACGCGTGTCGATCCACGAGCCGTAGTTCGTCGGCTCCAGAGAGTACTTCTCCAGCAGCGCGAACCAGCGGTCGATCCAGTCGGTGGAGGGCTCGGGGTACCGCTCGATGTGCCCTTCACCCAGGATCTCCACGCCCGTCGCGCCGACGTCGGCGACCGCGGCGAGCGCGGTCTCGAGATCCATGACCGTGCCGTAGTCCGTCATGAAGCTGTAGAGGCTCACGCCGTACTTGAAGGGACCGCCGTCCTCGGACGAGGTGAGCGTGATGTGCCGGGAGACCTCGTACGTCGAGGGCTGGTGCTCCTCGGGAATGTACGACATGCGCAGGCGCAGCTGGATGGAGACCTCGTGAGTCCCTTCGGGCAGCCCGCCCGGGTACGGCACGGTGACGATGGCCGCCTCCTCGAGCGGCCACCGCACGCCGTCCGAGTCCCACAGTTCCTGCAGCGTGTAGGTGCGCCCGGCGAACGTCCAGAGCGGCACGTCGGCGGGCACGTCGACGAGGTCGCCGACGCGCACGGCGACGCCGTCGATGAGGGATGCCGCCATCCCCCGGTACGACGGCATCCGCAGGCGGAACTGGAAGCCGGTGACCTCGCTCCCCTCGCGGACATTGCGGAAGCCGACGGACTGGATGAGGTCTCTCTCGAGAAGCATCGATGCTCGCTCTCTGGTCAAGGTCCGCTTCGAGGGCGGACCGGGTCGAGGTGAGCCTATCAGCGTTAGGATGCTTTCCGACATAAGTCAGCCGGATGCGCACCTAATGCGGCGGGCACGTGTATCGCCGCCGCCGATGCCGAGGCCACGAGCCATAGATTGCGCGGATACACTGAGCCCAGGCATCCCGATCCGGAGGAGCACGCCGTGGTGTCCGAGCAACCACTTCTGTCTCGTCTGGATCTCAACCTGCTCGTCGCGCTGGACGCGCTCCTCACCGAACGCAGTGTCACGCGCGCGGCGGAGCGCCTGCACCTGAGTCAGCCGGCGCTCAGTGCATCCCTCGCTCGGCTGCGGACGCACTTCAACGACCCCATCCTCGCGCGCCGCGGGAACACGTACGAGCTCACACCGCTCGCCCTCCGGCTGACCGAGCACACCACCACCGCGCTGGAGGCCGCACGGCGCGTCTTCGAGAGCCAGGCGACGTGGAGCCCCGGCGAGTCGACGCGCGAGTTCTCCATCTACGGATCGGACTACGGCTTCGCCACCATCGGCAGCGAGGTCTCCCGTCTCGCGGCGGAGGCTGCCCCCGGCGTGCGGTTCCGCTTCATGCTCCACAACCCGTCGATCGTCGACGATGCGCTCAACCGGCTGCGCGCAGCCGACGGCATGGTCATCCCGCACGGGTACCTCGTCGATCTGCCGTTCGCCGACCTCTGGCGCGACGAATGGGTCGTGGTCGCGTCGGAATCCAACGAGCAGATCGGCGGCGGACTCACGATGGACCTCCTCGGCGACCTGCCCTGGGTCTTCACCTACCAGTCACGTACCGCATTCACCTCCGCGGCCCGTCAGCTCCAGCAGCTCGGCATCGAGCCCCGGGTCGAAGCGGTCGTCGAGAGCTTCCTCGCGCTGCCCCACTTCATCGCGGGTACGCAGCGGCTCGGCCTGATCCAGGCGGGGCTCGCGCACGTGGTCACGGCGGTCCCCGGCGTGCGCATCCTCGAAGCGCCCTTCGACCCGACGCCCGTCGTGAACGCGCTGTGGTGGCATCCGGTCCACACCCGCGATCCCGAGCACGCGTGGATGCGCGGGATCTTCGAACGCGCAGCCGAGCAGGTCTCGGGCCGTCGGTCGACCGGCGGCGCGGAGGCGGTCACGGCGGTCTGACTCCGCCTGCGCTCGAGTGCACGACCTGTTCACGAGTGCACGACTCAGCGCCGGATGCAGCCCGTGCACTCGGCGATAAGCCGTGCGCTCGGCGTGACGAGGGGTTCGAGTGAGGGCCGGCGCTTTCGTGGGCGGCGGCGCGGCAGGGCAGAATCGAACAATGGCCGCGCCCGCGCAACTGAACCCCGACCACGCCTGCCTCATCGTGCACGGCAGCGACCAGCCCGGAATCGTCGCCGCCGTGTCGGCCATGATCACCCGCATCGGCGGGAACATCGTCGCGTTCGACCAGTACTCCGACGACCCGACCGGCGGGGCGTACTTCCAGCGCGTGGTGTTCCACCGCCCGGGATTCGCGGCCGACCGCCCGGTGATCGAGGCCGAGATCGCGCAGACGCTCGCCGGGTTCGAGCTGGAGTGGTCGCTCACCGACCAGTCCGTACCCAAGCGCATGGCGATCCTCGCCTCGAAGCAGGACCACTGCCTGCTCGATCTGCTGTGGCGTCACCGTCGCGGCGACCTGCCCGTCACCATCCCGATGGTGATCTCGAACCACACCACGTCGGCGGAGGACGTGCGTTCGTTCGGCGTGCCGTTCTTCCACGTGCCCTCTGTCGCAGGCCCCGACAAATCCGCATCCGAGGCGAAGATCGTCGAGCTGCTGAGGGGCAACGTCGACTTCGTCGTGTTGGCGCGGTACATGCAGATCCTGTCGGGCGACTTCCTCGCGCAGGTGGGCGTGCCGGTGATCAACATCCACCACTCGTTCCTGCCCGCCTTCATCGGCGCCGAGCCGTACAAGAAGGCCAAGGAGCGCGGGGTCAAGCTCATCGGCGCGACGTCGCACTACGTGACCGACGACCTCGATGAGGGCCCGATCATCGAGCAGGACACCGTCCGGGTGACCCACGCCGACTCCGCTGCCGAGCTCGCCCGCCGCGGCGCCGACGTGGAGCGTCAGGTGCTCTCCAGGGCGGTGCTGTGGCATGCCCAGGACCGCGTGATCCGCCACGGGAACCACACCATCGTCTTCTGAGCCGGATGTCGCGGGCCGGCGGCGCGTGCTCAGACCAGGCGCAGCTCGGCGTCGATCGCCGCCGCAGTCCGGCGCAGCGGCGGCAGGTACTGCTCCATCACGTGCTCCACGGTGTCGCGGGTGGCGCTCGTCGATACGTTCACCGCGGCGACGACGTCCCCGCGGCGGTCGTGCAGCGGCACGGCGACCGAGCGCAGCCCGGGCTCGAGCTCGCCGTCCACGAGCGCCCAGCCCTGCTCCCGCACGCGGGCGAGCTCGCCACGCAGGGCGTCGGCCGTCGTCAGCGTGCGCTCGGTGAGGGAGGGGAGAGCGGATGCCTCGAGCAGCTCGCCGAGCGCGGCATCCGGCATCCCGGCCAGCAGCACGCGCCCCATCGACGTCGCGAAGGCGGGGAACCGCGTGCCGATCGTGATGCGCACGCTCATGATGCGACGCGTCGGAACGCGGGCGATGTAGACGATGTCGCCGCCGTCGAGGACGGCCGCCGACACGCTCTCATCCACCTCGCGCGAGAGCCGTTCCAGATGCGGCTGCACGATCTCGGGGATCGAGAGCGCGGAGAGGTAGCTGAACCCGAGTTCGAGGACACGCGGGGTGAGCGTGTACGTGCGGCCGACGGCTGTGGGCGACCCGGAGCCGCGGAGGTAGCCCTCCTGTTCCAGGGTGCGCAGGAACCGGCCTGCGGCCGCGCGCGTGATGCCGGCCCGGCGGGCGACCTCGCTCAGCGTCAGCTCGGGGTGCTCGGCGTCGAACGCGCGGATGACGGCGAGCCCGCGCACCAGCGACTGCACGGTGTCGTTGGCGCGGTCCGCGGCTTCGGTCACCGGCTCACCCTATCGATCGTGCCGCCGGTCACCGCTCCAGCACGACCGCCAGGCCCTGGCCGACGCCGATGCAGATGGCCGCCACGGCGACACCGCCGCCGCGGCGTGCCAGTTCGTGCGCCGCGTGGCCGATGATGCGCCCGCCCGAAGCACCGAGCGGGTGCCCGATCGCCAGGGCACCGCCGTGGATGTTCACGCGCTCGGGGTCGAGATCCGGCCAGCCCTGGATGTCGGCCAGCGACTGCGACGCGAACGCCTCGTTGAGCTCGACCAGGTCGACGTCGGCCCACGTGCGTCCGGCGCGGGCGAGCGCCTTGTTCGCCGCCTCGATCGGGGCCAGCGGGAAGTGGTCGGGGTCGACGCCGTGGGCCGCCCGGGCCGTGATGCGGGCGAGCGGCTCGCCCGGCAGGGCCCCCTCGCGGCCCAGCAGCACCGCCGAGGCGCCGTCGTTGATGGGCGAGGAGTTGCCGGCCGTCACACTTCCCTCGCCGTCCGCGGCGAACAGCGCCTTCAGGCCCGCGAGCTTCTCGACCGAGGTGTCGTCGCGGATGCCTTCGTCGCGGGGCAGTTCCGCCCCCGGCACCTGCACGATCTCGTCGTCGTAGATGCCGTCGGCCCACGCACGCGCGGCCAGGCGATGCGAGCGCACGGCGAACTCGTCCTGCGCCTGGCGGGAGATGCCGCCCTCGCGCGCGATCAGCTCGGCCGACTCGCCGTTGGAGATCGTCCAGTGCTTCGGCAGCTTCGGGTTCGTCATGCGCCACCCGATCGAGGTGTTCCACAGCGTCTGGTTGCCGACGCTGGGCCACGGGCGCGGCGACTTCTCCACGACGAACGGCGCACGGCTCATCGACTCGACGCCGCCGGCGAGCACGATGTCGGCGTCGCCCGCGTCGATCGCGCGCGAACCCTGGATCACCGCTTCGACCGACGAGGCGCACAGGCGGTTGACCGTCACGCCGGTCACCGTCGTGGGGAACCCGGCCAGCAGGGCGCCCATCCGCGCCACGTTGCGGTTGTCCTCCCCCGCCTGGTTGGCGTCGCCGAAGATCACGTCGTCGATGCGCGCGGGGTCGAGGCCGGTCCGCTCGATGGTCGCCTTCATCACGACGGCGGCCAGGTCGTCGGGTCGCACCCCCGACAGGGCGCCGCCCGCCCGCCCGAAGGGAGTGCGGACCGCGTCGTACACGTAGGTGGCCATGTCAGTGTCCTTCCGGGATGCCGGCGGTCTCAGCATCCTGCAATTCCAATCCGGTGAGCTGGGCGAGAAGCTCGATGGTGTTGTCGCCGAACGCCTCGCGCACCGCGAAGCCGTCGGGTGTGACGTCGAAGACCGCGTGGTCGGTGTAGACGCGCGTGACGCACCCGACACCGGTGAGGGGGTAGGTGCACGCCTCGACCAGCTTGGACTCGCCCGTCTTGGTGAGGAGGTCTGTCATGACGTACACGTTCTTGGCGCCGATCGCGAGGTCCATTGCCCCGCCGACCGCCGGGATGGCGCCCGGGGCGCCGGTCGACCAGTTCGCGAGGTCGCCGGTCTGCGAGACCTGGAACGCCCCGAGCACGCAGACGTCGAGATGGCCGCCGCGCATCATGCCGAACGAATCGGCGTGGTGGAAGTACGCCGCGCCGGGCAGAGCGGTCACCGGCTGCTTGCCCGCGTTGATGAGGTCGGGGTCGATGCGCCCGGCCTCGGGTGAGGGGCCCATGCCGAGCATGCCGTTCTCGGTGTGCAGGATGATCTCCTGATCGGCCGGCAGGTAGTCGGCGACGAGCGTCGGCGCGCCGATGCCGAGGTTCACGTACGAGCCCTCGGGGATGTCCTGGGCGATGCGTGCGGCCAGCTGCTCTCGCGTGATGCGCGTCGCGTGCTGCGTCTCGGTGCTCACTGACCGGCCTCCTTGCTGGTCGCTGATCCGCTCCCGGCCGCAGAGCCCGTCGAAGCGCCGGGGAGCGGGCGGCCCTCGATGTCCACGCCCCCGACGAAGACGCCGTCGTCCAGCCAGGCCCGCTCGCCCACCGCGACGACGCGGTCGACGAAGATACCCGGGGTGACGACCGTCTCGGGATCCAGCGAACCGAGCGGCACCAGTTCGTCGACCTGCACGATCGTCGTGGTCGCGGCCGCGGCCATGATCGGACCGAAGTTGCGAGCCGTCTCACGGTAGACGAGGTTGCCCCATCGGTCGGCACGGTAGGCGCTGACCAGTGCGACGTCGGCCTTGATGGGATACTCCAGCGCGTAGAGCCTTCCGTCGATCTCGCGGATCTCCTTGCCCTCGGCCAGCTGCGTGCCGACGCCGGTCGGCGAGAAGAAGGCGCCGATGCCGGCACCCGCCGCGCGGATGCGCTCGGCGAGATTGCCCTGCGGCACGAGCTCGAGTTCGATCTCCCCCGCGCGGTACAGGCCGTCGAACACCCACGAGTCGTGCTGGCGCGGGAACGAGCACAGGATCTTGCGCACGCGCTTCTTGGCCAGCAGCGCCGCCAGCCCGACATCGCCGTTGCCCGCGTTGTTGTTGATGATCGTCAGGTCGGTCGCGCCCTGCGCGATGAGCGCATCGATCAGCTCGACCGGCTGCCCTGCTCGGCCGAAGCCGCCGATCATGATGGTCGCGCCGTCGCGGATGCCCGAGACGGCCTCCTCGACGGAGCCGACGGTCTTGTCGATCACGTGGTGACTCCTCGGTTGTTCGCTGTGCGAACGTGCGTACGCTCTGCGACCAGTTTACGCCGCGTCGTGTGGCGCGGCAACCCCGGCGCGCGCCCGACGGGCGGTCGGCAGACGCAGCGGGGCGGTTCAGGTGTCGCGACACGCGGCATCCCCGGCGCCGTTACCGCGTGTCGTGACCCCCGAACGGGCCCATCCTCGCAAGCGAGGCACGCGGGCGCCCGACGGACGCGGCGGGGCGGCATCCTTTCCAGAGAACGGATGCCGCCCCGCGACGTCGGCGCGGGCGCCGGTCAGCGACGACCCTCGCGGTCGCCCAGGAACTCGCCGGGCTGCGTCGCGACGAACGCGGAGCCGCTGTCGTCGAGTGATGCCGCCAGCCGGTTCATCACGGTCGCCGAGCTGCCCGACCAGTGGCCGGATTCCACCCGCTGCTGGAGCACCTCGATGCCGGCGGCGATCTCGGCGGCGGTGAAGCTGCAGTGTCCGACACGGTCGACGAAGAACTGGCGAAGCAGGCTCGCATCGTGCGCCCCGCGCACATCCTCGGCGTACTCCTGCTCGACCTGCACCGGTGCCAGCACGTCGTCGAGGGTGTGGAGGGTGACGACGGGCATCTGCAGGTCGCCGGTGAGACCCGACGACGCGCGCAGCGTCTCGACCGAGCCGGGATCCGCCGTGACATCGGCGGTCCGCGTCAGCGTCGCGAGGTCCGCCTTCAGGTCGAGCCCCGCCTCCCGGTAGAGCTGGGCGACCAGCGCGCGATCCTCCGACTGCGCCAAGAGCTTGCCGTAGTCCACTCCGACGTTCCAGGTCGCGTTGCCGCCCGCGGTCGACTCGATGTCGAAGCGCCCCGGGGTGACGAAGCCGATCGTTCCGAGCAGCTGCGTGTAGAGCGAGTCCTGCCGGGCGGCGGCATCCTTCGTCGCCTCGGCCTCGGTCACCCCGTCGGAGAGGTGGAAGAGCGCTGCGGCGAGCGCGACGCGCGCCCGCCCCTCGGGCGTCTGCTGACCCGCCTGCACGGCAGCGGTCAGCGCGGCCGAGGTCGCGAACGCGTCGTCGAGCGTCGCGTAGCCCTCGATCTGCAGGTCCTGACCGGCCAGCAGCTGCTCGATCGCGTGGGAGCCGTCGAGCTGATAGTTGTTCAGATCCACCCCGCCTTCCATCAGCCCGCACGTCGGCATCGCGCCCTCGATGACATCGCCCGCCGACTCGGCGATCCGCCCGGTCACCAGCCCGCCCATCGAGGTGCCGTAGGCGAGGATGTGCTCCGGGTCCAGCCCGGTCTGCTCGAGCATGGCGTCGAGCGACTGCAGCTGGTCGTCGACGGCCGTCGGCACCGCCCAGCCGCTGGCGGCGTACGACGACCCCACCAGGGCGTAGCCACGCTCGAGCAGCAGCGCCTTCGTGTCGTCGTCCGGGGCGACGGATGCCGGATTCCCCGGCACGAACGAGGGGCGATAACCGTGGCTGTACAGCAGCACGGTGCCGTTCCAGTCCGCGGGCACCGACGCGAGCCAGGTGGTGCCGTTGCCGAGCGAGCCGGAATACTCGCCGATTGCATCGGCCATGGCCGGCGGGGCGACCAGCCCCGCCGAGAGGGCGGCGCCGGCGACGGCGGCGACCGCGAGAGTGCGGATTCGAGCGCGTGGGGACATGGGGACGGTCCTTCCGTTGTCATCGTCGACACGGGCGCCGTCGTCGATGAGGGCACCCAGGACCATTATCAAGTTTCCTGGTGATCAATCAACGGGTGCCGAGGATTCCTCCAGGGCTCTGCGGGCATCCTGCAGCCATCGGCTCAGCTGTCGTCGCTCGCCGGCCGACAGGGCGGCGAACGCCTCGTCCTCGATGCGGCCGACATCGGCCCGGCACGCCGCCAGCAGCTCGGTACCCGCGCGACTGAGCGAGATCGTCAGGCGTCGGCGATTGCGCGGGTCACGGGCGCGCTCGATGAGGCCGGCGTCGCCCAGCACGCGCACGATGCCGTCCATCGCCTGCGCCGAGACGAACGAGTGCCGAGCCAGCTGCGCGGAGCTCATTCCCGGATGCTGCTCCAGCACGGTGAGAGCGGTGTACTGCGTGACGGTGATCCCGTGCGGGCGGACGACGGCGTCCAGGCGGCCGCGCACCGCGAGCTCCACCTGCTTCACCTGATAGAGGATGCGGGGCGCGTGATCGGCCGTCATGCGGCGCCCCGGTCCGTCATGCGATGAAGCCTACGGGCTCACTCCCCGGCGAACACGTCCGTGGCGATGCGGAACGCCGTATTGGCGGCGGGGACGCCGCAATAGATGGCGGACTGGAGGATGACCTCCTTGATCTCGTCGACGGTCAGGCCGTTGCGGAGGGCCGCGCGCAGATGCATCGCCAGCTCCTCGTGATGGCCGAGCGCGATGAGCGCGGTGAGGACGGCCACCGAGCGCGAGCGGCGGTCCAGTCCCGGCCGCGACCACACATCGCCCCACGCCACGCGGGTGATGAAGTCCTGGAAGTCCGCGGTCAGCTCGGTCGTGCCGGCGACGGCGCGATCGACGTGGGCGTCCGACAGCACCTCGCGGCGCACCATCATGCCCTGGTCGTAGCGCTCCTCGTCGGTGAGGCCCTCGCCGTCCGGCCGCGTCACGCCGCACGCTCCGCAGCAGTCGTGCCGAAGAACTCGAGCAGGGTCCGGGCCGTCGCGGCCGGGTCGTCGGCGGGAGGCAGGTGCGCGGCATCCGAGATCCCAACCGCCTGCCCTCGCTGCACGCCGTCGGCGATCTCGCGAGCGGATGCCTCGGGGGTGACGCCGTCGTGATCGCCCCACACGGCGAGCACGGGCGCGGCGATCTCGCCCAGGCGGTCGCGCACGTCGAAGGCGGCGAGGGCTTCGCAGCACAGCGCGTAGCTCTCGTCGTCGACCTCCTGCAGCACACGCAGCATGCGCCCCGTGAGGTCGGGGTCGCGCGCGATGGTGTCGGGGGCGTACCAGCGCTGAGCCGAACCCACGACGAGGCTGGAGGTGCTCTGCGCCCGCACCTGGGCGGCGCGGTCGTGCCAGCCCTGCGGCTCGCCGATGGCCGCACCGGAGCAGATGATGGCGGCGGCGGTGACCCGGTCGGGGTGTCGCAGCAGCAGCTCGAGGCCCACACAGCCGCCGAACGACACCCCGGCGTAGTGGAAGGGTCCGTCGACGGCGGCAGCGACGGCGTCGGCGACGTCCGCCATCGTGAACGAGTCGGTCGCGGGTGCGGCGGCGCCGTGGCCGGGCAGGTCCCACGCCACCACCCGGTACTGCGCGGCGAGCGCGGGGATCACCCGGTCCCACAGCAGGGTGGAGGTGCCCAGCGACGGGCCGAGCAGGAGCAGCGGCGCGTCGGTGTCTGAGCTCGTCGAACCTCCGACGGGCGCGGCGAGGGCGATGGCGGGGATGGTCACGCGGTCTCCTCCGGGGTGTGGGCGGTGTCGGCGCCATGGACGGCGTCATCGACGTGGACGGCGTCATCGACGCGGACGGCGTCATCGACCAGGCGGCCCGCGAGCCCGGTGTAGCGTGCGGGATCGAGCAGGTCGGCGACGAAAGCGGCGGGCGTCGTGCCGCGCTCGGCCGCGAGCGCCGCCACGTCCGGCGATGCCGCGAGCGTCGCGGCGAGATCGGCACCCGCAGCGGCCTCGGAGACGAGCAGCGCCACGGCGTCTGCCCCCAGCACCGGTGCCAGCACGATCGAGAGGCGCTCGGCGACGATGAGCCCCCGGCTGGTCGCGAGGTTGCGGGCGACAGCGTCGGTGTCGACATGGAGACCCGCGACGAGGGATGCGGCGTGGGCGGTGGCGCCCAGCGCGAGCCGCAGCAGCTCGCGCAGCGTCGGCCACTCCGCGTGCCAGGCGCCGTCGGGGCGCTCGTCGGCAGCGAGGGCCGACGCGAGGTGCAACGTCGCCCCGAGCTGCGGGGCGCGGAGGGCCGCGGAGCGGATGAGGACGGATGCCGCGGGATTACGCTTCTGCGGCATGGCAGACGACCCCCCACCGGTGCCCTCGGCCAGCTCGCTGATCTCGGTGCGGCTGAGGGTCGCGACATCCGCCGCGATCTTGCCCACGGCGTCGATCGCTTGCACGAGCGCGTCGCCGAGCTCGGTCACCGGCCACCGGCTTGTGTGCCACGGCGCTTCCGGTGCGGCGAGCCCGAGCTCTCGGGCGAAGGCGGCGGGAAGCTCCGCGGCCACGTGCGGTCCCGCGATCTCGACGAACGATGCGAGCGTTCCGGCGGCGCCGCCGAGCTGCGCGGGGTGGGGCACCCCCTCCAGGCGCCGGCGGGCGCGGGCCACGCCGCGCAGCCACCCCGCGGCGCGGAGCCCGACCGTCGTCGGCACGGCGTGCTGGGTGAGCGTGCGTGCTGCGGCGACCTCGTCACGGCGGGACCGAGCGAGCGAACGCAGTGAGACCTCGGTGTGCGACAGGGCCGCGACGATGCTGCTGGTCGCGGTCCGGGCGACGATCATGACGGCGGTGTCGAGGATGTCCTGGCTCGTGGCCCCGCGATGCACCCACCGGCGGGCATCAGCGTCCACCCGCTCCTTCAGCGCTCCGACCAGCGGGATCACCGGGTTGCCACCGGCGACGGCCGCGGCAGCCAGCGCGGCGCCGTCCACGCCGTGTGCCCGGCATCCGCGTGCCGTCCCCTGCCAGTCGAACTCCGTCTCGATCGCGTCCACGGCCTCGGCGGGAGCGATCCCCAGCTCGCGGTAGGCACGCGCGAGCGCGACCTCGGCCGTCACGAGCGCGGCCAGGTACGCGGCATCCGTCACCGTCTCGTCGTGACCGACGGTCACCGGCGAGAGCAGCCCCTCGTCGAGGGGCCGGCGAGGAGCATCAGAAGGCAAGGAACACGGTCTCCTTCTCGCCCTGCAGGTGGATGTCGTGATGCAGGTTGCCATCGGGCAGGCGCGTCGCGATGAGCGTAGCGCGCTCGCCCTCGTCGAGGGAGGCCAGGAGCGGATCGGCGGCGAGGAGCTCTTCGTGCTCGGGCAGGTAGATGCGGGTCACGAGCTTGTCGGGCAGGCCCCGCGCGAACACGATCACCGAGTAGAACGGGGCACGTCCGTCGACCGGGCCGGGGTTGCGCGTCCAGAACTCGTAGCGGCCCACATCGGTCGTCGCGGCGCGACCGAAGCCGGTGAACGAGTGGTCGTCGCGACGGAAGGAGCCGTGAGCGCGCGGGATGCGGCCGTTCTCGTCGGCGCTCCAGATCTCGACGACGGCGTCGGGGATCGGCGCACCCGCCCCGTCGAGGACCGTGCCGCCGAGCACGATCGCCCCCGGGCTGTGCGGGAACGCGACCTCGTGCTTCTTCGGGTAGTCCAGACCGAAGGCGAAGAACGGGCCGACGGTCTGGCCGCCGGTGGGCTCGTGGGTCTTGGGGCCGAGGTCGCGCGCGGTGCGGGCCATCAGTGCTCTCCTTCTTCGGGCTCGAACCACGTGGCGTCGGGTCCGTCCACGACGATGTCGAAGCGGTAGCCCATCGAGAACTCCGGCACGGAGAGGTCGTGGTCGTACTGGCCGATGAGCCGGTCGCGGTCCTTCTGCCGCCAGATGGTGTTGTAGATCGGGTCGAGCGGGAACAGCGGGTCGCCGGGAAAGTACATCTGCGTCACGAGGCGCTGGGTGAAGCCGGTGCCGAAGATCGAGAAGTGGATGTGGGCGGGACGCCACGCGTTCACGTGGTTCTTCCACGGGTACGCGCCCGGCTTGATCGTCGTGAACTTGTAGTAGCCGTTGTCGTCGGTGACGGTGCGGCCGGCCCCGGTGAAGTTGGGGTCCAGTGGGGCGGGATGCTGGTCGCGCTGGTGGATGTAGCGCCCCGCGGCGTTCGCCTGCCAGATCTCGATGAGCTGGTTCGCCAGCGGGCGGCCCCAGGAGTCCAGGAGCCGTCCTTCCACGGTCATGCGCTCTCCCTGCGGCTCTCCGACGTGCTGGAGCGTCAGGTCCGACTCGATCGCCGCGACGTCGCGCTGCCCGAATGCGGGCGACCACAGCTCGATCGTCTCCGGGTCGACGAGCTTCGGGTTCTTCGTCGGGTGACGCAGCAGGCTGGAACGGTACGGCGGGAAGTCGTGCAGGCTGATGTTGAGCTTCTCGCCGGCCGCCTCGCGCCGCTCGGCGGCGGCGTGGTAGTCGACGATCTCCTGCGTGATCTCGCGCTGGGTGAGCTGGTCGGGCGAGGCCAGCAGCGACTCCGGCGCGGCAGGGGCGGCGCCGCGTTCCGGCGGGCCGGCGATGGGCTGCTCGAGCACCACCGATGACGAGAACGCCTCCTCGCCCCGGGGATCGGGCTGGGTCGCGGTCATGAGGTCTCCTTCGACGACTCGGGTCGTCCCAGGGTTGCACCCGCTCGCCGCGCGGCTGTCGCAGATTCCCACCCAGTGGGAATCCGCGTTGCGTTGGCTTTGGCCTCCGGCATCCGTCCTGCCGTGGGCTGCTGCGCGCCCGTCCGTGGGGCTGCTGCAGCCACCGTCACGCGCCCGGCGGTCGGCTCGGCGGTCGGCCCGGCGGCCGCGAGTGCACGACATGTCGTCGAGTGCACGACCTGGATGCCGCGACAAGCCGTGCAGTCGTCGCGAAGCCGTGCACTCGGCGCAACACCGCGGCCCGCGCCTCCGGCATCCGCCCCGCTTGTGCCTGCTGCATCCACAGCCGCGCGAGTGCACGACATGTCATCGAGTGCACGACCTGGATGCCGCGACAAGCCGTGCAGTCGTCGCGAAGTCGTGCACTCGGCGCGATACCGCGGCCCGCGCCTCCGGCATCCGCCCACCTCTGGGCCACTGCGTCCGCACGCCGCTCGAGTGCACGACATGTCATCGAGCGCACGACCTGGATGCCCCATCAAGCCGTGCACTCGTCGCGAAGCCGTGCACTCGGAGCAACACCCGTGCAACTCAGGACGCGCGCAGGTCGTGGTGGAGGTCCTTGGCGGCCTGAACTACGAGGGGTCCGAGCCGGCGCTCGTCGGCGCGCTCGAGGTGCACGACCAGGCCGAGGGCCACCGGCGGCAGGCCCTCGATGCGCGGCAGGGCGGCGGCGACCGAGACGTTCCCGAGGGTCATCTCCTCCCTCGTCGTGGCGTACCCGAGCGCCCGGGTGCGGGCGATGTCGGCGCGCAGCTCGGCCTCGGTCGTGACGGAGTGGATCGTCTCGCGCTCCAGCGGCGCGCGGAAGTACTGCTGCAGCCAGTCCTCGTCGCGCGTGGCCAGCAAGGCTTTGCCGACGCCGGTGGTGTGCAGCGGCCCCCGGCCGCCCATGCGGCTGAGGGTCGGGATGGACTGGCGCCCGGTGAGGCGGCCCACATAGAGGGCGCTGGTGGTCTCGGGGGTGGCGCCGTCGAGGACCGCGAGGTGCACGTTCTCACCGGTCGCCTCGTACAGCCGCACCATGTGCGGCAACGCCGTCTCACGCAGCCGGAGCGACAGGGGTGACAGCTCGCCCAGCTCCCACAGCCGCGGGCCGATCGCGTACGTGTGACCCGGTCCGCGGGTGAGCAGCCCCTCCGCGACGAGCGTCGCGAGCAGCCGGTGCAGCGTGGACGAGGCCAGTCCCGTACGCGCGGCGAGAGTGGTGGCCGTGACGGCGGGCTCGTCGTCGGTGAAGCAGCAGAGCACGCGCAGCGTCCGCTCCAGCACGCCCTCTCCGTTGGCCATGGTTCCTCCCGAGCGACGTTACCCGCCCGCCCACGCACGAACTCCTCACCTCGCAGGGGATGATGCGCCCGGTCGACCCCGGATCAGCCCTTCCTCGCCGTTTCGGAGGAGTTTCGGCCCCCCAGTCCCGGCCGCCCACCCCCGTCCGGGCCATCGGCCGCACCCGAGGCCGTGCCACCTGCCCCACCCGAGGCCGGGCCACCTGCCCCAGCCCCGACCGCCAGCGCACGAACTCCTCCCATCCGCGGGCTGCTCCCCAGTCGACCCCGGACCAGCCGTTCCTCGCCGTTTTGGAGGGTTTCGGCCGCCAGTCCGGAGACGGGCCCCCCGAGACCGGGCCACCGGCCTCCCAGCCCCGCCCGCCCGCGCACGAACTCCTCACATCCGCGGGGCTACTGCCCCAGTCGACCGCGGACCAGCCCCTCCTCGCCGTTTCGGAGAGTTTCGGCTCCCCGTCCAGGCCATCGGCCGCCAGTCCGGGCCACCGGCCCCACCCAGAGACCGGGCCACCGGCCTCCCAGCCCCCGCCGGCCCGCGCACGAACTCCTCACATCCGCGGGGCTGCTGCCCCCCGTCGACCCCGGACCAGCCCTTCCTCGCCGTTTCGGAGGAGTTTCGACTCCCAGTCCAGGCCGCCAGTCCGGGCCGCCTGGCCTCTGCCCCCCCAGTCCGGCCCGCCGGGCCGCAGGACCCGGGCCGCAGGACCCGGGCCGCAGGACCCGGGCCGCGGGACCCGGCCGCCGGGCCGCGGGCTCCGGGCCGCGGGACCCCGGCCGCCGAGCCGCGGGACCCGGGCCGCAGGACCCGGCCGCCGGGCCTCAGCGGGCCGCACATGCGCGGGCCCGCGGTGCAGAACTCCGCCGAACGGCGGGCTCATGAGCGGCGTGAGGGCCTGCGGGCGGCGACGGGCGCGAATCTGAGGAGTTCTGCACAGTGAGCGTGTGGAACAGTGGGCGCATGGCCAACTCGCCCTCCGGCGACTCGATGACCGAGCGCATCGTCCGGGTGCTCGAGACCTTCACGGCCGAGCGGTCCATGCAGTCGGCGACCGAGATCGGGCGCCGGGCCGGACTGCCGTCGTCGACCGCGCACCGCATCGTCGACGAGCTGGTGGCGGCTGGTCTGCTCGAGCGCGACGAGGACCGCCGCGTTCACCTCGGCATGCGGCTGTGGGAGCTCGCACTCCGCGGCTCGACGGCGCTGCGGCTGCGACAGGCCGCGCTGCCCCATATGGAGCGGGTGCAGGCGCGGATCCGCGAGCACACGCAGCTCGCGGTGCTCGAGCAGGACGAGGCGCTCTTCCTCGAACGGCTCTCCCACCCCGACGCCGGCGCGAACATCACCCGCGTCGCCGGCCGGCTCCCGCTGCACGCCTCCTCGTCCGGCCTCGTGCTGCTCGCATACGCACCGTCGACGTTGCGCGAGCGCGTGCTGGCCCGCCCGCTGCGAGCCCTCGCGCCCGAGACGGTGACGGATGCCGCGCGCCTGCGTCGACTCCTCGCCGACGTGCGCCGCGCCGGCGTGGTGATCGCCCCCGGATCGGTCGAGGCCGTCTCGACGGGCGTGGCCGTCCCGGTCCGGGATGCCGGCACCGTGGTCGCGGCGCTCTCGGTCGTGCTGCCGCGCGAGACCTCGCCTGAGCCCGCGATCGCGGCGCTGCGGGATGCCGCAGCCGCCGTCGAGGCGGCCCTCCGCGCCGACCGGCGCTGAGCCCGCGCGCCGCGGGTCGGTGCCGGGCTGGGTCCGGCGGGCGTCCTGCGGCGTTTCATCTTCGCTCGTTCCTCGCTTCGCTCAACGGGCGAGATGGGTCAGCACCAGTTCTTCCCGTTGAACGGGATTCCTCGCAACCTTCGAATCGCCGGCGGCACACTGGGGCTCGGCATCCCATCCCGATCGTCGAAGGAGACGTCATGACCGCGATCCGCACTCGCGTCGCCATCGTGGGGGCAGGCCCCGCCGGACTGCTGCTGTCGCACCTGCTCGGCATCGCCGGCATCGAGTCCGTCGTCATCGACCGCCGCTCGCGCGACGAGATCGAGACCACCATCCGCGCCGGCATCCTCGAACAGGGCACGGTCGAGGTGCTCGATTCGTCCGGCGCATCCAGCCGCGTCCGCACCGTCGGCAACCGTCACGACGGCATCGAGCTGCGCTTCGCGGGCGCCGGCCACCGCATCGACTTCGCCGATCTGGTGGGGCGGGGCGTGTGGCTCTATCCGCAGCACGAGGTGCTGAAGGACCTCATCGCCGTGCGCCTGGAGAAAGGACAGGACCTCCGCTTCGGCGTGACGGCGGTGCGCGTCGAGGATGCGGCAACCGATCGCCCGCGGGTCATCGCGACGGAGGCGGACGGCACGCCGCTCGAGATCGAGGCGGACTTCGTCGTCGGCGCCGACGGTTCGCGCAGCGTGGTGCGCGAGGCGGTCACCGGGTCGCACACCGGTGGCTACTTCCGCGAGTACCCGTTCGCGTGGTTCGGCATCCTGTGCGAGGCGCCGCCCAGCGCCGACGAGCTCATCTACAGCAACTCGCCGAACGGCTTCGCCCTCATCAGCCAGCGCAGCGCGACGGTGCAGCGCATGTACTTCCAGTGCGACCCGGATGCCGACCCCACCGCGCTCAGCGAAGCGCAGCTGTGGGACGAGCTCCAGTCGCGGGTGCCCGGCACGACGTTGAAGGAGGGCCCGATCTTTCAGCGCGACGTGCTGCGGTTCCGCAGCTTCGTCGCCCACCAGCTGCTGCGGGGCCGCGTGGCGCTGATCGGAGACGCCGCCCACACGGTGCCCCCCACCGGCGCGAAGGGCATGAACCTCGCCGTCGCCGACGTGCTGGTGCTCGAGCGGGCGCTGCGCGCGCTGCTGCGGGAGTCCGACGAGCGCCTCCTCGAGGCGTTCCCCGAGACGGCGCTGCACCGCATCTGGAAGGCCCAGCACTTCTCGTGGTGGATGACGAACATGCTGCACGTGGCGCCGGACGCCTCGGACTTCGACCGCCTGCGGCAGCTGGGCGAGCTGCGCTCGGTGGTCGAGTCGGAGGCCGGACGTCGCTTCCTCGCTGAGGCGTACACCGGCTGGCCGCTCGAAGGACTGGGCTGAAGGCGCCCGCACGTGGCCGTCGACTGCCGCTGAGCGGGAGTGACCGGATGCCGCGCCCGCGGTCTCGGATATAGTCCGAGCCCTATGGCCACATCGCCGCGGACCGCCCCTCCCGAGCCGTCGCGCACGGCGTCGGTCGCCATGCTGCTGGCGGCGGTCTGCCTCGTCGCCGCCAACATGCGCCCGGCGATCACCGACCTGGGGCCGCTGCTGGACCAGATCGGGGCCGACACCGGGATGTCGGTCTCGGCGCTCGGCGTACTCGCGGCCGTGCCGCTCGTCGCCTGGGCGCTGTTCTCACCGCTGGCACACGACCTCAGCCGCCGGTTCGGGCAGCCCCGCGTCCTGCTCTGCTCCCTCGTCGTACTGCTGGCCGGCACGCTGGTGCGCTCTCTGCCCGGTCCGGTGGTGAGCCTGTGGATCGGGACGGCGATCATCGGCATCGGCATCGCGATCATCAACGTGCTCATGCCGGCCGTGGTCAAGCGGGAGTTCTCCGGACACGTTGCCGCCGTCACCGCGACCTACACCGCGCTGCTGGCCGGCCTCGGCGCGGTGTCATCGGGCGTGGTCGTGCCGATCTCGCACATCGATTTCGGCGGCCAGCCGGCCGGGTGGCGCTTCGCGCTGCTGGTCACCGGAGCCGCCCTCCTGCCGTTCGCCATCGCCGGATGGTGGTGGGCGCACCGCGGCGCCGGCCGCGCGCATTCGCGCGCCGCCTCGCCGAAGGGCCGCACGGGCATCTGGGCCGATCCGGTGGCGTGGCTCGTCGCGGTGTACATGGGGCTGCAGGCATCCATGTTCTACATGTTCGTGACGTGGCTGGCACCGCTGTCGATGTCGACGGGGCGCTCGGAGGTCGTCGCGGGCGTCGACGTCATGGTCTACCAGCTGTTCTCGCTGGCGGGATCCCTGCTGCTGCCGCTGATCCTGCGCGGCGGGCTGGAGCGCTGGGCGCCGGCGCTCATCCCGTCCCTCGCGATCATCGGAGTCGTCGGGCTCATGCTGGCCCCCGGGGCGATCCTCCTGTGGGCGTCGCTCATCGGGCTGACCGGCGGTGCGACCCTCGCCATGTCGCTGACCCTCATGGCGCAGCGCGCCCGCGATCACGATGCGTCCGCAGCGCTGTCGGGCATGTCGCAGTCCGTCGGCTACGTGATCGCGGCGTTCGGTCCCGTCGCGTTCGGCGCACTGCACAGTGTCACCGGCGGCTGGATCGCGTCGCTGGCCCTCGTGCTCGCGGTGCTGACACTGCTCACCGTGGTCGGGGTGTTCGCCGGCCGCGACAGGTTCGTCCTCGAACGGCGCTGATTCGCCCGGATGCCGCCCCGCGGCGTCGCGTCATCGCGACGGCGATCGCTGCTCAGTCCTCCGGAAAGGCCAGAGCGCGCAGCAGCGCCGCCAGTGTCTCCCGCTCCTCGGGTGACAGCTGGGCGTGCGCCCGCTCCTCGGCGGCGCGCGCCGACTCGCGCGCGACGGAGACGAGGTGCCGACCCGCCTCGGTGGCCACCACGACGTTGGCGCGCCGGTCGGACGGATCGGGCTGGCGCTGCACCAGCCCGCGCGTCTGCAGCTCGTCGACGAGGCTCACCACCTGGCTCGGGTCGAGCCGCAGGAACTCAGCCAGTTCGCGCTGGGAGGGCCTCGCCTCCCCCGATGCGAGCACGAGCACCGAGTACGACCGCGCTTTGAGCCCGTGTTCGGCGAGTGCCGCGTTGCCCGCGGCGAGCGCGATCGCGTTGGCACGGGCCAGCAGGAAGCTCAGGTCGTCCGCGAGCGCCGACGAGCGCAGCCCGGATACGGCGACGGCGTCGACGGCTTTCGGCATGACCCGATGCTAGCCCAGTTCGTGGATGAACGGAATGATTGACTTTCTCAACAGTTGGGTCTTCAATGGGTGTCGGGTCACCGGCTCATCGGCGCACCGCGCCTCCCACGCCGGCGACCCCGATACGAAGGAGTCTCACGCATGTCCACCGACGCGCCTCTCGACGGCAAGGTCGCCATCGTCACCGGATCGGGCCGTGGCCTCGGCCTCGCCTACGCCCAGGAACTCGCCCGTCAGGGTGCCGCCGTCGTGATCAACGACGTCGACGAGGCCACCGCTGCCGACGCCGTCGCGACGATCGAGGCCGAAGGCGGCCGGGCGGTGGCCGTCGTCGCGCCCGTGGGGCCCACCGAGACCGCGAAGCGGCTCGTGCAGACGGCGGTCGACTCGTTCGGGCGCCTGGACATCCTGGTGACCAACGCCGGCGTGCTGCGCGACACCGTGCTGTGGAAGATGAGCGACGACGACTTCGACACCGTCATCAACGTGCACCTGCGCGGCACCTTCACGTGCGTCCGCGAGGCCGCGACGTACATGCGGGAGAACCAGATCCCCGGGCGCATCATCTGCATCGGCTCGCCCACCGGACAGCGCGGCAACTTCGGTCAGACCAACTACGCCGCCGCCAAGGCCGGCATCGTCGGCATGGTGCGCACGTGGGCGCTGGAGCTCAAGAAGGCGGGCATCACCGCCAACGCGGTCATCCCCGTCGCGGCGACCGCCATGACCGCGACCGTCCCCTACTTCGCCGCCGCCGTCGAGGCCGACGCCGCCGGCGAGCCGATGCCGTCCTTCTTCCGGCACGATCTCGGCTTCGGCACCTCGGACGACGTCGCCGGCCTGATCGCCTATCTGGCATCGGATGCCGCGGCCGGCGTCAGCGGCCAGGCCATCGGCATCGGCGGCGACCGCCTCCAGCTGTGGTCGCACCCCGAGGCCGTGGCGACGGCCTTCCACGAGGGCGGCTGGTCGTACGCCGACCTCGCCGCCGGCTTCGCCGAGGCCGTGGGCGAGCTCCAGTCCGTCGGTGAGAAGTTCCCGCCGCTGCCCGAGGCCCTCCAGCGCTCGTGACCCGCTACGAACCGGCGATCGACCTCGACGCCATCACCGCGATCGATGTGCACGTGCACATCGAGGTCGACCCCCACGGGCACTCGTCGCTGCCCGACGACCTGCGAGACGCCGCGGCGAAGTACTTCAGCACGGACGGCCCCAACCCGGACCTGGACGGCGTCGCCGCGTACTACCGCGAGCGGAACATGGCGGCCGTGGTCTTCACCGTCGACGCCGAGACCAACTTCGGTCATCCGCCGATCTCGAGCGCCGACATCGCCGAGGGCGCGGCGCGGAACAACGACGTGCTCATCCCCTTCGGCTCCGTCGATCCCCTCAAGGCCGGCGCGGTGGACGATGCCCGCCGCCTCATCGAGGACAGCGGCGTGCGCGGCTTCAAGTTCCACCCGACCGTCCAGGGGTTCGACCCGTCCGACGAGTCGTACTTCGCGCTCTACGAGCTCCTGCAGGCGGCGGGCGTCGTCGCGCTGTTCCACACCGGGCAGACGGGGATCGGCGCCGGCCTCCCCGGCGGGCGGGGGCTGCTGCTGGGCAGGTCCAACCCGATCCTGCTCGACCCTGTCGCCGCGCGGTTCCCCGACCTCCAGATCATCATGGCCCACCCCTCCGTCCCCTGGCAGGACGAGGCGCTCTCGGTGGCCACGCACAAGCACAACACCTGGATCGACCTGTCGGGGTGGAGCCCGAAGTACTTCCCCGAATCGCTGGTCCGCGCCGCGAACTCCTACCTGAAACGCAGAGTGCTGTTCGGCTCGGACTTCCCGCTGCTGACCCCGGACCGCTGGATGCGGGATGCCGAGGCCACCGGCTCGTTCAAGCCCGAGGTGATGCCGGGCATCCTCAAGGACAACGCCGCGCGGCTGCTCGGGCTCGGGAGCTGACATGCCCACCCTCGAGGCGGATGCGACGTTCGGGTACGACCCGTACGCGATCGCGGAATCGCACCTGAGCCCCGCCGCGCGGCGAGCGCTCGAGGGGCTGCAGCGGACGCTGGACCGCAGCATCCGTCCCCTCCTCGCCCAGGCGTGGGAGACGGGGACCATGCCGGCCGGCGTGCTCGACGCGCTCATCCGTCTCGACCTCATGCAGCCGGAGGGGATGGATGCCGCGGAGGCGGGTTCGTCCATGTACTCCGGCTTCCGCAACTACGTGCTGGCGCGCACCGACGTCTCGGTCGCGACGCTCTACAACGCGCAGTCCGGGCTGTTCCGCACGACGATCGCCCTGGGCGGCTCGCCGGCGCAGGCTGCGGAGCTCGACCCCCGCGTGCGGAGCTTCGAGCTGAAGGGGGCGTTCGCGCTCACGGAGCCCGAGCACGGGTCGGACGTGGCCGGCGGACTGGCGACCACCGCCCGGCGCGACGGCGACCACTGGGTCATCGACGGCCGCAAGAAGTGGATCGGCGGGGCTGCGGCGTCCGATGTGCTCGTCGTGTTCGCGCGCGACATCGACGACCACGCGGTGAAGGCGTTCCTCGTCCCGACAGCTGCCCAGGGCGTGCAGGTGCAGCCGATCGGCGGCAAGGTGTCGCTGCGTCCTGTGCCGAACGCGCTCATCACCCTCGAGAACGTGCGGGTGGACGAGGGGTCCCGTCTGCAGGACGTCGACGGCTGGCGGGACGTGGCCCGCATCCTGCGGGCGATGCGCTCAGACGTCGCCTGGATCGCCGCGGGCCTGCAGGCGGGCGCGCTCGAGGCGACGGTGCGGTACGTGCGCGAGCGTCATCAGTTCGACCGGCCGATCGGCGGCTTCCAGCTCGTACAGGAGAAGCTCGCCCGCATGCTCGGCAACACCGTGGCCTCCCTCGCGCTCGTCGTGCAGCTGTCGGCACGGCAGGACCAGGGCGAGTACGCCGACGAGAACTCCGCGCTGGCGAAGATGCAGACCGCGAGGCTCGCGCGCGAGACCGTCGCCCTCGGTCGCGAGGTGCTGGGCGGCAACGGCATCCTGCTCGAGCACGATGTCGCCCGCTTCTTCGCGGATGCCGAAGCCGTGTACTCGTACGAGGGCACGCACGAGATCAACGCCCTCATCGTCGGCCGCGCGCTCACCGGCGCATCGGCCTTCACCTGAACCGACACCGAAGGAGAACCCATGACCACCACCGTCGACTACGCCGACGTCGCAGGACTCGCCGGCACCGACCTCGGCTGGACCGAGTGGCTCGAAGTCACGCAGGACCGCGTGAACCTCTTCGCCGACGCCACCGACGACCACCAGTGGATCCACGTCGACCCCGAGCGCGCCGCCGACGGCCCCTTCGGCGCACCGATCGCCCACGGGTTTCTGACACTGTCGCTCACCGTCAAGTTCTGGTCCGAGCTGTTCGACGTGACGAACGTGACCACCAGGGTGAACTACGGCCTGGACAAGGTGCGGTTCGTCTCGCCGGTCAAGGTCGGCGCGCGCGTGCGCATGAACGCCGTCATCGCCGAGGTGACCGAGGTGCGCGGCGGCTACCAGTTCGCCGTGGACCAGACGATCGAGATCGAAGGCGGCGACAAGCCGGCGGTGGTCGCCCGCGGTCTGTACCGCTTCTACGCCTGAGAGGCGTCTCGTCTCCCCCGGCCCACTCGAACGGTCGTCGAACCACCCCGGTCGTTGAGCGGACCCGGTCGTCGAGCGAACCCCGGTCGTTGAGCGAACCCGGTCGTTGAGCGAACCCGGTCGTTGAGCGAGCGAAGCGAGACGAAACGCAGAGACGAAACGCAGAGACGAAACGCGGAGACCAAACGCCCACCGCCTCCTCGAAGGAGAGGACACGAAAACGATGCACAAGGGTATCGGCTTCTGGCTCGCCAAGCGGCGTCTGCGCGACCCCGAGAAGCGCGCCGTGATCTTCGGCGACGAGGTGCTCACCTATCGCCAGCTCGCGGATGCCGCCGACCGCGTCGCCGCGGTGCTCGCCGCGCGCGGGATCGGCAGCGGCGACGCCGTCGCCTACATCGGCGAGAACAGCCCGCAGTTCCTGCAGGTGATGTTCGGGACGGCTCAGCTCGGGGCCGTCTTCGTGCCGGTGAACACGCGGCTGGCGCCCCCGGAGATGCGGCATGTGCTGGTGGACTCGCAGGCCAAGGCGCTCGTGTTGGACGCCGAGTTCCTCGACCGTGCGATGCCGGGCGTGGAGGCGGGCCGCATCGCGCATGTCATCGTCACCGGCGCGGGCCTGCCGGAGCACCCGGGACTCGCCCGGCTGATCGCGGAGGCATCCTCTGGGCACACGCCGGTCGACGTCGAGCTCGACCATCCGGCGGCGATCATCTACACGTCCGGCACGACCGGCCGGCCCAAGGGGGCCGTGCTCAGCCACGGCAATCTCACGTGGGTGGCGCTGAACTGCATCGTGGACTACGACGTCGTCTCCAGCGACGTCTCACTCATGATCTCGCCGCTGTTCCACGTCGCCTCGCTGGGCATGGGCGCGCTGCCGGTCGTGCTCAAGGGGGCGACGCTGGTGCTCGAGAAGGGCTTCGAGCCCGGGCGCGCGCTGGCGCAGATCCAGCGGCACGGCGTCACGATGCTCTCGGGCGTGCCGACGACGTACCAGATGATGGCCGACCACCCGGACTGGGCGTCGACCGATCTGTCCACCCTGCGCAAGCTCACCTGCGGCGGGTCGGCCGTTCCCACCCGCATCCTCAACGCGTACGAGGAGCGGGGCCTGTCGTTCTCGCAGGGCTACGGCATGACCGAGACCTCGCCCGGAGCGACCTCCCTGTCGCCCACCATGACGCGCGAGAAGCAGGGCAGCGTCGGGCTGCCGCACTTCTTCACCGACGTGCGCGTGACCGACGAGCACGGGCAGCCGGTGCCGCCCGGCACCGTGGGAGAGATCGAGGTCGCCGGACCCAACGTCTTCCTCGGCTACCACGGCCTGCCCGAGGCCACGGCCGCTGCGTTCACGGAGGACGGGTGGTTCCGCTCGGGCGATCTCGGATACCTCGACGACGACGGCTATCTGTACATCGCCGACCGCCTGAAGGACATGATCATCTCGGGTGGCGAGAACATCTACCCCGCCGAGGTGGAGAACCTCATCTCCGACATCGAGGGCATCTCCGGTGTTGCGGTCGTGGGGGTGCCCGACGACCGCTGGGGCGAGGTGCCCTGGGCCGTCGTGACGCTGAAGGAGGGCGCGGAGGTCGACACCGAGCTGGTGCGGTCGCGTCTGGACGGTCTCGTCGCCCGCTACAAGCTGCCCAAGAACGTGGTGGTCGTCGAGGATCTGCCCCGCACCGCGTCCGGCAAGATCCGCAAGGCCGACCTGCGGGCACGCTTCACCGACGGCTGATCGGGCTCCCGCAGCGGACGAGGCCCCGGCATCCCGATACGGATGCCGGGGCCGAGCGCGTACGGCGGCTCAGCGGCCGTCGGGCTCACGCTCCGGTCGCAGCAGGGTGTCAGGGTGGAAGTCGACGAAGCTCCCGCCGCGGTCCAGCCCGCCGGCACGTGCGATCTCATCGGCGCGCTCGTTGAGGGACCGCGGGTGGGCGAAGTTGCGCCAGTGGCCGGAATCCAGTCGCTCCTGCAGGGCGGTGACGAGCGCGGCGATCTCCGCATCGGCGTACTGGCAGTGGCCGGGGCGGTCGACGAATGCCTGCGCCAGGAGACCCGCGTCGGCGTTGTGGCGCACGCGCTCGGCGTAGGTTCCCGCCTGAGCGATCACCGGCGCAGCGTCGCCTGTCTCATGGATCGAGAGCACCGGACCGCGGATGGCGCCGGTCGGCGTGGCGAAATCCTGCATGTACGCCACGGCGCCGGGATCCGCGGAGATGCGGGCGCCCGCATTCAGAGCCGCGAGATCGTCGTCCAGCGAGAGGCCGGCGTCCCGATACAGCTCGCGCACCAGTCGGCTGCCGCCCGACTGGCGCAGCGCGTGGGCATAGTCCACGCCGGTGTTCCACGAGAAATTGCCCCCGGCGCGCTGCTCCAGCGGCTGACGAGGCGACACCACACCCCACATGAAGATCCGGTAGAGCTGCTCCTGCTGCGCCTCGGCGTCGCGCGGTCGCTCCGTGTCGGTCTGCGACCATGTCGGCATCTGCGCGAGAGTCGCCGCGAGCGCGATCCGTGCCCGGCCTTCCGGCGTCTGTTGCGCGGCGTCGAGCACTTCACGGAACGCCGCTTGCCGAGCCGGTTCATCCGTCACGTCGACCAGCTCCAGACGCGTGTCAGCGGGAGCGATCAGCGTCTTCAGGGCGTAGGTGCCGTCCAGCGCCCCGTTGAGCATCGGGATCGCGCCGGCGACCGATCCGCACAGCGGGAGGGCGGCATCGAAGAGGTCGGCCCGCTGCTCGAGCAGGGCCACGGAGACCTGCCCGCCCATCGACGATCCCCATGCGATGACGTGGTCGGGCTCTCCCAGCGCGTCTGCCGCGATCCGGACGACTTCGGGCTGGGCGGCAAGCAGGTCCTCGACAGCCCATCCGCTGCCCGCTGCCGCCCCGGCCACGGCATATCCCTCCTCGGTGAGCCACGACACCACATCCGCGGAGGGCCCGGCGGATGCGACGCCCCCTCCTCCGCCGAAGCCCGGGCTCCACGTCAGCAGCGTGCCGTTCCAGTCCTCCGGTGCGTAGAGCACATACTGACCGCCGCGGGGGAGAGGCCCCCGGCTCTCGGTCGTGGCCGGTGGTGCTGCCCCGGCGGAGCCCCCCGTGAGAATGAGCGCCACGGAGGCGACGATGCCGGCGCCGACGCGAATCGAGCGTGATGACATGGTGGTCCCTTCCGGCGGCGCCCACGCTCCGAACCGCAGGTGGGACGAACGCGCCGCACTGTCTGGTCGACGTTGACCGGGCGCACGACACTTTCATCGACGTTCGCCTCGGGATCTGTAGCGGTCTTGACCCTGACACGATCGGTTGAGGATGTCAACGGTTGGCGATCATGTCCGTTGACAATCACAACTATTCGTGGTTCCGTGGAAACACCACACATCCAATGACGGACGTAGTTGAAACTGTCTCCCTCCAATGTCGGCCGGAGACGCGGCGGCCGTCTTCCCCCCGAAGTCGAAAGGTGCCCGACATGAAGAAGGCAACTGTTCTCGCGGCGACCGTCATGGCCACCGGGCTGCTCCTGGCAGGCTGCGGGGCGAGTCCGAACGCGCGCGTCGACGACGCGGACTCGGCCTCCGGCGCCCCGGCCGAGCTCGTGTTCGCCGTCGTCCCGACCGACGACAGCGAAGAGCTCGAGAACAGCTTCCTGCCGGTCGTCGCCGCGATCGAGGAGGCCACCGGCATCCCCACCCGCATCGAGGCGGTCAGCAGCAACGCCGGCGTCATCGAGGCACAGGTGGCCGAGCGGGTGGACATCGCCACGTACGGTGCCTTCTCGTACTACCTGGCGTCGGACGTCGCCGACGTCGAACCCGTCGCGAAAGACCAGCGGACGCCGGAGCCGGGCTCCGGCGCGGTGAGGTCGCTCGGCGTCGTGACGCCGGACTCCGCCATCTCGTCCATCGAGGATGTCGCGGGCAAGAACGTGTGCTTCACGGACCCGGCGTCGACGACGGGATATCTCACGGCCGCCGCCGCGATGACCGAGGCCGGCATCAACCCCGAGACCGACATCAATCCGCTCTTCGTCGGGTCGCACGATGTCGCGGTCACTCAGATGCTCGCGGGCGACTGCGACATCGCTTTCGTCGCGGAGACCTTCGTCACGACGATCCTGCCCGAGCGCGGGATCATCGCCGAAGGCGACACCGAGACGGTGTGGACGTCGGACCCGATCCCGGGCACCCCCATCGTCGTCGGCAACTGGCTCGACGAGCACCTGCGCGAGAAGATCGTCCAGGCGGTCACCGACTACAACGCGGTGACGGCGTTCGAGGCCGACCTCTGCGCGGAGCAGAATCGCGAGGCGCCCGCCGAGTGGGGCGAGGAGTTCAGCGGGGCCACCGCCTGCAAGTGGGGCGGAACCGGCGCCTTCGCGTTCGAGCCCGCGACCTCCTCCGACTACGACGTGATCAGTCAGATCTGTCAGACGCTCGAGACGGATGTCTGCCGCGGTGAGGAATGACCCGGTGACCACTCCCCTTGCACAGAAGGCACCGGGAATGACGGAGAACCCCTCGCATCTCACCGGTCGGCGCGCCCCGGGCGTCGCACTGCGCGACGTGAGCATGCGCTTCGGCGACAAGACGGTCCTCACGCACGTCGACCTCGATGTCGGCGCGGGCCAGTTCGTGGCGCTGGTCGGACCGTCCGGTGCCGGCAAGTCCACTCTTCTGCGTCTCATCAACGGCAGCCATCGACCGACGGGCGGCACGCTGTCGGTGCTGGGAGTCGACCCGGCGACGTGCGGGAGGCGATCCCTCCAACGGCTGCGCACACGCGTGGGGTTCGTGTTCCAGCAGTTCGGACTGGTCGGACGTCTCAGTGCGATGGAGAACGTCCTGATGGGAGCCCTGGGGTCCCTCCGGATGCCGCGCTACGGCATCGCCGGCTATCCGCGCGGGCTGCGTGAGAGGGCGGTCGCGAACCTCGAGCGGGTCGGGCTGGTGGATCAGCGCTATCAGCGGTGCGACACGCTGTCCGGCGGGCAGCAGCAGCGGGTGGCGATCGCTCGCACCCTCATGCAGGAGGCGGAGCTGGTGCTGGCCGATGAACCCGTCGCCTCCCTGGACCCCAACGCGAGCGTGTCGGTGCTGCAGACCCTCAAGAAGCTCAGCGCCGAGGACGGGTTCACCGTCATCTGCTCGCTCCACCAGGTGGAGCTGGCGCTGCAGGTGTCAGACCGGATCGTGGCCGTGCGGGACGGCTCGTTCATCCTGGATGCCGCCACCGTCGACACCACTGAGGCACAGGTCCGAGCGGTGTACGAACAGGCGAAGCGGGTCTGACATGTCGCTCACGCTGGACCGGCCGCCGGTGACGTCGTCCCCGTCGTCGGCTCGCCGCCCCCGGGCGTCGGCGGCGACTGTCGGCATCCCGTTGGCGTACCTGGCGGTCACCCTCTTCGGCATGTGGTGGCTCGACATCCGGCCGGCCGCGCTCGTGGACGGGTTCGAGGACATCGCGGCGCTGCTGCAGCGCATGGTGCCGCCCACCGTCGGCGACCCGGCCAACCTCGCCACTCTCGCGCTGGAGACGCTCTGGATCGCGATCGCGGGCACGGGCCTTGCCACCATCGCGTCGGTCTTCCTCGCCGCTGCCGCGTCACGCCACTTCACCGGCCCCCGGGTGATCGGCTGGCTCGCGCGCGGCATCATCGTCGTCACCCGCGCCGTACCCTCGCTCGTGTTCGCGCTGATCCTCGTGCGGATCGTGGGACTGGGCCCCCTCGCCGGCGCGCTGGCGATCGCCTTCCACTCGGTGGGGATGATCGGCAAGATGTTCGCCGACGTCTTCGAGGAGCAGGACCCGGCGCCGCGCGACGCCGTCGCCGCCGTCGGCGCCCGCCGCGCGCAGAACTTCGTGGCGACCACGTTCAGCCGCGCGCTCCCGAGCATCACCGCCATCGTGCTGTACCGCCTCGACATCAACATCCGCGCCTCCGCCGTGCTCGGATTGGTGGGCGCCGGCGGCATCGGGCTGGCGCTGCAGACCGCGATCGGCTCGCTGGACTACCGCCGCGCGCTGGGGATCATCCTTGTCATCGTCGTGATGCTGCTGGTGCTCGAGCTCGCCGCGTATCTCGCGCAGCGCGCTCTGGCCGAGCATGCCGCCGAGCACACCGCGACAGAGCTCTACGGCACCGGGCGGGCGCGGGCCACGCCGGGGTGGAACCGTTCGCGCCTCCTGCGGGTGTGCTCCGGCGCGATCGTGCTGGCGCTGTTCGTCTTCTCCCTCGTCCAGCTGTTCGCGGACGCTCCGCGCCTCGGCCGGGCGTGGCAGAACGCCGTCGCGGTCCTGACGGGGTTCTTCCCTCCCGCGTTCTCGCTCGACATCGCGTACGGGATCTTCGAGAGCGTGATCATGGCGATCTCGGCGACCACCTTCGGCGTCATCGTCGGGCTCGTGATCGCGCTGCTGTCGACGCGGCATCTGATCCGCCTCGAGCCCCTCTCGATCGCCCTGCGGGGTCTCATGGTGCTGGTGCGCGGAGTGCCGGACATCATCTTCGCCCTCCTCTTCGTCGCCGCCCTGGGCCTCGGCCCCTTCGCCGGCTTCCTGGCGCTCACGATCTCGTGCACCGCCCTGGCGGCCAAGTTCTTCACCGACTCCCTGGTGAAGGTCGATCCCGCTCCGATCCGCGCCCTGGAGGCGACCGGCGCCACCCGCCTCCAGGTGTTCGTCAGCGGCGTGTGGCCCCAGTTCGTGCCGAGCTTCATCGGCAACAGTCTGTTCACGTCCGACCTCGCCCTGCGCGAGTCGGCCGTGCTCGGCATCGTGGGTGCGGGCGGTATCGGCTTCCTTCTGGAGGAGTCCGTGGCCACCCTTCATTACCAGACGACGGCCGGCATCCTCATCGGACTCATCGCCGTCGTCGTCGCCCTCGAATCCGTCGCGCGGTGGGCGCGAAGGAAGGTGATCTGATGACAGGGTGCCCCTTCGGCGCCACCCCGACGCAGACGGATGCCGCGGCATCCGTGCCCGTCGATTCCCGTGCGCGGTCCGAACGCAGCGGCGAGTGGGCGCCCGCGCTGGAGGAGAGCTTCGGCAGCGCGCACCGCGACTACGCGGCACTCCGGGAAGCGAACCCCTTCCCGTGGAGCGAGGCGTTCGGCGGCTTCTGGGCCGCGATGACCTACGAGGACGTCGTGGCCGTCGCGCAGGACGAGCGCTTCATCACGTCGGTGCAGAACGTGGTGCCGCACGTGCCCCGCTCATCGCGGCGTCCCCCGCTGCATTTCGACCCGCCGGAACACACCGCCTACCGTGAGGCGATCGATCCGGTCATGCGCCGCTCGGTCGTCAAGACCCACGAGCCGACGTTCCGCGCCAGCGCGGAGGAGCTCGTGAACGCCATGACGGCACGCGGGCGCGCCGACGGCGTCGCCGACTTCGCCGCCCCGTTCGTGGTCGACTGCTTCGCCGCCTTCCTCGGCGTGCCCGCCGAACTCGCCCACCACGTCCGTGAGATCGGCGTGCGCTACGGGTTCGCGATCCAGGACATGGACGACGACGTCATCGGGCAGTGCAGCGCACAGCTGTACGAGATCGCCGAGCGCGTCTATCGGGACCGGCTGTCCCAGCGTCCCGACCCTGCGACCGATCTGGTGGCGAGTCTGCACGCGGCCGCGATGGATCCCGCGAACCACATCACCGAGCGGACGGCCATCGCGACGATCCGCCAGATGATCGTCGCGGGCATGGGCGCACCGCAGGCCGTCCTGGGAAGCTGCGTCGTGCATCTCGCACAGGACCGCGACCTGCAGGAGCACCTGCGAGCCAACCCCGACGATCTTCCTGCGGCGATCGAGGAGTTCCTGCGCCTTCACGCCCCGTACCGGGTGTTCGCGCGCACCGCCCGGGAGGACACCGTCGTCCACGGCCGGCTCGTCCGCCCGGACGAGGCCGTCGCGCTCGTCTTCCCCTCGGCCAACCGGGACGCCGCCGTCTTCGAGCGACCGGATGAGTTCATCCTCCACCGCAAGAACAACTCGCATCTCGCGTTCGGTCGTGGCGCACACAGATGCCCCGCCGCGACGATGGGGCGTGTCGAGCTGCTCACCGCGCTGCAGGTGCTCCTGCGGCGGACGACGTCGTTCGCGCTCGCCGGCGAGGTGCGGATGATGAACTGGCTCGAGTACGGCCCGCGGGCCGTGCCGCTCGCCCTGGCCGCGGCTCCCGCGCCGTGACGGTCTGACTGGCACAATCGCACCATGCGGTCAGCCGATCACCTGCTCCCCCGGGATCAGCAGGGCGCACGTTCCCAGCAGCTGCTCATCGTCCTCCTCGGCGACTACTGGCACCTTCGCCCGGAACCCATCCCGTCGGCCGCGCTCGTGACGCTGTTGGAGCTGTTCGACGTGACGCCGGCGGGCGCGCGGGCCGCGGTCCAGCGCTTGGCGAAGAGGGGCTTCCTCGTCACCACGAGGACCGGGAGGACGACGTCGTACGCGGTCTCTCCGATGAGCCAGGAGTCCGTCGACGCCCACGTTCAGCTGCTGTTCCGCAGTCACATCGCACAGCCGTGGGACGGCACGTGGAGTGTCGTGGGCTACTCGCTGCGCGAGGATCAGCGGAGCACCCGGAATGCGCTGCGGGAGAGGCTCCGTCAATCAGGCTTCGGCAATGTCCACGACGGCCTGTGGATCCGCCCGGGAGACCATCGGCGCGATGTCGACTCGATCGTGCGTGAGCTGAGCACACCTCCGGAGGCGGGCCAGCTCACGGTGTTCGTGGGCGCGCGGCTGCCGGACGGACAGGACAGCGGCGTCTCTCGCGCAGCCTTCGGGCTGGACGAGCGGGATGCCGCCTACCGCGACTTCGTCCGGCGGTGGGAGCCGGTCGCGGCGGGACTGGAGACGGCGGAACAGGCGGCCGCCCGCGGGGACGCCGGACCACCGGCTCACCGCGACGCGGATGTGCTTCGCGTGCGCACCTCGGTGATGCGCGATTGGCGGGAACTGCGTCATGCCGATCCCATGCTCCCCCGCGCGCTGACCGGCGACGATGCGCCCTTCGAGCGCGCGCTGGCGGTGTGCTCCGCGATCTACGACGCGACCGGCCCCGCGGCGGAGGCGGCGTTCCGCCGGATCCTCCGGCCTCATTCCGCGGAGCTCGCCGACCTGGCGTCGCACCACACGTTCCGCGCATACGCCGAGGCGCCTGCGGGCGAGCGCGCCTGAGCCGGCGGAGGCGTTCACCCGAGAGGGCGGGTTCGGCCGAGGAGCGCGTTCAGCCGACGAGGGCGGCGAAATCCCGCACCGCGGGGAAGGCGAACGCGCGATGCCGCTGCGTGAACAGCTCGAAGGAGCGGTCGGCCGGCCAGCCCTCGCCCATGTACTGGCGGGGAAGCCGGGGATCGGCGCGCAGCAGCGCCAGCCAATCGGCCACGAGCAGCGTGCGCGCGGTGAGCGGGGGCAGATCGGATGCGGCATCCTCCCGCTCCCAGTGGGCGATGAACTCGTCGTGGGCGTCGCGGATGCGCTCGACGTCCCACGCGACGCGCACAGCCTCGGACATGGGGAAGCCGTCGAGTTCGGCCGCCGAGAACGCGTTGACGGATGCCGGGGGCAGGTCGGGGATGATGGCACCGAGCGCCGCGGCGAGGTCGACCGCGCCGGGCGCGATCCACAGACCGTCGCGCAGCAGCGCGAAGCCCGACCAGGTCAGGGCGGCGCGCAGACGGTGGCGCAGGTCGCGGAGGTGCTCGGGAACCGTGAAGGTCACGAGCGTCCACCCCTCTCCCTGCGGCTCGAAGGGAGCGGGCCCGTTGACGCGCCCGGATGCCTCGCGCAGGACCTCGCTGCCGTGGGCGGTGAGCACGAACCCGATCTCGCGACCGAGCCGGCGCCGCTCGAGCAGACCGCTGTGCACCATGCGGTCCAGGTTGGTCCGCACCGCCGACGCCGCGACGCCGGCGCTCTCGAGCGCGCCGATCAGCACGCTGGCCCGGAGCGGCTCGAAATACCGGTCGCACACGTACTCGCCGAAGAAGGCGAGGAGCAGCTGTCGCGGCTTGCGCGTCAGCACCGACGTCTCACCGACGGGCGCGCCGGACACGGCTGCGGAGGTGGCCAGGCTCACGCCGCCTCCGGCCGGACGGCCTCGCCGCGCTTGGCGCGCTGGATCTGCTCGTAGACGTGCGTGCGCAGCTCGGTGAAGCGCGGCAGCGCGCGCGTGGTGATCTGGTCGCGGTCGGCGTCGAGGTCGATCGCGATGTCCTCCTGCACCCACGTGGGCGACTTCGACAGGACGATGACCCGCTCGCCGAGATACACCGATTCGTCGATGTCGTGCGTCACGAACAGGATCGACATGCCGCGCTCACGGTGCAGCGTCCGCACGAGGTCTTCGAGGTCGGCCCGCGTCTGCGCGTCGACCGCGGCGAAGGGCTCGTCCATGATCAGCACCTCGGGCTGGTAGGCGACCGCACGGGCGATGGCCACGCGCTGCTGCATGCCGCCTGACAGCTGCCAGGGGTAGCTCTTGGCGGCGTGGTCGAGGCCCACCGCGGTCAGCGCGTCGTCGATCAGCCGGTCGCGCTCGGGTCGCGACAGCTTCTTGTGCTTCAGCGGCAGCTCGACGTTGCCGCGCACCGTGAGCCACGGGTAGAGGCTGCGTCCGTACTCCTGGAAGACGAGCGCCATCTTCGGCGGCGGGGCGGTCACGCGCTTGCCGTCGAGCTCGACGATCCCCGACGTCGGGTTCAGAAGACCCGCGATGCACTTGAGCAGCGTCGTCTTGCCGCATCCCGAGGGCCCCACGATGCACACCAGCTCGCCGGCATCCATCCGGAATCCGATGTCGCCGATCGCCTCGACGTTCCCGGTCGACGATTCGTACACCTTGCGCAGGTGCTCGACGTTCAAGAGCGTCCGTGCTGTGGACGGCGATTCAGGCACGCTCCACCTCCTTGATTCCGTGATACCACCGCAGCACCCGCCGTTCGACGACGCCGAAGACGGTCGCCAGCAGGATGCCGATGAGTCCGAGGAGCAGGATGCCGCTCCACATCTGCGCGATGAGGTAATTGCGCTGGAAGAACACGATCTGGTACCCCAGGCCGGACGACGAGTAGAACATCTCCGAGATGACCATGAGGATCAGGGCGATCGACAGGGACTGCCGCACACCCGCCATGATGCGGGGGCTGGCCGCCGGGAGAGTGAGGTAGCGCAGTCGCTCGGCAGGCCGCAGCGCGAACGAGCGTGCCGTCTCGGTCATGACCGAGTCCGTGGCGCGGACCCCCTCGATGGTGTTGAGGAGGATCGGCCACACCGCCCCGGCGACGATCACCACGACCTTCATCGCGTCGTTCGCGCCGAGCAGCACCGCCACGATCGGGATCAGCACGGGCGGCGGCACGGCGCGGAAGAACTCCAGAAGCGGCTCGAGCAGCTCGCGCAGCCAGCGCACCAGGCCGATGAGCGTGCCCGCGGCGATCCCGATCACGATCGAGAGCACGATACCCAGGGCCAGCCTGCCGAGGCTGGGCAGCACGTCGTTGACGAAGGCAGGCCCCACCCACGTGTCGACGAACGCCTGGACGATCGCCAGTGGACTCGGGAAGAAGATGGCCGGGCTGATCGAGGCCCAGACGCCCCAGATCACCAGCAGCACGATCGGCAGCCCGATCGCGTAGGCGGTGTTCTCGCCGATCTTCGCCCATACCCGTGCGGGGCGCCGGGGCGTGACGACGGTGCTCGTGTAGAGCGTCACAGCACGTCCTCCCCTCGGACCGATTGATGCCACGAGAGCGAGCGTCGCTCGATCGCGCGGAACACCAGGTTGACGAGCAGCCCGAGCAGCCCCGTCACGACGACGAGCGCGTACACCGTGGTCCACTGCCCGGCGTTCTGGGCCACCATGATCGCCCGGCCGATCCCCGGGTTGCCGATGAACATCTCCGCGGTGACGGCCAGGATGAGCGCCACGGCCGCGGCCAGCCGCAGCCCCGTCATCAGGTACGGCAGGGCCGTGGGGAACACGAGGTTGACGACCCGCGAGCCCCGCGAGAGCCCGAAGCTGCGCGCCGTGTCACGGGCGACGGCGTCGACGTCGGCGACGCCGTAGAGCACCTGGATGAACACCTGCCAGAAGCTGGCGTACACGATGATCACCAGGGCCGACTCGATGCGCAGGCCGAACATCAGGATGGCCAGCGGGATGAGCGCCACCGAGGGGATCGGGCGCAGGAACTCGACGGTCGTGTGCGTCGCGCGGCGCAGGAACGGCACGAGCCCGATGACCGTGCCCAGCACGGTCGCCAGCACGGTGGCGATGAGAAGGCCGATGCCCCACGCCGTGAGGGTGCGTCCCACGTTGCGCCAGAATTCGAGGTCGCGCAGCTCCTGCCCCAGCTGGGCGAGCGTGGCAGTGGCGGTCGGGAAGTAGCGCGGGGCGACGATGCCGAGGGGCGGCAGCAGCTGCCAGACGATGAGGAACCCGACGATGCCGGCCACGCCCAGTGCCGCCTTGCGCAGCGTGCGCCGGCGGCGCGGGCTGCGTCGGCGCGGCGGCGCGGCGACGAGCATCGGGGAGTCGACGGTGGCGGTCACAACAGTCCGATCGGGGCTTCGGGTGCGAGCGGGACGGCGTGCGGGAGGGGACGGATGCCGGCGAGCGGCGCGGCCGCACCCCTCCCGCCGGCGGCTACTGCTGCTGGAGCAGGCGGTCGAAGTCGGGCTCGGCGTCGATGTAGCCGAACTCCACGGCCAGTGCGCCGAGGTCCTCGATGCCGGCACCGTCGAGGTCCCACGTGAAGGTCGGCAGCGTGATGCCGGCCGCGGCCTCCTCGGGGATCTCGAGGTTGGTGGCGATCGCCGCGCGAACGGCATCCTCGTTCTGGCTGGCCCAGTCCAGCGCCTCGGCCATGGCCGCCGAGTACGCCTCGACGAGCTCGGGGTCATCGTCCAGGAGCGCCTGCGTCGTGATGCTGGTGAGCACCGACAGGCCGGGGATCGTCGCCTGGTACGGCTCGACGACCGACACTCCGCCGTCGCCGACGATCATCGCGCGGAACGGATCGGGCGCCCACGCGGCATCCATCGTTCCCGCCTCGAGCTGCGCGGGCACGTCGGGGAACGCCACCTCGACGAACTCGATCGTCGAGGGGTCGCCGCCGTCGTCCTGCACCGCCTTGCGGATCGTGAGGTCGCCGGCGGCACCGAGGGTGTTCACCGACACCTTCTTGCCGGCGAGGTCTGCGGGCCGGGTGATGCCGGAATCGCCGAGCGCGACGACCGCGTTGACGTCGTCGCCGTCGGCGAGGCTGTTGGCGTAGTTGCCGATGATCACGACGCCGAGATCCTGGAGATCGGCGCGGATCGGCCCGAACGGCTGACCGATCGCGAACTGGATGTCGCCGCTCAGCAGCGCCGGGATGGCGTTGGCGCCGCCCTGCGAGGGGACGACCTCGATCTCGAGGCCGTGCTCCTCGAAGATGCCCTCGTCGATCGCCGCCCAGAGGGCGCCGGTCTCGGCGATGGGCAGCGCAGCGACGCGGACCGTGGTGAGGTCGCCGCCGCCGGCGTCGCCCGTGGACGTCGCGGTGGATGCGGGACCGGCGGCGGAATCCGTGCAGCCGCTGAGGGCGAGCGCGGCGGCGGCGAGGACGCCGAGGGTGACAAGACTCTTCTTCATTGACGGGCCTCTCGTGGACGGTGCGGGGGGTTTGCGGCGGCGGTCCCGTCCGACACTCGTCGGGGCGGCACCGCGGCGTGCCGGACACGATCATCGTGCGGCACCGCCCTCGCATTGTCAAGCATTCTGTGACGCCCGTCACCGATTAGATGAATGACCCATCCCACCTCCCGTTCGGTTTGTGCGGAGGACACGCCGCAATGGCCGGGCGCACAACGGCGTGTTCTCCGCACAAACCGCCGCCGGGAGGGGCCCGGGGCGAGGAAGCCGGGGTGCGAGCGGCGACGGGGGCGTCCGTTCATCGGAATCTCGCGGCGGGGGTGCCCGCGCGGCGACCGAGGATGGCGGAGACGCTCGACGCGTCCCTATTGCCATTACCTATGGTCATAGGTATCGTGTGGTTACCGAGGCGCAGGGAAGCGCCCGGCAGAGGAAAGGACCTCGACAGTGGCTCACCCGACTCCCGTCTCCCCGAAGGCGGCCGCGCTCGTCGACGGCTTCTCGCTCGAGATGACCGGCAAGGACGTGCCCGGCCTCGAGGAGGCCCGCGACACCATCCCCCAGGGCACGAAGATCAACGTCACGTTCCTGGGCAACGAGGACCTCGAGATGCGGGTGACCGCCGCCAAGGCCGTGAAGGACATGGGCTTCGTGCCGGTGCCGCACATCTCGGCCCGCCGCCTGGAGTCCGAGGCGCAGCTCGAGGAGTTCCTCGCCCGCCTGCAGGAGGTCGGCGCGACCGAGCACGTGTTCGCCGTCGGCGGCGACCCCGCCGACCCGGCAGGACCCTACCCCGACTCGCTGAGCGTCATCCGCTCCGGGCTGCTGCAGAAGTACGGCGCCCGCGAGGTCTCGATCGCGGGGTACCCGGAGGGCCACCCCGACATCGCCGACGATGTGCTGTGGCGTCACCTCGACGAGAAGGCGCTGGCGCTGGCCCAGCAGGGGCTGGACGCTGTCGTGCTCACGCAGTTCGCCTTCGACACCGATCCGGTGATCGCATGGATCGAGGCGGTGCGCGAGCGCGGCATCGACGCGCAGATCCGCATCGGCACCCCGGGGCCGGCCGGCATCAAGCGGCTCATCAACTTCGCGCGGCGGTTCGGGGTCGGCGCCAACGCCATGATCGTGAAGAAGTACGGCTTCTCGCTGACCAACCTCATGGGCACGGCGGGTCCCGACCGCTTCGTCACCGACCTGGCCGACCGGCTCGCCGAGCCTTCGACGAGCCCGGGCACGGGCGGCGGGCACGGCGATGTGAAGCTGCACTTCTACACGTTCGGCGGGCTGCTGGCGACGTCGCAGTGGGCGCGGGAGTTCGTCGCGGCGCAGTCGTCGGGGGCGCTGCGGTGACGACGCACCTCGACACCCGACGGGACCACGCCTGCCTCATCGTGCATGGTCCCGACCAGCCCGGCATCGTGGCGGCCGTCACCGCCCTGGTCACGCGCAACCTCGGCAACATCGTGACGCTCGACCAGTACTCCGACAACCCCGAGGGCGGCGAGTTCTTCCAGCGGGTCGTGTTCCACCGCCCCGATCTGCAGGCCGCGCTGCCCGAGATCGAGGCGGACCTCGACAAGACCCTCGGGCCGCTGAAGATGGAGTGGCGATTGACCGACCAGTCCATCCCCAAGCGCATGGCGATCCTCGTCTCCACCAGCGACCACTGCCTGCTCGAGCTGCTGTGGCGGCACCGTCGCGGCGAGCTCGCCGTCACGATCCCGATGGTGATCTCCAACCACACCAACACCGCCGAAGACGTCCGCAGCTTCGGCATCCCGTTCTTCCACGTTCCCTCGCAGGGCCCCGACAAGTCGGCCGCCGAGGCGAAGATCGTCGAGCTGCTCAAGGGCAACGTCGACTTCGTCGTGCTCGCCCGCTACATGCAGATCCTCTCGGAGTCCTTCCTCGAGGAGGTGGGCGTTCCCGTGATCAACATCCACCATTCGTTCCTCCCCGCCTTCATCGGCGCGGCCCCTTATCGCAAGGCCAAGGAGCGGGGGGTCAAGCTCATCGGCGCGACGAGCCACTACGTCACCGAGGACCTCGACGAGGGCCCGATCATCGAGCAGGACGTCGCCCGTGTCACCCACGCGATGACGGCGGCGGACCTTCAGGCCCGCGGCGCCTACGTGGAACGCGCCGTGCTCTCCCGCGCCGTGCAATGGCACGCCGAGGACCGCGTGATCCGCCACGGCAACCACACCATCGTCTTCACCTAGCCACCGGCGTCGAGCGAGCGAAGCGAGACGAAACGCTCGACCCCGGCATCCCACCCCGAAAATCAACGAACAGAGAGGTTCTCCCATGGCGAAGAATCTGCAGGAGCTCATCGACGCTCAGAACCCCGTCGAGATGCTGCGCAACTCGCAGATCGGCTCGTACATCTACCCGGTGGTCCCCGCGGACTTCCAGAACTGGATCAAGGAGCAGAAGGCGTGGCGTGACACCGCTGTGCTGTACGACCAGTCGCACCACATGGACAATGTGTTCCTCAAGGGGTCCGACGCGATCAAGCTCATCTCCGACACCGCCATCAACTCGGTGGCCACCTTCCCGGTCAACCGTGCCAAGCAGTACGTGCCGACCACCGCCTCCGGTCATGTCATCGGCGACGGCATCCTGTTCCACGAGGCCGAAGACGAGTACGTGTACGTCGGGCGGGCCCCCGCGTCGAACTGGCTGCTGTACCACGGTGAGACCGGCGGCTACCAGAACCTCGACGTCACCGTCGACCGCCGCTCCCCCTCGCGCCCGTACGGCGACGCGGTGAGCCGGCGGTACTACCGGTTCCAGATCCAGGGCCCCGCCGCGTGGCAGGTCATCGAGAAGCTCAACGGCGGTCCGCTGGAGCAGCTGAAGTTCTTCAGCATGTCGACGATGCAGCTGGGCGGCATGAACGTGCGCACGCTCCGCCACGGCATGGCGGGAGCGCCGGGCCTGGAGATCTGGGGGCCGTACGAGGACCACCACCGCGTGCGGGACCTCATCGTCGAGACCGGCGCCGAGTTCGGGCTCGTGCCTGTCGGCTCGCGCGCCTATCCGTCGAACACGCTGGAGTCCGGCTGGATCCCGTCGCCGCTGCCGGCCATCTACACCGGTGAGGCCGAGCGCGGCTACCGCGAATGGCTCGGCGTGGACAGCTACGAGGCGACCGGGACGCTCGCCGGCTCCTTCGTGTCGGACGACATCGAGGACTACTACCTGACCCCGTGGGAGCTCGGGTACGGCTCGTTCGTCAAGTTCGACCACGACTTCATCGGGCGCGACGCGCTGGAGAAGATCGACCCGGCCACGCAGCGCCGCAAGGTCACGCTGGCGTGGAACGCCGAGGATGTCACGAAGATCTTCGCGTCGCTGTTCGACACCGAAGGCGACAGCTACAAGTTCTTCGACCTGCCGCTGGCCAACTACGGCTCGGCGAACTACGACTCGGTGACGGATGCCGACGGCAACGTCGTCGGATTCTCGATGTTCACCGGATACAGCGCCAACGAGAAGCGCGCGCTGTCGCTGGCGACGGTGAACCCCGACGTGCCCGAGGGCGCCGAGGTGACGGTCGTGTGGGGCGAGCCCAACGGCGGAACCTCGAAGGCCTCGGTGGAGCCGCACAAGCAGCTCGAGGTGCGCGCCGTCGTCAGCCCGGTGCCGTACTCGACCGTGGCGCGGCAGACCTATCACGGCGGCTGGCGCACCGGGTACAAGGCATCCGCCTGAGCCTGACAGACCCGAGGGGGTCCGCCCGCGCCGGGCGGGCCCCCTCGAACCATTTCCCCACCCTGACCGCGAGACCCGCGAGACGCGAGAGACCGCGAGACTCCAACGGGGCGCCGAGACAGCGGTCCTAGCCCGAAGTCTCGGCGCTCGAGTGAAGTCTCGCGGTCAGGGACCGCTACCCTCGGGCGAGGAAGGAGCGCGCGATGAGTCTGCGATACGCACTGCTGGCGATCCTGCGCGTCGGCCCCCTCTCGGGCTACGACCTGCAGAAGCAGTTCCACCAGTCCGTCGGACACGTGTGGCACGCCCCCGACTCGCAGATCTATCCCGAGCTGCGCAAGATGGAGGAGCTCGGACTCATCCAGGGCGAGGAGCAGCCGCGCGGGGAGCGCGGCACCCGGCGTCTGTACCACGTGACGGATGCCGGGGAGCAGGCGTTCGTCGAATGGATGGCCGCCCCGCTGGACTATCAGCGGGTGCGCGATCCCGCCCACCTGCGGGCGGCCTACCTCGAGGCCACGACCCCCGAGGCCGCGCGAGCGTTCCTGCAGCGGCACATCGCCCAGTGGCAGGGCGAGCTGGCGCAGTGGGAAGGCGAGCTCGAGCGCATCGACGCGGTCGCCAACCCGATGCTGGTCCGGCGCCTGGCCGTGACCGCCGACGCCGACCGCGAGCGCACCATCGCGTACAAGCGGTTCGCGTACGAGGGCCTCGTCGAGCGTGCGCAGGGCGAGATCGCCTGGGCACGCCGCGGCCTGGAACTGGTCGACCGGCTGGAGGCCTAGGCTGAAGGGCGTGCCGGACATCAGCCGAGACCCGCGGGGGACCCCCGCGACGGACCGGCTCAACTACACGGCGTACCGCCTCGCCCGGGCGCTCAACCGTGCGGCCGAGAACACTGCGCTCGCGCACGGCGTCACGCTCCCGCAGCTGCTGATCCTGCAAGTGCTCGGCGAGGGCGTTCCGCTCTCGAACGCGCAGGTGGCGCGGCGCACGTTCGTCAGCTCGCAGGCCGCCCATGTCGTCTCGGGCGAGCTGCTCGCCTCGGGGCTCATCGAGCGCGTCGACCACCCCAGTAACCGCCGGGTGCGACTGGTGCGGCTGAGCGAGGCCGGCTGGGCGACGCTGGCGGAGTGCGAGAGCGAGATCCGGTCGCGCGAGGATCGACTGGCCGAGGCGATCGGGCCGGATCTGGGCGACACCCTCGCCGAGATCCTCGACCACGCCGCCGACGTGCTCGCGGGCGGCTACTTCGGCGACCGCACGGCGGAGGCCGAGGCGGTGGCCCGCCGCCGGCGACCCAGCAAGGGCGCCGGCATGGCGCCGGTCTGACGGGCGTCAGGCCTCGCTGGTCCGCCGGGACCGCAGCAGCACGAACCCCGCGCACGCGAGCGCGGCGACACCCCCGATCGCCAGCGCGGTCCGTCCGCCCGACTCGTCGATGACCCAGCCCATCAGCAGGGCGCCGAACGGCACCATCCCGTAGTTGCCGACCGTCACCAGCGACATCGCTCGCCCGATGTGTCGGGGCGGCACACTCACCTGCGCGGCGGCGCTGAGGATGCCCTGGTAATAGCCGACGCCGAGCCCGAGCACGGGGCCGAGCGCGAGCAGGACGCCCAGGCCCGGCGCGGCGGCGTTCGCGAGCAGCGCGAGCCCGAGCCCGCCGCACGCCGCGATCAGCGAGCGCACCGTGACGCTCGACCTGCCCGCGGCGAGGATGCCGCCGAGGATCGCGCCGAGCGCGTTGAGCGTGTGCACAGCCCCCACCGCGGTCGCATCGCCGTCCAAGGTGAGGGAGACCGTGGCGGTGAGGACCAGCATCAGGTTGAGGCCGAGCAGCGCGACGACGGCGTTGACGATGAGGAGGGTGACCAGGCCCCGGTCCCTGCGCACCCGGTATGCGTCGGCGGTGTGGGAGCGGCTCCGCGTCTCGCGGACGTGCAGCTGCGAGGGGCGGATCAGCACCATCGAGAGGAAGACGAGCAGGAACGAGCCGGCATTGACCAGCATGCACGCCGTCGCGCCCAGGCCCTCGAACGCGAGACCGGCCAACCCGGGACCGATCGACCGGCCGGAGGCCGCGGCGATCGTGCTGAGCGACACCGCGCGACCCAGCTCACCGGGGCCCACGAGCTCGAAGATGATCGCCTGCGCGGCGACGCGTTCGAAGGTGTTCACGGTGCCGAGCGCGGCGACGAGCGCGTAATAGGTGGCGACCGGCGCGTCGGGATCGAGCGTCGCCGCGGCGAGCCCCGCCACGACGATGGCCGACAGCAGCGAGGTGGTCAGCAGGATCGTGCGCGGGCGCACCCGGTCCGCGAGGCGTCCCGCGGGCACGCTGAGCAGCAGCAGCGGCAGGAACTGGGCGATCGTGACACCGCTGAGCGCGCGGGCGCTCCCGGTGGCGTCCAGCACCACCAGCGACAGCGCGAGGTTCTGGAACCACGTGCCGATGTTCGACACCACCTGCCCGCCGAAGTAGAGCGAGAACCGGCCGTTCGAGAACGGCCGGAACACGGGCCAGCGGGTCACCGGATCAGGCGCTCGGTGCCACGCGGTCGCGCAGGAACGCGGCGATCCGTTCGCGCACGCCGGCCGTGGAGCGGGAATCGGCGTTGCTGCCCCGGATCTCGAGAACGGGGATGCCGTGGTCCTCCAGCGCCGCCGTGATCAGGGCGCCGCCCGGCGTGTCGTCGGCGACCAGGTGGACGACACCGTCGACCCCGTGCGCGATGGCCTCCTTCACGTACCAGGAGGACGACATCGGAGGCACGTAGAGCAGGTCGGTCAGTCCCACGAAGCGTGCCGCCAGGCAGCGCACCGGGTCCGCCCCGTACCGCGCGTAGCCGTCGGCGGCGATCGCCAGGTACATGGACCAGACGAACACCGCGCCGAACTCCTCCTGGAACGAGCGGTACATGTCCAGGTCCGACCACAGGCCGCGGCCGATCCACATGAGGCGGCGCTGCTCTGCGGGCCACACCGCGGCGCCTTCGTCGATCCGACGCGCGACGTCGTCGTGCAGGCGCCGTGCCGCCTGCACCGCCCATTCGGTGCCGCGGTGCCACTGCGGAACCATGACGCTCGGGATGATGTCGGTCACCGGCACCGGCAGCGGCCGGGCCTCGGCGAGCAGCCCGCGGGTGCGCCGGTTCCACTCCGCCTGCTCATTCCCCAGGGCCATCACCTCGGCCAGGCGTCCACGGTCGAGCGCGCGTCCGAGGCGCTCCTCGAGCCATGCGATGAGCTCCTCGATCTCCCCCTGCAGCAGGTCGATCCGCTCGGCGCCGAACACGTCCTCCCAGCGGTGGGCGACGAGATCCCACCAGCCCTCCGGCGCCGGATCCGCGGCGGTGCGCGACAGCAGGAACGTCTCGGTGTCCGCGCGGCGCCCCCACTGCTCGAAGATCTTGTGGGTGACGTCGCCGCCTCGCTCGGCGATCGCGAACCGCGGCTCCGGCAGCCCGCCCCACGGGGCGTCCTCGGCCGGGAGCTCCTGCGCTCCGAGCGGAAGCACGTCGTACTGCCTGCTGTAGTCCGGCAGTCCCCTGGCCGCCACCGCGGCGAGGCTGGCGGCACCGGCGCGCTTGGCCGAGATGATCGACGACCACCACTGGTTCACGACGTAGGGGATGTCCATCGCGCGCAGCACTTCATGCGGCGCATCCGCGTTGGCCAGCGCCAGCGGAGCCCCCTCCCGCACGCGCTCCGAGAGCGAGTGGAACCAGTCCTTCTGGTACGCGGTGGCCGCCGCGGCACTGGACAGCCGCTCTCCGAAGTCGACGTTCCGGCTCATCGGGATGCCGCCCCTTCGGTGATCTCGCGGGCCAGATCGCCGGCCGCCTGCAGCTCGTCCCCCGGGCGCACGCGTGTGCGGAGTCGAAGGGCGACGCCACGTTCGCCCAAGAGCGCCGCCTGATCGGGGATGTCCCATGCCGGGGCTTCGTCCAGTTCGCGGATGAGGCCGGCGACGACCTCGGCGCCGGAAGCGGTGGCCTCATCCCGCGTCAGACCGGCTCGCGCGGCGCTGGAGGCCACGGGAGGAGCGCCGATGCGGTCGAAGTGGGCGTCGATGAGGCGCTCGATCGTCTCGTCGACGTCGATGCCGTCCACCGCCACCCCCAGCCACGCCTGGTCGCCGGTGTCGTGGTCCTCGCTCACCACGGTGCACCCCTGCTCTTCGAGCACGCGATAGGCGGCGGCATCCGGATGATTCGACCCGGTCGCGTGCACGCGCACCGCACCTGCCGGCACCTCGGATTGCGCCTGATCGATCCGCGCCGCAGCGGTCGCGGGGTCGAGGCGGGACGCGTCGAGGTACGCCTGGAGCGCGACGGAGCCGAGGCACCGCGACGGCACCGCCCGCCGGCGCTCCCGCAGCCGCCGCAGCGCGTCGCCGAGCTCCCGCTCCGTGCGGGCCGCCGACGCCAGCGCCGGGACGTCGATCACCTGACCGGTGACGTCGCTGACGAAGGTCGCCAGACGCGCGAGCTGGAACCGGGCGAACCGTCGCGCGGCGGCGGATGCGGAGCGCGGCAGGTCGAGCAGATGCAGCGGCAGGTCGGGCGAGGTCGCCCGCAGCACGGAGAAGAGCCGGACGTGCGCCTGACTGTCCGCGCACACGACGAGCGCGTCGCACTGCGCGCGCCCGGCGCGCACCTCGGTCAGGATGCGTGCGGCGACCGCATCGGCTGCGCCGAGGAGATCCCGCGCCTCCGGGTCGATCGGGCCGCTCCACGAGCCGGTGAGCCGGTGCGGGATCGCACCGCCGGCGAGCACGAGCTGGCGCGGCACGTCGTTCCCGACGATGCCGATGACCGGGCGCGCGCCGGTCACAGCACTCCGTCCCGGCGCAGCTCGTCGACGCGCTGCTCGTCGTACCCGAGCAGCCCGCCCAGCACGTCGTCGGTGTGCTCGCCCAGGCCCGGCGCGGGGCGGGAGAGGTCGGCGCGGCTGCGGGAGAACACCACGGGCAGCCCGCTGCCGTAGAGACCGTCGAGGTGACCGTAGCGCGGGTGCACGAGCGGCACGACCTCGCGCCGGCTCGTGACGATGTCGTCGCGGACGGCGGTGGCGGTGTCGCGGACCGGGGCCGCGGGCACGCCGTTGTGCTCGAAGGCCGAGAGGATCTCGGCGGTGGAGCGTGACGCGGCCCATTCCGCGATCATGCCGTGCAGTTCGTCCGCGTGGGTGACCCGCGCGTCGCGGGACGCGAAGCGCGGGTCGTCGACGAGCTCGGCGCTTCCCATGGCGGCCAGGGTGCCCTCGGCGAACTGATCGGTGGGCGCGCAGATGGCGAACCAGCCGTCGGCGGCCTGGAATGTGCCGAAGGGCGCGAGCCGCGGCACCACCGAACCCGTCCGCAACGGGAATCCGACGGATTCGAGGGCGTCGAACGGCTCGCACGCGACGAGCGAAGTGAGGCTGCCCAGCATCGAGACGTCGACGTGCTGGCCCTCACCCGTGGCCTCGGCATCCATCACGGCGGCCAGGGTGCCGATCACCGCGAACAGCGGCGCCACCAGGTCGCCGATGGGCAGCCCGAACCGGATCGGCGCGTCGCCCGGTTCGCCCGCGGTCATCATGACGCCGCTGAGCGCCTGGATGATGGTGTCCATCGCCTTTCCCTCGCCGGCGACGCCCTGGGCGCCGAAGCCGCTGATCGAGGTGTAGACGATGCGGGGATTGACCTGCTGCGCCGCGGCGTAGTCGATGCCGAGGCGACGGGTGACACCGGCGCTGTAGTTCTCGACCACGATGTCGGCGTGGCGGACGAGGTCGAAGAACACGTCGCGGCTCTGCGGGTGCTTGAGGTTGAGCGTGATGCTCTCCTTGCCCCGGCCGCGCGCCATCATCGAGACCGACATGTCGTCGGGCGCCGAGCGGCGCATCTGCAGGCCGTCGGCGGTGACGTACGGCGAGTTGTTCCGCGACGAGTCGCCGCCACGGGTGGGGTTCTCGACCTTGATCACGCGGGCACCGAGGCTTGCCAGCAGCAGGGTGGCGTAGGGGCCCGCGAGAGCGGTGGTCAGATCGATCACGGTCTTGCCCGCGAGGGGGCCGTCGGTGGCGCTCATGTCAGTCTTCCTTCGTCCGGACGACGAGCCGGTCGTCGTCCCATTCGAGCTCGGTGGCGAACCCGGCCTCGGCGGTGATCCGGCGCAGGTAGTCAGCGACCTGCTCGCCCCGCGCGGATCCACGGTCCACGGGGACCGGGCGCGCGTCGTCGTCGATCCAGCACGGCACCAGCGCGGCCTCGATGCCGTGGTCGCCGATCCTCAGCGCGGCGATCGCGGTGTTCCGGCTCTCGGGGTGGAACGGGTAGTGCGGCATCGACGGGTCGGGATCGAAGCCGAACAGCCGTCGGCGCTGCCGCGCCCATGCCGCGCGCTCGGGTGCGTCGTCCGATGCGGCGGCGAGCGCCGCGGTGACCGTCACGAAGTTGCCGAGCCCGTGGAAGACGGGACGACCGCGATAGACCTCGATGCCCTTGAAGATGTGCGCGTGGTGCCCGATGACGGCGGTGGCCCCGGCATCCACCGCCGCATGCGAGATCTGCGTCTCGTACGCCGCGATGTCCACGGGCACGTGAACGAGCCCCTTGTGCAGGGCGACGATGACGGCATCGGCCCGCGTCGCGGCGTCGGCGACGGCGGCGACGAAGCGCTGGAGGCTGGATGCCTCGACGAACGTATGCACCCGGGGTGGACCGCCGGGGTTGGCGCCGCGCGGCTCGTAGTGCGTGATGACCTCGACATGGGCGGCGCCGGGCTTCAACGACGTCGCCCAGCTCTCGCGGGGGCCGACGCAATTGACGCTCAGGACGGCGACGCGCACGCCGCCGACCTCCTCGATGACCGGCTCGAAGGCCTCCTCGATCGTCTCCCCGGTGCCTGCCGTCCGCATGCCGCGCTCCCGGCAGTGTCGCGCCGTCTCGCGCATCCCGTCGGGCCCGAAGTCGTAGACGTGGTTCCCTGCCAGGGTGAGGATGCCGAACCCGGCCTCGGCGAGCGCGTCCAGTGCCGACGGTGGACCGGGCAGGGCCGGGACGTCTGTCGTCTGGACGATCCCCGCCTCGAGGTGCGGGATCTCCAGCTGCCCGATCACCAGATCCGCCGAGCGAAGCCGCCCGGCGGCCGGCGCCAGCAGCGCGCGCGCGTCGCCGTGCTCGAGGACCAGGTCCCCGACGGCGTGGATCGTGATCACGCGACCTCGCCGACGGCCGCCCCCGACGTACGGGTGAGGAAGGTGCGCAGCCGCGTCGACTCCGGGTGGTCGAAGAACGGCGCCGACGGGCGGTCTTCGATCACCTGTCCGTCGGCCATGAAGACGCATCGGTCGGCCACGTGGCGGGCGAAGTCCAGCTCGTGCGTCACCACGATCATCGTCATGCCCGACTCCGCGAGGTCTTTCATCACCTGCAGCACCTCGTCGACCAGCTCCGGGTCCAGTGAGCTGGTCGGCTCGTCGAACAACAGGATGCGCGGCTGTGTCGCGACGGCCCGCGCGATGGCGACCCGCTGCTGCTGACCGCCGGACAGCTGGCGCGGGTGCGCCTGGGCCTTGTCGGCCAGCCCCACGCGGGCCAGGAGCTCCATCGCCTGCGCCTTGGCCTTCTCCGGCGGCACGCCGTGCACCTTGATCGGCGCCTCGGTGATGTTGCGCAGCACGGTCCAGTGCGGGAAGAGGTTGAACTGCTGGAAGACCATCCCCATGCGGCGGCGCTGCCGCTGCACGTCGGCGTCGCGGAGCGGACGGATGCCCTCGCGATGGCGCTCATAGCCGAGCAGCTCGCCGTCGAGGTACATCGCGCCGCCCTGGATCGACTCGAGCTGGTCGATGCAGCGCACCAGGGTGGACTTGCCCGAGCCGGACGGGCCCAGCACGGCGACGACTTCTCCGGCGTGCACCTCGAAGTCGACGCCGTCCAGCGCCAGGTGGTCGCCGTAGCTCTTGCGCAGCCCGACCACCTGGAGGACCGGCGTCAGGGATTCCTGCGTGCGATCGTTCACGCGGTCGCCTCCACTCGTTCGGCGGTCCGCCGCGCGACCGCGGCCCGCGACATCCCCTTGCTGAAATGGCGCTCGACCCGGCGCTGCACGAGCGTGAGCGCCGTGACGACGACGAGGTACCAGATCACCGCGACCATCAGCATGGGCACGACCTCGTACGTGCGGTTGTAGATGACCTGCACGGAGTGCAGCAGATCGCCCATCGCGATCACGCTCACCAGCGATGTGCCCTTCAGCAGCGCGATCACCTGTGAGCCGGTCGGCGGGATGATCACGCGCATCGCCTGCGGCAGCACGACGCGGGTGAACGAGTGCCAGCGGCTGAATCCCATCGCCGCGGCCGCATCGCGCTGTCCGGAGTCCACCGAGAGGATGCCGGCACGGATGATCTCGGCCATGTACGCGGCTTCGTGCAGCGACAGTCCGATGATCGCCGCGGTGAGCGGAGTGATCAGGTCGTTGGTCGGCCAGCTGAACAGCTCGGGACCGAACGGCACCCCCAGCGCGAGCCGGGGCAGGAGGTAGGCGAGGTTGTACCAGAAGATCAGCTGCACCAGCGGCGGGACGCCGCGGAAGACGCCGACGAACACGATGCACGCCCAGCGCAGCGGCCGGAACTCGCTGAGCTGGCCGGCCGCCAGGGCCGTTCCGAGGAGCGACCCCAGAACCATGCCGACGATGGTGAGCATGATCGACATGCCCAGACCCATGAGCACGCTCGGGTTGAACAGGTACTCGGCGACGACGGGCCATTCGAACCGGTCGTTGGTGGCGAAGAACACCACGATCTGCACGGTCACCAGCGCCAGCAGGATGCCGACGACCACCCGCCAGGGATGGATCCGCCGTCGGGCGTTCGCGACGTCGACCGTGCGGTCCGCGAACGGATTGCGCACGGGCTGCGTCGTGAGATCAGTCATTCTCGCCTCACTTGCTCGTCATCGGGTTGAGTACGGGCGCGTCGACGGCGGCATCCTCGATGCCCCATTCGGACATGATCCGCTCGTACTCGCCGTTCTCGAAGATGGCCTCGAAGGCGGCCAGCATGGGCTCGGCCAGGCCGTTGCCCTTCGGCATGAACATGGCGAGCTGGTCGATGCCGGCGCCCTGCTCGTCGCTCTGGATGAGATAGCCGTAGCGGTCGGGGTCGGAGGCCTGCAGGTCGATCGCCGCCGACTGGGTCGTGCCGGCGTAGTCGGCGCGGTCGGAGTTGACCGCCAGGAACGTGGCGTTGCTGTCTTCCAGCCCGATGAACTCGGCGGCGTCGAGGCCTTCCGCCTCGCACCACTCGTTGTAGCGGGCCAGCTGGCTCTCGGTGACCGAGCCGGTCACGCCGGCCACACGCGAGCCGCACAGCGCCTCCGGGTCGTCCAGTTCGTCGGCGCGCTCGTCGAGGAAGACGTACGAGGTCCGCGTGGTCATCCACACGACGGCGTCGAAATCGGCCTCGCGCTCGGGGGTCGTGCGCACCGGGCCGTTGAAGGCGTCGTAGCGCCCCGACAGCATGCCCGTGAGCATGGCGTCCAGTCCCGACGAGGTGACGATCTCGAACGGCACACCGAGCTGCTCGGTCAGAGCGGCCTGCAGGTCGGGATCGATGCCGGTGATCTCGCCGCCCTCTTCGATGGTGCGGTACGGCGGGTGCGTGTCACCGGCGATCTTGATGACCCCGGCCTCCTTGATCGCGTCGGGGAGCTGATCGTAGAGGGGAGCTTCGCTGGGAGCCGTCGACTCCTCGGGGGCGGCGTCGGTCGCCGGCTGCGCAGAGCAGCCCGCGAGAAGGGCGACCGCGAGAAGGGGAACGGCTACGGCAGTGCTGGTACGCATGGGAACTCCACATCGTTGTGCAGATGGCGCCGGCTCCTGCCGACGTAAGAACATCATAAAAGTTGATGGTTGATTTTCTCAACTATAAGTTCTGCCCACCATTCTGCGGTGCTCACGGTCGACGGACGCGGCAGGTGTCACCCGAACGAAAGGGCGGACCCCTCCGCGCACGGAGAGGTCCGCCCTTTCTGCGGGAACGGATTCAGTGAGCCATGGATGCCAGAGCTTCGGGGTCGATGGTGGCGATCGAACGGGTGTCCTGGAAGGCGCGGACGCCCTCGATGCCCTGCTCGCGACCGAAGCCGGACTGCTTCATGCCGCCGAACGGTGCGCGCAGGTCCAGGCGGGTGGCGCCGTGGTCGTTGACCCACACGTAGCCGCAGACGAGCTGCGAGCCCACGCGCTGGGCCGAGTCGGGGGATGCGGTCCAGACCGAGCCGCATAGGCCGCCCCACGTGTCGTTCGCCAGGCGGACGGCCTCTTCTTCGGTGTCGAACGGGATGATGGGGATCACGGGGCCGAACTGCTCCTGCGTCACCACCCGCAGCCCGGGGTCCGGGTCGACGACGATCGCCGGGCGCACGAAGTTGCCGCCCGCGAGGTCACCGTCCGGCAGCTCGCCGAACTCGCGGACGTCGGCGCCGGCATCCTTGGCCTCCTGGATGATCTCGTCCACGAAGGCCTTCTGCGCGGGCTGGTGCAGCGGTCCCATCGTGGTGCCCTCGTCGAGCCCGTAGCCGAGCACGGCCTTCTCGAGGCGAGCGGTGAGGCCGGTCACCAGTTCGTCGAGACGAGACCGGTGCACGAAGACGCGCTTGGCGTTCATGCAGATCTGGCCGGTGGTGTCGTAGATCGCCGCGTACAGCCGGTCGAGGTGCTCGTCGTCGAGGATCGCGTCGTCGAGGAACACCGCCGCGTCGTTGCCGCCCAGTTCGAGCGTGACCCGGGTGAGCGTCTTGGACGCCATCTCCATGATCCGCTTGCCGCCGTTGACCGACCCCGTGAAGCACACCTTGGCGACGTCGGGGTGCTGGATGAGATCCGCCATGTCCTGGTCGCGACCGGTCACGACGTTGAGCACGCCCGGCGGCAGCTTCTCGGCCACGCGCTGCACCACCCGCGTCGTCGCCAGCGGCGCCGAGGGCGGCGGCTTCACGATCGCGGTGTTCCCCGCCAGCAGGGCGTGCGGGAGCGAAGCCCCGAGGATCGCGATCGGCCAGTTGAAGGGGACGATCACGGTCACCACACCCAGCGACTGGTACGAGACCTCGGTCGAGACGGGGATCGCGCCGGGCACCGGCGGGAGCGTCTTGCCACCGTCGACCTCGTCGGCCAGCATGAGCGCCAGGTTCCACCGCAGCTCGAACACCAGCGCGTCGATCCACGCCTCCAGGCGGATCTTGCCGTTCTCCTGCGACAGGATCGCCGCGTCCTCGTCGCGCTCGTCGGCGATGCCCGCGATCGCTTCGGTCATCCGGCGGGCGCGCTCCTGAGCGCTGAGCGCGGACCACTCGGGATACGCCGCCTTCGCCGCGGCGACCGCATCCTTCACATCCGATGCGGATGCCGCGGCCGCTTCGCCGACCACGACGCCCGGTTTTCCCGGGTCGGGGATCGTCAGCACGTCGTCGGTGAAGCGCTCCTCACCCCCGATGTACAGCCCTGTGCGGACCGAAGTCCCCGTCGTCGTCTCGCCCATGGAACGCCACCTCTCTGTGCTGGTCCTGTCCGGGTCGCCGCCTCCGCCCGCGGGGCCGCCGGGACCGGCGATCGGGTGCGCGGATGGATGCATGACCAGCGTGCCTCTCGCATGCGCGTGAATCAAGATTGTCGACGATATTCGCGATGATTTCGTGTGGGATGCTTCCGGAGGCATCGGCCGTCGCGAGATAGTGTCAGTGGACGAACCGGTGTGTCGAAGGGGGACGACCGAGATGACGGATGCCGCGGTCCTGAGCGACGACGCCACGGAGCGTCCCGACCTGACGCAGCAGATCCGCGAGGCGATCCTCGACGCCCAGTTCGCCCCGCATCAGCGCCTCATCGAGGCCGACCTCAGCGAACGCTACGGCGCGTCCCGCGCGGCGGTGCGCACGGCACTGCTCAATCTGGCTGGCGAAGGCCTGGTCGAGCGCCTGCCCAACCGGGGCGCGCGCGTTCGGGCCATCACCGTCGACGAGGCGATCGAGATCGTCGAGGTGCGCATCGGGCTCGAGACGCTGTGCGCGCGCAAGGCCGCCGAGAACCTGACACCGGCCGACGCCGACCAGCTCCGGGCGCTGCGCGGCGAGATCGAGAAGGCCATCGGATCCGGCGATCTGATGGCGTACTCGCGCCTCAACCAGGAGCTCGACCGCCGCATCCGCGACCTCAGCCGCCACGGCACCGCGACGCAGCTGCTCGAGCGGCTGCGCGCGCAGTCCGCACGGCATCAGTTCCGCCTCGCGTTCCACCCCGGCCGGGCCGCCACCTCCGCGCCCGAGCACATCGCGATCATCGACGCGATCCTGGCGAAGGACCCCGACGCCGCCGAGGCCGCCACCCGCGCCCACCTCTCCGGGATCGTCGAGGTCCTCCACGGCATGGAGTAGCGCCCCGCCCGGTCGTTGAGCGAGGGAGCACACCGACCCCGCCCGGTCGTTGAGCGAGGGAGCGAAGCGACCGAGACGAAACGCGCCCGGTCGTTGAGCGAGGGAGCACACCGACTCACCCGCTCGTTGAGCGAGGGAGCGCAGCGACCGAGACGAAACGCGCCCGGTCGTTGCGCGAGGGAGCACACCGACCCCGCCCGGTCGTTGAGCGAGGGAGCGCAGCGACCGAGACGAAACGCCCCCGGTGAGGCGAGAAGGGGCGGACGGATGCCTCCGCCCGCCCCTCGATGGGCTCAGGTCACTGGTCCCAGGACTCGGCCGGCGCGTAGCCCTTGCCGTTGTACTTCTGCACCTGCACGGTGGAGACCGCCGGCTGCCCGTCGACCGTGGTGTCGACGGACGAGCCCTCGAGCATCAGCGGAGCCGTGTAGCCCGAGATGGTCCGCAGCTGCTTCATGAACTCCTCGCGCGTGGGCTCGCTCATCTTGGCGAAGACCTGCTCCAGCGTCGCGCCGATCTGGTACGACCACACGCAGTGCGGGAACGCGGGCGTGTCGGGGTAGTCGGCGTACTCCTTGAGCTCGGAGAGGAACGCCGCGCCCTCCTCGCTCTCGGCGAAGGTCGGAGCCGCCGCCGACTGCGCGAAGGCGACGGTGTAGACGCCGGGGAACGCGGTCGCCCCACCGGGCTCGAGGATCGCGCTCGGGCTCGACGTGTTCGACGGCAGGAACCAGCTCGGCAGCCAGCCGAGCTCCTGCGACTTCTGCAGCGACGAGATCACCAGCGGGGTGATCGACATCGCGTTGAAGAAGACGTCGGCGCCCGACCCGGCGAGCTCGGTGAGCTGCGCGTCGACCGACGTGTCGGTGGCCTCGTAGGTGAGCTCCTTGACGATCTCGATGTTGTCGGCGCCCTCGATGCCGCTCTTGAAGCCCTCGACGTACCCCTCGCCGTAGTCGTCGTTCTGCGACAGGATGGCGACCTTGTGGTCTTCGCTCGACTCGGCCAGCAGCTTGCCGAACGCCTCGCCCTCGTTCTGATAGATCGGCACGAAGCCGAGCTGCCACGGGCTCTCCTCGGTGTTGCTGAAGATGGGGTCGCCGGTCATGATCAGCACCTGCGGCACCTCGTCGGCGATCGCCGCCTCGCGCCAGGCCCGGTTGGTCGGCGTGCCGAGCCCGGCCGTCATCGCGAACACGCTGCTCTTGAGCTGGTCGTAGTTGGCCTTGGCCTTCTGCGGGTCGTATTCGTCGTCCAGCGCCTCGATCTCGACGGTGCGGGTCTTGCCGTCGCCGAACTCGACGCCGCCGTCGGCGTTCTTCGCTCCGAAGTACGCGGTGATGCCGGCGACCGTGCAGGTGCCCGGTCCGGCGGTCGGCCCCGAGAGCGGGGTGGTGATGCCGAGCGTGATCGATGTGTCGGTGATGCCGGGGCTCGCCTCGCCCCCGCCGTCGTCGGTGCTGTTGGGCGTCCCGCCGCCGCGGGAGCATCCGGCGGCGAGCACGGCGACGATGCCGATCCCCGCGACGACCGAGGCGATGCGCATCCTTCTGCGGTTCGTGCTCATGGTCCTGCCTCTCTGTGTGGGTTATGACTGCGTAGGGGGTGGTGACGAGGAGGGCGCGGTGCCCGAGGTGTCTGCGGCCTGCGCCGGGAAGGGGTCGGATGACGGGGCATCCATCCGTACGCCGGCGCCGCTCCTCCCGTCCGGGCGCGAGGGGTCATGACGGCGTTTGCGCCACAGCCGCGGCAGTGACACCAGGCCGCCGGGCAGGATGAACAGCACCACCAGGAGGATCGCGCCCTGCAGCACCGCGGTGAGGTCGGGGTCGATGAGGTTCGTCAGCTGCGGGAGCAGGACGTACCACGCGCCGCCGAGCAGCGAGCCGATGATGCTGCCGGCTCCGCCGATGACCATCGACGCGAGCAGTTCGATGGAATGGCCGAAGTGCAGCGTCTCGGGCGAGGTGTACTGGATGACCACCATGTAGAGGAATCCGCTGACACCGCCGATCAGTGACGCGATGGTGAAGGCGAGCACCTTGTAGCGGTACGGCGAGACGCCCATCGATCCGGCGACGGCCTCGTTCCCTTTCACGATCGCGAAGGCTCGGCCGTACTTGCCGCGGACCAGGTTGCGCGTCAAAAGGAACGTGATGCCGCCGATGAGGATCACGATGTAGAGCTGCCACTGGTCGTCGTAGAGGCCGGTCCATTCCGGGGCATCCGAGAAGCGCGCCGACGTGCCCTGCGAGCCGCCGGTGAGATCCGAGAGCCGCTTGGCCAGCGGCACACCCACGATCGGGAGTGCGATCGTCACCATCGCGATCGCGAGACCGCCCAGCCGCGCCGCCGCGAGCGCGATCAAGAGGCCGATCACCGCGGGTACGAGACAGGCGAGGACGAAGACGAGCACGATGTTCCAGTCGGCGTTGACCCCGAAGGCCGTCACATAGGCCCCGACGCCGACGAAGAAGATCTGACCGAGCGAGACCTGTCCGGTGTAGCCCATCACGACGTTCAGGCCCAGCACGGCGACCGCGAAGACGCCGATGCGTGCGATCGTCTGGTTCGCGAGCTCGGGAAGCACCAGCGGGCCGACGACGAGCACCACGACCACCAGCACGATGCCCGCCCACCGCACCCAGGGTCGGCTGAAGAACGGCGGCCGCGGCGGGGCGTCGGTGCGGCCCGGGGTCTCTGCGGTCACAGCCATCAGACGCGCACCACCGCTTTCCGGCCGAACAGACCCTGAGGTCGCACGATGAGCACGACGAAGATGAGGATGAAGGGCACCGCGATCTTGAGATCGTGCCCGATGAAGGGGATGTACACGGCGGCGAGGTTCTCCAGCACGCCGATCAGCCAGGCGGCGACGACCACCCCGATCGGACTGGTGAGGCCACCCAGGATGACGGCGGCGAGCGCGTACACCAGTGCGGAGTCCATCATCCCCGGCGTGAGCGTCAGCTGCGGTGCCACCAGGACGCCCGCCACCGCCCCGAGCGCCGCCGCGAGACCCCACCCGATCATGAGATGCCGGCCGACCGGGATGCCCGAGAACGAGGCGGATCCCGGGTTGATGGCGACGGCGCGCAGCGCGAGGCCCAGCTTGGTCCCGAGGAACAGCGCCTGCAGGAGCAGCATGATGGCGACGATCACGATGATCGTCCCCAGCGACCGGACGCTGATCACCGCGCTGCCGATCTTGATGGTCTCCAGCGGGAACAGCGACGGGAAGAGCCGGTTGTTGTAGGTCCAGATCCACGCGCAGATGCCGGTGATGAGCGTCAGCAGACCGATCGTGACGACGACGGCGGTGTCGGGATCGCCCCGCTCGAAACGCCGGAGCAGATACCGCTCGATGAGGGCACCCAGGAAGAACGAGATGACGATGGCGGCGAGGATCGCCAGTATGAGCGGCGCCCCGAATCCGTTGAGCGCCCACGCGATGTAGGCCGACAGGACGGCCATGCCGCCCTGGGCGAAGTTGATCAGGCCGGTCGCCTGGTTGACGAGCACGATCGCGAGGGCGAGTGCGGCGTAGATGGATCCGGTGGACAGTCCGTCGATCACGAGCTGGATGAAGGTGCCCATGTCAGCCTCCCAGGTACGCGCGGCGGATCTCGTCCATGCCCTTGAGCTCGGCGGTCGATCCGGTGAGGACGCTCCGGCCGGTCTCGAGCACGGTGGCGGTGTCGACGAGGGTGAAGGCGAGGTTGGCGTTCTGCTCGACGACGACCATCGCGATGCCCGATTCCCTCCGCAGCCGGCCGATCGCCTGGTACACCGCCTTGGCGGTGCTGGGCGCCAGGCCGAGGGATGCCTCGTCCAGCAGCATCAGCCGTGGCCGCGCCATGATCGCCCGGGCGATGGCCAGCATCTGCTGCTCCCCGCCCGACAGGGTGGCTGCGCTGGCGCGGATCCGGTCCTGCAGCTGCGGGAACAGCTCCAGGCAGTAGTCGACGTCCGCGCGGATCGCCTTGGCGTCCTTGCGGCGATACGCGCCCACGCGCAGGTTCTCGCGCACCGTGAGGTCGGCGAGGGTGCCGCGCCCCTCGGGCACATGGGCGATGCCGAGACCGGCGACCTGGTCGGGCCGCAGGCCCCGCAGGTCCTTGCCGTCGAAGCGGATGGTGCCCGTCGAGCGCACGGTGCCCGACACCGCCCGCAGCGTCGTCGTCTTGCCGGCGCCGTTGGCACCGAGGATCCCCACTGCGCCGCCGTCGGGCACTGTCAGCGAGACGCCCTCCAGCACCTGCACGCGGCCGTAGAACGCGCGCACATCGGTGAGCTCAAGCAGCGTCATCGGCGGCGTCCTTCCCGAGGTACGCCTCGATCACGCGGGGATCCGACTGAGCTTCGGCCGCCGAGCCCTCCATGAGCTTGCGGCCGTGGTCCAGGACGACCACACGGTCGGTGAGCGCCGAGATGAGCCCCATGTTGTGCTCCACGATGACGACGGTGATGTCGTCGTCGCGAACCCGTCGCACGGTCTCGATGAGCTGTTCGACCTCCGAGTGCGGCAAGCCGGCCGCGGGCTCGTCCAACAGCAGCAGGCGCGGCCGCATCAACAGCGCGCGGCACAGCTCGATGCCCTTGTGCAGCCCGTGCGAGAGTTCGTCGGCGCGCATGTGCGCCGCCCACCCGAGGCCGTGGCTGTCCAGCAGGTCCAGGGCTTCCTGGCGACGCTCGCGTTCGGCCCGCACCGTGCGCGGGAGCCGCAGCGACCACTCGAGCGGACCACCGGGCAGCCGGCTGTGCGCGCCCAGCAGGACGTTCTCGAGCACAGTGGCCCGCAACTGGAGCGCGGGGTGCTGGAACGTGCGCGCCAGTCCGTGGCGGGCGAGGGTGGCCGGCGGCGAGCCGAGCACCTCGTCGTCGTCGATCGTGATCGAGCCGGCGCTCGGACGGTAATGGCCGCTCACGCAGTTGAACAGCGAGGTCTTGCCGGCGCCGTTGGGGCCGACGAGCCCGAAGATCTGGCCGGGTTCGACAGTGAACGTCACGTCCTGGAGCACCTTGACGCCGCCGAACTGCAGGCTGACGTCACGCACTGCCAGTCGAGCGCCCATGGCCCCGCCTTTCGCATCGCGTCGTCGCGGTCGATCGGGGGACTCGAGCGCCTCCCCCTTGCTGGGAAACTACGGATTCACGGCGAGATTGTCAACGATTTTGGTGTGAAGTTCCCGGACCGTGACCCTCCTCCGATGCTGGCCCCCGCGCGTGGCCCACTCGATCGTCGCTTCCACTGAACGGAACTGTGCGCGGGGTTCCGCCGACCGCGCTCCTACGCTGACCGCAGTCTCCGGAATCGACAGAGGAGGTCGACGATGACCATCACCGACACCACGGCAGAATCGCTCGCTCACGCGATCGAGCGGGCGGGCGGCCCGGTCGAGCTGCTGCGCAACCAGAACTGGCCGGCGTTCACGTTCCCCGTGGCACCCGAGTTCACGAACTGGCGCGATGAGCAGCGGGCGTGGAACACATCGGTGGCTCTGATGGACCAGTCCCACCACATGACGCAGCTCTTCCTGGACGGCGCGGACCTCATCCCGCTGCTGAGCTCGATCTCGCCCAACACGTTCGCGACCTTCCGGCCGGGCGTCGCCAAGCAGCTCATCTCGGTCAATGCCGACGGCTACCTCATCGGCGACGGCATCCTCTTCTACAACGCCGAGGGGCCCGAGGGTCTCGTGCTCATCGGCCACCACATCCTCATCGACTGGGTGCGGTTCAACATCGAGAAGGCGCAGGCGGCGGGCAAGGACGTGCGTTACCGCCTCGAGGCCAACTCGCACATGCGGCAGGGCCCTCCCACGTTCTACCGGTACGAGCTGCAGGGACCGCACGCCGACATCGTGATGGAGAAGGTGTTCGGCGGACCGGTGCCGGAGATCAAGTTCTTCCACATCGGCGATGTGACCATCGCCGGACGCCCGGTCAAGGCGCTGCGCCACGGCATGGCCGGTCAGCCGGGGTTCGAGTTCTACGGGCCGTGGGAAGACAACGAGATCGTGCTCGACGCCCTGATGACAGCGGGCGCAGAACACGGCATCCGTCGCGTCGGCGCCAAGGCGTACTCGTCGTCGCCGCTGGAGTCCGGCTGGGTGCCGACCCCCTTCCCCGCGGTGTTCGACGACGACTTCGCGGAGTACCGGGAGTGGCTGCCGGCAGCGCGCATCGGGTCCATCGGCGGCTCGCTGTACTCGACCGACGTGCACGACTACTACATGACGCCTTTCGACATCGGACTGGGGCGCTCGGTGCGCTTCGACCACGACTTCCACGGTCGAGCGGCGCTCGAGAAGCACGCCGAGAACCCGCCGCGACGCAAGGTGACGCTCATCTGGAACTCGGGGGACGTCGCCGACGTCGTGCGCTCGCAGCTCGAGCCGGGGACGCCGGCGAAGTACCTGGACTTCCCGAAGGCGCGCTACGGCTTCTACCAGATGGACGAGATTCTGCGGGACGGGCGGCGCGTCGGCATCTCGACGGATGCCGGGTACGTCGCGTACGACCAGCTGTACATGTCGCTGGCGACGCTGGACGCCGACATCCACGAGGGTGAGGAGGTCGAGGTGGTGTGGGGCGAGGACCCCGTCTCGCGCAAGGACTCCGTCGACGCCGACCATCGCCAGGTGCGCATCCGCGCCACCGTGGCCCCGGCGCCGTACCACGACTACGCCCGGACCGTGTACCGCCAGAACTCCTGACCCCCGTTCGTTGAGCCCCGGTCGTTGAGCCCCGGTCGTTGAGCGAGCGAAGCGAGACGAAACGCCCCCCGGCAGACGCCGGCTCGACACGTTTCGTCTCGGTCGCTGACGCTCCCTCGCTCAACGACCGGCGCTCCACCCGGTCGTTGAGCGAGCGAAGCGAGACGAAACGCCCCCCGGCAGACGCCGGCTCGACACGTTTCGTCTCGGTCGCTGGCGCTCCCTCGCTCAACGACCGGCGCTCCACCCGTTCGTTGAGCGCCCGGAGCGAGACGAAACGCCCCCATCGCAGACACCAGCTCGACACGTTTCGTCTCGGTCGCTGGCGCTCCCTCGCTCAACGACCGGAGCTCCACCCGGTCGTTGAGCGAGCGAAGCGAGACGAAACGCCCACCGCGGTCGCCGGCCTACCCCGGGTTCCGCTGAGTGGAACATCCGGCGGCCGCCGGGGTTAGCATGGCGGCGTCGTCGAGGAGGATGCCGTGGCACGAGGATCGGCCGGCGAGTCGGTGCTGCACCGTCACCTGCGCGTGCTGGAGAGCTTCGACGCGTGGCATCCCTTCCTCACGCTGAGCGAGATCGCCGATGCCGCCGGCATCCCACGATCCACCGCGCATCGGCTCATCGCGGAGCTGGAGCGCGAGGGACTCCTCGAGCGTCTGCCCGACCGCACCTACCGCCTCGGCGTGCGGCTGTGGGAGTTCGCCAGTCGCACGCCGGGCGCCGTGGGTCTGCGCGAGATCGCCCGGCCGTGGCTGGCGGCTGTGCATGAGCGGGTGCGACAGCACACGCAGCTGGGGGTGCTGAGCGGCCGCGATGTGCTGTTCATCGACCGGATGTCGACCCGCGACGCCGTCGTGAACGCCACGCTGATCGGCGGCCGTATCCCGCTGCACGCGTCGTCGAGCGGGCTGGTGCTGCTGGCGCACGCCGACGCCGGTCTGGTCTCCGATGTCATCGCCCGAGGACTGCGGGTCTACACCGACAGCACCATCCGCACCGGTCCTGAGCTGCGCGCCCGTCTGCGCCGGGTGCGGGAGGAGGGGTTCGCCGTGACAGAAGGTCACATCCACCCGGAGTCTCGCGGCATCGCCGTGCCGATCACCGGGCCCGGCGGCACCGTCTACGCCGCGATCGGGGTGGTCGTACCCAACGACGACAGCTCACCGCACGGGTACGTCGAGCTGCTGCGCCGCGCGGCGGCCGGCACCGCGCGCGACCTCGCCGTCGCGTACCGGCCCGACGTCGACGAGCGGACCCACGGCATCCGCTCCCTCATGAGCGGTTCCCGCCGGTCGCTGGAGTATCTCGAGAGCCTCGACACCGATCCCCACGATGCGGGTGCGCTGCCGGTGCCCGCGGTGGACGGCGCGGCCGCGCTCCCCGGCGACGGGCATGCCGCCGTGTCAGGGGGTGGGCGGCGATGACGACGATCGCGATCCTCGGACTGGGCGAGGCGGGCCGCCGCTACGCGCCCGGCCTCGCCCACGCCGGTGCCCACGTACGAGGGTTCGACCCGGCGCACGAGCTCGAAGATCCGGACGTGCCGCAGTTCCCGACGCTGGCCGACACCCTGGCCGGCTCGGACGTCACCCTGAGCCTGGTCGGGGGCCAGGCCGCGGCATCCGTCGCCCGTGACTCCCTCGCGCACCTCGCGGCTGACGCCGTGTACGCCGATCTCAACACCGCTGCGCCCGAGGTCAAACAGCGCATCGCCCGCCTCGCGGCGGACCGGGGCCTCGCGATGGCCGACGTGGCCGTGCTCGCTCCTGTCGTGCGGGCCGGGCACCGCACCCCCCTCCTGGCAAGCGGCTCCGGGGCGCAGGTCTTCGCCGACCGCGTGAGTGAGTTCGAGGTCCCCGTCGAGGTGGTGGCGGGGGCAGCCGGCGAGGCGGCACGGCTGCGCCTCCTGCGCAGCGTGTTCATGAAGGGGCTGGCGGCGCTCGTGCTCGAGGGCCTGGGCGCCGCGCGCGCCGTGGGCGCCGAGGGGTGGCTGCGCGCACAGATGGCCGCGGAGCTGGGCCCCGAGGGCGCCGAGCTCGTGGAACGCCTCGTCGACGGCACGGCCCGCCACGCGGTGCGCCGGGAGCACGAGGTGCGCGCCGCGCTCGAAGTGCTCGAGTCATCCGGCGCGCCCGCCGACATGACCCGCGCCACGCTCGCGTGGTTCGAGCGCCTGGTCGCCGAACGGTCCGAGGAGTAGAAGCCGGCCCGGGTCCGGCATCCTCACGGCGCTTCAGGTGTCACGACACGCCGCTACGCGCCCCGGGTAACAGCGTGTCGCGACCCCTCAACGCCGACTCAGGCGCCGGCCCGTCGTCGCCGGCTACGCAACGCCTGCGGTGCGCCAGCCTCCGTGGTACTCCTGCCGGGCCGTCACGGCGTAGGGCGCCGGGCTCACCACGGCCCGCACGGCGATCTGCTCGTGCGGCTCGACCGTGGTCTTGCGCGAGCCGCCGTCGGGCTCGCCCCACACCACGCGCACCTCCGCACCGATCGGCACGTCGCGATCGACGGTGGCCAGCGACAGGCCGCGCTTCTCGTTGGCCGTGACGCCCGTGAACAGCGACAGCCCCACCGTGCTGCCGTCGGCGTCGATGACGGCGTCGTAGTTCGAGGAGCCGTAGTTGGCGTTGGGCAGGTCGAAGAACTGGTAGCCCGGTCCTTCGCGGTCGAGCACGCTGGTGAGGATCTTGCCGAGGTCCTCGTCGTTCCACGCCAGCGTCACCTTCTTGCGCTGCGCCGCCGGGTCGAGCTGCTCGAGGGCGTCGCGTCCGATGAAGTCGTGGTCGAACTTCACGAAGGAGCCGTACCCCACGTCCCAGGGGTTGAGGTAGTAGTCCTCGATGTCGTCCGAGACGAATGAGCCCGCGAGGGCGTTGATCGCCTCATAGCTGTCGGCCGGCAGCCATTCGCGGTACCGGCGCTCGATGTCGCCGCCGGTGTAGACGGCGGGCAGGGGCGAGGGGATCCAGCCGGATTCCAGGGTGTTCGACGAGTATGCGCGCGACCCGCACGGTTCGATGCCGAACTCGCGGCCGGCCTCGAGCACGGCATCCCGGATCCGCCCGTGATCGGCGTACGGGCCCCAGATCTCCAGTCCGGGTGCGCCCGCCATGCCGTGGCGGAGGGTCCGCACCCGCTGGCCGGCGATCTCCAGTTCGCCCATGTGGAAGAACTTCACCTGCTCGACCTCGCGTCCGGCGAGCTTCTCGATGATCTGCCACGCGTTCGGCCCCTGGATCTGGAACCGGTAGAACTCGCGGCTCACCGCGGCGCCGTACGGGCGCGACGGCGAGCGGTCGTCGTAGCGGGTCTCGACGTCGTAGCCGCCGGTCTCGGCGTGGAACTGCAGCCAGTTCGCCGCGGGCGCGCGGCCCACGTAGACGTACTCGTCCTCGGCGAGGTGGAAGAGGATGCCGTCGCCGATGACGCCGCCGGTCGACGACGTCGGCACGAACTGCTTGGCGGTGTTCACCGGGAAGTTCGCGAACGAGTTGATCCCGGTGTCCGACAGCAGCCGCAGCGCGTCGGGACCCGACACGAAGAAGTTGACCATGTGATGGGTCTGGTCATAGAGCACGGCGGTCTCGCGCCACGCCTTCTGCTCGCGACGCCAGTTCGTGAACTCGGCGGGGACCACCGGGTAGATGTAGGTGCCGAGCTGCGAGTTGCGCAGCATCTCGACGACGTCCCCGCGTTCCTCCATGAGCTCCTGCAGATTGCTCGCCATGCCTGTCTCGACTTCCTCGTCCAGTGATCTCTGCCGGTGACCTGAGCGCGATGCTACGTGAGCGCTTTACCTACATCCAGAGGTATATGGTCGCCACGATTGTAGACAATTTGTTGACCATTTCGCCATGGTTGTGATTCGCTGGCCCCATGACAGACTCTGCCGACACGCTCCTCGTCGTCAGCGCACACGCCGGCGACTTCGTCTGGCGAGCCGGGGGCGCCATCGCCGCCGCCGCCCTCCGCGGCGAGCGCGCCGTGGTGGCGTGTCTGTCCTACGGCGAGCGCGGCGAGTCGGCGAGCCAGTGGCTCGAGGGCAAGTCCCTCGACGAGATCAAGCGTGTGCGTCGCGACGAGGCGGAGGCCGCGGCATCCGCTCTCGGTGCCGAGATCGAGTTCCTCGACCTCGGCGACTATCCGCTGGCGGAGTCCCGCGAGGCCGTCGCGCGGCTGGTGGACCTCTACCGACGGGTGCAGCCCACCGTCGTGCTCACCCACACGCTGCGCGACCCGTACAACGGCGATCATCCGGCCGCTGCCCGCATGGCCCTCGAAGCGCGCGTGCTGGCACAGGCGATCGGTGTCGCGAACTCCGACGGCACCTACCCGTCCAAGGACGAGATCATCGGCGCACCGCCGGTGTTCTTCTTCGAGCCGCACCAGCCCGAGCAGTGCGACTTCACGCCGAACGTCCTGCTCGACATCACCGAGGCCTTCCCGCGCAAGCGCGCGGCGATGGAGTGCCTGCCCGCCCAGAAGCACATGTGGTCGTACTACACCGACCTCGCGGTGCGACGCGGCGTGCAGCTCAAGCGCAACGCCGGCCCTAATCTCGGCCTGCCGCACGAGACCATGGGCGAGGCGTACATGCGGCACTTGCCACAGGTCACCGGGGTGCTCTCGTGAGGCGGTGGATGCCGTGAGCCCTGTCGTCGTCACCGACATCGCGCGCGCCGAGGGCGCCGTCGCCGACGCGCTCGGTGCGCACGGGGTGGCGACGGTGCACGAGGCGATGGGCCGGACCGGACTCGTCGGCCCCGGCATCCGTCCCATCCAGGACGGCGTGCGCATGGCCGGCACCGCCGTCACGGTGCTGTGCCACCCGGGCGACAACCTCATGACCCACGCGGCCGTGGAGCAGTGCCGGGCCGGCGACGTGCTCGTCGTCACGACGACCTCGCCCTCCGTCGACGGCGCGTTCGGGGAGCTGTTCGCCACCGCGCTGCAGGCTCGCGGCGTGCGCGGCCTCGTCACCACCACGGGCGTGCGCGACCTTGCCGAGCTGCGCGCGATGGGCTTCCCGGTGTGGTCGGCCGCCGTCTTCGCGCAGGGCACGGTCAAGGCCACACCCGGCTGCGTCAACGTGCCGATCACTGTCGGGGCCGTGACCGTGCGCCCCGGAGACGTGGTCGTCGCCGACGACGACGGCGTCCTGCGGGTGCGGCGCGAAGACGCACCGACGGTGCTCGCGGCCGCCGACGCACGCGTCGCGAAGGAGGAGGCCGACCGCGCCGCCTACCGCGACGGCCAGCTGAGCCTGGACCGCAAGGGACTGCGGCCCCTGCTGACCCAGCTGGGCGTCCGATACGTCAGGCAGGCCGACTTCGAGGCGGGCGAGGACGCGCATGACTGACCCGGTGCGCGACGGCGTCCGCTGCATGCTGATGCGCGGCGGCACCTCCAAGGGCGCCTACTTCCTCGCGTCCGACCTGCCCGCCGACCCCGCCGTGCGCGACGATCTGCTGCTGCGGATCATGGGCTCACCCGACCCGCGTCAGATCGACGGCATCGGCGGCGCCCATCCGCTGACGAGCAAGGTCGCAATCGTCGCGCGGTCTGCGGCCTCCGGCATCGACGTGGACTACCTCTTCCTGCAGGTGGGGGTCGACACGGCGACGGTCGGCGACGCGCAGACCTGCGGGAACCTGCTCGCCGGCATCGGCCCGTTCGCCGTCGAGCGAGGACTCGTCGCGGGGACGGGGTCGCGGACGACCGTGCGCATCCGTCTCCTGAACACCGGGGATGCCGCCACCGCCGTCTTCGCGACCGACGACGGCCGCCCCGAGTACGACGGCGATGCGGTGATCGACGGCGTGCCGGGGACGGCATCCCCCATCGAGCTCGAGGTCGGCGGCGGCCCCGACAAGCCGCTCCTGCCCACAGGGAGCCCCTCGGACGAGATCGACGGCCACGTCGTGACACTCATCGACAACGGCATGCCGGTGGTGCTGCTGCGTGCCGACGACTTCGGCGTCGACGGCACCGAGTCGCCCGCGCAGCTCGAGGCCGACGTCGAGCTCGGGGCACGGCTCGAGCGCATCCGGCTCGCCGCGGGTCCGCGCATGGGGCTCGGCGACGTGTCGGCCCAAACCGTGCCGAAGATGATCCTGCTGTCACCGCCGCGGGACGGCGGCGCGATCTCGACACGCGCCTTCATCCCGGCGCGCGTGCACAGCTCGATCGGCGTGCTGATGGCGGCATCCGTCGCCGCAGCACTGCGCATCCCCGAGACCGTCGCGTCCGGCATGGCCGGTCCGCTCGACGGCGAGGAGACCGCGATCGAGCACCCGACCGGCACCTTCCCCTCGCGCGTGCGGGTGACCCGCGACGCCGACGGCACCTGGCGGGCGACGTCGTTCTCGCTGCGCACCGCCCGCAAGCTCTTCGACGGCACCGTCTTCCCGCGCGCACGCCGCTGAACACCGCCCAGAGACCCGACCCCGTCAGAGAGGACGCCCCATGACCGCCGACACGTCGTTCGACGTCGCCCATCTCGCCCACGTCGAGCTGCTCACCCCCACCCCGGCCGAGAGCCGGTGGTTCTTCGAGGAGCTGCTGGCGATGCGGGTCGTCGCCGAGGAGGGCGACTCGGTGTACCTGCGCACGTGGGACGAGTACCAGCTCTACACGATCAAGCTGACGGCATCGGATGCCGCCGGGGTCGGTCGCACGTCGTTCCGCGCGTCGTCGCCGCAGGCGTTGGAGCGTCGGGTGGCCGCGATCGAGGCGACCGGGCTCGGCCGCGGGTGGGTGGACGGTGACCACGGCACGGGGCCGACGTACGAGTTCACCGACCCCGACGGGCACGCGATGGCGATCTTCTACGAGACGGAGCGCTACGCCGCGGGGGCCGACGACCGGCCCGCGCTGAAGAACCAGGCGTCACGCTTCCCCGGCCGCGGGGTGAACGCTCGCCGCCTGGACCACATCAACTACCTCGCGAAGGACGTCGAGGCCAACGGCGAGTTCCTGCGCGCGGCGCTCGGGATGCGGGAGTCCGAGCGGATCCGGCTCGACAACGGCAGGTTCGCGGCATGGTGGTTCCACTTCTCACTGAAGTCCTACGACGTCGTGTACTCCGACGACTGGACCAAGCACGGCAACCGCCTGCACCACGTCGCGTTCGCCCCGGATACCCGTGAAGACATCCTGAAGGCCGCCGACATCTTCCTCGAGAACGGCATCCACATCGAGTCCGGCCCGCACAAGCACGCCATCAACCAGACGTTCTTCCTGTACGTGTGGGAGCCCGGCGGCAACCGCATCGAGTTCGCCAACGCCGGCGCCCGACTGCTCCTGGACCCCGACCAGCCGGTGGTGGAGTGGTCCGAGGCCGAGCGCAAGAAGGGCCAGGCGTGGGGCATGAAGACGATCGAGACGTTCCACACCCACGGCACCCCCGTGGTCGACGCCCCGCCGTCGCACTGACCGCGGGTCGAGCGTTCGACTGGCCGCGGGTTGCCCCGACCGGCCGCGAGTCGCCATTATCCGTGCGAGTCGACAGGTTCCGCCCGCGCAAAACCTGTCGAGCCGCCCGGAACGTGTCGACTCGCGCGCGGGGTCACGTCAGACTCAGCGCCCGAGCCCGGTCGTTGAGCGAGGGAGCGCCAGCGACCGAGACGAAACGCGCCGCCTCAGCCCCAGACACCTGCCGCGAGTCGACACGATTCGTGCGAGTCGACAGGTCCCGCCCGCACAAATCCTGCCGAGCCGCGCGGAACGTGTCGATTCGCGGTGAGAGGCACCGCGCAGAACCTGTCGACCCGCGCAGAAGGTGTCGACTCGCTTGCGGAGTCACGCCAGACTCACCGCCCGAGCCCGGTCGTTGAGCGAGGGAGCGCCAGCGACCGAGACGAAACGCGCCGCGTCAGCGCCAGACGTCGGCCGCGAGTCGCCATTATTCGTGCGAGTCGACAGGTTCCGCACGCGCAGAGCCCGTCGAGCCGCGCGGAACGTGCCGACTCGCGCGAAAGGCCCCGCGCAAACCGTGTCGAGCCGCGCGGAACGTGTCGACTCGCGCGCGCGGTCACGCCAGACTCACCGCCCGAGCCCGGTCGTTGAGCGAGGGAGCGCCAGCGACCGAGACGAAACGCGCCGCGTCAGCTCCAGACGTCGGCGGCGATGTCGACCACCTCGCGCACCTTCGCCCACTGCTCGGCCTCGGTGAGCACGTTGCCCTCCTCGGTCGAGGCGAAGCCGCACTGCGGGCTCAGCGCCAGCTGGTCGAGAGGGGCGAACCGGGATGCCTCGTCGATGCGGTGCTTGACGGCATCCACGTTCTCCAGCTCACCGGTCTTCGACGTGATGAGGCCGAGCACCACCGTCTTGTCGCCCTCGGGCAGGAACCGCAAGGGCTCGAAGCCGCCGGCGCGCTCGCTGTCGTACTCGAGGAAGTAGCCGTCGTACGCGGTGTTGCCCAGCAGCTGCTCGGCGACCGGCTCGTATCCGCCCGACGAGATCCAGGTGGAGCGGAAGTTCCCGCGGCACACGTGCGTCGTCACGACGAGGTCGTCGGGCTTGCCGTCGAGGATGCGGTTGAGGATGCCGGCGTACCGCTCGGCGATGCCGTCGGTGTGGATGCCGCGCTCCCGCGCCTTCTCGAGTTCGACGTCCGAGCACAGGTACGCCCAGGCCGTGTCGTCGAACTGCAGGTACCGAGCCCCGGCATCGTAGAACGCGGCGACCGCATCGCGGTACGCCTGCACGAGGTCGTCGACGATGTCGTCGCGGCCGCCGTACGCCGACTCGGCGATGTGCCCCGGCTCGAGCCGGAAGTCCAGCACGGTCGGCGCCGGGATGCTGAACTTCGGCACCGCACCGGTCGTGCGCTCGAGCAGGCTCTTGAGCGAGCGGAAGTGGTCGAGGAAGGGGTGCGTGTCGCTGAAGCCGATCTTGCCGCTGACCTCGATGCCGCGAGGCTTGGTCTGTACGCCCTGGAACTGGATGCCGTGGTCCAGCTCGACGATGTCCACGCCGTCGAGGAACCCGAAGAAGTCGAAGTGCCACCACGAGCGGCGGAACTCGCCGTCGGTGGCGAGCTTCAGGCCGGCGTCGGCCTCCTGGACGACGAGCTCGGCGATCGCGGTGTCTTCGGCGACGCGCAAGGCCTCGGCGTCGATCTGACCGGAGGCGAATCGGCGGCGAGCCTCGGCGAGCTCGGCGGGACGGAGGAAGCTGCCGACGATGTCGGCGCGGAACGGCGGGGTTGACACCCTTGCGAGGGTAGTCGATCCCTCCCCGCCATAGGCACCCGCCGGTCACCCGACGTCATCGTCCGTGAGACCTGATCGCATTCGGCGTTCACCCGGCGTCATCCACCGCGAGACTTCATCGGAGCGCCGAGACTTCGGTCTCCGGGCGCAGTCTCGGCGCTCGGTTGAAGTCTCGCGGTCCTGCGAAGGCCGGGGGGCGGACAAGGCCGGGGCGGGCGGCCGGGCAGGGCGACGCAGGCCGAAGGCCCCCGGGTCAGCGGGTCAGAAGACGTACTCCATCAAGTCGGTGCCGAGCACGCGGAAGGCGTCGTGCGCGCGGAGCCGGTGCGAGATCGAGAGGTCGTCGAAGCACACGATGAGCGCGTACGAGACGCCGGCGCGCGGCCCGGCGAGCACGCCGGCTTCGACGCGGATGCCGGCATCCCGGCCCGTCTTGTTGATGAAGAGCAGCCCGTGCTCGTCGTTCTCGTGCGAGAACGGGTCGAGGCCGGTCGCGGATGCCACGAGCGACAGGTCGTGGTTGAAGCTCAGCCACTCCGCGACCTGGGCGCTGACGCTGGGCGAGACGACCTGCGAGTTCACGAGCGCGGCGAACACCTCGGCCAGCTCGCGGGCCGAGCCGAGGGCGAAGTGCGGGGCGTCGTCGGGTCCTCGCTCGTCGCGGAACAGGTCCAGCAGCGCCGAGCGCGACAGGCCGAGCTCTTCGATGCGCGCACGGACGGCCGGCAGACCCACCCGTGCCAGCAGCGCGTTCGCGGCGAGCGCGTCGCCCGTCGCGGCGGTGAGCACGGCGAGGTCCGACAGCGGCAGCGCGGGCGCCTTGAGGTGCTGCCACACTCCGCCGACGGTGACCGGGTCCACCCGCGAGCGGTCGATGATCTCCAGCGGATCCAGGCGCCCGGCTTCGAAGCCGGCTGCCACCTCGATGAGCAGCGGCACGACTCCGAGCCCCGCGACCGGAAGCGTCACGAAGTCGTCGCCGGCCAGCACCGAGGTGCCGCGGTCGAGGTCGGTGATACGGACCGAGATCTTGGCGCCGGATGCCGCCAGGTCGTCGAGCGCCTTCAGCGTCGACGTGAACGACCGACGCCCGGCCGCCGCCCTCCGCGGCAGCCGTCGGCTGGTGCTCCGTCGCGCCCCCCGCAGCGACTCGGCATCCCTTCTGGGCTCCATGCCCACGGAGCATCCCTTCCGTGTGTATCCGTTGCGGGGCGTCAGGACCGCACGCGGCCTGTCCTCACCAGATGGTGACGCGCTGGTCCTCGTCCAGCCAGAGCGCGTCCGACGGCGTCACCTCGAATGCATCGTAGAACGCATCGATGTTGCGCACGATCTGGTTGCAGCGGAACTCGTTCGGCGAGTGCGGGTCGATGGTCAGCAGGCGGATGGTCTCGGCATCCCGGCCCTTCTGCTGCCAGATCTGTCCCCAGCTCAGCAGCAGCCGCTGGATGCCGGTGAACCCGTCGATCACCGGCGGCTCCACCGGCTCGCCGGCCGGCGTGGTTCCAAGCGACAGCTCGTACGCCTTGATCGCGATGCCCAGACCGCCCAGATCGCCGATGTTCTCGCCGATCGTGAGGGCGCCGTTGACGTGGTGCTCCTCGGCCAGGCCCTGCGGCACGAGGGCATCGAACTGCGCGATGAGGTTCTTGGTGCGCTCTTCGAAGGCTGCGCGGTCCTCGTCGGTCCACCAGTCGCGAAGCGACCCGTCGCCGTCGAAGCGGCTGCCCTGGTCGTCGAAGCCGTGCCCGATCTCGTGACCGATGACCGCGCCGATGCCGCCGTAGTTGGCAGCCGCATCGCGCTCGGCGTCGAAGAACGGGTACTGCAGGATCGCCGCGGGGAACACGATCTCGTTCATCAGCGGGTTGTAGTACGCGTTGACCGTCTGCGGCGTCATGAACCACTCGTCGCGGTCGATCGGCTGCCCCACCTTGGCGAGCTGGCGGTCGTGCTCCCACACGTGCGCGCGGCGCACATTGCCGACCAGGTCGGCCGGGTCGATCTCGAGGGTGGAATAGTCCTTCCACTTCACCGGGTACCCGATCTTCGGTGTGAAGGAGTCCAGCTTGGCCAGCGCGCGCTCGCGGGTCTCGGGCGTCATCCACTCCAGCTGCGAGATGCTCTGCCGGTAGGCCTCGATGAGGTTCGCGACCAGCTCGTCCATCGCCTCCTTCGCGGCGGGCGGGAAGTGCCGCTCGACATAGACCTTGCCGATCGCCTCGCCCATGGCGGCCTCGGTGAGGCTCACGCCGCGCTTCCAGCGCTCGCGGTTGACGGGAACGCCGGTGAGCTGGGTGCCGTAGAACCCGAAGTTCTCGGCGACGAACTCGTCGGAGAGGAACGGGGCGGCCGAGTGCACGACCGCGAACCGCAGCCACGCCTTCCAGTCCTCGAGGCGGTCTTCGACCAGCAGCAGGCCGAGGCCCTCGAAGAAGCTCGGCTGGTAGACGTTGATCTCGGCGAACGCCTCGCCGTGCTCCGGCGCCGCGCCGTCGCGCCACGGCGTCAGGTCGACGCCGACGAGCTCCTGCACCTCGTCCCACGTCTTCAGGTTGTACGTCTTGACGGCGTCACGGCTGGCGACGTTGTCCCAGTGGTGGGTGGCAAGCTCCGTCTCGAGGGCGACGATGCGATCGGCGGATGCCTCGGCCTCGGCCACGCCCGCCAGTTCGAGGATCCGCTGCACGTGCGTGCGGAACGCGATGCGCGTCTCCTGGAAGTTGTCGAGGCGGTAGTAGCTCTCGTCGGGAAGGGACAGCCCGCCCTGGATGAAGAACGGCACGTAGCGCTGCGGGTTGCCCGGGTCGGGCTCGATGTAGAGGTGGATCAGCGCCGCCACGCCGTCGCGCTCGAACTCACCGACCGTCCGCAGGAATCCCGGGATGTCGGCGATGGCGTCGACGCGGGCCAGCACGTCCGCGAGCGGCGCGGCGCCCAGCTCGGCGATGCGCTCGGTGTCCATGAAGCTCGTGTAGAGGTCGCCGATCTTGCGGGCCTCGGTGCCGGGCTCGGCCTGCTGGGACTCCTCGACGATGGCGTGCACGTCCTTCTCGGCCTGCTCCGCGATGAGGTGGAACGACCCCCAGCGCGCCTTGTCGTCGGGGATCTCGGTGCGCTCGAGCCATGCGCCGTTGACGTGGCGGAAGAGGTCGTCCTGGGGTCGGATCTCGGCGCTGAGCTCATCGAGCGCGAGACCGGAGCGGGGGCGTCGGTCATGCGTTCCAGGTTAGTCGCCACCGGCTGTGCGCCGGTTCCGTCGTCCCGCCGGACATCCCCTCCCGTCCCTCCCGTCCGCCGCGCCCTCCCAGCGCGAACATGCTCCTCCCAGCCCGAGCATGCCCTTCCCGGCCCTCCGAGCCGCGCATGCCCCTCCCACCCCGAGCGTGCCACGGGCCTGGTCGCGACAGCACGGGCATGGTCGGCGGCCGCACGTCGGCGGGGCCTCCTAGGCTCGGAGGGTGACGAGCACCCGCGACACCCTGAACCGCGACATCCTGCGGCTCGCGGTGCCGGCGCTGGGCGCCCTCGTGGCCGAGCCGCTCTTCCTCATCGTCGATTCCGCGCTGGTCGGCCATCTCGGGGTCGAGCCGCTCGCGGGACTGGGCATCGCGTCCGCCGTGCTGCAGACGATCGTCGGACTCATGGTGTTCCTGGCCTACTCCACGACGCCGGCGGTGGCTCGCCGGTTCGGGGCCGGCGATCCCTCCCGCGCGGTGTCGGTCGGCATCGACGGCATGTGGCTGGCGCTCGGCATCGGCGCGGTGCTCGCCCTTGTCGGATACCTGACGACCCCGCTGCTGATCGGTCTCTTCGGGGCCGATCCCGCAGTCGCGGCGCAGGCCGAGACGTACCTGGGCATCTCGATGTGGGGGCTTCCGGCCATGCTCGTGGTGTTCGCCGCCACCGGCCTGCTGCGCGGCATGCAAGACACCGTGACCCCGCTGTGGATCGCGGGACTGGGTTTCGCCGCGAACGCCCTGCTCAACTGGGTCTTCATCTACGTGTTCGGCTGGGGGATCGCGGGCTCCGCGGTCGGCACGGTCGTCGCGCAGTGGGGCATGGTGGCCGCGTACGTCGCGGTGGTGGGGCGTCTCGCGCGCCGGCACGAGGCATCCGTCCGACCGCAGCGCGACGGCGTGCGGGGCTCCGCTCGCGCGGGCGGCTGGCTCTTCCTGCGCACCGTCTCGCTGCGGATCGCTCTCCTGGCGACCGTGGCGGTCGCGACGGGCCTCGGCACCGCGGAGCTCGCGGGCTGGCAGGTCGCCTTCACCATCTTCTCGACGGCGGCCTTCGCGCTGGATGCCCTCGCCATCGCCGCGCAGGCGCTCGTCGGCAAGGGCCTCGGCGCCGAGGACACGCCCCTGGTACACCGTGTCCTCGGCCGCACGGTGGCGTGGGGCGCATGGTTCGGGGTCGTCGTCGGCGGCGTGATCGGCGCACTGTCGGGCGTCATCGGACTGCTGTTCACCGGCGACGCCGGCATCGCGGTGCTCGTGCAGCCGGCGCTCATCGTGCTGGCCGTCGCCCAGCCGGTCTGCGGCATCGTGTTCGTGCTCGACGGCGTGCTCATCGGTGCCGGCGACGCGCGTTACCTCGCGATCGTCGGCGTACTCAACCTCGTCCCCTTCATCCCCGCTCTCGTTCTCGTCGCGGTGCTGCACCCGGTCGGCGCCGCGGGCTTGGCGTGGCTCGCGGTCGCCTTCTTCGGTGTCTACATGCTCGCCCGGCTGCTCACCCTCGGCTGGCGGGTGCGAGGGTCGGCCTGGATGACGGTCGGCGTCTGACCCGCGGTTCGCGACTGGCCGTCACGGGCTGGTCCAAGAGCACGGCGACGGCTCGGCGACCCGTGACCCACGGACGGAGCCTCAGGCCCAGCGGCGGCACCACTCGTACATGACGACCGCCGCGGCGGCGCTCGCATTGATCGACCGGGTCGACCCGTACTGTCGGATCTCGACGACACCGGATGCCGCGGCCAGCGCCTCCGGCGACAGCCCCGGCCCCTCCTGACCGAACAGCAGCACGCACGCCCGGGGCAGGTCGGCGTCGGGCAGCGGCATCGAGCCGGGCACGTTGTCGATCGCGAGGACCGGAAGGCCCGCGGCATCCGCCCACTCGGCGAACGCCTCGACGGTCTCGTGGTGGCGGACGTGCTGATACCTGTCGGTGACCATCGCGCCGCGGCGGTTCCAGCGCCGCTTGCCGATGATGTGCACCTCGGCGGCGAGGAAGGCGTTTGCGCTGCGCACGATGGAGCCGATGTTCATGTCGTGCTGCCAGTTCTCGATCGCGACGTGGAACGGGTGCCGCCGGGTGTCGAGGTCGGCGACGATGGCGTCCATCGTCCAGTACCGGTACGCGTCCACGACGTTGCGCGCATCGCCGTGCGCGAGCAGCTCGCGGTCGTACCGCGGGTCATCCGGCCACGCGGACGGCCCGCCCGGCCACGGACCCACTCCCACCGGAAGCGTCCGCTCACCCTGCTCCGGCGGGGAGGCGTCTGGCGGGTTCACCCCGCAAGGCTATCCCCCGGGGCCCGCCTCCAGCCGGAAGTACTTTTCGGCTAACCGAAAGATCGCTATGGTTTCGGTATGCCGAAAGCCGAGGTCGAAGATGCCCAGGTCGACACCCCCTCACGCCGCGCCGTGCGCGTCACCGGCCCAGGGCGACGCCAGGATGCCGCGACCGGCGGTGGCCGCCGACTGACACTTCCCCGGCTGGCGTGGCTGATCGGACCGGCACTCGTCGCCGGGGTCGCATACCTCGACCCGGGCAACGTGGCGAGCAACATGACCGCCGGCGCCCGCTACGGGTATCTGCTCGTGTGGGTCGTCGTGCTGGGGAACGTCATGGCGTGGCTCATCCAGTACCTGTCGGCCAAGCTGGGCATCGTCACGGGGCGGAGCCTGCCCGAGACCCTCGGCCGGCGCATCCACAACCGGTGGGGCCGGCGCGCCTATTGGCTGCAGGCCGAGCTCGTGGCGATGGCGACCGACATCGCCGAGGTGATCGGCGGGGCGGTGGCGCTCAACCTGCTGTTCGGCATCCCCTTGGTGTGGGGCGGCGCGATCACCGGAGCGGTGTCGATCGCGATGCTGCTCATTCAGTCCCGCCGCGGACCGCGCACCTTCGAGTTCGTCGTGATCGGCCTGCTGCTGGTGATCGCCATCGGGTTCTCGTTCGGCGTGCTGGTGGCCCCTCCCGACCCGGCCGGGGTGGTGGGCGGGCTCGTGCCACGGTTCGAGGGCACCGACTCGGTGCTCCTGGCCGCCTCGATCCTCGGCGCCACGATCATGCCGCACGCGATCTACGCGCACAGCGCGCTGGCGCGGGATCGCTTCGCCCCCGCCGCACCCCAGTCGTCGAGCGGGCGAAGCGAGACGAATCCCCTCGAGCGCACAGCCGCGGGGTCTCCGAGCGCTTCGACACCCTCAGCAGCCTCAGTCGCCACCCCGGCGGACCCGACGCTCGCCGAGCTGCGCGGCATCCCGACCCGTCGCCTCCTGCGCGCGACGAGGTGGGACGTCACGATCGCGATGCTGATCGCCGGCACGGTGAACCTGTGCATCCTGCTGCTCGCGGCCGCCAACCTGGCCGGCGTTCCGGGCACCGACTCGCTGGAGGGCGCGTACACCGCGCTGTACGCGGGCCTCGGACCTCTCGTGGCGACGCTGTTCGCCGTCGGGCTGCTGGCCAGCGGGCTGGCGAGCACGTCGGTCGGGGCCTACGCGGGCGCCGAGATCATGCACGGGCTGCTGCACATCCGCGTTCCCCTCCTGGCGCGCCGGCTGGTCACGCTCATCCCGGCGCTCGTGATCCTCGCGATCGGCTTCGACCCGACGGTGGCCCTCGTGCTCAGCCAGGTGGTGCTGTCGTTCGGCATCCCGTTCGCGCTCATCCCGCTGGTGGCGCTGACGGCGAACCGCGAGGTGCTCGGCGGATTCCGCAACCGGGTGTGGACGACGGTCGCCGGCGTCGCGGCATCCGTGTTCCTCATCGCGCTGAACGGCCTGCTGCTGTATCTCGTGCTCACGGGCGCGTGAGGGGCGCCCGGTACCCTGAAACGGTGGCCTCTCCCGCCGTCGACGACTACCTGAAGACGATCTACCACCACACCGAGTGGCAGGACGACCGCATCACGCCGTCGCAGCTCGCCGGTGAGCTGGGGCTCGCCCCGTCGAGCGTGACCGAGATGGTGCAGAAGCTCGCGGCGCAGGGTCTCGTGACCCATCGTCCGTACGGCCCGATCGCGCTCTCGGAGGAAGGGGAGCGCCGAGCGGCTGCGATCATCCGCCGCCACCGGCTCATCGAGACGTGGCTCGTGCGCGAGTTCGGGTACTCGTGGGACGAGGTGCACGACGAGGCCGAGGTGCTCGAGCACACGATCAGCGACCGCTTGCTCGAGGGCATCGATGCGCGCCTCGGACGCCCCCGGTTCGACCCGCATGGCGACGCCATCCCGGATGCCGCGGGCCACGTGCACCGCGAACCCTTCGTGCTGCTCGGCGCGGCGCCGGCCGGTCACGTCGGCCGTGTGCTGCGCGTGAGCGACCGCGACCCCGAGCTGCTGCGCGCCGTGGAATCGGCCGGCGTGGCCGTCGGCGCGACCGTGACGGTGACGGATGCCGCAGCCCTGCGCCTGCGGACCGGCGCGGCGGCCGATGGCGCCGACGTGTCGCTGCCCGCCGCCGCCGCCGACGCCGTCTGGCTCAGCGCCTGAGGCGCCCGGGTGACTCCACCCGGCGCCGAGGGTCCACCCGGCGCCGCGGTCCTCGTTCAGGTGGCGCAACACGCGGCAACGTCCCCGCCGACACCGCGTGTCGTGACACCTGAAGACGGGAGACGACGAGCGAGGCGCGCAACCCCGACGAGCGCGCGGCAGGACCACGACGAGCGAGGCGCCGGCGCGTCGGAACAGGAGGTCAGGTCGTGGAGCGACCCACGGCGAGCTGCGCCGCGGCCTCGAAGGGCCAGCGCACGCCGGTGGCGGTCTCGGCCACGTCCCACAGGCGCGCGGCGACGGCGGGGTCGCGGGTGATCTTCGCGGCCGTCTGCCGGCGGGGCGCGCCGCGCGAGCCCGTCCGCGGACCCCAGAATTCGCCGCCCTCGACGGCCGGGTCGGTGAGCGCGCGCACCAGCGGCCACGCGCCGTGCTCCTTGGACTGGGCGAGAACCGCCTGAAGGTTGTCGGTGAAGCGCTTGACGCGAGACGGCTCGTTCACGCCGGCGATGCCCGGTGTGCGACCGCCGGTCGAGTACCCCGGGTGCGCGACGACGCTGGCCACCGGCACCGCGTACTCACGCAGTCGGCGATCGGCCTCGAACCCGAGGGCGGCGGTCGCGATCTTGGACTGGACGTACGCCCGCCACGCCGAGTAGCCGTCGGCCAGCTGCGGGTCGACCGGATCGTAGGGCGTGAGCGAGGCGGACATGCTTCCCACCCAGACCATGCGACCGGTCCGGCCGGCTCCACCGGTCGGGCCGGCTCCACCTGTCGGGCCGGCATCCGCACCCGCCTCGGCGAGCGCGGTCAGCAGTTCACCGGCGAGCGCGAAATGCCCGAGCGCGTTCGTGGCGAAGACCACCTCGTGCCCGTCGATCGTCGTCTGGCGGGTCTTGGGCGCATGCACGATCCCGGCGTTGAGGAGGACGCCGTCCAGCGCACCCCTCCCCCGCACGCTGGCGGCAGCCGAGCGCACCGAACCGAGATTGGACGTGTCGAGGATGAGCGGCTCGGTGGCGTCGGGCGCGGCATCCGGGACGCGCCGCCGAATTGCCGCACGCGCCGCCGAGAGACGATTCGGATGGCGCGCCGACATGATGACCCGCGCACCGGCGCGCACGAGCTGCTCGCACGCGAAGTACCCCAGTCCGGCGTTGGATCCGGTCACGAGGTACACGCGGCCCGCGAGGTCGGGAAGGCTGCGGGGGTCCCATGTCACGGCTTCGACCCTACGCCTGCGCCCGCCTAGTCTTGACGCATGCGCACCCGGTCCGACATCGACTGCTGGCTCACCGACATGGACGGGGTGCTCGTGCATGAGAACACGCCCATCCCGGGGGCATCCGACCTGCTGCAGCAGTGGCGCGAGCAGGGCGTGCCGTTCCTCGTGCTCACGAACAACTCGATCTTCACGCCGCGCGACCTGTCGGCGCGACTCCGGGCGTCCGGGCTGATCGTCCCGGAAGAGTCGATCTGGACCTCGGCGCTGGCAACGGCGGACTTCCTGAAGTCGCAGATGCCGGGGGGTTCCGCGTTCGTCATCGGCGAAGCGGGGCTCACCACGGCCCTGCACGAAGCCGGCTTCATCATGACCGAGACCGACCCGGATTACGTCGTGGTGGGCGAGACGCGCAACTACTCGTTCGAGGCGATCACCAAGGCGATCCGCTTCATCGGCGCCGGTGCACGGTTCATCGCGACCAACCCCGACGCCACCGGTCCCTCCACCGAGGGTCTCCTGCCGGCGACCGGGGCGATCTCGGCGCTCATCACCAAGGCGACCGGCATGGAGCCGTACGTCGTGGGCAAGCCCAACCCGATGATGTTCCGCTCCGCGATGAACCGCCTGGGCGCGCACTCCGAGAACACCGGCATGATCGGGGACCGCATGGACACCGACGTCGTCGCGGGCATCGAAGCCGGTCTCCACACCGTGCTCGTGCTCAGCGGCATCAGCGACGAGAGCGAGATCCAGCGCTACCCGTTCCGTCCGGACGAGGTGCTCGGTTCCGTCGCCGAGCTCCTCGATCCCGAACCGGTCGAGTCCGAGGACCCGCAGCTGCTGTAGTCGCGGTCATGGCGGTGGCGCGTGTCGTGCGCGAGGTCGGCGGTCCCCGCTAAGGTCGCGGCATGGGCGTGCTGGACGAGGGCGAGAAGGTCGAGGCGACGGATGCCGCAGCCTGGCGTTCGTGGCTTGCCGCCAACCATCGCACCTCGAAGGGCGCCTGGCTGGTGCGCGCGCGACCGGGTTCCGGCCTGACGTTCGTCGAGTACGAGGATGCGATCCTGCAGGCGCTGTGCTTCGGCTGGATCGACGGACCGGTCCGCACGTTCGACGACGAGCGCGGCGGACTGTGGTTCGCACCCCGGAGGCCGTCGAGCGGCTGGGCGGCGACCAACAAGGCGCGCGTCGCAGCGCTGGAAGCTGAGGGGCTGCTCGAAGAGGCCGGCATCCGCGCCATCGAACTGGCGAAGCAGAACGGGTCGTGGAGCGTGCTCGACAACGCCGAGGCGCTGCGCGAGCCCGACGACCTCGCCGCGGCGCTCGACGCACTGCCCGCCGCCCGCGCCGCATGGGACGCGTTCCCGCCCTCGTCGCGCAAACTGGGCATCACCGGCGTCGACACCGCTCGGCGCCCCGAGACGCGTGCCGCGCGCATCGCGAAGCTCGTCGCCGACGCCGCGGAAGGCAAGCGCCCATGATCTCCGAGGGCGAGCAGACCCTGCTGCTCTTGACGAGTTTCGTGATCACGCTCGGTGCGCTCGTCGTGATCCTGTGGCAGTGGTGGCGCCGGCGCGGCAAGGGAGGCGGCGGCTCCGGGGCCTGAGACCGGGCAGCGGGCACTCTCAGCGGGCGACCTCTGCCTCCTCGTCCACCCAGCCCAGCTTGTCGGGATTCGCGATGGAGTACAGCCGCGTGATGCGTCCGTCCTGCACCGACAGGCTCACCACACCGGCGAGCCGGCCGTCGAGCTCCATGCGCAGGCCCGGCTGACCGTTCACCCAGATCGGCACCGCCACGAGCGTCCCCTCGACCTTCGCCAGGCCGCCCACGAGGTAGCGCGCCAGGCGCTCGGCGCCCACGATCGGGCGTCGCGCGGCGCCGCGCACCTTGCCGCCGCCGTCGGCGACCGAGACGACGTCGGGCGCGAGCACGTCCATGAGGCCCTGCACGTCGCCCGAGTTCAGGGCGGCGACCAGCCGGTTCACCACCTCCACGTGCTCGGCCGGCACGACGCGCACGCGCGGACGGCGGGCCGCGACGTGATCCTTCGCCCGATGGGCGATCTGCCGCACCGCGGCCGGCGACTTGCCCACGGCATCCGCGATCTCGTCGTACGGCACGTCGAAGACCTCGCGCAGCACGAACACGGCGCGCTCGGCGGGCGCGAGCGTCTCGAGCACGGTCAGCATCGCGATCGACAGACTTTCGGCCAACTCGACATCCTCGGCTACGTCGGGACTGGTCAGCAGCGGCTCGGGCAGCCACTCGCCCACGTAGTCCTCGCGGCGCCGCGACAGGGTGCGCAGCTGGTTGAGCGACTGTCTCGTCACGATGCGCACCAGGTACGCACGGGGGTCTCGGACCTCGTCCTGATCGACGGCCGCCCAGCGCAGCCACGACTCCTGCAGCACGTCCTCGGCGTCGGCGGCCGATCCCAGCAGCTCGTATGCCACGGTGAACAGCAGACTCCGGTGCACGACGAACGGGTCGTCGGCGTCGGCGATGCTCATGATCGGGAGCCTACGCGGCGGGGATGCGGGCTGAAGCGGTCATGTCTTCCTCCGTGTCGTGGGAACGAGTCCTCCGACATGGAGACACCGGCTGTCGCCCGCGTGTGACATCCCCGCGCCGACCCGGTGAGGAGGCCAGCGTGGAGGAGCGGCTACGGCCGGCTACTGCGGGGCGAGGCCCAGGTCGTCGAGATCGATGGCCGCCAGCCACTGCAGGCCCTCCGCCTCCACCGCCGCCTGCGCTCCGGTCTTGCGATCCACGATGACGGCCACGGCGACCGGGTCCGCGCCCTCGCGACGCAGCACCTCGACCGCCTTCAACGCCGACTGCCCGGTGGTCGAGGTGTCTTCGACCACGACCACACGCTTGCCCGCGACATCCGCCCCCTCCACCTGGCGGCCGCGACCGTGGTCCTTGGGCTCCTTGCGCACGACGAACGCGTCGAGGGGGCGGTCGGTGCGAGCCGACTCGTGCATCACGGCGTTGGCGATGGGATCGGCGCCCAGGGTGAGCCCGCCGACGGCGACGACACCGTCGACGTCGCGGATGAGGTCGAGCATGATCCGGCCGATGGCCGGAGCGGCACGATGGTCGAGCGTGAGCTTGCGCATGTCGACGTAGTACGTCGCCTTCTTGCCGCTGGACAGGGTGAAATCGCCGTGGAACACCGCCTCGTCGTTGATCAGGCCGATGAGGCGCTGGCGATCGGCTTCGAGCTCTGACGTGGACGCGGCGGTCATACCCACGAGTCTACGGATGCCGCCCCGCAGCTCCGCCGGACGTCCGCGGCCGCGCCTAGGCTGGTGCCCATGCGCCTGGCCACCTGGAACGTGAACTCCATCCGTGCGCGGGTCGACCGCATCGTCGACTTCGCGGTGCGCGAGCACATCGACGTGCTCGCGATGCAGGAGATCAAGTGCAAGGCGGAGCAGTTCCCCTTCGACCGGTTCGAAGAGGCCGGATTCCACGTCGAGGCCCACGGCTTCTCGCAGTGGAACGGCGTCGCGATCGCCAGTCGCGAGCCGCTCGCCGACGTGCGCACCGCCTTCCCCGGCATGCCCGGGTTCGAGAAGGGACACAACGGCCCCGACGCCCCGCAGGAGGCCCGAGCGATCGGCGCGACCGTCGGCGGCGTCGAGGTGTGGAGCCTGTACGTGCCGAACGGCCGTTCACTGGGCGACCCGCACTACTACTACAAGCTCGACTGGCTGGCGGCGCTGACGCAGTACACCTCCGACACGCTGGCCGCCGATCCCGACCGGGCGCTGGCGCTCGTCGGCGATTTCAACATCGCCCCCACGGATGCCGACAACGGCGACCCTGCCGTCGTGCCGGGTTTCTCGACCCACGTGTCGCCGCCCGAACGCGAGGCGTTCGCCGCGCTCGAGTCCGCGGGCCTGCAGGACGTCGTGCGTCCGCTCATCCCCACCGGGTACACGTACTGGGACTACAAGCGCCTGAAGTTCCCGCGCAACGAGGGCATGCGCATCGACTTCATTCTCGGCTCGCACGCCCTCGCCGACGCCGTCACCGGCGCGACGATCCATCGCGAGGAGCGGAAGGGAGAGGCCCCCAGCGACCACGTACCGGTCGTCGTCGACCTCGACCTCGAGGGACCCGACGACGATGATCGCCCGATGATCTTCTGACGAGCGCCCTCACGAGATCGGCAGAACTTTTTTCTCCCGCCGCGTCATGATTTCGGGCGGATGCCGTCTTGCTCTTGTGAACCCCGATGATGCGCGTGAGGCAGAATTGCCCTCACCAGGCTTTTCCTGCGCGCATCGCACAGCCTGGCGGCGACGACCGTCGCCGGCTGGACCACTGTGAAGCGCCATCCGGCGAGGAGAGACCGTGACCACCCCCCACAGCAGCGACGTCGAGGACGGCCCGCTGCCGCGCTCCGACGAGGAGCTCGTCGCCGCCGCGCGCGCCGGAGACGACGCCGCGTATGCGCAGCTGTGGGAGCGGCACGTCGCCAGCGCGCGGCGTGCCGCGCGGGCGGTGAGTCCTCACGCCGACCCGGACGACATCGTCTCGGAGGCCTTCACCTCCATCCTCTCCGCGATCCGCAAGGGGGGCGGACCTCAGGAGGGCTTCCGCCCGTACCTGTTCGCCACGGTGCGCAACGTCGCGGCCTCGTGGGGACGCCGTACGACGGAACTGCCCCTGGACGACCTCGACGAGCGCGCGGCCGACTCCGCGGCCGAGTTCGCCGAGCTGGTCGCGGACCGGTCCGTGCTGGCCCAGGCGTTCCGCGAGCTTCCGGAGCGCTGGCGCACGCTGCTGTGGTACATCGAGGTCGAGGGCATGAAGCCCCGCGAGGTGGCGCCGCTGCTGGGCATGACGCCGAACGCCGTGTCGGCGCTCGTGTACCGCGCTCGCGAAGGCTTCAAGCAGGCGTGGCTTCACGCGCACGTCAGCGACCCGGCGCGCCCGGCGGAGTGCCGCTGGGCGTGCGAGGTGCTGGTCGTCAGCGAGAAGAAGCCGGTGCGACGCGGCGACCGCCGCCGCCTGGACGCCCACTTGCGCGAGTGCCCGGCCTGCCGCATCGTCGCGGCGGACCTCGAGCACGTGTCGCAGAAGCTCCGCATGGTGCTTCTGCCACTGGTACTTGGCGGGGCTGGGGCCCTTGCCTATTCCACCGACGCCACCCCGGCCGTGGCGGCGGTGGTGACCGGATCGCCCACCGGGGGTGGCGGGGCGTCCGGCTCTGGGGAAACGGGCGCGGGGAGCGCCTTGGGCGGAGGTGTCGGCGTGGGGAGCGCCGGCACCGCCGCCATCCCGGTCGCGGGCATCGCGGTGGCACTGGGAGTCGCCGCGGTCGTCACAGCCGGGGCTGTCGTGTTCGCGCTGGCGCCGTGGGGAGCGCCGGCGGAGCAGACAGCCGCGGCCACTCCCGCGCCGGTCGAGACGGATGCCGCGGACGACGTCGCGACGGCGCCCGATGACGCGAGGATCGCGCCCGACGACTCGGTGGCCGAGGCCGAGATCGTCGACGCGCCGATCGTCGCGCCCGGGCCCGTCGCCGACGTCGTCCCGGCTCCGGCACCGCGAGTGACCCGGCCGAATCCGCCGCCGGCGGTGGACCCGCCGGCCGTGAACCCGGCGCCCGACCCGGTCCCGACGCCGAGTCCGACCCCGACCCCGACACCGACGACGCCGCCTCCGGCCCGCGCCGAGGCCCCGGTGCTCGCACCCGCGGCCGATGTCGACACGCTCGTGCCCGGACCCTTCACCGGGAGCGGCATCCCGGGAGCGGTCATCGCGCTGCTCGATGAGAGCGACCAGACGCTCGCCGAGACCACCGTGGACCCCGACGGCACGTTCGCGGTTCTGATCCCGGCGGATCTGCTCCGCGAGAACATGACGGTCCGCGCCGTGCAGACCGCACCCGACCTGCTGCCCTCCGAACCGAGCGCCGCGGTCGGGCCTTTCCCGCTTCCGGCTCCGGTCATCACCGCCGAGGACGGCTCACTGACCGGCGAGCTTGAGAACGTCGATCTGCAGGGACCCACGGGCGATCTGACCGTCCTGCTGAGCGGCATCCCGGGGCAGACCGTGATCGTCTACGTCGACGGCGTGTCGACGGGGAACCATCACGTGCTCGCGGACGAGCCGTTGGCGCGTGTCGTGCAGGACATCGCTCCCGGCGAGCACGTCATCGGCGTCCGCTACATCGACCCCGCCACGTTCGTCGGCCCGGATTCCGGGCCGCTCGGCCGCCTCGCGACCTTCACCGTGACGGCGGTCCTCCCGCAGTGAGCCACCGCGCGCCGCGCGAACGCGAGCGCTGACGACCCGAGCCGGCCGTCGGGCGACCGAGGCGATCACGCGACGAGAGCAGCCCCGGGCTCGATCGAGAACGTCTGCGCGAAGCGCTCGAGCAGCGTCGCGTCGCCCGAGACGACGGCGAGCACCTCCTGGTCGATGGCCTCCGCCGGTGTCAGCTCACCCGAGATGACGCGACGAATGCCGGGGCCGGCCGCGAACGTCAGCGCGGGCGCGGCCTCGAGCGTCGCCTGCGTGCCGAGCCTGGGGTCGACCGGACGCCCGGCAGGCTCGAGCTGCGCGATCCGCAGATCCGACGCGTCGACCTGCACCCGCAGCACCACATCGGCGATGTGCAGCTCGTAGTCCGCGGGCGGCAGCGTGGCCGCGGCATCCGCTCGGAACGCCGTACGCAGCGCCATGGTGAGCGAGTCGGCCGTCACGACGTCGTCGGGCTGCGGCTCGCCCATCTGCTGGAATCCCCACCGCCCGAGTGCGAGCACGATCGGCTCGAGCTCACGCCCGTACGGCGTCAGTTCGTACACGAGACCGCAGTGCAGCAGCGGCACCCGACGCACGACGCCCCCCTCCTGCAGCTCCTTGAGTCGCGTGGAGAGGATGTTGGTGGGGATCTTCGGCAGCCCCTGCTTGAGGTCGGTGTAGCGCCGCGGCCCGACGAGCAGATCGCGGACGATGAGCAGTGCCCACCGCTCCCCGATCAGCTCGACGGCCGTCGTCACACCGCAGTACTGCCCGTAGCTGCGAGAGGCCACTTACGCCTGCGCCTGCTCCGCCATGAACGCCTCGGGGCCCTTGGCGGCCGCCTCCGGATCCATGTACATGAACTGGATGCCGTTCCCGTCGGGGTCGATGAGGTCGCGCGCGTACATGAAGCCGTAGTCCTGGGGCTCACCGGGCGCCGTGCCGCCGTTCGCGACGCCGGCCTCGACGATGCGGTCGACGTCCTCGCGGGAGTCGCGGCTGATCGAGAGGAGTACCTGTGCGTGCGTCTTGGGGTCGGCGAACTCCTTGTCGGTGAACGTCGAGAAGTACTCCTTGGTGAGCACCATGAAGTAGATGTCGTCGCTCCACACGATGCAGGCGGCGTTGTCGTCGGTGAACAGCGGGTTCAGCCCGCAGCCGAGCGCCGTGTAGTAGGCCTTGGCCCGCTCGAGGTCGTCGGTGGGGATGTTGACGAAGATGTGCGTCATTGCCGTGCTCCTTGTGTCGGTGTCGGGAGGCCGATCCGTCCCGATGGAGTTATGGTTGCAAAAAGCAAGCGTGCTTGTCAATAGCAAGTAACCGCTGGGCGTCTCCGTCCCACGGGGGATGCCGGCATCCGTCCGCCGCCGTACCGTGGAGGGATGTCCGACCAGCGTCCTGCCGCCCGTCCGGCGCGCCGGCCGAAGCCGACAGCGGCCGAGCTGCGCGGCGACGTCTGGCTGGCCGCGGGGCTGTTCGTGGCCGCCGTCCTCAGTACGGCGCTGGGATCGGTGGCCGGCGTCTACGGCGACGATGCGGCCGGCGGTATGCAGTGGGCCCTCCTCTACGGGCTGGGACTCACCGCGCCGCTCGCGGTCCGTCGACGCTTCCCCGAACTGGTCGTGGTGACCGTCGCCGTGGTGTTCTTCGTCGGGGTGACCTTCCGCATCCCCGATCTGTACGTGAGCAACATCGCGGTCTTCATCGCGATGTACACGGTGGGCGCATGGGTCGACGACCGCCGCCGGGCGATGTGGGTGCGGATCGGCGTCATCGTCGGGATGTTCCTCTGGCTGCTCGTCACGATGTTCCAGGCGGCCATCGACCCCGGCGACGAGACGCTGTCGAGGGCGGGGCTGTTCTCGCCGTTCGCGGCGATGATGCTGATCCAGTTCCTGGTCAACGCCGGCTTCTTCGGAGGCGCGTACTACATGGGCGACCGCGCGTACGCTGCCGCGATGTCGCGCGCGGCCCTCGAGGAGCGCACGCGCGAACTGGAGCGCGAGCGCGAGGTCACGGCAGCGCAGGCGGTGGCCCTGGACCGTGTCCGCATCGCGCGGGAGCTGCACGATGTCGTCGCCCACCATGTCTCGGCGATGGGCGTGCAGGCGGGCGCCGCGAGAGCGGTGCTCGAACGGGACCCGGATGCCGCGCGCAGCGCACTGCGGGGCGTCGAGCAGTCCGCACGCTCCGCCCTGAACGAGCTGCGGCAGCTGCTGGAGACTCTGCGCACGTCCGGTGGCGACGCCGAGGGCGGCTCGACCGTTCATCTCTCGGGGCTCGCCGAGCTCGTCGCCCATGCGAACGAGAACGGGCTGCCGACGACCCTCGCCGTGGTCGGCGACGAAGTGGACCTTCCCGACCTCGTGCAAGTCAACCTGTATCGCGTGGCGCAGGAGGCCCTGACCAATGCCCGCCGCCACGGCGGGCCGGATGCCGCCGCCGACGTGCGTCTGCGCTACGACTCCGACGCAGTGGAGCTCGAGATCGTCAACACGGGCCGCGTCGTGGCGGCGCCCATGCGCCCGGGGCTCGGGCTCGTCGGCATGCGGGAGCGCGCGGCCGCCTCGGGCGGCGAGCTGCAAGCCGGGCCGCGCAGCCGCGGCGGCTTCCTCGTGCGTCTCCGGGTGCCGCTGACGGCCTCGGCGGGGCGACCGCGACGCGTCGAGGTCGAAGCGTGAGCGCCGGCATCCGAGTGCTGCTCGCCGATGATCACGCGGTCATGCGGGCGGGGTTCCGCATGATCCTGGAGTCGGCCGGCGACATCGCCGTCGTCGGAGAGGCCTCGACGGGAATCGAGGCGGTGGCCGCGGCATCCCGTTTGCGTCCGGACGTGATCTGCATGGATGTGCAGATGCCCGACATGGACGGTCTCGAGGCGACGCGGCGCATCGTGGCCGACCCGGCGGTGGATGCCGCGATCGTGGTCGTGACCACGTTCGACCGCGACGACTATCTCTTCGACGCGCTCGCCGCGGGGGCGAGCGGGTTCCTGCTGAAGAACGCCGGCCCCGAGGAGCTCATCGCCGCGGTGCGCGTCGCGGCCGCCGGCGACGCACTGCTGGCGCCCGAGGTGACCCGTCGCGTCATCGCCCGGTTCACACAGGCTCCGGCCGCAGCCCACGAGCCGGCCGAGCCGCAACGCACCGTTCGGGCCGCGGCATCCGCCGGTACGGACTCTCGCCCCGTCGCCGGCGCCGTGATTGTCTCGGGGCCGGGTGTACCGGTGGAGCTCACCGAGCGGGAAGCCGAGGTGCTGCGCCTGGTGGCGCAGGCGATGAGCAACGCCGAGATCGCTCGCCACCTCTACATCGGCGAGGCGACCGTCAAGACGCACGTCTCGAACGTCCTCCAGAAGCTCGGAGCCCGCGATCGCGTGGCCGCGGTGGTCTACGCCCACCGGCACGGCCTGGCCTGATGCCGCCCCGGATGGCTGCACCGGCCGGTGCCGTCAAACCGACGGGCTCGATCGCGTTTCGGCGACCTCGCGCGGCGCGAGATCGACGATCGAGCCCGCCGGTTTGACGCGCGGACCGCGAGACGAACGCCGCAGTCATCCCCGCCGGAGACGACGGATGCCCCGGCCTCGAGCCGCAAGCGACTCAGGGGCGGGGCATCCGGGCGGGCCCAGACGGGATCGGGCGTCGCCGACCGGGGATTCAGGCCGCGACGGGAACGGCGGCGTAACGGTCGATGAGCGCGCCGAACGCCTCGAGGTAACCGACGAGGAACTCGGCGGTCTGGTCGTTGGTGACCTCGCCGGTCTCGGCGAACAGGCCGGGCGTGGTCTGCACGTAGCCCTCGGGCTGGCCGAGCGTGGGGGCGTTGAAGTGGCTGAGGATCGCCTTGAGGTGCTGCTGGGCGGCGGCGGTCGCGATGCCGCCGCCGGAGGTGCCGATGACCGCGGTGGGCTTGCCGTTGAACGAGCCCTGACCCCACGGCCGGGCGGCCCAGTCGAGGGCGTTCTTCAGCACACCCGGGATGGAGCGGCTGTACTCGGGCGTGATGATGAGCACGCCGTCGACGTCGTCGATGGCCTTCTTGAAGTCACGGGCGACCTGCGGATAGTCGGCGTCGAAGTCCGGCGAGTAGAACGGGAGGTCCTTGATCGGGATCTCGACGAGCGTGGTGCCTTCGGGCGCGAGGCGCTCGAGCGCCTTCGCCAGGCGTCGGTTGATCGAGGTGGACGAGATGCTTCCGACGATGTATCCGATGGTGCGGTCTGTCATGAGTGCTCTTTCAGACGGGGTGGTCCCTCGGCGGGATCCACCGGTGGACGTTCCAATTCCATGCAATCAAATGGATCTGAGATCTATTCCGGCGCATGCGATGTGACGAAATGAGACGTCGCTCCCTCGCGCGGTGGACGTGCAGGATCCCCCGCACGACGGAGGACACCGGCAAGCCGACTGCATAGCGTGGTTCACGCGAGAGGAGACAGGATGCTGCAGCTGCGGGGTATCGGCAAGAGCTACGGGGGTCGGCGGGTGCTCGACGACGTGTCGTTCGACGTGCGTCCGGGCCGGCTCACCGGCTTCGTCGGCGGCAACGGCGCCGGCAAGACCACCACCATGCGGATCGTGCTGGGCGTCCTGTCCGGCGATGCCGGCACCGTGACGCTCGACGGCGCCGAAGTGACGGCGTCCGACCGGCGCCGGTTCGGCTACATGCCCGAGGAACGGGGGCTCTACCCGAAGATGAAGGTGCTCGACCACATCGTGTACCTCGCACGGCTGCACGGATTCTCGAAGGCGGATGCCACAAGCCGCGCGACGGCGCTCCTGGAGCAGCTCGGCCTCGGCGAGCGCCTGAACGACAACGTCGAGACGCTGTCGCTGGGCAATCAGCAGCGGGCGCAGATCGCCGCCGCGCTCGTGCACGACCCGCAGGTGCTGATCCTGGATGAGCCGTTCTCGGGTCTGGATCCGCTGGCCGTGGACGTCGTCGCCGGCGTGCTGCAGCAGCGGGCGGCCGACGGCGCCGCCGTGCTCTTCTCCTCGCACCAGCTCGACGTCGTCGAGCGGCTCTGCGACGACCTCGTGATCATCGCGGGCGGCACGATCCGCGCCGCCGGGGCACGCGAGACGCTCCGCGCGGAGCACTCGACGCGACGCTTCGAGCTGGTTTCGGCCGGCGACGCCGGATGGCTCCGGTCCGAGCCGGGCGTCGAGGTGCTCGAGTTCGACGGCGGGTACGCGGTGTTCGACGCCGACAGTGACGAGACGGCCCAGCGCGTGCTGCGCCGGGCCGTCGCGCAGGGGGATGTCGCGAGCTTCGCGCCGCAGCATCCGTCCCTCGCCCAGATCTTCAAGGAGGTCATCCAGTGAGCATCACCCACACCTCTGCCCGCGGTGGCACGGCCCTCAGCGGCGGACAGGCCGTCTGGCTCGTCGCAGAGCGCGAGATCGGCTCGAAGCTGCGCAGCAAAGCCTTCGTGATCTCGACGGCCATCCTGTTCCTCGGTGCGCTGGTCCTCGTGATCTGGGCCGGCTTCCAGGCGTCCACCTCCAGCGGGACCCCCGTCGCCGTCTCGGCCGACGCGGCCTCGTACGTCTCCGGCGTCGACGGGCTCGAGATCACCGAGGTCGCCGACCGGAGCGAGGCGGAAGCGCTCGTCACCAGCGGCGACGTCGACGCAGCGATCGTGGCCGAATCGTCGTCACCGCTCGGTTTCGCGGTGATCGCGGAGTCCAGCGCCCCGACACAGCTGCTGCTGCAGCTCTCGCAGCTGCCGCCCGTCGAACTGCTCCAGCCGGAGGATGTGAACGCCGCGCTCGGCTACATCGCCGCCATCGGCTTCGGCATCGTGTTCCTGTTCGCCGCGTCGATGTTCGGCGGCACGATCGCGCAGAGCGTCGTGGAAGAGAAGCAGACGCGTGTCGTCGAGCTGCTGATCTCGGCCATCCCGGTGCGGTCGCTGCTGGCCGGCAAGGTGATCGGCAACACCATCCTCGCAATGGGTCAGATTCTCATCCTCGCCGCCATCGCGATCATCGGTCTCACCGTGACCGATCAGACCGCGCTGCTGCAGGGACTCGGGGGGCCCATCGCGTGGTTCGCCATCTTCTTCCTGTTCGGATTCATCCTGCTCGCCTCGCTGTTCGCGGCGGCCGCTTCGATGGTGTCGCGCATGGAGGACATCGGCTCGACCACCACCCCGCTGACGATGCTCATCATGGCGCCGTACTTCCTGGTGATCTTCTTCAACGACAACCCGCTGGTGCTCGGGATCATGTCGTACGTGCCGTTCTCGGCGCCGGTGGGCATGCCGATGCGTATCTTCCTGGGCGAGGCGCAGTGGTGGGAGCCGCTGGTGTCGCTGGCGATCCTCGTGGCGACGTGCGTCGCGGCGATCCTCGTCGGCGCGCGCATCTATGAGAACTCGCTGCTGCGCATGGGCGCGCGGGTGAAGCTCTCGGAGGCGCTCTCCGGCTGAGCGGGTGCGGTCGACCGGCCGCGCTCAGCCGCCCATCATCTGCGGCGGCATCTCACCGACGGCGATGACGTTGCCGGCCGGGTCACGGAACCATGCGATGTCGGGTCCGCCCTCGAAACCGCGTGAGATGCCCTTCTCGTCGGTGCCGTAATCCGGATCGGTGTAGATCTTCGTCACGATCCCGCGGGAATTGAGATCGTCGACGGCAGCGTCGACGTCGTCGACGCTGAAGTTGAGGATCGTGAAGACCGCCGGTTGATGGTCGGGTTTGGGGTAGACGAAGACGTGTCCGCCGGCGGGCAGTGCGATGGTGAAACCGCCGCCCATCTCCTCGTACACGGTCACGTCCAGCCCCAGGGTGTCGCGGTAGAAGGCCGCGGCCTCGCCGATGTCGGGCACGGCGAAGCTCGAGAACGGCCGATCGGGTGTGAACATGTCAGCCTCCCAGTGATGTGTCCCCACCACCACGATCCTCCCGGCTCGCGAGGCTGTCCAGAGGGGCGGCGATCTGCATCCGCGTGGGCGCCGATCCGCCCCTTCCCGGCCAGGGATGAATAGGTTGGGCCCATGGCCAAAGAGACCACGCTCGTCATCCTGGGCGCCTCCGGCGACCTCACCTCCCGGCTCCTCCTGCCCGCACTCGGGCAGCTGCTGACCATGGAGCCGCAGCGTCGCGTCCGGCTGCGCGGCGCCGGCATGGACAACTGGGATGACGCCCGATGGCGTGACACGGTACGGAACGCCTTCGCCGCAGGCGGCTTCGAGGACGCCTTCGGCGCCGTCGCCGAGACGACGTACCTGCGCGCAGACATCACTGACCCGAAGGACCTGGAACGGCTGCTGTCCGATCCCGGCGACCGGATCGCCCTGTACTTCGCCGTGCCCCCTGCCGTCGCGGCCGCCGCCTGCGAAGCACTGGCGCAGGTCACCCTTCCGCCGGGCACGGTGCTGGCGCTGGAGAAGCCGTTCGGCGTGGACCAGGAGTCCGCCCACCGACTCAACCAGACGGTGGCCCGGCTGGTGCCCGAGGAGCAGGTGTTCCGCGTCGACCACTTCCTGGGCCGTTCGACGACCCTGAACCTGCTGGGCGTGCGGTTCGCCAACCGCGTGTTCGCACCTGTGTGGTCGGCGCAGCACATCGAGTCGGTCGTGGTCCGCTACGACGAGACCCTCGGGCTCGAAGGCCGCGCCGGTTATTACGACCGGGCCGGCGCCCTCGTCGACATGATCCAGAGCCACCTGCTGCAGGTCATGGCCGTGCTGGCGATGGAGCCGCCGGCGACGCTCCACGAGCGCGATTTCCGCGACGCCACCTCGGCCGTGCTGCGGGCCACGCACGTGTGGCGCGACGATCCGAAGACCGCGTCCCGCCGCGCCCGCTACACGGAGGGCACGATAGACGGCCGCCACCTTCCTTCCTACGTCGACGAACCGGGCGTCGACCCGTCGCTGGGGACGGAGACCCTGGCGGAGGTGACATGCGAAGTGCGCAACGAACGCTGGCAGGGGGTGCCGTTCACGCTGCGGTCGGGCAAGGCCCTCGCCGGGAAGAACGGTGAGGTCGTCGTGACCTTCCGCTCCGTGAACCACCTCCCGGAAGGTTTCACGGGCGACGCGCCGCCGTCGGTGCTGCGATTCTCACTCGGTCCGGACCGCATGCAGCTCGAGCTCAACGTCAACGGTGGCGACGACCCGTTCGAGCTGGAGCGCGCGATCCTCGAAGCCGACCTCGGCGCGGGCGCCCTCAAGGCCTACGGCGAGGTGCTCTCCGGCATCCTGGACGCCGACGCGACGCTCGCGGTGCGCGGCGATGCCGCGGAGGAGTCGTGGCGCATCGTCGACCCGGTGCTCGCGGCCTGGCGGGCGGGCGAAGTGCCGCTGGACGAATACCCTGCCGGCACGCGCGGACCGGAGGCGTGGCCCGCACTGCCCTGACCGCCGCGTACCGGCAAGCCGTCCACCCCCTCCCGCGTCGTCAGTGCGCAGCCGGCGGATTGTCGTCGGGATGGAAGGCGGTGAACAGCGAATACGTGTCACCGTCGGGATCGGGCCCGCGGTCCTTGAACTCCTGCGCCAAATCGTGGAGCCGCCGCGCGAGCTCGACCTTGTGCTCGGCGTTGAGCTTCAGCCCGAGCCAGGTGACATCGAGGTCCTCGTCGGCCACCCCTTCGATCTGCTGCAGGAAGGTCTCGACGAGCACGGGCGCGGATCCCGGCATCGAGGTCCGCCACGACAGCCCCGTGGCACGGTACGGCACCTCGCGCGCGCCCTGCGCGCCGCTGCGCTCCGGCTCGGCGGCGAGATAACCGGTCTGCACGAGCGTGCGCACGTGGTGGAGCATCGTGCCCGGATTCACACCGAGCAGCTCGGCGAGCTCCTTGTTGGTGCGCGACTCGAAAGCGCACAGACGCAGCACCCGCAGCCGCAGCGGCGAGCTGAGAGCGCGCATCCGCGCCTCGGCCTCGGGATCGCCGCGCCGGAGCTCGATCCGCCCCTCGCTGTCGTCGGCCACGGCCTCAGCGTACAAGACCGATTGACATATCTCAATCAGTGGCCCACACTGATTGGCATGTCTCAATCAGACGAGATGCCGCACGACACCCAGGCGCAGCCGATGTCGGCCGAGGCCCTCGCCGAAGCCCGGGCCGAGGCATCCACGCTCACCTCGCGGGCGGGAACAGACGACGCCGTTCAGGCGGATCAGGATGCCGCTGCCCAGGCAGCACCCCCGGCACCGGCGCGCAGGGGCTCGCTGTGGCACGACCGCAACTTCCTGACGCTGTGGAGCGGTCAGGCGCTCAGCCAGTTCGGCGCGCAGATCACCGAGCTGGCGATCCCCGTCCTCGCTGTGCTCATCCTCGACGCAACCGAGTGGGAGGTCGGCGTGCTCAACGCGGCGCAGGTCGCGGCGTTCCTCGTCGTGGGACTTCCCGCCGGCGCCTGGATCGACCGCATGCGCAAGCGGCACGTGATGATCGTCGCCGACGCGGTACGCGCTGCGGCCTTGGGCACGCTCCCGCTGCTCGCCCTGTTCGGCGCTCTCGAGATCTGGCACATGATCCTGGTGGCGCTCGTGATGGGTGTCGCGACGGTGTTCTTCGACGTCTCGAACCAGAGCATCATCCCCTCGCTCGTGCGCACCGATCAGATCGCCGAGGCCAACGGCAAGCTCCAGTCCACTGAACAGCTGGCGGGCCTGGCCGGACCGGCCATGGGCGGCTGGCTCGTCGGAGTGCTCGCGGCGCCCCTGGCGATCCTCATCACCGTCGGCACCTACCTGGCCTCGTTCGTCGCCCTGCTGTTCACCCGCGACCACGAGCAGCTGCGCGCCCCCGAGGACCACAAGCCGCTGCTCCACGAGATCGCCGAGGGCCTGCGCTGGGTGTTCGGCAACCCGCTGCTGCGCCGGATCGTCGGCACCACCGGCGTCGCGAACTTCTTCGGAACGATCGCCGCCACGCTGCTGCCCATCTTCGCGCTGCGCGAGCTCGGTCTGACCCCGCAGATGCTCGGAGTGGTCTTCTCTCTCTCCGCCGTCGGCGGGCTGCTGGGGGCGATCGCGACCCCGCACATCCTGAAACGAGTGGGCGAGGCGCGCGCGATCCCGATCAGCGCGATCGCGTTCTGCGTCTCCCCATTCTTCCTGCCCGCGATCTCCCTCGTGCCGGCCCTCGCCTTCCCGCTGCTGGTGGTGCAGTTCTTCGTGACGAGCTTCACGATCCTGCTGTACAACGTCACGCAGGTCACCTTCCGCCAGCGGATCACCCCGTCGAGGCTGCTCGGTCGCATGAACGCCTCCATCCGGTTCGTGGTGTGGGGCGTCATGCCGATCGGTGCATTGCTTGCCGGTGCGCTCGGCACGTGGATCGGCACGGTGCCGACGCTGTGGATCGCCGCGTCCGGCGAGCTGCTGGCCGGCCTCTTCGTCGTGATCGGACCGTTCTGGAGCATGCGGGAACTGCCCGACGCTGTCCCCGCCGCGCCCCACTCGCCGGTCGAGTAGCGAGCACCAGCCCGAACCCGCCGATCGAGGAGCGAGCGGCCCGCGCGTATCGAGGCCCTCCAGACCCACCCGCACCCGCCTATCCCACGGGCCCGATTACGGCAAGACGGTGCTGCAGGGGCCGTGAGCGTGCTTAGGTTGCAGCATGACGGCCCGCATCGTCTCGATCGGCACGGCAGTTCCTGGCACCCTGATCCGCCAGGAGAGCGTCCGCGAGCTCTTCGCGAGTCAGCCGGGCGTCGACCGCCTGACCCGCCGCCGCATCCAGGCCGTGTTCGATGCGTCGGCCATCCAGCAGCGGCACACCGTACTGTCCGAGCTCGCGCCCCCGCACGTCGCGCCGACCGGCGAGACGGCTTTCGTGGATGCCGAGGGCACGCTGCTCTCGCCGGGCACCGCCGAGCGGAACGACCTGTACATCCGGCTGGCACCCGCCCTCACCGCGCAGGCGGCGCGGACCGCCCTGCACGACGCCGGGGTCGAGGCATCCGCTGTCACACACGTCGTCACCGTCTCGTGCACGGGATCTTTCGCCCCGGGACCGGACTACCGGCTCGTCCGCGACCTGGGGCTCGAACCCACGGTGGAGCGGGCACATCTCGGGTTCATCGGCTGTGCGGCGGCCCTGCCGGCGCTTCGTGTCGCCACCGCGCTGGCGGCGACGCGGGCGGATGCCGTCGTCCTCGTCGTCTGCACGGAGCTGTGCTCGTTGCACGTCCGCGCCTCGGCCGACCCGCAGCAGATCGTGGCGGCGTCGGTCTTCGCGGACGGCGCAGCCGCCGCCATCGTGACGGCCGATCCCGCCGTCGGCCGGCCGGGCGGCCTGCAGCTGGACCGGTTCGGCACCGCGCTGACCAGCGAAGGCGAGACCGACATGGTCTGGACCATCGGCGACCAGGGCTTCGAGATGGTGCTCTCGGCCGAGGTGCCGCGCATCATCGGCCGGGAGATCCGCGGTGCGGTGGGACGCTTCCTGGGGAACGAGGCGGAGCCCGAGCTGTGGGCGGTGCATCCGGGCGGCCGCAGTGTGCTCGACCGGGTCGAAGGCGGCCTCGGGCTGCCCCCCGACGCACTGGCGGCCTCGCGGGCCGTGCTGCGCGACTTCGGGAACATGTCGAGCGCCACGATCCTCTTCATCCTCGCCGCGCTCCTGGACGACCGGCACGTGGGTGACGGTACGCGGGTCGCCGGTCTCGCCTTCGGTCCCGGCCTGACCGTCGAGTCGGCGCTGATCACCGTGCGGCGGCCGGCCGTCGCGACGGCCGCCGAGACGGGTCTGGCGCTGGCGGCATCGACGTGAGCACGCGTCGAGCAGGCACGGCGGCCGCGCGGGGTGTCGTGAGGCGGGCCATGGGGGGAGCGCACGCGTGAGCCTGGCGGTACGCGACGGCGAGCTCGTGGAGCTCATGGACGATCCCGAGTGCGACCCCGAGCGCCTGCGCGCGACGCTGCGCCGGTTCGGCACCATCAACCGACTGGTGTCGGGCTGGGGCACCGTCTACCGCGGCTGGCTCGCCCCCGCTCTCGCCGCACTCGACAGGCCGGCGCGCGTGCTCGACATCGGCTCGGGCGGCGGCGATCTGGTGCGGCGGCTGGCGGCGGCGGCGCGCCGCGACGGGCTCGAGGTGACCTGGACCGGCATCGACCCGGACCCGCGGGCGCACGAGGTTGCGGTCGCCGGGGCACCGATCCCCGGCATCCGTTTCCGCTGCGCCGACGCGCGCGCTCTCGTCGACGAGGGAGCGGTGTACGACGCCGTGGTTTCGAACCACGTCCTGCACCATCTCAGCGACGGCCTGGCGGGGTTCGCGCGGGACTCGCTGGCCCTCTCGCGCGGGATCGTGCTGCACGGCGACATCGCGAGGTCACGGCTGGCCTACGGGCTGTACGCCGTCGGTGTGACCCCGTTCGCGCCTGGCACGTTCCTGCGGACGGACGGTCTGCGATCGATCCGCCGAAGCTACACCGCGGCGGAGCTCGGCGCGACGCTCGAGGACATCATGCCGGGGTCCTGGACGGTGCACACCCCGGTCCCGTTCCGCATCCTCGCCAACGCTCGCGGTCATGCCTGAGGTCACCATCGTCGGGGCCGGGCCGGTCGGCATGCTGCTGGCCGCAGAGCTCACGCGCCGCGAGGTGGAGGTGACGGTGCTCGAGCGCCGGCCCAGCGCCGGCGGCGGTACACGGGCCATCGGCATCCACTCCCCCGTCCTGGCGGCGCTGGAGCCGTCGGGGATCACCGAGCGTCTCCTCGCGGAGGCGGTGCGCGTGCGGCGCGGGGAGGCGCGCACGCGTGGCCGGGTTCTGGGCACGGTCCGCTTCGACGCGCTGTCGGCGAGGTTCCCGTTCGTGGCGACCCTGCCGCAGGCCGCCACCGAATCGGTGCTGGCGGCCGTGGCGCCAGCCGCACTGCGGGGAGCGCACGTGCGGGCGGTGATCCCGCGCCTGGGCGGCGTCGTGGTGCGTTCGACGCACCTCGGGCGCGTCCTCGAGCACGAGAGCCGCGTGGTGGTCGTCGCCGGCGGCGCTGCGGGACGCGACCTCGTGTACCGGCAGGGTGCGGTTCGCGCGCGCGAGTATCGCGACCGGTATCTGATGACGGATGCCGTGGCCGGCCCGCGACCGGACTCGGAAGTGGCTGTCGTGCATCTCGACCCCGACGGCGTCCTGGAGTCGTTCCCGCTTCCGGGCGGCCGCCGGCGTTTCGTGGCGTGGGACGACCCGGGCGCGGACGACGAGCCCGCCGCCCGCGCGGCGAGACTGCGGGACGCCCTCGCCCGGCGCGGCGAGCAGGCGGCCGCAGCGGCGGTGGCGGAGGCGACCGGTTTCGGCGTGCGCCGCGTGGTGGCCCCACGCCTGCGCAACGGTCGCGTCTTCGCGATCGGCGACACGGCGCACGAGGTGAGTCCGATCGGCGGCCAGGGGATGAACCTCGGACTGCTGGATGCCGCGACGCTGGCTCCGCTCATCGCCTCGTGGCTGCACACCGGCACGCCTCCCGATCAGGCCCTCGCCCGATGGGAGGCCCGGCGGGTCGCGTCGGCCCGCCGGGCGGCGGCGATGGCGTCGATGAACACGGTGCTCGGTCGGCCCTTCCCCTGCGCCGACGCGCTGCGGCGCTCGGTCGTCAGCGCGATGCTCACGGGTCCCTCGGGCCGTCTCTTCGCCCGCGCGTACGCGATGGACTTCGACGCCGACGCGTGACCGGCGGGATGTCGTCCTTCCCCCTCGGGTTTGGGGCGCATCCCGTCCGTTCGGGGCGCACATCGCACGCCCCGAACGGCACCGACGCGCCCCAAACCCCCAGAGACGAGTCAGGCAACCAGCGCGGTGCCGGACGCGACGAGCTGCGCCGCGAGGAGCAGGGCCGCGAGCATCACGAGCCGGAACAGGGCCCGCGTCGGCGGCCGACGGACGGCGCGCCACGCGGTGACGATGGCGAGCACCACCACGGCGACGAAGAAGACCCACGACACCGGGGAGACGGCACCCAGGTTCCCCCCGGCGGCACCGAGTAGCACGGCGACGGCTCCTGCCACCACCGCGAGGGCCGCGACGCCGGCTGAGACGCGCGGGCCCAGCCGGTGCGGCAGTCCGCGCACGCCGGTGCGCGCGTCGTCGTCGAGGTCGGGGAGCACGTTCGTCAGGTGGACGGCGGCGCCGAGCGCCGCCCCCGCGATCCACGCCCACCAGGCCGCGAACGCCGGATCCGAGGCGGCAAGGGTCGCCAGCGAGGGGAAGAGCCCGAAGCTGACGAGGAACGGGACGATGGACCACGGCGTCGACTTGAGCCCGGCGTTGTAGGCCCACGCCGAGCCCAGGGCGAGGGCGTGGGCGGCGAGCAGCCGCCATCCGAGCGGCGCCGAGAGCAGCAGTGCGAGCACGAGCAACACGAGTGCTGCCGTCCACGCGAGACCGACGGCGACGTCACCGCGTGCCAGCGGCTTGTCGGTGCGTCCCACAGCGCGGTCCCGCGCGGCGTCGAGCACGTCGTTCGAGATCCCGACCGAGAGCTGGCCGGTGAACACCGCGACCCCAAGCAGTGCGAGTCGCCACGGCTCGAGGGCGGTGGCAACCCCCAGGGCGAAAGCCAGCGCCGTGACGACGAGCGTGGGTCCCGGATGGGATGCCCCCCACAGCCCACGGACGGTGCGCATGGGGCCGGCGTGGGCGGTCACCCGACCCCCACGGAGACGCTCACGCGCCCCGTGCCGGGGCATCCACCGGTGCACCGGCGCGTCCGCGCACGATGCCCGCGATCGCGAGCACGAACGTGGCCAGGTAGGCGAGACCGATGATGCCGGCTGCCGTGGCGAAGACCGCCTCGGATGCCTCGTAAGACAGGCCGAACCAGTTCATGAACGCCGAGTCGACGTGACCGCTGTCGCCGGCGTCGGGCACCGTGAGGGAGGCGAGCAGGATGGCGCCCCACATCACGAACGTCGCGATGTCGTACGCGAAACGGGTCGCCCGGGCTCGGCGGCCCTCCCGGTCGAACAGCGTCAAGAGCGGCGGAACCAGCAACAGGGCGACGACGGCGAGACCGTAGACGATGCCGAGGATCGCCATCCAGCCGAGCTCGGCGCCGACGAGGCCGCGGCCCAGGAAGAAGAAGACCGGCAGCACGACGGCGGCGACCCATTGGGCGACGAAGACGAAACGGCCGGAGCGTGCGATGCGCATGCCCCGACCGTATCGTCGGCATCCTCTGGACCGGAAGGGCTCCGACCCGGGGAGCTCAGTCGTCGAGCAGCTCGGCCTCGATCACGTCGTCGTCTTGGGCGACCGGCTCGGCCGCTGGTCCGTCGCTGGTGAGCACGAGCTGCGAGCCGTCGGCCGCGACATCCACCCGGACCACATCGCCGTCGCGCACGCGGCCCGACAGCAGCGCCATCGCCAGACGGTCCTGGATCTCGGACTGGATGAGCCGACGCAGCGGCCGCGCACCGAACACCGGGTCGTAGCCGCGCTCGGCAAGCCAGGCCCGCGCGTCCGGCGTGACCGCGAGGGTCAGGCGGCGGTCCTTCAGGCGCCGGTGCAGTCCGTCGACGGCGAGTTCGACGATCTGCGCGAGGTCGTCTTCGCTCAGCGCCGAGAACATCACGATGTCGTCGAGGCGGTTGAGGAACTCCGGCTTGAACGCCTGCCGCACAATCGCCATCACCGACTCGCGCTTCTGCTCGGTCGACAGCGTGGGGTCGATGAGGATCGGCGAGCCGAGGTTGGACGTGAGAATGAGGATGACGTTCGCGAAGTCGACCGTGCGGCCCTGGCCGTCGGTCAGGCGTCCGTCGTCCATGACCTGCAGCAGCACGTCGAACACCTCGGGGTGCGCCTTCTCGACCTCGTCGAGCAGCACCACCGAGTAGGGACGACGCCGCACGGCCTCGGTCAGCTGGCCGCCCTGCTCGTACCCGATGTAGCCGGGAGGGGCGCCGACCAGACGCGAGACCGAGTGCTTCTCCCCGTACTCCGACATGTCGATGCGCACCATGGCGTGCTCGTCGTCGAAGAGGAACTCCGCCAGCGCCTTCGCGAGCTCGGTCTTGCCGACCCCGGTCGGGCCGAGGAACAGGAACGAGCCGGTGGGCCGGCCCGGGTCGCTGATGCCCGCACGCGACCGGCGCACCGCGTCGGAGACCGCCTTGACGGCATCCTTCTGCCCGATCAGGCGCTTGCCGAGCTCGGACTCCAGGTGCAGCAGCTTCTCGGTCTCGCCCTGCAGCAGGCGTCCCACCGGGATGCCGGTCCACGCCGCGATGACGGCGGCGATGTCTTCGTCGGTCACCTGCTCGTTGACCATGCGGTCTCCGGCCGGCTCCTCGCGCTCGGCCTCGAGCAGCTGGCGCTCCAGCGCCGGGATCTCGGCGTACAGCAGCCGGGACGCCTTCTCGAGGTTGCCCTCGCGCTGCGCGCGCTCGGCCTCGACACGAGCGGCATCCAGCCGCGTCTTGAGGTCGCCGACGCGGTTCAGCGAGGCGCGCTCGCGCTCCCACCGGTCCTGCAGCTCGCGCAGGCGCTGCTCCTCGACGCCGAGCGTCTCGCGGAGGGCGGCCAGGCGCTCCTTCGAAGCGTCGTCCTTCTCCTTCTTGAGGGCGAGCTCCTCCAGCTTCAGGCGGTCGACGTGACGGCGCAGCTCGTCGATCTCCAGCGGCGCCGAGTCGATCTCCATGCGCAGCCGCGACGCCGCCTCGTCGATGAGGTCGATGGCCTTGTCAGGCAGCTGACGGCTGGGGATGTAGCGGTGCGAGAGGGATGCCGCGGCCACGAGCGCCGCGTCGGCGATGGCGACCTTGTGGTGGGCCTCGTACCGCTCCTTCAGCCCGCGCAGGATCGCGACGGTGTCCTCCACACTGGGCTCGCCGACGTAGACCTGCTGGAAGCGGCGCTCGAGGGCGGCATCCTTCTCGATGAACTCGCGGTACTCGTTGAGCGTGGTCGCGCCGATGAGGCGGAGCTCGCCGCGTGCGAGCATGGGCTTGAGCATGTTGGATGCCGCGACCGACCCCTCGCCGCCGCCGGCGCCCATGAGCACATGCAGCTCGTCGATGAACGTGATGATCCGCCCGTCGGACTCGGTGATCTCCTTGAGGACGCTCTTGAGGCGCTCCTCGAACTGGCCGCGGTACATGGCGCCGGCCACCAGAGCGGAGATGTCGAGGGTGACCAGCTCCTTGTTCTTGAGCGACTCGGCGACGTCGCCCGCGACGATGCGCTGCGCGAGGCCCTCGACGACGGCGGTCTTGCCGACGCCGGGCTCGCCGATGAGGACGGGGTTGTTCTTGGTGCGGCGGGTCAGCACCTGGCTGACGCGCCGGATCTCGCTGTCTCGCCCGATGACGGGGTCGAGCTTGCCCTGACGGGCGCGGTCGGTGAGGTTGATGCCGAACTGCTCGAGGGCGCTCTGCGCGTCCTCCTGTCCGGGCTGCTGAGTGGCGTTCATTGGTCTCCTGAAATCTGCGGGACTCAAAGTTGAGTCGATCTGGCTCAAGTTTAGCCGATGCCTCACCTTTCCAGCAAGACTCGTGCGGCCAGCGCCCGGCGTTGAGGATCGACCGCTCCTGCGCGACGCGCTCCCCAACAGGTCAACCGCGCTTCCACAGGACTGTTGCCACGGCATCCCTCCTGTGGAAGCGCGGTCGACCTGTTGAATCCCGTGACCTGTCGGATCCGTTGACGTGTTGGATCCGGTTGACCTGTTGAATCCGTTGACCTGTCGGGTGAGGATGGATGCCGCAGCAGGCCGCGGAGGTGTCCACCGGGGACGGTCAGGCGCGATTGCGCTCTTCACGCGCGTCGTCGTAGGCGCGGCGCAGGGCCTCGCCCACCCATTCGGTGCCGCGGTAGATGTTGGCCGCGCCGATCTCGGCCACGAGGCCCCCGGCTTCCAGCTGACGGATGACGACCGGCTCACTCACCACGAGTTTGAGACTCGATTCCACCCCGGCGAGGTCGTGCGCGTAGCGGCGCAGCACCTCGACGAAGGCGAGCCCGACGTCGTCGGTGCCGCGCAGGCGCACGATCACGACGGAGTTCGCGGACTCCTCGGTGACCGCGGGCAGTTGGCGCTCGAACGTCGGCGCGCTGGCGAAGAACAGGCTGCCGTACGGCTGCAGCATGAGGATCTCCCGCGGCGGGACGCGACGGGGCGGGTCGATCTCGCGCATGCGGCCGTCCGCCGCGAACACCACCCGGCGCACGCGCAGCCGGTTGGACTGCTGCGCGACATAGAGGATGATGCCCAGGCCGACGCCCGCGAGCACCGCGAACTGCAGCGGGATGAGCAGCATCAAGACGAACGTCACCGCCATGACCACGGTCGGCAGAGGACCGCTCTTGATCACGGAGTACACGCGGCTCGGCTTGACGGCCGAGACCCCGACCACGATCAGCAGGCCCGCCAGCGCCGGCATCGCGATGTACGCGACGAGGTCCGACGCGAGCAGGATGACGAGGGCCATCACGATCCCGGCGGCGAAGTAGACCACGCGAGAACGGGCGCCGGCCGTGCTCACGAGCGAGGACCCCGACGACGATCCACCCACCGGCATGCCGCGGAACAGACCCGACAGCAGGTTGCCCGCACCCTGCCCGATGAGGTCACGGGAGACATCCGGCGTCTTGCCCTCGCGCGCGGCGATGCCCGCCGACACGCCCGCGCCCTGCACCAGCGCCACGAAGGTCAGCGACACGGCGGGGATCGTGACGAAGAGGATGTCGTCGAGGCTCGGCAGCACGGGCGCCGGCAGCGAGCCGGGAACGTCGACGAGATCGCGCAGCAGCACGACGGGCCCCGGCACCCAGAGGTTCAGCAGCACGGCGCACACCGACCCGGTGATCACCGCGATCACGAGCCCCAGCGCGCCGACGCGGGTGTTCTGCAGCAGCACGATGACGAGGACCGTGATGGCGCCGACGACCAGGGACGGCAGGCTCCACTCGCCGACGTGGATGCTGAGATCCAGTGTCTTGGCGAGGCGATTGGCGCCCTGCGAGGTGTAGCCGGTGAAGTTCGACAGCTGCCCCAGCACGATGTTCACACCCACGGCGGTGACGAAGCCCGTCATGACCGGAGTAGGGACGAAGCGCACCAGGCGACCGCCGCCGAGCAGCCCGAGCACGACGAGCAGCACGCCCGACATCATGGCGAGGGTGTACAGGGCGCGATCCGGGTCGGCGCGGGTCTGCAGGTCGGCGTCGGCCACGATGAGCGCCATGGCACCTGTGACCTGCACCGTCATCAGAGCGCTGCTGGTGAAAAGCGCCGCCCCCACCATCCCGAAGAGATGACCGTAGAGTCCGGCCAGCGGATTCACCCCGGCCAGCAGTCCCTGGGCCAGCCCGTCCGGGACACTCTCGACGCCGAGCGTCAGACCCGCCACCAGGTCTTTACGCAGCGTCTTGCGCGAGAACCATGACCGCGGATCCCGTCCCACGTCGCCACGGTAGCGAAGGACCGGCGAACGGCGGGCGACGATGCGGGCCGCCGGCCGGCGGAACGGCGAATTTCATGCGACCTGCATGACGAGGAGCACTCAGGCTCCTCACAGGATTGAGGGGAACCCGGGCGGGCCCCGCCGGCGCACGGACCCCGGACCGGCTCGGGCGGCACTGCGCCGACACGAAAGGGAACCTCATGACCGACAACGACACCACCGTCACCGGCTGGGTGGGATGGGGCGTCTTCGCCGCCGTCGTCCTGCTCATCGCGGGCGTCCTCGACGCCTTCCACGGCCTTCAGGCCCTCATCGGACCCGACACGGCGTACTTCCTGGGAGGCGCCGGGTTGTTCTCCGTCGACATCGAAGGGTGGGGATGGTGGCACCTCATTTCGGGGCTGCTTCTCATCCTCGTGGGCATCGCACTGCTGACGGGAGCGACCTGGGCCCGTGTGGTGGCGATCATCCTCGTCGCACTGAACGCGATCGGTCAGCTCACGCTGATCGCCGTGCAGCCGTGGATCTCGCTCATCCTCCTCGCGCTGGACATCCTCGTGATCTACGCGCTGACCGTGCACGGTCGCGAGCTGAAGGCGCTTCGCGACTGACCCTCCTACCCGCGGCGTTTCACGCCACGGGCTCCAACACGGATGCCTCCGCCATGCCTTCGGCGGGGGCATCCGTCGTCTCGTCAACGGCGCAGGCGAAGCGGGCGCGGTAGGCCGTGGGTGTCGTGCCGAGCACCCGCGAGAAGTTCTGGCGCAGCACCGCCGCGGATCCGAAGCCGCTCTCGTAGGCGATGCGGTCGAGCCCGAGATCGGTCTTCTCGAGCAGGCGCTGCGCGTGGATGATGCGCTGGCGAGCAAGCCAAGCCGCGGGAGTCGCGCCGTAGTCGGCCTTGAACCGGCGGGCGAACGTGCGCGGCGACATGTGGGCCTTCGCGGCCAGCTGGTCGACGGTGAGATCCAGCCGCAGGTTGTCGAGCATCCAGTCGGTCACCGGCGCGAGCGAGAGCGAGGTCGTGGCCGGCAGCGGGTTGGCGATGAACTGCGCCTGGCCGCCGTCGCGCTGCGGCGGCACCACCATGCGACGGGCGATCTTGTTGGTGAGCTCGGCCCCGAGCTCCTGTCGCAGCAGATGCAGGCAGGCGTCGAGCCCCGCGGCGGTCCCGGCGCTCGTGATGATGCGGCCGTCCTGGACGTACAACACGTCGGGGTCGACGTCGATCGACGGGTACATCTCCTTCATCTTCTGGGCGTACATCCAATGCGTCGTCGCGCGCCGCCCGTCAAGGACACCCGAGGCGGCGATGACGAACGATCCGCTGCAGACGCTCAGCACCCACGCGTCCCGGGCGACGGCGGCGCGGATCACGTCGAGCACGCGCTCGTCGACGCCGCCCCAGTACTGATGAGGCACCGGCGAGACGACGACGAGGTCCGCGTCGTACGCGAACGACAGGTCGTTGTCGACGTTGATCGAGAAGCCCATCTTCGACTGCACGACGCCGGGGTCGGGGGTCACGACGCGGAAGTCGAAGGTCGGGATGCCGTCATCCGAGCGGTCCAGGCCGAACGCCTCGCAGGCGACGCCGAACTCGAACGGCGCGAACCCGTCGGTGACGATGCAGGCGACGGTCTTCATATCGGTTCCCTTCCCGCCCGTGACCGGACGACGGCGCATGCGGCCTGGCAGTTTTCGTGCGATGTGTGTCCATTCTGCCACTCGTGGCAGTACGACCACAAGCGTAGCGTTTCTGCCATGTTGATGGTGATTCTCTTCTCAGCCCTGTCCGCGGTGGCGGTCGCCTCGACGATCGTCAACCTCCGCCGGGACGGCTTCCGCCGCGTCCCCACCGATCGCACCCGTCTCCCCTGACGACGGCGACCGCCCTAGACTCGGCGCGTGACGACTCCCTCGGACGCCCCGCAGTCTGCCGACACCCCTTCTGACGCGGCGCCCGCGGCCGCACCGGCCGCGGCCCCCGCCGCTCACCCCGCGTCCACACCGGGCGCGCAACCGACCGGCGCGCCAGCCACGCAACCGGCCGCACCCGCGCAACCGGCCCCCGCCCCGAGCACTGCTCCCGGCGCCGCCGCGGTCGGCGTGCCGTACGGAGCACCGCCCTCGTACGGCTCCAGCCCCCGCCCGGGCAAGAATCCGGTCGGCACCGTCGCGTTCGTACTGGGCATCGTGGTGCTGCTCGGTTCCACCTCGTCGCTGCTCGCTCAGGCGGCGGTGCTGCGCTCGGGCGACTACGTCGCGATCGCCGTGGTCGCCAACGTGTTCGCGATCGTCCAGGGTCTGCTCGCGTTGGCGGCGATCGTGTGCGGCGCGATCGGCCTCACGCGCAAGGGCCGACCCAAGGGTATGGCCGGCATCGGGCTCGGCATCGGCGTGACCGCGCTGTGGGCCGTCCTGGGCGGCGTCCTCTACGGCGTCGCGGTGCAGCTCATGGTGTGATCAGCGCGTGACGCGGTCGTAGACGGCGATCATCGCCGCAGTGCGCGAGGACTGCCGGAACCTCTCCCCGATGGCCGGATCAGGCATCGGCGCGCGGCCGGCCGCGATGTCGGATGCCGCCTGCCGCAGCGCCGCGGCGAGCGCCGATGTGGACGCATCGGGGCCGTTCCCCTCACCCACCGGCCAGAGACCGCTGCCGAGCTCGCCGGCCAGATCGGGGTCGCTGACGATCGACGCCGTGCCCAAGGAGGCCGCCTCGAAGATCGTCATTCCCTGCGTCTCGAAGCCGATCGACGTCTGCACGACAGCGTCCGCGGCAGCGATGCGGCGCAGGGTCTGGGCGTACGGCATCCGTCCGGCGAACGTGACGGTCGCGTTCGGCCGCAGCCGCTCCACCAGTCGTCGTGCTGCGCGATGCTGCCCCCCGCCACCGATGATCTCGACATCCGCCGTGACGCCGGATGCGGCGAGCGCCTCGAGGAAGGGCAGCAGCCGCTTCTCGGGACTCATCCGCCCGAGCCACACGAAGCGCGGCGGTCCCGGCGTTCGTGCGGGGGGCGCCTCCGCCAGCACCTCATCGAGCACGTCGTCGTCGATGCCGTTCCAGATCACGTCGACGGTGTAAGGCGGCTCCGAGGCGCGCGCCGGTTCGACCCGGCGTCCCGCCGGCCGGACGCCGTGCGCTTCGAGGCGCCCCGCGAAGTGCGACGACGGCGCGGTGACGGCATCCGCTCGCGCCGCGAATCTGCGCAGATACGCCCACCCGTCGGTGCCGGCCGCGTCGGCCGCGCTCCCGAAGCCGAGGGCGCGGCGCTGCCAGGCGTTGAGCACGCGCAGCACCAGCTTCGGAAACGGCGTGGTGGCCTCGATACCGACATCCAGCCTGTTGTGCATCGTGTGCACGACCGGCAGTCCGTGACGCCGCGCGAACCGGTATCCGATGAAGGCCCCCCAGAAGTCGGCCTGCACGTGCACCACGTCGACCGGCGGACGCCCCGTGTCCGCCATCAGACGTTCGATGGCGGCATCCAGCCATCGATCGGTACGACGGCCGGGCCACGTCATCGAGTACTCGCGATCGACCGTGATCGGCATGGACGGCAGGTCGAGGTACGAGGGATCGCGCGGCGCGGCGGCGGCGCGCGGGCCGTGCATCGCCGGCGCCACGATCGTCACCGTGTGCCCCGCCTTCTCGAGGAACCGCCGCTGCAGGCGCATCGACACCTGTGCCCCGCCGAGCGATTCGGCGTGCTGGTCGCCGAACATCACCACGTGCACGGGCTGCTACTCCGGCAGGGGCTCGTCGCGATACAGCGCCTCGAAGGTGTCGAGCGTACGACGCATGTCGTGCACCTTGACGCCCTCGAGGGAGGCCTGCTGCATACGCAGACGCTCTTCGGGCGACTGCGTGAGCACGGTGGTGAGCTTGGCGGCGAGGTCGTCCACGTCTCCCGGGCGGAAGAGGTACCCGTTCTCGCCGTCGTGCACCAGATGAGGAAGCGCGACCGCGTCGGCGGCGACGATGGGAAGGCCCGAGGCCATCGCCTCCATCGTCGCGATGGACTGCAGCTCGGCGATCGACGCGATGGCGAAGACGCTCGCGTTCGTGAGCAGCGATCGCAGCTCTTCGTCGGTCGTGTGGCCGTGGAACGAGACCCGGTCGGCGAGGCCGAGTTCGCTGGTGAGCTGCTCGAGGTTGCGACGCTGGTCGCCGCTGCCGACGACGTCGAAGCGCACGTCGAGGGCCGGGTCGAGCTTCGCGATCGCTCGCAGGATGACGTCGATCTGCTTCTCGGTCGTCAATCGCCCGACGAACACGATGCGGTTCGCGTCACGCGGCGCGAGGTCGGCCGTGTAGTTGCTCGCATCGATGCCGCAGCTGACGGGGATGACCCCGGTGATGTCGATGGTCGACTCGAGGAAGTCCGCCGCCTTGCGCGTGGGGGTGGTGACCGCGCGCGTCAGATCGAAGGTGCGCTTGGCGTCGGCCCATGCGATCTTCACGAACTGCTTGTTCAGCGCGTCGGGAAGCGTGGTGAAGTCGAGGATGTTCTCGGCCATCACGTGGTTGGTGGCGATGATCGGGATGCCGCGCTTGGCCGCCTCGCGTGACAGCCCGCGGCCGATCACGATGTGGGACTGGATGTGCACGACGTCCGGTTTCACCTCGTCGAGCACGCGGCGCGCATAGTGCTTCGACATCCACGGCAGCACGAACGTGAGCCAGTCGTGCGGGTAGTAGCGCCATGACGGCAGGCGGTGCATCGTCATCGGCTGACCCTCGATGACCTCCGTGAAGGTGCCGTGCTCGCGGTGGGTCTTGCTCGGCGCCATGACGTGCACGTCGTGTCCGCGGGTGACGAGGCCGGCGGCCAGGCGCTCGGCGAAGCGGGCGGCGCCGTTGACGTGCGGCAGGAAGGTGTCGGCGCCGATGAGGATCTTGAGCGGTCTGGGACTCGCGGCGGGGGTGTCGTCGGGCGTCGCAGGATCGGTCACGGTGGGGGGCCTGTCTGTGCGGCGGGCGGCGCGCGGCAGCGGTGGCCGCCGCGCGGCATCCACTGTACCGGAGGGGTTCGCGCGGCCCGCCCAGGAACGCGCCAGATGCGCCCCGTAGCCTGGAGGCATGCCCCGACTGCAGGCAGACGCCGACCCGAACCTGTGGGTACCCGTGACCGAGTCGCTCGGACTGCGCGGGCGTCGACACCGCAAAGCCGCGATCAGGATGCTGCTCACCCAGGCGGGCTCCGCGCTCGGTGCGCCGTCACGTCCGGGCGGCGGGTTCGCGGCGTGGGCGATGAGCCAGGCCGCTCCGCTTCTCATGCGCCGGGCCGCCGGTCGCGTGCTGGTGTGGGTGTGGAAGGCGGATGCCGAGCTCGTGGTGGTGATGGCGCAGCTGCAGCAGGCGACGAACGAGTTGCGCGCGGCACGCGCCATGATGCCGATGGAGTACGACGACACCGAGTCGTTCCGCTCTCCGTACCTCGGCGTCGGCGAGAAGCTGGAGATGCCGTTCGGAAGCCAGGTGCGTCAGCCGGCAGCGCCCGCACCCGACGGGCCCGCGGCAACGGTCTCGGGCTCCGCGGACGGGCGCACGCCGCCGTTCGCCACCTACACGTGGGACACCGGATCGCATTTCGTCACGGTGACCGCCGTGTGCTCGGACCGCACCCGGTTCGGCACGGTGATCGGCAGCGTCGACGACCTCGCCCGCACCGTGCGCGTGGTCGACGACCTCACCCTGGGCGAGGCGCCCGGCGTGCTGCGCATCGAGCCCTCGAACTGACGCACCGGTCGCGCCTTCCCGGTCCAGCGCCTCGAACCGCGAGACTTCAACGGAGCGCCGAGACTGCGGTCCGCGCCCGAAGTCTCGGCGGCCCGATGAAGTCTCGCGGTCAGAGGTCGCGGTGCCGGGGGGCTCGGGGGTCAGGAGGGCTCGATGTCGCCCGGCTTCCAGGAGCCGTCGAACCAGCTCTCGAGCGGTCCGTACAGGCGCAGCAGCACGAACCAGCCCTTGCCGGCGACGGTCTGCACCCAGTTCGTCGCGAGCGTCGAGGGCTCGTCCGGACCGAACACGATGTCGACGGACCCGTCTTCGTTGTAGACGAGGGCGTCGCGTTTGCTGTTGCGGCTGGGCAGCGGCTGGCCGGTCTGCAGCTCGGAACGGGTTTGCGGGTCGTAGACCACGACGGACCAGAAATCGGATGCCGGCGCGTCGGCCGGGATCCGCAGGCGGTACGTCTTTCCACCGTCGAGGGGCTCGTCGTTCACGTCGAGGGTCGCCAGCGCATACTGCGAGCCCCGGCCCACCATCTTCAGTGCCATGGCCGGCGTGTTGACCGTCGCGAGGTAGAAGAACGTCGTGCGACCGTCCAGGAATCGCCCGCCCCGGCCGCCGTCTCGCAGGAACCGGTAATCGCCGCCCGGGAAGGGATTCACCCAGCGGCGGTCGTCGTAAAGGAAGAACGCCCGTTCCCGGGAGCGGAACCCCATGGCGCGAGCGGTGCCGTTGGCCACCGCCGCCGCGTCGACGAGGATGCCGCGCATCCGCTCGTCGGGGGCGAACGGCGCGTCCTTCGTGATGCCGATGGACGCGAGCAGCCCGCGGGTCTCGGCGTCGATCACATCGATCGGCTCCTTGGCGATCACCTGGGCGACCTCGTCGTAGAACGTCACGTCGTTGGCGTGAACGGTGTTCACCTCGACTCCTGAGAGCGACGTCCACTCCATCGCCGGCGGATCGGAACGAGTCGAAAGCGGGTAGACCTTGACCCCGTTCTCGAACAGCGCGACCGCGGCATCCGGCTTGCCGTCCACCAGGAACCCGCGCAGGATCACGAGGTTGACCGCGCTCGGCGACTCCGCGATGAACCAGCCCTCCGGCCGCTCACCGTCGTAGCCGGGCGGCACGATGAGGTAAGTCCCGCCGGCACCGCGGTCAGGGCCGGGAGCACCGAGGTCGACCACGAAGCGGAACCACGCGTCGTCCACGGTGCCCGGGCCCGAGCCCGGCGGCACCTCGATGACGGTGGGGCCGTCCCGCTCGATGTCCAGCATGGCGATCGCGTACACCGTATCGGTGTTGCCGGTGAGCAGGAGCGGGTTGGAATCCAGCAGTCGGTCGGTGATCACGCCTTTGTGGCACGCGTCCCCGGCGACCTCCACCGTCGCCCGGCGAATCGCCTCCAGCGAGGCGGCCGGGATGCAGGTCAGGAATGCCTCGACGCCCCGCAGGAAGTCGAGGTGGTCGAAGAGCTTGTCGGTCGTCTCCGCGGTCGGCACGCCGTCGATGAACTCGAGATCGCCGATGCGGGTGCTCACTCGATCAGGCGTCGTGATCTGCGACGGAATCGGCGTGTTGTAACCGGGCTTCACGTCATTGGTCATCGCGTATGGGTGTGACGACTCAGAAGCGACGCTCACGGCGGTCTTCGCGGCGGTCCTGCCTGCGGTCGATCCCGTTCGACACGACCTTCGCCGTCCCCACGACGGCCGCCGTGCGGGCGACCGGGCGGCCGATCATGCCGACGCGTCCCACGCGTCCGATTCCGATGGGCATGTCACTCTCCTTCATTCGTCAGGGAGGCCAGCAGTGCCTGCGTCGGGATGCGGCCCGACGCGATGAGCTGGCCGCCGTTGCGCCGGACCGCGACGGCGAACGGCGCGGCCCACGTGTTCTCCCACACCAGCACTGCCGCGCTGCTGCCGGGTTCCATCGCTTCGGCGATGTCGAGCAGGTCCTGCTCCGCGAGCACCTCGGCCAGGGTCGCCTCGATGACACCCAGCTCTCCCAGGTCCTCGATGTCTTCGATCTCGTCGACGTCGATGGATCCGTCCTCGCCCTTGTGCAGGAACATCAGGTCCAGCACGCGGATGGTGCCGTCGGCGACGAGGGCGACCAATTCCGCGGCGGCCTCGCCGGTCAGGCGGGTCTGTCCGGCCGGGAACTCGACCACGATGTAGTCGATCGGCCCCAGCTCTTCGTTGCTGCTCGCATCGGTCATGTCTGCTCCCTCCGGACGGAGTGCACCTCCGGCACCCTCGGGCTCCATCGAATCGCCGCCGCGAGCGCGTCGCGTCATGCGAATCGCGTGAACAGAACCCGCGGCCCAGCCCACCTGGAACCGCGAGACTTCATCGGAGCGCCGAGACTTCGGGCGCGGACCGCAGTCTCGGCGGCCCGATGGAGTCTCGCGGTCATGGGTGGCAGGCGGAGGTCGCGGCCAGAGCTCGGGTCACCGGTCGGTCACAGCTCGAGGCGGCTGTCGCTGAAAGACAGGATCGCGGCGTCGCGGCGATCGACCTCGGAAGCGGGCGGACGATACGGTGAACCGGAACCATCCCGTCATCGTCTGGAGGAGCCATGGGCGGCGCCATCGGAGAGACCCTGCCTTTCGCCCTCGGCGTGGCGATCAGTCCCATCCCGATCATCGCGGTGATCCTCATGCTGCTGTCACCGAAGGCGCGGGCCACGAGCGTGGGCTTCCTCCTCGGATGGCTGGCCGGCATCGTCATCGCGGTGACGGTGTTCACGCTCCTGTCGTCGATCCTCCCCGGCTCTGACGCCGATGAGAGCCACCCCATCCAGGGCGTCATCCGGCTGATCTTCGGGATGCTGCTGCTCCTGCTCGCGCTGCGTCAGTGGCGCGGACGGCCCAAGGCGGGCGAGGAGCCGAGGATGCCGAAGTGGATGCAGGCGATCGACAAGGTGAGCTTCCCGACGGCCCTGGGCCTCGGCTTCCTGCTGTCGGCGGTTAACCCCAAGAACCTCCTGCTGACCGCGGGAGCGGGCGTCGACTTCGGCTCGGCGGGCCTCGACGCCGGGGCCGTCATCGCCGTCATCGCGGTCTTCACGCTGGTCGCGGCATCCACCGTCCTCATCCCGGTCGTGGGCTACCTCGTCGCCGCCGACCGGCTGAAGGAGCCGCTCGACGCTCTGCGCGTCTGGCTCGCCCGCGAGAACGCGGTCATCATGGCGGTGCTGCTGCTGGTGCTGGGGGTGGACCTCATCGGCAAGGGCATCGCCGCGTTCTGATCGGCGCCGGACGCCCCTGCCCGGGGCTACGGTGGAGCGGTGACTGCCGTGATCCACGACCAGGTGCTCATTCCCGGCGGCGTCTTCCGCATGGGGTCGGACGAGTTCTACCCGGATGAGCGCCCCGTGCACGAGCGCGAGGTGGCGCCGTTCCGGATCGACCGCTACGCCGTCACCAACGCGCAGTACGCCGCGTTCGTCGACGACACCGGCTACGTCACGGTGGCCGAGCGCGAGCTCGATCCCGCCGCGTTCCCGGGAGCCGACCCCGACGACCTCGTGCCCGGGGCGATGGTGTTCAGCCCGACATCCGGTCCGGTCGACCTCGGCAACTGGCGCAACTGGTGGCGCTGGCAGCCGGGCGCCTTCTGGCGGTGCCCGTTCGGGCCGCAGTCGTCGATCGACGACAGGATGCGGCATCCCGTCGTCCACATCGCCTTCGAGGACGCCGTCGCCTACGCCGAGTGGGCGGGTTTGCGGCTGCCCACCGAGACCGAGCACGAGTACGCCGCCCGTGGCGGGCTGGACGGCGCGCGGTTCGCGTGGGGTGACGAGCCGTACCCCGACGGCGTGCCGCAAGCGAACTCGTGGCTCGGGCACTTCCCGTACGACAACCGGGGCGTGGGGGATGCCGCACCCGTCGGCTCGTACCCGCCCAACGGGTACGGGCTGTACGACATGACCGGGAACGTGTGGGAGTGGACGACCGACTTCTACACCCCCCGGCATCTGCGCCTGTCGGACAAGCCCGTGGACGCGGGAAGACGCGAGAACCTGCTGGCGGCGGCGAGCGCCCAGGAGGGGTTCCCCTCGATCCCGCGGCGGGTGCTCAAGGGCGGGTCGCACCTGTGCTCGCCGGAGTACTGCCTGCGCTTCCGTCCCGCCGCCCGTTCACCGCAGGCCGAGGACACCGGGATGTCGCACATCGGCTTCCGCTGCGCCGCCGACGCCTGATCGGGCTCGGTCCGCAGCCGCGGCCGCCGCGTCGCGAGGAAGCGGAACCGGGCAAAGACTCCGGGATTCACGCGGAGTGCACTACATGACCCGACGGGCGGCAGGGCATGCTTAGCCCGTGGATTCCGTTCTCGGCACCAACCTCTCCTGGCTTCTCGCGAGCCTGGCGCACGTGATCATCGTCATCGTCGCGCTCGTCTACATCCCCCGGGACCGCAAGCCGACGGCGGCGATGGCGTGGCTGCTGCTGATCGTGCTGCTTCCACTCGTGGGCGTGGTGCTGTACCTCCTGATCGGCAACTTCCGGCTGCCGGCGAAACGGCGCGACGAACAGGCGCGCATCGACGCGATGATCCGCGGCAACGTCGCCGACCGCCAGCTCGAGCGGACCGACGCCGAATGGCCCCGCTGGTTCGAGCGCGTCGTGCAGCAGAACGAGAACCTCACAGCGCTGCCGGCATCCTGGGGCAACGAGGCCGAGCTGTACGGCGACTACCAGGCCTCCATCGACGCGATGGCGGCCGAGATCGAGAAGGCGCAGCACTTCGTGCACGTGGAGTTCTTCATCGTGGCGTGGGACGACACCACGCGCGGGTTCTTCGCCGCCATGGAGCGCGCCGTCGCGCGCGGCGTCACCGTGCGTCTGCTGGCGGACCACTTCTCCACCAAGCGACTGGCCAACTCGAAGGCGACCTTCGCCGAGCTCGACCGCATCGGCGTGACATGGGCGTGGATGCTGCCGGTCATGCCCCTGCAGGGGAAATACCAGCGTCCCGATCTGCGCAATCACCGCAAGATCGTCGTCGTCGACGGTCGGGTGGCGTTCATGGGATCGCAAAACCTCATCGACCGCAGCTACGACGCCCCGAAGAACATCAAACGCGGCCTGAAATGGCAGGAGCTCATGACCCGGCTCACCGGGCCCGTAGTCGCCGAGGTGAACACGGTGTTCCTCTCGGACTGGCTCATCGAGACCGGCGAGGACCTGTCGGCCACCGAGCACGTGCCGGCCACGCAGCTGGAGGCATCCACGTCATCAGACGCCCTGATGTGCCAGGTGGTGCCCAGCGGCCCGGGCTATGAGACCGAGAACAACCTGCGGCTGTTCCTCTCGCTCATCTACGGAGCCACGGAGAAGGTCATCCTGACGAGCCCGTACTTCGTCCCCGACGAGGCGATGGTCTACGCGATCACGACCGCGTGCCAGCGCGGCATCGAGGTGCAGCTGTTCGTCTCGGAGATCGGCGACCAGTTCATGGTGTGGCACGCGCAGCGGTCGTACTACGCCACGCTGCTCGAGGCGGGAGTGCGCATCTTCCTGTACCCGGCGCCGTTCATCCTGCACTCCAAGCACTTCTCCATCGACGATGACATCGCCGTGATCGGCTCGAGCAACATGGACATCCGCTCGTTCAGCCTCAACAGCGAGGTCTCGCTGCTCGTGCGCGGCGAGACGTTCGTGGCCGCCATGCGCGAGGTGGAGCAGGGCTATCGCGACATCGGCCGGGAGCTGACGCTGGAGCAGTGGCGGCGCGAACCCGCCAAGGCGACGTTCCTCGACGGGGTCATGCGGCTCACGTCCGCCCTCAACTGATGAGCGAGCGGACCACCCCTGCCGCGTCGGTGCGATCGGCGGTACTCTCGCGACCAGAGCTCCGGAGCAGGTGCGGCGCTTGAACCAGCCGGCCGGAAGAAGGAGACGCAGATGACCAGCTTCGACTACGGACCCATCGAGTTCTACGCGATCGCGTTCGACGGCGACCGTCCGGGTCCGGCGGTCCTCCAGGCGATCGACGATCTCGTCGCCACGGGCACCGTCAACCTGCTCGACCTCGTCTTCGCCCGCCGCTCGCCCGACGGTGAGATCGAGGTTCTCGAGCTGTCGGACACGGTCAACGACGGCGCGCCCGCTCTGGACCTGGCGGGTCTTGCGGGCGAGGAGGACATCCTCTTCCTCGCGGAGAGTCTGGAACCGGGCAGGTCGGCGGCGATCCTTGTCGTCGAACTGCTGTGGGCCAAGTCGTTCGCGAGCGCCCTGTACGACGCGGGTGGTGCGGTCATCGCGCGGCACGGAGTGCCCGCCCCGGTGGTGAACGCGTTCCTCGCAGAGAACGCCGGATGAAGGAGGAGAGATGCCACTCGGAAGAATGGGACGACCGGGCCTGATCGGGATGGCGGCGCGCACCGCCGTGGTCGCCGGCACCGCGACGGCGGTCTCGGGCAGCGTGGCACGCCACCAGCAGCAGAAGGCGTACCAGGCTCAAGAGGCGCAGGCCTACGAGATGCAGCAGCAGCAGGCGGCCATGCAGCAGGCTGCCCAGCAGGCCGCCGCCCAGCAGGCCGCGGCCCAGCCGGCTGCCCCGGCCGGCGGGGGAAACGACCTGATGGCACAGCTCTCGCAGCTGGGTCAGCTGCACGCGCAGGGGATCCTCTCGGACGACGAGTTCGCCGCCGCGAAGGCGAAGCTGCTGGCCTGACGCCGGGGCGGGATGCCGCCCTGCGACGGATGCCGCCCTGCGACGGTTGCGCCCTGCGACGGATGCCGCCCTGCGACGGATGCCGCCCGGGAGTGCGCCCGGAGCCGCCGGGGTCTCAGCCGCCGGGGCGGTCGTCGCCGCCGTGGCCCTCGGCATCCGGGTCGAGGACCTCGCCGCGGGGAGCGCGAGGGTCGCCGGAAAGACCTGAGCCGCCGGGAGCGCGAGGGTCGCCGGAAAGACCTGAGCCGCCGGGAGTGCCGGCATCCCGTGCCGGATCCGGGCGCGCGGACGCGGCCGTCAGCGCCTCGACCTTGGCCAAAAGTTCGCGCACCTGCGCGCGCGTGGCGGGCTCGCGATCGTCATGTCCCCGCGAGGCCAGCTCGACGACGAGTGAGGCGAGCGTCGCCGTGATGATGCCGGCCAGAGCCACCCCGCCGAACATCACTCCGATCCCCACCAACCGCCCGGCATCCGTGATCGGCGTGTAGTCGCCGAAGCCCGTCGTCGTCACCGTCACGCAGGCCCACCAGAACGCGATGCCGAACGTCGTGATGTTGGCACCCGGCGCGTGACGCTCGGCCTCGAGCACGGCCAGCGACGCGATGTAGATGAGGATGACCGCCGCACCCGCGCCGTACACCATGATCTGCGTGCGCAGCCGGTCGCCTCGGGTGGAGCGCAGCCCGGGCAGCAGCGTGAGGAACCGCAGCAGTCGCACGAGGCGCAGCACGGGCACCAGCGCGAACGCGAGGTCCGACAGATGCGTGCGGAACCACACCCATCTGCGGTCGGCCATGAACAGGCGCACCAGGTAGTCGACGATGAAGATGCCCCACGTCACCAGCACCACCGTCGTGGCGACGATGCGCGCGGGGCCGGTCAGGTCGGCGATCACCCGCCACGAATAGGCGACGAGGTAGGCGAACCCGGCCACCACGAGCGGGACCTCGGTGCGTGCCCGCCACGTCGATTCGTCCACACGCGCATTGTGCCCTACGCGGACCGCGTCGCCCCGGGGGCGCGCCCGGGCTGCGGGCAGGCGACGGGAGACACGACCGGAGACGCTCACGCGCGCGACGGATCGGGAGCCTCGCCACGCCCCGCGGCTCAGCGGATCACGGCCCTCCGAGGCGCTCGCGTGCCGCGGCGGCCGGAGTGGCGTCGCGATCGCCCGAGAGCCACCGCAGCCAGAGGGCGCCCGGGTCGCCTTCCAGCACGAGCGCCCGGACGAACAGCGTGAGCGGGATCGACAGGATCGCGCCGAGCGGCCCGATGACGAACGTCCAGAAGATGACCGAGAAGAAGCTCAGGGTCAGGCTGAGGTCGACGGCGTCACTGACGAACTTCGGCTGCACGAGCACCTGCAGCACCACATTGACCACGCAGTAGATCGCGATGACGGCGAGCAGGAGCGGCCACCCGCCCACGACGAACGCGAGCACGGCCGGGGGGATCAGCCCCAGCACGAACCCGATGTTCGGAACGAAGTTGGTCACGAACGCCAGCACCGCCCACACGACCGGGACCGGAACGCCCAGCGCCCACAGCGCGAGGCCGTCGATGACGGCGACGATGGCACCGAAGGTCGCGTTGACGACGTAGTAGCGACGGATGCCGGTGTTCAGGCGCCGGATCCGCGCCAGGGCGGGGCGGCGGCCCGCGCCGAACACCCGCTCCGCCTCCCGGTACCGGGCCGCGTCGGCGGCCATGAAGATGATGTACGACACGACGAAGAAGAGGGCGGTCAGCACGGCGATCACCGTGCCGCCCAGGCTCGACACCAGCCCGACGATCGCCTGCGGGTCCAGCACCGCGGCCGCGGCATCCGTCGCCTCCTGGTCCAATCCGACGGACTGCAGCCACGCCAGGAAGCCGTCGAGGCTGCCGCGGAGCTTGTCGAGGTACTCGTCGACCAGCTGGGCGAACTGCACCCCGGCCACCCACAGCAGCAGCCCCATCACCACGAGCACGAGGTAGGCGACGAGGATGACGGCGGTCGTCCCGGCCCAGCGCGGCCAGCCGCGGCGGTCGAGCGGGCGACGCACGGGCTCGCAGATCACGACGAGCACGATCGCGAGCGCGAGCGGGCCGATGAGGCTCCGGGCGAAGTAGACGCCCGCGAGCACGACCACCGTCGTCGCCAGGATGATCAGCACGCGCAGCGACGGCGACAGCACGGGTGCGGGCTGCGGGGGGACGTCGCGCTTCACGCGGCCAGGCTAGGCGACGAACGCCCGGCGATCGGATGAGCGCGCCGAGACGCGCAACGGTCCGCTCGGCGTCGCGCGGCCCGGCGGGGGGTGGTGCGGCGGCTCCGTCCGCAGGAGGCCTATCGCTCGGGGCGGTCGAGGGCCACAATGACCGCATGGCGCACACGGGGCAGGACGGGCGCGACACGGCCTGGGTCGCGCCGCCGAGCATGGCGGATCGCATGGCCGAGGGCCGTGCCGCGCGGGAGCGCACGCCGCGCCGTTCGCTCTCCCGCCTGACGACGACCGGCCGCGATCCCCTCGGCATCCTGGATCGCCAGAATGCGACCCGCGTCGCGGAGCTCGTTCCGCTGCGCATCGAGCGCATGTCGGCGAGCCCGTTCGCGTTCTATCGCGGCACGGCCGCCCTGCAGGCGGCGGATCTGGCCGCCGACCCGCACAGCGGCATCCTCGTCCCGTCATGCGGAGATGCGCACATCGCCAACTTCGGTTTCTACGCCTCGCCCCAGCGCACGCTCGTCTTCGACCTGAACGACTTCGACGAGGCGGCGTGGGCGCCGTGGGAGTGGGACGTCAAACGGCTCGTCGCCAGCATCGTGATCGGTGGTCAGGCGACGAGCCGAGACGAGGCGGTGGTGACGGATGCCGCACTTGCGGCGGTGCGGACCTACGCGCGCGCAATGGCGGCCCACGCCTCGCGCAGTCCCCTGTTGCGCTTCTTCGAGCACTTCGACGTGGGAGCGTTCGCCGATTCGGCCGACAAGGACACCCGCGCCGTGCTGCGCGAGGCGATGCACGACGCGAAGAAGCGCACGGCCGAGCGCGCGATGCGCCGGCTCACGGAGACGCTGCCCGACGGTCGCATGGTGTTCGTCGAGCGCCCGCCCGCGATGGTGCACGGCGACGAGGCCAGCGGCACGCGCCTGCACGAGAACATGCGGCGCTACGCGGACTCGGCGAACATCGACATCCGGATGCTGCTGAACCATTACACCGTCTCGGATCTCGCGCGCCGCGTCGTCGGTGTCGGCAGCGTCGGGACGCTGTGCGGTCTGGTTCTGCTGCAGGACTCCGACGGGAACTCGCTGCTGCTGCAGGCCAAGCAGGCCGGCGAGAGCGTGCTGGTCGAGCACGGGCGGATCGACCAGCCTCCCGAGGCGATGGCATACATCGCGCAGCACGGCCACGGCGGACGGGTCGTCGCACTGCAGCGCATCCTGCAGGCGGTGTCCGACCCGTTCCTCGGTCACCTGCGCAGCGACACCGGGGACTTCTATGTCCGGCAGTTCCGGGACATGAAGGGGTCCGTCGAAGCCGAGACCATCGAGGACCGCCCCTTCCTCGCCTACGCACAGGCCTGCGCGGCGACGCTCGCACGTGCGCACGCACAGTCGCCGAACGCCGCCGCAGTCGCCGGCTACATCGGGAGCGGAGGAGTCGTCGGCGAGTCGCTTCTGGAGTGGGCGTTCGCGTACGCGGCGCTGTCGAAGGCCGACTACGACGCGTTCGTCGCCGCGCACGCCGCGACGGCCGATGCCGAGGCCCCGGTCACCGCGTAGCCCGCGCCGGGCTGCGCCGCCTCGCGCCGGGCTTCAGGCCCGTCGGCCACGGCACGCAAGCCACTCAGGTGTCACGACACGCCGCAACGCCGCGCACGATACCGCGTGTCGCGACCCCCGAACGCCCCACGGACACCACGAGCCCATCTCGCGCGGCGCCCGAACTTCGGCCCGCCGGCCAGGGCACGCAAGCCACTCAGGTGCCACGACACGCCGCAACGCCGCGCACGTTGCCGCGTGTCGCGACCCCCGAACGCCCCACGGATGCCGAGCCCACCGGCACCGGCGAACGCCCCACGGATGCCGCGAGCCCACCGGCACCGGCGAACGCTGACTCAGCCGGACAGGGGCGGGTGCGCGGCGAGCCATTCGTTCGCGACGCGCTTGCCCACCCTCAGCAACCATGCGTCGGTGATGACCTCGCGCAGCTGCTGGAGGTCGACCGCCTCGAGCCGCACGAGCACGGCCGGGTACCCGTCGAAGTGCGGGATGGTGAAGAAGGCGTCCGCGGCGGTCTCGAGGAGAGCCTCTTTGACGGGCAGTCCGTCGGTGCGCACCCCGACCACGTCACCGGCCGGCCATTCGCGGCCGAGTGTCGCCAACTGCTCGAGGTCTCGACCGCTCGGTCCCCGCTGCCACACGAACGAGCCGGCGGCCGTGCGCCACGAGGCTCCGCCGCGGTGGCCGTCGACGCGCTCCGTCACACCCGGCAGTGCGAGCGCGATGGCGCGGACGTCGTCGAGAGTCGCCATGCGTCCATCATCAGCGAGATACGGGCGCGGCGATAGTCACGGCTGCGCGACGAGCGGCTCGGCCGAGAAGGTGAAGGCACGCCCGTGGCGGAACGGCTCGACCAGCTCGAAGTTCTCGAACGCGATGCCCCCGGGGATCGGCGCCTCGCTCATCCAGTACGTGTACCGCCCGTTGACCTGAGCGACCAGCCGCGGATCCGGATCCTCGGCGCGCCACGTCTGAACGGCGGGGATGCCGACGTACCGCCAGTGCTCCCTGGTGCCGGGCGCATGCTCGGCCAGGTGCGGCTCGGCCTCGTCGGGGATCGCCGAGACCGTGACTGCCCCGCCGTCGCGGGCGAGCTGATCCAGTCCGAAACGGGCATGCTCGGCGAAGTGCACGTCCCGGTAGTCCGGCCACAACGCCCCGGCGGTGGCTTCGCGGTCCGCCAGGCGCAGGGTGCGCAGGCGCGCCCAGTTTCCCATGGTCGCCGTCAGCACGCAGGCCTCCAGCCTGGCCGACGAGTCCCGACGGTAGGCGGCGACCGAGATCTCGTGCGGCCGGTCAGCGCGGAAGACCGCCCGCACCCAGACGTCCGCACCGTTGGCGAACGGCTCGACCAGCACGTCGACGGTGAGCCGCTCGACACCGTCGGCGTCGGACACCACGCCACGGGCGGGATCGCGCGGATCCCTCGGCGACGGATCGGCGGCATCATCCACGGTCCACATCCGCAATCCCGGAACGCCATCGAGACGACTGCGCTCCAGCTCGGAGAACCCCCGCTCGGTGGCACCTGACGGGATGGGTTCCACGGCGATGAAGTTCAGCAGACGGTCGCGCGGCTGACCGAGATACGGCGTGTACAGCCGCAGCAGTCCGCGCGGGCCCGACAGCGGATGCAGCCCGAGCTGCATGCCGTCCGGATGACCCCACCGCGGCTCGCGCGGCCCGTCGCCGGGGGCCGGTCGCAGCCATCGTCCGTCGACGACGGCCTCGGTCCACTCGCGTCTTTCCGCGTCGCCGGCCACCGCTCTCCTCTCCCCTGGCTCAGAGCCCGTTGACGCGGCCGACGAGGTTGACCTTGATGCCCACGCGGTCGAGCATCGCGGCCTTGGCGATGAGCGCCTTGTCGGCGGTCTCGGCATCGGGGGCGTAGACCAGCTGCGCGTGGTTGGCCTTGTGACGGGCCATGAACTGGTCGCGGCTGACGTCGTGGAGCACGACGTGGGCGATCGGCCACTCCGGGTTCGTGGCATCCTTGCGGCGCTGCGTCTCGTCCTCGGGCAGCTCGATGACCGTGCCGCGGAAGATGTCGGCCTGCAGGATGCCGTCGGCGATGAACACGCGAGAGAGCACGACTTCGCCGGGCTTGGAGACACCGTTGATCGTCGACCCGCCCGCCGGGAAGAACACCGGGCCCTGGCGCCACCCCTCCGCCTTGTCCCATCCGCCCAGGTGCGAGCCGGGAACCGAGCCCGAGATCTCGTACACCCACACGAACTGGCCGTCGTAGTCCTCGCCCCAGCGCACGTCGTGGAGGGTGTTGTCGGGCACGAGCCCCATCGCGGTCCACACGCGGTCGGTGACGAGCGCGTCGACAGCGACCCCTTCGTCTGCCTCGTTGAAGTGCGGGAACGCCCGGCCCGCGAATAGTTCCCGCTTGCCGTCCCGCGAGTACACCGGCGGGCGCTCGGTCGAGTTGAGCACGCCCTCGGCGAGATCGGATGCCGGGACCAGATCCTTCAGGCCCTGCTGGTACTGGATGCCCACCGCGTCCAGGCCGAAGTCGTCGGCGATGCGCAGCGCGGCGATGTACATCTTCATCTGCCAGCGCACCTGCGCCTCGGTGAGCTCGGTGGCCTCGTCGGTGCCGAACCGGAACGTCATGCCCCTGTCGGTGAGCCAGTTCCGTGCGGCGTCGGCCTCGGCATCCGTCACCGTCAGCATCTCGGCGTACAGCGCCGACTGACTCAGGCGCTCCTTGTAGATTCCCGTGCGGTTGAGCAGCTCGTCGTCGAAGATCGCGTTGTACATGCCCATGCAGCCCTCGTCGAACACGCCGATGATGGCCTTGTCGGCGAGCAGCTGGTCGCCGAGGGCGCGGCCCAGCTGCACCTCGGGTGTGTCGGGCAGCGGGGGCAGGGCGCGCACGTGCGACGCGTCGTGCGTGATGCGCCCCGTCTCGGTCCATTCCTTCAGTCCGGCCTTGAACCAGTCGTCGGTGAAGTCGACGGACCAGAGGGAGGCGTACTCCTTGCCCATCTTCGTCATCCCGGCGTTCAGGCCGAGAAGGCCCACGAGTCCCGGCCAGTCGCCGGCGAAGTTGGCGACGGTGAGGATGGGGCCTTCGTGCGTGCGCAGCCCGGCGAGCACGTGATGCGAGTACTGCCACACCGCCTCGGCGACGATCAGCGGCGCATCCGTCGGGATGCTCTTGAACACCTCGAGGCCCATGCGCTGGCTCGAGATGAAGCCGTGGCCCGTCTCGGGGTCGACCTCGTTGGCACGGATCACCTGCCACCCCAACTCGTTCAGCACACGGGTGACCCCCGCCTCGAGCTCCACCTGGGTCGGCCAGCCGGCCGCGTTCGCCGACTCGCGCAGGTCTCCTGAGGCGATCAGGTACGCCGTCTTCGGCGGCGCCGCCTGGCGCTCGCGCGGCGTGGGAAGGGTATAGCTGGTCATGAGGTCTCCAGTGGTGAGGGGTCTGCAACGGCGGCGCGAGCGCTCACGCTCTCACCGGCCGTCAAGGTGAAGGGCTCCGAAGCCCCGTGGGGCGACACGGCACGACCGCGGAGCACGAGCCGGTCGAGGCGGAGAGTGCCGCCGTCCACATGCAGCGTCAGTGCGTCGCCGTCGATCTGCACGCGGCCCCACGCGCTGCCGGTGGTGAACAGGCCGCGGAACGACCCGCCGCCGACCGGATCGAAGGAGAGTGTGCGCGTCGGCGCGTCCCATTGCGCACCGCTGAACGCGAGGAGCAGCCCCCACGACGCCAGCGAGCGCGCGTAGTGATTGCCGCATTCGATCTCGTTCCACGGACTGCGGTATCGGCCGTCGTAGCGGTCGCGCAGCGTGCGCTCGACCTGCAATGCCTCGTCGACGAGGCCGGCGTAGGCGAGGGATGCCGCGACCTGGTGTTCGATGCCCGTCCACACCTCGTCGGAGTAGACGAACGGGATCGCGGGGCGACCGCCGCCCGGCCAGGAGGCGAGGAGGAGGCCGCCCTCGTCGTTCAGCGCATACACCCGCTGCGTGCTCTCGTGCGCGGTGAGGTCGGTGCGGTGGTTGTGGGCGACGATCGCACCCAGCGCGCTGCGCAGCCGCTCTCGGGGGAGCAGATCGCCCAGGCCGTTGATCCACGCGTGGAACTGCCCGAGCAGCTGGTCCGACAGAACACCCTCTCCGTACTGGTACCGGTGGGCGTCGACATCGTCGATCACCTGCCGGTAGTACTCGCCGTTCCACAGCACCTCGTCCATCCCGGCTGCGACCCGGTCGGCCCGATCGAGCCAGTCCGACGCGCGGTCGCTCTCACCCAGGTGCGCAGCCATGCGCGCGCCCGCGCGCAGCGCCGCGGCGAACATGCCGTTGGCGAGGGGATCGATCCCGTGGAACTCGATGTCGTAGGTGTTGTGCAGCTCGCCGTCCAGCAGGCCATCTCCGTCGCGATCCCATTCGCGGATCGCGTACTCCAGCGCGCGGACGGCAGCCGGCCAGGACTCGCGGAGGAAGTCGTCATCGCCGCAGAACCGCCATTCCCGGTGCAGCCGGATCACGGTGCCGAGCTGTCCGTCGACGGCGGGTCCCATGAACCACGGCTCACCGCCGAAGACCCGGTTGCCGCGGAACTTCTGCCCGCCCTCACTGTCGGTCTCGAGCAGGAACTCCACGCGGCGTGCGCTGCGTTCGAGCGAGGGGAAGAGCCATGCCGCCGTCTGCGCGTACGACCAGACGTGCGTGCACGTGCCTTCGCACGACCCGGCGTGGTCGAACGATCCCTCCCACGCCACGAAGACGGGGCCCGCGCCGAGCATCGGGTTGGGGGTCTCCACGACGAAAGCCGTCGTCGATCGCAGCGCGGCGATGTTGGCGCCCACCGCGTCCGCGACCACCTCGGGCAGGCTTCCGCCGTACAGCGCGTCGACGAACGCGAGGGTGGCGGCCTCGAGCTCAGGAAGCTCGCTGTGAAGATGCGTCGCCGCTGCCCAGGCATCCGGCCACAGAGTCGCGTAATGGTTGCGCACGACGCCTTCGTCCGTGCGGGCGTCGGGAACGATGTGCCCCCGCCACGAACGGTGGCGGTTGGGGAAGCCCCAGGCGAGCACGAACTCGAAATCGCGGGTCTCCCCGGGTGCCAGCTCGTGCACGATCCCAAGTGAGCCCGTGCGCAGTCGCGGCAGCTTCTCGAAGAGCTCCTCCTCGCTCATGGCCGGGGCCGCTGCGGCATCGGCCCCTGCGCCGGCGGCCGGATCCGAGTCGGCGAACAGGCCGCGAGGCCGATCTTCCAGCGTGAGCCGGGGCTCGGGCCCGAGGAGGCCATCCGCAGCGAGGTCGTTCCAGAACAACCGCGGCCCGTCGGGCCAGAATCCCGTGACCCACTGCGGCTTGGCCGTCGTGGCGGCATCCGTCGTCGTGAGGCTGAGCGTGCCGTAACCGAGGTCGTCCTCCGGCAGACGGATGCCGAACTCGAGGCCGCGGACACCGCGGCCGTCGCGGTCCAGATCCTCACGCCAGCGGACTGTCTGCGGGGCCCGCATGCCGAAGGGACCCTCCCCTCGGCCGGCGGTGTGACTCACGCTGCCGGCGACGGTGACGCGGACGCGCTGACCCGAGGGGTTGAAGACCCGGTACCGGAGAACCGCGCCGGGGATGCCGGAGGCGTCGGCGTCGAGCGGCACCAACGGCGTGAAGGCGCGCAGCGATACCTCGACCGGAAGAACGTCATCGTCGAAATCGATGTCGACCACGGGGTACTCGCCGTACATCGTCGCCGACTTCAGCCGCGGCAATCCGGCCTGGCGTTCGAAGGGGTACCCCGCGTCGAGGTCACGGCGCCCGGTGATCTGGGCCTCGAGCACGCGCGTGACCGGGTCGGCGCCGTCCGCGGCGGCGTGGATGGCGAAGAACGAGTACGGGTTCATCCGTCCCTTGTCGGGCAGGTTCTCCAGCTCCCAGTCGCGCAGCTCCCCGCGCGCGCCGAGCGAGACGTTGCCGGTCCCGATACCGCCCAGCGGGAAGGCGACCGGCTCCGCGGTGTGCGGGATGCCGCGTGCCCGCCGCGCAAGCCGAGAAGTCGGCGCGGTCATGCGCACGTGCTCCGCTGCCCTGCGTGGTGCGTGGAACGGGCGGTCATCGGATCCTCCTCGATCACGACCTGGGGTGTCGAACGCGTCCACTGTAGACGAAATCGATTTCATGATCAACCGCGCAAATCGCGTATCACGCTGAAACCGCCGCCGTCAGGCCGACGTCGCAGCGCGGACGGGCGCGATGCTCGCCGGCTGGACTTCGTTGCGCAGCACGACGGTGCGCGCCGGCTGGTCGTCGCCGTTGATGCGCTCGAGCAGCATCTTCGCGGCCGTCACGCCCATGTGCCGTGCGGGCAGTCGGACCACCGTGACGGCGGTGGGAGTGAGAGTGGTGAACGGCAAAGACCCGACGACGGCGACGCCGATCCGCGGTGGCGTGAGTCCGTGCTCGGTCAGCACCTGGATCGCGCCCACCCCGAGGAGGTTGTTGCCCGCCACCACCGCGTCGGGCGGCTCGGGAAGCGCGAGCAGCTCCTCCATCACCGCGCGGCCGCCGTCCACTCGGAAGGTGGAGTACCGCAGCAGCTCATCGGCATCCATATCGGGGAAGTGCCGGGCGAGCACCGCGCGCCACCCCTGAGCACGCTCGTATGCCGTCTCGATGTGCTGGGGTCCGGTGATGCACGCGATGCGCCGATATCCGGCCTGCACCAGGTTCTCCGTGGCGGCCTGGCCTGCGGTGCGGTTGGCCATGACGACACCGTCGATGTCGTAGCCGGTTCCGCGGTCCACCGCCACGACCGGACGCCCCGTGGCCAGCAGCTCGTCCAGATTGGTGTGGTCGGAGGCCGCCGCCAGGATGACGCCGGCCATGTGCTCCGAGATGGCGATCTGGAGGTACGTCGCCTCCTTCTCGATCTGCGCGTCGGTGTTGCACAGCACGACCGAATAGCCGGCCTGACTGGCGACGTCTTCCACCCCGCGCGCCATCTCGGTGAAGTACGGGTTCTCGATGTCGGGGATCACCAGCGCGATGACCTCCGAGGCCTGGCGGCGCAAGGTGCGAGCAGTGCGGTTCGGTGTGAACCTCAGCTGGCGTGCAGCCTCCCTCACGGCGAGCGTCTTCTCGTCCGAGACGCCCATCCCGTTGAAGACGCGGGACACCGTCGCCGGAGACACGCCGGCGAGCTTCGCGACCTCGTAGATCGTGGCCATGTCACCTCGCTCGCCCATGCCGGCCCGCGTTGACATGCCGGTCTGCCCACCATACAGTGTTGAAATCGATTCCAACATAGCTGCTGCTGAACGAACGCCCGCGCCCTCACCGGGCGCGCCGACACGAGGACGTGCCGCCCGATGAACGCACCCCAGTTCCCCTCTTCCGACCTCTCCTCCATCGCCGCACTGCGAACGGTGCAGACGCGCTCGATCTCGCCGGAGAACTTCGACGGGACTGCCGGCGGAGGCGGTCGGGCGACGGAGGGAACGGGCGCGTCGTGCGCGCGGGACCTCGGTCCGGGATGGAAGATCTCGCCGAGCGTGGACGTCAAGGCGGGAGAGACGTTCGAACTCGCAAGTATCCAGGGCGGGGGGAAGATCACCCACATCTGGATCACGACGCACACCGACAACTGGCGCACGCTGATCCTGCGCGCGTATTGGGACGGCGCCGAGGAGCCTGCGGTGGAAGTGCCCTACGGCGACTTCTTCTGCAACGGCTGGGGTGTGTTCGCACAGGTGAACTCGCAGGCGATCGCCGCGAACCCGAACGGCGGCTTCAACTCGTACTGGCCGATGCCCTTCCGGGACGGCGCCCGGCTCACGATCGAGAACACGTCCGTCGTGGACGTGCGCGTGTACTACCAGGTGACGTACGAGATCGGCGGGGACTATGCGAACGAGGGCTATTTCCACGCGCAATGGCGACGGTCGAACCCGCTCGAGGAGCTCGTGCCGCACACGATCCTGGAGGGCATCGAGGGTCGCGGTCAGTACGTGGGCACCTACATCGCGTGGGGTGTGAACTCGAACGGCTGGTGGGGCGAGGGCGAGATCAAGTTCTACCTCGACGACGACACCGATTACCCGACCATCTGCGGCACCGGCACCGAGGACTACTTCGGCGGTGCGTGGAACTTCGACATCCCCGGCAAGGGCTACACCGAGTTCTCGACGCCATATCTGGGGATGCCGCAGGTGATCCGGCCCGACGGGCTCTACGTGTCGCAGCAGCGGTTCGGCATGTACCGGTGGCACCTGCTCGATCCCATCTTCTTCCGAACCGGCATCCCGAAGGTCGACATCCAGGCGCTCGGCTGGCGCAGCGGCTGGCGTTACCTCCCGCTGCGCGACGACATCGCCTCGACCGCCATGTTCTACCTCGACCGGCCGACGGCTCGCCGCCCCAAGACGCCGAGTGCCGACGACATGGAGGTGCACCTAGGATCCGCTCCTGTGCCTGACATCGGCGCCACTCCCCCGCGCGCACCGCGGGACTGAGGGCGCATCTGGAGAATGCTCTTCTCTCTCACCGGAGCGAGCGGGTCGGGCAAGTCCTCGGTCCTCCCGTACCTCGCCGAAGTCGACTGGGGTGCCGACGTCGAGTGCGTCGAGTTCGACTCGATCGGTGTGCCTGACGGCGCCGACACCGCCTGGCGGCATGACGCGATCGAGTTCTGGCTGCAGCGCGGACGGGAAGTGCAGGAGCGCGGCGGGCACCTCGTGTTGTGTGGCCAGGTTGCGATGGGAGAGCTGCTGGCCGCCCCGTCGGCGGATCGGCTCGAGCGCATCGCGGTGTGCCTGCTGCATTGTTCGCCGAGTGCGCGGACCGCGCGGCTGCTGCGCCGCGGCGAGGATCCGGCGTCGATCGTTCATCACGTCCGGTTCGGCGAGTGGCTCCGCGCCCATACCCGTGATCCTGCGCACGCGCCCGAGGTGATCCAGGTTCCGAGCAAGGTGCCCATGCAGTGGTCTCGATGGACGGACCTGCCGCCGGGCGATCCGGCATGGCGTGCGGAGGTCATCGACAACGACTCTCTGACCCCTGCGGAGACCGCACTCGTCGTCGAGCGCTGGATTCGGCGCGAACTCGGGTGATGTCGTCTTCCGCGGCAAGCAAGGCGGCGGCCGCCGTCACGCAGGCCGCCCCATCAGGACCCGGTCTCGGTCCATCGAGTCAGGCGACGGGGCGGAAGCGTTTGGGTGGTCGCTCCAGATCCGTCCATGCGTATCGCAGGGCGAGGCGTGCGGGAAGGGTGACGGGCTCACCCGCCCGCGCGCGCGAGCCCACGCACGGTGGTGCGCAGCACGTAGAGGCTCGTCGTGGCGGTGATGTACAGGATGTTGCGGCGAGGTCCGCCGAATTCGAGGTTGGCCACGGTCTCCGGCAACGGAATGCGGCCGATCAGCGTGCCGTCGGCGTCATGGCAGCGGACCCCGTCCTCGGCGGCCACCCACAGCCGGCCGAGCGCATCGATGCGGATGCCGTCGTAGACCACGTCGGCATCCGCGATGCGCTCCGGGGCGCCGGTCGAGCCGTCGGAGCGGACCTCGGCGCGCCAGATCGCCGGCGTACCGCTGTCGGTGACGTAGACGGTGGTGCTGTCGGGGCCGAAGGCGATGCCGTTGGGCTGGTCGAGTTCGCCCAAGAGCAAGGCGATCGAGCCATCCGGGTCGACGCGATACACGCCGCGCACCGGCTGCTCCGGCGAGGCGGCGACGCCTTCGTAGTCGCTCATGATGCCGTACGTGGGATCGGTGAACCAGACGGAGCCGTCGCTGTGGACGGCGACGTCGTTCGGGCTGTTCAGCGGCGCGCCGTTGAAGGCGTCTGCGACGACGCTCGTCGAGCCGTCGTGCTCGAGTCGCGCGACTCGGCGACCGCCGTGCTCGCACCAGACGAATCGGCCCTGCGCATCGACGGTGCGGCCGTTCGCAAAGCCGGATGCCGCATCGACGACGTCGACGCGCCCGGTGCGCTCGTCGAAGCGCAGCACGCGTTCGTTCGGGATGTCGCTGAAGAGCACGAAGCGATGCGCCGGGTGATATGCCGGGCCCTCCAGCCAGCGACCGCCGTCGAATACGCACTCGATGCAGCGGTCGCCGCCGACGTCGGCGAACCGCTCGTCGAAGGACTCGTAGACCGCCGCCAGCCGCTCAGCTGCCATCCGCCCGCCTTCCTTGTCTGCCCGTGCTTCGGGCATCCGGATCATCAGCCCCATCCTAGAAAGCTCCGGTCCCCCGTCAGACGGCCTGGCATACCGACCCGGTGCCATCGCCTCCGGGCTCCCTGCCGCCTCGGACGTGCGCACGTGGCGCCCGCCGACCGTCCCGCGGGTCGGTCGGCGGGCGTGTCCCGCGACTTACGGCTTGCCGGGCTTGTCGGGCTTGCCCGGCTTCTCGGGTTTGCCGGGCTTGTCGGGGAACTCCGGCCGCGGCGGGCGCGGGTCGTAGTGCACGGCCGTGAGGGTGAGCTGACAGCCTGCGCACGAGGTGAGGATGGCCCGGTCGGCGGTGGCGGATGTCGCGACCACGAGCTGCGAATCGGTCCGCGACGCGTCGCGCCGCACGGTCGCCGCGAAGGAGAGCTCGAGTGTCTGGCCCGACGGGATCGCCCCCGACCACCGCAGCGTCGTGCCGTCGAGCACGGCCGCTCCGATCGACGCGTGGAGCGAGGCCGCGTTCAGGGTCGCATCGTCGACGAGCCCTGCGAGGTCGACCGCGAGTGCGACGCCCTCGGCGCCGGCGCTGTCGGTCGATGCCTTCACGGTGTACGTGACGACGTCGTCGCGGACCACCTCGGTGCCCGCCGCCGGGTCGGACGACACCGACACCGTCAGCCCCGGCAGCTGCTCCTTCGCCTTCACCAGCGAGAGGTCGTCGATCTGCACCCAGCGGTCGCCGTTCAGGTGCGTTCCCACGAACGCCTGCACCTGGGTGCGGTCACCGCTGTGGAACGTCACCGAGTAACGCGTGTACGCACCGACCGCCTCGAACGTCGTCTCGCCGATCGTCGCGCCGCCGGCGCCGAGCTCGCGGACGCCGATCGATCCCTGGGCCGGCGTGCCGCCGGTGACCACGAAGCCCGTGAACGTGTACGTCGTGTTCGGCTCGACCGCGACATCCTGGTGGATGTCGATCCAGCCGGTGTTGTGCCGCATCCATCCCTGCTTGCTGCCGCCGTGCGCCCACGCGTGGTTGATGTCGATGCCGCAGTTGCCGGTGCAGGCCCACGGCGCCGGCATGGTGCCGTCGACGGCGCGCTCGAAACCCGGGTCTTCGATGAGGTTCGGGTTGACGACGGCGCCGCTCTCATCGATCTCGGCGCGCATCAGGTAGACGTTGTACGGATCCCACTGCGACAGCGCGAAGTAGAGCTCGCCGTCCGCCGACCACGGGTGCAGGAAGCCGCCGTAGAGCCCGGGGAAGTCGGCGAAGCTCGCGAGCCGCTGCCGGTCGCTCCACGGACCCTCGGGCGAGTCCGCCGTGCGCAGCACCACGTCGAGGTTCTCGTCGAGGTACGTCATGAGCCAGCCGCCGGTGTACTCGCTGTACTGCACGGACAGTTCCGCGACGTTCGGCGGCACGATCGCCGCCGCCGCGGTCTCATCCGCTCCCCAGGTCGTGCCGTTCCAGTACGAGTACGCCGTCTTGTCGAGGATCTGGGCCTCGGGCACACGTGCGACGTGCGCCGCACCGAACCGACCGTTGGGCGTTCCGAACATGTACACGTACCCGTCGTGCCGTTCGAAGGCCACCATCTGGAACGGGTCCTGCCCGTCGGGGGTGTTCGTCCACTGCGGCCCGTCGGTCGAGTTCCACGTCTGACCGTTGTCGTCGGAGTAGGCGATGCGGCTGAAGTTCGTGTCCCAGGCGCCCGGCGGCCCCCATTGGCGCACGGACATGAAGGCGAGGTACTGACGGTCACCTACCGCGATGCCGGCGGTCGGGATCGTCGTCATCTCCTGCCCGTTGATCTTGAGGGAGGGGATGATCTCACCGGCATGGCCGGGGGCGTCTTCCACAGCGGAGTCGAACGTCATGCCGTCCGACAGCTCGGTGTCGCTGCTGCGCAGCAGCACGTTCGACCGCCAGTCACCGCCCCCGCCGCCCGGGCCGGTCCAGTCGCCGAACGTGTCGCCGAACGCCGTGAGGATCTCGCCGTCGCCGTTGTCCCACATGATGCCGAGGTCCGTGCCTGTCACCTTCCAGGCGGCATCGGTCGCGCTGGTCGACTTCGGGCCGGTCATCTTGGCGACGACGACCGCCGGCGAATGATCCGGGGATGCCGCGGCCACGGCATCCTCGTCTCCGGCCGCGGCCGCCCCCGCACCCGCGAGGGATCCGATGAGGAGCGCCACGGTGGTGACCGCGATCGCGACGGGTGTTCGCATGACGTGCTGCCTTTCTGACACGGTCCGGACCGTCGGACGGCCTACTTGAGGCCGGCCATCTTGATGTTTCCGATGATCTGGCGCTGGAAGATGAGGAACAGGATGATCACGGGCGCGGCCGCGAGCACTGACCCGGCGATGAGAAGTCCGAGCTCGGTGCTGCGCTCGGAACGGAACGTCGCGAGGTACTGCTGCACGACGAACTGGTCGGGGGAGGTGATCGTCATGATCGGCCACACGTACGAGTTCCAGTACGCCAGGAACGCGGTGATGCCCATCACGACGAACGGCGGCTTGGACAGCGGCAGGAAGAGCTTGGTGAAGATGCGCAGGCGACCGCAGCCGTCCAGCATCGCCGCCTCCTCCAGACTCGACGGGATGCTGAGGTAGAACTGCCGGATGAAGAAGATCATCCCGGCGCTGGCCGCGCCCGGGATGACCAGGACGGCGAGCGTGTCGAGCATCTGGAGGTTCGTCACGACGATGAAGCTCGTGAGGAGGATCGTCATCCCGGGAATGAACATCGTCGTGATGACGATCACCCAGAGCGTGCGCTTGAAGCGGAAGTCCAGGCGCGCGAACGCGTAGGCGGCGAGTGAGTTCACCGCGAGCGCCAGCACGGTGAAGAGCACGGCACCGAGGAACGTCCACGCCATCGTTCGCGTGAACGTGGGGTCGGCGAGGATCTGGACGTAGTTCTCCCAGCGCCACACCTCGGGGAAGAACTGGAACGGGGTCTGGATGACCTCGGTCTTCGCCTTGAACCCCGCGATCACCATCCAGGCGAGGGGGAACAGCGCGGCGGCGACGAAGACGATGCCGATGATCGCCTTGCCGACGGCGTAGAACCACCAGGTGAAGTCGCGGTGGGGACGGCGCTGGGCGGCGGGCACCGTCGTGACCGGGGCATCCTGAACAGCGGTCACGTCAGTCCACCAGCCTCTCGGAGTTGACGAATCGGAACACCAGCGCCGAGACCGTGCCGAGCACGACGAACAGCAGCAGCGCGGCCGCGATCGAGTACCCGACGTTGATGTCGTTGCGGAAGTGGTTGAAGATGAACAGGTTCGGCAGCGTGGTCGAATTCAGCGGCCCGCCGCCGGTCATGACCAGCGGCAGCTCGAACTGCTGGATCGCCGCCACGAACCCCGTGATGAGCAGGTAGAGGAAGACGTTCTTCATCTGCGGAAGCGTGATGAACCGCGTCTTGTCCCACCAGTTCGCGCCCTCCATCGCTGCCGCCTCGTAGTACTCGGTGGGGATGTCGACCATGGCGGCGACCATGATCAGCGACGTCAGCCCGATCCCCAGCCAGATGGCGGGGATCGCGATGGCCAGCAGCGCCCACGCGGGATCGCCGATCCAGGCGATCGGCTCGACGCCGAACCCGCCGATGGCCGCGTTGAGGATGCCGCCGGAGTAGTTGTAGATCAACACGAAGATGATCGAGGTGATCACCGACGAGATGATCGTCGGGATGTAGATGCTCACCTTCAAGACCCCGGCGAACCAGCGCGAGACGCTGACGACCAGGCTCGAGAAGAAGAAAGCCAGGAGGAGCATCGGCGGCACCGTCATCGCGACGAACACGAAGCCACGACCGATCGACTCCCAGAACAGCGGGTCGCTCAGGACGTTCGTGTAGTTGCGCCAGCCGACGAAGGCGGGGTCCTTGTAGAAGCTCCAGTCCTGGAAGGACAGATAGGCGGCGTAGATCGCGGGCCAGATCACGAAGATCCCCAACAGCACCACTGCAGGAAGGATCAGCAGGTAGGCGATCCGCCCGTCGCGATACCGGAATCTGTCGTGCCGGCGCTTGTCGTGCCGGCGACCGGGGAGAACCATCGTCTCCGTCTCGGTCATCATCGTCTGCGTCGCGGTCATTTCCTCACCTCGCTGTGGTCCGAGCCGGCGCAGGTCCGGAGGCCGATCGCATCGGCCCCCGGACCCGATCCTTCGCTAGGACTTCGGCGCCTTGCTGGGCAGGTCGTCGCGCTGGATCACCGTGTTGATGGCATCCTCCGCCGTCTTGATGGCGTCGTCCGTCGACGCCGCGCCCTTCATGACCGACTCCATCGCCGTGCCGACCGCCAGCGACACGTCCCAGGGGTAGGTGGGCTCGGGGATCGCGGTGGGCACGATGTCGTTCATCACGATCGAGGACCACGGCGCGTCGGCGCTTGCCTCATCGGCCGAGACGGCGTCCTGGACCGACTGGCGCACGGGCACCTTCGTGAACTGGGTGTCGACGAAGAAGGGGACCAGCAGCTCGGGATCGCCCGCCAGCGCCCAGGTCAGGAAGTCGGCGGCGGCCTGCGCGTTCTTCGACTTGGCGTCGATGACCCACCGGAAGTTGCCGAGCGTCGTGGCCCCGCGACCATCGGCGTCCGCGGCGTTCGGGAACGCGCCGATGCCGGTCTTGGGAAGGACGTCGGAGTAGTCCGAGCCGATCTCCGACATCATCCACGAGCCCGAGACCTTGAACGCGACCTTCTCCTCGCCGAAGTCCTTGCCGCCGACGTACACGTCCAGCGCCTGCTGAGCCATGTAGCCCTCGTCCCACAGCGTCTTGTAGTTCTCCATGAGCTGCCGGTAGCCGTCGTCGTCGATGTCGGGCGCGGTCCAGTCCTCGTTGAGCGCGGTGTGGCCCGAGAAGTTGTACTGCTGACCGACCGACGACCACGCGAAGGTCACCGCGTCACTGGCCGGCGAGATGCAGTACTGCCCGTCCGCGAGCGTCGGCTTGATCGCCGCGCACATGTCGAACAGCTCGTCCCACGTGGTGGGGCCGGTCTCGGGGTCGAGCCCCGCGGCCGACAGCAGGTCCTTGTTCCAGAACAGCACGGTCTGCGGTTCGAGGAGCAGCGGGTAGGCGTAGTACTTTCCGTCGATCTGCGAGATCGGCTGCGCGGGTTCGATGATCTCGTCGAGCTTGTCCTCGGGGACGAGCCCGTTGAGCTCGTGGAGCTGCCCTGCGTTGACGGCGTCGGTGATGCTCGCCGAGAACGTGTAGATGTCGGGCGCCTTGCCCGCCGCCTGAGCGGACTTCATCTTCTGATCCCAGGCATCCGCGGGCGCCTCCGTGTCGACGACCTTGATCTCGTCCTGCGACTCGTTGAACTGCTTGACGATGTTCGCGTACCACTCGTTCTCGACCGGCGTGAAGGTGCGGTGCCAGAACTGAACCGTGGTGACGCCGCCCTCACCGGCGTCACCTCCGCCACCGGCACTGCAACCGGCCAGGATGGTGCCGGCGGCAGCGGCTGCCGCGACGGCGATCAGGAGCCTGCTGTTTCTCTTGTGCATTCGTCCCTCCTCAGGAACACGACTCTGCGATGAGTCGGAGCTGTGGCCGGCCAGGAAGCCCGGTCTGAGCCGAACGGGCGATGCCGCCGTCGTGCGGATCGCCGGTGATCTCGTCCTCGGCCAGCGTAGGCGAAATCGATTTCATGCGCAATGGGTGCTCACGTCGATCTCGTTGGCTGCTCGGTGCGCCGCCAGAACGGCGATGTCACCGGGTCCGCGCGGAGGGTCGCCTGTCCGGCCCGGGCCGGCGTCCGAGCCAGGCGTTGAATCGATTTCACCCATCACCCGAAAATCGCCCGTCAGGAGGCCTTATCCAGGTCGACGGAGAACCAGAAGACGTTGTACGGGCCCCACAACGACATGCTGAAGAAGATGCGCCTGCCCCCCTCGGTGACGTAGCGCGGATTCAGGTACGGCGAGTACAGGCCCGGGTAGTCGGCCGCCGAGGCCAGCAGCACCGGCTCGTCCCAGGGGCCCCAGGGCGTGAGCCCCTCGCGGATATAGGCGTTCCCGCCATCCGAGTAGGTCATGATCCAGCGCTCGAGGTAGTCCGACCACATCACCGACAGCTCGCCGATGGTTCCCTCGACGACCAGTTCCGCGGCATCCATATCGGCATCCCACCGGGGTTCGCCCTCCGGGTCGGCGCCGGCGAAGTACGAATAGGCGTCGGCGTCCTCCACCGCCTCTTCGGTCGCCGGCACGCGCATCAACGCGACCCCGCCGAAGCGCCCCGCGGGGATCGCCCACAAGTACACGAACGGCCGGCCGCCGTCCGACACGATCACCGGCGCGACCTGGATGAAGTTCGAGTCGCCGGGCCACCGCGGACTCTCCAGGGCGGTCCACGTCTCACCGCGATCGGTGGACTTCACGAGACCCGCGTAGTTCGCATCCCACGCCCCGGGCTCGCCCCAGTGCGAGACCGACATGTACGAGACGTAGAGACTGTCGCCGATGGCGAATCCATGCGTCGGGATCTTGGTGACCTCACCCTCGCCGTCGTTGCTGTCGTGCTCACCTTCGATGAGAGGTTGCGCCCATCCCAGTTCGTCGGTCGGCGTCCATCCGTCGAAGGAGATGCCGTCCGACGGATCGGCGTCGGTCGTCCATGCCGCGGCGTTCGACCTCCAGATGCCGCCTTGACCGCCCACCGCGTCCGGGGCCCGCTCCCCGAACGTGTCGCCGAAGAAGAAGTACGTGCGGTCGCCGAGGTTCGTCATGGATCCGAGGTCGGTTCCGGCGACGGCCGCCGATTCGGTGTCGTTCATGCCGTCCGGCCCGGTCAGCTGCGCGATCTCGGTGAGGTTCGACACCCCCTCGAGGACGAACGGCTTCTCCTGGCTCGTGTCCACGACCGGCATCGTCGGCGAAGCCGTGCAGGCGGCCATCCCGATCAGCAGGGAACCGGATGCCGCTGCCGCGGCGATGCGGAAGACACGGCGAGGGCGCGATGCGGTCATGATCCTCCTCGATCGCCTGTCACGATACGACGAATGCCGCTGTTCGCGAAATCGATTTCATGTCTTCGTCTCGTCCGCCGGGTACGCCAGAGGGGAAGACGGCCCCAGCCCGTCTTCCCCTCTGGCCCTCAGATCACGCCCGGCGGCGGCGTCGTCCCCAGATGAGCACCGCGCCGGCAAGAACCGCGATCGAGGCCACTCCCGCCATCACCGACACCATCGCGGCGTCGGCTCCGGTGACCGCGAGTCCCGGGTCGATGACGAGTTCGTTCTCCAGCGCGAGGGCAGCCGTCGCACCGGGTTCCCCGGCGACCGTCACGACGGCGACCGGGTTGCCGTTCTGCGTGCTCACCGTGACGTCGTCATCGGCCGAGCTCCACTGCGCGCCGGCCCACCGAACCTGGTCGGCGAGGGTGGCGGCGCGCTCTTCGACGCGCACCTCGGTGCCCAGTGGCAGGTCGTCCACGACGAGCGGAACACCCGCCGTCAGCTTGATGTCGAGCGTCTGCTGCTCGCCGAGCAGGTCGGTCCAGCTCACCGTCACCGGGAACGCGGTTCCGGTGGAACGGGCCGCGCCCTCCCCGGTGAGGGACTTGGTGATGGTGACACTTCCGAGGGAGGTGACGGCGGTGTTGACGAGCGACACCTCCGCGACGTCGGCCGCGGCGATCGTGACCACGGCCGTCGCGTCCTCGGCAGCGTCGACGCGCTCACCGCTCCACGTCGGGTCGGCCCAGGTGAAGCGCGCACTGTCGTCGAGGGCGGTCTCGGTCAGGGTCACCTCGGTGCCGTGCGGCAGCTCCTGCGGGAACTCCACGACCGTGCCGTCGGTGGGCACCGAGATCTCGGCCGACTGCTGGTCACCGCCCTCGGTCCAGGTGGCGATCACGGTCACCGTCTCGGGCACGTCCGGGTCGTCCAGCAGGACGCCCTCGATGCTCTTGGAGATCGAGAAGGTGCCGGGAGCCCAGGTGGCCTCATTGACCACCGTCACGAGGCCGACCGTGCTCTGCTGGTCCGACACGACGACCGTGGCCGAGCCGTCGCCGTTGTCGTCGACGTTGTCGCCGGAGATCGTGATCGATCCCCACACGACGGTGTCGATCTCGGGAGCGGCTCCCTCGGTGATCGTCACGACCGTGCCGGCGGGCAGATCCTCGCCCAGGGGCGTGGGCTCGACGGCGTTGATCTCGAGGTCGCGGGACTGCTCGACCCCGTCCTCATCGGTCCAGGTGGCGGTGATGGGGAACTCCGTGGCGGGGTCCACCTCACCGGCTGCCGCCCCGGCGATGCCCTTGATCAGCGTGATGCCCGCGGTCGACGTTGCCGCATGGTTCTCGAGGGTGACCGTCGCACCGGCATCCCGGCCCACCGTCACCACCGCCGACGGACCGTCGGCAGTCACACCGGTGCCCGACCACACGGGCGCGCCCCAGGCAATGCTCGAGCCGTCAACGAGGGGCGTCTCGGTGAGGGTGACCTCGGTGCCGATCAGGAGGCTCTCACCGAAGGGCACCGGTGTGCCGTCGGTGGGCAGGGTCAGGGTCTTCGACCCCGGCGTGCCTTCTTCGTCCCAGCTCGCCGTCACGGTCACGGTGTCGGGCACCGCGGGGTTGTCGGCCTGCTCCCCTGTCACGACCTTGACGAGGGAGAAGGTCCCGACGGTGCGTTCGACGCTGTTGGTGACGGTGACCGCCGCCGGCTGGGAGGCGTGCGCGGGTGTGACCACGACGCTCGCCGGAGTGAAGACCGGAGCCGCCCACGTCAGGGTGTCGTCGTCGGCGGGGCGCGCCTCGGTGAAGTTCACCGTCGCGCCGATCGGGACCTCGTCCAGGGTGACCGGCTCACCGACGGTCAGGTCGACGACGCGGTCGGGCTGCGCGGGGAATCCGGCACCGAGCGCGGTGGTGTCGATGGATGCCGTGACCTGATACGTGCGGTCCGGGTCGACGAGGTTCGCCGCACCGCCCTGCAGTGCCTTCGCGACGCTGACCGACCCGAGAAGCGCCTCGTTCGTCAGTGTCACCGAGACGTTCACACCCGGGTTGATGGTTGCCGTGGCGACGGTGCCGTCCGCGCTCACCGAGACGCCGGGTCCCTCCGCGAACTCCGGCGCGCCGAAGGTCACTCCGGGGATCGCAGGGAAGGTGGGCTCGGTCAGCTCGACCTTCCATCCGGTACCGCGCGCGTTCAGTCCGCTGACCGGTGCGCCGCTGAGCGGCACCTGCAGGTCGTATTCGTTCTGCGTCACGTTGGCGGGGTCGATCTCGCGGACGTGCACCGTGAAGGCGGCGTCATCGGGCACGAACTCGGCGCCCGGTGTGTCGGCCAGCACCTTGTCGATGGCGACCGACCCGCGGGTCACGCCCTGGCCGGTGCCGCTGCCGCTGTTGTTCTGCGTGATGCTGGACGTGAAGTTGATGCCCGAACCGGTGAGGTCGTTGGAGTAGACGGTGCCCCGGGCATCCATACCGCCGCTGGTCGTGCAGGTCGTGTACGTGATGACGTACTGGTACTCGCGTGAGAAGCCGTCGCTGGTCCCCGTCGGGATCGGCAGGTTGGTGGCCTCGATGTCGAACGTGAGGACGTTGCCGGCGAGCGTCGCCTGCGTGTCACCGGTGAGATCGACGGTGGCGAGACCGCCGTTCTGGATCTGGTCGCGCGCCTCGACCTTCAGCCGCAGCTGCGCCGGCAGTCCGCCGGAGGGGTCGCCCGCCTCGCAGACACTCTGCGACGCCGAGAACGTGTCGGTCAGCGTCAGCACGTCGTCGATGTTCTCGATCATCTCGCCCGGGATGGTGACCACCCAGTCGAGGGTCGTCTGGGGCATGTGCTGCACGCCGTCGATCGTGACCGCCGTCGTGTTGATGCGTCCGGACTTGCCCTGGGTACGGGCCGGAACCGTCGCCTGGGTGCTGGCGACCTGACCGTCGACGTCGACCTGGTTTGCATAGGCCGTACCACCGGAAGGAAGGTCGGTCGAGGTGACACAGGTACGGTACGTGATGACGTACCGGTAGTCCGAGGCCTTGAACTGGAACGACGGGTTGCTGATGTCGTACCGTACCCGGAACGTCTGCGCCGAAGACGACAGCGTGGTCGCGGTGAGCGAACTGGTGATGTTCTGCGACATCTGGCTGCTCGGGCCGTAGCGCTCGGTGATCTGGATGCCGCTGATCGTGTCGGCGCACAGCTGGTGCCCGGCACCGAGCGTCTCGGTCAGCGTGAACCCGTTCTTGCCGACGAGCTGGTCACCGGGAACGACGACGGTCCACGCCACCTCTCCGTTGCGGTCGGCACCGCCCAGGACACTGCCGGACTTGGTGAGCGAGGACTGCCAGGGCAGGTTCTCGACGTGTCCGACGCCGGAGCCGGCAGAGCCCCATCCCTCGATCTGCGCCGAGTTCTCGTACGTGGTGCCGGGCGGATCGATCTCGCCGTCCACGGTGCAGGTCTGGTAGGTCACGCGATAGGTGACGTTCGCGTCGAAGCCGCTCGTCGGAGCGGTGAGCACGACGGTGAAGTCGGTCTGGCCCGGCGCGGGGGCGGTCGTCACCAGGTTGGTGACGTCGACGACCGTCGAGCCGCGCACCGTCTCGACCTTCAGGCCCGTCGGGGTGCACAGCTGGTGGCCGGCGCCGAGGGTGTCACGGAGGGTCACGGTGCTCTGGCCGGCCATGTTCGCGCCGGGGATGTCGACCGTCCACGTCATCGACCAGTTGTTCTGGTTCATGACACCGGACTTGGTCACCTCGCCGGGAAGCACGATGCCGTCGTCGATGCCGCCGCCGCCCGGGAGGTTGACGGGGACCTGGGCGCCGTTGAGATCGAAGGTCACCTGGTTCGCGGTGGTGGCCTGCACCGCCTCGATGTCGAACTGCCAGGTCCCCTGGACGAGCTCGGGCGCCAAGAGCACGGCATCCGTCAACGTACAGGTTGCGATGCTCGTCGCCGGGTCGGTGAGGCAGTTGCCCCACACCACGGGGTTGCCGTTCAGCTCGCCGTTCAGCTGGAACGGGATGGCCTGCGGGAACTCGAACTCGGGAGGCAGACCGATCGTGAAGGTGTCGCCCTCCTGCGGGTTCGCCGCGCGCGCGTCCCAATCGCCCGACACCGTCAGCGTGTCGCCGACCGTCGCCTGCTGATCGGCGGGCGCGATGGTGACGTCGCCCACGAGGATGGCGGGGTTCGGAGCGGCGGAGGCCGCGGTCGGCACGGCGACCAGTGCCACGAGGGCGAGGCCGATCGCTCCGATCGCGGCCGTCAGGCGTTGCACGGGCAAGCGAAGACGTCGCGACCGATGACCCGGCGAATGAGACGAAGACAAGGCACTCTCCTCTGTTGCGAACAGCCAGCGGGCGCGCATGACGACCACACCTGTGACAGCACCAGAGACACTCCCCCGAGTGGTGCGACAGGTGACAGCCGCGAACCCAGCCCAAAATGCCCGGTTGCACGGCGATGACCACGGCGATCCTCAGATCGCTCGAGCAGCCCCCCCGCGTTCCTCCCCGCGCACCGGCGTCGCGAAGGCGACGCCGCCTACCTTTCTAGCGCAAAGAGACACCCCGTATGCGAAATTTCACCCGGTCTTTCACCCGGTGGATCACCCGGTGCACCTCTGCGCGATCACCCCAGGTCGGTCAGCAGATGGTGCGCGGCGGCTGCCGCGATGGCCTCCTCACGGCCGGCCGCACCCAGCTTGCGGTAGATGCTCTTGACCTGCGTCTTGACCGTGTTGGGCGAGACACCGAGTTCCTCTGCCACGGCCGACAGGGGCTGGCCCGTGGTGAGCGACCGCAGCACGACGAGCTCACGATCGGTGAGCGGAGGGATGCTGGCCGAGTCCGGCAGCACCGACTCCACCGGTTCGATCTCACACATGGATGTCGTCGCGAGAAGCTCCTGCACCGCGCGTGAGTCCGCCGGTGGCAGCAGTGCGAGGGGGAAGCGAAGTCCGCGTTCGCACAAGTGAGCCGCGACGCTGGACACCTCGTTCTGCGCCGCCGCGTGCCCACCGGTGCGCAGCAGGGCCGCCAGACGCAGCAGTGACGCCGAAGCACTCAGCCTGGCGTTGGTCGGGCGCACCCGCGACTGGCCGAGGATGCGCAGCGTGTCTCGGGGCCGGCCGTCCACGAGGGCGACGCGGGCACGTTCCACGATGGTCTCGAAGCGGTCTTCGGGGGCATCCTTGTGAAGGACGGCCTTCGCCGCCTGCGTCTTGCCCTGCGCGAGATCGAGGACGGTCCGCACCCGTGTGAGAGCACGGCGAGCACTGGCGCTGTGGCCCTCCCTCCCCCGCAGCTCGACGAGGGACTCCAGCTGAGCCGCCCCCAGTGCGGCACGCCCGAGCCGCACCGAGACCAGTGCCTCCACGGTCGCCATCGCGATCCAGTGCTCGCTCGTGGCATGGTGCGGCGCGAACTTGGCGACGTGCTCGGCGGCGCGCAGGCCGTCGGATTCCTCCAGCGCGAGCACCGCCTCTGCGATCCGGTAGAACGTGCCTTGGTAGCCATCGAGGTAGCGCCGGCTCCACCCGCCCTCCCTGACGAGCCGCACGTAGTGGCGAGCCTCCGGCAGGTCGCCGTTGAGCGCGTGGATGCCGCCGAGCATCGAGAGGTTGCTGATCGCATGCTCGACCTCGCCGGCGGCGGCCACCGCGGCACCGTACGCGAAGCACTCGATGGCTTGACGCTGGTCACCGCCGTAGTACAGAGAGATCCCGAGCTGTGCGCACAGGAGCGGCACCTGGTTCGCGTACGGCTCCTTGTCCTCCTCGGGGGTGTCCGACAGCAGGCGAAGCGCCCGCACCGCGACGTTGGCGGCGCGCTCGTGCATGCCCAGAACGCGCAGGGCGACGCTCTCGGCGACCCAGATGAACAGCCGCTCGGTCGTGCTGAGGTCGGCGCGGGAGGAATTGGCGGCGGCGACGGCCATCCGGAACAGCTGCAGCCCCCGCAGCCGGCGGACCCGCACCGCGTTGTAGCAGACGGCGAGAAGCATCAGCAGGAGCGGCTCGTCTCGCAGCTGCGAGAGCGGGATGCCGCCGAGCACGCTGCGCACCGTGCCGCCATGGTTCAGCAGGTCGAACCATGACGCGGTCACGACGCGTCGCGCCAACGCGAAGTCGCCGCCCTCGATCGAGACCCGCAGCGCGTGGTCCGGGCGAGCGTGGCGCAGCGACCACTCGACGACCGCCGTGCGCAGCACGGGCAGATCCGCGGGAAAGCGCCGCTCCAGCTCCCGCCGCAGCAGCATCCGCGCGAAGGGCGCGAATGAGAAGACTCGTCCACCGCGCGCGTGGGTCCACGTTCCGAAGCCGTAGCGCTCGGCCTCGTCGAGGTACCGGGTGGCGCGCGGGTCGACGCTCAGCTCACGGGCCAGTGACTCGTCGACGACGTCGGCAGCGCTGATCCGCACCAGCGCGGAGATGAGCGACGGATCGTAGCCGGAGCGTACGACCCGGATCCTCATGTACTCCTCGACCGCCTCCACCGCCTCGTCCAGGACCGAGGGGTGGTCGACCATGGAGCGCTTCATGAGCGCATGGATGACCGCCGGGAACCCGTTGGTGATCGCGAGCACCTTGCGGGCCGCTTCGCCGTCGACCCCCAGCGCGCGCCGCACCTCTTCCTCGTCGAACATCAACTGCGACGGCGTGATGAGCTTGCGGTCGATCATGAGCGTGACGCCGTCGTCGTCGAGCATGGTGCGCCGGTTCGCGGCGGCGATCACCCGCAGGGTCGGTACGCGCGTGAGCGTCTCGCAGAGATCGACCAGCGCCTCCCGGCTCAGGATCGCCGCGTCGTCGACGACGATGGTGAGCGGCTGTTCCTGCCCGGCCAGCATGCGGCGCACCCCGTCCCAGCTTTCTTCTGCCGGCGGCGCTCCCTGCTCCCTCGCACCGCCCAGGCGTCGGGCGATCATCCGTGCGAGCCCCACGCTGTCGGTCGCGGCGGGGTCGGCGGTGATCCACAGCACTCGGTCGCTCGTTCGCTGAACCCACTCGTGCAGTACGACGGTCTTCCCGGCGCCGCACGCGCCGCGGACGACGGTGAGCGGTGCGGCATCCTCCAGGAGGTCGGTCACTCGCGGTCGGGCGATGACGTCCGCCGGGACTCGGGGCACTCCGACATCGAGCCGCTGTACTTGCCACACGTCGATTTCGTTTCCTTCGTCTCACCCCAGAGTTCTCTGTCTGTCACCCGATCCGCGCCCTCCCGCCCCGGAACCCGGTGAGTCGTTCCACGCTGTGGCGTCCGTTCGAACGCTCTGAGGATGCCGAGACGCCAGGGCGGCGACTCTGGCGGGTCGTCGAGCGTGCCCGCCGGCGGCCTCGGATGCGCGGTCGAACGACGCCGCTTCAGGAGCTGAGCGCTTGTGCGCTTGCGCGCGGCGGTGGATACCGCTTCGTCGGATCCGGACTGACCGAGGAATCGGGCATCAACAGTCGACGGTTCACAGCTTCCCCCCTGGAGGCTCCCGGGTGAACGCACACGCGCACCCTGAAACGTTCTTCAACGTTACCTGAGAACATTCCCATAATCGGCATCCGCGCCGTTCGGCGGTCAACCGGTCGCGTGCCGATGAGGGGGCCTCGCCGAAGGATGCCGGTGACTCAGCCGGTGCGCGGCCGCTTCCGTCGAGCCATCAGCATCCCGAAGGTCGCGAGCGAGACAGCGGCCAGAATCACGGCGGCGAGGATTCCCGCCGGCATCAGCCACTCCGGAAGGTGCGCCGTCGGGGCGGTGAGCCCCGGGACGTCGGCGGGGCGCTGTGCGCCGGGAATCTCGTTCGCATCGGCGGCGCGTACGACGACACCTCCGCGCGGATCCACCACCTCGGCGAGCGTCACCACCTGGTACGCGTCTTCAGGGACCTCCCCCACGAGGATCACCGCCTGGAACTTGGCCGAACCCTGAGCCGGGATCTCGGCGCTCCAGCTGGCGACACCCCCGCCGACCGTGGCATCCGATGCCCCCAGCTCGACGAACTCCGGGACGCGGAGATTCACCGTGCCCGAGAACGGCTGATCCCCCGCGTTCTCGACGACCACGGTGTAGCGCACGGTGTCACCGGGAGTCGCCTCATCCACCTCGTCCGAGACGGTGACGGAGATCGCATCGCCGGCCGCCACGGCTGCTGCCGGCGCTGCGATCAGCAGCGCCGGCAGGGTGATCGCCAGAGCGACCAGTGACCTCATGCGTCCCGCCGGCTGCGTCGGCGCAGGCTCAGCCATAGGAAGAGTCCACCCCCGGCGAAGAGGGCGACCAGCAGCCCGAGCAGCGGCAGTGCGATGCCGCCGCCGGTGATCGCGAGCGGTCGCTCCACCGAAGTGCTCACCTGGCAGTCGACGACGCTCGGATCCACGCAGTTGCCGCCGATCTCGCCCGAGCTGAACAGCACATTGCGCATCACGTTGTCGCCACCGTGCTCGTTCACGACGAAGCTGTACGTGATCGTCGTCACCTCGCCGACGCCGAGGCTTCCTGTCCACGAGAGCTTCGGCGCCTCGAACGTCGCGCCGCCGGTCGCGTCCGCCCGGTAGCGGGCGTCGTCGAGCACGCCGGTGAAGTCGTCGACGAACAGGGCGGGCTCGTCCTCCGTGTACGCGACCTGACCGGTGTTGCGGACGACGATCGTGTAGGTGACGGTGTCGCCGGGCTTCACCTTCTCGCCGGCGTCGGAGGACTTGACCGTCTCGTACGACTGCACCAGGGTGCGCGTGGCGCAATCCGGGTCGGTCGAGGCGGCCGGATCGGCAGCGCCACCCGCCGACTCGTCGGGGTTCTGCGCCGGGATCGCGACACAGTTGCTCGGCACCTCCGCAGGCGTCGTCACGACGTTGTCGATGATGCCGTCGCCGGTCCGGGGTGCGTTGACCGTGACCGAGTACTCGATGGTGAGCGAGTCTCCGACGGCGAGCGGGCCCCGCCACTGCAGGCGGGAGCCGACCAGTTGCGCGCCCTGTGTGGCATCGCCGTTGTAGGTCGCGTCGTCCAGCACGTCCACGAGCGAGTCGTCGATCTGCGCGGGGCGGGCGGTCGTCCAATCGATGCCGCCGTCGTTGGTGATGGTGATGGCGTACTCGATGACCTGACCGGCGAACGCGGTCTGCGTGGTCGAGGTCTTCTCCACGTGGAGTGAGGGCCCGCCGAGGTCGACCTCGCACATCGGGTCCTCGCTCGTGGGCGAGCAGTTGCCTCCCGGTGTGGTCGAGGTGACCCGGTTGAAGAGGATCTTGTCGGCTCCGTCCGGTACCGGGTTGCTCACGCTCACCGTGTAGGTGAACGTGACCACCTCGCCGACCTCGAGCGCGCCGCTCCAGCTCAGCGTGCCGGCATCCGCGTCCCAAGCCACGGGGTTCACGGTCGCACCGTCCACCGAAGAGGACGCGGCAGCGTCGAGGTTGTACACGGCGTCGTCGAGCACCTCGGTGAGCGGGTCCTCCCACACGACCGGTTCGTCGGCGGTGTACGCCACCTGGCCCGTGTTCGTGAGGGTGATCGTGTACGCCACGACGTCCCCGGGGAAGAACTCGGTCTTGTCCGCCGACTTCGACAGGTGGTACTCCTTCACCAGCGTCGTCGTGTCGCACAGCGGGTCGTCCGAGTCGGGACCGCAGTTCGACGGGATGTCGGGCGGTGTCACGATCCGGTTGGCCAGCGAGTGGTCGCCCCGGTCGGGGTTCGCGATCGTCACCTGATAAGTGATCGTCGCGGTCGCCCCTGCCGCGAGCGGTCCCTCCCAGTGGATGGTGCTGCGCGGTGCATCGAACCGTGCCTCACCGGCGCTCGCCTCCAGCTGGAGCGATTCCTCCGTGACCGTCGTGACGTCTTCGAGCACGCGCGACAGGCTGTCGTCGAACTGCGCCGGCGCCTGCGCGGTGAAGTCCACGGCACCGGTGTTCTCGACGGTGATCGTGTATTCGATCACGTCGCCCGCGAAGGCGACCTCCTGGTCGACCGTCTTCTCGAAGTGCAGCGCGCGCACCGGCGTCTCGGTCGCACAGTCCGGGGCCGTCGGCTGCGCGCAGCCTCCCTCGGGCGGCGTGAGCACCGCGTTGCGCAGGATGCCGTCGGCCGGGGGAGTCGGGGTCTCAGCCGGGTCGAGCACGGTGACCGCGTACGTGACGACCGCGACCCCGCCGATGGGCAGGTCGCCCGCCCACGAGACCACGCCGTCCGCGAACGTGGCGCCGCCGGTCAGGGCGGTCGGGCCCGTCGCGTCGTCGAGCACACCGCCCAGGTCGTCGGTGAAGGTCGCCTGCGTCGGTGCGGCGTACGCCACCTGGCCGATGTTCTCGACCCGGACGGTGTACGTCACGACGTCGCCCGGCCTCGCCTGGCGCAGGCTCGCCGTCTTCACCGTGTCGTACGCGCGGATCGGCGTGACCGTGTCGCAGTCGCCGCACTCTCCGCCCGGGCCCGTGGGCGTGACCACGTTCTCCAGAAGGAAGTCGGCGTCTTCGGCCACCGGAGCGTCGACCGTCACGGTGTAGCGGATGATGACCACGCCGTCGACAGGCAGCTCGCCCTGCCAGCGCAGCTCCGACTGGTCGGCGTGCCACGTCGGCAGGTTGTCGCTGTCGCCCTCCACCGCGAGGTCGGACGGCGCGCCGGCGACGTCGAGCACGTCGGAGAGGTCGTCGGTGAACGACGCCGGATCGGCGTCGGTGTACGCGACCGCACCGGTGTTGGTCACGGTGATGGCGTACGCGACATCCTCGCCCGGGGTGACGACCGCAGGACTCGACGACTTCTCGACGAGGTAGCTGCGCACCGGAGTGTCGGTCGTGCAGTCCCCGGCTGCCGCGCACTCGCCGGTGGAGCTCGTGACCGCGTTCACCAGGTGGTGGTCACCCGTGTCGGGGTCGTCCACCGTCAGCGTGTAGCGGATGGTCAGGGTCTGATCGATTCCGAGAGGTCCCGCCCAGCGCAGTGCACTGCCGGTCACGGTGGCCTCGCCCTGATCGGGGGCGATCGTGATGTCGCGCAGGCCGCCGGCGTCATCGAGCACGCCCGACAGGTCGTCGACGATGTCGGCGGGGAGGGCGTCGGTGTACGCGACGGCGCCGGTGTTGCGCACGGTGATCGTGTAGGTCACGTCGTCGCCCTCGGTGAGCGACGTGGCGTCGACCGTCTTCTCGTACTGGAACGACCGGATCCGCACCTCGGTGGTGCAGCTGTCGTCGTCGACGCACGAGCCGCCGGGTCCGACCGGCTCCACCCCGTTGACGAGGATGTCGTCGTCCGTCTCGCCGTTGGCGACGACCGTATAGCGGATGATCGCCTCACCGCCGATCGGCAGTGCGCCCGACCAGGTGAGCGTGTTCGTGCCGTCGAACGCGGCTCCGCCCTGCAGCACCGCACCCCACTCCGCATCGCGCAGCACGTCGGTCAGGTCGTCGCTGAAACCGGCGGGGTCGCCCGCGGTGTACGCGACCGCTCCGGTGTTGCGCACCGTCACGGTGTAGACGACGGTGTCACCCACCTCGGCGACCTGCGGTGCGACGGTCTTCTCCACCGTGAACTCGCGTACCAGCACGGTCACGTCGCAGTTCGGGTCCGTCGACATCGGCGTGCAGTTCCCGCCGCGGCCGGGCGGGGTCTCCACCCGGTTGTCCATGCGATGATCACCGGTGTCGGGTTCATCGACGTCGACGGTGTAGACGAACGTGACGGTCTGGTCCACGGCCAGAGGCCCGGCCGCCACGAGGACACCGCCGTCGAACGTGACCTGCCACCCCGCGGGCTGGGACACGAGGATCGGGTTGCCCGAGTCGCCGAGCGTGTCGGTGAGGTCGTCGCGGATCTCCGCGGCGTCGTCGTCGCCGATGGCCGTGCCGGTGTAGTCCTCCGAGCCGGTGTTGGTGACCGTGATCGTGTACGTCGGGCCCTGCTGACCCGGCTCCACGATCGTGTCGTCGACCGACTTGACGACCTCGTACGAGCGCGTCGGGATCTCCACCCAGCAGCGGGGGTCGGCGATGTCGCGGTCGACGGACGGGTCGCAGTTGCCGCCGGGGCTGTCGGTGCTCGCGCGGTTGAGCAGCCTCTCGCCGGGAGCGGTCGCCGAGGTGATCTCGACGGTGTACGTGATCACGACCTCGCCGTCACCCACCGGCAGGTCGCCGATCCAGGTGATCGTCTGCGAGCCGGCGTCGTAGTCCGCGACACCGCCGCCGGAGACCACCTGGACGTCGCCGAGGTACGTCGCGTGCTCGAGCACGTCGCCGATGGGGTCGGAGATCGCCGCCTGCGGCTCGCCGTCACCTGCCGGGTACGGCACGCGGCCGGTGTTGCGGACGGTGATCGTGTAGATCACATCGTCCCCGACTTCGGCGACGCCCGTGCTGGCCACCTTCACCAGTTCGTACGACTGGACCGGGGTCTCCGTCTCACAGACGGGGTCGGTCGAGCCGGTGTCACAGTTCGCGAGGCCGGTGGGCGTCGTGATGCGGTTGGCGAGAAGGTGGTCGCCTCGGTCGGGGTTGTCGACGAGGACGTCGTATTCGATCGTCACCGTGCCGTCGACGGGCAGCGGGCCCGACCAGTCGAGCACCGAGCCCTGATAGGTCAGATCGCCGGCGGACCAGGTGACGCTGCCGTCCACGATCTGGCCGTCATCGTCCACTGTCGCATCCAGCTCGCCGTCATCCACGATCCCGGCGAACGAGTCGCGGAAGGATGCCGGGAAGCCATCCGTGAACGCGACGCCACCGGTGTTGGTCACCACGATGCGGTAGTGCACCGTGCCGCCGGGGTTCACGTACGCCGGGTCGGCGGACTTCTCGACGTGGAACTGCGCGATCGGCGTGGACGTGTCGCACAGCCCGTCGCCCGCACATGCGCCGCCCACGCCGGTCGGGGTGACCGTGTTGTTCAGCGTCATGCTGTCGGGGTTGGGCGTCTGCTTGACCGCCACCGAGTAGGTGAAGGTGCGCACCTGGCCGACGGCGAGCGTGCCTGACCAGGTCAGGTGCTCGTCAGCGAAGACGGCGCCGCCGGTCGCGCTGCCGATCACGAAGTCGGCGTCGTCGAGGACGTCGGTCAGATCGTCGTCGAACGATGCCGGGTTCTCGGCGGTGTAGGCCACTTCTCCCGTGTTGCGCACGGTCAGCGTGTAGGTGACGACGTCGCCGCGCACCACGGGCGTCTCGGCCGTCGACTTCTCCACCGTGTACGACTGCACCCGCACGACAGCGTCGCAGTCCGGGTCCGTCGAGTTCTCGGCGCAGTTGCTGCCCGGCGTCTCGGAGACGATGGTGTTCTCCAGGCGGTCATCGCGCGTGTCCTCGTCCACACCCGCGGGGTTGACCTGCACCTGGAAGCTGAACGACGTGCTCGCACCGACCTCGAGAGGTCCGCTCCACGTCACGCCGGTCGCCGGGTCGAAGGAGACGCCGGGGGAGGAGGAACCGACCCACGCGGCATCCTTGAGCACATCAGTCAGCGGGTCGGTGACGGACGCCGCAGCGAAGCCGTTCGCGCCGTAGGCGACCTGACCGGTGTTGCGGATGTCGATCGTGTAGGTGACCGTGCCGCCCGGCGTCACCACGGACGGCGTTGCGGACTTGGTGAAATGGATGCCGGGCACGGGGTGCTCTGTCGTGCAGGTGTCGCACTCCATGTCGGTGCCGGGCGTCACCGCATTGCGCAGGCGATGGTCGCCGACCTGGTCGTAGTCCTTGACCGTGACCGAGTAGCTGATGGTGATCACCTCGCCGGGGAAGATGCTCTCCGACGACCAGCGCAGCGCGTTGCCGTCGAGGACGGCCGAACCGGGGTCGCCGTCCTCGGCCGAGGTCGCGACGGTGATGCTGTCCTCGTCGATGACCGCGTCGTCGAGGACGCTGGACAGGTCGTCGACGAAGCTCGGCGACAGGAACGGTGCGGGGCTGTCCTCGGGTTCGGTGACCGTCACCGTGTACGTGATGCGGTCACCGGCGAGCACCGGGGTGCCGGCGGCCGGGTTCGACGTCTTCGTGACGGCGGGAGGCAGCGGCACCACGATCCCGGCCGGGTCGCTTGCGGTCAGCGGCTCGCCGACCGGAGGCGTGACGTTGACGAACGCCTCGTTGATGGTCGTGCCGAGCGCTGCGGGGCCTGCGGTGCACTCGCGGGACTCCGAGGCTCCTGCGGCCAGCATGGCGACGGTGAAGGCGCACTGCGGGAACATCGGATCGGCCACGGCGACGTTCGTGAGCGGTCCGGTGCCGCGGTTGGTGACCGTGATGCGGTAGGGCACCGAGTCGTCGCGGGCGTACTGTGCGAAATCACTGGCGTCCTGCGCGTCGTGCCACGCATCGGGGTCGGTGCGGTCGCCGCCCTTCTCGAGGACGTACTTCTTGATCTCGATCTGGTTGCAGTCCGCGATCGTCGTTGTCGCCGACGACTTCATCGGCAGTCCGGTGTGCGCCGCGATGCTCGTGGCGGCGTTGACGATGACCTGACCCGGCTTGTTGTCGGCGGCCGCGGGCGTCGCACAGTCGGTGCTCGACGGCGGCGAGGTCGTGAAGTGCACGTCGAACGACTGCTGAGCGCCCGGCGCGAGCGCAGGGCCGATGACGCGGATCGCGGTGGCGCTCGCGGGAATCGCGGCGTTCGTTCCGCTCAGCGTGACGGCGGTCCATCCCACCGTGTTGCCGGCGATCGCGCCCGGGTTGGTGCCGTTCGACTTCGTGCGCGGATCGTCGCTCAGCGTGCTGGGGGCGGTCGTCGTGTAGAACACACGCCACGTGGTCGCCGGCACGCTGACGCGCGTGACCTCGTAACCGCCGTCGATGTTCGTGCCGTTCTCGTCCCCCTTGTAGGGCAGGACGTCGATGGTGTCGGTGTAGGCGTTCGACGACGGATCGAGCGAGTTGAGCGTCATGCGCCAGAACGAGCTGCCGCCGGCGTAGGGCACGAACGTCGCGGCCGAGCTCTTGCCGAACGTGGTGGTGCCGTTGTTGGGGACGACGACGGATGCCGAGGCCTGCCTGAGCGCGAGCTCGCGGTTGTCGCCAGGTACGCGAACCTCGGCCGTGTTGGTGAGGGTGGTGCCGGGGGCGACCGTGGCGTTCGCCGGAAGCATCGCCTGGTACGTGATCACGCGCTGCGTGTTCGCCGGCGAGTTGGTCATGGCGAAGGTCAGCTGCTGCCGCCCGCTCACTGTCGTGGACGTGGGGGTGACGGCGGTGCCGTCGATCCGTGCCGATCCGGCGATGTACTGCATCCCCGCCGGCAGCAGGTCGACGACGGTGAGGTTGCTGTTCGTCGGCGGTGTCGTCGTGCTGTTGGTGGCGGCGCGCACCGTGTAGGTCACCGGCTGACCGGGACCGGCCGTCTGCGGGCTCGCCGACTTCGAGATCGTGCCGGTGTTGCCGATAATGCGGAACACATCACGGTAGGCATTCGTGCCGTGGCCGGCCGCGGTGTACGCGCTCCACGGGGTGGCCGTGTTGACACTGCCGCTGCTGTGGCCCGCGTTGTACCAGGTGTTCGCCGAGCCGGTCACGACGTTCGGGCGGTTGAACGACCCGACGGTCCAGCCTTCGTCGCGGATGTCCACCTGCCCGGCGACCCACGGCGTCGCGTTCGCCTTGATGTAGCCGAAGCCGCGGACGAACACGTACAGCGGCTTGTCGACGGCCGGGTTCCACGTGACCTTCACGGCCGTGACGTTGGCCGGAAGCGATACCACACTGGTGCCGGTCACCCGCGGGTCGCCCGTGACCACTCCCCCGGCGGGGGTGGCGCTGACCCACGTGACGGCCGTCGAATCGCACGTGAACGTGCGGGTGTCGATGTTGGCGGTCGTGTACCAGTAACGCAGAGTCGGCATCTGCTGGTAACCGCCTCGTGCACCATCGAATCCGCCACCGTCCATGTACCGGAGCACGAAGTTGTTGCTCTCGGGCGCGGGGACGGTGGTCGCCGTCTGGTTCATCGTGCAGACGCCGGCGATGTTGCCCGCGTTCGGCCCGCGGTAGTCGTTCCACGCGAAGCTGTTCGCTTGCATGTACAACGGCAGCGGCTGGCCCGCGGCCTGCCCGGTGGGGCTGGGAAGTGTCCAGGTCGATCCCGCCCCGGGCGCGACGAACAGCTGGTCGTCCCAGGCGGATCGTGATGCTGCCGGAGTGCCGGCCCAGTGGTTGCTGAAGTCACCTTCGGGATACAGGGTGACCGCGTCGGTGTTGTTCGCGGCGGGGTCGGCCGTGGTCTGGGTGGTGCCGGGGTACGTCCAGGCGGGGGCGGCGGCCGCGAAGGAGAAGGTCTGGCTGGCCGTCACCGGATAGGGGTGGTTGAAGATCAGGGCGCCGGAAGCGATGTAGTTGCGCCCCGCGGGCAGCGCCTGGCCTTTGGAATCGTTCACCGGTACGCGAGTGAGGCTGTAGTCGATGTTGGTGAGCGTCACGCGGTACTGCGTGGCATTGAGCTTGGTGAGAGTGCAGCCGCCGGGGAACGCCGCACGGTCCGGACGGTTCGTCGCCGAGAACGGGATGCCGGCGGCGACCTCGCCGTTGACGGGGCGACACTCGGTCGGGGCGATGAGGTTGGTGTTGGCTCCCGTCGACGTGGAGCTCACGTTGAGGACGAACGAGTAGTTCACCGGTCCCGGCCGGCTTCCGACGTTCGCGGCGACGGCCCAGTCGACGATCATCTGGTACCGCGGCTGATTGTTCACCAGCACACGCGAGCGCTGACCGCCCTCTGCGGGCGCGCTGGACGGCGTCGAGATGACGAGGTCCATGCCGTAGTTGTACGTGACCGGCAGTGGCGTCTGGGCCGCGACCGTCGACGGGGCCGCGGCCTGGTCGGAGGTGACCGTGCCCGAGGCGGAGAGCGGCTGGCCGTTCGTGCTCGTCGCCCGGATGGGGGTCTGCAGCACCGTCGCCGTTCCCGCCTTCACCGTGCCGACGTTGCACACGAGCGTGACCCCGTCGGCCGAGATCGACGAGACCGGCGTCGCGCCGGTCGTCTTGCACGCGGACGGAAGGCTGGCGAACTTCCCGTTGCTCGCGGTCAGCGTGACGGTGACGTTGGTCACGTCTTCGTTCGACTCCGGCTGCGCGGCGTCGTTGGTGTTGATGTGCCACTCGGCGATGACCGGGTTGCCGTACTGCACGCTCGTCGGCACCGGTGCCGCCCAGTTCGCCGTGATCTCGTGCGCTGCCACGATCGCGGCATCAGCCGCTGTCGCCCCGGAGACCACCATGAGGGTCGCCGCGAGGGCAGCCACTGTGGCCCTTCCGATCCGCCGGATGCTCCGTACGCTGTGTTCGCCGATACGCGCGCGCTGACGCCTCGCCATGCCACTCCCCCGAGTTTTCGCGGTGAGCCCTGCCCGACCGCGTGCTGAGTTCCCAGCCGCCGACGCTGTGCCGACGAGGGACTTCGAGCGCGAGGCTATCGTCGATGAGAACCGTCTCACACAAATTTCACCCGGCGTATCACCCGGTCTGGTGCTCCGAGCCCTGAAAAGAGCCCCGCCGGCTGGGGTCCGACGGGGCTCGGGCCGAGGCCGCACATGGGGCCTCGGACGCGTGGCAACTGGGGAACTGCCACGCGTGGCGCCGGTCGCGTGTCATCCTCGACCGGCTCATTCAGGTTTTTATCAGGGAAACCCGCGTTGCGGCGAATCTTCACCCGCGGCATCACCCGCTCGCCGAATTCGCGCGCCGTACCCACGACCTTCGGGCCGCTCGGCTCCACGGTCTGCGCGGTGGCGAGTCGCGTCAGTCGTCCGACGGTCGCTCGGGGCCCGCCGCGGGAGGAAGAGGCGTGCGAGGCCGCCACACGACGAGTTCCGTCGCCCGCCGCACCCGGGTCCCCTGCCGCAGGGTCACGACCGAGCCGGTCGCGCCGGCGGCGAACACACGGGCACCCGGGCGCTTCTCGAGCTCCGCACGCATGCGGTCCTCGAGGTCGCGCACCCGGCTGTGCAGCTCCTGTACCCGGTTCTCGAGCTCGAGGATGCGCATGATCGCCGGAAGCCCCATGCCGTCCGAAGACATGCGGGCGACCTCCCGCAGCTGCTCCACGTGCCGCAGCGAATAGCGACGAGACCCGCCCTGGGTGCGAGCGGGCACGACAAGCCCGAGCCGGTCGTACTGCCGGAGGGTCTGCGGGTGCATGCCCGCCAGTTCGGCGGCCACGGCGATGGCGAAGATCGGGGCATCCTCATCGATCTCGTGGTCTTCACCCATGTGTCACCTCCCTGATCCCGGTCCGCGTTTCGTCTCGCTTCGCTCGCTCAACGACCGAGGAACGCGTTTCGGCTCGCTCAACGACCGAGGAACGCGTTTCGTCTCGCTTCGCTCGCTCAACGACCGAGGAACGCCGTACATGATGTCAGCCTCGCGCTTTGGCCATCAGGTCGGCGCGCGGGTTCTCCTTGGGCTCGAGGGACTGGAAGCGCTCGAGCGCCTCTCGTGCGGCGTCGTCGAGGTGGGACGGCACGGCCACTTGCACCTCGGCGAGCAGGTCGCCGGTGCCCTTGGCCGTCTGCACGCCCCGGCCCTTGACCCGCAGCACACGTCCCGAGGGGGTTCCGGGTGCCACCCGCAGCCGGACGGGGTCGCCGCCGAGGGTGGGCACCTCGATCGTGGCGCCGAGCGCAGCCTCGGTGAAGGTCACCGGGACCGTCACGCGCAGGTTCAATCCCTCGCGGCTGAACACCGGGTGCGGGCGCACCGTGACCTGCACGACGATGTCGCCGTTCTCACCGCCGTCGGGCGACGGCCGGCCACGTCCACGCAGTCGGATCTTCTGTCCGTCGGCCACGCCGGCGGGGATCTTCACCTTGAACGGCTTGCCGTCCTCGCCCTGCAGCGTGATGGTCTCGCCCTTGGTCGCGGTGACGAAGTCGATCGTCGTGCGCGCGGTGACGTCGGCGCCGCGCGTGGGGCCCCCGAAGCCGCGGTACCCGCCGCTCGGCTGCCCGAAGCGTCCCGAGCCGAAGCCCGTGCCCCGCTGCTGCTGATTGAACATCGCGAAGATGTCGTCGAAGTCCTCGGCGGTCTGGTACCGCCCACCGCGGCCCTGGTTGAACATCGAGAAGACGTCCTCGAAGCCGCCGGCGCCGCCCTGGCCGCCCGCCGTGAAGCGGGCGCCCGAGCCCATCGCGCGGATCTGGTCGTACTCCGTGCGCTGCTCGGGGTCGGAGAGCACCGAGTACGCCTCGCTGATCTCCTTGAACTTCGCCTCGGCAGCGGCGTCCCCCTGGTTTGAGTCCGGGTGATACTTGCGGGCGAGCTTGCGGTACGTCTTCTTGAGGTCCGCCTCGCTGACGTCCTTCGAGACGCCGAGCACCGAGTAGAAGTCCTTGTCGAACCAGTCCTGACTGGCCATGGATCCTCCCCTCGGACTACTCGGCCGGCACCGCGACGACGACCTTGGCGGGACGCAGCTCCACAGAACCCAGGCGGTAGCCGATCTCGACGACCTCCAGGATCGTCGGGTCCGTCGTCCCGGGGGTCGGCACCTGGAAGATCGCCTCGTGCTGCTGCGGGTCGAACATCTCACCCGCCGCGCCGTAGGTGACCAGCCCCATGCGCTCGGCGACGCCGCGCAGCTTCTCGGCGATCGCGGCGAAGGGTGAGCCCTCCTCGAGGTCGCCGTGCTTCTGGGCACGGTCGAGGTCGTCGAGCACGGGCAGCAGTCCCTTGGCCACCGCCCCCTGTGCGCGCTCGATCTCGATCTCGCGCTGCTCCTCGGTGCGGCGACGGTAGTTCGCGTACTCCGCCTGCAGGCGCTTCAGGTCGTTCAGCAGCTGCGACTCGAGGTCGGCGAGGACCGCATCCTCGGCCGCGGCTTCGGCACTCTGCTCGGCCCCCAGGATGTCGTCCACCGTGAGCTCGTCGGGATCCTCCTGCGGCGCGGGGCCGGAGGACTGCTCCTCCGACCCCGGCACGCTGGACGACCCTTCGACGGGCTCCGGGACCGACTCGTCCCGCGGCTCTTCGAAGTTCTTGTCAGCCATGATTACTTCGTCTCGTCCTCATCCACGACCTCGGCGTCGACGACGTCCTCATCCGTGCTCGTGGAGCCCTGGCCGTCGGGCGACTCGCCCGCCGCGGCATCCGGAGCCGGCTGCGAAGCCTGGTTCGACGCGTAGATCGCCTCGCCCAGCTTGCCCTGGCTCTGGTTGAGCTTGTCGAACGCGGTCTTCACGGCCTCGTCGTCCTCCCCCGCCAGCGCGGTCTTGAGGGCGTCGACGTCCGCCTGCACGTCGTTCTTGACGTCCTCGGGGAGCTTGTCCTCGTTGTCCTTGATCAGCTTCTCGATCGAGTACGAGAGCGTCTCGGCCTGGTTGCGGACCTCGGCCGCCTCACGACGCTTCTTGTCTTCGGCGGCGTGCTCCTCGGCCTCGCGCACCATGCGCTCGATGTCCTCCTTCGGCAGCGACGAGCCGCCGGTGATGGTCATCGACTGCTCCTTGCCGGTGCCCTTGTCCTTCGCCGACACGTGGACGATGCCGTTGGCGTCGATGTCGAACGTGACCTCGATCTGCGGGATGCCGCGAGGAGCCGGCGCGATGCCGGTCAGCTCGAAGGTGCCCAGCGGCTTGTTGTCGCGGGTGAACTCGCGCTCGCCCTGGAAGACCTGGATCGCGACCGACGGCTGGTTGTCGTCGGCGGTGGTGAAGGTCTCCGAGCGCTTGGTGGGGATGGCCGTGTTGCGCTCGATGAGCTTCGTCATGATGCCGCCCTTGGTCTCGATGCCGAGGCTCAGCGGGGTGACGTCGATCAGAAGAACGTCCTTGCGCTCGCCCTTGAGGACACCGGCCTGGAGGGCCGCGCCGACGGCGACCACCTCGTCCGGGTTCACGCCCTTGTTGGGCTCCTTGCCGGTCTCACGCTTGACGAGCTCCGACACGGCGGGCATGCGGGTGGAACCGCCCACGAGCACGACGTGGTCGATGTCGGACACCTTGATGCCGGCCTCGCGGATGACGTCCTCGAACGGCTTCTTGGTGCGGTCGAGCAGATCCTTGGTGAGGTCCTCGAACTTCGCGCGCGTGATCGTCTCGGAGAGCGACACCGGGCCGGAGTCGGTCAGCGACAGGTACGGCAGGTTGACGCTCGTCGACGTGGAGCTCGACAGCTCCTTCTTCGCCTGCTCCGCGGCCTCCTTGAGGCGCTGCAGCGCGATCTTGTCGCCCGACACGTCGACACCGGTGGTGTCCTTGAACTGCTTGATCAAGTAGTCGACCAGGCGCTGGTCCCAGTCGTCGCCACCGAGGCGGTTGTCACCGGCGGTCGCACGCACCTGGATGGTGGAGAAGTCGTCGTCCTTGCCCACCTCGAGCAGCGAGACGTCGAAGGTTCCGCCACCGAGGTCGAAGACGAGGATGAGCTCGTCTTCCTTGCCCTTGTCGAGGCCGTAGGCGAGGGCGGCAGCGGTGGGCTCGTTGATGATGCGCAGGACGTTCAGGCCCGCGATCTCGCCGGCCTCCTTCGTCGCCTGGCGCTCGGCGTCGTTGAAGTAGGCGGGCACCGTGATGACGGCATCCGTCACCGTGTCGCCCAGGTACTGCTCGGCGTCGCGCTTGAGCTTCTGGAGGATGCGCGCGGAGATCTCCTGCGGCGTCCACTTCTTGCCGTCGACGCTGAACGTCCAGTCGGTGCCCATGTGGCGCTTGACCGACGAGACGGTGCGGTCGACGTTGGTGACGGCCTGGCGCTTGGCGGTCTCGCCGACGAGCACCTCTCCGTCCTTGGTGAATGCGACGACCGAGGGGGTCGTGCGGAAACCCTCGGCGTTCGCGATGACCTTGGGCTCGCCGCCCTCGAGGACGCTCACGACCGAGTTGGTCGTACCGAGGTCGATTCCAACAGCACGTGCCATGTGTTCTCTCCTTCATATGGGCGACGACGGATGCCGCAGCCCGGGGTTTATGTGAAAAGTCGGCTCGTCGACCCAAAGCTGAGTCGCGATGGCTCAACCATACGCCGGGGTCGTAGCATCCGTCAAGTCAAACTTGATACGCCGCGGCTCAACTTACGCACGTGCCCGAGGTGGATTGCGCCGGGCGGGGAGTGTCGGGAAGGAGCCCTGTGTCGGCGCCCGAGAGCTTCTCGACGACGGCCACGGCGGCCGGCCAGTACTCGGCGTAGTGGTCGGCGTCGGAGTTGATCTGCGTGCGATGGGCGATCATGCTCGGGTCGAGCGCTTGTCGCTCGGCGTCGGGCACCGCCGCGACCATGGCGCGATAGAACAGCGTCGCCGCGGCGTGGGGATCCATGCGCTGCTCGCGCGGACCCCAGCTGTCCTGCTGCTGGAACAGCCCGATCGAGGTGGTGCGGGAGCCGTCGGGATTGGTGACCCCGCTCGTCTCCCAGTCGCCGTAGTCGAGGTTGCGCAGCGACGACTCGCCCATGGCCGTCATCACGCCGATCGCCTGATCGCGCGGCGACAGTCCGAGGTCGCTGCCCGCGGCCATGATGACGGCGGCGTTGTCGAGCTGCTCGGCGTTCCAGCTGGAGACCGAGGTCCGATCGTCGCTGAGGGCGAGGATGGCCGAGCACTCGCTGAGGCTCCGGACCGCGTTGCCGATCACCGCCACGACTCCGATCACGGCGGCGAGCGCTGCGGTGACGCACACCGTGACCAGGGCGATGCGTGCCCGCCCTGCGGCCTTCCGGCGCGCGGATGCCGAGCGGCTGCGGGCGGTGATGGCACGCCCCGTCGCCGCTCCGCGCCGGCGCCCGGCAGTCCCCGTGCCGCGCGCGCCGGCTCGCGGGGTCACGGTTCGCGCCATGCCCGAAGTCTCGCAGCGCCGCCTGTGAGTCCGCTCCCCTGACCGATCTCTCAGCCGCGGTTGAGGTACTGGATCACAGCGCGCACGCGGCGGTGCGAGTCGCTGTCGAGCGCCAGCCCGAGAGCGTCGTAGATCCTTGAGACGTGCTGGACGACCGCCTTCTCGGTGAGGAAGAGCTTGGCCGCGATGCTCGCGTTGCTGCGCCCCTCGGCGACGAGCGACAGCACCTCCTGCTGCCGTGGAGTCAGGCCGCTGACAGCGGCCTCCGAGTGACGCGCCCGCCCGACCATGACGGCGATCACGTCGGGATCGAGCGCCGTGCCTCCTGCGGCGACGCGCTCGAGATCAGCCAGGAAGGTCTCGACATCGGCGATGCGCTGCTTGAGCAGGTAGCCGACCCGGTCGGTCCCCTCCGCCAGCAGGTCCTGGGCGTAGCGCCGCTGGACATGCTGCGAGAGAACGACGACCGCCGTCTCGGGCTGCTCCCGCCGGATGCGCAGCGCTGCCCGAAGCCCTTCGTCGGTGTGCGTCGGCGGCATCCGGATGTCGGTGATGACGAGATCGGGCCGCTCGTGTGCGACCGCATCGGCCATGCGGTCGGCATCGCCGACGGCCGCGGCGACCTCGTGGCCGCCCTCTTGGAGGACCAGCTCGAGCCCCCGGCGGATCAGGGCCTCGTCCTCGGCGATGACTACGCGCACGGTACCTCCACGCACACTCGTGTTCCGCGTCCCGGCGGGCTCGAGATCGAGATGCTGCCGCCGAGCGCCTCGACACGGTCGGCCAGTCCCCGCAGGCCCGATCCCGCCGCCATCGAGGCACCCCCGACACCGTTGTCCTCGACGTCCAGCCGAAGCCGGCCGTCGTGAAGATCGAGGCGGACGCGGGCGATCGAGGCCCGGGCGTGCTTGACGACGTTGGCGAGCGCCTCCGCGAGCACGAAGTACGTGGTCGCCTCGATCACGTCGCTGAGCACGTCGTCGTCGACCTCGGAATCGAAGAACGTCGGTATCGGCATCCGGTCCACCAGGTCTTCGGCCGCCGTCGTCAGGCCGCGCTCGATCAGCGCGGCCGGCACCAGGTCGCGAACCAGCATGCGCAGGTCGGCGGCAGCCGCATCGATGTCGACCCGCAAGCGCGTCGCCCGGTCGGCCACCGTCCCCCCGGGTGTCGTGGCCAGCTGCTGCGCCTCCAGCGCCAGCAGCACGAGCTGGACCTGCAAGCCGTCATGCAGGTCACGGGCGATGCGACGGCGCTCCCGGTCGGCGGCCTCCACGATCCGCTCGCGCGAGAGCATCAGTGCGCGTTCGCTCGCCCGCAGCTCGGCCGTGAGACGTTCGCGGTCCACCGCGATCGCCACGATACGGCCCGCGGTGCGCACCAGCTCACGGTCGGCCAGCAAGGCGGCGTCGAACTCGATCGCGCCGATCTCTCTCCCCTGCAGGACGATCGGCTGCCAGCCGCGGCGGTCGTCGGCGCGAGGCCCCTGGGGAGCGACCCGGCCGTCCGCATCGACCAGCTCCCGTCCCCCGTCGGCGACGAAGTACAGGCGCAGCGACGGATCCCCGAGCGTGCGTGCCAGCGCCGATGCCACCGGCTGTTTCGCGGAATCGGCGGTGCCCAGCCACGTGCCGAGCTCCTCCAGTTCGCCGGTGCGGGCGAACCCGCCCCGCAGCAGGCCGAGCGTGAAGGCGACGGGGATCCCCGCGATGACGGCGAACTGCAGGTATCCGCGCACCATCGGATCCACGCCGAAGACCCGGTCGATCGCGATCGCGACGAGCGGCATGAAGAGGACGGTGAAGATGCCGTATGAGAACAACGGGATGAGCACGCGCCGGTGCGCGGCATCCGCTCGGCGAAGCCGGCCCCACAGCACGACCGCCACGCACAGCATGATCACGGTGGCCGTGGCGGTCTGCAGGAAGCCGAAGAGCGCGACCGCCGCAGGAAGATCGGCGACCGCGAACGGCGGGAACGAGCCGTCGGGGTCGAACAGGTACTCGGGCGCCTGCAGGATCAGCGACACCGCGTACAGCGCCGCCACGAGAGTCCGTGAGAGGCGGTCGGGAAGACGGCCGGAGGGGAACGCGAGCAGCAGGTGCACCATCGCCGGCAGCGCCAGCGTCGCGCCGATCGCACTGATCGCGACGAGGACGGGCACGTCGGTGTTGCCGATCGCGCCGATGAAGACCATGACGCCGGCGACGAGGATGAGGAACCCCATGCCGTTGCTCGGGCGTCGCTTCCACGCGATCAGTCCCGCGACCACGTAGACGCCGAGAACGGCGGGGAGCGCGGCGAGCAGAAGCCCGGCCGGGCCGTCGAGAGGCGTCAGGCCGATCGCGATCACGACGAGCATGCCGGACAGCACGGCGACGATCGCCAGTGCGCGATCGAGCGAGCGCGAGAGCGCGGAACGCACAAGGGGAGCTGTCGGCATCGGGCCTCTTCGGGAGATCGTCGTCTCATTGTGTCGCGCGCGAGAGACGCCCGGAGGCGACTCAGGTCTCCAGGCGGGTCACCGCGAGGTGGCGCGTCCGCCTCCGCGGAGGAAACGCCGGCTCGGTCGGAGAGGCATCACCTCGGCGGGTCAGATCGCGTGGGCGAGGGTCTGCAGTCCGACCACGAGCAACCCGAGCGCGACGAGGATCGCGAGGGCGAGGAGTTGCTTCCACCAGACGAGGTCGGAGCGCCGGACGGCGAACCAGCCGATGATCGCCAGCGTCGCGATGTAGACGATGGATGCCGCGCGCAGCGCGGTGCCGAGCGCCATGACGCCGAAAACTGCAAGGAGCAGCAGGATGCCGGGCGTCACGAGCGTGCTGAGCGCTCCGCCGGCGACCCGAAGCGAGATCGCGAGCTCGGCACGTCCCGGAAACGTCCGGTGCACCGCCAAGTGCGAGACCACATCGGAGACGAACCCGGCGGCGGTGATCCCCACCACGCCCAGGACCAGGGCGAAGAGCGCATGCGCGACATCGGCGTGCTCGTTCGCGGCGACCACGAGGACGATCGCGAGTCCGGTGAACGTCGCGTACACGCGTTCCTTGAAGTACGCGACGAGAGCCTGCGCCCCGCCCGCCGCTGCCGCCCGTCGGTCGCGCCGGCCCGCCGATCGGCCGCGCCGATGCGCGACGGGACCCGTTGCAGACACCGGCCCCTCGAGACGCCCGTCCGCCACGTCGTCGGCCATGTCGTCCTCCCGCGTGCGTGCCGCGAGCATATCGCCGAGCCGTCGGCGCGGCGAGGGCGCCGGGCGCTACGGTGATTGCGCACCAGCCGTTCACCGAAGGGGGCTTGAGTGTCCGACATGAGTTCCCGCGAACCCTCGCCTGACGAGCCGGCGCGCCCCGTCGAGCCGGTGCTCTCCACTGCAGCCCTCAACGCCGAGGGCGCCGACGACACTCCGGTGCCGCGCAAGCAGGTGTTCGCGTGGGCGGTCTGGGACTGGGCGACGCAGCCCTTCAACTCCGTCATCCTGACCTTCGTCTTCGTGTCGCTGTACCTCGTGTCCGACAGCTTCCTGCCCGCCGACGTGGCAGCGCAGAACGCGGACGGCGACCTGGTGTGCTCGCGCGCGACCGACGCCGCGACGGCGTACTGCGGAGGCCTGGCGGATCTCTCGGAGTGGTACGGCTGGGTCACGTTCGCCGCCGGCATCCTGATCCTCCTGCTGGCTCCCGTGCTCGGCCAGCGCGCGGACGCGTCGGGAACCAAGAAGCGCTGGGTGGTCGGCGCCACGGCGGTGCTGGCGCTCCTGCAGTTCGCGCTGTTCTTCGTGTATGCGCAGCCGCAGTTCTTCTGGCTCGGGGCGATCCTGGTCGCGCTCGGGTCGGTCGCGTCCGAGATCGCGGGCGTCAACTACAACGCGATGCTGGTGCAGGTGTCGACGCCCAAGACCATCGGCCGGGTCAGCGGCCTGGGCTGGGGTCTCGGCTACATCGGCGGCATCCTGGCGCTCGCGATCGTCGTCGTCCTCAACACCGCCGGGTGGTTCGGGCTGGACGTCTCGGGCGGATTGGCGTACCGGCTCATCGCGGTCGGGGCGGCGGTATGGACCGTCGTGTTCGCGCTGCCCTTCGTCTTCCTGGTGCCGGAGTCACCGGCCCGGCCTGACCGCCCGCGGGTCGGCTTCTTCCGCAGCTACATCGTGCTGGTGCACGACATCGTGGCGCTGTACCGCGAGCACCGCCCGACGTTCTGGTTCCTCATCGCGAGCGCCGTCTACCGCGATGGCCTGGCCGGGGTCTTCGCCTTCGGCGGCGTGCTCGCCGCGGTGTCGTTCGGGTTCAGTCCGACCGAGGTCATCGCGTTCGGCATCGCGCTGAACCTCGTCGCCGGCGTGTCGACCATCGTGGCGGGGCGCCTCGACGACCGCTTCGGCGCGCGGGCGGTCATCATCACCGCCCTGACGATCCTCATCGCCAGCGCCCTGTTCGTCTTCTTCTTCCGTGAGGGCGGCAAGCCGGTGTTCTGGGTGGGCGGCATCATCCTGTCGGCGGCGGTCGGCCCCGCGCAGGCGTCGAGCCGGTCGCTGCTGGCCCGCGTCACGCCGCGCGGCATGCAGGGCGAGGTGTTCGGCCTCTACGCCACGACCGGCCGGGTCATGAGCTTCCTGTCGCCGCTGTTGTGGGCCGCGCTCATCGCGTGGTTCGGCGCGACGCACTACGGCATCCTCGGCATCGTCATCGTTCTGCTGGCAGGCCTCCTGCTGCTGCTGCCCGTCAAGCTCAAGCGCCGCGACATCGACGGCTGATCGGTCGCGCACCGCACGAGTCGATACGTCGTGCTCGGGCGCCGGACGAGTCCGGGCGCGGCACGGGTCGACACGTTGCGGTCCGGCGCCGCACGAGTCGACACGTCGTGGTCCGGCACCGCACGAGTCGACACGTTGCGGTCCGGCGCCCCGCACGAGTCGATACGTTGTAGTCGAGTCGACACGTTCTGCCCGTTCGGAACGCATCGACTCGCTCGGAACGTGTCGACTCGCGTCGCGGGCGGGAGTCGGCGGGTCCGGCGCGGCACGGGTCGACACGTTGCGGTCCGGCGCCGCACGAGTCGACACGTCGTGGTCCGGCACCGCACGAGTCGACACGTTGCGGTCCGGCGCCCCGCACGAGTCGATACGTTGTAGTCGAGTCGACACGTTCTGCCCGTTCGGAACGCATCGACTCGCTCGGAACGTGTCGACTCGCGTCGCGGGCGGGAGTCGGCGGGTCGGGATGCCGGAACCCGGGCGACGCCAGTCGTGCCGGTCAGGCCGGCCAGGAGTCGGCGAGCTTGGTGAGCAGCCGGGCGAGCTCGGCGCGCTCCTCGTCGGTGAAGGCGGCGAGGGCCGCGTCGACGGCCTCGCGCCTCTCCCCTCGGAAGCCGCGCACCAGGCGGGTTCCGGCATCCGTCAGCGCCACGCGGGTGCGCCGCGCGTCGTCGGGGTCGGCCTCTCGCCGCACCAGGTCCATCTGGACCGCCTGCTGCACCAGGCGCGACGCCCGCGGCTGATCGACCCCGACGGCGTCGGCGATCTCTCCCACCGAGAGCGGGTGGGATGCCGCGGCCAGCGCCTCGAGCAAGCGCATGCGTGCGGGTCCGCCGATGCGAGCGGCAGCGGCCCAGGGCGGTGCGCCGAAGCCGGGTGGCGGTCCACCGTGATGCCAGGGAGCGTGGCCGGGCATGCCGTCAGCGGGTCCGCCGTTCGCTGCCTGCGCATCGAAGTGGGCATGCCGCCCGTGCGGCCCGCCGTGGCCGTGGCCGTGCGGACCGGGTCGTCCCCGCCCGCTCTGTCCCTCCGCCCAGGGGCGCGGCATCCGACGACCTCGCAGACGCGCGAGCGCCGCGGCGATGGCATCCGATGGATCGGCGGGGGTCTCGGGCATGCTCCCAATTTACATGCGACTTGACATGAATCCGTACTCCATGTCACACTGCATGTACATGCGTTTTGACATGCAATTCCGGCGGCGATCGAGCCGCCGCACGAGAGGACTTCCCATGGACGACCACGAGAACGAACACAACGACACCCCTCGCCCCACCGACCCTCGCCCGCTCGGGTACTGGTTGCACGTCGTCGACGGACTGCTAACCCGCGAGTTCGCGGAGGCACTCGGATCGGAAGGCATCGACCGGCGCGACTGGATGGTGCTGAACGTGCTGTCCGGCGACGTCGATGCACCCGAGCTGCGCGAGCGGCTGACCCGCAAGGGCAAGCGGCTGCGCACCCTCGAAGACCGCGGCTGGGTCGCGCAGCAGGGCGACGGCACATGGACGCTGACGGGGGCCGGCCGGGCCGAGAAGGAGCGCATCGGCGCGATCGTCGACGGCATCCGCTCACGCGTCGTCGGCGCCGTCGGCGACGAGGCCTATGCCGCCATGACAGCTTCGCTGGAGTCGATCGCCCGCGAACTGGGCTGGAACGAGGATGCCGCCGACCGCGGATTCTCCGGCTTCAGACGCCGCGCGGGATTCGGCGGAAAGGGTGCGCCCGGGTTCCACCCCGGCTTCGGACCCGGCTGGGGATCCGGACGTGGTTTCGGCCCCGGGTTCGGCGGGCGGCCGCGGCCGTTCGAGCCCGACATCCACGACGGCTACGGCCGCAACCGGCACCGCGGGTTCGCTCCGGGGCGCCCCGGCCGCCCGGCCGAGCGCTTCGATGAGCCGTTCAGCAGCGAGTCCGGCGACACGGAAGGATGCCACGGCCACCACCCGCACGCCGGCCACGGCCACCGCAACCACGAAGGCCACGGGCACGAAGGCCACGGCCACGAAGGCCACGGGAACCACGGCCACGGGCACGACGGCCGCGGGCACGCGCACGACGGCCGCGGGCACGGGCACGACGGCCGCGGGCACGAGGACCACGGACACGGGCACCACGGGTTCCGGGGTCACTCCGGCTCCGGCGCTTACGGCTTCCGGGGTCACCGCGACGGCGATCGCCGCACACAGCGCGCCTACGAGCGCGGGTTCGACGCCGGCTTCCTGCGCGGCCGCGAGTACGGCGCCGCCTGACCCCCGGCATCCGTCCTCACTCCGCGAGACTCCACCTGCGCGCCGAAACTTCGTGTCTGACACGAAGTCTCGGCGCGTCAGTGATGTCTCACGGACGAGACGCGGGCAGAGCGGCGTCTCCACGGCGCGACCGGCGCAACGGGCCCGGCGGCGTCACACGCCCGTCACACGCGCACGGCACAATGGGCCCGTGACGTCGGCCCCCGCGCTCCTCGCCATCTCGCATGGCACGTCGTCGCCCACCGGGCAGGCGGCGGTCGAAGCGCTGGTGGCTGCGGTGGCCCGCCGGATTCCGGGCGTCATCGTGCGGCTGGGGCACGTCGATGTCCAGCAGCCGGATGTCGCGGCATCCCTCGATGCGATCCCCGAGGGCACGCCGGTGGTCATCGTGCCGCTGCTGCTCTCGGCCGGGTACCACGTGCGTGTCGACCTGCGGAAGCAGTCCGCCGGCCGTGAGGGAGTCACGATCGCGCCCGCTCTGGGGCCGGACCTGCGCCTGGTCGACGTGCTCCTCACCAGGCTTGCGACCGTCGACTCGGCTCCAGACGACGCGATCGTCCTCGCCGTCGCGGGATCCAGCGACGAGCGGGCGAACGAGGACTGCCGTGAGATCGGGCGGATGCTGGCGGCCCGGGTGGACCGGGAGGTCACCGTCGGTTTCCTCGCCGCCGCTGACCCGCGGCTGGATGCCGCCGTCGCCGCGGCGACCGCGCGAGGCCGGGTCGTCGTCGCGAATTACCTTCTGGCGCCCGGCTATTTCCACGACCTCGCTGTTCGTCTGGCCGGCACCTCGCCCGTCGCGCCGCCGCTGCTTGGTGCTGACGAACCGCCCGCGGCGCTCGTCGAGCTGGTCGTCGAGCGCTACCGTACCGCCGCCGGATTCTCCGACTGAGTCCACCAATCCGTCGGCCTGCAACTGTGTGTCGTCCGGTTACGCACGTTAACGCCCCTTGACGCTGGGATAGGTGTCGACGGCCCCCGCTTCTAGCCTCACGGAATGGACTCGATAGAGTCCGGCCCGGACGACGGTCCGGGACACACCCCGGAGGCCACCGTGACCATCAGCGACACCGAACCGCGCTCTGCGTCGGACCGCCCGCGCGCGGCCGTGCGCCCGCCGCGCGCGTCGTCGAAGCCGAACGGGCAATGGAAGATCGACGGCACGACGCCGCTCAACGGCAACGAGGAGTGGAAACAGGTCGACAACGGCCTGAGCGTGCGCGAGCGCATCGAGAACGTCTACTCGAAGGGCGGCTTCGCCTCGATCGACCCGACCGACCTGCACGGGCGCTTCCGCGTGTGGGGTCTGTACACGCAGCGAAAGCCCGGCATCGACGGCGGCCGCACCGCCACCCTGACCCCGGAAGAGCTCGAGGACGAGTTCTTCATGCTGCGCGTGCGCATCGACGGCGGCCAGCTGACCACCGAGCAGCTGCGCGTCATCGCGGGCATCTCGACCGAATTCGGCCGCGACACCGCAGACATCACCGACCGACAGAACATCCAGCTGCACTGGATCCGCGTCGAGGACATCCCCGAGATCTGGCGCCGCCTCGAGGCGGTGGGCCTGCAGACCACGGAGGCCTGCGGCGACGTTCCGCGCGTCATCCTCGGCTCGCCGGTCGCCGGCATCGCGGCGGACGAGCTCATCGACCCCACGCCGCAGATCAACGAGATCACCGCCCGCTTCCTCGGCGACCCGACGCTGGCCAACCTGCCGCGCAAGTTCAAGTCCGCGATCACCGGTCACCCGAGCCAGGACGTCGTCCACGAGATCAACGACGTCGCGTTCGTGGCCGTCGAGCACCCCGAGCTCGGCATCGGGTACGACCTCTGGGTGGGCGGCGCGCTGTCGACGACCCCCCGGCTCGGCGAGCGCCTGGGCGCGTTCGTGAAACCGGAGCAGGTGGCGGATGCCTGGCACGGCGTCACCCAGATCTTCCGCGATTACGGCTACCGGCGCCTGCGCAACAAGGCGCGGCTGAAGTTCCTGCTCGCCGAGTGGGGCACCGAGAAGTTCCGGCAGGTGCTGCAGGACGAGTACCTCGGCTACGCCCTTCCCGACGGGCCGGCGGCCCCGAGGCCAGCGACCCCCGGCGACCACGTCGGCGTGCACGAACAGAAGGACGGCCGCTTCTACATCGGCGTCACCCCGATCGTCGGCCGTGTCTCGGGGCCCACCCTCGCACGCCTCGCCGATCTCATCGAGGCGCACGGCTCCACGCGCCTGCGCACGACGCCGCACCAGAAGATCGTGATCCTCGACGTGCCGGCCGAGAACGTCGAGCCGCTCGTCGCCGAGCTCGACGCCCTCGGACTGCAGGCCCGGCCGAGCCTCATCCGCCGCGGCACCATCGCCTGCACCGGCATCGAGTTCTGCAAGCTGGCGATCGTCGAGACGAAGGTCAACGCGACCGCGGCCGTCCTCGATCTCGAGGAACGGCTGAAGGGCTTCGAGCTGCCGCATCCGATCTCCCTCCACGTGAACGGATGCCCCAACTCGTGCGCGCGCATCCAGACCGCCGACATCGGGCTCAAGGGCCAGCTCGTCACGATCGACGGCGAGCAGGTGCCCGGCTACCAGGTGCACCTCGGTGGCGGCCTCGCCTCGCAGGATCGCGACGAGCCGGGCCTGGGCCGCACCGTGCGCGGGCTGAAGGTCGCGGCGGACGGCATCGCGGACTACGTCGAGCGCGTCGTGACCCGCTTCCTCGCCGATCGCGACGCCGCGTCGAACGAGACGTTCGCCCAGTGGGCACACCGAGCGGAAGAGGAGGCACTCCAGTGACCGTCCCGCCGATTCCGACCCGCACCCCCGCCGCCGCTCCCCTGTTCGCGAGACTCCATCGGGCCGCCGAGACAGCGGTCGGCGCGCGCAGTCTCGGCGCTCCACTGGAGTCTCGCGGAAGGGAGGAGGCGTCATGACCGTGTCAGTCGCACCCCGCGCCACGACCAAGCGCACGCGCGAAGAGCTCAAGGCGCTCGCCGAGCAGGGCAACATCGAGCTGCGCAACCTCACCGACCACGAGGCATCCGCCGCGGAGGTCGTCGCCTGGGTGGCACGCAACTTCGGGACGGATGCCGCGGCCGTGGCGTGCTCGATGGCCGATGCCGCCCTGCCCCACCTCGTGGCCGAGCAGCTGCCCGGCGTCGACGTGCTGTTCCTCGACACCGGCTACCACTTCACCGAGACGTACGCGACGCGCGACGAGGTGCAGCGCGCGCTCGACGTGCGCATCGTCGACATCACCCCGACTCAAACGGTGGCGGAGCAGGACGCCGAGTTCGGCGCCAAGCTGTTCGAGCGCGACGCGAGCCTGTGCTGCGCGCGGCGCAAGGTCGCGCCGCTGCAGGAGGCGCTCGGCGGCTACGAAGTCTGGTTCACGGGCGTGCGCCGCGACGAGGCACCGACGCGCACGAACACGCCGCTCGTGACCTGGGACGAGCGCAACGGGCTCGTCAAGGTCAACCCGGTCGCCGCCTGGAGCCTCGACGACGTGCTCTCCTACGCCGCCGCGCACAAGGCGCCGGTGAACCTGCTCGTCGGGTTCGGCTACCCCTCCATCGGCTGCGAGCCGTGCACGAAGCCGGTCGCCCCCGGCGAAGACCCCCGATCCGGCCGCTGGGCCGGCTCCTCCAAGACGGAATGCGGGCTGCACGAATGACGATCTCGAATGCTCAGGACGTTTCGTCTCGCTTCGCTCGCTCAACGACCGGTGTTTCGATCCTCTCCACGCTCGACCTGCTCGAGGCGGAGGCCATCCACGTGATCCGCGAGGTGGTCGCCGAGTTCGAGCGTCCGGTGCTGTTGTTCTCGGGCGGCAAGGACTCGGTCGTGGTGCTGCACCTGGCGACCAAGGCGTTCGCGCCCGGCAAGGTGCCCTTCCCGGTGCTGCACGTCGACACCGGCCACAACTTCCCCGAGGTGCTCGCCTTCCGCGACGAAACCGTGGCCCGGCTCGGCATCCGCCTCGAGGTCGCCCGCGTGCAGGACTACATCGACGACGGACGCCTGCAAGAGCGCGCCGACGGCACCCGCAATCCGCTGCAGACGCTGCCGCTGCTCGACGCCATCGCCGCCGGCCGCCATGACGCCGTCTTCGGCGGGGCGCGCCGCGACGAAGACAAGGCGCGCGCCAAGGAGCGCATCATCTCGCTGCGCGACGAGTTCGGCCAGTGGGACCCGCGCAACCAGCGCCCGGAGCTGTGGAGCCTGTATAACGGGCGTCACACCCCCGGCCAGCACGTGCGCGCGTTCCCCATCTCGAACTGGACCGAGCTCGACGTGTGGCGCTACATCGAGCGCGAAGGCATTCCGCTGCCCTCGCTGTACTTCGCGCACGAGCGCGAGGTCTATGCCCGCGACGGCATGTGGCGTCCGGTCGGCCCTTTCTCGCCGCCCCGCGAGGACGAGACCGTCGAGGTACGCACGGTGCGCTACCGCACGGTCGGCGACATGAGCTGCACCGGAGCAGTGGAATCGGATGCCGCCGACCTGGGCGCGATCGTCGCCGAGGTCGCCGTGTCCACCCTCACCGAGCGTGGCGCCACCCGCGCCGACGACCGCCTCAGCGAGGCCGCCATGGAGGACCGCAAGAAGGACGGGTACTTCTGATGAGCATCGACACCCAAGCCCCGGTCGTTGAGCGCCCTTCGACAAGCTCAGGAGCCGCGAAGCGAGACGAAACGCCGGAGACCCTCCCGGTCGTCGAGCGAGCGAGGAACGAGCGAGACGAAACGCCCGGGACCCCGACCCCGACCCTCTTCCGGTTCGCGACGGCGGGCTCCGTCGACGACGGCAAATCGACGCTGGTCGGCCGCCTGCTGCACGATTCGAAGGCGATCCTCGCCGACCAGCTCGAGCAGGTCGCACGCACGTCGGCCGATCGTGGATTCGCGCACGGCGCGTTCGACTTCGCCCTCCTCACCGACGGGCTGCGCGCCGAGCGGGAACAGGGCATCACGATCGACGTCGCCTACCGGTACTTCTCCACGGGCACCCGGTCCTTCATCCTCGCCGACTGCCCCGGTCACGTGCAGTACACCCGCAACATGGTCACGGGTGCGACGACTGCCGATGCGGTGATCGTGCTGGTCGACGCGCGGAAGGGCGTGGTCGAGCAGACGAAGCGACACCTCGCGGTCGTCGCGCTGCTGCGGGTTCCGCACGTGATCCTCGCGGTCAACAAGATCGACCTCACGGGTTTCTCGGCGGATGCCTTCGCCGACGTCGCCGCGCAGGCTCGGGCGGTCGCGACCGAGCTCGGCATCGAGGATCTGCACGTGCTGCCCGTCTCGGCCCTGGAAGGCGACAACATCGTCAAGCGCTCCGAGCGCACCCCGTGGTACGACGGACCGGCGCTCCTGGAACTGCTCGAGACGCTGCCCTCGGCCGACGCGACCCCGGCCACGGCATCCGCGCCGCAGGATGCCGGATCGTCGCCGCAGGATGCCGGATCCTCCGCACCCGAGCCGCTGCGCCTCCCGGTGCAGCTCGTTCTGCGCCCGCAGGGCGGCCTGGCTCCGGGCACCGACCCCGACGAGGCCGAACGGCTCCGCGACTACCGCGCCGTCGCCGGCCGGATCTCCAGCGGCGCCGTGCGCGTCGGAGACGGGGTCGAGATCTTCCCATCGGGCATCGCCACCACGGTGAAGGGCATCCGGGTCGCCGGCGCGGAGACCGATGAGGCCACCGCGCCGCAGTCGGTCTCCCTCGAGCTCGAGGACGACGTCGACACGGCCCGTGGCGCACTCGTGGTCTCGGCCGGCTCGCTGCCGGGCGGCCGGCGGGAGTTCGACGCCGAGCTCTTCCAGCTCGACGCGCGACCGTTGACCCCCGGCATCCGCGTGCTCGTCAAGCACGGCACCGCGACCGTGCAGGCGATCGTGGCGCAGATCGAGTCGCGCTACGACCTCGACGCGCTGGCCCATGAGGCGGCGCAGACGCTCGAGACCAACGACATCGGCCGGGTGCGGCTGCGGCTGGCAGCCGACCTGCCACTCGAGCCCTACCGCACCAGCCGCCACGGGGGCTCGTTCCTCGTGATCCATCCGTCCGACGGCGCCACGCTCGCCGCCGGCATCGTGCGGGGCTGAGCCCGCCGGGGTGTGACCACCCTCGAGCCCGGCGGAACCGCACATCCACCACCCACCGAGAGCACCACCGCACAGAAGGAGGCGACACCGTGAACAAGATCCGCACCGCGACCGTCATCACAACCCTGGGACTCGTGGCCGCGATGATGGCCGGCTGCGCCTCTGCCGAGGCATCCTCCACCGGCGACGACAACGGAACGGGCGACAGCGCACCCGTCGACGAGCTGCGTCTGGGGTACTTCGCCAACGTGACCCACGCGCCCGCTCTCGTCGGACTCGAGGAAGGGCTCATTCAGGACGCGCTCGGCGATGTCGACGTCACGACGCAGGTGTTCAACGCCGGCCCGGCCGCCATCGAGGCCCTGTCGGCCGGCGCGATCGACGCGACCTACATCGGGCCGAACCCCTCGATCAACACGTTCATCCAGTCCGGCGGCGAATCGGCGCGCATCGTGGCGGGAGCGGCCACCGGAGGAGCAGCGCTCGTCGTCCGCGACGGCATCGACTCCCCGGACGATCTCGAGGGCACCACGCTCGCGTCGCCACAGCTGGGCAACACCCAGGACGTCGCGCTGCGCAAGTGGCTGGCCGATGAGGGGTACCAGACCGACACGTCGGGCGGCGGCGACGTGCAGGTCACCCCGACCGAGAACGCACAGACGCTGACGCTGTTCCAGCAGGGGCAGCTCGACGGGGCGTGGCTGCCCGAGCCGTGGGTGTCACGTCTCGTGCTCGACGCGGGCGCTCACGTGCTCGTCGACGAGGCCGACCTGTGGGACGACGGCGCCTTCCCGACGACAGTCCTCCTCGTGCGCAGGCAGTTCCTCGACGAGCACCCCGATGTGGTCGCCGATCTGCTGAAGGGCCATGAGGCCGCCGTGCAGTGGATCGCCGACAACCCTGCCGAGGCGCCGGCCGTGATCAACGGCGCCATCGAGAAGGAGACCGGCAAGCCGCTGGATGATGCGGTGATCCAGCGGGCGCTCGAGCACGTGACGTTCTCGGTCGACCCGCACGCCGAGACGTTCCAGACGCTCGTCGAGAACGGCATCGAGGCGGGCACCCAGAAGGACGGCTCGATCGAGGGCCTGTTCGACCTGCGCCTGCTCAACGAGCAGCTGACGGCAGCGGGCGAAGACACCGTGTCGGCCGCGGGTCTCGGCGAGGACTGACGTGAGCACCGCACCCGCTTCCGCCTCCGGGGCCGCGCCGACCCGGAAGGCAGCTTCCGCGCCGGCGTCCCCGGAGGCGGGCGCGCCCACCGGTACCGCCGCAGCGCTGGGCCCGAGTTTCGACGGTGTCGCGCCGGTGCTCCCGCCGGCGACCAGGCCTGCTCCGGCCGTGCGCATCGACGGCGTGTCCAAGCGCTTCGGCTCGGGCCCGGTCGTGCTCGACGACGTCTCGCTCGAGATCCAGGCCGGCGAGTTCGTGTGCCTGCTGGGCGCGTCGGGGTGCGGCAAGTCGACCCTCCTCAACCTCATCGCGGGTCTGGACCAGCCGACCGCCGGCCGCATCCAGACCCCCGACGCGGGCTCCGCCGTCATGTTCCAGGAGTCGGCGCTCATGCCGTGGCTCACCGCCCGCCGCAACGTCGAGCTCGCGCTGCGACTCCGCGGCGTGCCACGCGCGGATCGCCGCGACAAGGCCCTGTCGCTCCTGGATGCCGTGAACCTCGCGGATGCCGCCGACAAGCGCCCGCACGAGCTCTCGGGCGGCATGCGTCAGCGCGTCGCCCTCGCCCGTGCCCTCGCTCAGGACCGGCCGGTGCTGCTGATGGACGAGCCGTTCGCGGCGCTTGACGCCATCACCCGCGACCTGCTGCACGAAGAGCTCGAGCGCGTGTGGCGCGCGACCGGCCGCACCATCGTCTTCGTCACGCACAACGTGCGCGAGGCCGCCCGCCTCGGCCAGCGGGTGGTGCTCATGGGCAGCCGCCCCGGGCGCGTCGTGCAGGAGTGGCGCATCGCGAAGACCGCCGGGCGACGCATCGAGTCACCCGAGGTGGCCGCGCTTTCGGTGGAGATCACCGATCAGCTGCGGAAGGAGATCCGCCGCAATGCCGCTTGAGACCCCGACGGTCGTCGGCCCATCACTCGCCGGTCCGGATTCGGCTGCCCTGCCCGACGATCTGCGCAGCCTCTCCTCCGGGCTCGACAACCTCCAGACCGATGCCAAGGCCGACCCGGGACCGTGGCGCCGCTTCGCGACGAGCGTCGTGCCGCCGATCGTGTTCGTCATCCTCCTCATCGTCGCGTGGCAGCTGTACGTCGTCATCGCGCATCCCCGACCCGACATCGTGCCAGGCCCCGCCGACGTGGTGGGAGCCCTGAGCTCCGCGTGGGATTCCGGCCGCCTGCAGGAGGCGGTCACGACGAGCCTCGAGCGCGGCATCGTCGGCTTCCTCATCGCGATCGCCGTCGGCACGCCGATCGGTCTGCTCCTGGCCGAGGTCCGCCCGATCCGCCGCGCGGTGGGGCCCATCATCTCGGGCCTGCAGGTGCTGCCGTCGGTGGCGTGGGTGCCGGCCGCGATCATCTGGTTCGGTCTCTCCGACGCGACGGTCTACTTCGTCATCCTGATGGGGGCGATCCCCTCGATCATCAACGGACTCATCGCGGGCATCGATCAGGTGCCGCCGCAGCTGCGGCGCGTCGGCACCGTGCTCGGGGCGTCGCGCTGGCAGCTCGCCACCTCGGTGATCCTCCCGGCGGCACTGCCCGGCTACCTCGCCGGTCTCAAGCAGGGGTGGGCGTTCTCGTGGCGGTCGCTGATGGCGGCCGAGATCATCGCCGTCGGCGGCACGATCGGCTTCGGCCTCGGCTCGATGCTGCAGCAGTCGCGCGAGCTCGCCGACCTCGCCGGCGTGCTGGGCACGATCATCCTCATCCTGGCCATCGGCATCCTCATCGAGCTCGTGTTCTTCGGCCCCTTGGAGCGGCGGATGCTGAAGCGCCGTGGCCTTCTCGTGACGGCAGGTGCCCGATGACTGGCTCGCCGCCCCTGCCTCTCTCCTTCGGTTTCAGGTGGAGGAACGCCGTGAAGGCGCATCGGATAACGGCGTGTCCTCCGCACAAACCGACCGGGGGAGGACGGATGCCGCGGCGCGGGCGGGACGCGCGGGCCAGGCCACGCGCGTCGCCGCAGGGAAGGTGTGGCTCGTGGGGGCGGGGCCGGGCGACGCCGGGCTCCTCACGCTCCGGGGACTGCGCGCCCTCGAGAGCGCCGACGTCATCGTGGCCGACCGCCTCGGTGCCCGCGCGGTGCTGGACGGTCTCGCCGCAGACGGCGTCCGGCTGACGGCGGAGGTCGTCGACGTCGGAAAGCTGCCCGGTCACCACGCCGTGCCGCAGGATGCGATCAACGCCCTCCTCGTCCGGCTGGCCCGCGACGGCAAGACCGTCGTCCGGCTCAAGGGCGGCGACCCCTACGTGTTCGGTCGCGGTGGCGAAGAGGTCCACGCGTGTCAGGAGGCGGGAGTCGCGGTCGAGGTCGTGCCTGGGATCACCAGCGCGATCTCGGTGCCCGCGATCGCCGGCATCCCGCTCACCCATCGCGGAGTGGCCACCGCCTTCACCGTCGCCACGGCCCACGATCAGATCGCGTCACTGGGCGGCGGCCGGGACCACACGGTCGTGCTGCTCATGGGCGTCGGCACGCTCGCCAACTCCGCCATCACCCTGGCGCGCGGCGAGCGCGGCGGGGACTGCCCCGTCGCGATCGTCGAGGACGGATTCGGACCACGCCAGCGGGTCACTGTCGGGACCCTCGCGACCATCGCGCATCAGGCCGCGGAACGAGGCGTCCGCTCCCCCGCGGTCGTGGTCGTCGGCGATGTGGTGCGGCTGAGCCCCTACGCGCCCGCGGCCATGGCCACCCTGGATCTCATGAACCACGACCCGCTCGCACCCCGAAAGGCCCCCACCCCGTGACCTCTTCGCACCTCCACAACCTCCGCGTCGCGATCGTCGGCGCCGGCCCCGCCGGCATCTACGCGGGCAACATCCTCACCAACTCCGTCACGGATGCCGGAGGCGCCGTCGCGATCGATCTCTTCGAGTCGCTCCCCGCGCCGTACGGCCTGATCCGCTACGGCGTGGCGCCCGACCACCCGCGCATCAAGGGCATCGTGAACTCCCTGCACGAGATGCTGGATGCCGGGACCACGCGGTTCATCGGTAACGTCGAGGTCGGCCGCGACATCTCGCTGGACGAACTGCACGAGCGCTACGACGCCGTGATCCTGGCGACCGGCGCGATCCGCGACGCCGCGCTCGACATCCCCGGCATCGATCTGCCCGGCTCGTACGGGGCGGCGGATTTCGTGGCGTGGTACGACGGACACCCCGACGTGCCGACCGAGTGGCCGCTCGACCAGCGCGAGGTGGCCGTCATCGGCAACGGCAACGTCGCGCTCGATGTCGCCCGCGTTCTCGCGAAGCACGCCGTCGACCTGCGCTCGACCGAGATCGCCGACAACGTGCTCGCCGGGCTGGAGGCATCCGCCGTCACCGACGTGCACGTCTTCGGGCGCCGCGGTCCCGCCGACATCAAGTTCACGCCGATCGAGCTGCGCGAGCTCGGCGAGGTGCCGAACGTCGAGATCGTCGTGCACGACGAGGACTTCGTCGACGCCGACCCGGCGAACGCCTCGAACAACCAGCTCAAGGTCATGCTCCGCATCCTGAACGGCTGGCGCACACGCGAGTCGACCGGCGCGAGCCGGCGCCTGCACCTGCACTTCTACCACTCGCCCGTCGAGGTGCTCGGCGAAGGCAAGGTCGAAGGCATCCGTTTCGAGCGCACCCGGCCGGTGGGCGACGGGCGGGTCGAAGGGACGGGGGAGTTCCGCGAGTTCGCGGTGCAGCAGCTCTACCGCGCCGTCGGCTACTACGGCACCCCCGTCATCGACGCCCCGTTCGACGAGCGCGCCGGCGTCGTGCCGAACGTCGAGGGGCGGGTGAAGGATGCCCGGGTCACGGGCGACAGCGACGCGCCGGTGATCACGGGGCTCTACGCGACCGGCTGGATCAAGCGCGGACCCGTCGGCCTCATCGGTCACACCAAGTCCGACGCCATGGAGACCGTCGCACACCTCGTCGCCGACGCGGAGGCCGGACGCCTGACCGCACCCGCGATCGACGGCGACGTGCTCGAACTGCTCGACGAGCGCGAGGTCGCGTACACGACGTGGGACGGCTGGCTCGCGCTCGACGCCCACGAACGCGAGCTGGGCGCAACGCACCTCCACACCCGCGAGCGGGTGAAGGTCGTGCCGCGCGACGAGCAGGTGCGCATCTCGCGGGGAACGCTCGTCCCGTGACGTACGTGATCGCCCTTCCGTGCGTGGACGTCAAGGACCGCGCCTGCATCGACGAGTGCCCGGTGGACTGCATCTACGAGGGCGAACGGTCGCTGTACATCCACCCGGACGAGTGCGTGGACTGCGGTGCGTGCGAGCCGGTGTGCCCGGTCGAGGCGATCTACTACGAGGACGACCTGCCCGACGAGTGGCAGGACTACTACAAGGCCAACGTCGAGTTCTTCGAGATTTCGACAGGCTCACTCCCGGCTGTCGGCTCCCCGGGCGGCGCCGCCAAGGTCGGTGTGATCCGCAGGGACCACCCGCTCGTCGCCGCCCTTCCTCCACAAGGAGACGGCCATGACTGAACCCGTTCCCCCGGCGTCGACCGAGGTCGACGTGATCGTCATCGGCGGCGGCCCCGCGGGTCTCTCCGCCGCGCTCAATCTCGGCCGTGCGCGGGCCTCCGTCGTGGTCGTCGACGCCGGACGCCCCCGCAACGCCGCGACCCTGCGCTCCCACGGGTTCCTGACCCGCGACGGCATCCCCCCGCTGGAACTGCGCAAGCTCGCCCGCGCGGAGCTGGCGGCGTACCCGAACGTGCGCGTGCTGGACCGCACCGTCGTCACGGCGCTCCTCGAGAAGGACGGCGACGACGGCCTGCGATTCATCGCGGCGCTGAAGGGCCGCGGCGCCGGCACACCCCCGGCGGTCGCGGCGCGCTCGGTGCTCGTTGCGACCGGGCTGCGGGAGACCCTGCCCGACATCCCGAGCCTGCGCGCGTTCTACGGCATGAGCATCTTCAGCTGTGCCGCGTGCGATGCGTGGGAGCTGCAGGACCGGCCGCTCGCGCTCATCGGAGAGACGCCGGACCTCGCCACGAGGGCCCGCCTGCTCGCACGATGGACGGACCGGCTGACCGTCTTCACCCACGGATCGGACGCCGTGGACACGGTCGAAGAAGCCGAGCTCGCGGCATCCGGCATCGTCGTCGAGCGCGGCGCCATCGACGACCTCGAGGGTGACCGCGGCGCCGTATCGGCTGTGCGCCTGACCGACGGCACGCGCGTGGAGATCGACGGCGGCTTCGTTCGGCCGCAGTGGCATCCGGCGCTCGACTTCCTCTCGGGGATCGAGCTCGAGCGCGACCGTTTCGGCAACCTCGTCACCGATCGCTCCGGCCGCACGTCGCTCCACGGCGTCTACGCCGCGGGGGATGCCGCCTCTCCCGGTCCGCAACAGCTCATCGTCGCGGCGGGCCAGGGCGCGCGCGCCGCCGTTGTGCTCGTGCACGACCTCGTGGGCGTGCGCACCGCGCACTGACCGCGCGCGTCACCCGCGTCAGGGACACTGTCAACCCCGAGACTCGCGCGGCAGAACGGACGTACCGTGGCGCTTCCACTGAACGGAGGCGACATGAGCGACAACAACCCCACCCCCATCGAACTGCAGAAGTACCTCGGCGGCGTCGACTACCCGGCCAGCCGCGACGACTTGGTGTCCACCGCGCGAGACAACGGCGCTCCCGACGACCTGGTCGCCGCGCTCGAGAATTCGGGGAAGGACTCCTTCGACAGCCCGACCGAGGTCAGCGAGGCCGTCGCCGGAAGCTGATCTCTCTCCCCCCGGGCGCCACGGGGGCGCTTCAGCAGCGTCGTCGGGTGCGGCGCCCGGCGGGAGGAACTCGCCCCGCACCGGCGCCGCCACGCGGCTTTTGCGGCAGGATGGGCTCGATGTCAACGCCGACCGACCGCTCCGACGACGAGCTCCGCGCGCTGCGGGCGCGCGCCTACGGGCCCGACGCCGACATCCACGACGACCCCGTCGCGATGGCCCGGCTCCACGAGCTGGAGACGCTGGCACGGGAGCGGACGCCGGCCCCGTCCGTCCCGCCGCCGCAGACGCCGATGGATGCCGACGCGCCGCGCGCTGCGGCCGACACACCCGAGACCGGCGGGGTGCCGGCGCCGGCGATACCCGGACGGGGCGAAGTGGCGCCACCAGCGCCGTCGCCTGCCGGCGGACCGCCTGGCTCACCCGCAGCAGATGTAACGCCAGGGCGCGTCGACGACTCCACGCCGGACGACGTCCGCGCGCCGGATGACGGCATCCCGGATCCCTCGACGGAGCACGGCGAGCACCCGACCACGCGAACACCTTGGTGGCGCCGGCGGCTTCCGTTGCTCTGGGCCTGCTCGGTGGTCGCCGGCGTGCTCATCGGCGTCGGACTCACGCTCGGGGTGCAGGCGATGGACGCAGGCGGGGTGGCGGTCTTGCACGAGGATCCGGATGGACAATGGCCGGACGGCCTGTTCGGCACACCGTCCGGGGACCACCTCGTGTTCGAGGACTTCTACGGTCTCTCAGTGGTGGCGCAGTCGATGCCGACAGGCCCGAACGCGGCTCCGATCCCGTGCGTGCTGGTGTTCCGGGGTGACGGCGACAACGTGAGCTTCGGCACCAGCGGCTGCGGCGCGGGTCGGTTCCCCGCGCAGGCGTCCTTCGTCGTCGACGGCGGGTCGCCCAAGGCGCTGCGGGACCGTTTCCCCGAGGGCACCCCCATGCAGTTCGTGCTGGACGGTTCCCAAGTCCGCGTCTATGCCGATGACCCGATCGTCGTGGAGCCCACGCCCTGATGCCGCGAGCCGCTGCGCGCGGCATCCGTCGTCTCGGCTATCCGCCGATCACGCGACGCGAAGCGCCGCCCCGGCCTTGTGGGCCAGGGCGGCGCTTCGGTCAGCTCTTCATGATCACCGCGTTGACGGGGTCCCCGTCGGTGTCGGGGTCGGCGTCGGTGACGGCGACGGCGTCGGTGGTGCGGTCGGAGCGGCCGGCGCCGGGGTCGGCGTCGCGTACGGCTTGAGCTCCGGAGCGACCGCACCCGGCTTCGCACCGCTCGTCACGAACACGGTCGGAAGCGAGGCCGTCTGCCCACCGCCCGCGGACCGGGCCACGACGAGCCAGGCGTACGCCGTACCTCGCTTCAGCCCCTTCCACTCGACCGAGGCGACCGCGCCCGACGGGACGGCCGACTGGCCGATCTTCGCGACGGGGTTGTACAGCGCCAGCGAGTCGGTGCGGAAGCTCGTGGTTCGCGAGGTGATGTCGACCGGCAGCACCATGTTGTCGGCGAGCGGGCTGTAGCGCAGCGCGGGGTCGTGCTCGTCGGCACCGAAGTCGTCGAGGAACGGCGAATAGGTGTCGACGATCATCTCGCCGCGGTCCACGTCGAACTGCAGCAGGCGCAGATAGCTCGCACCGAACCGCAGCTGGTCGGTCGGCGCGTAGCCGCCGATCTCGGTGAGCCCGAGGTCCTCGGCCGACACCGTGTAGTTCTGGTAATCGGCGAGCAGCTCGATGACGCCGTGACCGATGTCGCCGACCTTAGGCTTCACGTTCGTCCCGACGCCGTGCACGTGGCCGGCGAGGATCAGGAAGACGTTGGGGTTCGGTTCCACGACCTTCTTGAACAGCATCGATCCGTCGGGCGCGGCGTACGCCGCGTTCCGGCCGTCCTGCTGCGCGCTGGCGGCGAGATAGTCGTGCGACAGCAGGATGCCGTTGCGCTCGGGGTACCGCTTGAAGATCGAGTCCGCCCACTCTGCCTCCTCGCGGGTCACCCCATACGACAGACCGACCGAGACGAAGTCGAGGCCGCCCGCCGAGAACAGCGTGTAGTTGTTCTGGTTGTCGCCCTCGCGCCACGGTCCGCCGTACTCGGCGTTCACCCACCGGTCGTCCAGCGCCGCGTACCGATCGGGACCGAAGTACTGGTTGTACAGTGCGCCGGGGCCGTCCTCGGTGCCCGAGCGGTTGTCGTGGTTGCCTGCGATGACCTGGTTGGGCACACCGGCCGCGTCGAGGATGCCCTGCTGGCGAGACGACACCTCGAACTCGCCGATGACCTCCTGCATCATCGCCTCGTCCGCGGGCGTGCGGATGTTGTTCTCGATGATGTCGCCGGTGTGCGCGACGTACTGGATCTTGCGGTCCTTCGCGTTCGCGGCGATCCAGCGGGTGGTGTCGCCGTACGCCTTCTCCCAGATGGCCCGCTCCGCCGCCGTCTCCTGCTCGGTCGCACCCTCGGACAGGTACTGCGTGTCCGTGAAGTGCGCGATGGAGAAGTCGTACGACGCCGGGTCGGCGAAGCCTTCGGCGCCCGGATCGATCTCGTCGGCGAACGGATCCTCACCGGTGATCATCACGTGCACCTGCTGGTGGTCGATGTACCGCTCGTCGACCATGGCGCTCAGCTGCGTGTTGCCCTCCAGCGCGCCTCGCGAGCTCGCCAGCACATCCCACGCCGCGGTCTGAAGGTTCCACGCGCGCAGCGACGCGACCCGGGTCGGATCGATGACGCCTTCCCAGCGCAGCACCGGGTCGGCGACATGGCCCTTGACCTGCACGTCGAAGCGCTGGAAGGAGACGTCACGGCTCGCCGGCGAATCGAGCGTCAGCCCGTCGCCCGGCGCGAGCGCCTTCGTGCCGCCGACGTTGCTCTCGCCCTCGACGCGCAGGGTCGTCGGCACGCCAGGCGCCGACCCCTGCCAGCCCTGGTTCGGCGTGAGGATCTCGGCCTGCTCGAATTCCGCCGTCACGTCACCGCCATCGGGCTCCGACACGGTCGCCTGCAGCGTGACGCTGCCGGAGACGCCCGTCGTCCCGCCCGCCGGAGCGAGGTCGGCGGGAGCGTCGGGGATCCCCGCCGACGTGAACACGATCTCGCGTGTCGCGGCGTTGCCGAGGGAATCGGCTGCGGTCACCGCGATGGTGTGCTCACCGGCGCTGAGGCCTGGGCCCACCGGCGCGCCGAGCACGACCGGCTCGCCGTCGAGCGTCAGTTCCGGCGTTCCGACGAGCCCGGTGGCATCGTCGAGCTGGACATCCAGCGCGACCGCCGACGTGATCGTGGCGCCGGCCGCCGGGGTGCTGGATGCCACGGCGGGCGCCGAGTTGTCGGTCAGCAGTGTGCGGGTCGCGACCTCGCCCGTGCTGGATGCGGCGGCCAGCACGTGGGCGCCGTCAGCGACCGCCGTCGTGTCGAGTTCGGCACGCAGGCCCCGGGCCGTGGCATCCGTCACCAGGAAGTGGAGGTCGACCTCGCGGAAGAGGTTGATGTTCGAGCCGCACGTGCCGTCGCCGAGCGCGTACGAGGTCTTCGCGCGCTGCGGAGTCGCCGTTCCGGAGGCAGGCGAGAGCGCCACGTCCGAGATCGTGAAGTCGTCGCGGTTGCAGCCGGCCGCCGTCGTGCCCGTGACGAACTCGACCGTGTTCCAGCCGGGCAGCAGCCACTCGTTGGGCAGGACGACGTTCGCGCGCTCGCTGACGAAGTCGCCACCGAGCACGTAGCGGATGCCGTTGACGAAGAGGAGGTTCGCGAACGATGAGTCGATCGAGTTCGAGCCGACCGTGAAGCTCAGTGTCGCCTCCCCTGAGCCGAGGGTCGGAAGCACGCCGACGCCGGGGGCGTCGATGCTCCAGTGGGTCTCGGCCTTGGGCAGGGACGTCGTCGACGAACCGCAGTTGCCGTCGCCCATGGCGTAGCTCGGCGCGATCGACACGCCGCTGGCGGTGCCGGTGCTCACGGCGAGCGCGAGATCGGCGACCGTGAAGTCGTCGAGGTTCGCGCCACACGACGAGCTGATGTCGCCCGCGACGATCTCGACGACGTTGTCACCCGGGACGAGGTACCGGTTGGGCACCGGCACGTCCACGCGCTGGCTGACCCAGTCGCCGAGGATGTCGATCTTGTGCCCGTTGACCAGGAGGTGGTTCTGGTAGCGGTTCTCGATCGAGTTCGAGCCCACGGTGAAGCTGAAGGTCGACGAACCGGCGCCGAGGCTCTGCGCTGCGGCCGGTTCGGCGCCGTCGATGGTGAGGGATGCCACGCCGCCGGGTCCCGCCGCAGCCTGGGCGGCGGTGACGGTCTGTGTGCCGTGTGCGAGCGTGCCGTCCTCGGGTGTGAGCGTCGGGGCACCGACCGGTGCGTTGTTGACCGTCACCGTGTGGGCCGCGCGACCGCCCGCGGCGGTCACTGCGACGATCTCGTGCGAGCCGTTGGCCAGCGTCGTGGTGTCGACCTCGGCCGACAGACCAGGTGAGGCGAGCGGATCCCCCTGGATGAAGAACGAGAGCTCGGCGTGCACGATGTCACCGGCCTGGGTGCCGCAGTCGCCGTCGCCGAACGAGAACGTGAAGGGGTTCTCCTCGCCGTCGGCGACCTCGCCCAGCAGCTCGAGTCCCACGTCGGTGATCACGAAGTCGTCGTAGTTCACGCCGCACGCCGCCTCGGCGGTGCCGGCGAAGATCTCCACCGTGTTCTCCCCGGTGACGAGCCAGTCGTTGGGCACCGGAAGATCGACGCGCTCCGAGACCCAGGTGCGATCCTGGTCGATGCGGTGGCCGTTGACCACGAGGTAGTTGTGGAAGCTGAGAGCCGCCGAGTTGCTCCCCACCTCGAACGACAGATGTGCGACGCCCGGCGAGGGAGCCGCCCCGATGGGCCGGCCGTCGATGGTCAGGCTCGAGACAGGGTCGCCCGCGGTCGTGGCGTCGGCGGCGACGGTGACGACGCCGTGGAGATAGCTGCCGTCCGCCGGGGTCAGCGTCGGCGCCGACGCCGGGGTGGGCTGGGGGTGGTCAGGTGGTGCCGCGGATGCCGCGGGTGCCGTCATGGCCGAGGCCACCAGCACGCCGGCGACCGCCGTCGCGACAGCAGCCGCCTTTCCTGTCCATCTTCTGTGTCCGCCGTCGGGGCGGTGACTGCTCGGCCGCATATGGGGGTCGCGTCCTTCCTCGTCCTCGTGGATGGGCGTGCCGAACGAGTGGGGACGGGCACGCCCGCGCTCACTGTGAAGGGCCTATGTGAACGCTGTGCGAGCACGAGACGACGTCACGGCGACGGAGAGGGAACGGCTCCGCACCCCGCGATGAGAGTGCGGGATTCCTCGCGGCAGGGGGCGGGCCCGACCGTCAGGCCCGCCGCGTCACGCGCTTGCGTCGCGCCACGCGTCGGCGAGCGCGGCGATCGACGGCCACCGTTCCCCGCGAGCAACGCTGTGTGCGCGAGTAGCCACCGCGAGTTGCTGCGGCGACCCGAGCCACGCGTGGGTCGAGCGGGTCGCATCGTTGCCGAGAAGAGTGTGCGCCAGGACGCCGAGCGCGAACACGTTCGTCACCTCGTCGATCGTCGCGCCCAGCCGGTTCTCCTCGGGCGACATGAAGCGACGCGAACCCCACATGCGACCCATCGTGTTGACAACGGATCCGCGCTCGTAGAAGTCGAGGTCGCACAGCGTCACGGCACCGGATCGCGGGTCGACCATCACCGACCCGTCGTATAGGTCGACGGCGACCCACCCCTCCCGTGCGACGTGGACGTGAAAGTCGTAGATCTGCTGGACCGCTGCCGCGCGCTGCGCCGGGTCGAGCCCGTCGAGTGCGGTGCCGCCGCCGTATTGGCGGCCGAGGGACAAGGCATCCGTCCACTCGAACACCATCACGTGTCCGCTCGCCACGTCCGTCGCATCGCGAAGGGCGACGACGGTGTCATGCCGCAGCGCGCGGTACACCTCGACAGCGCGGCGACTGCGGCGCACGGCGTCCTGGATCAGGCCTTCGTAGCGCGTCGTGGGCGCGCCGGCGTATTTGACGAACAGTCGAGTGCCCTCTTGGTCGACACCGAAACAGAGGTTGCCGGAGTCCTGCTCGTCGAAGACGCGGAACACGCTCCCCCATCGCGCGAGGAACGAGAGGTCGTGCGGTGCACGCAGCCGCACGGCATGACCGTCGATGTGCTCGACGTGCACCGAGGGCTCAGCGGCCGCGGGCTCCGGCATCCGTCGCTCCGACATCGGTGCGGTGGAAATTCTGGAAGGAGCGGGATGCCGTCGGCCCGCGCTGACCCTGATACCTGTTGCCGTAGGCGCCTGAGCCGTAGGGGCTCTCGGCCGGGGACGTCAGACGGAAGTAGCAGACCTGGCCGATCTTCATTCCGGGCCAGAGCTTGATCGGCAGTGTCGCGACGTTGGAGAGCTCGAGCGTGACATGCCCGGTGAATCCGGGGTCGATGAAGCCCGCCGTGGAGTGGGTGAGCAGACCGAGTCGCCCGAGTGACGACTTTCCCTCCAATCGTGCGGCGATGTCGTCGGGCAGCGTGATCTGCTCGAACGTGGAGCCCAGGGCGAACTCGCCGGGGTGCAGGATGAAGGGTTCGTCCGGGTCGACCTCGATGAGGCGCGTGAGCTCCGGCTGGTCCTCGGCGGGATCGATGAAGGGGTACTTGTGGTTGTCGAACAGCCGGAAGTAACGGTCCAGTCGCACGTCGACGCTCGAGGGCTGCACCATCGCGGGTTCCCACGGGTCGAGCCCGATGCGCCCCGCGTCGATCTCGAGCCGGATGTCGCGGTCACTCAGCAGCACGGGCCCAGCCTATCGGGGAGGTGCTGTTATGCTGGCCGGGCGCCGTAACAGGTGCGCGAATGCCGGGATGCCGGCATCCGGGGCTGTAGTTCAATGGCAGAACTTCTGCTTCCCAAGCAGACAGCGCGGGTTCGATTCCCGTCAGCCCCTCCAACCGCCACCTCTTACGCCTCAGCGAGCTCGCGGAGCGCCGCCTCTCCCACCGATCCGGGTTCCGCGATGAACACGGTGAGCAGGTGTCCGCCCGACCCCGGGATGATGAGGTTGCGGAAACTCAGTGAGAAGGTGCCGAATCCCTCGGCGACGTGCCAGCTCCTGCCCGCATCGAACGGCTCGGCGTCGTAGCGCGACCACAGTCGGCGAAAGTCACGATCTCGAACCAGGAGGCCTCCCGTGAGCTCGCGAAACCGGACATCAGCCGGGTCGCCGTAGTAGCGCAGGGCAGCCACGTTGTGGGCTGCTGTCTCTTCCCAATCGGGAGCCTGCCTCGCGGCTTCGCCGCAGAAGAACAGCTCGACGAAGTTGGCGCCGGGCTGGACGGTTCCGTTGGTCAACGCCTCGAAGAGTCGGTTGATCAGCACGATGTCGAAGTTGCGGGTCTGAACGGCCGCCGGAAGATGAGACCATCTCTCCAATGCGGTGGAAAGCGTCACGTCGAGGTCGCTCGGTGCACCCAATCGCGGCTCACGGAAGGGCCGGATTCCCGCGAGGCGGCTGAGGTATGCCGCCCCGGACGCGTCCAATTGGAGCGCATCGGCCAACCTCGCCAGCACCTGCTGAGAAGGCATCGCCACGCGGCCTTGCTCGAGTCGGCGATAGTAGGAAGCGCTGATGCCTGCGGCGTGGGCAACCTCCTCCACGCGTGAGCCCGTGACGCGCCTCGCAGCCGAGTCGTCGCCGCTGTCGTACAGGCGCACCATCCCCCGCCGCGCCTTGAGGTACGCCCCCAGAGCATTCGTCACCGCGTCACCGTCGCCAGTGGTCCGGCTGCTGCGACGGCGTGACCGCCACGCCCCTCTGCGGCACGGGCCGGGGGTCGTCCGATCGGGTGGGCGAAGCTATCGCGGCGACGGCACTCAGCAGCTGTTCTCGTGCGTCGGAGGGCACGCCGGTGGGAGAGGTCGGGGCACCGAAGGGGAACGCGGGCACCCACGCGGTCGACATCGCCATCGTCATGGTGATGAGAAAGGCCGGTGAGTGCGCTGTCGTCACGGTCCCCAACCGCTGACCCTCGGCGACGGATGCCAGGGTTGCGGTGTAGAAGTCACCTCGCTCTGCAGGGAGGGCGGCTTGACCCTCGAGGATCGCCCATTCGATGAGGCGGTAGAGCGCTGGGTGGGAGTGAGCGAAGTCGAACACCCGACCGGCGAAGACAGGGAGGTCGATCGCGCTCCTGGGAAGGGTGCGGTACGCGTCCTGCAGTCCGTGCTCGAGGACACGTCTGAAGAGTTGCTCCTTGCTCTCGAAGTTGACGTAGATCAGGTTCTTGTTCGACTTCGAGGCCACGGCGATGCGGTCGACACGCGCGCCCGCAAGGCCGTGCGTCGAGAACTCCGCGAGCGCGGCGTCGAGGATGCGCGTTCGCGTCGCGTCGCCGCGTGCTGTCGTGGCCATGGCGCGCCCTTCTTAACTGACCAGATGGTTATGTTCCCGCGACCACAGGATGCTGCGCAACATGAGGCGCTGCGCGTTGCCGGCCCGTGCACCCATGCAGGTGCGATGACTCTATTTCGGGCGGCAGGCGTGCGTCCCGCTGGCGCGTGTTCTAGCGTTGCCGCTGTGTCGGTGCAGAATGAGCCCGGATCAGCCGGTGGAGGCGTCGCGCAGTTGATCGAGACCTGGCGCGAGGTGCCGGCCTTCATGGTGGACCGCCACCTCAACGTCACTGCAGCGAACTCGCTCGTTCGGCGACTGTTCCCCGGTTGCGACCCTGGCGTCAACGTGGTGCGGTATGCGTTCGAGAACCGTCTGCCCTGGTTCAGCGAGGCGCAACTGGCGGAGCTGAAAGGCATGACCGCGGCTGCGCTGCGCGACTCGCTCGACAGGAGCAGCCCGGACCAGGGGTTCATCGAGCTCGTCGGCGACATGGCCGTCGAGTATGACGATTTCGCGGCTTCATGGGCTGAGGAGGGGACGGCGGACGTGGGCGGCATGGTCGTGCTGAACGACCCGACGGTTGGGACCCTTCGCCTGACCTGGCAGATGCTCGACATCCCCGAGACCGACGGTCACAGGCTATGCGTGTGGGGCACAGCGGACGGAGAGTCCGCGGATGCGCTGGCGCGCATCGTGTCAGGGCCATGACATCGCCGCTGGGGGAGTATCTGCGGGCGCGTCGCGCGCTCGTGAGCCCCGAGGACGTCGGCCTGCCCAGGGATCCCAACCGCAGGGTGGCCGGGCTGCGACGGGATGAGGTGGCGCGGGTCGCCGCCATCAGCCCCGAGTACTACCTGCGGCTCGAGCAGGGCCACCACCAGACGCCTTCAGAGCCCGTGCTGCAAGGACTCGCACGTGCGCTGCTCCTCGATGATGCCGCCGAGTCGTACATGCGCCGACTGGTGGCTCACACGGACCCCGAGGCTGCGGAGCTCGAACGGTCGGAGACGCTCTCAGGCGAGCAGATCAGAGCTCTCCTCGACGCATGGCCGCACCTTCCGGCCGGAATGCTCGACCGGAACATGGATGTCGTGGCGACGAACCGGATGTTGGACATCGTCACCAGGGGAACTGTTGCGGTCGGTGACAACGTCGTTCAATTCATCTTCTCCGAGGGGTTCAAGCGAATCGCCTTCGATTGGGAGCGCCTGGCCGCGGGCACCGTCGCCGGACTCCGCTACGCCGGTGATCCCACAGACCCCCGATATCGACAGATCGTCGGAGACCTGCTCGTTCGCAGTCGCGAGTTCCGGCACTTCTGGCTCAGGCACGACGCGTCGCCGTGGTCGGTCGGACGCACTACTCACGACATACCGCCCCTTGGCCCGGTCGAAATGACATTCCAGAACTTCGAGGTCTCCGGGACGGGCGGCTACCACCTGTCGATCCTGTTCCCCGACCCGGGCTCCGAGGGCGCGGACCTCATCGCGGAACTGGCGGAGCGAGCACGCGATCCCGAGTTTCGGTTGCCCGATCTCGACCTCGACGCCTCCGCCTGACACTGACTGGGTCACCCAAGTGACACTCAATGGGCCAGGCGACCGCGCTGAGAAGTTCGTATGTTGCCGGTGTGGCCGTGATCGATGCACCTCGCGATGCGTCGTTGCGTGTACGCCGCCGCATCATCGTGGCCGGCGTCATCGGAACCACCATCGAGTTCTACGACTTCTATATCTACGGGACCGCCGCGGTGCTGGTGTTCCCGGCGCTGTTCTTTCCTGCAGAAGACCCCGTGGCAGCACAGCTGTCGTCGCTCGTCACGTTCGGTCTCGCGTTCTTCGCTCGACCCATCGGTGCGGTGGCGTTCGGCCATTTCGGCGACCGACTCGGTCGCCACCACACGCTCGTCTGGGCGCTGCTGGTCACCGGCATGGCAACGGTCCTCATCGGCTGCCTGCCGACCTACGAGGCAGTCGGCGTTGCCGCCCCGCTGCTGCTCGCACTGCTGAGGGTCGTGCAAGGTATCGGCCTGGGCGGCGAATGGAGCGGGGCTGCGTTGCTGTCCGTGGAGGACGCGCCGGCGGACCAGCGTGGCCTGCGTGGAAGCATGCCGCAACTGGGAATACCTCTGGGATTCCTCCTTGCGAACGGGGTCTTCCTGGTGCTGACGGCCGTCATGCCGCCGGATCCGAGTGGCGCAGCATCCGCTTTCGAACAATGGGGATGGCGTGTGCCCTTCCTCGTGAGCGCAGTTCTGCTCGTGGTAGGCCTGCTGGCCCGCCTGCAGCTGACGGAAACCGGCGAGTTCGTGGCCGTGAGGAGTTCGGGGGCGGTTGCGCGGGTGCCACTGGCGCAGGTCGTGCGCCATTATCCGGTGCGCATCGTGTTCGGGACCCTGGCGTCCGTTGCCACATACGTGCTGTTCTTCCTGATGGCCGTCTTCGCCCTGAGCTACGGCACGGCGCCGACCGAGCCCGGCCCTGGACAGAAGGCGGGTCTCGGTTACGACCGACCCATGTTCCTCGGCTTCCTCCTGGTCGGCATCGTCGCGACGGGCTTGCTCATCCCGATCGCCGGCAGGCTTGCAGACCGCTTCGGGCGTCGCGCCGTTCTCGTTCCCGTCACCGTGGCCATCGCCGTGTTCGGCCTGCTTTTCCAGCCGTGGTTCGGTGAGGCGGCCGGCACGCTCCAGGTGGTCAGCTTCGTGGTGGCGGGGCTGGCGCTGATGGGCCTCAGTTACGGCCCGATGGGCGCCTTCCTCACCGAGCTGTTCCCGCCCTCGGTCCGGTACACCGGGTCGGCCATCGTCTACAACGTCGGCAGTGTGCTGGGGGCCTCGCTCGCGCCGCTGCTCGCGCTACTGCTTTGGAAACCTGACGGCGACATCGTCGGCGTCGGCCTCTATCTCGCGGGCGCCGCCGTCATCACCTTCGCGTCGCTACTTCTGCTTCCGGAAACCACACGAGAGGACTCGGTCGAATGAGCCAGCTCACCCCACGAACGACGCCTCCCCAGATCGTAGGGCGGTCGAGTGAAGTCGAGGAACTGGCGCGATTCGTTCACGGACTCTCCTCGCTGGGTGGTGGTGCGCTCTGCCTCTCCGGCGATGCAGGCGTCGGCAAGTCCCGCCTCCTGGCGGAGGGAAGGAGCCTCGCATCCGAGAGCGGGATGCACGTGTTGTCGGCCTCCGGGGTGGAGTTCGAGGTGGAGATCAGCTACGGGGCGCTTCACATGCTGCTCAGCCCTTTCCTCCACATGCTCGACGAACTCCCCCCTGCACAAGGAAGCGCGCTTCAGGTGGCGCTCGGCCTCGGCGATGGACCCCCACCGCGGCTCCTCGTTCTCGGATCCGCCGTCCTCAGCCTCCTGATCACAGCGTCGGCGACCGCCCCGCTCCTGCTCGTGGTGGATGACCTCCCATGGGTGGATAAGGCGAGCGCTGCAGTCCTGCAGTTTCTCGCCCGGCGACTGGTCGGCACACGAGTGGGTTTGATAGCTGCCTTCCGCAGCTCGGATGCAAAGAACGTGAACGTCGAGGGGTGGCAGCAGATCGAGGTGCGGCCGCTCGATTCCGCCGACGCGCGCCGCCTGCTCCTGTCACAAGACGCCAACCTGCCGCCTCGTCTGCGGGCGCGCGTTCTCGAGGAGGCCCGCGGCAACCCGCTCGCACTGGTGGAACTGGCTCGCAGTACCGCGGACTCCCTCGGTGCGGACAGCGTGATGTCGACGCTTCCTCTTACGCAACGACTGGGCTCGCTCTTCGCACAGCGGATCCTCGATCTGCCCGCGTACGCGCGAAAGGCGATCCTCATCATCGCTCTGGACGGTCGCGAGCGCATGCGCGATGTGGTCGCTCTTGGAGTCGAGGTCGACGCCCTCGCCCCCGCGGAAGCGGAAGGGCTGCTCGCTGTCGACACCCACACGATGGCCGTGCGCTTCCCCCACCCACTCATCCGGGCCGCCGTCGTGCAACAGGCATCGGCGGCCGAAAGGCGCGAGGCGCACCTCAGGATCGCCGACGCTGTGACGGACCCGGACCGGCGCGCGTGGCACATCGCCGCCGCGGCCACCGGACCGAATGAGGAGGTCGCGACGGCACTGGAGAACGTCGGGCGCCGGTCACTTCGACGCGGCGACGCCGGCACGGCGGTGAGCGCGCTCATCCGCGCCGCGCGACTCAGTCCGGAGCGTGCCGACGAGAGCCGGAGGCTCGCCGAGGCCGCCTACCTGGGTGCCGACATCACGGGCGAGCTGGAGTACGCCTCGCGACTCCTCTCCGAGGCGCGCAGAGCTCACCCGGCGGCCGGCACGTCGCTGCACGCCACGGCCGCAGCCGCCTATATGACCGTGAACGGCGATGGTGACGTCGACAGTGCCTATCGGGTCCTGGTCCGCGCGATCGAGAGCGGCACCCATGACTGGTCGCCCGAGAACACCGAGCTCGTGGAAGCGGTCACCTCTCTGCTGCTGCTGTGCTGGTGGGCGGGCAAGCCTGAGTACTGGGCTTCCCTCCACCGTGCGGTGGACCGGTTCGGCGAGCACGTACCGGAGCTGCTCTTCATCGAGAGCAGGGCCTTCCCCGACACCGTCCGCCTGGGCGCGCCGGTGCGTGCGCGTCTGGCCGAACTGATCGAAGAGCAGGCAGACGAACACGATCCGAACCGGATCATCCGGGTCAACACCTCGTCGGTTTACCTCGACCTGCTCGGGGGGTGCCGGTCCGGTGCCTGGCGTCTCATCGAAGACGGACGCTCCGGCGGCGCAGTGCGCTCGAGCCTCGGCGCCTACATGCACCTGTGCTTGGACGACTTCGGTACCGGACGGTGGGACGAGCAGCACCAGCTCGCCGAAGAAGGTCTCGCCGTATGCCGTGACCACGGATACGCATTCATCGCCTGGTACTTCGTCTTCCACCGGGCCCTACTCGCCGCAGTGCGAGGGGACCCCGCGGATGCCTTCCGCTGGGCATCGGAGCTGACCGCGATCACGTCAGCCCGCAACGCCCTGGGTGCCGAGCGCTTCGGGCACCATGCGCGCACGCTGGCGGCGATCGCCCAGAACGACTGGGATGCCGCCTTCCGATACGCCGAGCGACTCAGCCCCGCCGGTGAGCTGGCGCCATACACCCCCCACGCCCTCTGGGTCGCGTTCGATCTTGTCGAGGCAGCGATGCGCACCGGGCGACCCGCCGCAGCCCGTGCGCACGTGCGCGCGATGGTCGCGAACGCGGTGTCGGAGATCTCGCCCCGCATGGCGATGATGACATTCGGCGCCCAGGCGCTCGTAGCGGAAGGCGCGGAGCCCGACAGACTGTTCGCTGCGGCTGAGGCTGTGCCGGGCGGCGACCACTGGCCCTTCGACCTCGCGCGTGTCCGACTCGCGTATGGTGAATGGCTCCGCCGAAACGCGGAGAGCGTCCGGGCGCGAGAGGTGCTTCATCGGGCGCTGGATGCCTTCGACATGCTCGGCGCGCGCTCGTGGTCGGAGAGAACGCGGGAGAATCTGCGTGCCGCGCGAGACCCGGAGGCGAGAAATGGCCTGGGCTCGCAGGCTCTGACCGCGCAGGAGCGGTCGATCGTCGAACTCGCCGCTCAGGGGCTGAGCAACAAAGAGATCGGTGTGAAGCTGTTCCTCTCGCCGAGAACAGTCAGCGGACACCTGTACCGCGCCTTTCCGAAGCTGGGAGTGACCAGCCGCGCCGCACTGCGAGACGTTCTGAGCACCACCACCGAAGAGAACGCCGCTTGACGAGGACGAGGCCCTTCCAGCGGAGCGGATAGGCAGCAGCCGAGCAAGCCGCGGGCCGGCCGCGGCATCCCTCATCCCCTGCTCCGGGCCGGAAGGGCCCCGGTGGCCGTCCGACGAACACGCCACACCACGAGAGCCGCGAGCCACGCCGCAATGAGCCCGCCGACGACGCCGAAACCGACAGCGTTCAGATCGATGTCGGAGAGGAAGGTCCACAGGCCGCCGCTCAAGTGCAGTCGTTCGGCGAGCAGGGCGAGCAGCTCCGTGGTCCCGACGACGAGGGCGACGACGACCGAGACGAGAGTCACGGTCAGGTTGTAGGCGAGTCTGCGCACGGGCTGTGCGAACGCCCACCCGTAGGCGAAGCGCATCACGACGCCGTCCGCCGTGTCAAGCAGCGACATCCCTGCGGCGAACAGCACCGGAAGTGCCAGAAGGGAGTACCAGGGCAGGCCGGATGCCACGCTCGACGCGGCCAGCACCAGCAGCCCGATCTCGGTCGCCGTGTCGAATCCCAATCCGAACAGCACCCCGAGCGGATACATCTGCCAGGGTGCCCGAATCGCCCTCATCAGTCCGCCGAAGACGCGCGACAAAGGTCCGCGTGCGATGGCGTCGGACTCGACTTGACCCATACTCAGCTCGCCACTGCGCACGCGCTTGTAGGTGCGAGTGGTGGCGACCAGCAGAGCGATATTGATGCCGGCGATGATGTAGAGGAAAAGACCTGACACGGTCGTCCCGACCACTCCGGTGACCTGATGAAGAGTGGAGCTCTCGTCCTGCAGCGGGCCGGCGACAGCGCTGAGACCGAGGGCGAGAAGCACCGTGAGGCCGAGGACGACCGTGGAGTGTCCCAGTGAGAACCAGAAGCCTACTGTGATCGGCTTTCCACCGTCCTCGAGCAGCTTCCGCGTGGTGTTGTCGATGGCGGCGATGTGGTCGGCGTCGAATGCGTGGCGCAGGCCGAGCGTGTACGCCGTGAGACCGACGCCCACCCCGAGCGTCGTGCCGGTCGCCGATGGCACGGGCGTCGTCAGCAGCAGTGAGAATCCGACCACGTGAAGGATCACTATGGCGGCTCCGACGCCGGCGAACGACAGAGTCGTCCGCCGGCGCTCGGATGCGGCCGGCCGCGGTCGAACAAGTGTCGTCGCGGGAGCGGTCATGTCGTCACTTTCCGATTCGGTCAGCGACCGGCCGGAACGGCGGGCACGTACGGAAAGGAGGCCGACGGCTTGTCGGTCACCGACTCCTTGCCGATCCCCAGCGCCACGGGGGTGTTCGCCGCAATGCTGAACATCACGTCAGGGGCGTTGTCGGTCAGCGTACGACCGTTCCAGCCGTTGAATCCGAAGGACGCCGCTGTTCCGATGGTGTACGGGAGGATGTTCGGCAGAAATCTTGCGACGACGCCCGCGGCGTAGGCCTCCGGGTCTTCCGACGTGCCGTAGGCGCGGACGATGCCGGCGACCTCTCTCCTCAGGAGATCGCCGTAGCGCTCTTCGTCGTCGCTGGGACGACCAGCGTTGAGGTCGTCGCCGAGCTGCTCGTTGAACTGGGTGAAAAGGGGGTGGATCATAGGCAGCCCGATCCGATTGATCGACCGCCAGCCTCCGGCATCGGTCTGCAGGCTCGCCACCGCCCAGATCCCGACGCGCTTCGGTTCGATCTCGGAGTCGAAGACAGCGTCGGGCACCTCCAGCACGATGGCGTAGACGCTGTGGCCGGCGAAGAAGTTCGTGGCCTCTGCAGGCACCCAATCGCCGAGCTCGATCTTGGTCCCATCCTGGACGGCGTGGCCGACGGCGTGCAGCACGGTCGGCTCGATCCAGAACGGATCGCCGGCCTCGCCGGCCCACACGCGGATGCCGTCTTCGCCGAGGACCGCGGTGTCGGTGCCTCCCTGCGCCACGACCCGCCCTTCAGCGAACGGGTCGCTCGCGACGTCGCCGTCGAGGCGGCGAAGCACGAAGCGCTGTGAACCGTCCGAAGCACGTTCGTCGAAGACGAAGCGATAAGTGATCTCCTCCTCCGCGTCGTGGTCGGTGTCGAACTTGAACTCGTACATCCCCTCATGGTGGAAGCCCGGGATCGGCGGGTTCCCGAGTGAGTGGGAGACGTTGATGATGACGACGGTTCCGGTCTCGCCGCGGAAGGCGTACAGGTCGGTGATGTCCAGTCGCACGTCTTGACGAGCGATGGGCGAGTCGAGGTGATGCGACATGGCGCAGTCCTTTCCAGTAGGCCGACGCCTCAGGTGAGAGCGTCCGAGGCAAGTTTCATGAGGGCGCGCGTAGGCCCAATAGAGACGAATGACTCCATTGCTCTCTGATCGTCGCGATCGGGTCATCAGGGTTCCATCACCGGTCACTGTTCACCGTCCGGAACGTTTCGTGTGCGGCGGGCGCGTGCACCCTCGGCGCGAGGAAAGTGGTGCGGACGGGGTGGCTCGGTCTGCGACGGAGCCACCCCAGGCTGAGGATCATCCCCTGATGAAGTCGAGGATGTCCGCATCCAGCGCTTCCTGGTACGCGCCGTGGATGCCGTGAGGTGCACCCGGGTACGTCTTGAGCGTGCCGCTCTGGACGAGCTCGATGGACTTGTACGCGGCATCCTGGATGGGCACGATCTGGTCGTCCTCGCCATGAGCGATGAGGATCGGCACGTCGATGGCCTTGAGGTCGTCGACCTGGTCCGTCTCGGAGAACGCTTTGACGCAGTCGTAGGCTGCAGCGAGATTGACAAGCATGCCCTGGCGCCAGAAGTCATCCTTGAGACCCTGCGAGACCTCAGCCCCTTCGCGGTTGGCGCCGAAGAACGTCTCAGCCAGGTCCTTGTAGAACTGCGAGGCGTCTTTCATGAGGCCGGCGCGGATGCCGTCGAAGACTTCGATGGGAGTGCCTTCGGGGTTGGTCTCGGACTTCACCATGATCGGGGGGACGGCCCCGACGGTGATCACCTTCACGACGCGGCCCTTGCCATGCTGCGCGGCGTAGCGGACGACCTCCCCGCCTCCCGTGGAATGCCCGACGACGATGACGTCGCGCACGTCCAGTGCCTCGATGAGCTCGGCGAGGTCACGAGCGTACGTGTCCATGTCGTTGCCCGTATAGGTCTTCGACGAGCGACCGTGTCCGCGGCGGTCGTGCGCGATGACGCGGTAGCCGGCGTCCGCGAACTTCTTGATCTCGACCTGCCATGCATCCGAGCTGAGCGGCCACCCATGGCTCAGGACGATGGGCTGACCGGAGCCCTGGTCGGTGTAGTAGATCTCGGTTCCGTCGGTGGTGGTGATGTACGGCATCGGCGTGTCTTCCTCTGAGATGGTTTGTCAAGGACGGCGTTTCACCCGCGAGCGGGAACGCCTGACAGCACCCTCGTCCGGGGTGCTCGAGGCCCGCTTGAGTCAATCGACTCGTCCGGATCACGCCTGGCAAGGCGCCGACAGCGTGAGCCGCTGCTCGAGCTGTGGAACGCGGCCTGTGCACCACGCCTGGCTCGGCGGGTCGGGCTCGGTCCCGCTGCCGGGCCCGGGTGGACGCAGGAGGGCCGCTGCTGGGCCCGATGGTGTGGGGCTCAGCGCTCGCTGTCGAGCGTGGCCATGATCGGGGCAGCGTAGCGGTCTCCGGCTGCGGCGCCGGCGGGGATGGCCTGCTCGATGGCATCGATCGCGTCCCGGCTGAGCTGCAGACGCGCCGCCCCGATCGACTCCTCGAGCCGGTCCCGGCGGCGCGCCCCGACAAGAGGGACGATGTCATCGCCGCGAGAGGCGACCCATGCGATGGCTACCTGCGCCGTCGTGGCGCCGAGGTTCTCGGCGACCCGCCCTAGCGCATCGACGAGGCGGAGGTTGTCGTGGAGGTTCTCTCCTTGAAAGCGAGGGCTGGTTGCGCGGAAATCGCCGTTGGTGAGGTTGCGCGCCGCACTCCAGTGTCCACTGAGCAGGCCTCGCGAAAGCACGCCGTACGCTGTGAGCCCGATCCCGAGCTCCCGCAGAGTCGGGATGATCTGGTTCTCGGGGCCGCGGGAAAGCAGTGAGTATTCGATCTGGAGGTCGCAGATGGAGGTCACAGAGGCAGCGCGGCGAATGGCCTCGGGCCCGACCTCCGAAAGGCCGATGTAGCGGATGTGGCCGGCCTGTTGCATCTCGGCGAGGGCGCCGATGGTGTCTTCCACCGGGATGCTGGGGTTGAGCCGTGACGGACGGTAGATGTCGATGTGGTCCGTGTTCAGACGGCGAAGACTGTATGCGAGTCGGTCCTTCACAGCTTCAGGCGTCACGTCGTACGGCACCGGCAGGAAGGCACCACTCGGGTCACGTCGCGCACCGAACTTGACGCTCAGTATGACGTCGTCGCGGTTGCGTTCGCGAAGCGCACGCGCGATGAGCATCTCGTTGTGGCCCGAACCGTAGAAGTCTCCGGTGTCAAGCAGTGTGATGCCCGAGTCGATGGCCTCATGGATGGTAGCGATCGACTCGGCTTCGTCGGTCGGTCCGTAGAGATCCGACATGCCGAGGGTACCGAGTCCGATGGCAGACACTGTGGGGCCGTACGCACCGAGAGCGCGGGTGGGGATGGTCATGATGTTCCCTTTCTTGGTGTGGAAGGCGAGTAGACCCGTCTCCTGCATGGCTTCGAGATCGACGAGCAGCCCGAACGATGTCGCTGCGGGAGCGTTTCCCCGCTGCGATCTGTCGTCGCGACACTGGTACGCGACCGCACGGCACCCGCCCCTCCGCGAGCGGTCCTCTCATCTGAGTGTCAGCTTGTGCGACCCTCCTCGGCCGGCGCTTGCGTCGAATGACTCGGGTTCGGCGCGATCACCACTTCGACCGGGAATCATCGTCTGCATCCGTGCGGGCACGGATGCGCTCTGGAATGAGTCCACCCGCGGAAGGCGCCGCCGTGAAGGCCCGACATACTGGTAGTCATGCCAGCGATCGCAGCCCACGAGTACTCACCTTGGGACTTCTGGAGCGAGGCATCCGCCGATGATCGCGACGCGCAACTCGCACTTCAGCACCGTTTGGTCGACGGCCGTCCGGGATACGAGCTGGGCGAGCAGTGCTTCATCTCCGGCCTCGCGTCGATCGACAACGACACGCTGCGACTCGGCGACCGGACCTACGTGGCCGCCGGCGCTTACCTCACCGGCGAACTCGTCGCGGGCGCCGACTGCAGCATCAACCCCTACACCGTGATCCGCGGTCGGGTGACGATGGGCGACGGGGTTCGCATCGGCGCGCACACCTCGATCCTCGGGTTCAACCACTCCATGGAGCCCGGTCAACCCGTGTTCCGCCAGCCGCTGACCTCGAAGGGAATCGAGATCGGCGATGACGTGTGGATCGGCTCGCACGTGGTGATCCTCGACGGCGTGCGCGTGGGATCGCACTCGGTGCTCGCGGCGAGCGCTGTCGTCACCAAGGACGTTCCCGAAGGCGCAGTCGTCGGCGGCAACCCCGCCCGCTTCATGCGTTGGCGCGTTGAACCGGACGACACCGGGATCGCGCCCGACGCAGCGGCCGACGCTGCGGCGCGCGGCACCGCCGGCGCCGACACGAGAGTCTCTCCTGCAGCACCTCTGACGCGTACGTCGGATGCGTTCGGCGCGAACGAACGTCGTACCGTCGAGCACGACGACCCGACCCGGGCGCTCGGGGGCACGGCCGGCCGCACTTCTCACGAAGGCGAACGCGGGAGGGACGGAAACCGCCGTTCGGATGTCGGCACGTCGATTGACGGCACGGACGAGAACGGTCCCGCGACGCACGTCGCCACGACACAAGTCCCCTCGACGCACGTCGCCACAACGCACATGCCTGCGACTCACGTCGCCACGACGCGGGGCATCGCCGACGGCCTTGCGGAGCGCCTCGCTGAGCTGGCGGCACGCGCGCGGTCCGATGCATCCACCGTTCTCCAGCGCGCATGGCGCGAAGACCTCGGCCTGTTCGCGGATCGACCCGGCATCGCGCCGACGATTCGCGCGCAGGGGGATGCGATCGAGATCGCCGATCTGCTCCTGGGCAGCGCGCCACCGCAGGCCGGCGCGGATGAGCAGGTCCGCCACCTTCGTGCCTGGCAGGATGCCTCGACCGGCGCCGTCGCACCGCTTGATGCCGAGGGACGCCAATCGCCACTGCCCGCCCCCGAGCGAGGGCGGGACAATTCGGCCGTGGGCGCAACGGCGGCGCTCGACTTCTCCCACGACGACGTCGCGTACCACGTGCTGAGCGTCGGGTACGCGCTGGATCTGCTGGGTTCGGCGTTTCCGGCTCCTCTCGCCTGGGCGACGGCGGCGACTCCCGAGGGGGTCGTCGAGTTCTGCGAGAGTCTGCCGTGGGCCACCGACGCATGGGGCGCCGGACACCACATCGACGGCTTCGGGACGGCACTTCTGTGGACGAAGCGCTCGGGCCACCCGATTCCAACCGGTGTGGAGGAGGCGCTGTTCGGGTGGCTCATTCTGAACGCCGACCCGCAGACCGGCATGTGGGGCCGCGCTACTCCCGACCGAGGCCTGCTGCCGGTCGTCAACGGCTTTTACCGCGCCTCACGCGGTACCTTCGCGCAGTTCGGGGTGCCGCTCCCCTACCCCGAGCGTGTCGTGGACACCGTGCTGCAGCACGCGCGCGACCCCAGGTGGTTCGCGCCCGGTGCGCGCAATGCGTGCAACGTGCTGGACGTGGCGCACCCACTGTGGCTCACCCGCAGCACCGGCTATCGCGGGGAAGAGGTCCGGGACCTGGCCGCGCGTCTGCTGACGGACGCCGTCTCCATGTGGGTGCCGGATGCCGGCTTCGCGTTCCGGGAGCCGAGCCCTGCCACAGCGGGGCTGGGCGAGACTGAGCCAGGACTTCAGGGCACTGAGATGTGGCTCGCCATCCTCTGGTATCTCGCCGACCTCGCGGGCATCTCGGACGCACTCGGGTACCGCCCGCGGGGCGTGCACCGTCCAGAGCCTGCAGGAGCAGTGCACTAGTCGCCCGTCAGGCGATGGGCAGCGCCGAGAATCGCGTCGCGGTCGAACTCATCAGATCACGAGCGCGAATCCAGCGCTGAACAGCGCCGCCGCGCCGAAGGCGACGCCGACCAGCAAGATGGCGGTGATCCCGCCGGCGACCACGCCTTCGCTCCGGCGCACGCCGTCGCGCACCCGTCCCGCGCTGCGGTGAGCGACCACGCTCGCCGCGACAGCCACGGCGACGACCAACAGAGAGCCCAGCGCGGCAGGCAGTACGCGCGCGCCCTGCGAACACGGTCCGGAGATCGCGCAGACCGCCGGCAGCGAAGCAACCGCCAGCAACCCCAGCAGGACCATGCCGGCCACCGTCCACAGCGTCACCCACTCACCGGGCTTCACCGCGGACTTGGTCATGGTGCGAGCGTAACGGCCGATGTGGCCGAGTCTGGCCTGGTACCCACGTACGATCCGCCGTCGCGGTGCACCCGGCGTCCGGATCGCGCTCGGACCGGGTGCCTCGGGGCCTGAGGAGCGTGAGCCTCAGAACGCCCGCCGGATCAGCGGATGTCGGAGGCCCCTCGTATCTTTGTTCTATGAACTTCCCGGCTCCCTCGTCGCCCGCGGTGCGGCTGATGGATGCCGCGGCGCGCGTCGCCGAACGTGTCGGCGACGATGGCGACAGGGTGGTGCGGTTGGATGATGAGGGGCTGCTGGGGCTGCTGAGTGAGACGGCTGAAGCTCGCAAGGCGCTGGAGCTCATCGTGGCGGCGGCATCGGCCGAAGTGGCGAAGCGCTCCGCGCGAGACCTCGGCTACGGCGGCCTGGCCCAGCGGAAGGGGCTTCGCACCGGGACCGCTCTCGTGCAGCAGATCACCGGCCTCGGCCGTGCCGACGTCATCCGCGCCGTTGAGACCGGCGCCGAACTGGCGCCGACGGCACCCACATCAGGCGGCGGGGGATCAGACGACACGACCTCCGCACAGCCACCCGAATGGCTCCGGTTGTTGCGCGCCGCGCTGACGTCAGGACGGGTCTCGCAGGCACAGTTCACCGCCATACGGATCGGGCTCGGTGAACCACCGGTCGAGCGCTACCCGGAGGTCGATGCCGATTTCCTGCCTCACGCCTGGGCTCGCGCGGTCGACATGCTTCTTGACGAAGCCGGAGACCTTCCCGTCGAAGAACTGCGCAATCAGGCTCGCGTCGCGCGGGATCGACTGGATCCGGTGGGCGTCAGTCTCCGGTTCGAGGAGCGATTCGCCGCGCGGTCGTTCCGCACCTGGACCGACGAATCGGGACAACGGCACGGCCGGATCGTCTTCGACGATGAGGCAGCGGCATTCGTCGATGCGCTGCTGCAGGCGGCCCTGCGTCCCCGCCGTGGGCCGAGGTTCGTCGACGCCGACGCCGGCACGAAGACCGATGCCGAAGCCGACGACGAACGCAGCAACGAGCAACTGCAATACGACACGCTCGTTGCCGTACTGCGGACCGGAGCGCACGCCGACCCGCAGCAGGCATTCGGTGATCGTCAGCCCGGGGTGCGCATCCTCCTCGAGGCCGCAGCGATCAGCAGCGCGGAAGAGCCGGGTGAGATGGTGGTCAGGGGCGTGGGTCACCTCGAGGATGGTGGCGCCGCGCTTCCCGGCGGCGTGATCGAGGCTCGACTCTGCGACGCCGGTGCCGTCCCGGTCGTCTGGGGCGCCGACGGACGGCCACTCGACGTGGGCCGCGAACTGCGACTGTTCAATCGCAAGCAACGCATCGCGATCGCCGCTCGAGACGGCGGTTGCATGTGGCCCTCATGCAGCGCCCCGATCTCGCAGTGCGAATACCACCACGTCGAACACTGGTGGAGCGACCAGGGCCGCACCGATGTCGACGACGGCATCGCGCTGTGCCGGAACTGCCACCTCCGCCTTCACAATCAACGTTGGCGCATCTCACGACATCGGGATGCCGGCACGGATGCCGATACCTACTGGCTGCATTCGCCACCCGATGCCGCGACCGGAGAAGTCCAGGAGCCGGTCCGCCTGCGAACCAAGTCACCCACGCGCTTCCAGGCCGCGTGAGCCCGCCGCGAAACTGTGGTCACCGGCCGGTTCGCAGGCTGCCCCAGGCTAGTGGGCAGGCAGGGTCCGCGTCGGAGCGGCGCCAGCACCACCATCCATGAGGAGTAGTGCTCCGTCACGCTCCCGCCCAACTCGGCGACGGCATCCACGGCCTGTTGCACCTCGGAATCCGACCAGTCGCTGAACGTGCGGAAGAGAAGCCCGATGCCTGGACCGTCCAGCTCGAGGCTCCAACGGAACGTCGACACATCCTCCACCGCGAAAAGCCCGGACGCGGTCAGCATGCGGATCGTCGCATCCCGGTCCTCAGCCCACGCGTCGGGACGCGGAGCCGTCTCACGCGCCCGGACGATCTGGGCCACGCGGGAACGAAAGGGCGTCTCGGCCGCCTCCGGGTCGCCGAACACATGGCGCCACACGACGAACCGCCCACCGGGAGCCAGTGCGTCGTGAACCTTCGGGAGGACCACCTCGAGATCCATCCAATGGATCGACGTCGCCGCCACCACGAGGTCGAAGGCGGCGGACGCGAGCGCCATGTCCTCAGCGCGAGTGACACGCACGTCGGCTTGCGGGTAGGCATGCTGCAAGAGGCGTGCAAGCGTCGGTCCAGGTTCGACAGCGGTGACGTGAAGCCCCGCATCCAGCAGCGGACCCGTCGCCTGCCCGCTCCCTGCTCCCAGATCGAGGGCCGCACCACCCGGCCGCAGACGACCCAGCGTCCGCAGCCGCGCCCACAGCTCCGGCGGATAAGGCGGACGCGCCGCCCCATAGTCCGCAGCCCGCTCCTCGAAATACATGGGACCGCCCACGTCCACGAGCGTACGACCCGTGGCGGCCGCCGAACCCGTGGGACCGACCGACTGCGGACTGGAAGAGTAGGGGGGTGGCCATCACCGTCGTTCCGTACTCGCCCGATTGGCCGGCAAAGTTCGCGATCGTCTCCACGGACCTGCGGCGAGCCCTCGCCGACGTGCCGGTCGTCGCCATCGAGCACGTCGGCTCGACATCCGTTCCGGGGCTGGCCGCGAAGCCGATCCTCGACATCGATGTCGTCGTCGCCCGCCGCGATGTGCCCGCCGCGATCGAAGCGCTCGGGCACGCGGGCTACAGGCACCGCGGCGACCTGGGCATCACCGACCGCGAGTCACTCGCCGCGCCGGACGACGATCCGCCAAGGAACGTGTACGTCTGCGTCGACGGCACACTCCACCTGCGCAACCACCTCGCCGTCCGCTCGATCCTTCGCACACGACCCGACCTGCGGGACCGCTACGGCGCCGTGAAGAGCGAGCTCGCGGAGGACCCCGCCATGGACATCGACACGTACCTTGCACGCAAGTCGCCCATCCTGCAGGAGGTCCTCGCCCTCTCCGACCTCACCGACGACGAGAAGCGCGCCATCCTCGCCCTCAACAAGGGCGGCTGAGGCTTCCCACCAGGCGCGACATCCTTCGCATGCCCGAGCCGGCATACTCGTCGGTTACAGTCAACGAATGCACCGTCGTGTCCTCGCGCTCGTCGCTGCCGCGCTCCTGTTGTCCGGCTGTGCGGCGACCGATCCGACCCCCGCGCACACGAGCGCACCGCCGAGCCGCACAGCCGAGACGCCGACGGCCGCTCCCACGCCGACCACCGCGAGCGCGATCGTGCTCGGCTTGGACAGCCTCGAGATCACACAGGCCGGAGCGACCCGGGTGGTCCGCTTCGACACCCCGGACCCGCTGCTCGTGCTCGTCGAAGAGCTGACCGGCGTTCCTCGTAACGGCGAAGTCGTCGAAGACCCGTGGGGCAACGGCGACATGTGGGGCACCACCTACCGATGGGACGAGATAACCATCACCGTCCCGATCGACGGCCCCGCGAACGTCGCGATCCTGGCGGCGACTCTCGGCGGGATTCCGGTCCGCACGACCGAGGGAATCGGCGTCGGCGACAGTCGCGATGAGGTGCTCGCGGCCGGCGGGTGGGAGCACTGGGACGCCGACGGCGACGGCGTCTCCGACTACCTCGGGATCGACTCGCGGGACGCGCCCGACACGCAGTCCCTCACGCGCCCGGGTGAGGTCGGCCGGATGTTCATCCTCGCGGGGCTTGACGGCGACATCGTCTCGGAGCTGCAGAGCCCGTCCAACGACTTCTCCGACATCTGACCGGCCGCGAGGATCACGGCGCCGCCGCGGCATCCGAAACCCGCGCCTACTCCTCCGCAGCGCCGAGATCGGACTGGGACACGAAACGCGCGACCGTTCCCGCCACCCGATCGAGCTCGATGACGACCAGCGTGTTCTCACCGGCCTGCAGCGCCGCGGCCGGCACGTACAGCGTCCGCTGCGGACCGTTGCTCCAGTACCGACCGAGCAGGAACCCGTTGACGAGAGCGAAGCCCTTCCCCCACCCGGACGTGTCCAGGAAGAGGTCCACGGGCGCATCGAGAACGAACGACCCGCGCAACAGGAACGGCGCCACCCCGGATGGCGCTTCGACGACGGCGGAGGCATCCGTGATCGACGCGCCGAGCGCCGCGACGTCGATCGGCTCCGCCGTCCACCCCGTGAGCAGGACGCCGTCCAGCGTCACCGGACCGATGAGACCCTTCGGTTCACCGAGGCGCGAGGCATAGTTGACCCGCCCCTGCTCCTCGACGAGCACGCGCAGCCGGCGACCCGGCGGCGGCACCAGCGCGTTCTCGTGACGCGTCCGTGACAGCGTGCCGACCGCGACCCCGTCGACCGACACCCACGCCTGATCGCGCACCTCCCCGATCGCGAGCACCCCGCCACGCCCGCCGAGCTCCACCTCGTACGACACCAGGGCACTGAGGTGCCCGAGCTGCTCGAACGTGGGCGGCGCGTCGAACGTGGGCGGCACCTCGAACACCGACCTCGCATCCGACGCGACGGCGTCCATGTGCACCTCGAACGCCGGAGCGGCGGCGCTCCGCGCGGGCGCCTCATCGGGCACCGGAGCATACTTCGCGATCACGTCGCGGAACGCGAAGAACTTCTCGGTCGGGTCGCCGCGCTCGTCCAGCGGCGCGTCGTAGTCGTACGACGTGACGATCGGCAGATAGCGGCCCTTGTCGTTGGCGCCGTTGGTGAGGCCGAAGTTCGTGCCGCCGTGGAACATGTAGAAGTTCACGGATGCCCCAGCAGCCAGCAGCGCCTCCAGCTCGGCCGCCGAGTCCGCCGCCGAGGTGGTGTGGTGGTAGGCGCCCCACCAGTCGAACCAGCCGTCCCAGAACTCGGCGCACATGAGCGGCCCCGTGGGCTGGTGACGGCGCAGCGTCGCGAGCCGTTCCGTCGCGCGCGAGCCGAACGACCCGGTGAGGTGCACGCCCGCCACGCTGCCGTCGCGGAGCATCTGGTCGGTCGGCTGGTCGATGGTCGTGAGCGGCACCGTGATCCCGGCATCCTTCGTCACCCGCACGAGGTGCTCCAGATACGCCGTGTCGTTCCCGTAGGCGCCGTACTCGTTCTCGATCTGCACGAGGATGACGGGCCCGCCGCGGTCGATCTGGCGCGGAGCGACGATGTCGTAGACACGCTGCAGGTACGTCGTCACCTCGGCGAGGTACGACGGCTCCGAGCGACGCAGCCCGATCCCCGGCATCCCGGTGAGCCACACCGGCAGGCCGCCGTTGTGCCACTCGGCGCAGATGTACGGCCCCGGCCGCACGATCGCGTGCATGCCCTCGGCGGCGACCAGGTCCAGGAACGCGCCGAGGTCGTTCCATCCGGTCACGTCCCACTCGCCGCGGACCGGCTCATGGGCGTTCCACGCGACGTAGGTCTCGATCGTGTTGAGGCCCATCAGCCGCGCCTTGCGGATGCGGTCCGCCCACTGGCCCGGGTGCACGCGGAAGTAGTGGATCGCACCCGACAGCACGCGGAACGGCTCGCCGTCCAGCAGGAAGTCCGACTCTCCGATCGCGAACGATCGAGCGGTGGATGCCGCCGCCGTCATCGGGCCGCTCTCGTCTGCAGCACGGCGGCGAGACGCTCCAGCTGCGACGCGTCTTCGAGCGCCGATCCCACCGCCGCCACACGCACGCCGGCGTCGAGGAACTCCTCGACGTTGGATGCGTCCAGCCCACCGGTGGCCACGAACCGCACCTGCGGGAACGGTCCGCGGATGTGTCGGAACCAGCCGCTGCCGAGCCACGTCGCAGGGAACGCCTTCAGCCAAGTGAGGCCGAGCGAGACGGCCAGCTGCACCTCGCTGGGCGTCGCGACGCCGGGAAGGATCGGGATGCCGGCATCCTGCGCCGCGCGCACCACGACCGGGTCGAGCCCGGGCGAGACCAGGTACGCCGCCCCCGCCTCGGCGGCCAGCGCCACCTGCGCCGGGGTGATGATCGTGCCGGCACCGACGATCTTGCCGCGCTCGGCTGCGATCCGAACGACCTCGCACAGCGCACGCTCGTCCTCCTCGGTCTGCAGCGGCACCTCGACCGAGTCGATGCCGAGTTCCCACGCCGTCTCGGAGAGCCGCACCGAGCGCTCGACGCCCATGCCGCGCAGGATCGCCATGAGCGGTGCCGACGCGAACGCCGTCTCGAACCAGTCGGCGTGAGCCGCGGCATCCACTCGGTTCGTCACGGGGGTGGGCTGAGAGGTCATGCGGGCATCCTTCGTGAGTGGTGGTCGGTCGTTGTCCGAGGTTTGGGGCGTGTCGCGAGCGTTCGGGGCGCAGGCCGCGCGCCCCGAACGTTCGGGATGCGCCCCAAACCCGTGGTGAGGGGAGGCCGGCGACCCGAGCCCGTCATGAGGGAGCCGGAGCCCATCACGAGGGGATGCCGGCGGCCGGCGCGGGGTCGTCGATGGAGTCGGTCGTCGTCTGTAGGGTGCGGGCGGCGCGTTCGTGCCCCGCGCGCAGCCGCGCCCGGACGGGGTCGCCCGAGAGCCGACCCGCGAGGTATCCCCCGGCGAACGCGTCGCCCGCGCCGACCGCCTCGACGACCTCGACCACGAGCGCCGGCTCGAACACCTCCTCGCCTCGGACGAACGCCGTGGCGCCGACGTCGCCGTCCTTGACGATGAGCTCGGACACCTCGGGAAGCAGAGCCCGCACGTCGGCCGCCGCCGGCGTGCCCCACAGCGTCTCGGCCTCGTCGCGGCCGACGAGCACGATGTCGGCGCGTCGCGCGAGTTCGAGCAGCGCGGGCGCGGCCGTGGGGGCGTCCCACAGCGGCGCCCGGTGGTTGACGTCGAACGACACCGTCACGCCACGGGCCCTCGCGCGCTCGATCACCCGGGTGAGGAAGGATGCGGCAGACGACGAGATCGCGGCCGTGATGCCCGACACGTGCAGCAGGTCCACACCGTCGAACGACACGGCATCGGCGTCGGCCTCTGACAGGTGCGCGGCCGCGGACCCGCGGCGGTAGTAGAGCACACCGTTGCCGGGATCCTTCACGTACATGCCGGTGGGGTGCGCGTCGTCGAAGATGACCCGCGACACGTCGACGCCGCGACCCGAGAGCTGCCGGGCGATGCGGTGCCCGAGCGCGTCGGCGCCGAGCCGGCTGAACCACACCGCGCGGTGACCGAGCGCCGCCACGTGCGCGGCCACGTTGGACTCCGCTCCCCCGGCATCCAGCAGAAAGGCGTCGGCGTCCACCACGGGTGTTGCGACGACCGGGGTGACCATCGCCATCGTCTCGCCGATGGCGAGCAGGGTACGCGGCATGTCGCCAGCGTAGTCAGGATGCGGCATCCCTCACCCTTCCGGCCGCCGTCACCGCAGCTCGGTGACCGGCGCCGCGTCCATGTCGTCGAAGGCCTGGTTCTCACCGGCCATCGCCCACACGAACGAGTAGGCGGCGGTGCCGACGCCGGAGTGCAGCGACCACGACGGCGAGATGACGGCCTGCCGGTCGGCGACGACGAGGTGACGGGTCTCTTCGCGCTCGCCCATGAGGTGGATGACGCGTGCGTCCTCGGGGAGGTCGAAGTACAGGTAGCACTCGGTGCGACGGTCGTGGGTGTGCGCCGGCATGGTGTTCCACATCGACCCCGGATGCAGCTGCGTGACGCCCATCACGATCTGGCAGCTCTTGATGCCGTTCTCGTGGATGTACTGGTTCAGCGTCCGGCGGTTCGAGGTCACCTGGTCACCGAGCTCACGCACCGTGCCCTCGCCGGGCGAAACCAGCGCCGCCGGGTACGCGGTGTGCGCCGGAGCGGAGAAGAGGTAGAACTGCGCCCCTGATTCTCCCGAACCGGCAGCGTCGGCGAACGACACCTCGCGGATGCCGCGACCGAGGTACAGGCACGCACCGGTGACGAGCGTGTACTCCTCGCCGTCCGCGGTCACGGTGCCGTGTGCGCCGACGTTGACGATGCCGATCTCGCGGTGCTCGAGGAAGTAGTCGCTGCGGATCTCGGGGTAGCCGCCGAGCTCCAGCACGCCACCGGCGGGAACCGCGCCGCCGAGCACGATGCGGTCGTGGTGGGTGTAGGTGAGGCGGATCTCGCCGGGCACGAAGACGTCGGGGATGAGATACGTGTCGCGCAGCTGCTGGGTCGTCATGCCCGGGATCTGGGCGGGGTTGGTCGCGTAGCGCTGCGGGATGTGCGTGTCGGTCACGGATTCTCTCCTGGTTCTGCGTGTCTGTCTGGGGTGTGCTTGCGCGAGGGCGCGGCGATCAGCGGACGAGCCAGCCGCCGTCGACGGGGATGACGGCGCCGGTGACGTAGGAGGCGGCATCCGAGGCGAGGAACACGAAGACGCCCTGCAGATCGGATGCCTCGCCCCAGCGTCCCGCGGGGATGCGCGAGAGGATCGACGCGGCGCGATCCTCGTCGGCGCGCAGCGGCGCGGTGTTGTCGGTGGCCATGTAGCCGGGTGCGACCGCGTTGACGGTGACCCCGGCGGCGGCCCACTCGTTGGCGAGCGCCTTCGTCAGCCCCGCCACGGCGTGCTTGGACGCGGTATATGCCGGAACGAGAATGCCACCTTGGAACGACAGCATCGACGCCACGTTGATGATCCGCCCGCTGCCCTGCGCGAGCATGTGGCGACCGGCCGACTGCGAGAGGTGGAACACCGCGTCGAGGTTGATGGCGAGCACGTCGTCCCAGTCTTCGAGCGGGTACTCGGCAGCGGGTGACCGGCGGATCGTGCCGGCGTTGTTCACGAGGATGTCGAGGCCGCCGAGCTGCGCGATCACCTCGTCGACGGCCGCGGCCAGTTCGTCCGGCGTGGCCGAGACGAGATCGCGCTGCACCCGGTGCACCCGGCGACCGGTGGCAGCGATGAGCTCGGCGGTCGCGGAGGCATCGCCCCGGTCGAGCAGAGCGACGTCCGCGCCGGCTTCGGCCAGCGCGACGGCGGCCCCCTGCCCGAGGCCGCGGCTCGAGCCCGTGACGAGCGCGACCTTGCCGTCGAGGCGGAACGAGTCGAGGATCATGCGTAGGCCTCCTGGGTGGTCATCGGTCGTTGAGCGGAGAGCGCGCCAGAGCCCGCAGAGGATTCGGCGGAGCCCGGCGACGACGCTTCGACTCGCTCCGCTCGCTCAACGACCGAGGGGCGAGCGGGCGACGTTTCGACTGGCTCCGCTCGCTCAACGACCGAGGGGCGAGCGGACGACGTTTCGTCTCGCTCCGCTCGCTCAACGACCGGGGAGTGAGCGGGCGACGTTTCGTCTCGCTCCGCTCGCTCAACGACCGGGGGGCGCGAAGGGGCGACGAAACGGGTGGTGAGCTCACCGATCCGCGAGATGCGCACCGTGACCTCGTCGCCGTCGGCGAGCGGGCGGTGCGCGGCCTGCGCGGCGGGGAGCTTCTGCGGCGTACCGGTCGACACGACGTCACCGGGCTCCAGGGTCATCACCTGGCTCAGATGATGGATCACGTAGGCGACGCTGAAGATGGTGGTCGAGGTGGACTGCGACACGGTGACGACGCCGTCGCGCACGACCTCCACGAGCAGGTCCTGCGGGTCTCCGACCTCGTCGGGCGTCACGACCCAGGGCCCGAGCGGCGCGAACCCGTCGGAGCACTTGCCGAGCGCCCACTGACTCTGCCGGCGCTGCCAGGCGCGGTCCGACACGTCGTTGAGGATCGTGTACCCGCCGACGTGATCCAGGGCGTCCTCGAGCGACACCCGCTGCGCGCGGCGGCCGATGACGACCGCGACCTCGCCCTCGTAATCGACATCTGTGGCCCCCGGCGGGATCACGACCGGGTCGTTCGGGCCCGCGAGCGTGTTCGGGGTCTTCACGAATACATCCGGGTACTCCGGGTCGTCGGCGGTCGGGTCTACGCCGTCGGGCACGTGCCCGCGGTAGTTGTAGCCGAGGCACAGCATCTTGCCCGGCACGACCGGCGCGGCAAGCGCCGACGCGTCCAGCGGCGGCAGCGAGTCAGCGTCAGCAGCCGCCACGGCGGCCCGCGCCGCCGCCAGCGCCGCGGCATCTGTCAGCAGTCCCACGACCGACCCGGCAAGGTCGCCGAGATCCAGCACGCGATCGCCGGCCACGCCGGAGACGAGGGCCGCGGGCCTCGCCCCCGATCCCGACGCGTAGGTGACGAGCCTCACCAGTACTTCCTCCACTGCGGACGGGCGACCCGCATGAGCGCCTCCAGGTAGAAGTAGTCGCCCCACAGGGTTCCCTCGTCGACGCCGTTGCCCTTGGGCAGGTCGTACACGGAGTGCAGGATGAGCGCGTCGGAATCTTCGGGCGCGGCGGGCGTGTAGCCGGTGACGAGCGAGGCGAGGATCGAGTGGGCTCGGGCCGTCCACTCCGCGGCGCGCTCGGCATCCGTCTCGACCGCCGCGAGCTCCAGCAGGCCGCAGACCGCGATCGCGGCGGCGGAGCTGTCGCGGGGGGCGTCGCTGCCGTCGGTGTACACCAGGTCCCAGAACGGCACCTCGTCGGCCGGCAGGTGCTGCAGGAAATAGTCGGCGCAGCGGCGGGATGCCTCCAGCAGCCGTTCGTCGCGGGTGACGGCGTAGTTCATGGCGAACCCGTAGATGCCCCAGGCCTGGCCGCGCGCCCAGCACGACTCGTCGAAGGCGCCCTGCTCGGTCGCACCGCGCAGCGGCTCGCCGGTCTCGGCATCCCAGTAGAACGTGTGGAAGGTGGAGTCGTCGTCGCGGAGGATGTGCTCGCGCAGCTGCGCGGTGTGGCGCACGACCGCATCGGCGAAGCGGGCCTCACCGGTCTGCTCGTGCGCCCAGGTGAGCAGCGGCATGTTCATCAGGCTGTCGATGATCGTGCGGCCGCGCTGAGCCGGATCGGACAGGTCGCCCCAGGCCTGGATGATGCCCGCGGGCTCAAGGAACCGCCGCATCAGGTGGTCGGCTGCCAGCAGCGACGCGTCCCGGGCGCGCGGGTCGCCCACCAGCCGCCACGCGGCGACGGTCGAGAGCGTGTACAGGAAGCCGAGGTCGTGCGTGTCGAGGTCCTCCTCGGCGCGCACGCGGCGGTCGAAGTCGGCGACGTCGACCAGGGCCGCCTCACGGAACTCGTCGTCGCCGGTGAGCTCCCAGGCCAGCCACAGCATGCCCGTGCGGAAGCTCGTGGTCCAGCCGCGGTTCCCACCGAGCGGGATGCCGCCCTCGGCGGGGCGCAGGCGGTAGTGGTCGTCCACCGTCGTGTCGTCGGGATAGGCACCCCCGAACGTCGCGATGTTGCGCCGGATCGTCGACAGCGCCGCCGCGATGGCGGTGTCGGTCGAGAGGGCTCTGGTGCCCGAAGCGGGCGAGGTGGACGTCATGGAGGGGATCCTTCGGAGTGGGAGGAAGAGGATGCCGCGGCCTCAGGCGCGCGCGGCAGCCTTCTCGTCGAGGTCGAGCACGGGACGGAGGGTGAAGCGGGAATTGGTCCACGCGAGGTAGAGCGCCGCGGATGCGGTCAGACCGAGTCCCAGCGCCGGCGCCGCGGCGAAGACGGCGGCCTGCAGACCGAGCACCACGAGGGAGGCCGCGGTCAGGTACCAGCGGCGCAGGCTGAGGTAGAGGCTCGCGCGCACGACGTCGCGCAGGCGCGCGGTGGGCACCTCGGCGACCGCGACGAACGCGACGAGCCCTACCGCCACCACGAGCAGCGCGAGCACGGCGAGCAGCGGCACGGTGACGACGGCGGCTGCGGTGTTCGACAGCATCCGTACGTCGACCAGCAGCACCACGATGATCGCCGTCACCGCCGCGCCCAGCAGGAGGGCGCGCCACCACGTGTCTCGAAGCCCCGCCACGAACGCGCGGATGGGTCCGCGTCCGCCGTCGGAGTGCTCGCGGAAGGCGCGGAACGCGCCGACCAGGCCCGGGGCCGCGAGCGGCAGGGCCACAGCCAGCAGCGGCCACGAGTACATCGGGTCGGTCGTGACCAGCAGCACCACCAGCGGCAGGCACGCGACCACCAGCAAGAGGTTCACGATCAGACCGAGGTAGATCATTCCGATGAGCGACGCCCACGTCTCGTGCGAGACGAGGCCGCTGAGCTTGGCGAAGGTGCTCTGCTTCTTCATCGCGCTACCCCTTCAGTCCGCTCGTGGCGATGCCCTCGACGAAGTACTTCTGGCCGAGGAGGAAGATGATCGCGATCGGGATGACCGAGATCGTGAGGCCGGCGAACAGGAGGGCGTAGTTCGTGTCGAACAGGTTGGAGACGAAGCCCTTCAGACCCAGCTGGATCGTCCACAGATCGGGGTTGCGCAGGTAGATGAGCGGGCCCAGGTAGTCGTTCCACGTGTTGACGAAGGTCAGCAGCGTGAGGCTCGCCAGGGCAGGGATCGACAGGGGCAGCATGATCTTGCGCCAGATGGCGTACTCGCTCAGGCCGTCCAGCCGCGCCGCCTCGGAGAGCTCCTCGGGGATCGTCTCGTAGAACTGCTTCATGAGGAACACGCCGAACGCGCCGAACGCCTGCAGCAGGATGATGGCCCACAGGGTGTTGGACACCTTGAAGTTCGACAGCAGGATGAACTGCGGGATCATGTAGGACTGCCACGGCACGGCGATGGTGCCCACGTACAGCAGGAAGAGGACGTCGCGGCCGCGGAACCGCATGCGCGCGAAGCCGTACGCGGCGAACGAGCCGGTGAGCACCTGCAGGAAGGTGACCACGACCGCGAGGAACAGCGTGTTGCGGATCCAGACGAGCATGTTCGACTCGGTCCAGATGTTGACGTAGTTCTGCCACACCCACGTCTCGGGGAGCCACTTGACCGGCACCGAGAACACCTCGTTGGCGGACTTGAACGAGCTGAGCACCATCCACACGAAGGGTGCCAGCAGCCCGATGGCGAAGATACCCAGGGCGACGTACATCGCGATCCGCCCGAGCCGGCGGCCCGGCGTCATCCGCTCGGTCGGGATCGCCTCGGGCGCGGGCGGCTCCTCGGCGAGTTTGCGCAGCCCGCGGCGCGCGGCCGACGGCGGGGTGTAGTCGGCGACCAGGAGCTCGGCATCCCGTTCGATCTGCTCGGTCATCAGCTGCTCCGCTTCTTGTTCCACAGGAACTGGAGGATGGTGACGAGGAGGCACATGAAGAACAGCGCGACCGAGGCGGCCGACGCGTAGCCGAACTGGCTCTCTTCGAAGCCCTTGCGGTAGATGAACTGCGACATCACGAGCGTCGACTGTCCGGGACCGCCGTCGGTCATCACGAGGATCAGGTCGAAGATCTTGAACGAGTTGATGGTCAGCATCACGGTGACGAAGAACATGGTCGGGCGCAGGCACGGCAGGGTGACGTTGACGAACCGCTGCCACACGTTCGCACCGTCCACGCGCGCGGCCTCGTGCAGCTCGCGCGGCACCGTCTGCAGGCCGGCCAGGAACAGGATCATGTAGTAGCCCATGTCGCGCCACGTGCCGACGATCACCACCGCGGGCATCGCCCACTCCGGCGAGGTCAGCCAGCCGGGAGGGTTCTGGATGCCGATGAACCGGAGGAACTCGTTGATCGGGCCGTACTGAGGGCTGAACAGCAGGTTCCACACGACCGCGATCGCGACGATCGAGGTGATGTACGGAAAGAAGGCGGCGGTGCGGAAGAACGCGACGCCGCGCAGCTTGTTGTTGAGCAGCAGCGCGAGACCCAGCGAGACGACGATCGTCAGCGGGATGTGCAGCACCGAGTAGTAAAGCGTGTTGAGGACCGACACGCGGAAGCTGCCGTCGCCGATGAGGCGCTGGTAGTTCGTGAAACCGATCCAGTTGGCTGTGCCGAAGACGTTCCAGTTCGTGAACGACATGTAGAACAGCACGATGATCGGGACGAGCGTGAGCAGCCCGAATCCGAGGAAGTTCGGAAGGATGAAGCTCCACCCGATGAGGGTGTTGCGCAGCCGCAGCTTCGAGCGCCGGCGGCGCACGGGCGGCGGCGCGGCGCCGACCTCTGTGGCGGTGATGGTCGCCATGGCGGACCTCCAGTGGGTGGATGTGCGGGGGTGGCGGGCGTCGGGTGCGCCCGGCCGGATGGGCCTCCGACGGGCTCGGGGATCGGTCCCCGAGCCCGTCGGAGGAGGGACGACTCAGTCGGTGCCGACCTCGTTGGCGACGCGGTCCTGCGCCTCCTTGATGGCGTCGGCGACGGATGCCGAGCCCGACATGATCGCGGTGTGCATGTCGCCGAGGATGCCCTGGATGGCGGCCGCCTTGTTCGACGTCGGGTTCTCGGGGTGCACCTCGTGGGTCGAGTAGGCGAACTTCGACAGGTCGTCGGTGGGGGCGCCGTCGACCGAGAAGTACGTGTCGACGACCGCGTCGGTCAGCAGCGCCGGCGTGATGCCGATGCCGGCGAGGATCTCGGCGCCCTTCTCACCGGCGGCGAACGCCAGGAACTTCTTCGCGGCCGCGACCTTGCCCTCGTCGATGCCGGCGTTGATGCCGAAGCCGGTCGGGTCGCCGAAGGTCACCGGGGTGTTGTCCAGACCCGCCGTCGAGCCGTCGACCTGAGGGATCGGCGCGATGCCCCACTCGAAGTCGTCGGCGTCGCCCGAGGCCTGCTGGGCGATGAGGGTCGCGACGTACCACGTGCCCATCGGCATCATGGCCGCGTTCTGCTTGCCGAACTCGCCCTGGTAGGTGAGCTGGTTCGCCTTGGCCGTGTTGTAGTCGACCTGGTCGCCCGAGTCCTGAAGCGCCAGCACGTTGTCGTAGAAGGGTTCCATGTAGTCGTACTCGCCCTTGAGGATGTCACCGTCGGCCTGCGCGTTGGCGAAGCCCTGCACGGTGGACTGCCAGTTGTGCAGGTACGCGGCCTTGGCGCTGCTGCCCGCGGCGGTCAGGCCCGCGTTGAGGGCATCTGCGGCCTCGGCGTAGTCGTCCCACGTCCACGTGCCGTCGGGGTACTCGACGCCCGCCTGGTCGAAGAGGGCCTTGTTGTAGTACAGCACCCACGAGTCGTTGCGGTAGGGCACGGCGTAGGCGGTGCCGTCGACCTCGTACGAGCTGGCGCCGCTGATGCCGTCGGGCAGCTCGACATCCGACACGTCCAGGAGCTGGCCGCCCTCGACGAACGTCGGGACGAACTTGACCTCCTTCTGCGTGATGATGTCCGGGCCGGAGCCGGCGGCGAGGTCGGCCGTCAGCAGGGTGTTGTACTCGGTGGCGTCGTAGCCCTTGACCTCGACGGTGACGTCTGGGTTCTCCTCGTGGAACGCGTCGGCGAGCGCCTGGAACTCCGGCGTCGTGTCCAGGCTCCAGCCCGAGAGGGTGAGCGTGACCGGACCCGACGACTCCTCGGGCGCGGCCTCGCCGCTGCTGCTGCAACCGGCGAGAGCGAGCGTTGCGACCACGGCGATGCCGGCCGCGGCAGCGTATGAGCGCTTCATTCTGGGGTACTCCTTTGTGATTGCGGACCCGTCCTCGGGCCCATCGGGTTACCGGTCGGCGTGGGACGCGTCTCCGGGGTGTGCGAGGCGACTCGTGGTCGCCGTCCCGTCCGGCCAGGTGACCGAGACGGTGGTCTGCGGGCCGTCGGCGGTGAGAGCGACGTGGGCGACGCCCTCTCGCGCTGCGGCGAGGTCTTCGGTGGTCAGCTCCACGAGGGTCGCTGTCCACGCACCCGGCTCCACCGGGTACGTCACGAGCGGCACGGCGGCGACCGGCCCGAGCGGACTGGCGTCCTCGCGCGTCTCGACGCTCGTCGCGCCGGCGCCGATCAGGGGGCGGATGCTGCTGCTCAGGCCGTCCGCGACGACCCGGGCGGTGGCACCCGCGGTCGCCGACGCGTGCCCGCCTGAGGAGGCGAGCCGAGATGAGGAGGCAGCGTCGGTGTTTCCTTCCTCATTCCGGCCCAGCTCCTCAATCCAGGAGCGCGGAGTCGGCTCGGAAGCCAGGGCCCAGCCGCCGACGCGCAGGCGCAGAGGTGCGGCGTCGAGGCCGGCCTCAAGGGAGCGGACGCGCGCGAGGCGCAGTTCCCACGGGCCGCGGGCGAGCGAATGCACCTCGACGACCCCGGCGATCTCGACGTCTCCGTCCAGCCCCGACCCGTGGCGGTGCAGCGCGGGGCGCGGGGTGAGCCAGTGGGCGCGCGAGACAGAGGCGGCGATGCCGACGCGGCCGTCTTCGTCGTCCTGCACGCGTACGTCGATGAGCTGCATGGCGGCGCGATGGGTGGCGCGGCCGGCGTCGTCGACGAGGACGACGGACTGCTCGAGGGGCTCCTCCCACGCGCGCGCGTTCGCCAGCGGCGACGCGGCAGTGGCGTAGCCGATCCGCGCGTAGAGCGGAGAGTCGCCGACCAGGCTGCCCTCGGCGGCGTGATCGGTGCCGTGGTTCACGATCCGGACGATGCCGTCGGCGCGAGTGCCCGAGATCACCCACCCCGCCGAGCGCACGGTGCGCAGCTCGTCGCCGGTCTCGATCGGCAGCGGTTCGCTCTCGGCGGCCCAGACCGGGTGGTCGGCGGGAAGAGCCACCCCGAGGAGCCCCTTGACCGCCCAGTACGGCGAACCCGGCCCGGAGTACGACTGCGCGAGGTCGCGCCACTCGTGGTGCCAGCCCATCGTGAGGACGCCGGACCGGCCGGGCACATCCCGCCCGTCGAAGTGCGCGACGATCGCGTTGGCGGCGCGACGCAGCCGTCCGAGGGATGTCGACGGAACCTCCGCGAGCGCGCCCACCCAGAACGGCGCGGCGGCGGCGAAACGGTAGATGAGGCTGCGGCCCTGCACGAGCGGGGAGCCGTCGGCGCCGATCAGCGCCACGGCATCCTGCAGGAAGCGATCCAGGCGCGCGACATCGCCCGCGGTGCGGCCGGCGGCGAGCTCGTCGGCGCCCTGCATGCGGGACCACAGCACGGGATAGGTGTGCAGCGCCCACCCGACGTAGTGGTCGTAGGAGCGCTCGAAGCCGTCGGAGATCCAGCCCTCGTCGCGCACGAGCGCGTCGTGGAGGGCGAGGTCGTCGGCGATGTCCTGAGCCGACCACGGACCCCCGACCGAGCGCAGGAACGTCTGCACGACGATGCGGAACCACAGCCAGTTCGTCTTGGGGTACGTCGTGTCGCCGACGACGGGCGAGAGGTACTCGATGACGCGCTGCTGGGTGAGCCCGTCGAGGCGGTCCCAGATCCAGGGCCGCGTCATGTCCAGCACGAGGGCGAGCGAGGCCGCTTCGACCTTCGCCTGCGCGTGCTCGTCCAGTCGCACCCACCGGTCGGCGGCGTCCGGGTCGACGCCTGTCACGATGCCCTGCCGGTAGAAGTCGGCGAGCTCCGCGGTGCCCTCGCCGCGGGCGCCGGCGATGCGGAACCCGGCGAGCAGGAACGTGCGTGCGAAGCCCTCGAGTCCATCGACGGCGTGGCCGTAGCCGCCCTCGGCACCCGGGAAGTGAATGCGGGCGTGTCCGGCCGACGCGTGAGCGCGTGCGGTCTCGAGCAGACGGTCGGCGTACGCCAGCCATTCGTCGCGAGTCCAGTCCACGCCCGCTGCGACGGACGGCGCGCTCGGGCGCGGCGGCGAGCTCTGCTGCGGGACCGTCACGTCGAATCTCCTTCGATGCGTTCTCTCGACGCGATGACCCTTCACCGCGAGCGAACGTTTGGGAGCGTATCAACCGGATTCGGTCATTGCAAGGCTGATTCGGATTCGTTATGATCGTTTCTGATCGATTCCGTCTTCGCGTCGGAGATCCGCACGGTGGCTCCCCACCATGGTGAATCAACGAGGAGGAACCTTTTGACCACCGCGACCGACACGTTCCGCGGCGAGCTGGCCGCCGTCTACCACCGTCAGGCGGGCGCCGACGCCGGAGGGTTCGGTTCCGCTCTCGCGGCGCTCCTGGTTGCGCCCCCAGACGCGCTGCCGGTGCCGTCCGCAGCCGACCGCGACGTCTGGGGTCCGCAGGGCACCGCCGACCCGGTCGCCGTCGCCGACATCCTCCAGCGCGCCGAAGCGGACCGCGGTCGGCCCTGGCCCGTCCCATTGGCCACCGCCGCGGCGCGCCTGCATGACGACGGCGATCGCGAGGGCTGGGAGAGCGTCGTGTTCGCCCGCCAGCGGCGGCTGTCGCGCGCGGCGGTGGCGGCGGCTCACTACGCCGACGACGAGGATGCCGGTGGCCGGTGGCTCGGCGAGGTGCTCGACGGCGTCTGGCTCATCTGCGAGCAGAGCTCGTGGTGCTGGCCGGCTCATGACGATGCCTTCGCCCGGCGCGGCTCCGTCCTTCCCACGGTGACGGCACCGTACCTCGATCTCGGCGCCGGCGAGGTCGTCAGCCTGCTCACCTGGATCGACCACCTTCTCGGCGACCGGCTCGACGCCCGGTATCCCGGCATCCGCGCCCGGATCCGCCACGAGGCGCGCGTGCGGATCTTCGAGCCGTTCACCGAGCGCCGGGACTGGAAATGGCTGGGCCTGGACGGCGATGTGCACAACTGGAACCCGTGGATCCACGGCAACGTCCTGGTCGCCGCGCTGCGGCTGCTGGACGACCCGGCCGATGCGGACGAGCGCGCACGCATCGTCGCCCTCGCGGTCGAGGGCATCGACCGGTACGTCTCGGCGCTGCCCGCCGACGGCGCCATCGACGAGGGGTACGCGTACTGGTGGAACGGGGCGTGCCGCACCCTCGAGGCGCTCGACGTCCTCCGCCATGCGACCGGCGGCGTCCTCGACGCGTCCGGCATCACGGCGCTGCGCGAGACGGTGGCCTTTCCGCACCGGATGCACCTCTCCGGCGACTGGTACCTGAACCTCGCCGACGGGCAGGCACGCGTCTCGGCCATTCAGCCGTGGCACGCCCTGCATCGCGCCGCGCGCGCCATGGGAGACCGGGATGCCGCCGCCCACGCCGCGTCGCACCGCATCGCCGGCTCTCCAGCGGCCACCGAGCACGAGGGGTTCGGCCGCCTGCTGCGTGGGATCACCGACCCGGTCTGGAGGAGCGCGGCGCAGACGGCCTCACCGTTCCCCCGCGAGGTGTGGCTGCCCTCGACGCAGGTGCTCCTCGCGCGCGAGGAGAGCGGCACGGCTGCCGGTCTGACGATGGCCGTCAAGGGCGGGCACAACGGCGAGCACCACAATCACAACGACATCGGCTCGTTCGTCGTCGCGTCTGACGGCGTGCCCGTCATCGTCGACGCGGGGCGACCGACGTACACGCTCCAGACCTTCGGGCCGGACCGGTACGACATCTGGACGATGCAGAGCGGCTGGCACAACGTGCCGGTGATCGGCGGACTCGAGCAGAGCCCCGGCGCCGAATTCGCCGCATCCGACGTGAAGGTGTCGGTCGCAGACGACGAGGCGTCGCTGGCGCTCGAGCTGTCGGGCGCCTACCCGGGCGCCGACGCGTGGCACCGCCGCGTGCGGCTGGATCGCCGAGCCCGCCGGGTGTCCATCGAGGACCTGTGGACGCCGTCGGAGGGCGATCAGCCCACGCAGGTGCGGATGCTGCTGGCCGGCGAGGTGCGGCAGGCCGGCGAGGGCGTCGTCGTGACGCCGCTCGACGGTGCGCGGCCGGTCCGCCTCTCGTGGCCCGAGGGCATCACGGCGACGCTCGTGGTGCGTGAGCTCGACGATCCCGTGCTCACGAGCGTGTGGGGAACCCGACTGACGCGGGTGGATCTCGACGTGACGTCCCGCGACCGGGTCACGGTCACGGTAGAACTGGACCAGACGAACGCGGAGGACGCCCGATGACCGACCAGACACCGGCGCTGCTGGCCGCCGAGCGACGGGCGCACGTGCTCGCCACGCTCGAGCGCGACGGCGCCGTGCGGGTCGCGCAGCTCATGGAGGAGCTCGGCGTGGCCCCGGTGACGCTGCGGCGCGACCTGGCGCAGATGGAGCGCGAGGGCCTGCTCGTCCGCGTGCACGGCGGCGCCGTCCCTGCTGCAGGCGCGTTCGAGGATGCCGAGACGGGGCATCTCCCGATGTCATCGCGGGCCGGCTCGATCGCCATGCTCGTCCCGTCGCTGAGCTTCTACTGGCCGAGCGTCGTGCGCGGTGCGGAAGCGGAGGCGGCACGCCTGGGCATGCGCGTCGTGCTGCGGGGCGCGTCGTACGAGCTGCAGGACGAGCGCCCGGTGCTCGAGCGTCTCGTGCACGCCGACGGTGTGCGGGGTCTCGTCGTGGCGCCCAACACCGACACCCCGCACGCCCAGGACGTCGTGCAGTGGCTGGCGGAGTGCGGCGTGCCCAACGTGCTGGTCGAGCGCGATGCGGTGCGGCTGCCCGACGGCAGCCCCGTCGAGAACGTGACCACCGACCATGCGCTCGGCGCCGTGCTGGCCGCGCGCCACCTCGCCTCCCTCGGCCACCGCCGCGTCGGGCTCATCATCGCGCGCGACTCCCCCACGTCGCGGAAGATCGCGGCGGGATGGCAGGCCGCGTGCGCGGAGCTCGGGCTCACCCCCGCCGACCACTTCGAGACGAGCCTGCCGCCGCGCACCAGCCCCGACTTCTCGGCCGTCGTCGATGCGGCGCTGGATGCCGCGCTGTCGAACTCGGTGACGGCGATCCTGGTGCACTCGGATCCCGAGGCGATGGCGTTCGTCGATCTCGCGCTCAACCGCGGCATCTCGGTGCCCGGTGATCTCTCGGTCGTCGCGTACGACGACGAGGTGGCCGAGCTGTTCACTCCGGCGCTGACCGCGGTGAGCCCGCCGCGCGCCGCCGTCGGGCGTGCCGCCGTCGACCTCGTCGCGCGACGGATCGAAGACCCCGCCCGCGCGGTGCATCGCGTCGTGCTGAACCCCACGCTGAACGTTCGCGGTTCGACCGCTCCCCCGCGCCGCGGCTGACGCTGACGGCGTCTCAGCCGCCGGCCAGTGCGGCCGCGCGCCAGTCGGTGAGCACGCGCGCCGCCGCGCGGGTGTGCGCCCACGGCATCTCGGGAACCTCCAGCCGCCCTTCCGCGATCGCGAGCGAGAGCGCGTCGGCCTCGGCCGCCATCGGCTGCACCACCGGGAGCTCGATCACCTGCTCCTGCCCGTCACGGCGGAGGATGATGGTCGGCGGGCTCTGAGTGCGGCTGCCCCAGACATCCGGCAGGACGAGCTCGCCGTCGGTGAAGCGCACGACAGCGGAGGACGGCAGGTCGTGCACGATCGACGTCCCGATCGCCGCCGTCAGCTGTCCGAAGCCGATGTCGGCGGACGCGCTGCCGTCGACGCCCGCCACCAGGTCCGCCACGAACCCGCGGTACTGCGGGTCGTCGATGTCCTCCCCCGCCGCCGCGGCGAGATCCACGGCGAGCGCCACCGGGTAGCAGCCGACGTCGAGGATCGCGCCGCCGCCCAGCGCGGGATCGAACAGCCGCCCTTCGCGCGTGCGCGCTGCGAAGCCGAACGCCGCCTCCACCCGCCGCGGCTGCCCCAGCTCGCCGCCGCGGACGATGTCCCGCAGGGTGTCGGCGAACGGCCCGAACCGGGTCTTGAACGCCTCCAGGAACGGACGGCGCACACGGCGGGCGACCTCGAGCATCTGCTCCACTTCGGCCAGCGTCGGACTCGCGGGCTTCTCGCACAGCACCGCCTTGCCGGCCTCGAGCGCGCGGATGGCCAGGTCGGCATGGGTGGTGTGCACCGTGCCGACGTACACGGCATCCACATCGTCGCGCGCGAGCACGTCGTCGTACGTCCCGGATGCCTCGGCCCCGTGCTCGGCGGCGAAGACGGCGGCGCGATCCGGCGAGGAACTGCCGACGGCCTGCAGCACACCGTAGGCGGAGGCGCGCAGCCCCACCACGAAGTCGCGGCTGATCGCTCCGGGGCCGAGCACGGCCCACCTGGTCGTGCTGCTCGTCGCGTCGCTCATGCCGCCGATGCTATCCCGCCCCGGAGCCACCGAAGCCGCCCCGCCGTCGGGCGCGGGGCGGGCTGCTCAGGCGAGGGGCTCGGCCGCCTCGTGCGCGGCGCGGGCCGAGGAGCGCACGGCGCCGATGCTCGCCGCGATCACGAGCGCGATGCCGATCAGCTCGAGCCAGGTCATCTGCTGCCCCAGGAAGACGAATCCCGCGAGCGCGGCCGTGGCGGGCGCGAGACTCATCAGGATTGCGAAGACCGCGGCGGGCAGACGCCGCAGGGCGATGAGCTCGAAGGCGTACGGGATCGTCGACGACAGCACCGCGACCGCGGCCCCGAGCGCGACGAGATCGATCCGCAGCAGCGCGGCGCCGGCATCCGCGATCCCGAACGGCAGGGCGACGATCGCGCCGACGGCCATCGCCAGCGCCAGCCCGTCGAGCTTGGGGAACGCCCGTCCGACCCGCGCCGAGGCGAGGATGTAGAACGCCCAGCTGCCCGCCGCGCCCAGAGCGAAGAGGACGCCGAGGGGGTCCAGACGGTCCCAGCCGCCTCCGCCGAGCGCCACCACGCCGGCGAACGCCAGCACCGCCCACAGCCACGCCGAGGCACGGCGGGCGGCCACGATCGACAGCACGAGCGGACCCAGCACCTCGATCGTCACCGTGACCCCCAAGGGCAGCCGCTCCAGCGCCAGATAGAACAGCGCGTTCATGAGCGCGAGCACGAGCCCGAACAGCGCGACGGCGCGCCAGTCCGCGAGGCTGTGACCTCGCACCCGCGGCCGCGCGATCGCGAGCAGCACGATCGCCGAGAAGACCAGCCGCAGCATCACCATGCCGAGCGGCCCGACCTGCGGGAACAGCAGGACCGCGATCGAGGCGCCGACCTCCTGACACGCCAGGCCCGCGATGACCAGCAGGACCCAGGGGGCGGGCCCCGACCGACCGGTCGGCCCGGCGACGTCCCGCGGTGCTCCGGCGCTCACTCCGCGGCCGGCGGCGTGCACACCGCGGCGGCGCTGATGGCGTCGTGGTACTGCTCCGGCGTCCAGGGAAGGCCCGCTTCGGGCACCGTCTCGCCCTCCGCGGCGGGTGCCTTGGACGCGATGGCGGCGAGCTCCCACGCGAGGTACTCGCCGACGGCACCGTCGGCGGCGGAGTTGTTGAGCACGACCGCCACCGTGAGCCCGCTCTTGGCGTCGGCGAACGCGGCCGTGATGTAGCCGGGAACCTTGCCGTACTGCCCGACGAGCGAGCCGGCCATCAGCGCGCCGCCGTCGGCGGTGTACCAGGTGGGGCCGTCCGCGCTCACCGGCAACGGCGAGGCGAACCGGTCGTCGTCGGTCACGAGCGCGCCCGAGGCCAGCGCCTGCACGTACCGGCCGAGGTCTTCGATGTCGGTGACCACGCCGGCGTCGGTGAACCCGCTGCTTCCCGACGCGGCCGTGAGATCGACAGGCTGCGCGCAGTCCAGAGCGCCCTCGGCGTTGTTGACCGACTGCCCTCCCTGCAGCGCCCCGTCCGACGGCAGGTCGCCCAGCTCCGTCGCGTCGAGGCCGAGCGGGTCGGCGACGTACGTCTGCAGCAGTTCAGCGGCGCTCGCCCCGGTGGCCCGCTGCATCGCGAGGCCGAGCAGCACATATCCGGCGTCGGAATCGCGGTAGGCGGCACCGGGTTCGGTGGACCGGGGCTGACCGAGGCCGAAGCTGGCGAGGTAGCGCGGGTCCCAGTCCCGCCCGGGATTGGTGATCCACGACGCGTACAGCTGGCCCGCGTACGACCCGATCCCCGACGTGCCGTCGCACAGCTCGAGGAGGCTGACGTCCTTCAGGTCCGGAACACCGGCCACGTACTCGGTGATGCTGTCGCCGAGCTGCACCTTGCCGTCGGCGGCGACGCCGTAGAGGATGTCGCACGTCATCGCGCGGGTGATCTTGCCGCCTCGGAACCGCAGGTCGGCGGTCACCTCTCCCCCGCCATCGGGCCGCTGCGTGCCGAGCCCGGTGACCCAGCTGCCGCTCCACGGCGCCCAGACACCGACGATGGCGCCGGACGAGCCCGTGGTCCCCATCGCATGGGTCACGGCATCCGTCAGCTGCTGGATGGTCTCGTCGGGGAAGGAGCCGTCCACCTGCGCAGGCAGGTCGGGTTCGACCGTGCCGCCGAACGAGCAGCCGGCGAGGAGCAGAGCGGACATCACGGCGCCCGAGATCACCGCGACGGCGCGGCGACGTCTGGAGCGGATCCGCATTCTCACCCCCCTTGATGGTGCAATGCATTCAAACACACCCCGCTCGCCGCTGCCGCACGGCGGTCCGTAGGGTGTGAGCATGACGCACCACTTCGACGATGCGGCGCTGACCGGAGTGCTCGGCCACATGAACGGTGAGCACGGTGACGACAACCTGCTGATCGCACGCGCGTTCGCGGCGGATGCCGGGGTGACCGGTGACGTCATCACCGGCGCGCGGATGACCGGCTTCGACGGCGACCAGGGGGTCTGGGAGGCGACCCTCGACGACGAGTCCACGGTGTCGATCGCGGTGCCCTGGCCATCCCGTCCCATCTCGCAGCGGCCCGAGGTGCGGCGCGAGATCGTCGCACTGTACGACGAAGCCTGCCGCCGGCTCGGGGTGGCGCCACGACCTCACGCGTGAGGGATCGGAAAACTTCTTGTTAGGTTCGCCTTATCTTCAGTTAGCATGAAGGTATGAGCGACCCGATCCCCTTCTCGGCCGCGCTGCGCGAGCGCTCGAGCAGCTCGCACTCCTCCAGCGAGCACGCCGGGTTCATGGCCGACCTCATGCGAGGCGAGGGCACGCGGGAGGACTACATCGCGCTCGTCGCTCAGCACTGGTTCATCTACGAGGCTCTCGAGCGCACCGCGAACCAGATGCGCAACGACCCGGTGGCGTCGGTGTTCATCAGCGACAAGCTCACCCGGCTGCCGGCGCTCGAGGCCGACCTCGAGTTCCTCGTCGGTCCGGACTGGCGCGACCGCATCGAGCCGCTGCCGACGACACGGCGGTACGTCCAGCGCATCGACGAGGTGGGAGCCACGTGGGCCGGCGGCTTCGTGGCGCACCACTACACGCGCTACCTCGGCGACCTCTCGGGCGGGCAGTTCATCGGACGCCTGATGGCCCGCCGCTTCGGCTTCGAGACCAACGGCATCGGGTTCTACCTCTTCGAGGACATCGCCGACCCCAAGGCCTTCAAGGACGTCTACCGCGAGCAGCTCGACGCCGCGCCGTGGGATGCCGCCGAGCAGGAGCGTGTGATCGAAGAGGTCCTGCTGGCGTACCGCTTCAACATCGAGCTGTTCGACGATCTCGCGGCCGCGAAGGCGCAGGCCGAGGTCGCCTGACCCCCCGGTCGTTGAGCGAGCGCAGCGAGACGAAACGCCCCCCCCCGGTCGTTGAGCGAGCGCAGCGAGACGAAACGCCCCACCCCCGGCGACGACCTCAGGATGCCGCGGCCCCGCGCACGGCGGAGGCCATGAACCGCTGCACGTCGGGGTCGACCTGGATGTCGCGCGGCCGGAGCGGCCGCGACAGGTACAGGCCGTCCAGCGACGTGAGGCGCGAGAGGGCGACGTACGTCTGCCCGGGAGCGAAGGCGCCCGACCCGAGGTCGATGACGGCGCGATCGTAGGTCTTGCCCTGCGACTTGTGGATCGTCACCGCCCACGCCAGCCGCAGCGGGAACTGCGTGAACTCCGCGACGATGTCGCGGCTGAGCTGCTTGGATCCGGGGTCGTACGAGTAGCGGTACTTCTCCCACACCGACGGCTCGACGTCGAACTCCTCGCCTTCCACCTCCACGCGCACGGTGTCGCCCGCGATGCGGGTGACGGTGCCGATCGTGCCGTTGACCCACCGCGGCGGCTCGCCAAAGGATCCGGTGTCGTTGCGCAGGAACATCACCTGCGCCCCGACCTTGAGCTTGAGCTCGAGATCGGCGGGGTACGCGGCATCCCCCCGCCCGAAATCCCCGTTGACCTCGGCGACGGCCGTCTGCTCCCGCCCGATCAGCTCATCGAGGTGGCGGCGGTTGATGTTGTTGACGATGTCGTTGCGGGTGGCCAGCGTGATGATGGGATGCTCGCCGTCGGCGGGATGCGGCGGCGTGCGGGCGCCTGTGTCGTTGAGGATCTGTGCGATGTCGGCCGTGACGCGTCCGTACCGCACCGCGTTGAGCATCGCCTTGAATGCGGGATCGTTCTGACGGTGGATCTCGACGAGCTCGCGGATGTTCAACGCGGCGCCGTACGAGCCGACGTCGAGGATGCCGTCGGTGGCCGACTCGCCCACCCACACCTTGGCGTCGAAGAACCAGAAGGACCGGTAGTGGTCTCGCACGTACCGCAGTTCGTCACCCCGCGGGGGCACCGGAGCGAGCTGGTACGGGTCGCCGAACATGACGATCTGCGTGCCGCCGAAGGGCTCCGCCCGCCGGCCCCGCGCCTGCCGCAGCGCGCGGTCGATCGCGTCCATCAGGTCGGCGTTGACCATCGAGATCTCGTCGATCACGAGCGTGTCGATGGCGTTGAGGAGCTTGCGGGTCGCGTCGGACTGCTGCTCGTCGTGTGCGCCGATGATGCCGAGCGGGAGCTTGAACAGCGAGTGGATCGTCTGGCCCTCGACGTTCAGGGCCGCCACGCCCGTGGGTGCGCACACCGCGATCTGCTTGCTGGTGTTCCACGCGAGGTGCTGCAGGAGGGTCGACTTGCCCGTTCCCGCGCGCCCGGTCACGAACACGTGCTCACGCGTGTCTTCGATGAGCCGGAACAGCGCCTCCTGCTCGGGGGACAGCGGCGGCGTGGTCACTGATTCATGCTAACCAGCCGTGGCCTGCCGGCGACGCCCCGAGCCCGGGTCGGTGGGCAACCCGGCGGCATCCACAGGCCCGCTCCTGCACCGCCGAGCTGCGCTCGGGCGACTGGACGGAGCCCGTCGGAGTCCTGCGGATGCCTCCCGGCTGATGTCCTGAGGCGGTCAGGTCCGCTCCTCATTCCGCCGGTGGCTCGGCCTCCCGCCAGTGGCCGGTGCCGGCGACGACCTCGTCCATGATCGCCCGGAAGCGGGGGCACGTCGTGATGTCGTGCGAGCGGCAGCGCAGGGCGTGCTCGGTCATCCGGCGCGAACGCTCCATGTCGGCCATGCGCCGTTCGAGGTCTGCGATGTGCTCCTCCAGCACGCGGTGGCGCTCGGGCGCCTGCTCGTCCAGCAGCACGCCGATCTGCTCCAGGCTCATGCCCGCGCTCTTGCTGCGCACGATGACGCCGATCCGCACCAGGTCGTCGTCGCGATAACGCCGGCGATCGCCACCGTCCCGCTCGGGGTGCAGCAGCCCGACGTCCTCCCAATGGCGCAGCACGTGGGTGGGCAGCGAGAACCGGGCCGCGGCATCCCCGATCGACAGACTTGACTTCATGTTGACATGAAGTCACAGGATCGATCCCGACGCAACCCGACGAGAGGATCACCATGTACGACGTCATCGTCATCGGCGGAGGCCCCGCCGGCCTGCAGGCCGCCCTCACCATCGGCCGCATGCACCGCAGCGTGCTGCTGCTGGACTCCGGCGAGTACCGCAACGCGACCGTCGAGCACGCGCACAACCTCCTCACTAACGACGGGCGCGACCCGGCGGAGCTGCGCCGTATCGCGCGCGACGAGCTCGCCGCGTATCCCGACGTCGAGGTGCGCGCCGCCGCGGTCACCGCGGTCTCCGGCAGCCTCGGCGCGTTCGAGGTCTCGACAGGCGAGGCCACCGAGCGAGCCGCGCGCCTCGTGCTGGCGACCGGGATGCGCGACGAGCTGCCGGCGGTACCGGGGCTCGCCGAGCAGTGGGGCCGACGCGTCGCCCAGTGCCCCTTCTGCCACGGACACGAGTTCGCGGGCCGGCGCATCGGCATCCTGATCGAGGGGGAGCACGCGGCGATGATCGAGCGGATGCTGCGGCCGGTGGTCGCCTCGGCGTACCTGGCGCGCCCCGCCGATGTCGTCGCCGTCACCGACGCCGGGGACGGGCTGCAGCTGCAGCTCGCCGACGGAAGCGTGGAGCAGGTCGCCGGCATCTTCACCGCTGCCACGTCGACGCAGCGTGCCCCGTTCGCCGTGCAGCTCGGCTGCCGTCTGCTGCCCAGCGGCGGCGTGGAGATCGACGGGCTCGGCCGTACGACGGTGCCGGGTGTCTACGCGGCCGGCGACATGGCGCACACCCCCGCCGTGCCGGGACCGATGGTCTCGCTCGCGGCGGCGATCGCAGCCGGGCAACTGGCGGGGGCGAGTGCCGTGCGGGACGCGATCATGCCGTGAGTCGGTCTTGGGACTCCGAGTCCACAGATTCTCGTTTCCACAGGGGCCTCCCGGTCGCTGGTTTCTAAACTGGTGGCGTGGACCAAGGGGCGGTGGACACGGCATCCGGTCGCGCGAACGCGCCATCGGGGCAGGAGTCGAGCCTCCGAAGCGCGCCGCCCGCGTCCGCCACCGCGTCGGTCCAGCCACCGCGCAAGCCCCGCAGGCGCGGGCAACTCGCGGTCGATCTGACACTCCTCGCCGTCGTCGGGGCACTCCTCGTCGCTGCCGTCTTCGCCGCGTGGGGCGTGATCGAGCGGCAGTTCTACAGTCCCGCCGCTTTCGTCGAGCGTTACGTCGAGCTCCTTGCCGACGGGCGCGCGGCCGACGCCCTCGCCGTCCCGGGGGTCGCGGTGAGCTCCGCCGAGCTCGAGGCGGCGGGGCTTCCGCCGACCGCGTCCGATGCGCTCCTGCGCAGCGCCGCCCTCGCTCCGATCTCCGACATCCGGGTCGTGTCACAGGAGCAGGATGCCGACATCACGCGAGTGACGATCGACTACCGCGCGCGCGGCTACGACGGTCGCACGACGTTCGCCGTGGAGCGCGACGGCGCGATCGGCCTCGCCCCGACCTGGCGCTTCGCCACCAGCCCGCTGGCCGTCATGAATCTCGCGGTGACGGGCTCGATGCGGTTCGACATGAACGGCTTCGAGGTCGACAAGCGCCAAGTGTCACCGGAGGGGGTGGATGCCGACCCGCTGGCTCCTGTGTCACTGCTGGTCTTCTCCCCGGGCCTGTATTCGGTGTCGGTCGACACGGCCATCTCGAGCACCCCGGGCGTGGCCGTGCTCTCCGACAGCCCGTTCCGGGCGATCCCGGTCAGCGTGCAGGCGCAGCCGACCGAGGAGTTCCTGACCGTCGTGCAGGAGAAGGTCGAGGAGTTCCTCTCCGCGTGCGCCACCCAGCAGGTGCTGCAGCCGACGGCGTGCCCCTTCGGCTTCTTCGTGCAGGACCGCATCGATTCGCTGCCGACCTGGTCGATCGTGCAGCAGCCGGAAGTCGCGGTCGAGCCCGACGGGGCGGACTGGTCCATCCTTCCGGCCGAGGCCGTCGCGCACATCGAGGTGAAGATCCGCTCCCTCTTCGACGGGCGGGTCCGCTCCGTCAGCGAGGACATCCCGTTCATCGTCAAGGGCAAGATCAGCGTGCGCCCCGATGGCACCGCGTCGATCGTGGTGACAGGCCCCGACACAACCTGATCTCGGCGCCGCCCCGGCGCGGTGCGGCATCCTGCCCCTCGGCCGGTGCGGCATCCTGCGGCTTCATGCGCGGCGCAACCGAGGGAATCTGCCGATCAGAGGGCGTTCGCGACGAATCGGCCCTCGCGAGTGCAGATCTCCTCTGATCGGCCGCGGGCGGTCAGCCGCGGGAGGCGGCCTTCGCGTCGCGCTCGGCGAGCGCGGCCAGGTGCGCGTTGTAGGCCTCGAGCTCGGCATCCCCGGTGCGATCGGCGTGCCGGTCACGTCGTCTGGTCTCGCGGTCGTCGCTGCGACTCCACTGGATCGCCACGGTGATCGCGAGGATCAAGGTCGGGATCTCGCCGATCGACCAGGCGATGCCGCCGCCGGTGTACTGGTCCTCCATCGGCGAGGCGCCCCACGTGCGCCCCATCGACCCGAACCACTCAGCGATCATGAGCCCTTCCTGCATCATGATCGCGATGCCGAAGAACGCGTGCATGGCCATGATGCCGATGAGCAGCAGCAGGCGGCCGGGGTACGGCAGGCGGTACGGCACCGGATCGATGCCGATGAGCGAGAGCACGAAGAGGTAGCCGGTGATGAGGAAGTGGGCGACCATCCACTCGTGGCCGAGGTGGTCGTACAGCGACCAGCGGAAGAGGTCGGTGTAGTAGAAGACCCAGAGCGAGCCGATGAACAGCCCTGCGGCCACGAACGGATTGGTGAGCACGCGGGCGACGGGCGAGTGCACCGCCCATAGGATCCACTCGCGTCCGCCGCGGGTGCCGTCCTCGCGTCTGCGGATCGCGCGCGCGGCGAGCGTCACGGGCGCGCCCGGAACCAGCAGGAGGGGGATCGCCATGGTCAGCAGCATGTGACCCACCATGTGCATGCTGAAGAGGTAGTCCTGGTAGACGTTGATCACGCCGCCCGTGACCCACACGAGCAGCAGCCAGCCGGCCACCCACATGATGGTGCGGTAGACGGGCCAGGCGTCGCCGCGGCGGCGGAGGCGCCACACACCGACGAGGTAGAAGAAGATCGCGAAACCCGCCGCGATCGCCCACAGCAGGTCGATGTTCCACGCCGTGACCCATCGGTCGAGCGTCAGCTCGGGGGGCAGCGGCGCATCGGTGAGCCGCTCCGCCGGCGTCGGGACCTCGGGGATCAGCGGCGGCACCGGAGGCGGCGTGCGGGCGAGGGCGGCCGCGGCGCCGCTGGCCACGCCCATGAGGACGAGCTCGAAGGCGATGAGCGTCCAGAACGCGCGGGTCGCCGCGGCGGGGCGCTCGGGTCCGGCATCCTGCGGCCCTTGCATTCGGCCGATCAGTCGGGTGCGGTACCACGCGCCGAAGAAGCCGAGCGCGACCAGGGCGAGCACCTTCACGCCGAGGATGACGCCGTACGGCGAGAGCAGCGCCTCCCACTCCCGCAGGCCGATGGCGGCGCGCACCGTCCCCGAGATCGCCACGACCGCGAAGGCGGCGAGCGCGATGCTGGAGTAGCGCGCCACAGTCGCAGCACTGTCTTCCCGCGTCTGCAGCGGCCGCACGATGACGATAAGCAGCAGACCGCCGAGCCACACCGCTGCGGCCAGGATGTGCAGGATCAGTGCGGTCATCGCCTCGTGGTGGAAGGCTTCCTCGCCGGAGTGCCCCTGTGTGCCCATCGGCACGAGGGATGCCGCGGCCAGCAGCGCGACGAAGAAGGTCGCCGTCCACGACCGCACGGCGAAGGTCAGGACGGTGAGGGCTGCGCCGGCGACGGTGGTGATCAGCCACGTGCGCCCGGGCTCCGTCTCGACGATGTAGCGGCCGAGCTGGGCGCCGAACTCGGGTCCCAGGCCGATGACGGGGTTGAAGGCATCGATGAACGTCAGGAATCCGGTCGCGGCAGCGGCGAGGGTGAACACGGCCGCCGAGATCGACGCGGTGTCGAGGGCGACGTCGAAGGCGCGATCACCCGAGCGGAGCGTGAACAGCGCCGTCACCAGGACGCCGACCATCCCCGCGGCCGAGAGATTGACGATCAGCTTCGCCGTCGGCAGCCCCCACCGCACGACCGGCCCGGGGTCGGCGAGCGCAAGCGGTGCGACGCCGCCGCCGAATGCCAGGGCCCACGCCATGACCGCGATCGCCGCCACGATGAGGATCGCGGGCCCGACGGCCCGCAAGGCGCGCGGGTTCACCCTCTCAGCCTACGTCGCGCGCCCCTCCTCCTTCGCCGGGGCCGGTCTCTGCCCCGCGAGGCCGGCCTCCCTGCCCTCCCGGCCGCGGACTTCATCCGAGCGCCGAGACTTCGAGTGCGCCGCACTCGGCGCTAGGTTGGAGTTTCGCGGGTCAGGGCGGGTCGGCGGGTCGGGCGAGCCAGCGCGCGGCGCAAGGCCGGTGTCCACAGAGCAAGAGGGGGGATGCCGCGAGCCGCGGCATCCCCCCTCTTCCGGTCTGCGTCGATTACTTGACGGCAGCCTTGAGCTTCGAGCCCGCGGTGACCTTGACGCGCTTGCCCGCGGGGATCTTGATCTCCTCGCCCGTCTGCGGGTTGCGGCCGGTGCGAGCCGACGTCTCGACCTGCTCGAACGCGATCCAGCCCGGGATCGAGACCTTGCTGCCGGCGGCGACGGCGTCGGAGACGGTGGAGAAGAGGGAGTCGAGCACGCCCGAGACCGCGGACTGGCTCTGGCCGGTCGCGCTCGCGATGCTCGCGACGAGCTCGGTCTTGGTGATGGTCTTGTCGGCCATTTGGTATGTCCTCCAAAGACGGCGGACGCCGTCTTGTCATTGCTCGGACCGGATGGCTGCGCCCCCGGCTGGTCGGATCGACCGGGACCGAATGTACCCGACACGGGCCGCAGATCCGCGTATTTCTGCGGATTTCGGGCCTTCTGGGCGGCGTGTCATGGGAAATCTGTGGCAGATGTGACGAAAGTAAACTCACTCAGGGCGGTGCGCGGCGAGGAGATCCCGCGCCGTGCGGGCGAACGCGGGACCCACGCGCTCCTGTCCGTCGAGGTAGCCGCCCACGAGCGCGGCGTCGCGCAACAGCACCAAGGATGCCGCCACGGCGTCGGGATCGCGCAGCCCGGCGCCCTCCGCCAGCTGCCGCAACGTCTCGCGGAACCATTCCCGGTGTTCGGCGATGAGATCGCGCACCGGCCCTTCGCCGGGATACTCGGCGGCGGCGTTGATGAAGGGGCAGCCACGCGTGTGCCGGTCCCGGATGTCCTGCTCGATGCCGGCGACCACCAGGTCCAGCAGCACCGCGGGGTCGTCGGAGGCCTCCCCCGCCTGCGCGAAGAGTCCTCGCAGGGCACGGTCCTCGCCTTCGAGGTAGGCGAGGACGAGGCCCTCCTTCCCGGCGAACTGCTTGTACATCGTGGCGCGGGTGACGCCCGCCTCCTCGATGATGCGGTCGACGCCGACCGAGTGGATGCCCTCGTTGTAGAAGAGGTCGGTCGCCGCGTCGAGCAGGCGCTGCCGTGCAGTGGTCGGGCGGGACGCCACAGGTGCGGCGGTGGTGTTGCTCATGGTTGCCCCTCCAGCCTCCATCGTGCCACTCATCCACGCACGGCCCGCGGGAGCGAGGGGGCGAGGCATCCGGAATCGGTTCTTCAGGAATGTCTTGTGTAGATAGAACGTTCGGTCTACCATCAGGATACATCAAGCCGGAAATCCGGCTCCCGAATCGACAGACCACGTATCACCCACATCCAAGGAGCACGACATGAACACCTCGACCAAGACGCCCATCGTCCTCATCCACGGCCTCTGGATGACCCCGAAGAGCTGGGATACCTGGGCCGAGCGCTTCCGCGCGGCCGGACACGAGGTCATCGTGCCCGGCTGGCCCGGCATCGACGACCGCGCCGTCGACGACATCCGCCGCGACCCGTCCGCGCTCAAGGGCATCGGGCTGAAGCAGATCGCCGACCACTACGAGCGCATCATCCGGCAACTGCCGCAGAAGCCGATCATCATGGGCCACTCGTTCGGTGGTGTGCTCACGCAGATGCTCGCGGACCGCGGGCTCGGCGTCGCGTATGTGGGAGTTGCGCCCGGTCAGCCCGCCGGCGTCACCACGCTGCCCCTGTCCACCCTGTGGACGGGCACCCCGATCCTCTCCAACCCGTTCGGCATCAACGGCGCCAAGCCCCTGAGCAAGCGCCACTTCCACTTCACGTTCGGCAATGACCTGCCCCGCGCCGCGTCCGACGAGCTGTGGGAGGAATACGCCGTCAACTCCTACAACCGCGTCTTCTTCGAGGGCGTCTCCTCGGTTCCCCGTCCCAAGAAGGGCGTCTCACGCGTGGACTTCGGGCGCGCCGATCGCGCGCCGTTCCTCGTCATCACCGGAGAGATCGATCACGTGGTGCCGCCGGCCATCGGCAAGGCGATCGTGAGGAAGTACCGCGCGTCGGGAAGCCCCGCGATCGTCGAGTACAAGGAGTACGCCGGGCGCACGCACCGGCTGGTCAGCCAGGACGGCTGGGAGGAGATCGCCGACGACGCCCTGGAGTGGGCGACGAGCCATGCCGAGCGCAACACCGCTCTGGCGTCGCCCGAAGCCGCCGGAGCGGCGGGAGACTGACGGATGCCGACGAGCCGTGTGCACAAACTCCGCAAGCTCGGGCCCCGCGACCGGAACATCCCCGCAACTGCCCCGGGATTCCCGCAGATTTGAGGAGTTCGTGCCGCGAGCCGGACGGCGGGGCGGTCGCACAGGGGGCGCGGTTCAGGAGTGGAGGCGGCGGAGGCCGGCGATGACGTCCTCGTGCCAGCGGCGAGCGGCCGGGAGCACGCCGGTGAAGATCGGGGTGTCGTGCGTGACGCCCTGGTAGCGCACCACGCTCGCGTCGACGCCGGCTGCGCGCAGCGCGGCACCGTAGGCATCGCCGTCGCCGCGTAACGGGTCGAACTCGGCGGTGAGGATGACCGCGGGCGGCAGACCTCGGTGCGAGTCGGCCCGCAACGGCGACGCGTATGGTTCGCGCGCGTCCTGCGGGCGGGCGAGGTAGGTGCGGGCGACCGAACGCAGTTCGCGGACCGCCAGGAACCGGGGGATGCCGAGGGCCTTGGTCGCGCGCAGGTCGAGGTGGGCTCCGGTGAGGTCCACGACGGGGACCTCGAGCACCTGCAGCCGCACGTCGTGGCCGGCACGGTCGCGGTTCACGAGGGTGACGGCGGCGGCGAGGTTGCCGCCGGCGGAGGTGCCGAGCACGCCGATCCGGCTCGGGTCGACGCCCAGCTCGCCGGCATGGCCGAACAGCCACTCCAGCGCCGCGTAGCCCTGCTCGACCTGGACCGGGTAGCGGTGCTCGGGTGCGAGGGCGTAGTCCACGGCGGCAATGGCGACGTGCGCGTCGACGGCGCGGCGGCGGAACGCGGCATCCGTCGTGGGATAGTCGATGCCGCCGATGCGGAACGCGCCGCCGAAGAAGGCGAGCACGGCGGGCACGGGCGCGGTGCCGGCGACCGGCGGGTGATAGACCCGGATGCGGAACGACGGCACACCGCCCGCGGTCACCCGATGCTCTGTGATCCGCACCTCCGGACCGGCGGTTCCGACCGTGCTGAGCTCCTTGCGGTCCCACGCGAGCGCCGCGCGACGGTGGCGGGCTCGCGCCCGTGCGTGCGGGCCCTTCGGCGCCGGGGAGTTCTCGCGCTTCGCGGCCGGCGGCACCGCGGCGGCGCTGCGGCCTCCCCCGTTCTTGTCAGCCGCCGGGACGACGGTCGCCCGGCCGAACGGCCACAGCGCCGTCAGCCGCGCGCGCACCGAGCCCAGGGCCTGGTCGAACAGGTACTTCCGGTGCACGCGCAGGCGCTCTTCGAAGAACGGGTCCAGCGGCATGCCCTTATCCTGCCGCCCCGGCCTGACGTTCGGCCCAGAGGTTGAGATCACGCGACGATTGTGGTTCGCCTCGCCGCCCGACGGGCGGCCGCGGACGGCAGAAGGCCCGGCGTTCCGAGGAACACCGGGCCTTCGACGCTGTGTGGTGCGGGCTTACCAGCTGGACTTGGTCACGCCGGGCAGCTCGCCACGGTGCGCCATGTCACGGAAGCGGACACGCGAGATGCCGAACTTCGTGAGGACACCGCGGGGGCGGCCGTCGATGACGTCACGCGAACGCACACGCACCGGCGACGCGTTGCGGGGCAGCTTCTGCAGGCCCACGCGCGCGGCCTCACGCTCCTCGTCGGTCGAGTTCGGCGACACGAGCGCCTTCTTCAGCTCGGCGCGCTTGGCGGCGTAGCGGTCGACGACCTCCTGGCGCTGCTTGTTGCGCGCGATCTTGCTCTTCTTAGCCATGGATCAACGCTCCTCGCGGAATTCGACGTGCTTGCGGATGACCGGGTCGTACTTCTTCAGCACGATGCGGTCGGGGTTGTTGCGGCGGTTCTTGCGCGTGACGTAGGTGTAACCCGTGCCCGCGGTCGAACGCAGCTTGATGATCGGACGGACGTCCTGTGCCTTCTTGGCCATCAGAGCTTCACACCCTTCGCCTGCAGGTCACGCACGACAGCCTCGATGCCACGGGCGTCGATGACCTTCATGCCCTTGGCCGACACGTTGAGCTTGATGTTGCGACCCAGCGACGGAACGAAGTAGGTCTTCTTCTGCACGTTCGGGTCGAAGCGGCGCTTCGTCCGGCGGTGCGAGTGCGAGATGTTGTGACCGAAGCCGGGAACAGCACCGGTCACCTGGCACACTGCTGCCATGGTGATGTCTCCTTAGTACCGTGGAGCCGGACGGCCCCACCCAAGATCCCTTGTCTGCATCTCGAGACGTGCGCCGCCACCGCCCGGAATCTTCCGGTCGTTGAGCGAGCGAAGCGAGTCGAAACGCGAACTGCGTGCTGGAGTGCGCGCAGACAAAGAGTCAGTCTAGCACGGACGGCGTGTCGCGCTTGACGAGCGCCCCGCGACCATCAGCCCGCCTCTGCCGCCTCACGCGCTCCCCGGCCCCACCGGAACGCCGAAACGGTGGGGTCGCCGGGGATCCAGTAGCGCCACGGGAACGCGTCGGTCCCCGCCATCCCCGCCACACCCACCCTCGGCCCCGACGCCACGTCGGCCAGCGGCTCCGCGAGCAGCTCGAGCCTCGCCACCGCGCCGTGCCGGGGGCGCCCCGTGATCGCGTCGATGCCGTCGTGCACGGGATGCCGCAGCCCGATGGCGTCGCCGAGCCGGCCGGGTCCGCGCGCCAGGTCCCGCGGCGTCTTGGCCGCGGGCCGGCGCCGGGCGGCGGCATCCGTTCCCTCCAGCACCTGTCCGGCCCGCAGCAGCACACCGCCGGCGACCCCTTCCGGGCCGCAGACGACGTTGACGCAGGAATGGATGCCGTGGCTCAGGTACACGTAGAGGTGCCCCGGTTCGCCCCACATGGTGGCGTTGCGGGCGGTCGGTCCCATGCGCGCGTGCGAGCCGGGATCGGGCACGGGCCCGGTGCCGCGGCCGTGGTACGCCTCGACCTCGGTGAGCCGGACGGCGACCGTCTCGCCGTCGACCACCGTCGTGAGCCGCCCTCCGAGGAGGCGGGGCGCGACATCGGCGGGAAGCCCTCGAAGGTCGTCGCGGGTCGCCGCTCGCCAGACGCCCCGCATCATGCGGACGAGTCTACGTGCGCGTCCACCCGACGCGGGTGGTGACGCCGGCGGCGCCGCGCACTACTGTTCGGCCATGGGGAAGTGGGTCGTGCTCATCCTGCTGAGCGTCGCGCAGTTCATCATGGTGCTCGACAGCACGGTCATGAACGTCTCGATCTCGACCGTCGCGCACGACCTCGGCACCGACATCTCGGGCATGCAGGCGGCCATCACGTTCTACGCACTGACCATGGCGGCGTTCATGCTCACCGGCGGGAAGCTCGGCGATCGCTGGGGGCGCAGCCTCGCGTTCCGCATCGGCTCGGTCGTCTACGGCATCGGCTCGCTCACGACCGCCCTGGCGCCGAACCTCACGGTGCTCATGCTCGGGTGGTCGCTGGTCGAGGGACTCGGCGCGGTGCTCGTGATCCCCGCGATCGCCGCCCTCGCGGCCATCAACTACACGGGCCAGGAGCGCGTGGTCGCCTTCGCGGTGCTCGGCGCGGTCACCGGCGGTGCCGCGGCGGCCGGGCCGCTCATCGGCGGACTCGTCACGACGTACTCGTCGTGGCGGTACGTGTTCGTCGCCGAGGCCGTCGTGATGACCCTCGTGCTCATCGTGTCGGGGCGCATCAAGGACGTGCCCGCGAACCGCACGCTGCGCATCGACCTGCTCAGCGTCGTCCTGTCCGCCCTCGGCCTGGCGATGCTCGTCTACGGCATCCTGCAGTCCAAGACGTGGGGGTGGTTCGTTCCGCTTGACCCGCCTGTCGTGGGCGGCCAGCCGTTCGCGCCGCTCGGCGTCTCGCCCGTGGCGTATCTGATCCTGCTGTCGATCGTCGTGCTGTGGCTGTTCGTGAAGCGCCAGCAGCACCTCGAGCGCACCGGTGGGGTGCCGCTGCTGAAAGTGAGCCTGCTGCGCATCGCGGCGCTGCGCAGCGGCCTGACGATGTTCATGGCGCAGTACTTCGCGATCGCGGCGCTCTTCTTCGTCGTCCCGGTCTACCTGCAGACGATCCTCGGCTTCGACGCGCTGCAGACGGGCCTGAAGATCCTGCCGCTGTCGGTGGGCCTCATCCTCTTCTCGATGCTCGGCTCGCGCCTGGCGACCGTGCGCTCGGCGCGGAACATCGGCCGCATCGGCCAGCTGACACTCGGCCTCGGCCTGCTGATCGTGTTCCTCGCGGTGCAGCCCGAGCTCGCCGACTGGGCGTTCGCCGCGGGCATGTTCGTGGTCGGCGCCGGCTTCGGCCTGCTCGCCTCGCAGCTGGGGAACGTCAACATGTCGGCGGTGTCGCAGTCCGATACCTCCGAGGTCGGAGGCCTCCAGGGCACGTTCCAGAACCTCGGCTCGTCGTTCGGCACGGCCATCGTCGGCTCGGTGTTCATCCTGCTGCTCACCTCCGGGTTCACCGGCGCCGTGCAGCAGAGCCAGACGCTGCCCGACGACATCCGCGACGAGGTCGTCGCCGTCGCGTCGAAGGGCGCGCCGATCATCTCGCAGCAGCAGGCCGAGGACCTGTTGACGGATGCCGGGGCCGACCCCGACGCCGCCACCGAGATCGCCCAGCTCTACGCCGACACCCAGGTGCAGTCGCTGCGGCAGTCGCTGTTCCTCGTGTTCGCCCTGACCGTGCTCGGGCTCCTGCTCTCGACGGGCCTGCCGTCGCGGATTCCGGAGCCGGCCGCACCACCGGGAGCTGCAGCATCCGGTCCTCCGTCTCGCGCGTAGCCGGTGCTCCTGACGCCTCTCTTCCGCCGTGCGCGTGCCGGGCTGCGATGTCAGCGCGGCGGCACCTGGCACCACGAGATGGCCGCGCCGTGCAGCGCCACGACGGGCTCGCCGTCGGTCACCTGCAGCACCCGGGTCTCGGGTCGTTCGGGAAGCGGCAGCTGGTAGGTGTCGTACGTGTTCGTCACGGCGTCGGGCGCCACCGTCACCGCGACGTAGCGGGCGCTGGGCGAGACGCACAGCTGGATCACGGCATCCGTGTCGGCGATCTCGGTGAGCGTGCGGGTCCCGCCGTCCGGCCCGACGTGGGTGACCGAGGTGCGGCCGGTCGGCATGCCGTCGGTATCGAGCACGGCGGCGGTGCGGATGGTGGAGCCGTCGGGGAGCGGGGTGACCGAGCTCGTGCCGCCGAGGTCCGTGTCGGGGGCGACCAGTGCCGCCTCAGACGCGTCGGTGAGGTCGATGACGGCGGCCTGGTCTGGCCGGTCCACGACGGCCTGGCTCGAGCCGCGGGCGATACCCTCGATCGCCATCGCCGAGCCCAGCGCCGTCGCGTCGCCGGCGTCGGGGCCCGACCCCGTCAGCAGCAGCGAGCCGTCGAACGAGAGCAGCAGGATGCTGTCGGTGTCGGGGACGAACCGCCACTCGGCGACGCGCGGGTCGGCGCCTTTGACCGCGATCTCGACGGGCGCGGCGTCGGGGTCGGCGAGCGAGGCGGTGAAGAGCCGGCTCTCGCGGCCGGAGTCGGCGTCGATGTGCGCGTCCGAGAACGTGTAGCCGATCCGCTCGCCGCGGTCGGCGCTCTGCAGGTTCGAGACGTACCCGTCCCCGCCGTCGGCCAGCGGCAGCGGCAGCTCCCGGGCGTGCTCGCCGTCGCGGTCGGTGACGATGAGCGCCGGGCGATCGTCCTCGGTGCGCACCGAGATCACCAGGTGCTGGCCGGTGGCGCGGAAGTCCTCGATGTGGGGGTGCCGGAACACCGCGACAGCCTGCTGCCCCGTCAGGTCGGTGCGGTAGATGAGGTCGTCGCCGCTGGGCGTGTCGCGCTGCAGCAGGAACGTCTCGGCCGGAGGAGTGTGGAACGTCTCGGTGATGGTGGCCGCCGGGCCCCCGCCGATCGACGCGACGTCGGCGATGGTCACGGTGTACTCCGTGTCGTCCCACAGCGGCAGCGTGAAACGCACCCCCACGCTGCGGCCGGACGTGTCGACCGCGAACGGCGTCGCCGGGCTCACCGTGACCTGTGAGGGGTCGACGTCCGCGAGCGACTGGGTCGTGGTGACGATGAGGCGGGAGCCGGATGCCGCGGCCGCGGCGGCCGGATCCACCGACACCTGCGTCACACGTGGCCCCTGCGCCACGCTCGCGGCGGCACCGGCCATGCCGATCACGCCCAGCACGGCGATGACGACGGCGAAGGCACCGACGAAGGCACGACCCCGTCGCCGCCGCGACCGTGCGCGCCGGGAGCCCGGGTCAGTACTCATACGGGTCCTCGGGCTCGGGGATCTCGTCCACGGCGGACGCGTCCACGACCAGCTTCCCGTCCGAAGACGAGCGCACGGTTCCGGTGATCGTCACCCATTGCCCCGTGTCGGGGATGTCGGCGCCGACGACCGGCAGGCTCGCCGGCTGCGCGTCGATGACGCAGTGCGTGATCACGAGACGGGTGAGGTCGAAGGCATCCCCGTCGCCCGGCGTGACGAAGCCGGTGAGCTCCACCGTGTCGCCGTCGAACGCATCCGGGTTGGTCGACGTCGCGAACACGGTCGCCCACTCGCCCACCCCGAACGAGGCCGTGTCGCCCGTGGACGCGAGCTGGATCGTGTCGGCGCCGCCGAACAGCGGCGCCGCGCCGACATCGCGTGACATCGCCAGCTCCGCGCTCAGCGACGCCGGCGGCAGCACCAGCGTCAGCACGACCACTCCGGATGCCGCCACCCCGCCCACCACCGTGGCCCCGACGGCGAGCGGGTGCCGGGCGCGGTGGTCGTGATCGTGGCCGCGCTCCGGCGCTTCGTCTCGCGAGTCGGTCGCTCGCTCAACGATCGGGTCGTGGTCACCGTGGCCATGGTCGTGGCCGTGGTCGGCCTCGGCCCCCAGGGGCAGCGCGAAGGATGCCACCGCCCCGAGCAGCACCAGCACCGCCATGGTGACGGCGAACCAGGTCGAGTCGGGGTTGATGTACAGGCCCAGCCGCCCCGTCACCGCGAGCGAGATGGTGACGACCGCGAGCATCGCGGCCAGGCCTACGCCCAGCCACCGGGTGCCGATCGCCTGCGCCCTACGCAAGGAGGTTCACCACCGTCCCGATCGCGAAGGCCGCGAGCACCACCACGACGACGATGCCGCCGAGCGTGCGCCACGTGAACGTGGTGCGCAGCAGCGCGAGCATCTTGACGTCGACGAGCGGACCGACCAGCAGGAACGCGACGATCGACCCGGGTGTGAAGGTCGACGCGAACGACAGCGCGAAGAAGGAGTCGACGTTGGAGCAGATCGACACGACCATCGCGAGCGCCATCATTGCGACGATCGACAGCGCCGGATTGGAGCCGATGGCCAGCAGCGCCTCCCGCGGCACCAGCACCTGCACCGCTCCCGCCAGCGCCGAGCCGATGACGAGGGCGGGCATGACCGCGCGCAGCTCGATCACGAACTGAGCGATCGAGCGGCGTCCCTTGTCGCGCGCGAAGCCCGGCTCCTCGGCCTGTCGCACAGCGAGCTCGCAGGTGTCGCGGAAGCGGTCGGTCAGGAGGGCGTCGGGGGACGGATGCCGGGAGTACAGCCATCCGATGAGGTTCGCGATCGCATAGCCACCGATGAGGCGGGCGATGAGGATGCCGTCACTGAAGCCGAACGCCGCGTGCGTCGTGATGATCACGATGGGGTTCACGATCGGCGCCGCGATGAGGAACGTCAGCGTCTCGGGAACCGAGAATCCGCGCATCAGCAGTCCGCGCGCGAACGGCACGTTGCCGCACTCGCACACCGGCACGATCATTCCGAGCAGCGACAGCACGGCGCGGCGGGCCCACGCGCGCCGCGGCATCCACCGCTCGATCGCGCCGGGCGGCACCCACACCTGCACGACGATCGACAGCAGCACGCCCAGCACGACGAACGGCAGCGATTCGATGAGCACGCTGACCGCGAGCGTCAGTCCGTCCTGCGCGCGCGTGGGGAGGGTCGCGGGGTAGAGGGTCGGGGCGACCCAGTCGATGAGGAAGAGCCCGGCGACGACGGCGACCCCGACGCCCAGCCAGAGCATCGCTCGCGCCGCCGCGGACGGACCGAGGCGGGCGGTGCGTGGGGCGTGGTGCGTCTGCCCGGGCCCCGCGGCCGCTGCTCGGGACCGGTGCGGTCCCTGAGCACGGCGAAGGTCGGGGTCAGTCCGCGTCACGCTCAGCATCCCGGGCAGCCGCGCACGATCCGCACAGCCCGAAGATGTCGACGACGTGCTCGGCGTCGCGGAAGCCGTGGCGCTCGGCGGTGCTCTTGGCCCATTGCTCGACGTCCGTCGCCTCGATCTCGACGGTCAGTCCGCAGGAGCGGCAGATCAGGTGGTGGTGGTGGCCCGAGCTGGCGCAGGCACGATAGAGCGCCTCGCCCTCGGGGCTCTGCAGAGAATCGGCCTCGCCCTGGGCGGCGAGCCCGGCGAGGGCCCGGTACACGGTGGCCAGCCCGATGCCGGTGTTCTCGTCGCGCAACGCGGCGTGCAGCGACTGGGCGCTCACGAAGCCACGGGCATCCGAGAGCGCCTCGCGCACGCGCTCGCGCTGCCAGGTGTTGCGCTGGACCATGCCCGGGAGTCTACCGACGGGTCCTGTGCGTGGGCCGGGCGCCCGGTGTGCGCTCACGCCCTCGCCGTGACCGCTTCGCGCGTCACGCGGTCTCGTCGGGCGCCGATGCCGCGGCACACCAGATAGATCACGAACGAGATCGTCGTGATGTAGGGACTCACCGGCAGCGTGCCCATGATGGCGAGCAGGATGCCGCCGACAGCCGAGACGAACCCGAACAGCGCCGACAGCAGCGGCACCGACAGGGGTCCGGCCGCGACGCGCATGGCCGCGGCAGCCGGCGTGACCAGCAGCGCCATGACGAGCAGCGCGCCGATGATGTGGACCGCAACGGCGACGATCAGCCCGAGCAGGAGCATGAACGCGAGCGACACGGCGGTCGTGGGCACCCCTCGGGCGGCGGCGGACTGCGGGTCGAGGGAGTCGAACCGCAGCGGACGCCAGATCAGGAGCAGTGCGAGGAGCACCAGCACGCCGATGCCGATCAGCCAGCCCAGCTGGCCGGTCTGCACCGAGACGATCTGACCGGTGAGCAGGCTGAACCGGTTGGCGCTGCGGCCGTCGTAGAGCGAAAGGAAGAGGATGCCCAGGCCCAGCCCGAACGGCATGAGCACCCCGATGATGGAGTTGCGGTCGCGCGCCTTTGCACCGAGCACGCCGATGAGCGCCGCCGCGATGAGCGAGCCCACGATCGACCCGGTGACCACGTCCCAGCCGACGAGGAGGGCCGCGGCGGCGCCGGCGAACGACAGCTCGCTGATGCCGTGCACGGCGAAGGCCATGTCTCGCTGCATCACGAAGACGCCGATGAGTCCGCCGACGAGTCCCAGCGCGGCACCTGCCCACACCGAGTTCGAGACGAGCCCGAGGATCTCGCCGTAGAACGGCAGACCGCCGAACATGGCGTCCGCGATGTCGTTCCAGCTCACGCGGGCTCCTCGCCCTCGTGATGGTGATGAGATGCCTCGGCGTCGGGGGCGCCGACCACGACGAGCCGATCCCCCGCCCGCAGCACGAAGACATGCGCCCCGTACAGCGCCGTGAGCACGTCCGAGCGGAGGACCTCCTGCGGCGTGCCGAGCGTGAACCGGCCGTTCGCGATGTACAGGATGCGGTCGACCTTGCCCAGCAGCGGGTTGATGTCGTGCGTGACCAGCAGCACCGCGGCATCCTTCTCGCGGCGATGCCGGTCGATGAGCCCGATGACGGCCTGCTGGTTGGCGAGGTCGAGGCTGGTCAGCGGCTCGTCGCACAGCAGCAGGGGCGGATCGTCGGCCAGCGCCTGGCCGGCGCGCAGGCGCTGCTGCTCTCCGCCCGAGAGCATTCCGACCGGGCGGTCGGCGAAGTCGCGGGCGCCGACCGCGTCGATCAGCGCGTCCACGCGCGCGCGGTCGCCGCGGCGCGGGATGGGCAAGCCGAAGCGGTGTCCGTCGACGCCGAGCGACACGAGGTCACGTCCGCGCAGCGACGTGTCGCGCGGGAGAGGCCGTGCCTGCGGGATGTAGCCGATCCGGCGGCTGCCGTGGCCGCGCGTGCCGGACCGCTCCCGCTCGAACCCGAGCTCGATCGTGCCGCGCGAGAGCGGCTCGAGCCCCAGGATCGCACGCAGCAGCGTCGTCTTGCCGGAGCCGCTCGGCCCGAGCACGGCGACCAGCTCGCCGGGGTGGACATCCAGGTTCAGGCCGGACCACAGCTCACGGTCGCCGCGGCGCAGGGCGGCATCCCTGATGCTGACGACCGGGGCGGTGGATGACGCAGAACCCCCGCTCACGACCCGAGTGCCGTGCTCAGCGCCTCGATGTTGGCCTGCATCCACGAGATGTAAGTCTCCCCCTCCGGAAGCGTTTCCGAAAACGCGATGACCGGGATGCCGCGGGTGTCGGCCTCGTCGACGATCTGCTGCGTCTCCGCGCCGCCCGTCTGCGAGTTGGTGATCACGACGCGCACGGCGCCGTCGATGAGGCCGAGCGCCTCGAGCAAGGTCGCGGGCGGGACGTCCTGCCCCTCCTCGACGGCCTCGCTGAACGCCGCAGGCGTCGCGTCCTCGAGCCCGGCGGCCTGGAGCAGGTACACCGGCACGGGCTCGGTGACGAAGGCCCTCTCGCCGCCGTGCGCGGCGGAGACATCTCCGAGGGACGACTCGAGGGCCTCGACCTCGCCGACGAAGGCGTCGGCGTTGGCGGTGAAGGTCTCTGCGTCGACGGGGCTCAGCTCACCCAGCTCCTGAGCGATGGCCTCGGCCACGTGCGCGATGGTGTGCGGGTCGTACCAGACGTGCTCGTTGAAGCCTTCGACGTGCTCGTGCTCGCCGTGGTCGTGGGCGTGGTCTGTCTCCCCCTCGCCGCTCTCGGCCTCGTGGCCCTCGTTCTCCGGCCAGTCGTGCGAGTACTCGACGGCGGTGACGACGGGTGCTTCACTGCCGCTGGAGTCGATGAGGGCGTCGATGAACGCGTCGTAGCCGCCGCCGTTCTCAACGATGAGGTCGGCCTTCGACACCGTCAGCTGATCACGGGCGCTCGGCTCGAAGGAGTGCGGGTCCTGCGAGGCGTTCGAGACGATCGAGGTCACCTCGACGAGGTCGCCGCCGATCTCCGACACGATCTGCCCGTACACGTTCGTCGATGCCACGACGGAGATCGTGGCGTCGTCGGCGGCGCCCCCGGCGGCGGGGCTGGCCGCGCAGCCCGCGAGGACGGTGACGGAGGTCGCAGCAAGACCGAGGAGGACTACGAGGCGTCGGGACGAGGTCATGCTCCCGACTCTAGCGCTAATGAGAATCGTTCTCAAAACGAGCGGAGATGAGGTCTGAGTAGGGTGGACGCCGATGATCCCCGCTCTCCGACGCTCACTGCTGCTCGCGCTTCCCTTCCAGCTCGCCGCGATCGCGCTCGCCGTGCTCCTGTCGATGTTCCTGCCCCACATCAAGGTCGGACTCACGGTGCTGCTGGCGGCCGCGATGTGGGCGCCCGCCCTTTCCGAGCTGGTGCTGCGGACGCGCATGCCGTGGGCCCTGCAGGTGCATTACCTCGCCTTCATGTTCGCGGGGCCGTTCTTCGGCAGCGCGCTCGGCGTCTACACCGCGATCCCGGACTGGGACACCCTGGTGCACTTCGACTCCGGCATCATGCTGGCCTGGCTCGGCATGCTGTTCGTCCGCAACGCGGAGGACCGCATCGGCACCGCGCTGCCGCTGTGGTTCGCGATCGTCGTCATCCAGGCCACCCCGATGGCCTTCGCCGCCGCGTGGGAGATCTCGGAATACGCCAGCGACGTGATCATCGGCACCGCGTCGCAGCGCGGCGGTCTGGAAGACACCATGACCGACATCGTCGCGGGCACCCTCGGCGGCATGGCGGGGATCGGCCTGCTGGCGATGATCGGCCGGCCGCGATCCCTCACGCCGCGCTCGCTCGTGCGCAGCCGTCGCGTCCGGCAGATCGGCTGACGCCGGGTCACCTGCCGGCGCGTCCGCGGCGGCGTGGGCAGGCAGCCGCGACAGCTCCCGAGAGCAAGGCGGCAGCACCCGCGACCGCCAGCCCGACGGGCGCGGGGGCACCGGACGCCGCCAGTTCCGGGGCATCCGGTTCAGACGGCGTGCCAGGCCCCGGCGAGGGCGAGGGCGAGGGAACAGGAGTGGGAGGGGTGTTGGTGACTGTCACGTCGACGGGGGCCTCGAAGACCGGCACGGTCAGGCCGGTCGCGGAGATCTGGTCGCCTGACTGGTAGGTGACCGTCCATCCGGGTGGCACCGACGTCGTGGCTTCGGCGATGGCGCAGTACGTCCCCGCGGTGACCATAATGGGTGCCGAGGTGCCGCCTGCGGCGGGCAGCGCCACGGTTCCGACCGTCCCGTCGAGGCAGGCGTACTCGACGATCCACTCCGCCGGCAGATCCGCGGGCGAGACGGCCGGCTGGACCGCCTTGGTGATCGTGAGCGATCCCTGCAGCACCGAGATGCCGGTGAAGTCGTTCGTGACGGTCACCTCGGCGCCCGCCGCGTCGCCGATCTGCACGGTGGAGTCGGGCGAGAACGACACCACGGTGCCGGGGGGAAGGCTCGCGGTCCCCTCCTCTTCGACGGTGCACGTGGTGCCGGTGGGCAGAGCGTCGATGAGGACGGACCCCGCGTTCAGCGCGACGCCACCGGATCTGCCGAATGTGATCACGACCGGCTCGAAGCCCGGCGCGTCGCACGTCACGAGCACGCTGAACGAGAGAGGCAGCGACTGGGCCGGCAGCCCCGCCGGAGGGATGACCTCCTTCTCGATCAGGAGCGACCCGGTCGGCAGCGGGTCGAGGTGATAGCAGACGAACCAGTGGCTGATCTGGGGGATGTTGCCCGCACCGACGAGCGGCGAGAAGTAGCCCTGAGGCGGCGCCAGCGACGGTGGCAGCACCGCCGGATCGGTGTAGAGGTTGAAGCCGTTGCCGCCTTTGACCACGACGGCGTCGATGACCACCCCGGCCGCCACGCCGTCGGGTGTGATGGCGACGTCGAGGTACCGGTCCTGGCGGGTCGTGCCGGCGACATAGGCATCGGCACCGGGCTCGGAGCCCGCGCCCCCGATGCGGATCGACTCGTCGAAGCCGACGTCGGAGCAGGTCACCGCGTCCCCGCTGACGAATTCGGCGCGGGGATCCGACGGCATGGCGACCGGGGCGGGCACCGCCACCGCCGCCGAGGCGGATCCCAGGGCGATCGCGACGGTCACCAGGGCGACGGCCGGCAACCGCCAGGCCCTGTCTGCCGCGGGCCGTGGTGGCGGCTGCTTCGCGAATCTCCGCATCCCGAGCGCGGACATCAGGCGGGGGTCCCCTCCGTCGGTCGCTGCCAGCGCTCTCATCCTGCGCTGTCGGCACTTGTCTAGCGCAGCGGACCGACGCGGGCAAGAGGTCCTGCGTCAACCGGCGCCGGTGTCACGGGGGCGCCGGTTGTCGAAGACGACGGCGCTCGGGGCGATCGGTCAGTCCAGCAGAAGGGCGGGCTCCTCCAGGATCGAGGCGACGTCGGCGATGAACCGCGACATCCCGTCGCCGTCGATCACGCGGTGGTCGAACGAGCCGGCGACGGTGGTCACGAATCGCGGACGCACCTCGCCGTCGACGACCCATGGCTTCTGGCGGATCGTACCGAGCGCCACGATGCCCGACTCGCCGGGGTTGATGATGGGCGTGCCGGCATCCATGCCGAAGACGCCGATGTTGGTGATGGTGATGGTGCCGCCCTGCTGGTCGGCGGGCGTCGTCTTGCCCTCGCGCGCGGTCACCGTGAGCTTCTCCAGCGCCCGCGCCAGCTCGCGCATCGACAGGTCCTGAGCGTCCTTGATGTTCGGTACGAGAAGACCACGAGGAGTGGCCGCCGCGATGCCGAGGTTGACGTAGCGGCGCACGCGGATCTCGGCGCCGCCGTCGGCATCCACCCACGCGGCGTTGACCATCGGCGTGCGCCGGGCCGCCCAGATGACGGCACGCGCCATGATGAGCAGCGGCGACACCTTGATGTCGGCGAAGTCCGGTGACGCCTTGAGGCGCTTGACGAGCTCCATCGTGCGGGTGGCGTCGACGTCGGTCCACACCGAGACGTGCGGAGCGGAGTACGCCGACTGCACCATCGCCGACGACGTCGCTTTGCGCACGCCCTTGACCGCGATGGTCTCCTCCCGGCCCGCGGCGTCGGGCGCCGGGGTCGACGGGCTCACCGTCGCCGCACCGCCGGGACGGGCGGATCCGGCCGGCGCGGCAGCGGGGACGGGGATCGTCTCCTCGCGCACGTCGCCCCACTCGGGGGTCTGGATGTTGCGGAAGACGCTCGCCTGCGACGCATGGTTGACGACGTCCTCACGGGTCACCTCGCCCGCCGGACCGCTCGGCGTCACGGTCGCGAGGTCCACGCCGAGGTCACGTGCGAGCTTGCGGATCGGAGGCTTGGCCACCACGCCGACGGATGCCGCGACGCGCTGCGCCTTCTCGGTGCGCTGCACCGGGCGACGCCGCGACTGCACGTGCCCCCCGGTGCCGTAGCCGACGAGCACCGCACCCTCGCCCTTGTCGGATGACGGATCGCTGGGACCGCCGTGCTCGGACTGTCCGACGACCGCCGGGGCCGCGACATCCGTCCCGGACGCGATCGTGATGATCGGGGCGCCGACGTCGACGGTCGCACCCTCGGCCACGAGCAGCTCGCCGACGGTGCCTGCGAACGGCGACGGCAGCTCGACCAGCGACTTGGCCGTCTCGATCTCGACCAGGACGTCGTTGACCGCCACCGTGTCGCCGGGCGCCACGCGCCACTGGACGATCTCGGCCTCGGTGAGTCCTTCGCCCACATCGGGGAGGACGAACGTCTGCGTGCTCATGTGTGCTCCTTTCGCCCGGGATGACCCGGCGAGAGCGGTCAGTAGGCCAGGGACCGGTCGACGGCCTCGAGGATGCGGTCGGCGTCGGGCAGGTACGCACCCTCGAGCTTGGCCGGGGGGAAGGGTGTGTCGAAGCCGGACACGCGCAGCACCGGCGCCTCCAAGGCATAGAACGCTTGCTCCATCACGGTCGCGGCGACCTCGGATCCCAGCGAGGTGAAGCCGGGGGCCTCCTGCGCGTAGACCATGCGCCCGGTGCGGCGCACGGAGTCGAGGATCGGGCCGTAGTCCAGCGGTGACAGCGAGCGCAGGTCGACGACCTCGATGCTCGTGCCCTCGGCCTCGGCGAGGGCCGCCGCCTGGAGCATGGTCGTGACCATCGCGCCATGGCCGACCAGGGTGACGTCGCTGCCGCGGCGCACCACGCGCGAGGCGTGCAGCGGCAGCGCCGGGGCCGAGGTGTCGACCTCCCCCTTCTGCCAGTACTTGCTCTTGGGCTCGAGGAAGATCACCGGGTCGGGCGAGGTGATCGCGTCCTGGATCATCCAGTAACCGTCGTTGGGAGTCGACGGGCTGACCACCCGCAGGCCCGGAGTGTGGGTGAAGTAGGCCTCGGGGCTCTCCTGGTGGTGCTCGACGGCGCCGATGTGCCCGCCGTAGGGGATGCGGATCACGACCGGCATCTGCACTGCACCCTCATGCCGGTTGGTGAGCTTGGCCAACTGCGTGGTGATCTGGTCGAACCCCGGGAAGACGAAGCCGTCGAACTGGATCTCGACGACCGGACGGAAGCCCGCCATGGCCAGCCCGATCGCGGTGCCGACGAGTCCGGACTCTGCCAGCGGGGTGTCGAGCACCCGGCGCTCGCCGAACTCGGCCTGCAGGCCCTCGGTCACGCGGAAGACGCCGCCGAGCTTGCCGATGTCTTCGCCCATCAGCACCACGCGGTCGCTCGCGGCCATGGCGGCCCGCAGTCCGGCGTTGATCGCCCGGCTGAACGGCATGGTCGTCACGGTCGGCGTCTCGGCGCGTGCCGCGTCGGCGTGTGGACTCGCAGACTCGCTCATCGACCGTTCCTCGCTCGACGACCGGGTATCGATGGTCACGATGCACCTCCCTCGAAGGATGCCTCGTACTCGGCGAGCCAGCGCCGCTGCTCGGCGATGAGCGGGTGGGCCTCGGAGTACACGTGCGCGAACATCGTGTCGGCCTCGAGACCGCCGAGCGCATTTGTGCGGGCGCGGGTGTCGTCGGCGAGCGCCTGTGCCTCGGCGTCCACGTCGGCGAAGAACGCCTCCGACGCGCCCCGCGCGAGCAGGAACGCCCGCATGCGGGCGATCGGGTCGCGACGTCGCCAGGACTCCTCCTCGTCGGAGGTGCGGTACTTGGTCGGGTCGTCGCTCGTGGTGTGCGCACCGAGGCGGTAGGTCATCGCCTCGATGGCGCGGGGACCTTCGCCGGCGCGCGCCTCGTCCAGCGCGGCCCGCGTCACCGCCCAGCTCGCCAGCACGTCGTTTCCGTCGACGAGCGTGCTCGGCATCCCGTATCCCTCGCCGCGCTTGTACAGCGGCGACCGAGACTGGGTGGAGACGGGCACCGAGATCGCCCACTGGTTGTTCTGCAGGAAGAACACCTCGGGGGTGCGGTAGCTGGCGGCGAAGACCATGGCCTCGTGCACGTCGCCCTGACTGGACGCACCGTCGCCGTAGTAGACGATGACGGCCTCATCGCGCGCGGGGTCGCCGGTGCCGCATCGCCCGTCGAAGACGAGCCCCATGCCGAACCCGGTGGCGTGCAGCGTCTGCGAGCCGAGCACGAGCGTGTAGATGTGGGTGTTGCCGTTCTTCGGGTCGGTGGGGTCCCAGCCGCCGTGCGAGAGGCCTCGCATGACCCGGATGATGTCGATCGGATCGACGCCGCGGATCTTGGTGACGACGTGCTCGCGGTACGAGGGGAAGATGTGGTCCTGCGGGCGGGCGGCACGGGCGGAGCCCACCTGGGCGGCCTCCTGGCCGTAGCTGGGCGGCCACAGCGCGAGCTGACCCTGCCGCTGCAGGTTCGTCGCCTGCACGTCGAAGGCGCGGATGACGGTCATGTCGCGATAGAACGTCGCGAGGTCGCCATCGCTCAGGCCGTCGACGGCCTGGCGGTAGCGCTCGGCTGCAGGCGTGGGCGCGAATGTGCCGTCCGCCGCGAGGAAGCGGACGAGCGTGGGGTCTTCACCTTCGGCTGCCGGCGCCACGGCGTCGATCGTCACCGGATCTTCAGGCGGGGTCACCGTTCTACGCTAGCCCGCACTCCCGCGTGGCCTTCCGGGAGGTTCTTCACAACGGATGCCGCGATCCCTAGGACCTTCTCCACAGATTCCTCTTCGCCCACCGAGATGCGGATGCCGTCCCCGGCGAACGGGCGGACGATCAGCCCCGCCTCCTCGAAGGCGACGGCGAAGGCCGCGGTCTCGTCGCCGGCGGGCAGCCACACGAAGTTGCCCTGCGCCTCCGGGACGTTCCAGCCGGCATCGCGCAACCCCTGGGCCAGGCGATCGCGACGGCCGGCGATGACCTGCACCCGTTCGAGCAGCTCTTCCTCGGCATCCAGGCTCGCCAGCGCCGCCTCTTCGCCGTGGGCGGTGACCGACAGCGGGATGGCGGTGGTGCGCGCGGCATCGAGGACCCGGGGGTGGCCGATCGCGTAGCCGACGCGCAGCGCCGCGAGCCCGTAGGCCTTCGAGAACGTCCGCAGCACCACGACGTTGGGCCAGCCGCTGCGCAGCACCCGCTCCCCGCCGACGGCGTCGGGATCGGTCACGAACTCGGCGTAGGCCTCATCGAGGACGACGAGCACGTCACCCGGCACCTTGGCCACGAAGTCATCGAATTCCGCCTGAGTCACGACGGGACCGGTCGGATTGTTCGGACTGCAGACGATGACGGCACGAGTGCGTTCGGTGATCGCCGCCGCCATCGCGTCGAGGTCGTGACGGGCGCCGGCAGCCAGCGGCACCTCGACCGCGGTGGCTCCTGCCACGACAGCCAGCCACGGGTAGGCCTCGAAAGATCGCCAGGCGTAGATGACCTCATCTCCAGGACCCGATGTCGCCAGCACCAGCTGGGCGAGGATCGAGACGCTGCCCGCACCGATGTGCACCCCGTCGACGTCCACCCCGAACCGTTCGGCCAGGCGCTGTCGCAGGCGATGCGCGGTGGCATCCGGATACCGGTTCAACGCGGTCGCGGCCCGTACCCGCTCGAGCACACCCGGCAGCGGGTCGAACGGGTTCTCGTTGCTCGACAGCTTGAAGGCGTCGGCGCCGGCCTGCCGGCCCTGCTTGTACGGCGGCAGGGCGGCGACCTCGGGGCGCACGCGCACGGGGATCTCGGGAGCGTCGGTCACGTCCCGAGTCTACGAGCGGCAGGTCCGATGTGCTCCCGCAGCCGGCGTCGGCCGGATGCGTCGCGGGGCTGCCGCCGGCCGAACGCGCCCGCGGCGCATTCGGCGTGCCGGGCGGCGACCATTGGCCGCCGACGGCTGCCGTGGAAGACTGGGCGGACTATGGGCTTCCTCATCCGCATCGTCGTCAACGCGTTCGCGATCTGGGTGGTCACCCTGATCCCGGCGCTGCAGGTCACGGTCATCCCGTTCCCGCCGGGCGAGACCCTTCAGCTCGTGCTCACGCTGCTCATCGTCGCGGCGATCTTCGCCCTGGTGAACACCATCATCGGCACCGTCATCAAGGTGCTCGCGTTCCCGCTCTACATCCTCACGCTCGGCCTCATCGGGCTGCTCATCAACGCGTTCCTGCTGTGGCTCACGGCGTGGCTGACGAGCTGGTGGAGCTGGGGCCTGCGGGTCGAGGACTTCTGGTGGGGCGTGCTGGCGGCCATCATCATCACGCTCATCAACTGGGTGTTCGGCATCATTCTCCGCCCCCGCAAGGACTGACCTCCTCTCTACCCCCGGGTCGCCGCGTACTCGGTGACCACCACGTCGTCAGCGGCGGCGAGACCGTCGAAGACCGCGCGCAGCTGATCGACACGGGGGTCGGCGGAGGCATCCACGAGCACCGCGGTCTCGGCGTAGGCCGTCATCCGGTGAGCCGGCACCTGGACGTCGTCCAGCCCGGGATCGGGGTCGGCGACGCGCTCGGCGACGAAGCTACCCGGGGCGCCCACGCCCTGGCCGTGGCCACCGCCGGCGAGTGCCGCCACCGGGTCGTCGGTGTGCCGCAGCGTGACGCTGAACGTGTCGGCGCCGACGTCGGCCTCGACGGGCGAACCGAGCGACACCAGCGTCTGGACGTCGTACTCGCCCTCCAAAGCCAGGTGGGCGGCGATCATCGCGCCCTGAGAATGCCCGAAGGCGTGCACGACATCGCCGGGCTGGGCGCCGGCCGCCGCCAGCGCGGCCTCGGTGGCCGCGTATGAGTCCGAGGTCTGCCCGGAGTACAGCTGGAGGTTCGACTCGTTGTCCCACGGGTCGTCGCCTCCGAGCGCGAACGACTGCATTCCCGCCACGTAGACCGCGTACTGGTGGGATCCGTCAGGCATGGCGTACCGCTCGACCCGCACGCGGGAGTCGCCGGCCCCCGGCATCCGCTGGGTGACGGCGGCGAGACCCTGCGGCGCCACCGAGGCGGCGCCTCCCGCCGGAACCGCGGGTGCCGACGGGCTCGAGGCAGCCGGCGCGGTCGGGGCGACCGGTGCGACCGGCCGCAGCGAGACCGGCCCCGCCGTGCCCGTCAGCCGCGCGTCGCGGGAGAGCCGGCCCGTGCCCGCCAGGCCCACCCCGGCGGCGGCGCCGAGGGTGACCAAGCCCGTCGCGGCGCCCGTGACCACCGCGCCGGGGCCGCTGATGGTCTCACCGACGCTGACACCCCATTGCGTCGATTGCCGCACCAGCTCTGACGGCCACAGCACGGTGCGATCGAACTCCGCGATCAGTGCCTGCTGCCAGGCGTCAGGGTGGGCCGCCGCCAGCCGCTCGGTGCGCGCCTCCAGGCGCGCGGCCCGGCCCGTGTCTCCCGCCAGCGCGGCCGCGTGCTGCTCTGCCCGCAGGTCCACGAGCTCGTACGCGTCGGCGGCTCCGCGCAGCGCACCAGCGATCGCCAGGGCCTCGGCCCGCACCTCGCGCAGTCGCGTGCCGAGGATGCTTGCCGACGCCACCGCGTCCCGCGCGTCGTGGAACATCACCAGCAGCATGTTCTGCAGAGCTCCCAGCCGCAGGGCGATGGCCTCGAGATCCGCCTCCGCCGTGACGAAGCGGTCGGCGGTCTCGCGAAGCGTCACGGTGTCCACCGCGACGGCCCCGCCGCCGCGGATCTGCAGCCCGTGGTCCACTCGGGGCCACATCTCCCCGAACAGGCCCACCCATCCCGTGTCGGGATCCACGCGCCGGGAGGCGGAGGGCTGCTGCGGGTCGAGCGGGTCCCCTGCCCCCTCACCGCTCATCGCCCGGCCCCGAGGAAGGGCAGCCCGGTCAGCGGCTCGGTCATGAGGGCGCGACCCCAGGCGAGGTCGGCGTCGGCTCGCGCCGTCTGCGCCAGGCATCCGAGTCCCGAGACGTCGCCCGCCCACCGCGTCGCGCGCTCGTGGAAGGCCGTCGCCGCTGTGGCCTGCCAGCCGGTCGCGTCGGACAGGCCGCGGGCTACGACCGCGGCATCCTCCAGGTGGCCGATGAGGCGACCGAGCTCGCCCACCACGATGGCGAGCTGATCGGCGGGGGATCCGGCGGCGAGGGGTGCGGGTGTCACGCAACGATCGTCCCGCCGGAGCGCTTCGGGGAGCGGGCAGTCGCCCCGTTCTGTGGGCAGCTGATGGCGTGCCCCCGATGTGGAGGAGGGGCGCCGTCCCGTCGGACGGCACCCCTCCGTGCCCTGCGGCTGCCGGCTGCGGCGGTCAGCGCTCCTTGTCGACGACCACCTCGGCCGAAGCGGTGGCGGTGTTGCCTGCGGCATCCGTCGCCGTCCACGTGAAGCGGTAGACCGCGCCCTTCACGGCGCGCACCCGGAACGTGTCGTCGTCCACCTGCTCCCAGTCGGCCTTCGAGGACCCGACGACGGTGACGCCGGCGAACGCGACCGTGACGTCGCCGCGGTCGTCGGCGGCGTCGATGCCGAACTCGATGGTGCGCATCTTGTTGTTCGGCGGCCACACCGTCTCGGGGTCTGCCGTCACCTCGATCGTCGGCGCGGTGGTGTCGGGGGGCGTCAGGTTCAGTCCCACGATCACAGGGTCGTGGTCGCTGGAGCGATAGGGGTCCGATGCGAAGAGCGCGTCCTGCGCCGGCTGCTTGAACGACATGTCGTAGTCGATGAGGCTCGGCTCGTCGGCGTTGATGTGCCACGCCGACGCGCCCGACACGTCGGCGGTGAGCGCCGGCTGTGCGAGGGCGTAGTCGAGGTAGCCGACCTGTCCGTCGAACACGTACGAGTACGCGTGCTCGCCGCCGAACTGCTTCTCGAGGTCGGTGAAGCCGCCCGCGACGAAGGCGTCGATCGAGTCCTCGTGGTCGTACGAGTTCAGGTCGCCGATCACGATCGCCCGGCCGTCGGGCGCCACCGTCGTGTTCAGCCAGGTGGCCAGCGCGGTCGCCGCAGCGGTGCGGACGGCGCTGCAGTTGCCCTGGCCGTCGCCGAGGTCGGGACTCTCGGGACACGCCGAGCCCTTCGACTTCAGGTGATTCACCGAGACGACGAACTCCTCGCCCGTCTCGGTCGAGGCGAACCGCTGCGTGAGCCCGGGGCGGTTGCGCTCGTCCGACCAGGCGGGGTCGACCGCGCTCGTCATGAGCAGGTGCCCGCCGACCGGGCTGACCGTCGCGGGCTTGTAGATCATCGCGGTGGTGATCGCGTCGGTGCCGATGACACCGGTCACCACCGGAACGTAGGTGCCCGCTCCCACGCGCGCGTTGAGCGCGTCGGCGAGCGCCTGCACCGCCGTGCCGTTGTTCTCGATCTCGAGGAGGCCGAACACGTCGGCGTCGATCTCGGCGAGCGCCGCGACGATCTTGGCCTGCTGACGCTGGAACTCCTCGGCGGTGTCGGCGCCGCGGTAGTAGTCGTCGTCGCCCGAGTTCGTCGGGGTCGGATCGATCGAGGTGAAGTAGTTCAGCACGTTGAAGCTCGCGATCTTCACGTCTCCGCCGACGTCCGGAACCTCGGGGCGCGGATTGGCGACGGTGAAGTCGGCGTCCTCGGTCGGCTGGATGCCCCACACGTCGAACCGGTAGTCGAGGACTCCGGTGGCATTCTGCACCAGGTCACCGCTGCGGAACGAATGCTCGAGCGTGAAGACCTCGCCATCGGGGTGGATCGCCGGGTCGGGGTTCTGCGTGCCGCGGCCGTCGTCCAGCGTGATGCTGTTGTCGAGGTTCGCTGCCGCCAGCGCGGTCGCCTCGGCGCCGGGCTCGACCACCGCGGTCGGCGTGTCCAAGCGGCCGTTGGTCAGGGTGATCGTGCCGAACCTGCCGTACTCGAACGTCTCGCCGATCGCGAGGTTCTGCGGCAGGGTCACGTACATCCCCTCGAGCGCTTCGCGCTGGGCCGTCGTGGCGGGCAGGGTCAGCGCGGTGGGCGCGGGCAGGGCCTGGCCGGTGGCGCACACCTCGACGTCGGCCGCCACGATTTCGGTGAGGCCGAACTGCTCCTTGACCGCACCGGCGACGCTCACGACGTCGCCGGAGCTCACGGCCGCCCCGCCGGGCGCGTAGACGAACACGCCGTCGGAGGTGGCGGAGTCGCCGTCGCCGGCATCCTGCACGTAGTAGCCGTCGTAGCCGCCGACCTGGAAGTCGCCGACGACCACGCCTCGCACCATGACATTCGCGCCGGCGACGGGCGATGCGCTGCCCGCGCCCTGCACCGACCCGATCGTCACGGCGTCGGCCGTGCAGTCGGCGACCGGTCCGTTGCCCGGGTCGGTCGGAGGCTCGAGCGCGCAGTCCGCGTCGTGCGAGCCGAGCCCGTCGAACGTGTTGGTGGCGAATCCGATCCAGCCGGCGGCCGGGTCGAAGGCGTCAGCGCCGTTCGCGTCGCCGACGCACGTGTCGGCGGCGCGGCGCAGCGTGTTGTCTGCCGTCGAGGTGAGCCCCGTGCCCCACTCGGTGCCCGGGTCGAGGCCGATCTGGCCGACGACGTCGACGATGACGCCGTTTCGCACCAGGGTCACGGCGTCGTCGCCGTTGAACAGGCCCGTGTTCGTCGCGGTGACCTGGTCGGCGACGGCGAGCACGGCCGCGTCGGCCGCGCCGTGCGCGAGCACGTAGACGTCGTCCGGCGCGACGGAGCCGGTGAGAGGGATGGTCAGACCCGCCGACGCGCTGCCGTTGGAGTACTGCTGCAGCGCATACCCCGCGGTGGCCAGGTCCACGGGGGCGGTCGAGGGGTTGTAGATCTCGATCGCCTTGTTGTTCGACGAGCCCTCGACGTACTCGCTGATGAGCAGGTCGCCGGATGCCGCGGCGGCCGGAGCGGCGAACGCCACGGCGCCGGCCGCGGCCAGGGTGAGGGCCGCGAGCGCGGCGGTGAGTCTGCGGGGCGGATGGAACACGAGACCTCCACGGGACAGCGCGCGAGTCGGTGGACCGCGCAGGGGAAGACGGGTGGCCGGTCGCCTCCCGTCAGAGCCAAGCTAGGGGAGCGGCATCCGCCGCCGGAAGACCTCCGGAGGAGAGTTCCTTAACGTTGGTGTCGGCTCGGCCAGAATGGAGATCATGACCGCGAGCGACGTGGCGCCCTTTCGCGTCGTGTTCGTATGCACGGGCAACATCTGCCGGTCCCCGATGGCCGAGGTCGTGTTCCGCGAGCTCGCGGATGCCTCGGGCCTGGGCGCCCGGGTCGGCTCGACGAGCGCCGGCACAGGCGATTGGCACGTGGGCGAGCGCGCCGACCAGCGCACCATCGAGGCGCTCCAGCGCGCCGGGTACGACGGCACCCGGCACCGGGCGCGCCAGTTCACGCATGCAGACTTCGCCCGCAGCGACCTGGTCGTCGCCCTGGACCGCAGCCACGAGCGGATCCTTCACGGGTGGGCGCGCAGCGAGGCGGATGCCGACAAGATCGCGCTGCTGCTGTCGTTCGACCCCGCGGCCCAGACCCTCGATGTGCCCGACCCGTACTATGCCGGCCCCGGAATGTTCGACGAGGTGCTCGGTATGATCGAGAGCGCGAGCCGGGCGCTCTTCCGGCAACTCGAACCCGCCATACGCCCGGTGCACTGACGCCGGATCGACGGTCGTCTTCGACGTGACCGACGGGAGCCACCGTGACCTCTCTGCCCCCTCAGCCCCTGAGCCCTCTCGACGGACGGTATCGTCCCGCGGTCGGCGAGCTCGGCGAGTACCTGTCCGAGGCCGGTCTGAACCGCGCCCGTGTCGAGGTCGAGGTGGAGTGGCTGATCGCCCTCACCGATCGCTCCCTCTTCGGCACGTCGCCGCTGTCGGATGCCGACAAGCAGCGCCTGCGCGCGCTCTACCTCGGCTTCGGGCAGGCCGAGATCGACTGGCTCGCCCAGAAGGAGGCGGTGACCCGCCACGACGTGAAGGCCGTCGAGTACCTGGTGCGCGACCGCCTCTCCACCCTCGGGCTCGACGCCATCGCAGAGCTCACGCACTTCGCCTGCACGAGCGAGGACATCAACTCCACCGCGTACGCCCTGACGGTCAAGCGCGCCGTGACGAACGTCTGGCTGCCGAAGCTCGAGCGCGTCATCGCAGCGCTGAGGGCCCTGGCCCTCGAGCATCGCGACGTCGCGATGCTCTCGCGCACGCACGGTCAGCCGGCCACGCCGTCGACGATGGGCAAGGAGCTGGGCGTCTTCGTGTGGCGGCTGGAGCGGGTGGCCGCCCAGGTCGCGGGCGGCGAGTTCGCCGCGAAGTTCTCCGGCGCCACAGGCACGTGGTCGGCGCACCTGGCCGCCGATCCCGACGCGGATTGGCCGCAGATCTCACTCGAGTTCATCGAGTCGCTCGGCCTCGACTTCAACCCGGTCACCACACAGATCGAGTCGCACGACTGGCAGGTCGAGCTGTACGACCGCGCGCGACATGTGGGCGGCATCCTCCACAACCTCGCCACCGACATCTGGACGTACATCTCGATCGGCTACTTCACGCAGATCCCCGTCGCCGGCGCCACCGGCTCGTCGACGATGCCGCACAAGATCAACCCGATCCGCTTCGAGAACGCCGAAGCCAACCTCGAGATCGCCGGGGGGCTCTTCGCGACGCTCGCCTCGACGCTCGTGACCAGCCGCCTGCAGCGCGACCTCACCGACTCGACGACGCAGCGCAACATCGGGGTCGCGTTCGGCCACTCGCTGCTGGCCTTGGACAACCTCGAGCGCGGCCTCGGCGAGATCTCGCTGGCCGAGGACGTGCTGGCGGCCGACCTCGACGCGAACTGGGAGGTGCTGGCCGAGGCGATCCAGACCGTGGTGCGCGCCGAGATCGCGGCGGGGCGCTCGCAGATCAGCGACCCCTACGCCCTGCTGAAGGACCTCACCCGCGGGCGCCGGGTGGGTGCCGCCGAGCTGGCGGAGTTCGTCCGCGGCCTCGACATCGGCGACGAGGCCAAGGAGCGCCTGCTGGCCCTGACCCCGGCGGCGTACGCCGGGCTCGCGTCGGCACTCGTCGACCAGTACCTGACGGTGCAGGTTCCCGAGGCCTGAGCCGGGTAGAAGCGGGGCGTCGACCGCGCCGGGCGCTTCGGGCTTGGGGTGGGGGCGCTGGGGCCAGGGCGCGTCAGCCCTTGCGTCGGGTCCCAGGACGCTGCCGGGTTCGGGGCGCTTCGGGCTTTGGGGGTGGGGGCGCGTCAGCCCTTGGGCGTCGGGTCGCCGGATGCCGCGGCATCCGTCCCGTCGTCGGTGCCGCTTGTGGCGGATTCGTCGTACAGCACCGGCTTGTCGATCTGCTTCGTCACCTGTGCCGGGTCGACGGCCAGCAGCAGCAGCGACAGGATGAGCAGCACTGCGATGAAGGTGACGCCGGCGGTCACCAGGCCGGTGACGAGCGCCGTCTGCGCCTGACCCTCGAACCGCTGCTGGAAGAAGCCCATCGAGACCAGCGTGACGACGCCGGCGAACACGGCGGCCGCGAACGCCAGCCCGAGCAGCTGCAGGGGCTTGAGGAGGTCGCGGCGGGTGGGGCTTTCGTGGCTCACGCGGAGTCCTTCTGCGGGTTCGGTTCGGCCGGCACGGATGCGTCCGGCCCGGCGCCGGCGGGCTCTGTCGCGCGGGGAGAGAAGGCGGCGATGCCCAGGTACACCGCCGCGATCGCGGCATAGCCGCCGAACAGTCCAACTCCGATCGTGATGCCGGTGAGGGTGAACGTCTGGTGCGCCTCTTCGATCGTGTAATCCAGGGCGTACGCGGGCTGCACGAAGAGCAGCGCGATGCCGAGCAGGATGCCGAGCGCACCGACGACGATCGCGTCGCGGGCCTCGCTGCCCGGCCAGGCGGGCGCCTGCGGGCGGGCGTCGGGCACGCCGGGGACGATGTCGCGGCGAGCAGTGCCGGCCGTGCGGCCGCGCCAGCCGGCGATCAGCTCCAGCACCCCCGACACGACGGCCCACGCGATCACGATGACGAAGAAGCCCGCGACGGTCCGCAGCGGATAGAGCCCGGCCGCCATGCCCGCGACGACGGTGACGCCACCGACCGCGGCGGCGGGCCACCGGCGCCCACGTGGGTACACCAGCCACACCGCGAGCAGCAGCACCAGCCCGGTCGCGATCGCGAAGCCGCTGAACACGGCGCCCCCCACGGCCGCCGAGTGGTCCGGCGAGAACGTGATCATGAGGGCCGCGATCGCAGCGAACACGGCGCGCGCGAGCTGCAGGTGACGCACGTCGAACGTGCGGGAATCGGCTGAGGTCACGGTGATCCTGCGTGGCGGGCGGGTTCTCACGGCGAGAACGGATACGTCCAGTCTACGTGGTCCCCGGTCGCGGCGTCCGTGGCCCTCGTCGCCCGCGCCTCTGCCCCGGCCGCGTGCCCCTCCGCCCGTGCCCCGGCCACGTGCCCTCCCGCTCGGCCCCGGACCGCGAAACTCCATCCGGGCGCCGAAACTCCAACCCCCAACCGCAGTCTCGGCGCTCCAGTGAAGTCTCACGGATGCCGCGGCCCGAGCACCCCGCTACACCCGCACCCGCCCGCGCACCACCCGCGGCAGCCGGCATCCCGGTGGTTCCGCCCGACACGCCCCGGACCGCGAAACTCCATCCGGGCGCCGAAACTCCAACCCGCAACCGCAGTCTCGGCGCTCCAGTGAAGTCTCACGGATGCCGCACCCCGCAACCGCAGTCTCGGCGCTCCAGTGAAGTCTCACGGATGCCGCGGCCCGAGCACCGCGCAACACCCGCACCCACCCGGACCCGCAGCCCACCCCTCCCCACACCGCAGCGGGGACGGGAGTCACGCCAGGGTGTCGAGGATGCCGGTCAGGAGCTCGAAGGTCGTCAGCGGGGAGATGATGGCCAAGCGCAGCACCGGCTCGCCGGCGTGGGAGCTGGGCACGACGAACGCCTGCTGCTCGTCCAGGAGCTTCGCCGACCAGGCCTCGTAGTCGGCCAGACGCCAGCCGTCACGACGGAACACGACGACCGACAGCTGCGGGTCGCGCACCAGCGAGAGGCCGTCCCGCCCGGCGATCTCGTCGGCGATGCGACGGGCGAGATCGATGCCGTACTCGATGGTGTCGCGGTACTGCTGGGTCCCGTGCGTCGCCAGCGAGAACCACAGCGGCAGACCTCGCGCACGGCGGGTGAGCTGCACCGCAAGGTCGGAGGGGTTCCAGTCCGGCTTGCCGGTGAGCGTGTCGAGGTACTCGGCCTTCTGGGTGTGCGCCGGGAGGGCGAGCTCGGGCTCGCGATAGATGAGCGCGCACGCATCGAACGGGGCGAACAGCCACTTGTGCGGATCGACGATCACCGAGTCCGCCAGCTCCACGCCCACGAAGAGCGGGCGCATGCGCTCGACCAGCATCGCCGCGAGCCCGTACGCCCCGTCGACGTGGAACCACACGCCGCGCTCGCGGGCGACCGCCCCGACGCCGGCGATGTCGTCCACGATCCCGAAGTTGGTGGTGCCCGCGGTCGCCACCACCGCGAACACCGCGTCGCCGTGCTCATCGAGCACACGGGCGACCGCGTCACCGCGCAGGCGCCCCGCGTGGTCGACCGGCGCGGTGACCACATCGACGTCCATGACGGCCGCGGCCGACGCGATCGACGAGTGGGCCTCCGCGCTGCACACCACGACCCAGCGGGCGGGCGCAGGGCGCCCGTCGTGGATTGCACGCCGGCGGGCGGCATCCCTCGCCGTGACCAACGCCGAGAGATTGCCGACCGTGCCGCCCTGCACGAACACGCCGCCGGCGCCCGGCGCCAGCCCGAACTCGCGCGCCAGCCAATGCAGCACCTCGTTCTCGGCGTAGACGGCACCCGCACCCTCCATCCACGAACCGCCGTAGATGGCGGATGCCGACACGACGACGTCGAACGCGAGCGACGCCTTGCTCGGGGCCGAGGGGATGAAGGACAGATAGCCCGGGTGGTCCGTCGACACGCACGCGGGGGCCAGCACGTTCTCGAACAGGGCGATCGCGCGGCGCGCCCCGATGCCCTCAGCGGTGATCGAGGCCGACGCCAGGCGTTCCAGGTCGCGCGGGCTCATCGGCTTGTCCAGGGGGACGTTCTCGTACAGTGCACGGCGCCGCGCATACTCGAGCACATCCTCGACGGTGTGACGCGTGTCGGCCGAGATGGCATGCATCTGCTCGGGGGATGTCGCGGACATGGCTGCTCCTCATCGAGGCCGCTCGGGCGGTCGGGCTGGAGAACACGCTAGACCACCGGTGCAATCGCGCAGGAATGGAGAAGCGCCCGCCGCGCGCGCCTCGTAGCGTGAGGGACATGGACGCAACGGCGTCCCCGAGCGTGAAGGAGAACACCATGGCCGACAAGACGACCACCGCCGCCGGACTGTCCAAGGAAGAGCGTGACGCCGTCAAGCAGCGCACCAAGGAGCTGCGCGAGCAGGCGAAGGCGGGCAAGAACCGCGAGGCGGGACTGAAGCAGGTGCAGGAGGCGATCGACAAGCTCGACGGCCTCGACAAGGAGCTCGCCGAGACCTACCACAAGCTGGTGCTCGAAGTCGCTCCCGACCTCGTGCCGAAGACGTTCTACGGCTTTCCGGCTTACGCGAACGCGCAGGGGAAGGTCGTGACGTTCTTCCAGCCGGCGAGCAAGTTCAAGACCCGCTATGCGACCATCAACTTCGACGAGCCCGCGCACCTGGACGACGGTGACGTCTGGCCGGTGAGCTTCGCGGTGCTCGCGTGGACGGCCGACGTGGAGAAGAAGTTCCGAGCGCTCGTCGCGACGGCGATCTCCTGACCACGGTCGAGTTCAGCGGAGGAAGTCCAGCGCCTGCTCCCGGAAGGCGCGCGATCCCGGTGCATTGAAGTGGTGGCGGCCGGGGATCTCGACGAACCGACCGTTCGGGACGGTCGCGGCCAGCCGGCGGGAGCGCTCCAGGATGGCGTCCTCGGAGCCGGTCGCGAAGAGCACGGGCTGCATCGGCGGATGCTCGGGGTCAGGGTCGGCATCGCCGAACCGCATGCCCTCGGCGAGCCCGATGAGCGCCCGCAGGTCGTTGTCGCGCACGCGCTCGGCCAGGCGCACGTAGTTCTGTGTGACGGGGTCCGCCACCGGCGTGCCGCTGTCGACGTACGCGCGTGCCTGTTCGATCCGCAGACGCCCGAGCGGGCGTCCGTCCGGGATGCCGCCGAGCACGGCCCGTCCGACGTGCTCGGGGGCATCCACGGCGAGCTGCCACCCGACCCGTGCGCCCAGCGAGTAGCCGAGGTAGCGCACATCATCGACCAGGTACGTGTCGAGCACCGCGATCAGGTCACTCACGAAGGCGCCCATCGAGTAGGCGAGCGGGTCGTACGGCTTGTCGCTCGCACCGTGCCCCCGCTGGTCGACGCCGATGACGCGATAGCCCGCGGCAGTGAGAGCGCGGACCCATCCCGTCTCGACCCAGTTGTCACGGCAGCTGGACGCGAAGCCATGCACGCACAGCACGGGCTCGGCATCCGGATCCCCCCACGAGTAGGTCGCGATCTGATATCCCTCCGCCGACATGATGTAGCTCGGCGCGGGCATCTCGGTGCGCAGGGTCGGGGCGATGGCATCCATACCGCCATTCTGCTCCCCGGTCCGAGGGCCTCGGACACGGCGCCACTACGCCGGCCGCGCAGCGGACAGGCGGCGGAGGCTACGCCGTTCGCGGCGGAATGGCAACGGGCTGAACCCCGCCGGGGCGTCCGCCTAGCGTCGGACTATGAGCACCGGAGACACCCGCGACCCCTACCGGGCGCCTGCGCCGGGCAGCACCGACGCCGACGTGGGGCATGACCGCAATGCCACGCTGCGCGACGTGGTCGTCGAGCGCGAGCACGAGCGCTTCGGCGGCTTCAAGTTCGGCGCCGCCTTCTTCGGATGGCTGACCGCGCTGGGAGCGCTCGTCGCCCTGACGGCCGTGGTCGCCGCGATCGGGGCGGCCACCGGCCTCGCCTCGCCGGAGACGATCGACGACGCCGCCCAGGCGGCGAACGAGAACATGGGCGCCGCGACCATCATCGGCGCCATCGCGATCGGGATCGTGCTGTTCGTGGCGTATTTCGCAGGCGGCTACGTCGCCGGCCGGATGGCGCGCTTCAGCGGAGCCAAGCAGGGCTTCGCGGTGTGGCTGTGGGCGATCGTGATCGCGATCGTGGTGGCGGTCATCACCGCCATCGCGGGAAGCCAGTGGGACATCCTCGCGAACGTCGACATCTTCCCGCGCATCCCCGTGACGGCCGAGACCGCCACGCTCACCGGCATCCTGACGGCCATCGGTGCGGCGGTGATCGCCCTCATCGCGGCGATCCTCGGCGGGATGGCCGGCATGCGATACCACCGTCGCGTCGACCGCGTTGGACTCGGCGACGCGCGCGTATGACCTCGTTCCACCGATGAAGGGAGATGCCCATGGGCACCGGCGATGACATGAAGCACAACATGGAAGAGATGAAGGGCAAGGTGAAGGAGGGCGTCGGGGACGCGACCGACAACGAGCGCCTTCAGGCCGAGGGGATGGCCGACCAGGCCAGCGCCAAGGTGAAGAAGGCAGGAGACGACATCAAGGACGCATTCACCGACGACCGCTGATCTGCCGCACGATGCCCCGGACCCGCGAAGGTCCGGGGCATCGTCGCGCGTGCTCTACGGTGCCGTCACCTCACCGTGACCGTGACGGGCTTGGACGAGGTCTCACCGTTCGGGTTGGCGAACACGGCCACCAGCGTGTGGTCGCCGGCACCGACACCCGCCAGCTGCACCGAGGCGGTCTGGGCACCGGGCGTAGCGGCCACGAGCTCTCCCGAGCCCACCACGACGCCGTCCAGCTCGAACCGGTAGGAAGTCGCGTTGGTGCCCCACCACAGGTTCGCGGTGGCGGTGAACGCTCCATCACGATCGCGGTTGTCATGCGAGACCGTCGGCGCGCCGGGGGCGGCGTGGACCACCTTCACGGTCGTCGACGATGTCGCCGTCGTCCCCTTCGAGTTCACCAGCTCGCCGGTGTAGACGTAGGTGCCGTTCGGCTTGCCGGTGAAGGAGACACCGGTCGTCTGCGACATCCCGCCGGCACCGCTCAGGACCTTGGTGGAGATGAGCGCGCCGTTCTCGTAGAGCCGGAACAGCGTCCCTGGGGTGCCCCACCAGAGGTTCATCACGACGTCGTAGTCGCCGTCGTGCAGACCGTACTCCCAGCCGCTGGTGTTCGAGAGCGACCCCTTTCCGGGAGCGGCGGTGGCTCCGTCGTCCAGGACGACGGGGCTCAGCCGCAGCGCGTTCTGCTCGACATAGTGGTAGACGTTCAGGTAGCCCTCGGTCGCGATCGGGTTGGACGCGCCCGCATCCAGATGGCTCCACACGGGCTCGCCATCGACCCGCAGCACGACACGCGTGCCGCCGTCGACGGTGACCGCTCCGAACTCCACCTCGTGCTGCTCACCGGCACGGATGACGGTGTTCGGGATGACGCCGAGCATGGTCTGCTGGGGCTTCCAGCTCTGGAACTCGATCGTGTCCTCCTTGATCACCACCAGGTAGCCCTTGTTGCCACCCACCCACGCCGGGTCGCCGGCGCGGTCGGAGCGGACGGCGAAGCCGTACCACCCCCCGTCGAATCCGTCCACGGCGGCGCGCAAGCGGAGCAGGCCGCTGCCGAAGGTCTCGGCGCTGTATCCGTACACCCCCTCGGCGTCGACGCGGAGGCCGCCCTCGTCGAAGTCGACCGCCTCCGTGGCCGGCCAGCCGGCCGGATCGAGGAGCGGGTTCACCAGGTCGATGACGGGATGCTCGGCCGCCTGCACCTCGATGGCGGAGGTCGCCGTGATCCCGGCATCCGCGAGCGACGTTGCGGTGATCGTCGCCCGCCCCGCGGCGAGCGCGGTGACCGTGCCGGTCTCGTCGACCGTCGCGATCTCCGGCGCGTCGGACGTCCATTCCACCCGCGGGTTCGTCGCGTCGCTCGGGGTGACCGACAGGTCGAGCGTCAGCCGCTCGCCCGGTTCGAGCGTGGCACTGTCGGGCGAGACGTCGATCGCCGTCACCGCCGTGGGGACGATCGAGAACGTCACGTCGTCGAAGTCGAGTGCGGTGAACTTCTCGACGTAGAAGCCGACCTTCCCCGACGCGGTCGCCGAAGGGTTCGGCCCGTCGATGACCGGCTCACCGTCGACCTGCACCTGGATGCCGGAGCCCTTCACCACCATCCGCACGTCGTACACGGAATCCGGGGCGAATCCGGACCCGGCGGGCATCTTGACCTCCTTGAGGATCTGCCACTGCGGGCCGTAGATCGTCCACGTCGGCCCCGCCTCCGCGTGCCGGTAGCGCACGTAGCCGCCGGGGTTCGAACCGGTGCGGTCGTACATCAGCATGATCCCGCCCTCGGGCACGACCGATGGTGTGCGTACCCGGAAGTCCAGCACGTAGTCGGTGAAGCTGCGGGGCAGCTGCGAGTTCGCACCGCCCTTGATCCGGTACCAGTGCTCGCCGTCCTCGTCTTCGACGATGGCGCGGTTGGGGTCCACTGGCCAGCCGTTCGCCCCGGACTCGAAGTCGGTGGCGTGCATCACCCCGTCGCCGTCGGCGACGACGACCACGATCTCGTCGCTGATGCCCGGATCGGCCTTCGAGGTGACGGTGATGACCGTCTCGCCGGGAAGCAGCGCGGTGAGCAGGCCCGCCCCGTCGATCGACGCGATGGACGGGTCGCTCGAGACGTACTCCACGGCGGGGTTCGATGCGTTCCACGGGACGACCTCGGCGCGCAGGCGCGCCGTCTTGCCCAGGTCGACCGTGAGCTGGTCTGCGGGAAGGTGGACGCTCTCCAGCGCGACGACGTCGGGAGCCTGCGGAGTCCCGACCTTGCCCTGCGGGCCGATGAGCTCGAACGGAATCGCCGCGAATCCCGGGATGCGCTGGAACACGGGCGCATCGGCACGCAGGCGGAAGTCCCCACCCTGCCAGTCGACGAAGCCCGGATCGTCACCCGTCACCCAGTTGTCCGCATAGTTCATGAGGTTCTTCACGTCTCGGGCGCCGTGCTCATTCACCTGCCCCGAGCGCGTCATCGTGGGATTCCACGTGACGTTGCGCTCGAAGACGTTGTGCGCGGGGAAGTAGTGGTTCTCGTCGAAGAACGTGAGCAGCTCCGGGTACTTCTGCGCGTATGGCGTTCCCACGAACCCGTTGTTGGCCTCGAAGAGTTCGATCCAGCCCGGCATGTAGGACGTGTCGACGGTGTTGCCCGGCTGGTCCCCCATCCACATCTCGTAGTTGTCGTAGGGCACGTGCGTGTCGACGAACACGTTGTTGCGGGCCGTGATGTAGTCGCCCGATCCGCTCTTGATGGCGTCGTTGCCCATCCGGTAGAACACGTTCTGCTCGATGGTGAGCCCCATTGTCAGGTTGTCGGGATAGATCCCCTCCACGCCCAGGCGGCCGATCCCGGTGTCGTGGAAGTAGTTCTGCCGGATCACCGTCCCGCGCTGCTGCGGAGTCGAGCCGGCGTTCATGTAGATGGCGCCGAGGTCCTGGAACGTCTTGCAGACGTCGTAGATGTCGTTGCGCTCGATGAGATGGTCGTTGCCGTGCACGATGATTCCGGGATGCGGGGCATCGTGGATCTCGTTGTTGCGGGCGATGTTGCCGACGCCGTCGAACATCACTCCCGGGTTGTACGCCTTGTGGTAGTACGCGAAGTCGTGGATGTGCGAGTTCTCCACGCGATTACGACCCGGCTCGAGCGTGGTCTTGTCGCCGCCTTGCAGCACCACAGGAACGCCGCCGATGTGCCGAAGGTGCGAGTCGACGACCGCGTGGTCGCGTCCGCCGCGGTTCACCGGGATGCCGTCATAGGTGTAGCGACCGGGTGAGTTGATCAGCACGCCGCCGTCGGTGAAGTTCCGGATGTCGCTGCGTTCGATGCTGACGTTGCTCCCACCGAGGATGACCGCGGCATTGGCCCGGCCGTACTCGAGCACGAGCTCTTCGAACGACACGTGCGATGTGCCGTCGGTGCGCAGCATCGGCTCCTTCAGCATCGTGACCGTGGCCGGCGCGCCCCCGCGGAATGCCTGGTTGGGCATGAGGTAGAGCATGCCGGTGCCGCGGTCGATGTAGTACTCACCGGGCGCGTCGAGCTCTTCCAGCAGGTTCTCGGCGAAGTGGAAGTCCTCGAACCATGTCTTCATGAGCCCCGACATCTCGCCGTAGCGCAGCGTGATGGTCTTGGCCTCGGTGTCGATGGCCGCGATCTTGTTGTACGACCACTCCCAGCTGTAGCCGAAGATGCCGTCGAGCCACACGTCGTCGGCCTGCGTCCAGTACTGCGGCCGGTCGTAGGTGTAGCTGAAGGTGCCGCCTCGCTCCTGCAGGTCGGCGTCCTTGCGGGTCGGGCCCACGTCGATGATCTCGTCCATCTGCACCGTGGCGCCGTCGTTGGGCCAGCGGGCGAGCGTCATGCCCTGTCCGCCGATGTACAGCTCCATCGGCGGCACCGTGCTGACGTCGTTGGCCTTCCAGTAGCCGTGCCGGCTGAGCTGCCCGTAGTCGGTGATTCCGGCCGCCTCCAAGTCGATCGCGACCACCTTGCTGCGCGCCGACTCGTCGACGATGCGGCTCAGCACGGCCTCGTCGGCGACGGGTTCGAAGGCGTCGGAGTCGAGCTGGGCTCCACCGGTCAGCGTGGCCGTCTCGCCGGGGTAGGAGCGGTACGTGATCGGCGCGTCGGCGGTGCCCGAGTCATCGGCGCCCAACTCGAAGGCCTTCGTGCGCGGGTAGGTCCCTTCCCGAAGCGACACCGTCATGCCGCCGTCCGGAAGGCCGCCTGCGGTCTTCAACTCCCGGATCGCGTCCCGGGCACCCTCCAGGGTGCGCAGCGGGTCGTCGATGGTGCCGCTCGCCGTGTCGTCGCCGTCGGGGGCGACGAACAGTTCGGCGGATGCGGCACGGGGTTCGGGTGCGGCGGAGGCGGCAGTCGCCGTTCCGGCGACCAGCGTGCTCACAAGCGCCAGCACTGACAAGGTTCGCTTCATCGCGAGGTTCCAGCCCTTTCGTCGGAGACCGCAGCGTCGCGGTCGCGTGCATGGGGGTGGTCCGCCCGAGCACGCCGGCGGCGGATCGGAAGTCGGAACGAGCGCGACGTTACACTAATCGATAATCGTCTATCAAGAGTCGATTAGTGCGGTGGCGCTTCTGCACGCGGACAGCAGGCATCCGGAATGACGAAATGCCCCGGGTCCGTCGGACCCGGGGCATTCGTGCGTCTTCAGCGCGTCAGGGCACGCGGTAACCTGCGGCGCGGAACAGCTCGTACCACTCGGCGCGCGTCAGGGGCAGATCCGACCCCTGCGCGGCACCCCTGACCCGCTCGGGGGTGGTCGTGCCCAGCACCACCTGCATCAGCGCCGGATGCCGGGTGATCCACGCGACGGCGATCGCGATCGGCGGCACGTCGTACGACGCAGCGAGCCGGTCGATGACGGCGTTGAGCTCGGGGTAGTCCGGCGAGCCCAGGAACACGCCGTTGAAGAAACCCGCCTGGAAGGGGGACCACGCCTGGATGGCGATGTCGTGCAGGCGGCAGTAGTCCACGATCCCGCCGCCATCCAGCGTGAGCGACTGCTGCTCCTCCTGCATGTTCGCAGCGACGCCCTGGGCGACGGAGGGCGCGTGGGTGATCGACAGCTGGATCTGGTTGGCGACGATCGGCTGCCGCACCGACTTCTTCAGCAGGTCGATCTGACGCGGTGTGTGGTTCGAGACGCCGAATGCGCGCACCTTGCCCGCCGCCTCGAGCTCGTCGAACGCGCGCGCGACCTCGTCGGGCTCCACGAGCGCATCGGGGCGGTGCAGCAGCAGGATGTCGATGTAGTCGGTTTCCAAGGCACGCAGCGACCCCTCGACGGCCTCGACGATGTGCTCGTACGAGAAGTCGAAGTACGGCCCTTCGCGGACGATGCCGGCCTTGGTCTGAATCGTGATCTGCTCACGCTCCGACGGTGACAGCTGCATCGCCTCGGCGAAGCGGCGCTCGCAGCCGTGAATATCGCGCCCGTAGACGTCGGCATGGTCGAAGAAGTCGATCCCCGCGTCGCGTGCGGTGCCGATGAGGGTGCGGACCGCGTCGTCGTCGAGGTCTTGGATGCGCATGAGGCCGAGCACCACGTTGGGCGCGGGGCGGTCGATGCCGGTGAGGTCGATGGTCTTCATCAGTTCGCTCTCGGGTGGTTCGTAGGGCGGACGCGCGCATCCGCCGGTGTGCGCGATCCACGCTAGGCAGCGATGAGAAAGAAGTCCAACAACTGTATATTCTGCGATTGAGAACGGTCATGGATGGATGCCGCCAGCCCGCGCGGCGCCCCTTGGGAGGTCCGCATGGAGCAGCGTCAGCTGGAGTATCTCGTCACGCTCGTCGAGGAGAAGCACTTCACCCGTGCCGCCGAGCGCTGCCGCGTGTCGCAGTCCGGCCTGTCCGCGGCGATCCGCCGGCTCGAGCAGGAGCTCGGGGCGCGGCTGTTCGACCGCACCACGCGGTCGGTGGAGCCGACGCCGGCGGCGACGGCGCTGCTGCCGCACGCCCGCGAGATCCTGGCGCAGACGGCAGCCGCCCGCGACGCCGTGGTGCGCGCGTCGCATCAGCTGGCGGGTGCCCTGCGCGTGGGCGCCGAGCAGTGCCTGGGCGCGGTGGACGTCAACCTGCTGCTGGAGAGGTTCCATCGGCGGCATCCGGTCGTCGACATCCAGTTCGTCCAGGCGGGCTCGCACCAACTGGTCGACCTCGTCGACGCGGGCGACCTCGACGTCGCCTTCGTCGCCAGCGCCGATCCGGCGCCGGCCTTCGCGGTGGAGGAGCTCGCCCGGCTGCCGTTGGTGCTGCTGGCGCCCGCCGGTCATCCGCTGGCCGAGCGTCCGCCGGTGCGCTGGAAGGATCTGCGCGATGCCGACTTCGTGGACTTCCGCCCAGCATGGGCGCTGCGCACCATCAATGACGACGCGTTCGCGCGCCACGGCATCCTACGGCGCGTGCGCTGCAGCGTCGATGACGTGCACACGCTGCTCGATCTGGTCGCGCGGGGTCTGGGCGTCGCGATCGTGCCGCAGCACGTGGCCCTCAAGCCCCAGGCGCGGGGGCTCGTGATGCTGCCGGTGCCGCCCGGCTCGCCCGAGTGGATCGTGTCGACACTGGTGAGCCCCACCGCCTCGCTCGCGCCCCGGCTGCTCGAGATCCACGCCGAAGAGCGCGCCGAAGCCGACGCCGCATGACGGTCGTGCTGGTCGAGGGCGAGAGCGATCGCATCGCACTCGAGACGCTGGGGGCGCGGCTGGGGATCCGGATGCCGCAGATCCGCGTCGTCGGCGGGTCCAAGGGAGCGCGGCGCGCCGCCGGCGACCTCCAGGGCGAGCGGCTGATCGGGCTCGTCGACGCGCGTGAACGCGGCGACTTCGAAGGGGTGGTGGACGCGCTGTTCGTGTGCGATCCCGACCTCGAGGCCGAGTTCGTCCGCGCCCTCGGGGTGTCCGGCGTGGAGGCCGTGATCGCACGTCAGGGCGAGCTCGAGTCCTTCCGCAACCTGCAGCGTCAGCCGTTCCAGCGGGACCGCCCCGCCGACGCGCAGCTCGCACGGTTCTTCGGCGGCCGCAGCGGCAACAAGGCCCGCTACGCCCGGCTGCTGGCCGACGCCGTGCCCCTGGACCGGGTCCCGCCACCCCTGGCCGGGCTGCTCAGGGCGCTATGACGACGGATGCCGCCGGCCGCGGCATCCGTTCCCTCTGCGTCAGCGCACGCGGCGACCGTCGGCGATGTCGATGAGACGGGCGAGCACATCGCCGGCTCGCAGGCCGTTGTGCTCGTGCTCGCTCGTGATCCACGGGGTGACGTGGGGCAGGAGCCGCGCCGTCTCGAGCGAGAACTCGAGCGGCACGTACACGTCGTTGACGTACACGGCCGCGGCTCCGCGGACGCCCGATGCCGCGATGGCGGCGGCATCGTAGAGCCGGGGCCATTCGACGTCGGCCAGCGCGAGGGTGACGTCGCGCCACGGCTGCAGACCGGGCACCGTGTCGAGCCACTCGCGGCGCACGTGCTCGCCCGTGAAGAGCGTCCGGTCGTCACGGAAGTCGTCGGGCTCGGTGCGTTCGGCCGACCAGCGCGTGGTGTAGCCGTCGGCGTAGCTCGACTCGTGGAAGACGTAGTAGAGCGGGTTGCGCGCGTCGAACGGCATCGCCGCAGCGAGGTCGTGGCGGAAGGCGTTGCTGCGTGGATCCCGTTCGAGCAGGCTCCACAGCGTCTGCCACCCGTCGTTGGTGCCGAGCGCCGAGCCGACGGAGCGCACTCTCGAAACCGACGCCACCTCGCCACCCGGCAGCACGATCCGGCCGGCTTCGGCGAGATCCACGATGCGCCGCATCGCATCGCGGTGCGCGGGGAAGCGGCGGTAGTACCGCTCGGATGCCTCGCGCATCTTGTCATAGGTGAGCGCATACACCTCGTCGGGGTGCCGGCCGACGGCGCTGAGGCCCCCGGTGATGAAGACCCGGTCCAGCGACGCGGCATCCGTCGACAGGTACGCCAGCGTGGTGAACCCGCCGAAGGACTGGCCCAGCACGCTCCACGTGCGGGCGCCGAGCTCCTCGCGCACGGCCTCGCAATCGCGCACGATGGCGTCGGCGCGCAGGTGCGTGATGTGCTCGACGACGGCCTCGGTGCCGCGCTCGAGGTCGGTGTCGCCGACCGGGCTGGACAGCCCGGTGCCGCGCTGATCCAGAAGCACGACGCGGTGGTGCTCGAGCGCGGCGTCGAGCCACGACGGCGCCGTGGGCGCATGGAACGGCCGCGGCGCCTCATGGCCCGGGCCGCCCTGCAGGAACACCAGATACGGCAGGCTCTCGCCGCCGTCTCGCGTCACCACGGCGGCATGGATGTCGATGGTGCGACCGTCGGCCGGATCGCCCCAGACGAGGGGGACGGTCAGGATGTGATCGTCGATCGTGAGGTCCTGCATGCGGCGCGTCTCGACAGGCATGCGACGAGCCTATGCGGCGCCTCCGACGCGAAGATCCGGCCCGCGCGCCGGCGCCGCGCTCAGGTGTCACGACACGCGGCAACGCCGGGCGCGAAACGGCGTGTCGTGACACCCGAACGCGCCGTCGCGGATGCTCGAGCCACAGCAGCGGCACCGAGCACCGGCACCCGGGGTCGGCGTGCTGTGCGGATCAGCCCCGGGCGCGGCGCCTGTCGCGCGCCGGGACGCGGAACCGGCGAGGACGCCGGGATACGGCTTGGGCGACGGCCGGGAGAACGATCGGCTGGGTGACCACCGCGTCGACGACCATCGAGCCGTCGGTGGGACCGATGACGGCGATCGGGGTGGTGGGTGTCGCGACCATCGGTGTGATCGGCGCGGCGGCGAGCTTGCGATGGGCGACGGCGTACGCGGGCACCAGCACGACGACCGCACCCAGCCATGCCAGCGGGTTGCTCGCTGCCACGCCGATGAAGCCGAAGATGCCGCCGAGCACGACCGCCGCGCCGACCCGCATGACGAGCTCGATGACGCCGGTCACGGTCGGGATGAGCGTGTGACCCAGCCCCTGCAGGGCGCCGCGAAGGACGAACAGGATGCCGAGGATCCAGTAGGTCGCGCCGTTGATCGCGAGCATCTGCGCCGCCAGGCCGACCACCTCGCCGGAGCCCTCGCCGACGAACAGCTGCACGACCGCCGCGCCGAAGGCGATGAGCAGAGCCCCCAGCACGACGGCCGCCGCCACCGACATCCAGGTCGCCTGGGACACGCCGCGGCGGATGCGATCGGGGCGCCCGCCGCCGTGGTTCTGCGCGACGAACATCGACACGGCCAGCCCGAGTGACTGCAGGAGCGCGACGGCGAGGCCGTCGACGCGGGCCGCCGCGGTGTAGGCGGCGACGGCCTGCGCACCCAGCTCGTTCAGGGCGACCTGCACCGAGAGCGTGCCGATCGCGATGATGGACGCTTGGAAGCCCATGGGAAGACCCAGTCGCAGATGGTCGGCCAGCTCGGCGCGACTGACGCGCCAGTCGGCGCGGTGCACGTGGAGCACCGGCATCCGCCGCCGCACGAACTCCAGGCACAGCAGCACCGAGATGGCCTGCGAGACGACCGTGGCCAGGGCCGCGCCGCCGACGCCCCAGCCGAAGGAGCCGACCATCAGGATCACCAGCACGACGTTCAGCCCGCATGCCAGCGTGAGGAACACCAGCGGCGTACGGGAGTCGCCGATCGCCCGGATGATCGCCGACAGGTAGTTGAAGAACATCAGCGCGCCGGCGCCGAGGAAGCTGATCTGGGCGAACACGACCGCGTCGTGCATGAGCTCGGCGGGCGTCTGCAGCAGGGTGAGGAGGGGCGCGGCGAGCAGCGGCGCGCCGACGGTGAGCAGCACGGTGCAGGCCGCGGTCAGAATCGTGCCGGCCGCGACGGAGCGCCGCACCGCGGCATAGTCCCGTGCACCGAACGCCTGAGCCGTCGGGATCGCGAAACCCGAGGTGAGACCCCACGCGAAGCCGAGCAGAAGGAACAGCATGCTGCCGGTCGCGCCCACGGCGGCGAGCGCGTCGACACCGAGATGACGGCCGACGACGACCGCGTCGACGAACTGGTACAGCTGCTGGACGACGTTTCCGATCAGGAGCGGAACGGCGAACAGGATGATGACGCGCCAGGGGCGGCCCGTCGTCAGGGCGGTTGTCATGGGGGCGGCTCGCGAAAGGCGGAGAAGACGGAAGACGGATGCCGTGAGCGGCGTCGTGCGCGCACCGCGGGGCAGAAGACCCAGTGTATCGAATCGATTCGGGTCTTCGCGCCGGACGATCGGCGAACACGTCGTGCATTCGCAGATTTATCTGGCGGTTTCGCGTCTGGATGCGCTAGAATCGTCGTAGCGAGATTCGAGAGTATGACGGCTTCGTGTCGGCGAGGCTGAGGGACGTGCGGCGGGCGCCGCGGATGCGCGATGAAGCGGATGGCGTGAACGCGCCGGATCTCGGCCCGGTCCCTCTTCTCAACGAGCCTCATGTCTGCAACGCATCCTCTCGAACCCGCCGATCCCGGCCCTGCCAGCTCTGACGCCGCCGGCGAAGCGCCGGCCGCCTCCGTCGCCCGCGCGGAACGCATCGTGGACGCCTTCGAGGCGGGGCGCCGGCGTCGGTCGATGGACGATGCGGCCGAGATCCGCCTGCTGGCCGGCGCGGCCGCGTCTGTCGCCCGGCCACCGCACGTGTCAGCCGAGGAGATCCGTCGGGCCGAGCTGAACCGGCGGGCGCTCGTCGCCGACCTCGCGACCTCGAGCCGTGTGTCGGAGTGGACGGTGATGCGCCTCATGACCGAGGCGACCGACCTGTGCGCCCGATTCAGCGCGGGGGTGGACGCGCTGGAGCGCGGCGACATCACGCGCCGGCATCTCGCGGTGATCCACGACATCGGTGATCGCCTGGACGACGACGCCGCCCGGGCGGGGTTCGTCGCTGTCGCGCTCGACCGGGCAGCCCGGCTCACACCGGGCCGGCTCGCGCCGGTGCTCCGCGCGATCGTCGAACGCTTCATGGAGCGTCCGCTGGAGGAACGCCACCACCAGGCCGCAGCGGGACGCGGCGTCGAGGTGGTCGACCTCGCCGACGACATGGCGTCACTGACGGCGATTCTTCCGGCGACGTTGGCGCACGGCATCCACGATCGCCTCACACAGCAGGCGCGGTCGGTCATCGCGGCCCGCGAGGCCGACCCCTCGGCCGAGGCAGCCGGCGACGGCGAGCTCGCGGGCGACACTCGGACGATGGACCAGCTGCGGGCCGACATCCTCACCGACGTGCTGTTGGGCGCCGGGCCACGGGACTGCGTCGCCGGCGACGGACTGCGGGCGATCCACGCCACGGTCCAGGTGACGATCCCGGTGCTCACCATGACCGGAGCAACCGGTGAGCCGTGCCTTCTTGCGGGCCACGGACCGATCGACCCCGGCACGGCCCGTACGCTCGCGGCGGGCGCTGTCGGGTGGGAGCGGGTCATGACCTCTCCGGTCACGGGAAGCGTCCTCGCCGTGGATCGCTATCGTCCGGGCCCGGCGCTCCGCCGATTCCTTGCGGCGCGCGACGAGCACTGCCGGTTCCCCGGCTGCCGCCGCCCGGTGTGGCGGTCGGACATCGACCACACCATCGACGCGGCGCTCGGCGGCCCGACACATCACGGCAACCTCGCACACCTGTGTCGACGACATCACGTGCTCAAGGGCGTCACGTCGTGGTCGGTTCAGCAGACTTCTCCCGGCGTGCTCGTCTGGACCAGCCCGAGCGGTCGGAGACATACCGACAGGCCGGAACCCGTGGTGCGCTTCGTTCCAGATGAGGCCGCCGACCGTGTCCGCCGCATGATGCGAGAACCGTGGCTTGTCTCGGCGGAGGATCCACCGCGCAATCCACCGCCCCCGTTCTAGCGAGCGGCGTTCCGAGGCCAGCGGCTCTGCGCCCGGCTCGCCGACGGCTCCGTCCTGGCCGCACCCGGAGCTGCTGTCACCGCAGCGGCCAGGTCGACGCGCACCCTGCGACGCGACACCGGCAGTCCCGTGATCAGCACGCCGCCCACGAGGAGCACTCCACCGAGAATCTCGGCGGGCGTCGGGATCTGGCGGAGAAGCAGTGCCGCCGACGCCATCGCGACGACCGGTGCGAGCAGCACCCAGGGCACGACCGCCGCGGACGGGTTGCGTGCCAGCAGGCTGTTCCAGATGGAATATCCGATGATCGTGCACAGCCCGGCGGTGTAGAGGGTCGAGAGCAGGGACTCCCATCCGAACGCCGCGATCCCGGCGGCGATCGCCTGCGGGCCGTCGACGACGAACGACAGCAGCAGCGCGGGGACCGGCACCACGAGAGCTGACCACACCGTGAGCGAGAGCGAGCCGAGCCGTCCGGGTCCGGTGACGACGCCGGCACGGCGCGAGATGACGTTGCCGATGCCCCATGACAGCGCGGCGGCGAGCGCCAGCGCCACGGCCAGCGCCGGTGCGTCGCCGCCGCGCCCCGCCGCCACGATGGCCAGGCCCACCACACCGACGCCGACGCCGACGGTCTGTGCGATCGTCGGCCGTTCGCGCAGCACGGCCGCTGCGACGAGGATCGTGAACACCGCCTGTGCCTGCAGCACCAGTGCGGCAAGGCCCGGCTGCAGGCCCAGCGCCATCGAGGTGTACAGCAGGCCGAACTGCCCGAGGCTCATGAACAGTCCGACACCGACGACCGTGCGCCAGGATGCCCGTGGCCGCGGCACCACGAAGACCGCCAGCGCCACCGCCGCGAAGCGGATCGCGACGAAGAGCAGCGGGGGTACGCCCGCCATGCCCCAGTCGATGACGACGAAGTTGAATCCCCAGAACGATGCCACGGCCGCCGCCAGCACCATGTCGCGTCTTTTCACGCTCTCAGCCCACCGGATGTGCGAATGAAGCACAAGCGATGCTTTTCTCACGAATCCGTGTAGCGTTGCTTCATGATCGATCTGGACGCCGTGCTGTCGCTGAGAGCGGTCGCCACGCAGGGCAGCGTGGTCGCCGCCGCGACGAGCCTCGGCTACACGCCCTCGGCGGTCTCGCAGCAGATCAAGAGACTCGAACGCGAGACCGGCATCGCCCTGCTGGAGCGGGCGGGCCGGGGCGTCATCCTCACCGAGGCCGGCACGCGTCTGGTGGTGGCATCCACACCGATCCTTGCCGACCTCGAACGACTCCGCGCCGATCTGCAGCTGACCGCCGGCGTCGACGACCGCGTCGTCGGCGAGATCCGGCTGGCTGCGTTCTCGACCGTCGTGCGGGGACTCGTCATCCCGGTGCTGAGCGACCTCGCCGAGAGGCATCCCGATCTCTCTCTGCCGCTGCGCGAGAGCGAGCCGTGGGAGACGATCGCCTTGGTCGCGTCGGGTCAGCGGGACCTCGGCATCGTGCACCGCTGGGGCGGGGTGGCCCTCGCGATGCCCGACCACCTCGTCTCGACGCCGCTGTTCACGGACGTCGCAGACGTGATCCTGCACCGCGACCACCCGCTCGCCGACCGCTCGGTGCTGCATCCCGAGGAGATCGCCGGCGAGCACTGGGTCGCCACGTTCGAGGCGACGATCTGCCGGCAGTGGCTCCGGCGGCTCTTCGACGGCGTTCCGAACGCCCCGCGCATCGTCCACGAGTCGATGGAGTTCCACAACCACCTGGAGTTCGCCCGCGCCGGCCGCGCGGTCGCCCTCGTCCCGCGCCTGGGCCGCGGCGACCTGGGTCCGGACCTCGTGGCCATCCCCACGGTCGACCCGGCCTCGACCCGCGACGTGCTCGCGGTACACCGCCGCTGGCAGGAGGACTCGCCCGCTCTGCGCACCACGCTCGACGCCTTCGTCGAGCAGGCGCGGTCCGCGCCGCCCTCGCCTGTCCTCTGACGGACCGGCGGTCAGGCGAACGCGAACTTCAGGGTGTTCAGGTGCGCGCGGCTGAGTTCCGCGGCGCGGCGGGGGTCACGGTCCGCGATCGCCTCCACGACAGCGGCATGTGCGGCCTGATCGGCCTCCGGTGAGGCCGTGGGCCGGATCTTCAGCATGTCGACCATCGCCGTGCGCACGCGAGGCACGAAGCCGTCGAACAGCTCCACCAGCACCTCGTTCGCCGACGCGACGACGATGAGCCGATGCAGCGCCATGTCGACGTCGACGTGGGCTTCCGGCGCGGGGTCCGCGCCGGCACGTGCGGCCAGCGCGGCGCGGATGGCGCGCAGCTGCGCCGGCGTGCGGCGTTCGGCAGCAAGGGCCGCGGCTTCGGTCTCGATCGCGATGCGGGCCTCGATCACCGTCGTGATGGATGCGCGGCGGAGCACGGTGTCCCAATCGTCCGACACGTCCAGGGCCGTCACGAAGACGCCCGCTCCCTGCCGGGAGTCGAGCACCCCCTTGCCGGCCAGCTCTCGGATCGCCTCCCGGACCGTCGACCGACCGACTCCCAGCTGCGCGGCCAGGGTCGTCTCGCCCGGCAGCCGCTGACCGAGCGCGAACTCGCCGTCACGGATGCGCCCGAGCAGGATCTCGGCAGCCTGGGCCGCCAGCGGGGCGCGGTGGACGATCTGGGCCACGCATGTCCTCCGGTTGTCTGGGGAGCGCGATCGCTCCGATCCCAGCTTATCCCGGGTTGCCCGGTCACTCACGGTTCCATCCCTGGTGGCTTGTCGACTTGTCTGAGGAGTAGGGTGACCGCATGACGAGTATCCCTGCGACGAGCCCTCGGCGGTCGGCGCGCTTCTGGTCCCTGGTCAGCACGCATGTCATGAACGACTTCCAGACGGGGGCAGCCGCGGCGCTGCTGCCGTACTTCGTGGTCGAGCAGCGGTACGACTACGCCGCCGTGGCCGGGCTCACGCTGGCGGTGACCTCGCTGTCCAGCGTCTTCCAGCCGGTGTTCGGATGGCTGACCGACCGGTTCTCGCTGCGCCCGCTGATCACCGTCGGGATGCTCGTCGCCGCGCTCGGCATCGCGGTCGCCGGCATCACGGCGGGCGAGTACTGGCTCACCTGGATCGTGTTCTCGGTCTCCGGCCTCGGCGTGGCCGCCTACCACCCCGCGGCGACGGTCGCTGCGAAGCAGACCGGAGGCGGCACCAATCGCTCCATGAGCATCTTCTCCGTCGGTGGGAACGCCGGCGCCGCCATCGCTCCGGTCGCCGTGGGTCTGACCGTCGGCGTCCTCGGGCTCGGAGCCACCCCGATGCTGCTGATCCCCACGGTCCTCGTCGCGGTGGTGTACCTCGTCGTGAATCGCCGCCCGGCGAGCGACGGGGCTGTTGCGCATGTCGCACCGTCGCACCCGGTGGCTGCCGTCGGACAGCGGCCGCGAGACCTGTGGGTACGGTTCACGTGGCTGCTCGTGATCGTGAGCCTGTGGTCGCTGGTCTACGTGGGCGCCCGATCGTTCCTCGCGCTGGATGTGATGCAGCGCTTCGGCACGTCGGCCGACGTCGGCACGCTGGCCCTCACCGTCTTCTCGTTCGCGGCCGCGCTCGGCACGCTGGTCGGGGGTGTGGTGGCCGACCGTTTCGGGCGCAAGCGAGTGCTCGTGGCCGGTTACGCGCTGGCGACCCTCTCAGCGGTGGCGTATGTCCTGGCTCCCGGTGACGTCGCGGCCATCGTCGTCGCGGGGATCCTCGGCGGCGCGCTGTTCCTGCCGTTCGCCCTCCATGTCACGCTCTCGCATGCGTACCTGCCGCGCCATCTCGGCACCGCGAGCGGCGTCACCCTGGGCATGTCGACGGCCCTGGGCGGCCTGCTCACACCACTCCTCGGCGTGCTCGCAGACCACACGGGCCCACAAGCCGTCTTCGTGCTGCTGGCATGTCTCATCGCGGCGGCGTTGGTGGCATCCCTCTTCCTGCGGGAACGGACGGATCTGCCTGCCGAGCGCGGCGGCATCTCTCCCGATATGACCGACGATGAGGCGATCGCGGATGCCGCCACCTCGGCCGAGCGCCGATGACGGGTGGACGCGAGCCGGGACGGCCTCAGTCGGACGGCTCGGATCTCCGCAGCGGCGAGAGGCCGGCGATCAGCGCTGCGGCCGCGAACAGGACGACCGCCCCGACGAGCGTGGGCGTGTCGCCGATCAGGCCGACGGCGGCGCCGCCGAGGAGTGCTCCGAGCGCGGCGCCCGTGCGGTTGGCCGAGCGGATGTTGGCGTTGACGCGCCCGAGGAGCCCGTCCGGTGTGACGGACTGCCGGTAGCCCATCTCGTTGGCGTTCTCGACCCCGCCGGCAAGGCCGTGGATCGCCATGCCGATGTACAGCAGAAGGGGACCGGCCGCAGACCACGCGGATGCCGCGATGAGGAGCCACGCGAGCGGGTACGTGGCGCGCGCCAGCACGATGGCCCTGCCGGTTCCGAGCCACGCGCTGACGCGCGCCGCGAACGTCGTCCCGACCAGGCCCGCCGTTCCGGAGACCGCCAGCAGGACTCCGAAGCTGAACGCCGTCAGGCCGAGCGATCGGAGCGCGAGCAGAGACAGCGCGGTCAACGCCACGCCGTTCGCGACGAACCAGACGTGCGTCGACAGCGCGAGTGGTCCCAGCGTGCGATGCCGGTAGGCCCATCGGAGGCCTTCACGTATCTCGGCGCCCAGGCTGCGGTCTCGGCCGGTGATTCGAGGCTCGGTGACTCGGATGCTCGCGTTCAACAAGGCGTCGACGAGGTAGCTGATCGCGTCGACGGCCAGCGCGAGCGGCGCTCCGAGCAGCCCCACGAGGCCGCCGCCCAGTGCCGGCCCGAGAGTCTGCGCCGCGGCATCCGTCTGGTCCAGCCGTGCGTTGGCGACGACGAGCCGTGAGCGCGGAACGAGCCGAGGAAGGAAGGACTGCGTCGCTGCGAAGCCGAAGACGGAGAACGCTCCGAACGCCAGCAGGAGCAGGACCAGCATCCACACCTCGAGGGCGCCCGTCACCCACAGCACGGGCACGGCGCCGAGCGAGACCGCACGGCCGATGCTCGCCCAGACGAGGATCGGCTTCCGTCGCCACCGGTCGGTGTAAGCGCCGGCGATCAGGCCGAGCACGGCGTACGGCAGGAACTGCGCCGCGTTGACAATCCCGACCTCGAGGGCGCTCGCCTCGAGCAGCTGCACCACCAGCACCGGCATCGCCACGGCGGTGACCGCGGTCCCGAACGAACTGATCGTGGCGGCCGTCCAGTAGCGCGCGAACGAGCCCCGGGGCACCGGCTCCCCGGCGCGATCGGGCGTGGGCGCACTCACGAGGATGCGGGTGCGGTCACGACATCCAGGACGTGCGGCCGAACCGCTCCCAACGCTCCACCACACGCGGGGTGGCCGAGCCGGGTTCCGGCTCGTAGACGGCGCGGCCCTCGATGAACACCCGCTCCACGCGGGAATCGACCGCGAGCGGATCGCCCGACCACACCACGAGGTCGCCATCGCGCCCCGGCTCCAGTGCACCGACGCGCGCGTCGAGGCGGAGGATCTCCGCGGGGTTGCGCGTGAGCGCGGCGAGCGCCGTCTCGGCCGGGAGACCATCGCGGACCGCGAGGATCGCCTGCAGGCGGATCTGGTCGATCGGGACCACGGGGTGGTCTGTCGTGATGGCGACCTTGACGCCGGCCTCCGCGATGAGCGCCAGGTTGGAGATGGCGCGGTCGCGCAGCTCGACCTTGGAACGCGAGGTGAGCATCGGGCCGAAGATCACCGGGATCTGCTTCTCCGCCAGCACGTCGGCGATCTTGTGCGCCTCGGTGCCGTGGTTCACGACCAGTGTGTAGCCGAACTCCTCCGCGATGCGGATCGCCGTCGCGATGTCGTCGTGACGGTGGCAGTGCTGGTCCCACACGAGGTCGCCGGCGAGCACCGCGGCCAGCGTCTCTTTGCCGAGGTCGCGCTCGAAGGGCTCGTCCTTCTCGGCGGCCGCCGCGCGCTTGTCGGCATAGTTCTGCGCGGCGACGAACGCCTCGCGCAGGACGGATGCCACGCCCAGGCGCGTCGACGGGGTCTGCTTCTTGTCGCCATAGACGCGCTTGGGGTTCTCACCCAGCGCCGACTTGACCGACACGTCCATCGCGAGGATCTGCTCGTCGACGGTCCGACCGCCCCACGTCTTGACGGCCACCGTGCGACCGCCGATCGGATTGCCGGAGCCGGGCTTGATGACCGCCGTCGTCACGCCGCCGCGCAGCGCGTCGCGGAAACCGACCTCCTCGATGTCGATGCCGTCGAGCGCTCGGAAGCGCGACCCGTTGGGGTCGGTCATCTCGTTCGTGTCGTTGCCCGACCAGCCCTCACCGTCCTCGTGGACGCCGAGGTGGCCGTGCGACTCGACGAAGCCGGGGAGCACCCAGCTGCCGGTCACGTCGATCACTTCGGCATCCTCCGGTACGGCGGTGTCGGGTCCGCCGACAGCGGTGATCACGCCGTCGGTGACCACCACCGTGCCCCCGTCGATCGGGTCGGAGCTGACAGGGACGACGAAGCCGCCGGTGACGGCGAGAGTGCGAGCCATCCTCCCAACCTACGCCCGCGTCCGGACGGCGTGCGGTCAGGCGCCGGGCGGGCCCTCGAGGACCGTCGGGACGTATTCGAGGAGCTGGATGCGCTGGTCGAACGTCCGCGCCTCGACGAGCTCGAGCGCCACGTCGGGGTACCCGTCGAAGATGCGGTCCTGCCCGGTGGCGCCCGTGATGAACGGGAAGATACCCACGCGGTAGCGGTCGACGAGGCCGGCCACTAGCAGCGAACGGCAGAGCGCGACGCTCCCCAGAGTGCGCAGCGGGCGGTCCGATTCCTCTTTGAGCCTGCGCACGTACGTCGCCGCGTCGTCGCGGACGAGCGTCGAGTTCGCCCATGTCAGCGGGTCTTCGAGGCTGGACGAGAACACGTACTTCTGCACGCCGTTGAGCACGTCGGTTCCGGGCTCACCACCCGCGGTGAGCTGCGACATCAGCCGGTAGGTGGTCGCACCCATGAGCACCGGGGAGTCCTTCTCGGGCGACTCGTCGAGCCATCGGAGGTACTCAGGCGCCTCGACGCCCCAGAACCCGGGCCATCCTTCGGCGGCGCCGTAGCCGTCGAGCGAGATGATGAAGTCGATCGTCAGGGTCTGCATGACTCTCCTTCGCGTGCGTCGGCGCACGTCGCACCCCGGACGCGTGTGAGCGGGATGCCGCGCGCCCGAGCCTAGGCCGAGGCTCCGGCGGGCGAAACCCACCCGCGACAGAGCCGATCCGCCCGCGGCCGTGTGCGGAGTGGCTACCCGAAGTCGCCCGGCGCCATGTCGGTGAAGCGGGAGAAGTGGCCCTGGAAGGCGACCGTGACGGTGTCGGTCGGGCCGTTGCGGTGCTTGGCGACGATGAGGTCGGCCTCGCCGGCGCGCGGCGAGTCCTTCTCGTAGGCAGCCTCGCGGTGCAGCAGCACCACCATGTCGGCATCCTGCTCGATCGAACCCGATTCACGCAGGTCGGACAGCGCCGGCTTCTTGTCGGCGCGCTGCTCGGGGCCACGGTTCAGCTGCGACAGGGCGATGACGGGGACCTGCAGCTCCTTGGCGAGGAGCTTGAGGGCACGAGAGAACTCCGAGACCTCCTGCTGGCGGGACTCGACGCGCTTGCCCGAGGTCATGAGCTGGAGGTAGTCGATCACGACCATCTTCAAGCCCGCCCGCTGCTTGAGGCGCCGGCACTTCGCACGGATCTCGACGAGCGTCATGTTCGGGCTGTCGTCGATGTAGAGAGGAGCGTCGTTGATGCGGCCGCGTGTGGCAGCGACCGTCGTCCAGTCGCGTGAGTCGAGCGTCCCCTTGCGCATCGACTGCAGCGGAATGGCGCCCTCGGCGCTGAGCAGGCGCATCGCGATCTCGCTGCGGCCCATCTCGAGCGAGAAGAAGATCGTCGGCATGTCGTGCTTGATGGCAGCGGCCCTGGCGAAGTCGAGCGCGAGCGTCGACTTACCCATGGCAGGGCGCGCGGCGATGATGATCATCTGCCCGGGATGCAGGCCGTTCGTCAACTGGTCGAGCCCCGAGAAGCCGGTGGGGATGCCGGTCATCTGACCGTCACGACCCCGGGCGGCCTCGATCTCTTCAACCGCGGCATCCACGGCGATCGTGAGCGGGACGTAGTCCTCAGCCTGCTCGGCACCGGTCACCGAGTAGATCTCGGCCTGCGCGTTGTTGACGAGATCGAGCGCCTCTCCCTGACCGGAGTAGCCCATCTGCACGATCCGGGTGCCGGCCTCGACGAGGCGGCGCAGCAGCGCGCGCTCGGAGACGATGGACGCGTAGTAGCCCGCGTTCGCCGCGGTCGGGACGATCGACGTGAGCGTGTGGAGGTAGTCCGCGCCGCCCGCGCGCTGAAGGTCGCCGGTCTTGATGAGCTCGTCGGTGACGGCGACGACATCGGTCGGCTCACCGTGCGAGTAGAGGGTGAGGATCGCCTCGAAGATCAGCTCGTGCTTGGGGATGTAGAAGTCGGTGCCCCGCAGCGTCTCGATCACATCGGCCACCGCGTCCTTCGACAGCAGCATGCCGCCCAGCGCGCTCTGCTCCGCGAGCAGGTCGTGTGGGGGAGTGCGCTCGTAATCGCTGCGCCCGTCGCGCGGGCCGCCCAGGCGCTCCTCAGAGATGTCGGCGATCGACATAGGCTGCTGTCCTCCCCATCGTTCGGTCCGAGCTCTTCCGGCATGCTCGGGAGCGAATTGCGGCGCGAGGCGGCACGCGCGTGCACTCCGGTCGGCGGATGCCGCGGCATCCGGTTCCGATCGTGCGTTCTGCGTTCCCCCTGGCCGCCCCCGCGCCCCCGCGTCACGCACGAAGACGGCACCCGAGCCGGCCGCACACCACGCTATGGACGGCCTCCGACACTCGCAACAGACCCTGTGGATAACTCTGTGGAGAGGTTGCGCGAAACGCCGACGCAGCTGTGAACAACCTCTGTGGAGAACCGCCCGGCGTTCTGGGGGATTCGTGTCGAAAACTGCCGCTGATCAGGGCCTGCGAATTGCACATCCTGTGGAGAGGGATGTGGTTGAAGTGGCAGTTGAAGGTTTCAGCCCCTTGGCGGACACCTGTGCACAATTCCGGGGATTCTGTCGACCCGGCGACAGACGGCACGGTGGGAGCGCGTCGAAATCCCGCTCTGGACAACGGTGCGGGCGTGACGGTAGCCTCGTTTGTCCAGGCACCCTCACGCACGATCCGTTCGGAACGTGCGGCACTTTCGTCGTGGGAGGTGAACGTGGAGATTGCAACCTCGCAGCTGCCGAGGATCGTACGGCTCGCCCTGATCGGGGTGGGCACCGCGTTCGCCTGGATCGTCGTCTCACTGGTCCTCGGCCTCGGGCTGGGGCAGGCGCACGCCGACGACTCCAAGAACGACGGGCTGCTCGGGGGTGCCCTGGGCGCGGTGACCTCGGCGGTCGACTCGACCGCCTCGAGCGTCACGGGCGCCGTCTCCACCGTCACCTCCGGCGTGACCGGGGCCGTGAACTCCGTGGTCGCCGCCGTGCCCGCACCGGTGCAGCAACCGGTAGGCGGTCTCGTGAAGACGGTCGGCGCGGTGGTGTCGGGCGTGACACAGCCCGTCTCCGACGTCGTCTCCGGCGGCGTCGTGAGTGGCGTCACGCAGCCGGTGGTCGACCTCGTAACCTCGGTTCCGGTGGTCGGCGACGTCGTCACGGGCGTCGGCCTGGACGACGCCGTGAACGACCTGGGCGGCACCGTCGACGACACCCTCGGCGGACTCGTCGGGGCTGTCGACGACACCGGCGCGGGCATCGGGCAGCCGCCTGTGAGCGACGGTGAGGAGCCGGCTCTGCCCGGCCACCCCGGAACGACCCCGGCGTTCCCGGCATACGAGGGCGATGGGGCGGTGGCATCCTCACCGGCCGCCACCGCGACACCTTCGGCTGATGCCATCGCACTTCAGAACTTCCGCGGCCATCGGGCCGTGGACTCCCTGGCCGTAGGCCCCGCAAGCGACAGCGCGACAGTCGCACCGTCCACCATGGCAGGTGGCATCGGCGGGCCTTCCGGCATGGCGGGCGGACTCTGCCTGCCGACTTCTTCCGCGGGACCCGGTGGTGCGGGTCCCGGCGCGTGGGCATTCGTCGCCCTCGCTCCTCTCACCGCACACCGTGCCTGGGTGCATCGAGCAGGACCCGAGGACGAGCGTGTGCCGGCAGCGCCTGCCGGTTCCACCGACGTCTCCCCCGACTGATCGGTTCCCTGCCGCTCGCTTGACCGAGCGCGATTCGACCGAGCCCTGCTCCGTCGACCCGTGACCGGATCGAGCCTTCCGCGGCACGACTGCAGTGCACCCTCGCGCGCTGCGCAGCGCACATCCGCGCGCTGCAAACCGATCAAAAGTCAAAGGGGAACATCATGCGTACTTTCTACAAGCGCGCCCTTCTGGGCACGCTCCTAGCCGGCGGCATCACGCTGCTCGGCGCGACGGTCGCCAACGCGGCCGAACAGCCATCCGATCCTGACCTGCTCTCGTCGGCCGTCGCCGACAACGGGCTGATCGACTCCGTTCTCGGTGACGGACTCGTCGATCCCCTCCTGGGCGATGAAGGGGCTCTCGCCCCGGTGACGGGTACCGCCGCCGCAGTTGTCGACGAACTGACCGGCACGACCGCCGGATCAACCGTCGTCGACGCTCTCGTCGGTGACGACAGCGCTCTGAACGACGTCGTCGGCGACGGCGCTCTCGTCGAAGGCGGCACGGTGGGCAACGTCGCATCCAACGTCGACGCCGTGCTCGACGACGTCGCCGCCGGTGACGTCGAAGGGGCTGTCGGCGACCTGGGCACCACGATCGAGGACCTCGGCTCCGACGTCGGAGACACGGTGACCGATGCCGCCGCCAACGCCGACGACCAGGTGATCAACGGCGTCGTGGGCGGTCTGCTGACGGACGTCGCCGGCGTGCTGGCGGGGGACGACCCGCTCACCGGCACAGCAGGCCTGGTTCAGAACCTGGGCGAGAACACGGCCGACGCGACCGACACGACCGGTCTCCTCGAGGACGCCCTCGAGACGACGCTCGAAGGCGGGCCCACCGCGACGCCGGCGACGCCCGTGGACGACGCGGACGGCCTGCTCACCGGCCTGACCGAAGACGACGGCCTCATCGACGGGCTCCTCGGGGACGGCGTGCTGGATCCAATCCTCGGCGACGACGGTGCTCTCGAGCCGGCGACCGACGCGGTGTCCGGACTGCTCGACGGCGCGACGGGTTCGACGGCCGGCAGCGTCATCCTGGACGGTCTGCTGGGCGCCGATTCCGGGCTCAACGACGTCGTGGGCGACGGCATCCTCGTCGAAGGCGGGCTGGTCGGCAACCTTGTCGACAACGCGGACAACGCGGTGGATGACCTGCTCGACGGCGACCTCGACGGAACGGTCGCGGATCTGGGCACCACGGTGTCGGACCTCGGCGCCGATCTGGGCACGACCGTGACGAACGTCACCGAGAACACCGCCGACCAGGTGGTCGACGGCCTCGCGACCGATGCGGTGGGCGACGCGGGCACCATCCTCGAGGAGCTCCTCACGGGCGGAGATGTCATCGGCGCCGTGTCGGACGCTGTCCAGAACGCCGGCGACAACACCTCGAACGCCGTCGACAACACCGGCCTCGTGGATGACCTGCTCACCGACCTTCTCGGTGACACGGACGTGTCTGGTCCGACCGACCCGACCGACCCGACGGACCCGACGGATCCGACGGACCCGACCGACCCCACCGACCCCACCGACCCGGGGAACCCGACGGACCCCACCGACCCGGGAGCTGACGGGACGCCGGGTACCGGTGGATCGGACGGCATGACCGGCTCGACGGCCTCGGCCCGCACCGCCGGCACGGCCACACAGCTCGCCGCGACGGGAGGGACGGGCGCGATGCCCTTCCTGTTGCTGGGAGTCGCGCTCTTGGCGGCGGGAGCCGTCGCGCGCGCGTCGCGGCGACGCTCCGCGTAGCGGGCTCGGCGGGGGCTCTGTTCCCCAACACGCCCCCGCCACCGCTCGTGTGAGCAGGCGGGGGGGTTCGTGAGAGCCCTCCCGCCCTTGGACCACCTCCGACCGCGAAGCAGGCTCTGCCTGAGCCGGATCGCGATCGTAGGTGCCGCAACCCGGCCCTCCCCTCCCGACGACCCCAGCGTCGGGAAAGCGCCGGGTTGGAACGGGCGGATGCCGCGACCCGGGGGGCTCGCGGCATCCGTCTCGTCCTGCCCGCCGATGGCTCCTGCCCGCCGACGGCTCGTGCCGCCGGGGTTTGCGGCGACGGGGAGCGGTCGACAGAGTGGAGGGATGCCCCTTCCAGAGCCGTACCGCCTCTCTCCCGTCCCCGCGGGCCGCCTCGACGACGTGCTGCGCCTGGACACGTGGGCCTTTCCCACCGAGCGCTCCGTCGAAGCGCTGCGGGCGCTGCCGAGTCCGCTCAGCTGGGGACGTACGTACGGCGTCTCACGGGAGGGCGATGCGAGCCACCTCGCGGGTTTCCACGCCACCTATCCGCTGCGGGCGTACCCCGTTCCGGGTGCCGAGGTGGCATGCGGCTGGCTCACCTGGGTCGGCGTGCATCCCGGCCACCGGCGCCGCGGCATCCTCCGTGCGATGATGGAGCACCACTTCGCCGACTGCCTGACCCACGGCGAGGCGATCTCGGGCCTCATGGCCGCCGAGACGCCGATCTACGGCCGATTCGGGTACGGCATGGCGGCGCCCCAGCTGACCCTCACGATCCCCCGTGGCGCGGCGTTGCGAGCGGTGCCCGGTGCAGCGGAGCTGGACGTCGAACTGGAGGAGTGGGATGCCGCCGCCCACGGTGACGTCGTCGCGCGGATCCACCGGGACTACGCGCGCGTGCCGGCCGGTCTCGGCCGCCCGGGTTGGGCCACCCGTGAGACCCCGCAGCTGCGCGCCGCCCGCGACGCCGACCCGGCGTCGTTCCGCGGGGGCAAGGAAGCGCTGCGGCTGCTGCTCGTGCGCGACCGATCGGGCACGGCCATCGGCTACGCGACGTTCCGCCGCGCCATCTCGTGGGAGCGAGCCGGCGCCGAGGGTACGGTGCACGTGCGGGAGGCCGTCGCGCTGACGCCGGCAGCCGCACACCGCATGTGGTCGGTTCTGCTCGACCTCGACCTCACGTCACGCGTGCAGGTATCGAACCTGCCGGTCGACGACCCGATCGTTTCGCTGCTCGTCGACATCCGGCAGGCGCTGCCGGACTTCCAGGACAACTCGTGGATCCGCATCCTCGACCTCCCGGCTGCCCTCGGGCAGCGTCGGTACGCGGCAGACGTCGATGTGGTGCTCGAGGTCTCCGACGCGATGCTGCCGGCCAACGCGGGCCGCTGGCGGGTGCGCGCCGAGGCGTGGGCCGAGGCAGAGGTGACGTCGACCGAAGCCGAGCCCGGCCTCGTGCTCGACATCCGGGAGCTCGGAGCGGCGCATCTCGGCGCCACGTCACTCGCCTCCCTGGCGCAGGCAGGTCTGGTGGAGGTGCGCTCGCCCGAGGCACTGCGGACCGCTTCGGCGGCATGGACGTGGCCGGTGGCCGCCGGGGCGAACTGGATCTTCTGAGCCGACCGTGACGGATGTCACGGGCAGGTCATGACGCCCGTGTGAGGGCCGACGACGACGCCGGCGCGAGGCTTGCGGCATGGAATCGACAGACACCCTCGTCCACGCCGAGGCCGCGGCATCCGCTCGGCTCCTCGCCGTCGACGCGACCGCCCTGCGCAAGTCGTTCGGATCGGTACACGCCGTTGAGCACGCAACGCTCCAGGTGCGCCCCGGTGAGGTCGTCGCCTTCCTCGGACCCAACGGTGCAGGCAAGACCACGACCATCGACATGCTGCTCGGGCTGTCGCAGCCTGACGCGGGCAGCGTGCGGGTCTTCGGCGAGTCGCCGCGTGCAGCCATCGCCCACGGGCTGGTCTCGGCGGTGCTGCAGACGGGCGGGCTGCTCAAGGACCTGACCGTCCGCGAGACCCTGCAGCTCACCGCCAGCCTCTTCGCCGACACCCGTCCCGTCCCCGAGGTGATGCAGCGTGCCGGCATCACCGAGATCGCCGACCGCCGCGTGAACCTGTGCTCGGGCGGCCAGCGGCAGCGGCTGCGTTTCGCGATGGCACTGCTCTCCGACCCCGGGCTGCTGATCCTCGACGAGCCGACCACCGGCATGGATGTGGAGGGAAGGCGCTCGTTCTGGAACGCCATTCGAGCGGATGCCGCGCGAGGGCGCACCGTGCTCTTCGCGACGCACTACCTCGAGGAGGCCGACGAGTACGCCGACCGGATCGTGCTCATGAGCCGGGGACGCATCGTCGCCGACGGCGCCACCACCGACATCAAGAACCTCGTGTCGGGACGCACGGTCACCGCCACGCTGCCCAACGCCGACGTCGCCGCGCTGGCGATCCTGCCCGGCGTCGACGGCGTCCAGGCGATGGGCGATCGATTGATCATCCACACCAGGGACTCGGATGCTGTGACCCGACACCTCCTCACTCAGACCGAAGCGCGCGACCTGGAGGTCGCGGCGCAGAACCTCGAGAGCGTCTTCCTCGCCCTCACCTCGGAAGGATCCGCATCATGACCACCACCACCGCCCTCGACCAGGTCTCGCTGCAGCGCCGCGTCCCGCCGCTGGGCGGCTTCAACCTCGTCTACCTGGGCATCGAGCTGAAGCGGAAGCTCCGCAACCGCCAGACCCTCCTGTTCACCATCGGATTCCCCATCGTGATGTTCGTCATCGTGGGACTGCCCATGCGCGACCAGGCGCTGACCGACACCCCGATCTCGCAGGGCGGTCCTTCGGTGGCCGCCTACATCATGGTGTCGATGGCGATGTACGGGGCCATGATGTCGGCGACCCAGACCGGGTCGGCGGTCGGGCTCGAGCGGGCGCAGGGGTGGAGCCGTCAGCTGCGTCTGACCCCCTTGAACCCGCTGGTGAACGTGATCGTCAAGATGCTCGCCGGCATGCTGCTGGGCCTGCTCGCCATCGTGGCGACGTACATCGCCGGCGCGATCGGCGGGATCCACCTGAGCGCCGTGCAGTGGATCGCGACGGGGCTGACCGCCTGGCTGCTCGCCAGCGCCGTGTTCACGACCCTCGGCCTCATGGTCGGGTACCTCGTGCCCGGCCAGAACGCCGCCCAGATCACCAGCCTCTCGATCGTCCTGCTGTCGTTCCTCGGCGGGCTCTTCTACCCGATCGGCTCCATGCCCGGCTTCATGCAGGCGATCGCCCGGTTCACGCCGGTCTATGGCATCAGCGAGATCACCCGCGTGCCGCTGACGGGCGCGGGCTTCGATCCGCTCTGGCTGGTGGGCGCGCTGGTGTGGCTCGCCGTGTTCCTCGCCGGCACCACGTGGGCCTTCCGTCGCGACACGAAGCGCGTCTGAGCGGGTCTTAGGGTGATGGCATGCACGCGACACAGCGCGAGGGCGGGCTCCGTGCCGAGAACGCGGGGCCGACATGGCCCGTGCGGCGGCCCGACGCGGCGGTGACGGCGGGTTCTTTTCCGCGCGCGCTGTGGTCGCGATCGGCCGCGAGCTGGTACATCGGTGCCGGCGTCGCCCTGGTGTGGCTCGTCTCCCTCGCCCGGGACGTGCTCGCGCAGCCCGGTCCGCTCGCGTCGCGGGTGATCGGCATCGCCCTCCTCGTCGTCTTCGCGATCGCGTTCCTGGCGTCGGCGCCGCTCGCGTGGACGCTGCGCTACCCGGGGCGCCTGGCGGTGTGCGCCGGGCTGTTCGCGCTCTCGTTCACGCTGTTCCCCTGGCTGGGGTGGGGCATCGGCGCCCTGTGGACCTACGTCGGGGTCACCATCGGCATGTGCGTCTTCCCCTGGCGATGGACGTGGCCGATGATCTTCGGGCTCGGTGCTCTCGCCCTCGTCACCAACGGCGTCGTGGAGGGGTGGCCCCAGTACGTGCTGTTCCTTCCGGCGATCATCGTCTCGATCTCGCTCATGATGTCCGCCTTCGCCCGCAACAACGCCGCGATGAACCAGCTGCGCCACACGCAGAGACAGCTCGAGGCGCTCGCGGTGGAGCGCGAGAGAGGCCGCGTCGCCCGCGACATCCACGACATCCTGGGCCACTCCCTCACCGTCGTGACAGTGAAGGCAGAACTCGCGGGTCGACTCGTGGACGTCGACCCCGAGCGGGCGAAGGCCGAGATCGCGGAGGTGGAGGCACTCGCCCGCGGCGCCCTCGCCGATGTGCGGGCGACCGTCGCCGGGGTCCGCTCGGTCAACGTGAGCGGCGAGCTGGCCGAGGCACGCGCCGCGCTGACCGCCGCGGGCATCGCCGCGCAGCTGCCCTCGTCGACGGATGCCGTGCCGCCCGGACGCCGGGAGCTCGCCGGCTGGATCGTGCGCGAAGGGGTGACCAACGTCGTGCGCCACTCGGGTGCGACGGTGTGCCGGGTGACGCTCGGTCTCCACGAGATCGAGATCGCCGACGACGGGGTCGGGCCCACGGAGCCGGCGGCCGGGGCGACCGGGCTCGCGGGGCTGCGCGAGCGCGTCCACGCCGCCGGCGGGCAGCTCTCGACCGGCCGCAGTGACCTCGGCGGCTTCAGCCTGCGGGTGACACTGTGATCCGGTTGCTCGTCGCCGACGACCAGGCGCTGGTGCGCGGGGCCCTGACGGCGCTGCTCGGCCTCGAGTCCGACATCGAGGTCGTCGCCGAGGTCGGCCGCGGCGACGAGATCGTCGACGCGACGCTCGCTTCGCGACCGGACGTCGCGCTGATCGACATCGAGATGCCCGGCATGGACGGTATCCGCGCGGCCGCCGCCCTGCGTGCGGCGGCGCCCGCGTGCCGTGTGCTGATCGTCACGACCTTCGGCCGGCCGGGCTACCTCAAGCGCGCCATGCAGGCTGGTGCATCGGGTTTCGTGGTGAAGGACACTCCCGCCGCGCAGCTCGCCGACGCGGTGCGCCGCGTCGCGCAGGGACTCCGGGTGGTCGACCCTGCTCTGGCCGCGGACTCGCTCGCCCAGGGGGATTCGCCGCTGACCGAGCGCGAGACCGACGTGCTGTCGGCCGCGCAGCAGGGTGGGTCGATCGCCGACATCGCCCGCGCCCTGCACCTCTCGGAGGGGACCGTGCGCAACCACCTCTCCAGCGCGATCGGCAAGACCGGCGGCCGCAACCGTGCCGACGCCGCGCGTGTGGCCCACGAGAACGGCTGGCTGTAGGCGCGCGTCGCGCGGACCCCCGAGACGACGGATGCCGCGGACCCGAAGGTCCGCGGCATCCGTTCGTGCGCCAGGATTACTTGGCGGCGACCACCTGCAGGGTGATCACGGCGGTGAGGTCGTCGCGAAGACGGACCGTCGCCTCGTGCTCGCCGGTCGACTTGATGGGCGAGGTGATGTGGATCTTGCGCTTGTCGAGGTCACCGAGACCGGCGGCCTTGACCGCGTCGGCGACGTCGGCGGTCTTGACCGCACCGAACAGGCGACCCTCGGCGCCGGCCTTGACGGCCAGGCGGACCTTGTTGGTCTCGAGGTTGTTCTTCAGCGCCACGGCCTCTTCGTGGTCGTGGATCGCGCGCGCCTCGCGGGCGGCGCGGATCGACGCCACCTGCTTCTCGCCACCGCGGGTCCATGCGACCGCGAAGCCCTGGGGGATGAGGTAGTTGCGGGCGTACCCGTTCTTGACCTCGACCACGTCACCGGCGCTGCCGAGCCCGGCGACCTCGTTCGTGAGAATGAGCTTTGCCATGTCGGTACTCCTTAGCGGCCAGCGCCGGCGTAGGGCAGGAGCGCCATCTCGCGCGCGTTCTTGATCGCCTTGGCGATCAGACGCTGCTCCTGCACCGAGACACCGGTGATACGACGGGCGCGGATCTTGCCGCGCTCCGAGATGAACTTGCGGAGAGTGGCGACGTCCTTGTAGTCGATGACGCCGACACGGATCGCCTTCGCGGGAGCGGCGTTCTTCGCGCCCTTCCGCGGCTTCCGGCGGTCGCCGGTTGCCTTTCCAGCCATGGTGCTTCCTTTACGTTTTGCTGATCGGATGCCTCGTCAGGGGCATCCGGAATCTGTGTGTGAGAACGGCCCTTTAGAAGGGGGTGTCGTCGCCGTAGGCGCCGGGAGCGGCCCAGGCGTCACCGCCGGCGCCGCCGGTCGAGCCGGGCGTCGACCACGGCTCGTCGGCGACCTGCGCCGGACGCGACTGTCCGCCGCCGCCGAAGCCGCCACCACCGCCGGAGCCGCCCGCGGCGCGGGTGACCTGGGCGGTCGCGTAGCGCAGCGACGGGCCGATCTCGTCGACCTCGAGCTCGATGGCGGTGCGGTTGTTGCCCTCGCGGTCCTGGTAGCTGCGCTGCTTGAGGCGGCCGGTCGCGATGACCCGCATGCCCTTCGTCAGCGAGCCGGCGACATGCTCGGCGAACTCCCGCCACACGCTGGCGCGGAGGAACAGCGCTTCGCCGTCCTTCCACTCGTTGGCCTGACGGTCGAAGTTGCGCGGCGTCGACGCGATCGTGAAGTTCGCGACGGGCAGGCCGTTCTGCGTGTAACGCAGCTCGGGGTCAGCCGTGAGGTTGCCCACGACGGTGATGATCGTCTCGCCGGCCATGTGGATCAGGCCTTCGCAGCCTTCGCCGGGGCGGCGGCCTTGCGAGCGGCACGCTCGTCGGCGCGCTGCTTCTCCGATGCGATCATCGCGATGGCCTCTTCGGCACGCAGCACCTTGGTGCGCATGACCTGCTCGCTGAGGTTCAGCTGGCGGTCGAGCTCCTGCGTGGTCGCGGCGGTCGCGGTGAAGTTGACGACGGCGTAGATGCCCTCGTTCTTCTTCTGGATCTCGTAAGCAAGGCGGCGCTTGCCCCAGATGTCGATGTTCTCGATGGTTCCACCGTCGGTCGTGATGACCTTGAGGAACTTGTCGAGGTTGGCGCCGACCTGGCGCTCGTCGATCTCAGGGTTCAGGATGACCATGAGCTCGTACTGGTGCGTCACTAACCCACCTCCTTCGGACTAGAACGGCTGCCGGGCATTTCCCGACAGCAGGAGGGTGTGTTGCACGTCATCCGGCTGACCGCGCCGCGATCCCAACGGTGAGACCTCCGCGCGTGCGGACAACCCTCCTATGGTAGCGGATGCCTCGGTGCACGCCGAATCGCGAAGCGTTGCCGCCGATCTCGCCCGATCCCGGTGCGACACGGTAGGTTCACGGCAGGCCACGTGATCACTCGCCGGAGTGCGGGCCCACGACCCGATCAAGCGATTATCGATTATGCTGACGGAACACGCTCCAACGATGGGACTCCCGGATGCCTCGCACGAACATCCTCGTCTTCGCCGGTGATTCGATCACCGACTCCGGCCGCGATCGTACCGACCCCGCCTCGCTGGGGGACGGCTACGTCCGGCTCATCGCGGAGGCCGTCGCGGGGGACGACGCGATCGTGGTCAACCACGGCATCGCCGGCGACCGCGCGGTGGATCTCAGCGCGCGCTGGGACGACGTGCTGGCATCCGATCCCGACCTGCTCACCGTCTACATCGGTGTCAACGACATGTGGCGGCGCTTCGACAGCGACGATCCCACATCGGCCGACGAATTCGAGTCGACTGTCGCCCAGCTGCTCACCGCGGCCCGCGATGCCGGGCTGCAGCGGCTGATGCTCGTCGAGCCGTTCTTCGTGCCCGTGCGCGAGGACCAGGCGGGCTGGCTCGAGGACCTCGACCCCAAGCGGGCGGCCGTCCGGCGCCTGGCGGAGCGTTTCGAGGCGACGTTGGTGCCGCTGCACGAGCGCGTGTCGGCGGCCGTGGCCGAGCACGGTGCCGCGGCGATCGCGCCCGACGGGGTGCACCCGACCGCACAGGGCGCGGCGATCATCGCCGACGCGTGGCTCGCGGCGTACGCGACGGCCGACGCCGCGGCGGCGGTGAGGGCGGCATCATGAGCGACGCGCTCAGCTCGGTCACCGAGCTCAAGCGGGGCCTGCTGTCGGACCAGATCTACGAGCTGGTCAAGACGATGATCAAGGACGGGTCGCTGGCGCCGGGTGAGCAGCTGGTGGAGTCCCAGCTCGCGCGCCGCCTGCAGGTCAGCCAGGCGCCCGTCCGCGACGCGTTGAAGCAGCTCGCCCACGAGGGTCTCGTGACGCACGTGCGGCACCAGGGCAACTTCGTCACGAGCTACACCGACGAGGAGGTCGCGCAGGCCAAGGTCGCGCGCGCGGAACTGGAGTCCATCGCGGGGCGTCTGGCCTGCGGTGCGTTGGACGCCGGTGCCCACCGCCACCTCGAAGAGCTGATCGCCCAGATGCACGCGGCGGCCGAGGCGAAGGATCTCGGGTCGTTCCGCGAGCTCGACTTCGCGTTCCACCGCTCGGTCATCGAGGCGAGCGGGAACGTCTACCTGCCGCGCATGTGGGACATCATCGAACCGAGCCTGCGCTCGCTCCACGTGCTGGGCGACCCGGCGTTCGCAGGCGACTGGCACGTCGTCGCCGAATGGCACCGCAGCCTCCTCGAGGCGCTGGACGCCGGCGATCCCGACGGGGCCGCGCAGCTGTTCCACGCGCACGCCGCCGGCACGCTGCTTCCCGACGACGAGTAGCCTGCCGCGCGGCCCTGTCAGGACCGCGTCGACGCGGTCAAGGCAGCCATCATCGGGCAGAATCGCACTACTCTGCTCGAGCGATTCATCGATCCGTCCGAGATCGCCAGCCTCGTGACCTATCTCGCCAGTCCGCTGGCGTCAGCGACGAACGGGTCAGCCGTCCGCGCCGACGGCGGAGTACTCACTGCCCTGCTCTGACCGGTGGGACGGGTCAGTCGCGGGAGGTCGCGTTCACGCTGCCGGAGCGTTCCTGGCCGCTGAGGCGGGCGATGGCAGCCATCATGCGCTCGGTGATCTCACGACGAGCCTTGCCGTCGGGCACGCCCTCGAGGTCCGCGAGGTCGAGCGGCTCGCCGAAATGCACCTCGACGCGCGGGCGGCCGGGCAGCAGATGGCTGAAGGGCTTGACGGTGCGGGTGCCGATCAGACCGACGGGAACGACCGCGGCGCCGGTCTCTCGGGCCATCCAGGCGGCGCCGCCGTGTCCTTCGTGAAGCTTTCCGTCGCGTGACCGGGTCCCCTCGGGGAACACTGCGAACACGCTGCCGGCCCGCAGGATGCTGCTGCCGGCGTCGAGGGCGGCCCGGGCATCCCGACCGGTCGCGCGGTACACCGGCACGCCGCCGATCGAGGTGAAGAACCAGCGCTTGAAGCGGCCCAGGATGCCCGAGCCGGTGAAGTACGACGACTTGATGAGGAACTGCACCGGGCGCGCCGCGGAGGTCGGAATGATGACCGTGTCGAGCGACGCGAGATGGTTGCTCGCCAGCAGCACCGGGCCTCGGGCGGGGACGTTGCGGCGACCCGTGATGCGGGGGCGGTACATCAGCCAGAACAGCGGCCGCAGCACCACTCGCCCGACGAAGTAGACGGCGCCCGGGCGCGGGGCGGGAGCAGGTGTCGACGGGGCGGGCGCTGTCACGACGCCACCCTACCCGTCACCGGCCGTCGATCTTCACGCGTCACCTCGCCCCGTCGAGGCCGCGGCTCGCACCTTGGCGATGGTGCCGCGAACGACGGCGTCACACCTCGGATCAGATCCCGTAGGTGTGCGCGGCCGTGGCCTGCCAGAAGGCGGACGACCGGGAGCCCCAGACCCGATCGACCCGAGCGATCAGACGCGTGTAGGGCACGGTGCGGGCCGACATCGGCCAGTCGCTGCCGAACATGAGCCGATCGGCTCCGAAGAAGGTGGATGCCGTCGCCGCGAGCGCGGTCAGACGTGCGTGGTCGTCGACCCCGGTGGCCAGGCCGGAGAACTTCGCCATGGTGTTGGGTTCGGCCGCCACCCGGCGCAGTGACTCCTCCCACTCCGGCGTCGGCTCGCCGGCGCCGAGGCCGAGGTGGCAGAGCACGAACGTCGTGCTCGGATGCCGCGCCGCGACGTGTGCGACGGCGCCGAGCTGTGCGGGCCGCACGAGCCACTCGATCACGCGGTCCGTCGACGCGGCGCCCTCGCAGAGTGCATCCAGAGCGGGGACGTCTGAGAGGTCGGCGGCACCGCCCGGAGTCGCGACGCGGATGCCGCGCACGCGGTCGTTCAGCACGATCGTGGCCAGGCCCGCCCAGCCGTCGGGACCCGGGACGTACTGCAGCACCGCCGAGCGCACCACGGGGTCCCGGTCAGCGACCTCGAGCAGCCAGCGCATCTCGGGCAGCGTGTCGCCGGCCTGGACGGCGAGGGCGGAAGTGACGGGGCCGGTAGCAAGGGCGGGTTGCGGCGTTTCATCTCGCTGCGCTCGCTCAACGAACGAGGAAGGGGTGAGTGCGGGTTGCGGCGTTTCGTCTCGCTGCGCTCGCTCAACGAACGAGGAAGGGGACGCCTCTCGTGGCAGGCCGAGGTCGTCGCGGAACCACGAGAGCGAAAAGCGCGAGAGGTCCCACAGATGGATGTGGGCGTCGACGATGGTCACAGGCGCTCGATCTCGACCCACAGCTCTTCGGGGATCTCCGCCTGCTCGGCGCGAGCGAAGTCCTCCACCTCCGCGGGCGTCCGGGCCCCGACGACCACGGCATCGACCGCCGGCAGACGCAGCGGGTAACGCGCCGCCACGTGCCGCAGCTCCACCCCGAAGCGCTCGCACAGCGCCGACAGCTCCAGCGCTCGCGCCTGCATCTCGGACGGAGCCTCGCGGTAGTCGAAGTACGGAGTGCTCTCGGGGTCCGCGAGGATGCCCGAGTTGAACACCCCGGCGGCAACCACTCCCACACCCCGTGACGCCGCCGCCGGCAGGAGCGACGACTCGCCCCGATGGTCCAGAAGGGTCGTGCGGCCCGCGATCATCACCACGTCCACATCGGCCTCCCGCACGAACCGCGTCAGCGGATCGGGCCACACCATCCCCACGCCGATCGCCCGCACGACACCCTGCGACCGCAACGCGATCAGCTCAGGCATCGCCGACCGCAACGCCTCATCGACGTCCATCGGGTCGTGCAGGTACAGCAGGTCGATGCGATCCGTCCCGAGCCGCGCGAGGCTGCCCTCCAGGCTCCGCAGCACCCCGTCGCGCGACAGGTCCGCGACGGTGTCGGCGCCGACCTGACCCGACGGAACCGCCGCGCCACCGGCATCCACGATCGTCCGTCCCACCTTGGTCGCGATGGCCACGGAGTCCCGCGGGATCCCGGCCAGCGCCCGCCCCAGCCGCGCCTCGCTCGCCCCGGCACCGTAGTGCGGGGCGGTGTCGAAGAAGCGGATGCCGGCATCCAGCGCCGCCGCGACGGTCGCGTCCGCGTCCGCATCGGCGACGGCGGTGAAGAGGTTGCCGATCGGCGCACACCCCAACCCGAAGGTGTCGGATGCACAAGGGCTGGGCGTCAGCGGGCGAAGGCCTGCGCGGAACGCCACAGCTCGTACTCCTCACGCGAGTCGGGCGTCAGGGGGTAGTAGTCGCTCAGACGCGCGCCCTCGTCGAGGCGGCGGCGGCTGAAGGCCTCCCAATCCTCGTGGTCGGCGGCTGACTCGAGCACCGCGCCGGCCATGGCCTGGGGCACGATGACGGGGCCGTCGCCGTCGGCGATCACGACGTCGCCGGGCATGCACAGCGCGCCGCCGACGGCGACCGGTACGTCGTACGCCCACGGGAACAGCTCGGTCTGCGACGCGTAGTGCGGCGTCGTGCCCGTCGACCACACGGGCAGGCCCAGCTCCTTGATGCGGTCGGAGTCGCGGATGCGCCCGTCGACCACGATGCCCACACCGCCCTTCTTGACGAAGTAGCGCGCCAGGATGTCGCCGATGCAGCCCGAGTACTTGCTGCCGAACGCCTGGATCACCAGCACGTCGCCAGGCTTCACCTCTTCGAGCACGTGCCACAGCGCGGTGTGCCGCTCGACGTACTCCTGGCCGTGGCCGGACGCGAGGTCTTCGCGCTGCGGCATGAACTGCAGCGTGATGGCCGAGCCGACGATGCGCTGCCCTTCGGCCAGCGGCCGCGGACCCTCGACGAACGAGCGAGAGATGCCCATGCCGTGCAGCTTCGCGCACGCGGTGGCCGACGACACGCGCTCGAGGTCCTGCAGCGTCTGCGGGTCAGCACGGCGGTATGCACCGCCGCGTACCGGCAGCTCGAAGTCGGGGCGCGGGAACGCGGCAGCAGGATCAGACATGGGGCACTCCTTCGAGAGACAGGGGAAGCGTGGATGGCGCACCCCGGTGCCGCGGCGTGACACCGGAGCTCACCGTGTGCAGGGTCAGGTCGGCCCGGTGCGCGGGCGGCAGGCCGATGACGACGGCATCCTGGTCGTCGGCGAGCTCGCGCGTCACCGAGACAGGGTGTCCGGGCGTCGAGGCGTACGCGGTGCTGGGCCCCGGATAGACGCCGTCCCTTTCGGCGTGCGCCGTGACCGATGCGATCCGCCGTTCACCGAAGCGCGATGCCCGCACGCGCACTCGGCGGGAGCGCGTCGTGGAGGTGTTGACCAGCGCCAGCTCGATGCGGTCGCCCGCCAGGCGCGAGACCAGCGCCGCCACGTCCTGCGGCAGACCGGGGCGCCCGGCATCCGCGTCCTCGTATACCACCGCCGCGAACGGCAACCCGCCGTTGTACAGGACCTGCGGGGTGCCCGACACCAGCTGGCTCAGCACCTCGGTGACGACGGGGTTGACGCGCTGCCAGAAGTGCAGGTGGGCGGCGTCCGGATCGCCGTCGGCTGCCGCCATGAGGGCGACGCGACGGGCAACCTGGCCGAGCGCCATTGACAGCGCCCGCTCCGGGTAGTCGGGGAGGTCGCCGTCGAGGTACGCGATCCACGGTGCCTCGTGCCCCGCCTCGGCCTTGTCGCGGAACGGCTTGACCGGGTCGTCCATGTGAGGAATGCCCGCGATGACGCGTCGTACCCGCGCCAGGTCGTCGTCGCGACGCGACCACCACCAGACCCACAGCGGCAGCTCGAGCGGCATCGGGCCGTAGTCGAACCAGCCGTGGCGTCCGTACCGGTGCGGCACGAGAAGGGCCGGCTTCTCGGCATCCGCTCCCCAGCGGGCGAGCCACCCCCCGCGCAGACTGAACGGCGTCTGGGCGATAGGCGCGACGATCGCGTTGTCGAGCACGGTGTCCAGGAGGAACCGGGCCGGGTCCAGTGCCCCGTCGTCTCCCGTCAGGAACGCTTGGTTGATACCCGCGATCACCGCCGCCATTCCCACGGAGGGCAGCCCGTGCGGCCACGTCCACCCGTAGTGTCCGCCGTACCATCGGCCGTCGTGGAGACCGCCCACGGTGCCATCGGGAGCGACGTTGTCGGGCAGCAGCCCGCCGTTGCGCGCGGCGCGTTCACGCCACCCGTCGACGTAGTCGCGGAGCCAGGCGGCGGACGGCTCGTCGCCGTCGTAGAGCCAGCGGTTCACGACGAGACTGGTCGCCGCGAGGTTGACGGCCACATCCCCGGCGGCCGCCCGATGCATGGCCTCACCCATGGCCGCGGCCAGGACGGGGTCGGCCAGATCGTCCCAGCGGTCGATGCCCGGCACGTACTCGAGCGGCAGTCCGTAGGGCCGCATCTCCGGGCGGTCGGAAGAGTAGGGCTCGGGCTCGTCACTGAGACCCGGTCGCGGCCCCAGCGCACCGTTGTGCGGTGCGCGGATGATCCCGAGCCGCGGGTCGAAGTTGCCGTGCGCGGCATCCGTGTACAGCTCGGCGAAGCGTCGCGCACGCTCGGCGAAGCGGGTGTCGGCGGGGTCGGCCGCGCACAGGCCGTAGAAGAAGAGGAGCGACTCGCCCTGGTGGAACCAGTCGTATCCGTTCTCGTACTCGCCGGTGAGCATGCCCGCCTCGCTGAGCTGCGCCGTCACCCCCTCCCAGTGGCGCTTCGCCGCCGCCAGGACCTCGTCGCTGCCGCCGAACAGGTAGAACGCCGGCCAGTTGAAGAACGGCTCGTACAGGTCGTCGACCCCATCACGGTCGACGAACGCCGCGGGCGGGCGCAGCCGGCCATCCGCCTCGGTGAACGTCGCCGAGAAGAGCCGCCAGGCGTCCTCGATCTCGTCGAACAGCCGGCGCTCGAGGACGGCCCAGGCGGGCAGCTCGGCCAGGGGGTATCCGTGGATGGTGTCGGTCATGTCAGCCCTTCGTCGCTCCGGCGACCAGGCCGCCGATGATGTGCCGCTGCATGATGATGAAGAAGATCACTGCCGGCGCGATCGCCAGCAGCAGCGTCGGGAACAGCACTGTGTAGTCCGTCGAGAACTCGCCGACCGCCGCGTAGACGCCCGTGGTGACCGTGTAGATGCCCGAGCCCGGGCCCAGGATGATCTGCGGGCTGACGAAGTCGTTCCACACGCCGATGGAGTTGAGCACGACGATCGTCGCGACGACCGGTCGCATGATCGGGAAGATGCACGACCAGAAGGCGCGGATACGTCCGGCTCCGTCAAGTGCGGCGGCCTCGTCGATGTCGCGCGGGACGGTGCGCAGGTATGCGGCGAACAGGAAGATCGTCACCGGCAGGGTGGCCGCGGTCTCGAAGAGCAGGAAGCCGGGGATCGTGTTGATGAGCCCCAGCACCCGCAGCACGAAGACGACCGGGATGAGGGTCACCTGGCCGGGGATGAACAGGCCCGACACGAACACCAGGAGCAGCAGCAGGTGCCACTTCGAGCGCCCCCGGGCGATGACGTAGGCGACCGGAGCCGACAGCGCGATGCAGAAGACGTTGACCAGGACCACGAAGAGCAGCGTGATGCCGTACGCGCCGATCACATTGAACTTGGGGCTCGTGATCGCGTTCCAGAGGTACTCGAACGTGAACATGTCGGGCGAGATCGCGAGGGGATGCAGGATGATCTCGGCCTGCGGCTTGAACGCGCTGATCACGAGGATGTACAGCGGCACGAGCATCACCAGGGCCAAGGCCCCCAGCAGGATCCACTTCACGACCACGGCGGCCAGGGCCGTGCCGCTGCCCGCCACGGCGCCCCGGCGGCTCCGACGGCGTCGGCGGGGCAGTCCTCCATCGTCGACGAGGAGCACCTCCGCGCCGATGTTCGGACTGGTCTGCGTCGAGAGCGTCATGACTCGCTCGCCTTCCGGTCGGCGCCGCGGCGCACGAAGGTCACCGCGAGCCCGATCGCCGCGGTCACGATGAGCAGCACGACCGACTGGGCCGCGCCGAACCCGAGCTTCGCCTGGGCGAAGGAGTCCTTGAGGATCTGGTACACCACCGTCTGCGTCGACGCGGCGGGGCCGCCATCGGTGAGGGCCAGCACGATGTCGTAGGCCTTCAGGAGCCCCACGAGCGTCAGCACGAGGTTGACGGTGAGCACCGGGGCGATCAGCGGCACGGTCACGCTGCGGAACTGCTGCCACCGCGAGGCGCCGTCGACCGTCGCGGCCTCGTAGTACTCCGTCGGCACGGATTTGATGCCGGCGATGTAGAGGATCATGTTGAACCCGAAGTGCGACCAGACGATGGTGAGGATCACGCTCGCCTTGGCGAACGTCACATCGGTGAGGAAGGGCAGCGGGTCCACCCCGAACTGTCCCAGCAGCGAGTTGACCGCCCCCTGCGGGGCGAGCATGGCCGACCACAGGAAGCCGATGATCAGGGCGCTGATGATGTAGGGGTAGAAGAACACGGTGCGCAGCACGGTGTTGCCGCGGCCGTTCCCGGCGATGAGTGCGGCAACGGCCAGCCCGACGCCGTTGCACAGCACCGTGCCGATGACGGCGATGACGGCGGTGAAGATCGCGGCGTCGACGGTGCGCGGGTTCTTGAAGGCATCGGCGTAGTTCTCGAAGCCGATGAAGTCGAAGCGGAGGCTGTAGCCGTTCCAGTCGGTGAAGCTCAGGACGAACGCCAGCAGCATCGGGATGATGAACATCGCGATGAACACCAGGAGCGCCGGCCCGGCCATGATCACACCGGCCAGCCGGTCCAGCCAGGACGTGCGGCGCCGACGGGTGCGTGCGCCCGCTCGCGCGGAGGCGGTGCCCGCGATGCGGGCGACGGTGTCGGCCATCTCGGTCTCGTTTCGTGTCGTCGTCGATACGGATGCGCGGCCTCGGCGCCGGCGCGGGTCATGGCGCGCCGGCACCGAGGCTCGTGTCAGTCGATGTTGGCGGCGAACCACTCGTCCATCGCAGCGTTGACGTCGGCGGCGGGAGTGCCGCCCAGCAGCGCCTGCGTCTGCGTGTTGATCTCGCCGGCGTAGCCGTCGGGGAGCTTGCGCTCGCCGTAGCCGCCGCCCGTCGGCGTATACGCCGACGCCGGGGTGTCGGCCACGATCGCCAAGAGCTCCTTGCCGAGCTCGGTCATGTCGTACTCGTAGCCGTCGCGGTAGTTGCCGTCGACCTGGAGCTGGTCCATCACGGCGTCCTTGTCGGTCACGAGGAACTCGACCAGCTTGGCCGCGGCATCCTGGTGCTTCGACGCCTTCATGATCATGTAGGGGCTCGCGATGTTCGCGCCCATCGCGGGCTCGTCCACACCGTCGACCGCGGGACCGCGGAACACGCCGATGGGCGCCGGGTTCTCGGCCTTGGACTCGGTGCCGACGAACCAGCTGCCCATGGGGTAGAGGGCGGCGTTGCCCGCGAGGAAGTTCTGCTCGGCATCGGGGTACTTCACACCCAGGGCGTCGGCATTGATGTAGCCGTCGGCGATCCAGTCGGCGTAGAGGTCGGTGTAGTCGCCGTAGCTCTCGCTGAAGGTGACGGCACCCGAGTCCATGTCGGCATACCAGTCGGGGTTCTCACCCACGACGGACGGCAGCGCGAGGGTCTGCAGCGCGTGGCTGGACATCCAGTCGCCGCCGGTCTGGATGGGCGTCCATCCGGCGTCCTTGAGCTTGCCCAGCGCCTCATCGAGCTCGTCGACCGTCGTCGGCAGCTCGGTGATACCGGCCTGCTCGAAGGCATCCTTGTTGTAGAACCACAGGCTCTGCAGCTGAACACCCACGCCCGCCATGTAGTTCTTGCCGTCGATCGAGTACTGGTCGGCGAGCGGGCCGTCGGCAGCCCACTCGTATCCGGAGAGGTCCACGAGCTCTTCCGCGAGGTCGGGCGTGGGGGCCTGCGACTGGACGATATCGGGGGCCTGGCCGGCGGCCAGCAGGCGCGGAACAGCGGCGGCCACGCCCTCGGCGCCCGGGTTGTCGATCACGACGTCGATGCCGGGATTGGCCTCCTCGAACGGTGCCACGAGCTCGTTCCACCACTCCTCGGTGAGGTTGGGGGTCACGTTCACCAGCATCCGCAGCTGGACGTCCTCGTCACTCTCACCTCCTCCCGCGGCCGTGGAAGAGCAGCCAGCCAGAAGGGTCACGGCGGCCGCAGCGGCGCCGATCGTGGTGAGGGTACGTCTGCTGATCATCGTCGATCCTCTCGTGGACACGTCATCGGGACGCCTCGACCTTACACTAATCGATAATCGGTTATCAACGTCCTCGCGACATCAAGTCCGGCATCGTGTCCTGCGACGGGCACGCGGGTACCGTGGGCGCGTGAGCGTTCCTGCACCCGCCGGCTCCGCCCGCGCGTATCCGTTCGATGCGACTCCCCTCGTCGAACCCGTGCCGCCTGGCGCCGTCCGGGCGTACCGGGAGCAGCTCCGGCGCGTCGGACGGCTGCCGGGGTCGTCCCTCGGAGCCGTCGCGGGCATCGTCCTGGCCGCGGCCATCGGCCTGGTCGTGTTCGGCTCGGTCGTCGTCACCCTCCTGTCGGTCGTGATCGCCGCCGCGGCCGGTGGCGACGGCGGCGGGGGCATCGGCGTGCTCTTCGGGCTGTTCCCGCTCGTCGTGCTGGGCGCGGCCGTCGCGGTCGTCATCGCGTTCACTGTGCGCGGCAGCCGCGCCGCAGCGGAGCGCATGTACCGGCTCGACCGGTTCGCCCAGGCGAATGCGATGCAGTACGTCCCGCGGCTGGATGCCCCGGCTCTTCCCGGGATGATCTTCGCGCTCGGCAGCGACCGCCACAGCACCGACCTGGTGCGCGGGGGGCAGCCTCGTTTCGTGGAGTTCGCCAACTACCGCTACACGACGGGCTCCGGCAAGAATCGCCAGACCCATCGCTGGGGGTACGTGGCCATCAAGCTCGACACGCCGCTGCCCCACATCGTGCTGGATGCCACCGGCAACAACTCGCTGTTCGGCTCCAACCTGCCGCTGACCTTCGACAGGGATCAGCGCCTCAGCCTCGAGGGCGACTTCGACGAGCACTTCGCGCTCTACTGCCCCGCGGGGTACGAGCGCGATGCGCTCTATCTCTTCACGCCCGACATCATGGCCCGCTTCATCGACAACGCTGCGGCCCTCGACGTCGAGATCGTCGACGACTGGCTGTTCCTCTATGCCCGCCGTGACTTCACCACCCTCGACCCGGCGACCTGGGCGTGGCTGTTCTCGGTGGTCGGCGCGTTCCTCGACAAGTTCGCACAATGGGCGCGCTGGCGAGACGAGCGCCTCTCGGCGGGCACCGGGATGCCGGGCGCCGCCGTCGTCGCGTCGCAGGCGCGCGCGGGAGACGAGGGCAGAGGCGTCAGCGCCGGCGCGGCGTCTTTCACCGCGCCGCTTCCCGCCCTCCGCCCACCGCCCGGCGTCGCCCCGCAGGGCCGCCGGCTGCAGCGCGGCGTCCCCTGGGTCACGGTCGTCGTGGCTGGAGCGATCGTGCTGTTCTGGATCCTGTCGAACTCCGGCCTGCTCGGGCTGCTGTTCCGCTGAGACGACGGGCGTATGATGTCGGGCGTATGATGTCGGGCGTGCATTCGACGTTCACGACGCCCACCGGGCGTGAGGGGGTCCTCGGCGCTGCTCGCGCCGAGCGGAGGTAACCGCGCGCGTCGCCTGGTCTGAGACCGGCTGCGACGCAACCCGATCCTCCGTGGGGCCGCAGGTCCCGACATCTTCTCCGCCCTTGCGGCGGTGACCTCTCGTGAACAAAGGAATCATGCACGCATTCACAGAGAAGGACATTCGCGCGTCCTTCGTCAACGCCTCCCTGCGCGAACGCAACGCCCTCGTCGTCCCGGCCCTCGCACACGTCGAGTGGGAGAACCTCGACTACTTCGGCTGGCGCGACCCGAAGCAGCCGCTCGCCGGTTTCATCGTCATCCCCGTGGATGACGAGCCGGTCGGCATCCTGCTGCGCCAGACCGAGCAGCGCACCCGCACGCGAGCCCAGTGCTCGTGGTGCGAGGATGTGACACTCCCGAACGAAGTCGTGCTCTTCAGCGCCAAGCGCGCCGGCAAGGCCGGTCGCAACGGCGACACCGTCGGCACGCTGCTGTGCGAGAACTTCGAGTGCTCGGCCAACGTGCGCCGGCCCATGCCGCCCGCGTACCTCGGGTTCGACGTGAAGGCCGCGCGCGAGCGCCGCATCGAGGCGCTGCAGTCACACGTGGACCGCTTCGCGCGCGACATCCGCGACAGCCGCTGAGCGCAGGGCCGCAGGTCAGCCGACGCCGGCCTGCGGCCCCAGTCCGAAGTGGTCGAGCTCGGGGTCGGTCAGCATGCGGGAACGGATGATGAAGCGGTTGCCGGTGGGGCCTTCCACGCTGAACCCGGCGCCGCGTCCGGGCACGACGTCAATGGTCAGGTGGGTGTATTTCCAGTACTCGAACTGCGCGTGCGAGATGTAGACCTCGACCGGCTCGTCCAGGCCCACCTCCAGCGTGCCCAGCAGCACATCCGACGGTCCGACGAGGAACATCCCGACCGGGAAGCACATCGGCGCGCTTCCGTCGCAGCATCCCCCCGACTGATGGAACATCAACGCGCCGTGCTGCTTCGTGAGCTCTCGCAGCAGGGATGCCGCGGCATCCGTCACCGCCACCCTCGCGTATTCGTGAGTCTGTGCCATCGCGGACTCCTGCTTGGCCGACCATGTCCCGATCTCGCTCGTTCCCGCGCTATGTTGCGGGCGAAATTGGGACATGACGGCAGGAAAGTGGGACATGGGGTGTCCAGGGGGCGGCCCGGGCGAGGCGCGTGCGGCCTCGCCCGGGTGATGGGTGCGGGTGTCACGACCCCCTGAGCCGACCGCCGGGGGTGGCCTAGAAGAAGCCCATCGCGCCGTCGGCGTACGACACGAGCAGGTTCTTCGTCTGCTGGTAGTGGTCGAGCATCTTCAGGTGGTTCTCGCGGCCGATGCCGGACTGCTTGTAGCCGCCGAACGCCGCGTGGGCGGGGTACTGGTGGTAGGTGTTCGTCCAGACGCGTCCCGCCTCGATCGCACGACCGGCGCGGTAGGCGGTGTCGCCCGATCGGCTCCACACGCCCGCACCGAGGCCGTACAGCGTGTCGTTGGCGATGCCGATCGCGTCGTCGAAGTCGTCGAAGCTCGTCACCGACACCACCGGGCCGAAGATCTCCTCCTGGAAGATCCGCATGTCGTTCGTGCCTTCGAACACAGTCGGCGCGACGTAGTACCCGCCGCTCAGGTCGCCGCCCAGGTCGACGCGCTCGCCTCCGGTCAGCAGCTTCGCGCCGCCGGCCTTGCCGATCTCGATGTAGCTCAAGATCTTCTCGAGCTGGTCGTTGGATGCCTGGGCGCCGATCATCGTCGCCGGATCCAGTGGGTTTCCCTGCACGATCTTGCCGACACGGTCGAGCCCGTCCGCGAGGAACCCGTCATAGATCGACCGCTGGACGAGCGCGCGGGACGGGCAGGTGCACACCTCGCCTTGATTGAGTGCGAAGAATGTGAACCCCTCGAGCGCCTTGTCGTAGTACGAGTCGGTCGTGTCGCGGGCGACGTCTTCGAAGAAGACGTTCGCGCTCTTGCCGCCGAGCTCGAGCGTCACGGGAATGAGGTTCTGCGACGCGTACTGCATGATCAGCCGGCCGGTGGTGGTCTCACCGGTGAACGCCACCTTGCGGATGCGCTTGTGCTGCGCCAGCGGCGCGCCCGCCTCGATGCCGAAGCCGTTGACGATGTTCACGACGCCGGCCGGCAGCAGGTCGCCGATGATGTCGAACAGGAAGAGGATCGATGCGGGCGTCTGCTCGGCCGGCTTCAGCACCACGCAGTTGCCGGCGGCCAGCGCCGGCGCGAGCTTCCACGTCGCCATGAGGATGGGGAAGTTCCAGGGGATGATCTGGCCGACCACGCCCAGCGGCTCGTGGAAGTGATACGCGACGGTGTCCTCGTCGAGCTGGCTGAGGGAGCCTTCCTGCGCCCGCAGCACGCCCGCGAAGTAGCGGAAGTGGTCGACGGCGAGCGGGATGTCGGCAGCCAGCGTCTCGCGCACCGGCTTGCCGTTCTCCCACGTCTCGGCGACGGCGATCCGCTCCAGGTTCTGCTCGATGCGGTCTGCGATCTTGTTGAGGATCACGGCCCGTTCGGCCGGGGTCGTGCGCTTCCAGGACTCGAACGCCTTCCACGCGACATCCACCGCACGGTCGATGTCCTCCACCGTGCCGCGGCCGACCTCGCAGAACGGCTTGCCGTTGACCGGCGAGACGTTCTCGAAGTACTGGCCCTTCACGGGCTCGACGAACTCGCCGCCGATGTAGTGGCCGTAGCGCGGCCGGTAGTCGGCGATCGAGCCGCGCTGCCCGGGGGCGGCGTAGATGCTCGAGACTCCCTCTTCGACGATGGTCATGCTGGTCTCCTTCGACGCTGATCCGCGACGTTCGTCGTCGCGATGCGTCGAAGGTAAGGCGGCCGAGGTTGCAGAACGTTGCAACGCCCTCTTCCGGGTCGGTGAGACCCCGGTCGTTGAGCGAGCGAAGCGGGACCCCGGTCGTTGAGCGAGCGAAGGGGGACCCCGGTCGTTGAGCGAGCGAAGGGAGACCCCGGTCGTTGAGCGAGCGAAGCGAGACGAAACGCCCCGCACACGCGCCCTCGCCGGGCGGGTCGCGTTTCGTCTCGCTCGTCCCTCGCTCGCTCAACGACCGGGTTCGCGGGCGTCCGCCTCGAGCCTCTCGATGCGCGCCACGAGGCCCGCTCGTCGCGGCGAGCGGGCCGGAAGCATCGACAGGCACAGGCGCAGCAGCTCGGCGTCGGCGGCGGCGCCGTCGGTGTCGGCGAATGCGAGCAGCACGTCGACGGACGCCTCGGCCATGAGCGCCTCGCGCAGGGCGACCCGCACCGTCTCGCGGAACTCCTCCACGCCGGGCGCCACGGAGTCGGGCAGCACGTCGCCGCGATACGCGGCGAGCGCGACGCGGTGGGCACCGCGGTCCAGGAGCGACAGCACCTGGTGGGCGTCCGTCTCGAGTTCCGCACCGAGCCGGTAGGGCCGCGACTGGGGCACGAGAGCCGGTGCCGCTGTCGCGAGCGCCTTGCGAAGACGCACCATCTCGGCGCGCAGGGTCACGGCGTTCGCGGTGGCCGCCTGTTCGCCGTAGACGAGCTCACCGAGGCGCTCGGCCGACAACCCCTGGCGGTGAACGGCGAGCATGAGCAGCAGCTCCGCGTGACGAGGCCCCAGTTCCGAGACGGTCTCACCGTCGTCGCCGGCCACCTCGAGCAGCGCGCGGTCGCGGCCCAGCACCCGCAGCGTCGCCCGGGTCGCCGCGGCACGATGCCTGCCGGCCCGGCGTGACGGGGCGGGGTCTGCTCGCGCGCGCAGCCGTGCCACCAACAGCTCTCCCTCGATGGCCCGGGCCGTGGCATCCACGAGCAACTGCGCCTGCGGAGTCACGGCCTCCACACCACCGGTCACGTCGATGACGCCGACGATACGGCGCGTCTCGGGGTCGTGCACCGGAGCGGCCGTGCACGACCATGGCTGCACGAGACGGTTGAAATGCTCGGCGCCGGCGATCTGCACCGACCGATCCAGCGCGATCGCCGTGCCGGGCGCCGCCGTGCCGACCGCGCGTTCTGACCAGTTCGCGCCTTCGACGAAGCCCATGTCACCGGTGAGCCGCCGCACCGTGCGATCGCCCTCGACCCACAGCAGCCGGCCGGCCGCATCGCCGACCGCCACGACGACACCGGACTCGGATGCCTCGCCCGGCAGCAGCAGACCTCGCACCATGTCGATGACCCCCGCGAGCGGGTGCGCCCGCCGGTACGCCTCGAGCTCGTCGGCGGTGAGGTCCAGCGGCGGAAGACCCTCGGCTCCCACCAGGCTCTCGAGCGACCGCCGCCACGACTCCCGCACCAGGGATCGCACGTCGCGCAGGCGCTCGTCCGCGTCGTTGCCTGCGACGAGCTCGTCGTGGGCACGCTCGATCAGCAGACGCGAGGTCTCGGGCGACACCTCACGCCGCTGCGACCAGGGTGACGACACGGCGGCTCCGATCGACGTCGGTGGAGCGTGGGTCCAGTGTAGGCGTGCGGGGGACCGCTAGAGCGACCGGGTCGACTCCCACACCGCGCGCCGCGCGGCCTGCTCCACCGGATCGGGCACCGGCAACGAGGCGATGAGGCGCTGCGTGTACGGGTCCTGCGGCGCGCCGAGCACACGGGCGGTGGGCCCCGCCTCGGCGATCGTGCCGTGGTGCAGCACCACGATGTGATGGGCCAGCATGTCGACGACGGCCAGGTCGTGCGTGATGAACAGCGTCGCGAAGCCGAACCTGGACTGCAGCTCGCCGAACAGCTCCAGCACGCGCGCCTGCACCGAGACATCCAGTGCGCTCGTGGGCTCGTCGGCGATGAGCAGCTTCGGATCCAGCGCCAACGCGCGGGCGAGCGAGGCCCGCTGGCGCTGGCCGCCCGAGAGCTCGTGCGGGTAGCGCTCCCCGTACGCCTTCGGAAGCTGCACCGCCTCGAGCAGCTCGTCGACCTTCGCGCGGACCGACGCCGCGTCGCGAGCGGTGCCGTGCACGACCAGCGGCTCGGCGACGTTGCGTGCGATGGTCAGCAGCGGGTTGAAGCTCGTCGCCGGGTCTTGGAACACGAACCCGAGTTCGTGGCGCCGGCGGCGGAACTCGCGCTCCTTCACCCCCAGCATCTCGGTGCCGAGCACGCGCAGCGAACCCCCGGCCACGGGCGTGAGGCCCGCGATCGCGCGACCGATCGTCGTCTTGCCCGACCCGCTCTCGCCGACCAGCCCCAGAACTTCCCCCGGTGCGATCGAGAAGCTCACCTGGTCGACGGCGCGGAAGGGCGCGCGTCCGAACCGGCCTCCGTATTCGATGACGAGGTTCTCGGCCTTGACGACCGGTTCCTGGGCCTCGGCTGATTCCGGAGCCTGCCGGTCGGCGATCTGCAGGCGCGGCACCGCCGCAAGGAGCTTGCGCGTGTACTCGTGCCGGGGCGCGGCGAATAGGTCGCGCGCCGTCGCGGTCTCGACGATCTCGCCGTTGTACATCACCGCGACGCGGTCGGCGAGGTCGGCCACCACGCCCATGTTGTGCGTGATCAGCGCGATGGCGGTGCCGTCCTCGTCGCGCAGCCTCCGCAGCAGGTCGAGGATCTCGGCCTGCACGGTGACGTCGAGCGCCGTGGTCGGCTCGTCGGCGATGATGACGGTCGGCTCCAGGGCGAGCGCCATGGCGATCACGATGCGCTGCTTCTGCCCACCCGAGAACTGGTGCGGGTAGTCGTCGACGCGGCGCTGCGGCTCGGGGATGCCGACGCGCTCGAGCATCTCGATCGCGCGGGCCTTCGCCTCGGCCTTGCTGTACTTGCCGTGTGCCCGCAGGCCCTCGGCCAGCTGCCAGCCCACGGTGTAGACGGGGTTGAGCGCCGTCGACGGCTCCTGGAAGATCATCGCGGCCTTCGAGCCCCGCACCCGGCGGAGCTCCTTCTTGTCGAGGCCCACGACCTCGGTGCCGTCCAGCACGACGGCCCCGTTCATGACCGCCGTCTCGGGCAGCAGTCCGAGGATGGTGCGCGCGGTCACCGTCTTGCCGCTTCCGGACTCGCCGACGATCGCCAGCACCTCCCCCCGGCGCAGGTCGAGGGTCACACCGCGCACGGCGTGCACATCGCCGCCGTCGCTGGCGAAGGTCACCGTCAGGTCGCGGATGTCGACCGCGAGGTCATCGGAGGCGCCGGTCACCGAGGCCATCACTCCACCTCTCCCATGAACTCGCGGGATGCCGGCTGGCTCGCCGCCACGGCATCCGCCGGCGTCTGATCGGCCGCGCGTCGGCGAGCCCGCAGACGTGGGTCGGCCAGGTCGTTGAGGCTCTCGCCGATGAGCGTCATGCCCAGGATCGTGAGCACGATCGCCACACCCGGCGGGATCGCCGTCCACCAGATGCCCGCCGCGACGTCGCTGATCGACCGCTGCAGGTCATAGCCCCACTCGGCGGCGGCCGATGGTTCGATGCCGAAACCGAGGAAGCCCAGCGCCGCGAGCGTCGCGATCGCCTCGGAGGCGTTGAGCGTGACGATGAGCGGCAGCGTGCGGGTGGCGTTGCGCAGCACGTGGACGAACATGATGCGCGAGGTCGGCGCACCGATCACCTTGGCCGACTCGATGAAGGCCTCGGCCTTGATGCGCACGACCTCGGCGCGCACGACTCGGAAGTACTGAGGCACGAAGACGACCGTGATCGACACGGCCGCCGCCATGATCCCGGGCCACAGACCGGACTGGCCGCCGCTGATGGCGATGGCGACGACGATCGCCAGCAGCAGCGTCGGGAAGGCGTAGATCGCGTCCGCGATCACGACGAGGGTGCGATCGACCCAGCCGCCGAGGTAGCCCGAGACCAGACCGAGCAGGATGCCGACGACGACCGAGAGCGCGAGTGCGACGATGACGACGAGGATCGCGGTCTGTGCGCCCCAGATGGTGCGGGAGAGGACGTCGTAGCCGCCCACCGTCGTGCCCAGCAGATGCTGCGGGCTCGGCGGCTGGGTGGAGCCGAAGTTGCCGTCCGGACCGCGCAGCTGGTTGTAGCTGTACGGTGCGAGCCACGGCGCGAAGACCGCGAAGATGACGAACAGTGCGGTGAGGATGAGTCCGGCCACGAGCATGCCGCGCTGGAGTCCGACGCTCTGGCGGAGCTGGTGAACGACCGGGATCCGGTCGACGATGCGGCGCCTGGCCATCTCAGTACCTCACCCTCGGGTCGAGGAACGCCGCTATCACGTCCACGATGAAGTTCGTCACCGCGACGAGGATCGCGATCATGGCGACGATGCCCTGAATCGCGACGAAGTCCCGCGCCTTCAGGTACTCGGCGAGCTGGAACCCGATGCCCTGCCACTCGAAGGTCGTCTCGGTGAGCACGGCGCCGCCGAGCAGCAGTGCGATCTGCAGGCCGATCACGGTCACGATCGGGATGAGGGCGGGCTTGTAGGCGTGGCGGCGCACGAGGCGGTACTCGCTGACACCGCGCGAGCGCGCTGCGTCGATGTACGGCATGTTGTGCGTGCCGATCACGTTGGTTCGGACCAGCCGCAGGAAGATGCCGGCCGTCAGCAGGCCCAGCACCATCGACGGCAGGAAGGCGTGCAGCAGCACGTCCTGCACGTAGGCGGGGTTTCCGGACGCGATGGCGTCGATGAGGTAGAAGCCGGTGCCGCCCTCGCGCGTGAGAGCCAGCTCGGTGCGCACGCTCGCGCGCCCGCTCACCGGGAACCAGCCCAGCCACACCGAGAACACGAGCTTCGCGACCAGGCCGGAGAAGAACACCGGCGTGGCGTAGAAGAGGATGGCGCTGACGCGGAGACCGGCATCCGTCGCCTTGTCGCGCTTGGCCGCGGCCACCATGCCGAGGGGGATGCCGACGATGAACGCGATGATGAGGGCGAAGAAGACCAGCTCGAAGGTCGCGGCGCCGTAAGTGAGGATGACTTCGGTGACCGGCTGGCGGTCGGTGATCGTGGTGCCGAAGTTCCCGGTGAACACCTGCGCGATGTACTCGAGGTACTGCACGATGATCGGCCGGTCGTAACCGGCCTCGTGGATGCGCTCCTGCAGCTGGTCGGCGGGGAGGCGTCCGCCCAAGGCGGCGGTGATCGGGTCGCCGGTCAGCCGGATGAGGAAGAAGACCAGCGTCACCAGGATGAGCACGGTCGGGAAGATCAGCAGGAAGCGCACCAGCAGGTACCGTCCCAGGGTGCCGCCCGAGGCGGGTCTGCGGCGAGCCAGCATCGCTGGCGGCTGATCGACGGGAACGGCGACGTCGCTCGTCATGAGGGGCCTAACTGTGAGTGCCGCCGGTGCGGCCTACGGCGATGGGGCGGCCCGGTGCACGGGCCGCCCCATCGGTCATCCGACTGCTACTTGGTCAGTGGTGCGAAGCGGAACTTGAACGAGGCGTCGAGGATGACGCCGTCCACGTCCGTGCCGGCCACGGCGACCTGGGCACCCTGCAGGAGCGGCACGGTCGAGAGCAGCTCGGCCACGCGCGCCTGGATGTCCTCGATCTCCTGCGTGCGCTTCTCGGGGTCGGTCTCCACGGCCTGCTGGAGGATGAGCTCCTCGGTCTGCGGGTCGCTGAAGTGGTTGCCCAGGAAGTTGTCCGTCAGGAAGAACGGGGTCAGGTAGTTGTCGGCGTCGGAGTAGTCCGGGAACCAGCCGAGCTGGTACGCGGGGTAGACGTCCGACGTGCGGTCCTCGGAGTACTGCACCCACTCGGTCGACTTGAGGTCGACGCTGAACAGGCCGCTCTCCTCGAGCTGCGACTTGATCATGGCGTACTCGTCACCCGACGACGGGCCGTAGTGGTCCGGGCTGTACTGCAGGCTGAGCGCGACGGGCGTCTCGACGCCGGCCGCCTCCAGGCGAGCCTTGGCCTTCTCGGCGTCGGGACCGCCGTTGCCGTCACCGTACAGCGGCTTGAGCGCCTCGGTGGCACCGGCGAAGCCTTCGGGGACGAACGAGTACAGCGGGGTGTAGGTGCCCTTGTACACCTGCTCCGACAGCGCGTCGCGGTCGATCAGGTCGGCCACGGCCTGGCGGACCGCAAGCGCCTTGGCCGGGTCGGCCTCAGGGGTCGTGGCGCCGTACGGCTGCGTGTTGAAGTTGAAGACGATGTAGCGGATCTCGCCGCCGGGGCCGTTGATGACCTGGACGTCGTCGTTGCCGGTGAGGTCGTCGACGTCGGTGGCCGACAGGCTGCGGTACGCCACGTCGATGTCGCCCTCCTGCACGGCGAGCTTGAGGTTCGACGACTCGGCGTAGTAGCTGAGCACGACGGTGCTGTTGACCGGCGCGTCGAGCAGGCCCTGGTAGTTCTCGTTCGGCGTGAACTCGACGGTCTTGTTGAAGTCCCACGACGTGATCGAGTACGGACCGCCGAACGCGTTGGCGTCGACGATGTCCTGGTCGGGCGTGAGCTCGTCAGCCGAGAAGACCTCGTCATCGACGATGGCACCGGGGAAGCTCGTGAGGATGAAGGGGAAGACCTGGTCGTTGGGCGACTTCAGGTGGAACACCACGGTCGTCTCGTCGGGCGTCTCGACGCTGTCGAGGTTGTAGAGCAGGCTCGAGGCGCCGTTCGGGTCGGCGATCTTGATGTTGCGGTCGAACGAGAACTTGACGTCCGACGAGGTCAGGTCGTTGCCGTTGGCCCACTTCAGGCCCTCGGGAAGGGTGACCGTGTACTCCGTCGGCGAGGTGAACTCCGCCGACTCTGCCAGGTCGGGCACGACCTCGTTGCTGTTGTAGTCGGTGTTGAGCAGGTACGGGAACACCTGCGTCTGCACCGCGAGCGAACCGTTGTCGTACGAACCCGCCGGGTCGAGGGTGGTGACCTTATCCGTGGTGCCGACGATGATGGGCTCGTCCGAGTTGCCGCCGTCGGCGTCGCCGCCGCCACCGCCGGCGCAGCCGGCGAGGAGGAGCGCCGAGGCGCCGAAGGCCCCGATGGCGAGGCCGACACGCGCGCGCGTGCTGTTGTGCAGTGACATAGTGCTACCTCTGCGTGAGTGGTGTCGGCCGCGTCAGGTGGTCGCGGCTCGCAGGCTATCTTGACCCCCGCAGGTCCAGAGAGCAATCCAGTGAACGATTCGTAACCAGACTGAAACCCATGGATCGTGGCTCTGGATGCCGCATCCTGCGCTCTGGGGACCGCTCCCGCAGGGCGGAGTGCTCAATCGGAGGTACTCGTCGACGCGCGCGTGCTGCCCCCGTCGCGGCGGCTCTCCCACCACTCCCGAAGACGTCGTTCGGCCTCCTCTTCGCCGAGCACCCCCTGGTCCAGCCGCAGGTCGAGCAGGAACCGGTACGCCTCGCCCACCTCACGGCCCGGGCCGATGCCGAGCACCTCCTGGATGCGGTTGCCGTTGAGCTCGGGGCGGATCGAGTCCAGCTCCTCCTGCGCGGCCAGCTCCGCGATCCGGCGTTCGATGTCGTCGTAGGCGCTCGCGAGCCGGCTGGCCTTGCGCACATTGCGGGTGGTGACGTCGGCGCGCGTGAGGATGTGGAGACGTTCCAGCTCGGCGTCGGCATCCCGCACGTAGCGGCGCACGGCAGAGTCGGTCCAGGCGCCCTCCGAGTACCCGAAGAAGCGCAGGTGCAGCTCGATGAGGCGGGTGACCGAGGCGATCGTGGCGGAGTCGAACCGCAGCGCCTGCAGGCGCTTGCGGGCCAGGCGCGCGCCCTTGATGTCGTGATGGTAGAAGGTCACGCCGCCGCCGGGTTCGAGCCGGCGGGTCGACGGCTTGCCGATGTCGTGCAGCAGTGCTGCCAGCCGCAGCGGCACGTCCGGCGCCGATCCCGGGTTGCGTGTCTTCTCGAGATCGATCGCCTGGCGCAGCACCGTGAGCGAGTGCTCGTAGACGTCTTTGTGGTGATGATGCTCGTCCACCTCGAGCTGGAGCGCCGGGATCTCGGGGAGGAACTCGTTCATGAGGCCCGTCTCGACCAGGAGCCGGATGCCGCGCACCGGATCGTCGGTGGCGAGCATCTTCACGAGCTCGGCCTGGATGCGCTCGGGGCTGACGATCTCGAGCGTCTGGCGGAGCTCCGCCATCGCCGCCTCCGTCGCCGGGTCGACCCCGAACCCGAGCTGCGAGGCGAACCGCGCGGCGCGCAGCATGCGCAGCGGGTCGTCGCCGAAGCTCACCGCCGGGTCCGCCGGTGTGCGGAGGATCCCGCGCACGAGGTCCTCCACACCCCCGGTGGGGTCCACCAGCGTCTGACCGGGAACGCGCAGCGCCATCGCGTTGACCGTGAAGTCCCGGCGCACGAGGTCGCCCTCGATCGTGTCGCCGAACTCCACCGTCGGTTTGCGGGTGATGCCGTCGTAGCTGTCTGCGCGGTACGTGGTGATCTCGACCTGAGCGCCGCGCACGCGCGCGCCGATGGTGCCGAACGCCCGCCCGATGTCCCACTGGGCGGAGCTGATCGGCGTGACGATGCGCAGGATGTCGTCGGGCCGCGCGTCGGTGGTGAAGTCGAGGTCGTTCGTGGCGCGACCGAGCAGTGCGTCCCGCACGGGACCGCCCACGATCGCCAGGTCGAAGCCGGCGTCGGCGAAGGCGCGGGCGAGCGTGGAGACGACGCGGGACTCGGCGAGCGCGCCGAGGCGCGCGATGCCCTCGGCCATGTTGAGCATGGGCTCCAGCCTATCGAGGCGGTGTCGCCCGCCCTCCGCCATCGCCCTCCTGCGCGCTCACGATGCGGTCAAAGCGACGGGCTCGATCGCCTCGAATCCATCGCTCGGACCCCGACCGGGCCGATTCAGCCCGGCCGTTTCACGCCCCTTGCTGCCGACCGCCCGGCAACAGGTCACGCGAGGGCGAGGAAGCCGGTGAACACCAGCTCGCGTACGCGCGGCAGCAGGTCCGCCCGCAGGGCGGCGGCGTCCACTCCCAGGAGCTCGGCGATCGCGTCCGCCAGCGCCCCGACGGGCAGGTCGCCGTCGCACGCGCCGACGAGGGCCGCCAGGCCCGGATCCACGCTCAGCGCGCGGCCGAAGCCACCGCCCTGCCGCAGTTCGATGACGGTGGGATCCTCCGCCCCCGGCAGGTGGTGCCGGGCCTCGGTGACGTCGGGAGCCACGGTGAGGACGGATGCCGCCAGCCCGGCGTCGTCCAGGCCCGCGAGCCTGTCGTGCGCGACGAGGGCGGCGGCCAGATGCGCCCCGAGATTGTCGCCCGCGAACGCGGTGTGCAGGATCTCGTAGCGCGACAGCGTCGGCGCCCCGTCGGCAGGGCGTCGCAGCAGGAGGTAGCCGAACCCGATCTCGCTCACGCCGCGAGCGCCGAAGTCGTCAAGCCAGGCGTCGACGAGACGCGCGAAGCCCGGCGTTCCCGGCAGGGTGCCGCCGTCCCTCACCCACAGCTCCGCGTACGACAGCGGATCCAAGCGCTCGCGCTCCACGACCCAGGCGTCCAGCGGCACCGGGGATGCCTCGACCCACTCCCGCACGCGCTCGAGGCCCGCGCGGCCGTCCCGCGTCTCCCAGTTGCCGAGGAGCTGCGCGACACCGCCGGGTGCCAGGTGCGCACCCACCCCCGTGACGAAGGCGGCGACGAGGTCGTCGCCCACCATGCCGCCGTCACGGTACTCGTAGGCGGGGACGCCGACCGCGCGGGGAGTGATGACGAACGGCGGGTTCGACACGATCCTGTCGAAGGTCCCGCCCGCCACCGGCTCGAAGAGGCTGCCCCGCCGCACCTCGATGCCGTCGACACCGTTGAGCAGCGCGTTGAGCCTCGTGAAGGCCAGCGCGCGCGGCGAGATGTCGGTCGCGACGACGTGCCCGACGTGTGCCCGGGCCCGCAGCGCCTGGATGCCGCAGCCGGCGCCGATGTCCAGGCCCGTGGCGGCGGGTGTCGGAAGCTGGAGTCCGGCAAGTGTCAGCGAGGCTCCCCCGACGCCGAGCACGTGGTCTTCGGGAAGCGGCCCGCCCAGGGCCGCCTCGTCGAGGTCGCTGGCGACCCACCACTGCCCCGATCCGGTCGCGTCGGCATACGACTGCGGACGAACGACCGCGAGGGGTCGTACCGCGCCGCCTTCGGCGGCGGCAAGTCCCAGCCGCACGAGTCCTGACGCGCCGGTGCGCACGAGGGCGCGGTCCACGGCTGCGGCGGGTTGCGGCATGCCGAGCACCAGAAGCCGGCCCAGCACGGCGAGCGCGTCGCCGCGGTCCGAGAGCGCGCGCGAGGCCGGCGAACGCAGCCCGCGTGCGATGGCGTCGTCGGCTGCGGCGCCCCACGCGTCACGCAGTGCCTCGGCGGTGTAGCCGGCGTCGCGGAGGTCCGCGGTGAGGCTCTGGCACACGGTGGGATCGGGTTCGGGCAGCACCTCACCATTCAACCGTGCGGCCCGGCGTCCGGCGGGCTCAGAGGAGCGGACCGTAGAATCGCAGACGATCGTGCGGTCAGGACATCGCACAGGAGCGAACCCCCGACAGGATGATCGTGACCCCACCGCGAGCCCTGCGGCGTCCCCCGCGCCGCACAGCGCGTCTGGCGACCGCAGCTCTGGCGGCCGTCGCGGTGCTGGTCGGGCTGCTCGTGCCCGGTGCGGCGGTGGCGGCACCGGAGCCGTCGCCCACCCCCTCGCCCACGCAGACGCCCGCGGTGCCGCCGGGCACCACGCTGTTCACGCTCTCACCGCTGTCCAACGGCATCGTCCGGCCGGGCGACGCGCTGAACGTGTCGATCTCGGTGCAGAACGGCACCGCGGCCGACCTCCCCGGCACCACCGTCACGCTGTCACTGGGAACCGATCCCATCGCGGACCGGGAGGATCTCGGGGAGTGGCTCGGCGGGACCGCCGAGGCGGCCGGCATGCAGCCGGTGGCGAGCGCCGTGTTCGACGCGGTCGCCGCCGGCGCGTTCCAAGTGCGCGGCATGACGGTCCCCGCGGATGACCCCGCGCTCCAGGGTCGAGCCCCCGGGGTCTATCCGCTCGAAGCTACCTATGAGGGTGAGAGCGGGACCGTCAGGTCCACGAGCGCGATGATCGTGCCGGCCGACGACGTCACCGATGTGGGACTGGGGGTCGTGGTGCCGATCACCGCCGGCCCGCGGGCGGCGGGTCTGCTGACCTCCGACGAGCTGGCCGCCCTCACGGCACCCGACGGCGACCTGACCAATCAGCTCGACAGCGTCACCGGCACCTCGGCCATCCTCGCCGTCGATCCCGCCATCCCGGCGGCCATCCGCGTGCTCGGAGCGTCCGCGCCGGAATCCGCCGTGGAATGGCTCGCCCGGCTCGAGACCATGCAGAACTCGCGCTTCGCGCTGCAGTTCGGCGACGCCGACGTCACCGCGCAGCTGCAGGCGGGCGTGCCGCGGCCGCTGCAGCCCACGTCGTTCACCGCCTACATGGAGCCGTCGGATTTCGAGTCCGCGACTCCCGAGCCCACCCCGACACCCACGCCGACCTCCGCCCCCCAGACGGTCCTCCCCACGACCGAGCAGCTGCTCGCGGTCGGGCCGGCCACGCGCAACGGCGTCTACTGGCCCGCCGACGGCACCGCGGACGCGGACGTCGTCACGCAGCTGGCCGGCCTCCCGGCCGACGGCACCCCGCCGGTCACCCTCGTGCCGTCCGCGACCACCGAGGCGGGGGCCGCCGGCCGCACCGTTCCGGCGCACGGCCGGGGGGGCGATGCCGGCGTGCTCGTGTACGACAGCGACGTCTCCGACGCCCTGGACCGGGCGTCCCGGAGCGAGGAGTCATGGCTGCGCGGCAATCCGCTGACAGCCGCCACCGCGTACCTGTCGTTCGCCACCGCCGACGCCCAGGGGCCGCTGCTCGTGACGGTGGGGCGCGGCGACGGGCGCACCCGCGTCGAGCTGGGCGCGGCGATCTCCGCCGCGTTCAGCGCACCCAACGTGCTGCCGCGCACGCTGGCCGCCATCGCGGCGAGCGAGGCCGCCGAGGTGAAGCTCGCCGACGTCAGCGAGCCGCCCGAACGCGTCGACGCGGCATCCACTCTCATGGGCCAGGAGGCCGAGCTCGCGCGGTTCGCGACCATCCTCGACGACCCGACGCTGCTCACCGGGCCCGAGCGGGCCGAGATCCTGCAGCTTCTGGGTGTCGCGTGGATCGACGACGACACGTGGCCCGCGGCGCTGGCCGCTCACCGTGATCAGACGGCAGCGACGCTCGGGTCGGTGGCGCTGCTGCCCACCAGCCCCAGTGACCTCTACGGCTCCAGTGCGGCGCTGCGCTTCTGGGTGCGCAACGATCTGCCCTACCCGGTCAACCTGGTGCTGTACACGACGCGCGACAATCTGCGGCTGGATGTGCAGGGCGAGACGCCCGTCGTGGCGACGCCCGAGAGCAACACACGCGTCGAGGTGCCGGTGCAGGCGCGCGTCGGCCGCGGCGATGTCACGCTGACGCTGCAGCTGCGCAGTCCCGCCTTCGTCGCCATCGGGCAGCCCGAGACGGTCGATGTGAACGTCTGGGCGGACTGGGAGGCGGTCGGCATCGTCGCCCTGGCGGTGCTGGTCGGGGCACTGCTGATCGTCGGCGTCGTGCGGACGGTGCTGCGCATGCGTCGCCGGCGACGGGGAACGGATGCCGCGACCCCGGCTGACGATGCCGGCAGCGACGATCGTTCGGACCGCGGCGGCGACGGCGATCGGGACACGACCGGAAGCGAGCAGCGATGAGCGGGATCGGTCGCGCCAGCGTTCTCATCGGTGCCGGGACGATCGTCTCGCGGCTGACCGGGTTCCTGCGATCGGTCGTCCTGGTATCGGCCGTCGGGGCGGTGACGGCCGGCGGAAACGCGTTCGCCGTCGCCAACCAGCTCCCCAACAACATCTACGCGATCATCTCCACGGGCCTTCTCAGCGCCGTCGTGGTGCCCCAGATCGTGAAGGCCGCCGCCCACGACGACGGCGGGCGCGCCTTCGTCTCGAAGCTGTTCACACTCGGCACGGTGGTGCTGCTGGCCACGACGGTCGTCGCCACGCTGGCCGCCCCGTGGCTGGTCGCGCTGTATGCACCGGGGTTCCCGCCGCAGCAGCAGGCACTGGCCACCGCGTTCGCCTACTGGTGCCTGCCGCAGATCCTCTTCTACGGGATGTTCGCGCTCGTCGGCGAATCGTTGAACGCGCGGCGCGTGTACGGACCGTACACGTGGGCCCCCATCGTGAACAACCTGGTCTCCATCGCCGGCTTCCTCGCGTTCATCTGGCTCTTCGGTCCGGCGGGCAAGTCCACGGTGTGGACTCCGGTCATGGTCGCGGTGCTCGCGGGTACGGCGACGCTCGGCATCGTGATCCAGACCGCGATCCTGTTCGTCTTCTGGCGGCGCACGGGGCTCCATATCCGCCCGGACTTCGTATGGCGCGGCGTGGGCCTCGGCCAGATCGGGAAGCTCGCCGGCTGGACATTCCTGATGGTGCTGGCGGGGCAGCTTGCGGGGATCGTGCAATCACAGGTGATGTCGCAGGTCCCCAAGGGTCACCCGGGCGTGTTCGTGGCGGGGAACGCATGGCTGCTGTTCATGCTGCCGTACTCGATCATCGTCCTCTCGATCGGGACCCCGTACTTCACCCGCCTCAGCGAACACGCCGTCTCCGGACGCGACGAGGAGGTGCGCGACGACATCGGTCGCAGCATCCGCATCCTCGGGCTGTTCGTCGTCGGTGCGACGGCCGCGCTCGCCGTGGCGGCCGTGCCGGCGTCCCGCATCTTCACGGGGAGTCCCGCCGAGGCGATCGGCGCAGCCGGCGTGCTGCTGTGCTACCTGGTCAGTCTCATCCCGCTGGCCGTGCTGTTCGTCGTGCAACGCAGCTTCTATGCGTACGACGACACGCGGACGCCGTTCCTGTTCACGATCGTGCAGTGCGCTCTGGTCGTGCTCACGGCGCTGGCGGCGCTGTGGGCCTTCGACTCCGGCATCCTGCCCATCGATCATCTGACGGCTGCCGTCGCGCTCGGGCAGTCCGTCTCGAGCGTCGTACAAGTCGTGATCGCGACGTGGCTGCTTCATCGCCGGCTCGGTGGTATCAGGACCGCTTCGTGGCTGCTGGCTCTCGGGCGCTTCGCGCTGGCCGCCGTCCCCGCTGCCGGGGCCGGTTGGCTCACGTTCCAGCTCCTCGGTGGCGTCGACGGGTGGACGGTCTCCGACAAGGTGCTGGGCGCTGTCGGCGCGGCGATCATCGGCATCGTCGTGCTCGCGGTGTACGCCGGGTTCCTTGCGCTGCTGCGCGCGCCTGAACTCGCGGCGGCGACAGGACTGGTGCGCAGGTTCGTCCCCGGGCGACGCTGAACAGGAACGCACGCGCGAGGTCACGGGGTCCGCGGCCACCCGCGTGGAGCCGTGAGGCGGAATGCCACGCGGTTACCATGTGTTGAAGCATCCGGAGCCTTCGAGTCGCTCGCGCGACGCTTCCGAGGCTTCACGAAGGAAAGGTGCGCACGTGCGTCAGGTCATCATCATCGGATCGGGGCCCGCGGGGTACACGGCGGCCATCTACGCCGCCCGCGCCAACCTCAACCCGCTCGTCGTCGCGAGCTCGGTCGAGGCCGGCGGCGAGCTGATGAACACCACCGAGGTCGAGAACTTCCCCGGGTTCCCCGAGGCGATCATGGGTCCCGACCTCATGGCCAAGATGCAGGAGCAGGCCGAGCGCTTCGGCGCCGAGGTGCTCTACGACGACGTCGTCGGACTGGATGTCGACGGCCCGGTCAAGAAGGTGACGCTCGGCAGCGGCGCCACGCACGAGGCGGACTCCGTCATCTTCGCGACCGGCTCCGCCCCGCGGAAGATCGGCATCGACGGCGAATCGCGCCTCTCCGGCCGCGGCGTGTCTTACTGCGCGACCTGTGACGGGTTCTTCTTCCGTGAGCGCGTGATCGCGGTCGTCGGCGGCGGCGACTCGGCCATGGAGGAGGCCACCTTCCTCACCAAGTTCGCGTCGAAGGTGTACATCATCCACCGCCGTGACGAGCTGCGTGCATCGAAGATCATGCAGGAGCGCGCGTTCAAGAACGAGAAGATCGAGTTCATCTGGAACGCCGAGGTCGTCGACATCCTGGGCGACGACGCCGTCAACGGTGTGGTCCTGAAGGACACGGTCGACGGCTCGACCCGCGAGCTGGCGCTCGACGGCGTCTTCGTGGCGATCGGGTACGACCCGCGCACCCACCTCGTGCACGGCAAGCTCGATCTCACGCCGGAGGGCACGGTCTGGGTCGACGGACGCTCGTCCCGCACCTCCGTTCCTGGAGTCTTCGCCGCGGGCGACGTCATCGACCCCACGTACCGGCAGGCTGTCACGGCCGCCGGCAGCGGGACGGTCGCGGCCCTCGACCTCGAGCACTACCTCGCCGGTCTGGGCGAGGCGGGAGAGCCGGCACCGGATGCCGCCGAGATCGACGGCCTCCCCGAGGTCACCGCGGTCTGAGTCGTCCCGACCGAGCCGAAGGTGCGACACGCCCGGGAACAATCCCGCGAACCGCGCTGTTGACACCACCGAGAGACTTCCACAGAAGGAGAAGACAGATGACCGCCAAGGCGACCACGTCCGCCACGTTCGAGCAGGACGTGCTTCAGGCCGAGGGACCGGTGCTGGTGGACTTCTGGGCCGAGTGGTGCGGACCGTGTCGCATGGTGTCGCCCGTTCTGGACCAGATCCAGTCCGAGCACCCCGACAAGATCACGATCCTGAAGCTCAACGTCGATGAGAACCCCGACCTCGCGATGAAGTACCAGATCACGTCGATCCCCGCGATGAAGGTCTTCAACAAGGGAGCGGTCGAGACGACGATCATCGGCGCCAAGCCGAAGTTCGCTCTCGAGCAGGACCTCGCGGCATACATCGGCTGACGCCCCCGCAGTCTTGCGAAACCCCGCCGGCTCGTCCGGCGGGGTTTCGCGGTTTCATCGGGCTTTTCGTTTCATTGCCGTTGCGGCATGCGACCGGGGCGCACGAATGTTCGCGAGGGATGTCGATCTGGGCGGATCTCGTTCGACGCACAGGGTGAAGGGTCAGAGCGGCCCTGAAGGGCGAGACGCCCCGACGAAAGGGAAACCGATGCGTTACATGCTCATCATGCAGGTGGATGCCGCGGCGGCTGCCGCATTCGACCCCACGACGACCGACATGGCCGAGGCGTACGCCGCCATGGGCGCTTACAACGAGGAACTGCAGAAGGCCGGCGTCTTCCTCAGTGCCGAGGGGCTCTCGGAAGCGTCCGAGGGGTTCCGTGTGGACTTCGACTCGACGCCCCCGGCCGTGACCGACGGTCCGTTCGCGGAGGCGCGCGAGGTGTTCACCGGCTTCTGGATCCTCGAGGTCGCCTCCCGCGAGGAGGCCGAGCACTGGGCGCGCAAGTGCCCGTTGGGCCCCGGTACGGCGCTGGAGGTCCGGCGCGTCAACGAGCTCAGCGACTTCGACCAGAACGACGAATGGGTCGCCAAGGAGCGGGAGTGGCGGGCGGCCAACTCCTGAACCTCGCGCTCAGCTCGCGTCGGCACGCACCGTGGCATCCCAGCGACGGTGCGTGTTGGCGTCTCCGAGCAGCCGCCAGACGGCGCTCGTGAGCGGAGGATAGTCGAGCGCGATCTGGCGCAGCACGCGGTAGTGCCGGCTCGCATTCGGGCGGGCACCGCCGTTGGCTGCGATGTTCTCGGCGCGGAGCATGAAGACCACGAGCTCGTCGACCGTGGGGAGGTCATCCATGAAGTCCCAGGGGTCTTCACCGGCCCGGAGTCGCTCGGTGATGAGCACCGAGAGCTCGTCCGTGGCTTCGGCACGAAGCAGCTCCAGGCTCGCGCGCCGGCGCGGGGTCTGTTCGTCGTCTGCCACCCGTCAAGGGTACGCCGCGATTCCGACGTCGGGGCCCGACCCGCTTACGCTGACAGCATGACCTCCGAGGATGGACACGCTCGCCGGGCGGTCGAGGCGGTCTGGCGCGAGGAGTCGGCGCGCATCGTGGCGGCACTGACCCGTCACACCGGTGACTTCGCCTGGGCCGAGGATCTCGCCCAGGAGGCGCTCGTCGAGGCGCTCGCGACGTGGCCGGGAAGCGGCATCCCGAGCAGTCCCGGGGCGTGGCTGATGTCTGTGGCCAAGCGACGGGCGATCGACGGCTGGCGCCGGCGGGAACGGTTCGCCCAGCGCGAGCCGATGTTCGCAACCGAGGTGCTGGAGGCGGAGACCCGAGACTCGGTCCCCGACGAGGCCGACCCCGACCGGATCGACGACGACGTGCTGCGACTCGTCTTCGTGGCGTGCCATCCCGTGCTGCCGGCGCAGGCGCGCCTTGCGCTCACCCTGCGCACCGTTGCCGGTCTGACCACCGAGCAGATCGCTCGTGCGCTGCTCATGACCGTGCCGACGGTGCAGCAGCGTATCGTGCGGGCCAAGCGGTCGCTCGCGAGGGAGGGCGTTCCCTTCGAGGTGCCCGATCGCGCAGAGCGCCCCGCCCGTCTTGCCAGCGTGCTGCAGGTGATCTACCTGCTCTTCACCGAGGGTTACGCGTCGGCCGAGGGGGAGGGGGCGCTCCGCCCCGATGTCGCCCGCGAAGCGGTACGCCTCGGACGGCAGTTGGCGGCGCTCATGCCCCGCGAGCCCGAGATCTGGTCGCTGATCGCGTTGATGGAGTTCCAGTCGTCCCGCTTCGCGGCCCGCGTGGACGACGACGGTCTGCCGGTGACGCTGGAGGACCAGGATCGGCGCCGGTGGGACCGGTCGGCGATCTCGCGCGGCCTGGAGGCACGGGCCAGAGCGGATGCCGCCGGCAGGGGCCTCGGCTACTACGGGCTGCAGGCGGCGATCGCGCAGTGCCACGCGGTGGCGCCGACGTTCGCGGCCACCGATTGGAACCGCATCCTCGCGCTCTATGACGCTCTGGAGACCCTGGCGCCGTCCGCCGTGGTGCGCCTGAACCGCGCGGTCGCGCTCTCGATGGTGCGGGGCCCGGAGGCGGCACTGGCCGTGGTGGACGAGCTCGAAACCGAGCTCAAGGGCTTCCGACCCCTGTCAGCGGTGCGGGCGGAACTTCTCGAGCGAGTCGGCCGACCGGATGCCGCGGCGGCCGCGTTTCTCGAAGCCGCCGCGCTTCCCGGCAACGAGGCCGAGGCCGCGCTCCTGCGTCGCCGGGCCGCCGCCCTGACTGGCTCGCCGATCGACTAGCGAGGAACGAGCGCAGCGAGATCCTGCAAGCTCGACCACAGCCGCAGGTACCCCGGTCAGGCTGCCCCGTACCCCGTCTCCCCGAGCTCCTCGAGGATCCGATTCAGATCCTGAATGCTCGCGAAATCGATGTTGATCTGGCCTTTCTTGGCCGTCAGCGAGATCTTCACCCGCGTGTTGAGGCGATCGCCGAGCCTTTCGGCGACCTCGTCCAGGTGAGCCCGACGCGATCCGGCCTGCGGCTTCGCAGCGCGCGTGGGGGAGGCATCCGGAAGCTTCGCCGCCGCTTCGGCGGCGCGCACCGAGAGGTCCTCGTTCACGATCTTGTCGGCGAGGCGCTGCATGGACGCGGGGTCCTCGAGCGAGAGGATCGCGCGAGCGTGGCCGGCCGTCAGCACGCCGGCGGCCACCCGCTGCTGCACCGGCACGGGGAGTTTCAGCAGGCGGATGGTGTTGCTGATCTGCGGGCGTGAGCGGCCGATGCGTGTCGCAAGCTCTTCCTGTGTGATGCCGAAGTCCTCGAGGAGCTGCTGGTACGCGGAAGCCTCCTCGAGCGGGTTCAGCTCGGAACGGTGGAGGTTCTCGAGGAGCGCGTCGCGGAGGAGGTGCTCGTCCGCGGTGTCGCGCACGATCGCCGGGATCGACGTCAAGCCGGCTTCGCGGGCGGCGCGCGTGCGCCGCTCGCCCATGATCAGCTCGTACTGACCCTTGTCGTTGGTGCGTACGACGACCGGCTGCAGCACTCCGAACTCGCGGACGCTGTGCACCAGTTCGGCGAAGTGCTCCGGATCGAAGTTCGTCCGCGGCTGCCGCGGGTTGGGCACGATGTCGTGAGGGTCGATGTGGGCGAGGCGGGCGCCAGGAACCTCGAGAAGATCGTCCTGCGGTTCCTCAACGGCGACGGGCCGCGGGAAGAACACGTCGGAGGGGCGTTCGTCGGCCTGCTCGTTCGTGGGGATGAGTGCGCCGATTCCGCGCCCGAGTCCGGTGCGCTTCGCTGCCATCAGGCGTTCCCTTCCTTCGTGGCGCTGTCGCGCCGGATGATTTCCACGGCCGCCTCGCGGTATGCGATGGCGCCCGCGGACTGACCGTCGTAGGCGATGACCGTCTGCCCGAAGCTCGGCGCTTCCGACACGCGCACCGAGCGCGGGATGACGGTCTCGAGCACTTCCTGGGGGAAGTGGGCGCGCACCTCGTCCGCGACCTGCTGCGCGAGGCGCGTGCGGCCGTCGTACATGGTGAGGATGATCGTCGAGAGGTGCAGCTGAGGGTTGAGATGCTTCTGGATCATCCGGACCGTGCCGAGCAGCTGGCTCAGCCCTTCGAGGGCGTAGTACTCGCACTGGATCGGGATGAGCAGCTCACCAGCGGCCGTGAAAGCGTTGATGGTGAGAAGACCGAGCGACGGAGGACAGTCGATGAGGATGAAGTCGATGCGCTCTTCGAGGCCCTCCAGGTAGTCCTCGACAGCGGTGCGCAGACGATGCTCGCGCGCGACCTGCGAAACCAGCTCGATCTCCGCGCCGGCGAGGTGGATGGTGCTCGGAGCGCACAGCAGATTGGGGGACTCGGGGCTCACCTGCACGATGTCGGCGAGGGGGAACTCATCGATGAGCACGTCGTACACGCTCGGCGTCTCGGCCGTGTGCGGCACACCTAGTGCGGTGGAGGCGTTCCCCTGAGGATCGAGATCGATGACCAGAACGCGGGCGCCGCGGTCGGCGAGGGCTGCCGCGAGATTGACGGTGGTCGTCGTCTTACCGACGCCGCCCTTTTGGTTCGAGATCGTCAGCACACGGGTGCGACCAGTCAGCTGGACGGTCGCGTGTTCGAGCGCCTTTCTGCGCGCAGAGAGGTCTGCGAGTTCCCGGGCGATCGGTGAGTCATCGAACGAGAAGGATGCCGGAGCTTCGGTCTCGTCGGGCTGTTTCACGTGAAACACTCTCCCTTTCGCGAGCCGGTGAACAACGCCTTCCACTCTATCCCGCCCTACCCCCACCCCCCGTTCCCACAAGCCCTTTCCGCCGGTCGAGTGGCGAGCCGCAGCGCCGAAGCATTTCGCGTGAACGCGCGACCGCCGGCACCCGCCGGTCGTGTTGCGACGAAGGAGCGTATCGAGACCGCTTTCCTCAACCAATCGCCGAAATGTTTCACGTGAAACATGCGAACCGCCCCCGCCCGCGGGTTGAGTAGCGACAAGGCGCGTATCGCGACGCGCGCCAGTGACCGCTGGGCGGATCTCGATGCGGCTCGTACCTCGCCTGCTCGATCCGTATCATCATCGCTCGCCACGCTGGTGCCGAGGCCACGGCCCGATGCCGCTGGCCGCCGCGCGTGATAAGCGTGGGGAAGGCTCATTGATGCCGCCGGTCTTGAGACGCAGAGGTCAGACACCCGTCCGACGAGTTCATCGACGACTTGTCGATGGGCAGCCGATAACGCGGCGAGCCGGCGGCTCGTCTGGCCGCGGCCGTCCCGGATGGATTTGATGAGCCTCTTGCTGCGGCGACGGAGGCGGAGGTTCACCCCTGCGCAACGCCGATCGACGAACTTCTCGCTATCGGTTGTGCTGCTCTCTGCCTTCAAGCCGGAGGCGAGATGTAGCTAGGCCTGGGGGTTTCGATACGTTCCTTCGTCGCTACGCCGCCGGCAGGGAGGGGCGAGATGCAGCATCGATGTTTCACGTGAAACGGTGGCAGGCGCAACTTGTTGGCGAGGGTGGGCCGTTGATCCACCTTCTCCTGAGCGAGTGCCGGACGCCTCGCCCGACGCCAGCCCTGAACCTGCTTCTCGCGCCGATTTGCGTCGTCCACACAATCGAACTGCTCGAGGGAGATCGGGTGCACCGTAAGGCGGGATTGGGTTTGAAGCGCCCTCGCCGTTCGGATGCGGTGCGAGCCTTCTCTTCCAAGTCACGCGCGCGTCCGACAAACGCCGATCAGTCTGCGCACTCGAGGATGTAGCCATCGCGCCAAGCATCGCGATCGGTGTCGCGACGCGAGGCGCACCAGCACGCCCGTCCCGTCAACGCGTCGTTTCACGTGAAACGTTCGGCGACCGGGCAGGAGCGTCGCACTCCGATGACACTGCAAGCCGGCGGCCCGTCTGGCCGCGGGCCCCCGGATGGATTGGATGAGCCTCTTCCTGCTGCGGCGGCTGGGGGGCTCACCCCTGCGCAACGCCGATCGACTGCTTTTCGCTCTCGGTCGTGCTGCTCGCGGACTTCACGTCGGAGGCGAGATGTAGCTAGGCCAGGGGGCTTCGATACGTTCCTTCGTCGCTCCTCGACCGGGAGGAAAGCGGCGCTTGATCGAGACGAGAGTCAGCCCGCAAGGGGCCGCGAGCTTCAACGCGATCACAGGCGCGGTGACAAGGGGTCTCGATACGCTCCTTCGTCGCTACTCAGCCGACGGGGAGGCGTTGATCTGGGGCATCGATGTTTCACGTGAAACAGTGGGCCGGCGCGGCTTCGTTACGAGGGGCATGATCCAACTTCTCGTGAACGAGTCGCAGGCCAAGGCGGGATTGGGGTGAGAAGGGCCATCGCCGTTCTGATGCCGTGCGAGCCTCTCTTCCAGGTCACGCATGCTTCCGACAAACAGCGGCCAGTCTGCGCACTCGAAGACGTCGCCACACCGCCAAGCATCGAGACCAGCGCCGCGAACGGGAGCATCGTCGGCACATCTGGGGAGAGGGATCTCGTTGTGCGATGCGCGGGAGGAGGCGATGCGCTGGGCGGGACCGGAGAGGTTCTTGGCGGCGGTCTCGCGATGCGCTTGTCCCCTCGCTGCAACCGGCGGGCAGGAGCCGACGGGGAAATCAGCGGACGGTTGCGCGGATGACGCGCGAGGGCTCCTCGAGGAGGCCCTCGCCGACGACCTCGACACGAGCATTCGTCAGCTTGAACTTGCGCAGCTGCTTCTCTGCCGCCTCGATCTCGTTCGCGGCGCTCGTGCCCTTGAGGAGAATCAGCTCGCCGCCGTCGCGCACCAGGGGAGCGGTGATGGGCACGAGCGTACGCAGAGCGCTGACGGCGCGGGCGGTGACAGCATCCAGCACCGGTCCACGCTTCCAATCCTCGGCGCGTGCGCGCAGCACCTCGACATTGTCCAGCCCGAGGGCAGCGACCTGCTCCGACAGCCACGCCACCCTGCGCTCCATCGGCTCGATGAGAATCCACTCGACGTCCGGCCGGGCGATCGCCAGCACGAGCCCGGGAAGACCCGCGCCCGAGCCGACGTCGCCGACGCGACCGGTGAACAGCGGTGCGATCACGGCGCTGTTGAGGATGTGACGGGACCACAGCCGAGGCGGCTCCAGCGGACCGATCAGCCCACGCTCCTCACCGTGCCGCCCCAGGGCGTCGGCGAACCGGCGTGCCACCTCGATGCGATCGCCGAAGATCTTCGCAGCGGCAGCGGGCTCCGGCTCGATCTCGACGATCGGCGAATCGGCGCTCATCGGAGATGTTTCACGTGAAACATGCGCTCACGCGCGACGGATGACGGTGTGCCGGTCGGCGCCCTCGCCGTACGATTCCGAAACGAACCCGCGCTCGGCGACGATGTCATGGACGACCTTGCGTTCGTAGCTCGACATCGCCGGAAGCGAGGCCTGCGAGGCGCCGTCGTCCAGGCGAGCGATCGCGCGGTCGACGAGGACCGTCAGCTCGTGCTGGCGCGCGTCCCGCGATCCGCCGATGTCGAGGATCAGACGGGAGAACCGCCCGGTGCGGTTCTGCACGGCGATGCGGGTCAGCTCCTGGAGCGCCTGCACGGTGTCGGGAGCGGCGATGAGCGCCACCGACCCGCCGGCAGGAGCCTCCACCGATACGTACGCGCGGCCGGCCCGCACGTCGAGGTCGAGGTCGCCATCGATGTCGGCGATGTCGAGCAGGCCCTCGATGAAGTCCGCCGCGATGTCACCTTCCTCCTCGAGCTGAGCGACGGTGGCGGGAGTGCGATCCTCGCGCGGGGAGGGGTCGGCGGCGAACGCGGGCGACGTGGTCATGACGTGTCCTCGGTGCAGGGGTGGGAGGGAATCAGGAAGGGGAGCCGGCACCCGACGGGCGCGAGTCGGGCTCGCCGGATGACTGCCCAGCGGGCTTGGAGCCCTGCTGCTTCTGCGCCTGCTTCTTGGCGCGCTGCTTGCTCACGGGCTGCTGACGCTTCGGTGCCGTCGCCTTCGCGCGCTCGGCCTCTTCGTAGAGGCGCTGCTGCTCGGCGAGGTACTTCTCCATCGGCACGACCTTGCCCGATGCATCGATCGCCTTGCCGCGACGGGCGAGGCGCTCCTCGCGCGCCTTGGCGGCCTCCGAGCCGGGCGTCGGCATCTCACGGATGACGAGGAACTGCTGACCCATGGTCCACAGGTTCGACACGAACCAGTAGATGACCACACCGAGCGGGAAGAAGACGCCGGAGAAGATGAAGCCCAGCGGGAGGATGTACAGCATGATGCGCTGCATCTGATACGCCTGGCCGGTCTTGGCCTCGGGGGAGAGGTTCTTCGAGATGATCTGCAGCTGCGTGAAGAACTGCGACGCGATCATCAGCACGACCAGGGTGATCAGGATGATGATCGCCGCCGTGTTGCCGGTCTGGAACGCCTGGATGAGTGTCTCGTGCAGCGACGCGACGCCGAACAGCTTCGCGTTGTAGAACTCGGTCATGAGCTCGTTGGTGAGCAGACCCACGCCGGTGTGATTCGGGTCGTTCTTGATCGTCTGCACGCCGTTGAGCACGCTGTACAGGGCGAAGAACACGGGCATCTGCACCAGCAGGGGCAGGCAGCTCGACACCGGCGTCGTGCCGTGCTTCTTGTACAGCGCCATCGTCTCGCGGCTCATCGCCTCACGAGAGAGCTGATCCCGCTTGCCCTTGTACTTCTCTTGAACTTTTCGCAGTTCAGGAGCGATTTCCATCATCTTGCGCTGGCTCTTGATCTGCCGCACGAAGAGCGGAATCAGCGCCGCGCGCACCACGATCACAAGGCCCACGATCGACAGGACCCACGTGATGCCGTCAGCCGGCGCCATCCCGATCGCGGTGAAGAACCAGTGCCAGAAGACCAGCACCGCCTCGACCAGCCACTTCAGCGGCCACAGGATGATCCCGAACAGATCGAAGCCACCGCCCGACGCGGCTGGCGAAGGCGAGGGGGTCGAGGCCAACAAGAGATCCATGCGGTGGATCAGTCCTTTCCGGTGGGGCCGGGCACGACGAACCCGTGGCGGGTCAGCGCATGCCGGAAGTTCTTGCGAGGCGGCACGTCATCGACGCCGCCGACCGCCCAGGGATGGCAGCGTGCGATCCGGGCCGCGGTCAGGGCCGAGCCGACGAGTGCGCCGTGCTGCTGCACCGCGCCGACGGCATAGGCCGAGCACGACGGGTAGTACTTGCAGACGTCGCCGTAGGTGTGCGAGATCGTCGTGCGGTAGCCGTGGAGGAACGCGAGCACTGCGTTGCGGGGGAGCAGCGGCACGCTGCGCAGGAGATCGGATGCCTCGAACCGCGCGTCGCCGAGCGCGTAGGCCGGGAGCACGCTCATGTCGTCCTCCGCGCGAGACATCTCGTGACGTCAGTGCGCAGTTCGGCGAACGACGCGGATGCTGCGCTCGGCAGAGCGCGGATCACGACGTCACTGCCGGGCGCGACGGCATCCAACGACTCGAAGCACAGCGCCTTGAGCCGGCGACGGACGGTGTTGCGCACGACAGCGCCGCCCACCTGACGGCTCACGATGAAGCCGAACCGCGCCGGACCATCGGTCACGACGCGGCTGACATAGATCACGGTATGCGCTCCGGCACACCGACGACCCCGACGGACAACGGCCTTGTACTCCGCTCCGCGGGTGAGTCGGTTCGGCCTCGCGAGCACCGCTCGGCTCAGGCCGAGAGCTCGGTGCGCCCCTTGGCGCGGCGAGCCGAGAGGATGGCGCGGCCGGCACGCGTACGCATGCGGGCACGGAAGCCGTGCTTCTTGGCGCGGCGACGGTTGTTGGGCTGGAAGGTGCGCTTGCTCATGGGACTACTTCCGATCAGGTGTCACCGGGACGCTCGAGACCGGGGACGTGTGTACAGGGGCGACTGCCGCGAGGGCATAAGTCAACCGATTAAGGCTACGTCGAGACGCCGGAGAACTCAAACCGGGCGCAGAACGTGTCATTATCCACCGGCTCCTCCTCCACCCTGGCACCGACACGCAGGCCCGATCTACAGTGGAGTTTGCTCACGCGACGCCTCCTGACTAGCGTGGCTCCGGCAGTTATCCACAGGCTCGGGCCGACGTTTCCGCGGCATCCGGTGGAATCATCAACATCCCGGGGGGGCCATGTCACCGCACGAAGTTCCAGATGTTCCTGTCTGGACCGCCGTTCTCGACGAACTCGTGCGTGACGATCGCATCACTCCGCAGCTTCACGGCTTCATCAACCTCGCGGTGCCGCAGGGTGTGATGGGCGGAACGCTCTACCTCGACGTGCCCAACGATCTGACGGCTGCGCAGTTCACCAAGCGCATGCGGGCACCCATCCTCGAAGCACTCACGCGAGTGGCCCAAGACGACCAGAACCCGGCCTCCACATTCCGGGTCGTGGTCAACCCCGACCTCGCCGACGCCCACATGTCCGCGCCCACCCCGCTCGCCTCCGCGCCGGCGCCTGTCGCCCCGACGGTGTCGCCGGTCGGGCGTCCGCCGCTGGACGAACCGGCGGACGTGGCATCCGTCTCGCGCAGCGACACCCGGCTCAACCCGAAGTACACGTTCGACAACTTCGTCATCGGACAGTCCAACCGCTTCGCGCATGCCGCCGCGGTCGCGGTGGCCGAGGCGCCGGCCAAGGCGTACAACCCGCTGTTCATCTACGGCGACTCCGGCCTCGGGAAGACGCACCTCCTCCACGCGATCGGCGACTACGCCCTCAGCCTCTACGCGGGCATCCGGGTGCGGTACGTGTCCAGCGAGGAGTTCACGAACGACTTCATCAACTCCATCGCCAACAACCGGGGTTCGGCATTCCAGGCGCGGTATCGGGATGTCGACATCCTGCTCATCGACGACATCCAGTTCCTGCAGGGCCGCGCCGAGACGCAGGAGGCGTTCTTCCACACGTTCAACCAGCTCCACGACCACGACAAGCAGGTCGTGATCACGAGCGACGTGCCGCCCAAGCACCTGACCGGCTTCGAGGACCGCATGCGCAGCCGGTTCGAATGGGGCCTCATCACCGACGTGCAGGCGCCCGACCTCGAGACGCGCATCGCGATCCTGCGCAAGAAGGCCCAGTCCGAGCGGCTGCACATCCCCGACGAGGTGCTCGAGTACATCGCGACCGTCGTCTCGTCGAACATCCGCGAGCTCGAGGGCGCGCTCATCCGCGTCTCGGCGTTCGCCAGCCTCAACCGGTCGACGCTCGACATGTCGCTGGCGCAGACCGTGCTGCGAGACATCGTCGACCAGGATGACGCCAACGTCATCTCGCCGACGGACATCATCAGTGCGACCGCACAGTACTTCAAGCTGACCGTCGACGACCTGTACGGCTCCAGCCGCTCGCAGTCGGTCGCCACGGCTCGGCAGATCGCCATGTACCTGTGCCGCGAGCGCACGAGCCTGTCGCTGCCGAAGATCGGCCAGCTATTCGGCAACCGCGACCACACCACCGTCATGTACGCGTACAAGAAGATCAGTGAGCTCATGAAAGAGCGCCGCTCGATCTACAACCAGGTCACCGAGATCACGGCGCAGCTGGGTCGAAACGGCCGCTGACGGCTGCTGCTGCACCGCCCGATGGGCCCGCGTGTGACGACACGCGGGCCCATTCGCACATATGCCGAAAGAAGTTCTTGACAGCGGTCCCGAGCCACGCCATTATTCCGGTTCTGCACAGTGTGGAAAACCTGTGGATAACTCTCGCAGGCTGCGGAAACGACTGTGGGCGACGCGGGGAAGCCTGTGGATGAATGACGGATGCCGGCGGCCGACCCGTTCCGCGTCCGCAAGCGCATCCGCAGCCGTTCCACAACTCACACGCGTGTGGTTTCGGTGTGCCGACTGCGATCGCGTCAGTTGTCCACAGTTTCCACAGCTGTTAACACCATGACAAGAAATCCATCATGAAGAACTCGTCCGATCACCTTTGCGGTGGACGGATCGGCGGGCGAGTCGGTCGGTGAACCGGGACTGGCAATCTCCGAGGCTGGCACTAGCATGAGAACCCCGAGCCCGCAGCCTGCGGGTCCGCTGCAGAGGGAGCGTTCGTGAAGTTCCACGTCAATCGCGATGTGTTCAGCGAAGCCGTATCGTTCGTCGTCAAGCTCCTGCCGCAGCGGAACCCCCAGCCGATCCTCGCGGGCGTGCTGATCGAGGCATCCGAAGAAGGACTCTCGCTCGCCGCATTCGACTACGAGGCTTCGGCGCGCACCACGATCGAGGCGACCGTCGACGAGCCGGGCACGATCCTCGTGCACGGCCGCCTGCTGTCCGACATCGCCAGCCGTCTGCCGAACGCTCCCATCGAGATCGCGGTCGATGACGACGGCGGCATCCTGCTGACGTGCGGGTCGGCCCGGTTCACGCTCGCATCCATGCCGGTGCAGGAGTACCCGGCGATCCCGGAGGTCACCGGCGACTCCGGTCTCGTACCCGCCGACGACTTCGCCACCGCGATCGCGCAGGTCGCCTTCGCCGCCTCCCGCGACGATGTCACTCCGGTGCTGACGGGTGTGCAGCTCGAGGTGTCCGGAACGAATCTCAGCCTCGTCGCCACCGACCGTTACCGGGTCGCGCTGCGCGAGATCCCGTGGGACGGCGGCAGCGCGGCGACCGAAGAGGGCACGACGGCGCTCGTTCCCGCCCGCACGCTGACCGAGGTCGGCAAGACCTTCGCGCACGGCGGCGACATATCGATCGCGTTCTCCGGTTCGGGCGACCGCGAGATCATCGCGTTCACCGCCGGCAACAAGACCGTCACGTCGCTGCTGATCAAGGGCAACTTCCCCCCGGTTCGGCGCCTGTTCCCCGAGCAGACCGAGCACCACGCAGTGGTGAACACCGCGGAGCTCGCCGAGGCCGTGCGCCGAGTGTCGCTGGTGCTCGACCGCTCGGCGCCGCTGCGGTTCACCTTCACCGCCGACAGCGTGTCGATGGATGCCTCGGGCACCGAGCAGGCGCGCGCCACCGAGTCCGTCGATGCCACACTGCTGGGCGGCGACGAAGTGACCCTGGGCCTCAATCCGCAGTACCTGCTCGAGTCGCTCGGCGCCGTGAAGAGCGAGTTCGTGCGCATCACGTTCACCTCGAGCGAGAACGCCAACAAGCTGAGCCCGGTGCTCATCACCCCCCAGACCTCGGTCGACAGGGCCGGGTCGGACTCGTTCCGGTACCTGCTGCAGCCCAACCTCCTCCTGCGGTGACGCGACGCGCTCCGTCTCGGGAGTCGGACACTGAGCGAGCGCCGGCGAGACGAAGCGTCCCCGCTCGCTCAACGACCGGAGCAGGCGTCGGCGCCGATCATTAGGCTTGTCCGGTGATCGTGGAGCACCTGAGCCTCGTCGACTTCCGCAACTATGCGGCCGCCGACGTCGAGCTCGGGCCCGGACCGAATGTCTTCGTCGGCCGCAACGGTCAGGGCAAGACGAACCTCGCCGAAGCGATCGGGTTCTTCGCCACGCTCGGCTCCCATCGTGTCTCCAACGATGCGCCGATGGTGCGTGACGGGGCGGATGCCGCGATCATCCGCGCGCGTCTGGCGCACGGCGAGCGACGCGTGCAGCTGGAAGCGCAGGTCAATCGCCAGGGCGCCAACAAGGCGCGCGTGAACGGGTCCCAGGTCAAGCCCGCGGAGCTGCCCCGCTATGCACAGGTCGTGCTCTTCGCTCCGGAAGACCTGCAGATCGTGCGCGGCGACCCGTCGGGGCGTCGGCGGTTCGCCGACCAGCTGCTCATCCAGCGGTCCCCGCGCATGGCCGGTGTGATCGGTGACTACGATCGCGTCCTGAAACAGCGCACGGCCCTGCTGAAATCGGCGAAGGCACGCGGCATCCGTGGTGACGCCCTGTCGACGCTCGACGTGTGGGACGACAAGCTCATCGCCCTCGGAACGCAGCTGATCGCCGCGCGGCTCGCGCTCGCCTCCGACCTGGCGGCTCCGCTGGCCGACGCCTATACCGCCATCGCGGGTGCCGATCACGATCCCGAGATCGAATGGGCGCTGTCGATCGCGGGCGCCGAGACGGGGGAGGACGGCGACGCGCAGGTGGCGGCATCCCTCCCGGTCGCCGCGGATGCGCGCGTCGAGGGCACGGAATCGTCGACGGCCCGCATCGCCGACATGTTCCGCCAGGCGCTCGCCGCCAAACGTGCCGCCGAACTGGAGCGTGGGCTCACACTGGTCGGCCCCCATCGCGACGACCTGCTGCTGCGCATCCGGGGGCTGCCGGTGAAGGGGTACGCCTCGCACGGCGAATCGTGGTCGGTCGCGCTCTCTCTGCGCCTCGCGTCGGCGGAGCTGCTGCGTGCGGACTCCCGGCTGGGCGACCCGGTGCTCATCCTCGACGACGTGTTCGCCGAGCTGGACACCGAGCGTCGCGCACGCCTGGCCGGACTCGCGGCGGACTACGAGCAGGTCATCGTCACCGCCGCCGTCGAGGGCGACGTGCCCGACGGCCTGCGCGCGCGCATGGTGCGCGTCGAGGCCGGCCGCATCCTGGACCCGGCCGCCCCGGAGGCGACGGATGCCTGATCCCGCTGCCGATGGGTCCGCGGCCGGCGCCTCGCACGGCACCGGGCTGCCGGAGACCATCGCGACGTACCTGCGCCTTCGCGGACTCGAGCCGTCGGCGCGCTCGTACCGTCGGCGGCGCCGGCGCACCGAGGACGACGTCAACGTGCCGTTCACAGCGGGCCGCGACCCGCGCGGCGTGGGCGACGTGCTGTCGGATCTCACTCGCGAGGCCGGCTGGAACCCGCAGCTGGCCCGCGAAGACGTCGTGCTGGCGTGGGCCGAGGTCGCCGGTGAGGACACCGCCCGGCACACACGCCCGGTCGCGTTCTCGGAGGGGACGCTCACGGTGCAAGCCGACTCGACGGCGTGGGCGAAGCAGCTCCAGCTCATGCGCGCGCACATCCTCTCGGAGATCATCCGGCGCTTCCCGGAAGCGGGCGTCGACGCAGTGCGCTTCATCGGGCCGGACGTCCCCTCCTGGAAATGGGGTCCTAGAACGATTCCAGGGCGCGGCCCGCGCGATACCTACGGTTGAGGCACGTCAGGAGTCGTCGGAATCATTTTCGACGCGTCACAGGGCCGTAGAGCGCTGTGATCGCCTCGTTACCCGGTAGACTGGAGGAGCCCCCGTCGAAGGATTTTTGGAGCCCTCGCGAAGATGACGTCAGACACCCCCGATAACGTTTCCGAGGAACCCGAAACGCGAGATCAGGCTCCCAACGACTACGGGGCAGACGCCATCCAGGTGCTCGAGGGCCTCGAGGCGGTGCGCAAGCGCCCCGGCATGTACATCGGCTCGACCGGTGAGCGGGGTCTGCACCACCTGGTCTACGAGATCGTCGACAACTCCGTCGACGAGGCGCTCGCCGGCTTCTGCGACACCATCAACGTCACGATCCTCGCCGACGGCGGCATCCGCGTCGTCGACAACGGGCGAGGCATCCCCGTGGCCACCCACCCCACCGAAGGCAAGTCCACGGTCGAGGTCGTCCTGACCGTGCTGCACGCGGGCGGCAAGTTCGGCGGCGGCGGGTACGCGGTGTCGGGCGGCTTGCACGGCGTCGGCTCGTCCGTCGTCAACGCGCTGTCGACACGGCTCGAGGTGGAGGTCAAGCGCGAGGGGCACGCGTGGCGGCAGTCGTACCGCGACGGCGGACACCCGCTCGCTCCGCTGGCGCAGCAGGAAGCGACCGAAGAGACCGGGACGACGATCGAGTTCTGGCCCGACGACACCATCTTCGAGTCGGTGCACTTCGACTACGAGACGCTGCGCACCCGCTTCCAGCAGACGGCCTTCCTCAACAAGGGCCTGCGCATCACCCTCGCCGACGAACGCCCCGAGTCCGCCTACGTCGCCGACGGCGAGAACGGGTCGGAGGATCGCCAGCCGTCCGACGACTTCTACTACGAGCGCGGGCTCGTCGACTACGTCGAGTACCTCAACAAGGTGCGTCACGCCGAGGTGGTCAACGACGAGATCATCGAGATCGAGTCCGAAGACACCGTGCGGCACATCTCGCTCGAGCTGGCGATGCAGTGGACGACGTCGTACACCGAGAACGTCTTCACCTTCGCCAACACCATCAACACCCACGAGGGCGGCACTCACGAAGAGGGCTTCCGCGCGGCGCTCACGACACTCGTGAACCGGTACGCCCGAGAGAAGAACCTGCTCAAGGAGAAGGACGACAACCTCACCGGCGACGACATCCGCGAGGGTCTGACCGCCGTGATCTCGGTCAAGCTGTCCGAGCCCCAGTTCGAGGGTCAGACCAAGACGAAGCTCGGCAACACCGAGGCGAAGGCGTTCGTGCAGAAGGTGGTCGGCGACCAGCTCGCCGACTGGCTCGACCGCAACCCGGTGCAGGCCAAGCGCGTCATCACGAAGGCGATCGATGCCGCCACCGCGCGGATGGCGGCGCGCAAGGCCCGCGAGACGGCGCGACGCAAGAGCGTCTTCGAGTCGGCCGCGATGCCCGACAAGCTCAAGGACTGCACCAGCAAGGACCCGTCGATCAGCGAGATCTTCCTCGTCGAGGGCGACTCCGCGGGCGGCTCGGCGGTGTCCGGGCGCGACCCGCACACGCAGGCGATCCTGGCTCTGCGCGGCAAGATCCTCAACGTCGAGCGCGCGCGGCTCGACAAGGCGCTGGCCAACAAGGAGGTCCAGGCGATGATCCAGGCCTTCGGCACGGGCATCGGCGAGGACTTCGACATCGACAAGGCCCGCTACCACAAGATCGTGCTGATGGCCGATGCCGACGTCGACGGCCAGCACATCACCACGCTGCTGCTGACCATGCTGTTCCGCTACATGCGCGGGCTCATCGAGGCGGGGTTCGTCTACCTCGCGATGCCGCCCCTGTATCGCCTGAAGTGGACGAACGCCGCCCACGAGTACGTGTACTCCGACAAGGAGCGCGATGCGCTGCTGGCCGACGGGCTCGCAGGCGGCAAGCGGATCCCCAAGGATTCCGGCATCCAGCGCTACAAGGGTCTCGGCGAGATGAACGCCAAGGAACTGTGGGAGACCACGATGGACCACCGCACGCGGACGCTCCGCCAGGTGACCATCGACGACGCGGCCGCGGCCGACGAGATCTTCTCCGTGCTGATGGGCGAAGACGTCGAGTCCCGCCGCACGTTCATCCAGCGCAACGCCAAGGACGTCCGCTTCCTCGATATTTAGCACAGGCGAGCGAAGCGAGCTGCCCCGATCGTTGAGCGAGCGCAGCGAGTCGAAACGCCGTAAGACGATCTCGAAACGCAACGAAGAATCGAAGAACACATGGCTGACGAAGAACGTCCCGACTTGAACGCCGAGCACGAGCACGGCCGCATCGACCAGGTCGACCTGCAGCTGGAGATGCAGCGCAGCTACCTGGACTACGCGATGGCGGTCATCATCGGCCGTGCGCTCCCCGACGTCCGCGACGGACTGAAGCCGGTGCACCGGCGCGTGATCTACGGCATGTACGACGGCGGCTTCCGCCCCGACAAGTCGTTCTCGAAGTGCGCGCGTGTCGTCGGCGAGGTCATGGGTCAGTACCACCCGCACGGTGACACGGCGATCTACGACGCCCTCGTCCGCCTCGTGCAGCCCTGGTCGCTGCGCTACCCGCTGGCCCAGGGTCAGGGCAACTTCGGCTCGCCCGGGAACATGGGTGCGGCGGCACCCCGGTACACCGAGACCAAGATGGCCCAGCTCGCGCTCGAGATGGTGCGCGACATCGAAGAGGAGACCGTCGACTTCACCGACAACTACGACGGTCAGACGCAGGAGCCGACCGTCCTGCCGTCGCGGTTCCCCAACCTCCTCGTCAACGGCTCGGTCGGCATCGCGGTCGGCATGGCCACCAACATCCCACCGCACAACCTGCGTGAGGTGGCTTCCGGTGCGCTGTGGGCGCTCGAGCACCCGGATGCCTCGCGCGAGGAGCTCCTCGACGCGCTGATGGAGCGCATCCCCGGCCCGGACTTCCCGACCGGCGCGCAGATCCTCGGCACCAAGGGCATCCGGGAGGCGTATCGCACCGGCCGCGGGTCGATCACGATGCGCGCCGTCGTCGCGATCGAAGAGATCCAGGGCCGCACGTGCCTGGTCATCACCGAGCTGCCCTACCAGGTCAACCCCGACAACCTCGCCGTGAAGATCGGCGACCTGGCGCGCGACGGCAAGATCACCGGCATCGCCGACATCCGCGACGAGACCTCCGACCGCACCGGTCAGCGCCTCGTGGTGGTGCTGAAGCGGGATGCCGTCGCCAAGGTCGTCCTGAACAACCTGTACAAGCACACCCAGCTGCAGGAGAACTTCGGCGCGAACATGCTCGCCATCGTCGACGGCGTGCCGCGCACGCTGTCGCTCGACGGGTTCATCGCGCTGTGGGTGGACCACCAGATCGACGTCATCGTCCGGCGCACGACGTTCCGTCTGCGCAAGGCCGAAGAGCGCATGCACATCCTGCGTGGCTACCTGAAGGCGCTGGATGCGCTGGACGAGGTGATCGCCCTCATCCGCCGGTCGCCGACGGTGCAGGAGGCGAACGAGGGTCTGCAGCAGCTGCTCGACATCGACGAGCTGCAGGCCGACGCGATCCTGCAGATGCAGCTGCGTCGCCTCGCCGCGCTGGAGCGTCAGAAGATCATCGACGAGGCCGCCGAGCTCGAGCGTCAGATCGCCGATTACAAGGAGATCCTCGCCACACCGCAGCGTCAGCGCGACATCGTGCGCGAGGAGCTGACGGCGATCGTCGAGAAGTTCGGCGACGAGCGGCGCACCCACATCCTCCACGGCTTCGACGGCGATATGTCGATGGAAGACCTCATCCCCGAAGAGGAGATGGTCGTCTCGGTCACGCGCGACGGGTACATCAAGCGCACCCGCAGCGACAACTACCGTCAGCAGCACCGCGGCGGCAAGGGGGTCAAGGGCGCGCAGCTGCGCGCCGACGACGTCGTCGAGCACTTCTTCGTCACGACAACCCACCACTGGCTGCTGTTCTTCACGAACAAGGGCCGCGTGTACCGGGCGAAGGCGTACGAGGTGCCCGAGGCCGGCCGTGATGCCAAGGGCCAGCACGTGGCGAACCTGCTCGCGCTCCAGCCTGACGAGGAGATCGCGCAGATCCTCGACATCCGGGATTACTCGGTGGCGACGTATCTGGTGCTCGCCACTCGCAGCGGACTGGTCAAGAAGACGCGCCTCACCGAGTACGACACCAACCGCCAGGGCGGCATCATCGCGATCAAGCTGCGCGGTCAGACGCCCGACGAGGGCGACGACGCCGAGGCCGGGCCCGACGACGAAGTGGTCAGTGCGCTGCTGGTCGACGAGGGCGACGACATCCTGCTCATCAGCCGCCACGGGATGTCGCTGCGCTTCTCGGCGACCGACTCGGCGCTGCGCCCGATGGGCCGGTCGACCTCCGGCGTGAAGGGCATGGACTTCCGCCCCGGTGACAGCCTGCTCTCGGCATCCGTCGCCACCGACGACGGCTACGTCTTCGTCGTCACCGAAGGCGGCTACGCGAAGCGCACCGCGGTCGACCAGTACCGCGTGCAGAACCGCGGCGGATTGGGCATCAAGGTGGCCAAGCTCAGCGAGGATCGCGGCGATCTCGCGGGCGGTCTGATCGTCTCGGAGGACGACGAGGTCTTGGTGGTTCTTGCCAGCGGCAAGGTGGTACGCTCTGCCGTGGCCGAGGTCCCCGCCAAGGGTCGAGACACGATGGGTGTCGTTTTCGCCCGATCCGGCGACGACGATCGCATCCTCGCGATCGCGCGCAACGGCGAACGGGGCCTGGCCGAAGAATCCGAGGATGCAGCCGCTGACGGTGCCGACCAGGCACCGCCCGCACCGGCCCCTGAGGGGCCGGCCGCCTCGCCCGAGACCCCCGAAGAGAGCACTGACGCATGAGCACGGTAGCCGACAAGCTCGCCAAGAAGTCCAGCCACAAGACCAGCGCCAAGCAGGTGCGCCTGCGGCTGGTGTACGTGGACTTCTGGTCCGCGGTGAAGCTGTCGTTCCTGGCGGCGATCGCGATCGCGGTCGTGACGGTCGTCGCGTTCGTCATGGTCTACCTGGTGGTCCAGACGACGGGGCTGATCGGCAAGGCCGACGAGCTGTTCTCCAGCTTCTCCGACGGCAGCATCCTTCTGTCGAACTTCGTGAGCTTCCCGCAGGTGCTGGCCTTCTCGGCCGTCGTGGCGATCCTCAACCTCGTCGTCGTCACCGTCCTGGGCGCCGTCATCGCCGGGATCTACAACCTCGCCGTGAAGGTGACCGGTGGTCTGCTGGTCGGCTTCACCTCCAACTGACACGCACGGCTGAGCGCCGGCATCCAGGAGCGATCCGGATGCCGGCGCTTCGTGCTGTGCCGAGGTCAGACGATCGTGGTGCCCAGCAGGGTGCCGATCAGCCACGTGGCGGCGAGGGCGAGCGCACCGCCGATCACCAGCCGCGTGGCCGCACGCGCACGCGGAGCTCCGCCGAGTGCGGCGGAGACCGTGCCGGTGGCCGCCAGCGCGATGAGCACGGCCGCGAAGGTGACGGGAACACGCCATTGCGGTGGCGGGAGCAGGATCGCGAGCAGCGGCAGCAGGGCGCCCAGCGTGAACGACACCGCTGACGAGAGCGCGGCGTGCCAGGGATTGACGAGGTCGTCCTGGTCGATGTGCAGTTCCACCTCGAGGTGCGCCGCCAGCGCGTCGTGGGCGGTGAGCTCCCGGGCGACCTGCCGCGCGGTCTCGTCCGAGAGTCCGCGGTCGCGGTACAGCTGCGTCAGCTCCTCGAGCTCCTGGTCGGGCATGTCGTGCAGCTCGCCGCGCTCTTTGGCGATCAGCGCGCGCTCCGAGTCCCGCTGGCTGCTCACCGACACGTACTCGCCGAGGGCCATCGAGATGGCCCCGCCGACGAGGCCGGCGATGCCCGCCAGGAACAGCGCGCCGGTGTCGGTGGTGGCGCCGGCGACGCCGACGACGAGCGCGGCGACCGACACGATGCCGTCGTTGGCGCCCAGAACACCGGCGCGCAGCCAGTTCAGGCGCTGACCGAGACCGACGACGTGAGGCTCGTGCGGGTGGGGTGACGCGGTCACCCCACCAGTCAACCAGTCGAATTCGTCAAATCAGGCTCCGTCGGGTAAAGTCTTGGAGGTTGCGGGGCGCAAGCGTCGCAGACAACGGGGCTATAGCTCAGGCGGTTAGAGCGCTTCACTGATAATGAAGAGGTCCCAGGTTCAAGTCCTGGTAGCCCCACACCAAGCCCCGGGGCCTTAGCTCAGTTGGTAGAGCGCCTGCTTTGCAAGCAGGATGTCAGGAGTTCGAATCTCCTAGGCTCCACGTCGCAGAACGAGCCGGCCTCCCAGGCCGGCTCTTTCCGTTTCCGGGAGCGAACACCGTCGCCCGGACGAACGATCGGATGCCTCGGACGCACGATCGGGCGCCGGGATCGCGAGCGCCGCAGGGTGGAGACATGACGAGTACCGCTTCCCAGCCCGTGATCTCGCCACCAGTGCCGCGACTGCGCTACGGCGCGCTGATCGCGATGATGGCGATGAGCTTCCTGCTCGTGACGGCCGAGTTCCTCCCTGGCGGTGTGCTCACCGACATCGCCGACGACATCGGCGTGACGGCGGGTCAGGCGGGGCAGATGGTGACCGTGACGGCCCTCGCCGGCCTGATCGTCGCGCCCACGATCGGCATCGTTCTGCCGCGGTTGGACCGCCGCTCACTGCTGGTGTGGATGGCCGCCGGGGCGACCGTCTCCAACGCGCTGGTCGCGGTCGCGCCGAACCTGCCGCTGCTGCTGATCGGCCGCGTGCTGCTGGGAGCAGCGCTCTCGGGGTTCTGGGCGATGTCGATCACGGTCGCGGCGCGCATCGCGGGGCCCGAACGCCTCGGTCGCGCCGTGATGTTCACCGCCGCCGGCACGTCGCTGGCGACGGTGGCCGGAGTGCCCATCGGAGTGATGCTCAGCGAGGTGCTCGACTGGCGTGCGGTCTTCGTCATCGCCGCCGCCGCGACCGCCCTTCTCGCGGTCGCGCTGCGGGTGCTGCTCCCACGCGTTCCCGCCGAGAGCTCGGCCTCGCTCTCGACGCTCGTGGGCGCACTGCGGCGTCCCGGCATCGCCCTGGGTGCCGTGGGCCACGTCCTCGTGGTGCTCGGGCACTTCCTCGCGTTCACGTATATCCGCATCGCGCTGGACCGGGTGCACGACGGCGGGCACACCGTCGATGCCGGAGTCGTCATCGTGCTCCTCGCCGTCTTCGGGATCGGCGGTTTCGCGGGCAACATCCTCATCGGCCTGATCATCGACCGCACGTACCGCCTGTTCGCTGTCGTGTCGCCCATCGCGATGGCCCTCACGGCGCTCACCGTCATCGTCGCCAACGGCTCACCGCTGCTGGTGGGCGCGGCCGCGTTCGTGTGGGGGTTCTTCTTCGCGTCGTGGCTGCTCATCGTGAACACCTGGGTGGGCCACCGGATGCCCGACCGGCTGGAAGCAGGCGGCAGCATCGTCGTGGTCGGCTTCCAGGCCGCCATCATGCTGGCGGCAGCGGTGGGCGGCCTGCTGGTCGACGGTCCCGGCATCGTCACGGTGTATCTCACCGGAGCCGTCACTCTGGTCGCCGGCGCGGTGCTGTTCGGCCTCTCGAACCGTGCGGGCAGGCGGCGCTAGCCGAGCGGATGCCGCAGCCACCGCCGTCCCGGGCCCCTGATGGGCTCAGGCGGGGACGCGGTGGTTCGCCGCGCGCCAGGCCGATGGCGTCGCACCGGTGTGGCGGCGGAAGGCTCGGCTGAAGCCCTCGTCGGACGAGTATCCCAGTTCGCGCGCCACGGTGCTCACGCTGTGCCCGCGGACAAGCAGGTCCTGTGCGGCGCCCATGCGCACCGCGGTGACGTAGCCGACGGGCGAGCGCCCGAAGATGCTGCGGAACCGCTCGGCGAACACCGACCGTGACATCGCGCTGAGGGATGCCAGCTCCTCGACCGTCCAATCGCGGCCGGGTTCGGCGCGGATGGCGGCGACGACACGGTCCAGGAACGGATCGATCGCACCGGCGGGCCAGCCCGGAGGCGCGCAGTGGCTGGCCCACGCCCGGATGGCCGAGGCGAGGACGGTACCCGCCATCATGCGGCAGATGACGTGATCCCCGCTGCGCCCCAGGCACGCGTCTGCGCCCTCCACGCCCAGGTGCGGGAGGAGCGCCGCCGCCGCCGGCTCGAGACCGGCGAAGTCGCGGATCGCGAGGACGTCAGGGAGCAGCACGCCGATGTGCGCGGCGTCGTCGGCCAGTTGGAGTTCCGACAGGACCAGCCGGACGTCGCCGTCGGCCACCAACGCACCCCCGCGCCGACCGCTGGACAGCAGGAGCCCGCCGCGCTCGATCGATTCCGGCCGCTCACCCGTGAGCCCGGCGTGCAGCCGACCGCTCATCACGAACACGAAGGACAGGACACCCGGCTCGAGCGCGAGCACGTTCCCGCCCGCGAGCTCGACGCGCCGCTGGCGGCGGATGCGCACGTCGATCGCCGTGAGCAGGCCCTCGAGGGTCGCGCCGTCGGCGGCGGGATGCGCACGTCCGGGCACGGCGATGGTCGACTCCATATGAGCGCGAACCCCTTCGCCGTGCGCCCTATTCCGATTCGCCGTCGTTGCCGAGCGGCGGCGCGGTTAGGCTGAAGCATGGACCTGCGCGTCGCGGCGTACGCGGTGATCGTCGACGAAGACGACCGCATTCTGCTCGCCCACTGGAACGAGGGGCGTCGCGCGGCCTGGACGATGCCCGGCGGCGGGCTCGAAGCCGGCGAGGACCCTGAGCGCGCGGCCCGCCGTGAAGTCCGGGAGGAGACGGGCTACCGTGTGTCGATCGGACCGCTCCTCGGCATCCATTCGCGCGTGATTCCGGCGGGGCGCCGCCTGACCGAGGCGGCCGTGCCGCTGCACACCTTGCGCATCGTCTACCGCGCCCGTGTCACGGGCGGCCGCCTGCGCAACGAGAGGAACGGATCGACGGATCGTGCGGACTGGTTCCCGCTCGCTGACGTGCCGACGCTCCAGCGCGTCAAGCTCGTCGACATCGCCCTCGAGATGGCGGGGCTGGCGCCGCCCGCGGCGTGAGCGGCGGGATGCCGTCAGCCGAGCGGCTGCGAGATGTCGGCCACCGTCGCCCCGTAGGCGGCGATGAGGTCGTCGGCCTCGACGAACAGGCTGTACCCGTGGGCGCCCGCTCCCATCGCGATGCGCCGGCCGACGATCGCGGAGTCGGCGTAGACGGGCCAGTCGTGGGTGCTCCCGAGCGGCACGATGGTGCCGCGCTCGTACCCCGTGGCGGCAAGGGCGCGTTCGGGGTCCGGGAGCTGCAGCTTGTTCACCCCGACGACGGCGCGAAGCTTCGGCCAGGAGATCGCCCGGTCTCCCGGGATGAGCGCGAACAGATAAGTGCCGTCGCTGCGCTTGACGACCAGCGTCTTGACGATCCCCGACGGAGGGATGCCGAGGATCGCGGCCGCTTCCGGCAAGCTGTTGGCCGCCGGACGCTCACGGATCTCGATCGACAGCCCGCGGTCGGCTGCTGCCTCCCGCACGCGTTCCGTCCCGCGGAGTCCTTCGCTCGTCGCCGGCTCAGGCATCCGGCGCGCGCAGCGGGTCGTCGGCGACCCACAGTTCGTCGTCCGCGCGCAGCGTCTGCCACGCGGCGTAGAGGACGCCGACCGCGGCAGCGACCCCGAGGATGATGGCGATGACGCCGCCGGCGCCGATCCCCTTCTTCACCGGAACCGGCGCGGGCTTCGACCAGGCGCTCGGCAGTGACAGCCCGCGGCCGTCGGCGATCCGCGAACGCTGCTCGTTGGCGGCATCCCACACCGACAGCGCGGAGCCGACGACGGCGCCGGCGGCCGGGATGATGGTGCCGTTCACGACCTTCTTGCCCTTGTCGACGTAGGGCGCGGCGTACCTGTTGTAGCCGGCCTGCACCTGCGGCTTGACCTGCTCGCGTCCGTAGTGCCCGAGCTGGCGACCGGCCTCGCGCGCGACGGTGGCGGCTTCGCCGACCAGCACCTGCTGGGCCTCCCACAGGTTGCTCGCCTGCTTTTGAAGCTTGTGAAGTTCCTTCTTGCGCTTGCGGCTGACGCTCACGGTGCCCTCCCTGTCGTGGGGATGTCGGTCTCCCCATCTTGCCAGACCACCGCTGAGACGGGAGGGGTTGCAGGGAACTCTGAGACAATGTAGAAATGCCGCTTCACACAGCAGTTGCCACCATCCACACCAACTACGGCGACATCGTCGTCAACCTGTTCGGCGACCACGCGCCGCGCACCGTGCAGAACTTCATCGGTCTCGCCGACGGCTCCCAGGAGTGGACGCACCCGGCGACCGGCAAGCCCGGTGAAGGCCCGCTCTACAAGGACGTCATCTTCCACCGCATCATCTCGGGCTTCATGATCCAGGGCGGCGACCCGCTGGGTCAGGGCGTGGGCGGCCCGGGCTACACGTTCAACGACGAGATCAACGGCGAGCTCACCTTCACCGAGCCGTACAAGCTCGCGATGGCCAACGCGGGCCTCCGGCGCAACGCGATCACCGGTCAGCCGGAGGGCACCAACGGATCGCAGTTCTTCATCACGGTCCCCGGCCAGGGCGGCCGCGGTCCCGAGTGGCTGCAGGGCAAGCACACGATCTTCGGCGAGGTGGCCGACGACGACTCGAAGTCGGTCGTCGACACCATCAGCGAGGTTCCCACCGCGGCCGGCGATCGCCCCGTCGAGCCCGTCGTCATCGAGTCGATCGACGTCGTCGCGGTCTGAGTCGCAACCCCACCTCGCCGCGTGACCACCGACGACTTCCGCCGCAACAGCGACAACTTCTGCTACCGGCATCCTGACCGCCAGAGCTTCGTGCTCTGCCAGCGGTGCCTGCGCACGATATGCCCCGAGTGCCAGACCCCGGCCGCGGTCGGGGTCATCTGCCCGGAGTGCCTGCGCGATCAGCAGAAGGCGCAGTCGCCGGCGCAGCGCAAGGCCGAGCGTCGGTGGTCACGTCCGCGAGCGGTCACGGCGTCCGCCGGCCGCCCGGTGGTGACGTACGCCATCATCGGCATCACCGCGTTCGTCTTCCTGCTGCAGCTCATCCCCGGGTTCGGCGCCTCCCTCACGACTCAGCTGGCGATGTACGCGCCGGCGCTCTACCCCGACCTCCTGGGCGTGTTCCAGCCCTGGCGGCTGCTCACGGTCCTCCTGGTCCACGACGCGGGCGGCATCTGGCACGTCGCACTCAACATGCTGGCGCTGTGGATGCTGGGTCGCAGCCTGGAGCCACTGCTCGGGCACTCCCGCTTCCTGGCGCTGTACCTCATCAGCGGCCTGGGCGGCTCGGTCGCGATCGTGCTGCTCGGGTTCGGCACACCCGTCGTCGGCGCGTCGGGCGCGATCTACGGATTGTTCGGCGCCCTGCTCGTCATCGGCCGGCACATCGGCGCCAACATCACCGGCATCGCGCTGGTGCTCGGCATCAATCTCGTGCTGACGTTCCTGCCGCTGTTCCTCGGCAGCGGCGGCATCTCATGGCAGGGCCATGTCGGCGGACTCCTCGTGGGCGCGCTGGTCGGGCTCATCTTCGCGCGCACCAGAGCGGCCCGTCAGCGCGGGCTGCAGGTCGGGCTGCTGATCGCGCTGACCGTCGGGCTGCTTGCGCTGCTGCTGGTTCCGCCGGCGCTGTACTGGTGACCTCGGCCTTTCGCTTCGCGACCGAGGTTATCCACAGGTTCATCCACAGGTGGGGAGAATCACACCTGTGTAATTCACACCTGTTAACAGGGTTGTTAACAACCTCGATCTGCGGTCCGCATGCACTCCGGGCACGGAAAAGCCCCGGTCGTCGTAGACCGGGGCATCTCGCTGAGATTGTTCGTCAGCGCCAGCGCGTCGTCATCAGGAAGCCGATGAACGCGATGCCGAAGCCGATGACGAGGTTCCATGCGCCGATGTCGGGGATCGGGAACGCCATGCCGCTCAGGTAGAAGACGAGGATCCACAGCAGACCGATGAGCATCAGTCCGATCATGATCGGCTTGAACCACACCGGATTGGGTGCGGCCTCGCCTTCTGCGCGCTCGACGAGCGAGTCGTCGTCTTTGCCGGGTCGTGCCATGCACAAGAGTCTAACTGCCAGGCGGACTCCAGCCCGTGCTGATTAGACTCCCCCTGTGGAGGAAGCGGTGACGGACCTGGGGCGCGCCGTGCATCGACGACGGCCGCCGCGCCGCCGCACGTCCGTCGTAGGCGTCATCGGGGAACTGCTCATCACCGCCGGCGTCATCGTCCTGCTGTACGTCGTGTGGCAGCTGTGGGTCGGCGACCTCATCTACGGCGCCGAACGCAACGCCACCGGGACCGAGTTGTCACAGCAGTGGCAGCAGGAATGGGAGCAGACCCACGCGGCGGCACCCACACCCGAGCCCGCGCCGGCGGGCGAGCCCGAGACGGCGCCGCCCCCGGTCCTGGCCGAACCGGGCGACGGCGAGCAGTTCGCGGTCATGCGCATCCCGCGCTTCGGCTCCGACTACGCCGTGCCCATGGCCGGCGGCGTCTCCCGTGCCCGCACGCTCGATCCGATCGGCATCGGTCACTACCCCGGCACCAAGATGCCCGGCGAGGCGGGGAACTTCGCGCTGGCCGCGCATCGCACCACCTGGGGCAAGCCCTTCAACCGCATCGCCGACCTGCACGTCGGCGACGCGATCGTGGTCGAGACGCAGGACGGCTGGTACACCTACCGCTTCCGCACGCTGGAGTACGTCACCCCGAACGAGGTGGAGGTGCTCCTCCCGGTGCCGCAGGCCATGGATGTCCCGGCGGGCACCGCCTACATCACCATGACCAGCTGCAGCCCGATGTACGCGATGACCGAGCGGATCGTGGCGTACGGCGTGTTCGAGTCCTTCACCCCGCGCGAGGCGGGTCCTCCAGCATCCCTCCAGGCGGTGACCTGATGTACGCGGCCCTCTGGCGAGTCCTCCCCGGCCCCTGGTGGGTGCGGGTGCTCATCCTCCTCGTGCTGATCGGGGCGGTCCTGTACGGCCTGCTCTTCTACGTGTTCCCGTGGGTGAGCCAGTTCGTCAACCCGCAGGAGGTCACCGTCACCTTGCCCGCGGCACCCGGCATCCCGGTGTCGTGAGCGCCCCTCCCCCGTCGGCGCCGCTCCTGGTCGTCGACAACCACGACAGCTTCGTCCACACCCTGGTGGGGTATCTCCACGAGCTCGGCGCAGACACCGAGATGATCGAGGCGGACGCCATCACCGACCCCGCGCGCGCGATCGCCGGCAGGCCTGGGGTGCTCGTCTCACCGGGCCCCGGCACGCCGGCCCACGCGGGTGCGTCGGTGGACATCGTGCGGGCCGCCGCAGATGCCGGCGTGCCGCTTCTGGGCGTGTGCCTCGGCCATCAGGCGATCGGCGAGGCGTTCGGCGCGACGGTCGGTCACGCGCCCGAGCTCATGCACGGGATGACCTCGCTCGTGCACCACGACGGTTCGCCGCTGTATGCGGGCCTGCCCGACCCGTTCGTCGCGACGCGCTACCACTCGCTGGCCATCATGCCCGAGACCGTCCCCGCCGAACTGGTCGTCACGGGGCGGACGGCGAGCGGCGTCATCATGGGGGTCGCGCACCGCGAGCTGCCGATCGTCGGGGTGCAGTTCCACCCCGAGAGCGTGCTCACCGAGGGCGGGCATCGTCTGCTCGGCAACTGGCTGGCCTCGGTGGGGTATCCGGATGCCGCAGTCCGCGGCGCGACGCTCAGCCCTCGACGGTAGCTCCCGACGCCGGATCCCGGACCAGGAGCCCTTTGCCGAGCCGAGCGTCGGTGCGGCCGGCTAGGGACCGGTGCAGTACGTGAGTGTGATCTCGGAGTGCACCGGCACGTCGCCGGGCGGCAGTGATTGCGCCGTCACGGTCGGGGGGTTCGCTGCCGTGCAGGTCGCGTCCTCCTGCGGCAGGACGGTCAGCCCGACCTCCTGCAGCTCGCGGGTGGCGGCATCGAGGGTGTAGCCGCGGACGTCGTCGATGGCCACGCGGCCGGAGGCGACGACGAGGTTCACCGTGGAGCCCGCCGGGACGCTCGCGCCGTCGGCCGGGTCGCTCGAGATGACCGTGCCGGCCGCGAGATCGTTGTCGTTCTGCGGGGTGATGGTCCCCAGTTGCAGCCCGGCGTCGGCGATCGCGGCGGTCGCGGCATCCTGCCCGAGTCCCGTGAGGGTCGGCACGGTGGACATCTCCTGGCCCGTCGAGACGTAGACCTTCACCTGCTGCTCGGGCTCCACCGAGGTGCCCGCCTCAGGATCGGTGCGGATGACGTTGCCGGGGGCGACGTCGGTGCTCTCCTCGTCGACGCGGAAGGCGAGCAGGTCGTGCCCTGCCAGCTCGTCGTTGGCACGGTCGTATGTCATGCCGACGACATCCGGCACGACGCGGACGTTGCCCGGGAGATCATCGCGCGGCTGGATGGTCAGCACCCAGAAGAGCAGTGAGATGAGCAGCACCGCCAGAAGCGCGACACCGGCCCAGATCCACGCGACCGGTGGACCGGCCTGCGTCCGCTTCATGGTCGTGTCGGTGCTCAGCTGCCGCAGCGATCGCGCGGTCTCCGCCGCCTGGCGCGGGTTCGGGCCGTACAGCTCGCTGGTCAGCGCGCCCACCTGGCGCTTCGACGGCTGGCGGCCGTCGATCGTCGCGTCCAGCGCCTCACGGAAGCCCGCGGCATCCTGATAGCGCTGGAACGGGTCTTTGGCCAGGGCACGCAGCGCGACGGTGTCGAGGGCGCGCGGCACCGTCTCGTTCACCTCGGACGGCGGCACCGGCGCCTCGCTGACGTGCTGGTAGGCGACGGCGACCGGGGACTCGCCCCGGAAGGGCTGGCGTCCGGTGAGCAGCTCGTAGAGCACGACGCCCGTCGAGTACAGGTCGGCCCGGGCATCGACGGGCTCGCCCTTGGCCTGCTCGGGAGAGAAGTACGCCGCGGTGCCGAGGATCTGCGTGGTCTCGGCGACCGTGGACGAGCTGTCGGACACGGCGCGCGCGATGCCGAAGTCCATCACCTTCACCTGACCGGCGTCGGTGATCATCACGTTGCCGGGCTTGATGTCGCGGTGGACGACGCCGGCACGGTGCGAGTACTCCAGCGCCTCGAGGATGCCGTCTACGTAGCGGATGGCGTCAGGCACCGGGACCGGCCCGTCGGCGATGACGTCCTTGAGCAGCCGGCCCTTCACGAGCTCCATGACGATGAACGGCACCGGGCGCACCGAGCCGTCGGGTGCGGTGCGGGAATCCTCCCCCGCGTCGTACACGCGCACGATCGTCGGGTGCGCCATACGGGAAGCCGCCTGCGCCTCCAGCCGGAACCGGGTGCGGAACGCGTTGTCGTCGGCCAGCTCGCGGTCGAGGATCTTGATGGCCACCTGGCGGCCGAGCGTCAGATCGTACCCTCGGTAGACGCTTGCCATCCCACCGCGCCCGATGGGCTCGTCGATGCGATAGCGCCCCGAAAGCACGCGTGGCTCAGCTGTCACGTTCACTCCCTGCGTGGACTCCAGCCAGACTATCCGAGCCCCGGCGAACCACACTCACGCAGTCCGCCCGAGACGTCTTCCGCCGGGCGGCAAGACCGCCTACGGCGTCGGTGTCGGCGTCGGGTTGGAGGCCTGGATCTGGGCGCTCGCCTCGGGTGAGGCGCCGCTGGTGCGCTCGCCGGCGGTGCCGCCGGTGCAGGTCACGGTGTATGTGACGATCAGTGCCTGCCCGCCCGCACCGGTCACCTGGATCTCACCGGCGCGGTCGCTGGGCCCGAACGCGGCCGTGGACTGGCCCGTCGCGGGGAAGACGCCGTTGGTGGCGGTCAGGTTGTAGGCGCTGACGCTCCCCGTGCCCGACGGGCAGCTGTAGCCCGGCCACTGCACCTGGGTCGTCGAGGCCGCGTCGACCGTTCCCGGCAGCGTGGGTGCGCCCGGCTGCGTCATCGGAACCTGGCCGGCATACACCGTCAGGTCGATGATCGTGCCCTTGGGCACGTTGCCCTGCGGGTTGACGGCGTAGACCTTGCCCTCGCTCGCCTCGTCGGGCGCCGCGTTGCCTTCGGAGCAGCTCGCGCCCAGTCCCAGGGCGTCCAGCGCCGCCGAGGCGGTGTCGCAGTCCTTGCCGAGGTAGTCGGCGGCCACGACGTTCGCGGTGGTCGAGGTGGGCGTGGGCGTGTTCTTCGGCGTGGAGCTCGCCGACTGCGTGACCGAGCGCGAGGGCGTCGGGTTCGCGTCGGGCTGGTTGGCGACCACGGCCCAGATCGTGCCGATCAGCACGAGCAGCAGCAGGGCGATGAGCGCGATGAGCGGCCACGTCCACGGACTGCGCTTCTTCTTCTGCGGCGTCTCTTCGACGGGCTCCTCGCCGGGGGCCGGCATGAGGCGCGTCGCCGCCGAGGTGTCGGAGCCTGCCGTCAGCAGCTGTGTCGCCGCCTCGGCGCCCGCAGCGCCGGCGGCGATCGCGGGAACAGCCGCGGCGGCGGCGGTCAGGTCGCCGCGGCGCAGCGCCGAGGCCGCGCGTGCGACCGCGGCGGCGGAGGCCGGCCGGTCCTCGGGCTTCTTGGCGATCATCGCCATCACGAGGTTCTGCACGGGGACGGCGACCGTCGCCGGCAGCGGCGGAGGCTGCTCGTTGATCTGCGCCATCGCGATGGCGACCTGCGACTCGCCGGTGAAGGGGCGCTTGCCGGCCAGGCACTCGTACGCCACGATGCCGAGCGAGTAGATGTCGGTCGCCGGCGACGCCGGGTGACCCGACGCCTGCTCGGGCGAGAGGTACTGGACCGTTCCCATGACCTGCCCGGTGGCGGTCAGCGGGACCTGGTCGGCGATGCGCGCGATGCCGAAGTCGGTGATCTTGACGCGGCCGTCGGGGGTGATGAGCAGGTTGCCGGGCTTGATGTCGCGGTGCACGAGGCCCGCAGCGTGGGCGGCCTGCAGCGCCGCGGCCGTCTGCGCGACGATGTCGAGCGTCTTGTCGGTGGAGAGCGACCCGTCGCGTTCGAGGATCGTCGACAGCGCCTCGCCGGGCACCAGCTCCATCACCAGGAACGCGCTGCCGTTCTCTTCGCCGTAGTCGAACACGCTGGCGATGCCCTCGTGGTTGACCAGCGCCGCGTGGCGGGCCTCGGCGCGGAAGCGCTCCAGGAAACCAGGGTCGCCCATGTACTCGTCTTTGAGGATCTTGATGGCGACGGTGCGTCCGATGACGTGGTCGGTCGCCTCCCAGACCTCGCCCATGCCGCCGATCGCGATACGCGAATCGAGTTCATATCGGCCGCCGAAGGTCACGCCTTGCGTCGGTCTCATCTGCCCAGCACCGCCTCCATGACCTTCTTCGCGATGGGAGCGGCGATCGTGTTACCGCTGCCCGACTGTCCTTGCCCGCCGCCGTCTTCGACGACCACGGCGACGGCGACCTCGGGGTTGTCGGCGGGTGCGAACCCGGTGAACCAGAGCGTGTATGGCTCGTTGCCCGTGTTCTCCGCAGTTCCCGTCTTTCCGGCCACGTCGACCCCGTCTATTCTTGCACCCGAGGCCGCGCCATCACTGACATTGGCGACCATCATCGCCACCAGCTCGTCGGCCAGGTCGGCATCCAGCGCCCGTCCGAACTCGGTGTCGTCGAAGGTCTGCTGCACCGAGAGATCGGGTCCGATCACGCGATCGACCATGCGCGGGTTCATCACCATCCCGCCGTTGGCGATGCCTGCGGACACCATGGCCATCTGCAGCGGCGTGGCGGTCACCTGCCCCTGACCGAAGCCGCTGAGCGCGGTCTGCGCGTCGTCCTGGATGGTGCGCGGGTAGCCGGACGCCGTCGAGAGGAGCGGCAGCTCGAACGACCTGTTGAAGCCGTACTTCTCCGCCTCTTCGCGGATCGCCGTGTCGCCGAGCTCCACCGCGAGCTCGGCGAACGGGATGTTGCAGCTCAGCCGCAGCGCGTCGGCGATCGTGACGGTCTCGCCCGGGCCGCATGTGCCGCCGCTGGCGTTGTGCACGATGCTGCTGGACTGCGGCAGCTGGTAGGTCGCCGGGTTCGGCAGCGTCGACTGCGGCGTGTACTCCCCCGAGGCGAGGGCGGCCGAGGCGACGACGAGCTTGAACGTCGATCCCGGCGGGTTGAGGTCGCCCCCGATCGCTCGGTCCGACAGCGGTTTGCCGGGGTCGGCGAGCAGCGCGTCGTACGCGGCGTTCACCTCGTTGGCGTTGTGCCCGGCGAGGATGTTGGTGTCGTAGCTGGGGCTCGTCACCAGGGCCAGGACGCGGCCCGTGGACGGCTCGATGGCGATGATCCCGCCCTGCAGGTCACCCAGCGCCTCGAACGCCGCCCGCTGGATGTCGGCATCCAGCGACAGCACCACGTTCGATCCGCGCGGCGGCTGACCCGTGAAGATCCGCTCGATGCGCGACAGGAACTGCGACCCGGCGGTGCCGCTGAGCTCCTGGTTCATCGCCTGCTCCATGTTCGTCGCCGAGTTGAGCACGGGATTGATGTAGCCGGTGACGGGCGCCCACATCGGGGCATCCGTGTACACGCGCTGCCAGCTGTACAGGTCGTTCGACGGGACGGAGGACGCGATGGCCGACCCGCTGGCGATGATCGAGCCGCGCTGCACCTCGTACGAGTCGTACAGCGACCGCCGGTTCGCCGGGTTGGCGGCCAGCTCGTCGGACTGGATCACCTGGATCCAGCTCGTCGAGGCGAACAGGGCGAGGAACATGATCAGCATCAGGATGCTGAGGCGCCTGAGTTCTTTGGTCACCAGTCGCACCCCCCCACGCCGCGTTTCGTCTCGCTTCGCTCGCTCAACGACCGGGTCTCGCTTCGCTCGCTCAACGACCGGAGCAGCGACGAGATCTCCCCGCTCGCGAAACGCATCAGCCGATCACCACCCGAGGTCGGCTGCGGACGGCATCGGAGATCCGCAGCAGCAGCGCCACGATGATCCAGTTCGCCACAAGCGAGGACCCACCGGCCGCGAGGAACGGCGTCGTCAGACCGGTCAGCGGGATGAGGCGGGTGACGCCTCCGACCATGATGAACACCTGCAGCGCGATGGTGAACGACAGGCCGGTGGCCAGCAGCTTGCCGAAGTCGTCCTGACCGGCCAGCCCGATGCGGATGCCGCGGCTCGTGAAGACCATGTACAGGCACAGGATCGCGAACACGCCGATGAGGCCGAGCTCTTCACCGAGGGCGGGCAGGATGTAGTCGCTCTCGGCCACCGGCGTGAGGTACGGGCGGCCCTGGCCCAGTCCCGTGCCGATGAGGCCGCCGTTGGCCATGCCGAAGATGCCGTTGACCAGCTGGAAGCTCGAGTTGTCCATGAGGTCGGGGTTGAACGCGTCGAGCCAGTTGGTGAAACGCGCCCCGACGTAGGGCAGCACGCGCGAGGCGAGGAAGGCCCCCGAGACCGCGAGCACGACACCGATCAGCACCCAGCTCGTCTTGCCCGTGGCGACGTAGAGCATCGCGACGAACATGCCGAAGATCAGCACGCCGGTGCCGAGGTCGCGCTGCAGCACGATGATGCCCAGCGAGATGAGCCAGATCACCAGCAGCGGCCCGAGTTCGCGGGCGCGGGGCCAGGTCAGACCGAGGAACCGCGTGCCGGTCGAGGTGAGGCTCTCGCGGGTGCGCACCAGGTAGCCGGCGAAGAAGATGCCCAGTGCGAGCTTGGCGAGCTCCCCCGGCTGGAAGGTGAAGAACCCGAGGTCCACCCACACGTCCGCGTTGCCGCCGGCGCTGAGGCCGGGGATCACGGGCAGGATCAGCAGCACGATGCCGACGAACCCGAAGATGTAGGTGTACCGGAACAGCACACGGTAGTTCTTGAGGAACATCACGACGAGGATGCCTGCCACCACGGCGATCGCCGCCCACGCCAGCTGCCTGGTCGAGAACGCGTCCCAGCCGTGCCGCTCCCGGTACAGGTCCAGGCGATAGATCATCGCCAGACCCAGCCCCGTGAGCAGCGTCGCGATCGGCACCACGAAGGGGTCGGCATCCCGAGCGCGCAGCCGCAGCAGGATGTGCAGGGCGATCACGAGCGCGGTCAGCCCGCCGCAGTACACCAGGAAGGTCCAGTCGATCGCACCCGAGGCGCCCAGCTGCACGAGCGCGATCGCCGATCCGTTGATGACGAACGCGAAGATGAGCAGCGCCAGTTCACGGTTGCGCTGGGTCTGCGGCACGCGGATGCGGCGCAGTGCCCGCACCACGGCGGTGTCGGCCGACACCGCGCCGGCGGCCGTGGTCGTGGACGCGCTCATCCGCTCCCTCCCGCAAGATCGCTGATGTCGGCGACGATACGGCGTGCGTCTGAGAGAGAGCTCGCCGAGATGGTGCCCTGCACCGTGGCGCGGGCGAAGTCCGACAGCGAGTCGAGGGGGATGCCGGTGTCTTCGAACGGCGTCGACAGCGAGATCGGCCCGATGTTCTGCTGCACCCCCTGGTAGATGACCACGGTGTCCTCGTCGGCGCCGACGAAGTAGCGGGTCTGCGTCCACTGGTAGCCGATCCATGCGGCGCCGGCCAGCAGTGCCAGCACCAGTGCGACGCCCGCGATCCATCCCAGCCGCCGTCGGCGTGCGCGGCGCCGGTCCTCTTCGATGAGCTCCTCGAGGAACTCGGCGGCCGGCTCGAAGTGGGTGGGCTCGTTGGCCGCCTGCCGGTTGGGATGCAGCCAGCTCGAGCGGCGCGGCGCGGCCGCGGGCACCTCGACGCCGACGGGGTTGGACGCCGAGCCGACGATCGTCGGGGTTCCCGAGAAGACCGGATGCTGCCCGCCGACGTCGACGATGACGATCGTGACGTTGTCGGGAGCCCCGCCGTCCAGTGCCTGCTTGAGGAGGCTGTCGGCGGTGCGCCCGGGCGCGAGCCCGAGCCCGAGGGCCTTGGCGGTGTGGGCGTCGTCCACCACGCCCGACAGTCCGTCCGAGCAGAGCAGCCAGCGATCGCCCGGCTGCGTCGGCATGATGAACGTGTCGAGCTCGGGGTCGGTGTCCATGTCGCCGAGCACGCGCATCAGAACCGACCGGCGCGGGTGGTAGCGGGCCTCCTCCGGCGTGATGCGGCCGGAGTCGACGAGGCGCTGGACGAAGGTGTGGTCGGTGGTGATCTGCGTCAGGGTGCCGTCGCGGTAGAGGTAGATGCGCGAGTCGCCGATGTGGGCGATGACGGCGTAGTCGTCCACCATGATGAGGGCGCTCACGGTGGTGCCCATGCCCGCCAGCTCCGGGCGGAGGTTCACGGTGTCGACGAGGTCGACCGCGGCATCCGAGATCGCATCGCGCAGTGCCCGCTCCGCCTCCGCCGTCGACTCGTACGGCCGGTCCAGCGCCTCCAGGCGCGAGATCGCGAGGCTGGAGGCCACGTCACCGCCGGCGTGACCGCCCATGCCGTCGGCCACGACGAAGAGGTTGGAGCCGGCGTAGCCGGAGTCCTGGTTGTTGGAGCGCACCTTGCCGGTGTGCGAGATGGCGGCGCTCGAGCCCTGGAAGACCATGTGCGAGGGGTCCGCCCGCTACTTCCGCAGCTCGAACGTCGTCGCGCCGACCTTGATGGGAGCGCCGATGTTCACGGGGACGGGGGTGGTCACGCGCGCGCCGTCGTGCCAGGTGCCGTTCGTGGAGTCCAGGTCCTGGATCATCCACTGGTCGCCCCACAGCACGAGGCGCGCGTGGTGGCTCGACGTGTAGTCGTCGCGGACGACGAGGCCCGACTCGCTGGAGCGGCCGATGGTGAGCGGCTCGTTGCCCAGCGGAAGCTCCAGACCGGCTTTGGGTCCGCTCGTGATCACGATGCGCGAGACCGTGGCCGTCGTCGCGCGTCCTCCGGCCGAGGACGCGGCGCCGGACGAGACCGGCGAGACGGGCGCCGTCACCGCCGAGGGCGCGGCGCCGGCGGCGGCCGGTGCCGGCGCGACGGCCGCGGCACCGGCATCCGGCATCCGTCGAACCTTCACGCCGAAGAGGTCCGCACGCAGCGAGTACACGACCGCGAAGACGAACGCCCACAGCAGCACCAGGAACCCGATGCGCAGCAGCAGCAGGGTGAGCTCGCTCATGCCAGCGGACCCCTCTCCCGCGGATCGTAGGCGGCGTCGAACATGCGCGTGGCATCGTCGACGGATGCCGGGGGCCGCGCGGGTGCGGCCTGTGCGACGACGCGGAACACGATGTCGGTCCGGCCGATCCGCACGGTGGAGTCGGGCGGGAGAGCGGCCTCGGTGACCTTGCTGCCGTCCAGAAGGGTGCCGTTGGTGGAGCCCAGGTCGCGGACCATCGCGCGCTCGCCGTCCCAGAGGATCTCCACGTGCTTGCGGCTGGTGCCGGAGTCGGCGACGGTGATGTCGGCGTCGCTGCCGCGCCCGATCACGGTGCGCGACTTCGTCAGCGGGATGCGGCGCCCCTCGACGTCGACGACGCCGCGCCACGCGACGCGTCCGCCCTGCGCGGTCGTGGACTCCACGTGCAGCGTGCCGGTGGAGAGCTGGTCGTCGCGTCGCAGCGAGATCGACACCGGTCCGGCGAAGGAGTAGCCCTGCGCCTTCGCGTGCTTGTGCACGAGGGTGTCGAGCTCGTGGACGAGGGCATCGCCCAGTGCCGACATCCGGTCGTCGTCGGAGGGCGACAGCGACACCGTGAAGGTGTTCGGCGCGAGGATGCGGTCGCGGCTGACCACGGCGGCCTTCTTGTCGAGCTCGCTGCGCAGGGCCGATGCGATCTCGACAGGCTGGATGCCGCTGCGGAAGGTCTTCGCGAACGCGCTGTTCACCGCGCGTTCGAGACCTTTCTCGAAGCTGTCAAGTAGTCCCACGGAGCTCCTCTTGAGGGGGTGCCGGTTGCTACATGCTAATTGCACAGGCTGTACCCGTCATGGATCCGGTCCCGGAGGTCGCTTCGCCGGACGTCCGCGAGTCGGTCTTCCGCGTGGACGCAGCGGCGCCCGGCCCCACGGGATGCGGGAGCCGGGCGCCGGAGGGTCAGCGGTTGAACCGATCCGGGTGGAACGTCAGGAAGCGCGCGTCGCCCAGGTCCAGCGCCTCGGCGGCGCGGTTCAGGTGCACGGCGTTGGCGCTGCCCCATCGACCCGTGTCGAGGCGATCCAGCAGCAGCTGTGTCGCGGCGAGCGTCTCGGCCGCCGTGAAGTTGCAGTGGCCCGCCGAGGCGACGTAGGTCTGCCGCAGCAGCGACGCGTTGCCGGCGCGCGTGACGCGCTCCTCGTACTCCTGCTGCTGCGCGACCGTCGAGATCTGGTCGCCCACGTTGTTGAGGGTCACCGTGGGAACGGAGATGTCGCCGGTGAACTCGTACGACGCGGCGAACCGCGCGACGGCGTCGGGATCGGCCTCGACGCGGTCGGCGGCGTTCACGGTGGCGAGATCGGCATCCAGCGACAGTCCCGCCCGCTGGTACAGCTCCGCGACGACGCGGCGGGACTCGGGCGAGGCCTTGCGCAGCTGCTCGGCGTAGTCGATGCCGGTGTTCCACGACGGCATGCCGCCGAACACGAGGGTGCTGGTGTAGCGGCTGCTCATCGCCTGTCCGATGTACGGGAGCGGGTCACCGGCCAGCGCGCCGTACCAGGCCGCCTGATAGGCCGCAGGATCTCGCGGGTCGGGGTCCGCGATGCTCTGCGACCACGCCGGCAGCTGCCCGATCGCGGCGGCCAGTGCGATGCGTGCCCGTCCCTCGGGCGTCTGCTGCGCGTCGGCGAGCCGCGTGAGCCACGCGCTGCGCGCGCCCTCGATGTCGGCGGGCACGTTCTCCACCGGCAGCACGCCCGCCGGGTCGAGCAGCCGGGCCAGCACGAAGACGGTGTCGAGCTTCTGGTTCCACTGCGACACCGTTCCCGAGAGGCCGCCGCATCCGGCCAGCACGCCGTCGATGCGGTCGGGGTGCAGCTCCCCCGTCGCGGCGGCGATCATCCCGCCCATCGACGTGCCCGTCGCGATCGCACGCTCGGGCTCGCCGACGGCGTCGGCGAAGGCATCCAGCGCCTCGATCTGGTTCTCGACGGCACCGCTGAGATTCCAGCCGGTGACGTTCCTCGTGGTGCCGCCGTACGCGTAGCCGCGATCGATGAGCTCCTGTTGCGCGGCCGAGACCGGCCCGCCTGCGAAGTCGAGGTCGACGAAGACGGTGCCGTTCCAGTCCGACGGCACGACGAAGCGGTACGCGGTCGTGTCGGCGAGACGGCCTTCCACGATCCGGTCCGTCTCGTCGGCTGCGGCCGGGACGGCCGTCGTGGCCAGGTTCGGAGGTCGGCGGTGCGCGTGATATCCTCGGGAAGTTGAGTTTCGCGGGATCTCCGGATGCCGCGGCTCGCGCGAGTGGCGGAATAGGCAGACGCGCTGGCTTCAGGTGCCAGTGCCCGAAAGGGCGTGGGGGTTCAACTCCCCCCTCGCGCACAGCGACACGTAGCCGGCCCGAGGTCACATCCTCGGGCCGGCTTCGTCATTCCTCGAGCGATCCCCTCGCCTCCCTCCCCCCGGGGCGCCGCCTCGGGCGGTTTGTGCGGAGAACACGCCGTTGTGGAGGCGGCCGAAACGGCGTGTCCTCCGCACAAACGGATCGGGAGGCGGCGGCTAGGCTCGGCAGCATGAGTGGCCGGGGCGGCGCCCAGGGCGGTGAATCACTGGACCTGCCGGGTGTCGATCGTGAGAGCGAAGCGGTCTACCTCGCCGTCCTCATGGCGGGGCGCACTCCGGCCCGCGAGGTAGCCGCGAAGGCCGGGCTCGACGAGGCGACGACGCTCGAGCGGCTCGAGGGGCTGCGGTCGGCGGGACTCGTGACTCGGCTGGAGTCGGCGGACCCCGAGTATTCGGCGGTCGACCCGCGCTTCGCCGTGCGCGCGCTCGCCGAACGGCTCAGCGAGCAGACGCTGCGACTGCGCGAGGCGATCCCCGTGCTCGCCGATCACTTCGACGCGGCGGCCGCCTCCTCGGCGGACGTGCCGCAGAGCCTCTTCGTGACGGATCCGGATGCCGTCGCCGGCTGGTACGCCCGGCTCCAGCACCAGGCCGAGCGCGAGTTCCTGGCGTTCGACCGACCGCCGTATGTCGCGGCATCCTTCGATCCCTTCGAATCGGCGGTTCTCGCGCGAGGCGTCCAGTGGCGCGCGATCTACACCGTCTCGAGCTTCGACGAGGGCGCCACATGGGAGGAGGTGGGAGAGCTCGCCGAGCAGGGCGAGCAGGCCCGCATCACGGACGAGCTGCCCGTCAAGCTGGTGGTGGTCGACGGGCGCGTCGCGCTCGTCTCATTGAGCCTCGAGCCCGGGCGCATCGTCGCGCTCGTGACCCACGCGCTGCCGCTGGTCGCGGCGCTGCGCACCCTCTTCGAGTACGAGTGGGCCAGGGCCGTCCCCCTCGCCGCCGCCGCACCCGGGCGCGCCCTGCCCGAGACGACGCGGCGCTACCCCTCGACGCAGTCCGATGCGCCCTCTCCCGAAGACCTCTCGATCCTGACGCTGATGGCGGTCGGCATGAAGGATGACGCGATCGCGCGCCGCCTCGGCATCTCGGTACGGACACTGCGGCGGCGCAGTCAGGAGCTCATGGTCGCTCTCGGGGCGAGCAATCGCTTTCAGGCGGGCGTGGAGTCCGCGCGCCGCGGCTGGATCTGACCGCCGATGTAACGCACGGGTTTCAACATCTGGCCGGTAGAGGACAGTGTCCTCATTCGGCCACCGTCGCCGGAACGCGCCCTCCCAGAATGAGGACCAGTCCGATCCGCTCGGGATCGAGCCGCATCCTTCGAGGACCACCGTGACCGCTTCCACTCGCGCGCCGCTCCGCACGACCGCCCTGTCCACCGTCCTGGTGCTGCTGACCGCTCTCGCGACGGCGCTCCTTCCCACCGCACCGGCTGCCGCGGCTGCACCGGCCCACGGCGCCGTCGCCGGCCCGGCGGCGACGGTCGACGCATCCGAGTACGAAGACGGGCGGTATATCGTCACGCTCCGGGATGCCGCGGCCGCGACGTACCGGGGCGGTGTCTCGTCGTACCGCGGCACGCAGCCCAAGCCGGGCGACGACCTGAACGCGCGCTCGAAGGCCGTGGTGGCGTACGCGGATCACCTCGTCGCGCAGCAGGAGGCGGTGGCCGCCGACGCCGGCGCGAGCATCGTCACCTCGTACACGCTCGCCACGAACGGGTTCACGAGCACGCTGAGCGCTCAGCAGGCCGCCGACCTCGCCGCCGATCCGCGCGTCGCTTCGGTTGTGAAGGACGAGCTCCTGCATCTGCAGGCAGCGACTCCGTCGACGGACTTCATCGGACTCAGCGGCGACGACGGCGTCTGGGCACGTCTCGGGGGCGTGGATGCCGCGGGCGAAGGTGTGGTCGTCGGGATCATCGACTCCGGGGTCGCACCCGAGAACCCCTCGTTCGCCGGCGACGCCCTCGGCTCGGCGCCCGGACAGGCGCCGTATCGCGATGGCGACGCCGTCGTCTTCGACAAGGGCGACGGCAATCAGTTCCGCGGTGTGTGCCAGACGGGTGTGGCCTTCGCTGCCGATGACTGCACCACCAAGCTGATCGGCGCCCGCTACTTCGTGGACAGCTACGGCGCCGACTACATCGGCACGGACCGCGGCGAGGTCGTCTCGCCGCGCGACGGCAACGGGCACGGATCGCACACCGCGAGCACGGCCGCCGGCAACGCCGGCGTCCCGGCGGCAGTCGCCGGAAGGGACCTCGGCGAGATCTCGGGCGTCGCGCCCGCTGCCAAGGTCGCCGTCTACAAGGCCTGCTGGACCGGTTCGACCCCGTTCGACGACGGCTGCATGACGGGCGACCTGCTCGCGGCGATCGATGCCGCGGTGGCCGACGGCGTGGACGTCATCAACTACTCCATCGGATCGGGCGGCGCGGTCAGCACCGTGTCCCTCACCGACCAGGCGTTCCTCGGTGCTGCGGCCGCGGGCATCTTCGTCGCCGCGTCGGCCGGCAACGACGGACCGAGCGCCTCCACCGTCGACAACGCCGCACCGTGGATCACCACCGTCGCCGCCAGCACCATCCCGAGTTACGAGGCGACCGTCCGCACCGGCGACGGTCACGCCTACGCGGGCGGATCCATCGCCGAGACCGCGGGGGTGAGCGGCCCGTTCGTGTCGGCGAGCAGCGTCGCCGCCGCAGGTGCGGCCGACCCGCAGCTGTGCGGCCCCGACACGCTGGATCCGGCCAAGGCGGCGGGCGCGATCGTCCTGTGCGAGCGGGGCGTGGTGGACCGCGTCGCCAAGTCGGCCGAGGTGGCACGCGCCGGCGGCATCGCGATGGTGCTCGTCAACCCCACCGCCAACTCCATCGATCTCGACGTTCATGCGGTGCCGACGATCCACCTGGATGCCGACGCCTATGAAGCGGTGAAGGCCTATGCCGCCACCGGCGGAGCGACGGCCGTCTTCGAAGACGGCAACACCAGCGGCGCCCCCTCCCCGGTCACGCCGCAGCTCGCGGGATTCTCGTCGCGCGGGCCGGTGCTGGCCGATGGCGGCGACCTGCTCAAGCCCGACATCACGGCGCCCGGGGTCGCCATTCTCGCCGACGGCCGCAACGCCGAGGGTGAGGAGCCGACGTTCGAGCTGCTCTCGGGCACGTCGATGGCTTCCCCGCACGTGGCCGGGCTCGCGGCCCTCTACCTCGGCGCGCACCCGCAGGCTGCGCCCGCCGAGATCAAGTCGGCGCTCATGACCACGGCCTCGCACACGCTCCGCCCCGACGGCTCGAAGTTCACCGACCCGCTCGGCGAGGGCTCGGGGCACGTCGAGCCGGCGCGCTTCCTCGACCCCGGCATCCTGTTCCTCAACGGGATCGACGACTGGAACCGCTACATCCAGGCGATCGGCGCTGCCGACCTCGGCCTCGAGCCGCTCGACCCGTCGGACCTCAACCTCGCTTCGGTGGCCGTCGGCAGCCTCCCCGGGGTGCAGACCGTCACGCGCACCGTCACCGCCACGCGGGCGGGCACGTATACCGCCGAGGAGGTGAGGATGCCGGGGGTCGACGTGACCGTGAGTCCCGAGCGTCTCGAGTTCGGGGCGGCCGGTGAAGAGAAGTCGTTCACCATCACCTTCCGTCGCGTCGACGCGCCCCTCGATGAGTTCACGACCGGCACGCTGCTGTGGACCGGATCCGACGGTGACGCCGCAGTGGTGCCGCTCGCGGTTCGTCCGAGCGTCATCGCCGTGCCCCGGTCGGTGACCGGGGAGGGCATCGACGGCTCGCTCCAGCTCGCGGTGGATGCCGGCGAGACGATGGACGTGCCTCTCACGGTGTCGGGCCTCGTCGCCGGGCGCGTCGTCCGCGGATCCGGTGTCGCGGGAGGCGCACCCGACCGCCACGTCGTCCGCGTTCCCGAGGGCACGTCCTCGGCCCGATTCGAGCTCGTCGGCACCGATACGCGGAGCGATCTCGACCTCGCGCTGTACAAGGTCGATGATTTCGGCGGTCTGCTGTATCTCGGCGAGGCGACTTCTCCTCGAGCCGACGAGACGATCGTGCGTGTCGACCTCGAGCCCGGCGAGTACGTGCTCGACGTCTCGTTCTTCTCCGGCGACGGCGACCTCGGCTACGAGCTGACGAGCTATCTGCTCGGGGGCGATCCCGACGAGGGGCAGCCGCGCATCGACCCCTCGGTGATGTCGATGCGCATGGGGGAGACCTCCACGGCCGCCCTCTCGTGGACGGACCTGGCTCCCGGTTCGCGCTACTTCGGGCGGGTCGCCTACGGTGCGACCGGCGCAACCACCGACGTGTACGTGACGACGCCGGGTGAGGTTCCCCCGGCCGCTTCGGAACCGTCGATCGACGTCGCTCCGCATTTCGTGCGCCCCGGGCGGACGTTCACTGTGTCCGCCGCCGGCCTGCCGACGCGCACCGCTTACGAGATCGCACTCGACGGCGTCCCTGTCACTGCGGGCATCAGCGGCGATGACGGCACTGCGGCGCGGCGGGTGACGCTTCCGGAGGATGCCGCTGAGGGCACCCACACCGTCACGATGACGGTGGAGGATGTCGAGCTGTCGGGCGAGCTCGTCGCCACACGGCTGCTGGTGCATGACGTCTTCGAGAACATCGAATACCTCGCGGATGGCGGGGCCGAGGTCTCGGGGGAGGTCATGTTCGGCGGCGAGGGAGTCGTCCACGTCGCGATGACCAGCGCCGGTGGTACGGAGGTGCTTCGAGAGGATCTCGATGTCTACAGCGACCCGATGTTCGAGGTGGACTCGGCGCGGACGGCGCCGGTGCGTCTGGTACCCGGTGACTACGTGGTGCGCGCCTGGGCGGACGGGGACGACGGTCCGGTGATGGTGCGCGAGCGGGCGTTCGCCGTGGAGGAGTCGGCACCGAGCATCTTGACGCTCACCCGGAACCCCGACGACGAGAACGCGGTCGACCTCGTGTACGACAACGCCGCCGGCGCGGTGACGCAGGCGACGATCAGGTCGAAGACCTGCGCGGGGCCGCTGGTGTTCGGATCGGTGTGGATCGACAAGCCGGTCGTGACCGCGACCTTCGATCTCACCGGCATCACGGGAATCGACGTGATCATCGACGGAGCGGTGGCGGGCTCGTACGCAAACACCGGCTCCGAGCGGTGCGCCCCGAAGACGGAGGTGTCGCACGACTTCTGGGTGGTCGCCTCGGACCCCGCCCTCGACGGGTCCAGCCGGGCGGCCGAGGGGATCATCCTCACCGTGAACAACCGGTACCCGGCCTACAGCGGCGGGTTCGACCTCTCCGCGGGGTATGGCTCCGACATCTACGGCGATCGGTTCTACGCGGAGCAGGTTCCGCACGACCGCGTGACGGAACCCGGACCGGTGGCGACCAGGACCTTCGCGGCCGCGGAGGGTGAACCGTTCTGGGTGCGAGCCAAGTACGAGGTGCTCACGCCCGACATCCACATCTCCGCGCACCGGGTGGTCTACGCCACGGCGGTACAGCTGGCCGATCTGCAGCCGGTCGTGGACCCGGGCGACCCGGGGACGGGTGATCCCGGCTCAGGTGGTCCCGGCTCCGGCGGGCCCGGTTCCGGTGGGCCTGGTTCGGGTGGCGGCCAGCCCGCCGCGGGCGGCGCCGACCCCGGAGACCTTGCCGCGACCGGCGCGGGCGGCGTCGCGCTGCTCGCCTTGATCGCCGCTCTGGCACTGGCCACGGGTGTGATCCTCGTCCGCGTGCGTCGGCGCCGCGCCTGACCGCTCGGGCCCCCTCCTGCGGTTTGTGCGGAGGACACGCCGCTACGAGGGCGATCGAAACGGCGTGTTCTTCGCACAAACCGGGGATGGCAAGGCGAGGCGGGTCTCGTGGCTGACCGCGAACGCGGAGCGGAATGAGAAGGGTGGACCGGCGGTTGGGGCCGTTCGTGAGCAAGAACTGGAGCGAGGTGCGCCGCTACTTCGAGAACGCTGCGATCGTCCATCTGGCGACACTGATGCCTGACGGGGCTCCGCACTCCGTCCCCGTCTGGGCGAGCGTTCACGAGAACGGGATCGCGGTTTTCATGGAGACCGGTTCCCGGAAGGACAAGAACCTGCTCGCCGATCCGCGAGCCGCGCTGTCCGTCACCGACCCGGCCAACGCCCTGGACATGGCCTTCGTGCGCGGCCGGGCCGTCCGTCGCATCGAAGGAGCCGATGCCCTGCCGATCGTCGACCGGATATCCCGGGAGTACACCGGCGATGCGTACCCCCTGCGAACGGGGCTGGTTTCGTACGTCATTCAGCCCGAGGTGAGCTGGTCGCGCGACCACTCCGAGTAGATCGGGCCGGCGCACACGCCGGCGCCCGGGAAACCGGAATCGCCGGATCCGGAATACCCGCGACCTGAGTTGCTGTTCACAAGTGAGACTGCTGACTTGCAGTGAACAACTCAGGGAGATGCCATGACCCAGACCGCAGCCGTGCCCCTCGTCCCGGAAGCCGTGGCATCGCGCCGCGCGCGCATCACGCTGCCGCCCCGCGCACGGTTCTGGACGGCCGCCGCGGTCGCCGGCATCTCGCTCTGGACCAGCGCCGCGCCGACGACGACGTATCCGCTCTACGCGAGCACGTGGCATCTCACCGCCACCGCGACCACGGCCATCTTCGCGATCTACCCCATCACGCTCGTGGTCTTCCTGCTCGTGTTCGGCCAGGTGTCGGACTACATCGGCCGTCGCAACGCCATGCTCATCGGCGTCGCCGGCATGTTCCTCGGCGTCCTGCTGTTCGCCCTGGCGCCATCGGTCGGCTGGGTGTTCGCGGGGCGGGCGCTCGTCGGCGCCGGAGTCGGGCTCGCGCTCGCGCCCGCGACGGCGGCGGCTGTGGAGTTCAGCCGCAAGGGCCAGGAGGGCCGCGCGTCGTCCACGACCACGGCAGCCACGGCGGTGGGGCTGTCGCTCGCGACGATCATCGGCGGGGGCCTGATCCAGTACGCGCCGCTGCCTCTGTATCTGGACTTCTGGGTGCTCCTCGGGGTCGTCGGCGTGGTGCTCGTGCTGGTCTTCCTCCTGCCCCGAACCCCCGCCAACGTCGCTCAGGGCCGGTGGCGGCCGCGCCCCATCACCATCCCCCGCGGCATCCGCCTGCTCTACGCGGCATCCGCCGCCTCGGTGACGGCCGCGTACGCCTTCGGATCGGTGTTCCTGGCGCTGGGCGCCGATATCGCGCAGGACCTCATCGGCTCGCAGGACGTCTTCGTGACGGGAGTGGTGCTCGCGATCATGTCGGTGATCATCGGCATCACGGCCATCGTGACCCGCCGCATCGCGCCCAGGGTGCTCGTGCTCACCGGTGCGGTGATCACGATGGCGGATCTGGTGCTGCTGGAGGCGGCGGCGCAGTTGCACTCGCTGCCGCTGTTCATGGTCACGACCGTGTTCTCCGGCGCCGGGTACGGCCTGCTGTTCTCGGGCGGTCTCGGGCTGATCGCCACGCACGCGCCCGCTCACCACCGCGGGGGGACCATCGCAGCGGTCTACCTCGTCGCGTATGTGATCCAGGGGGCCGTCGCCCTCGGCCTCGGTGCGGTGGCCACGGCCGCCGGGCTCGGCACCGCCCTCGCCGTGGGAGCAGGCGCCATCTCGGCGCTGGCTGTGCTGGTATTGGTGCTGGGGACGATCCTCAGTCGGTCGATGAGGAGGGAGGCCCGGACGCCATGACGAACCGGAAGACGCGCGCACAGCCGAACTGCTCGATCGCGCGCACGCTGGAGGCCGTCGGCGATCGCTGGTCCTTTCTGATCCTGCGAGAGGCCCACAACGGCATCACCCGGTTCGGCGACTTCGCCGCCCTGCTGGGCATCGCACCGAACGTGCTCACCTCGCGACTGGCGTCCCTGGTGGATGCCGGCATCCTCGAGAAGCGCAGCTATCAGGAAGAGGGCGCGCGGACGCGCTACTCGTATCACCTGACGCCGAGCGGACGCGATCTCAAGGTCGTGCTGGGCGCGCTGCAGCAATGGGGCGACGCGCACGTCCCGCGGCCGGGCGGTCCGACGGTGATTCGTCGCGACACCGCGACAGGCGAAGACCTCGCTGTGGCGTTCGTGGACGCCGACGGGCGCGCCGTCGACGACGATGAGGTCGTGTTCGAACCGGTCCCCGGCGGCCCGGCCGACCGGTACGCCGCCTGGCGGTGACAGTCGAATCGGCGAGAATGCGTACGCGCTGACTCGGCTCCGGAGGCGACCGCTCAGCCGCCGCCGAGGCCGTCGAGCGCCGGAACCAGCGTGAACACGATCTCTTCGATCTCGCGACCCACTCCCGGGGCGTAATCGACGTTGCGTGACACCTCGGTGAAGCCCACCTTCTCGAGCACGGCGATGGACGCCGCATTGTGTGCGGCCGCGCGCGCGAACAGCGGGCGCGTCGGCTCGCGCGAGATGAGCAGGCGCAGCGCCGCCGTGGCCACTCCCCGGCCCCACGCGTGGCGCGCGATCCAGTAGGTGACCTCGCGATCGCCGTCGACGGTGAAGGTGGCCGCGGTGCCGGCGAACCCGCCGTTCTCGGTGACGACGAACGACAGGACGTCGTCCGCGGCGCGCTGGCGCGCGATCCACGCGTCGAACGCCGCGCGGTCGTCGGGATCTTCGGCGGTGAAGGCCGCCATCGCGACCGCCTCGCGGTCACGCATCATCTCGAAGATGGCATCGAGGTCGTCGTCGTCCAGGGCGCGCAACTCGATGTGGTTCACGCGCACCACGCTAGCCCCGGCATCCGACATCCAGAAGCCGTGCGCCGGTCGATCACGCGAAGCCGTGGATGCCGCGCAGCACCTCTTCGGCCCGCTGCCCGTCGCGGCGGGCGAAGGCCTCGCGGAACTGCTCGTAGGCGGCAGTGCGTCCCAACGGGCACTCGATGAAGGGCTGCCAGCCGGAGAGGTTGCGCCGGATGGCGATGGCGTACTCCCGCACGAACTGCACGAGCGCGACATTGCCCGAGGCCTTGGTCACCACGCGGAAGAACGCGTGGCTCGTCTGGGCCAGTCCGTCGCAGTCGTCGGCGCGGGATGCGGCGATCACCTCGTCGAGCCGCTCCAGCGCCTCTGTCAGCGTGTCGTCGTCGCAGCGGGCCGTCGCCATGCGCACCGCGATGCCCATGTTGTAGGCGACCAGCTCGAACGTGTCGGCCTCCGCCTTGTCGTTGGGCAGAGAGACGCGCGTGTAGCGGTGGGGCGAAACCTCGACCAGTCCCGCACGCTCCAGTCGCTGCAGCGCCTCTCGCACCGGCGTGCGCGAGACGCCCAGCCATTCCGCGAGCTCGTGGTCGCGCAGCCGCGCGCCGGGCGCCAGCCGGCCGTCGAGGATGGCTTCGCCCAGGCGCTCGTACACCTCGTCTCCGAGGACGGCGCCCCGCGGCTCGAGCGGAACGAAGGGGGCAGTCATGGGTGGCACCAGTGTACGCCGGACGATTCAGCTGCATAGGCCTGGAAGCCGGTCCGCGGGGACGGGCTCCGGCAGCCCTTTTCCACGCGCTGATCACGGCGGATTCGGCCGGATCCGACACTCGCCCTGACGCTGATATATCGGTACCATTGGCCTGTCCACGCTACGGCGTGGCCTATCCGGGGGGATCCGTCGACGCCCGGGCTTCGAGCATCGCTCAGCCCGGGCGGACGATGGGACCGCGCGCTCGCAACCCCGAAGTGCAACGTTTGTGTCACCATCCGATATGGGTATCGCCGTGCGCGCGCGTCTTCACTACGTTTGAGGCAATCGCCGCAATCGCGACGAGATCACCGAAGAACGGCAAGTAATGAGCACGCAGGGCACCGTAAAGTGGTTCAACTCGGAGAAGGGCTTCGGCTTCATCGCTCCCGATGAAGGCGGCGCCGACGTCTTCGCCCACTACAGCGCCATCCAGTCCAACGGCTACCGCTCCCTCGAGGAGAACCAGCGCGTCGAGTTCGAGATCGCGCAGGGACCCAAGGGACTTCAGGCAGAGAACATCCGCCCGCTCTGACGCGGGCAGGTCGCTTCACGCGGCCACGAGCCGCGGCATCCCGATCATCAGAACGTGGATGCCGCGGCTTCGGCATGCCCGCGGCGCTCAGCCGCGGTCGCCCCGCACCAGTTCCATGCCCGCGCCGGCGAACTGGCGCAGCGTCGCATCGGGGAGGAATGCCCGCGTCAGCGCGCCGCCGATGCGCGTCAGGTCGGTCTCGTCTCGATACAGCAGGTACAGCGTCTCGTAGCGCGGGTGGAACTTCTCTTTGAAGCGGTGCAGTGACCCGAAGCCGTAGACCGGCTCGAGCGCTTCGGCCAGTTTGTCGCTGAGGGTCGCGATCATGCCCGCGTCGGGCGGGTAGTCGTGAGCGAGGGGCGCGCCCGACAGCGACATGATCTCGGCGCCCTCGTCCGAGAAGAGTTTCGCGGACGAGCCGATGAGGAACTCCATGACGGGGCCGAAGCCGCCTTCGCGACGCCGCATGAGATCGAGCGTCCAGCCTCTGATCGCGCCCCCGCCGCCGTAGATCGGCAGCCACGACAGGAACCCGTCGACGTCTCCGTTGGGGGCGATCGCCAGGGCGAGACGCACCTCGGGGTCCTCGGCCTCCACCAGCGTGCCGAGCGTGAAGCCCATCTCGGGAAGACCCTTGTCGCCCACCCACATCTCCGAGATCGCGCGCAGCTGCTGCTGCACTCCCCACGACTCGTCCTTGAGCCGGGTCATGCGGAAGGTCATGCTCTCGCGCCCGGCGCGGTTGAGCGATGAGCGCACCGAATTCCAGCGCTTGCCGGTGAACTCGAGGCCCGGCAGGTCGACGATGGTGTCATCGGCGACGACGAGACTGTGCCACGTCGACGGCACGGCGGCGCGAGTCGCCTCGTCGGCACTGAAGAAGCAGGGGATCAGACCCGCATGTTCCGCGTCGTCGATGAACTCCTGGACGGATGCCGCGCGCGTGTCTGCCGGGCCCAGCGGGTCGGCGAGGGCCAGGGCCACGCCGGCCCTCCGCTGGTAGGCGACGATCCCGTCGGCCGTGCGCGCGTAGCTGTTGCCCTCCCACGTCGTCATCCACGACAGCGTGCCGCCGCCGTGGGCGTGGAGCATGCGTGTGACGTCGTCCACGCCGGGCGCCGGCTGCCGGCCGATACGCGAACGGCGTCGCGCGCGGAAGGCGCGACGAACCCAGATCAGGTACACGAGCATCAGCAGCCAGAGCAGTCCGCTCGCCAGCGCCAGCTCGGTGTCGCCGTCGATCGTCGCCTCGACCTTCGCCTCGCTGACGAGCACGATGAGGACGGCGACGGCGATCCCCGACAGCACGTTGAACACCGCCAGCGCAAGGGCGACGACCCAGGCCCACCGTCGACCTCGCCGCAGTCCGTCAGCGACGAGGATGATGACGACCACGTCGATGGCGAAGTCGATGAACCCGCCCGACACCGGCTCGGTGGGGCCGAACGGCCCGTTGGTCGGCACGAGGATCGTGACGACCTCGATCGCGCCGAGCACCAGCACCGCGATGAACGCGATGAGCCGCTGCTCGCGCACCGTCGTGCGCTGGATGCGCAGCGAGCGGTCCACGAACAGCACCAGCAGCACGGCGAGCAGGTGCTCGAGGTCGGCGAGGGTCCCCCAGAACACCATGGCGACGAACACCGTGCCCAGGAGGACCAGCCACGCTCGCACCCGCCACGGCGTGCGCAACAGGCCGACGGCCGCGGCGATGCAGGCCATCGTGCCGCCCGACGCGCCGACGTCGAGGGCCGCTGCCTGCGCTTGCGCCCATTCCCACGGCAGCTGTGATGCGCCCCACAGGAGCAGCGCCGTCGCGAAGATCGCGAACAGCTGGCCGACCCAGTAGTACGCCAGCGCGACGCGGCTGCCGCGCCGCCACTCGAGGTATGCCATCCCGACGAAGCTCGGGATCGTGAACAGGTACACCCACGGGTGGTTCACGAAGAACGTGCCCGTGACCGGCGTCCACCACCGTCCCGCCTCGAAGGCCGGCAGTCCGTACGCGACCGCGTCGAAGAGGGGCGAGTCCTCGAACGGATGCCACAACCCCTGCCAGATCACGCCGACCACGAGGACCAGCGCGACCATCGTGAGGGTGGCCGGCATGCGCGCCGCGCCGGCGAGCACGCGCTGTCGTTCCTGAGTCGCCCCGTCGCTCATGCCGCCCACCCTAGCGGTGGCTCCGTTCCGCCCGTCGAGTAGCGCGGGCGCCCCCGGCCGTCGAGTAGCGCGCGAGCGCCACCACCGTTCGTTCCGCGCTACTCGCTCGGCGGGAATCCGTTCTCGCTCCCCGGATCGGCGGGGGCGGGTCCTCGCTCCCCGGTCCGCGCGGCGGAGAGACGGGCGAAGTCGGCGAGGGCCTTGGCGTCCTCGGCGTCGCGCAGCGCGCGGCGGGCGGCATCCAGCGCGCTCACCGGGTCCTGCGCCTGGCGGGCGTGCGCGAGCTCGCGCTGCGCCGACAGCAGGCGCGACCGCGCGTCGGCGCCGGCACGCGCATGGACGACGGATGCCTCGGCCTGGGCGATCGCGCCGCGCGCAGCGGCCAGCGTCCCGGGCAGCGCCGTGCGTGCGCCGCGCAGGCGCTGCTGCGCGGTGCGGGCGTCGCCCAGGGCCAGGTCGAGCCGCCCACGCAGGCGGGCGATCGCGTCCACGGTCCGGGTGGGGTGGCGCACGGCATCCTCTTCGATGCGATTCAGCTCGTCGTCGACGGCGCGGAGCTCCGCACCCAGGCGTTCGGCGTCGGCCGGCTCCAAGTGCTCGCGCGTCACCGTCGCCTGCCGCAGGGCGGTACGCGCCGCCGCGATCTCGCCCGGAACCGCCTGCGCCGCCTGCATGACCAGGCGATGCGTCTCTTCCAGCGTGCGTGCATCGGATTCGGCCTGGCGCAGGGTCCGCTCGGCGGCCGCGAGGTCGGGAAGGGCGGTGAGGGAAGGGTCGCCGGCGTGCGCGGCCGCCTGGTCGAGAAGGTGCTGGGCCTCGGCCACCTCTGAGAGCGCGGCGTGCGCGGCGCGCGAGGCATCCCGCCATTCGTCCTCGGCGAAGCGCGCCGACAGCTCGGCGACGAGCGCGGCCGGGTCGCCCATCGACGCGCGCAGGTCGGTGAGCCTGCGGCGGGCGGCCTCGACCTGCTCGGCGGCCGAGACGTTCGCACGCACCCAGTCGCCGTGCTCGCGGCGGGCGGCCGCGACGGCGGCGAGGGCTTCACCGGCGCGTCGCTCGATGCGTGCCGACACGCGGCGGATCTCGTCGGGAAGCACGGCCGGGTCGCTGATCGCGCGGTACTCCTCGAACGCCGCGTCGCGCACGTGCTGCGCGGTCAGCCGCGCTCGCCGCAGCGACACCGGCGCGTCTCCGCCGTACAGGGCGCCCGACAGCGCGACCTCCAGGTCGAGCTCGCCCACCTCGTCGTCCAGGCGCACGAGCGTGGCGCCGGCGCGCGCCCGCGCGTGCTCGGCCGCGGCACGCGCGCGCGGTGAGCGCCGTGCGCGGCGGACGGCCCAGACGATCACGGCGAGGGCGATCGCCGCGACGCCGAACACGACCAGGGCCGGCACCAGCCACCCCAGGATCGCGGTGGCGAGCTCAGGCATGGGCGGCTCTGACGGCGTCGTCCGTCGGGGTCTCTCCCGCTGCGTCGTGCGCCGGGGCGGCTCGGACGGTGCCGTCGGGCGGAGTCTGGGCCGGATCGCCGAAGAGCAGCAGCGCCCGCAGCTGGTCGACGTCGTCGACGACCGCCTGTGCGCCTTCGGACTCGTGCGGCCAGCTGAAGCCCCATCGCACGAAGATCACGGGCACGCCGCGCGCGGCACCCCCTTCGACATCGTGGTGGCGGTCGCCTACGAGCACCGGCCGGCTGATGTCTGCGCCTGCGGCGCTGAGCCTGCGCAGGGCCTCCGCCACGATGTCGGCCTTGGCGCTGAGGGTGCGCTCGTCGGGGGTCGCGCCGACGATGGCCGTCAGCGATGTCGAGAGGTCGAAGTGGTCCATGAGCGCGGCCACCTGCACCTCGGGCTTCGAGCTCGCCGTCGCCTGGGGGATGCCGGCTGCCGCGATGTCGACGATGAGCTCACCGACACCGGGGAAGAGCTTGGCGCCGCTCGCGTAGCCGTCGAGCTTGTTGAGGCCGCGATAGAAGGTGACGGCCTCGGTCGCCTGCTCCGGCGACATGCCGACGTTGGCCTGGAACGAGTCGTACATCGGCGGCCCGATCCAATGCACGAGCTCCGCACGCGTGGGCGGCTGCTTGCCGAAGTGCTCGAGGCAGATGGTCAGGCGTCGCAGGATGCCGTCGGATGCGTCGACGATCGTTCCGTCGACGTCCCACAGCACGCATGTCCACGGAGATCTGCTCGGCATTCCACCAGCCTATGCGGAGCCGGCCCGCCGCTCCGAGACGGACCGGTGCACGCGCGCCAGCCGCGCCATCATCCGCCGCAGCTGGTCGATCTCGTCAGCAGACCAGTCTGTGAGGACGTCGCGAAGATTCGCCTCCGCCGTCGCCATGATGCGCTCGCCGATCCGGCGACCGTCGCCGGTGAGCGCGACGAGCACGCCACGGGCGTCATCAGGCGCCGGGACCCGGATGGCCAGTCCCGCCCGCTCCAGCCGGCCCACGATCTTGCTCATGTTGGTGGGCGTCATCCCGAGCGCCAGCGACAGGTCCACCGGGCGCATCGCGCCGTTGTAGCTGAGCTGGTTCACGACGAGGAACATCCCCATGTCGTCGACGGGGAACGCCACCTTCGCCATGACATCGCGGCGCACCCCGGTGCTGTCGGCCCAGTGCACGATCGAGGCGAGCGAGAGGCGGAGGTCGAGCGGATCCTGCGCGACCACCGGGCTCAGGTCGGCGGAGGCGTCGGGGTCGACGTCGCCTCGGGCCATGGTTCCTCGTTCCTGCCGTGGTGTTCTCGCTGCCCGAACCGGTGTGCCGGGAGCGGCGTGCGGACCGGCAGTTCAGTCCTCGCGGACGAGTCGCACCGGGCCGAGCAGGCCGTAGTCGCGGACGACGGCCTGCTGCGTGCGTTCCTCGCCGGTCAGCTGCGCACCGATGTCGGGGACGCGCTCATAGTAGCCGCGTGCGCGGAGGCGGTTGTTGAGCGAGCTCGACACCCGCACTCGCACGACGTTCTCGCCGGGACGGATGTCGCCGCTCACGTCGACAACCGGGTGCGCGGTGTCGAACCCTCGCGCGGGACCGTCGCCGATGCGCACGTGACCCAGTCCGCCGCACACGGAACCGAGCTCGAGCACGTAGCGCTCGCCGGCACGCACCTCAGGCACCGTCAGTGTCGCAGTGTATTCGCCCACTCCCGAGACTTCGGGTCCGACGGCGGTCAGCTGCGACCACGGCGCGAGTTCCACCTCGCCGGCGTCCATGCGGGTCACCTCGGTCGTGGGCCGCACCTCGCGCGAGACGTACCCGAGTCCGCGGTCCTCGGTGAGCACCTCGGGCTCTCCGGCGTCCCAGCTCTCCACGGCCAGCCGCCACACGTCCGCGCTCGCCACCTCGGTGCGCGAGGGGGGCGCCGAGTCCGCGGCATCCGTCGACCGGTCCAGCACGACGATCGTCGTCTCACCCGGAGCCAGCGTGAGCTCGATGACGGTGCGGTCGCCGTCCCTGCGCGCACCGCGGTGCGGGCGCACGTCACCGCTCCACGCGTCCAGCCGGTGGACCGCACCCGCGCCCTCGAGGCTCACCTGCACGGTCGCCATCTCGTCGGTCTCGTAGAGGAAGTGGTACGCGTACAGCACCGTGAGGTCGCCGTCCTCGCGGAGGTGGGTGAGCACGTGAGGGTCGTCTGCGACGAAGCGTGCCCGGCCGCCCGCGCCCAGCTCGTCGAGCGCGGACACGACCCCGGAAGGCCCGGCGACGCGCACCCCCGGCATCCCGCGCAGCTCCGTCATGATCGCGGCGAGCTCGTCGTCGCGTCCGTCCAGGCCGGGAGTGGCGGAAGCCGCCCGCTCGTGCGTGCGGTGACGCCCCGCCATGAGCGACTCCACCTCGCGAGCGCCGTCGACGATCACGAGCCGCAACCCGCGCCGCACCCACTCCAGCAGGTGCGTCGCCACGTCGGCGTCGAGGGTGCTCTGGTACACGATGAGCGCGCGGTAGCCGGGGCCGCCTGGCTGCACGGCGTCACCGTCGAACGTGACGTCGTCGCGCAGCAGCAGTGAGCCGTCGAAGAATTCGTAGGTGATGCCGGCGTCCTGCATGCCGAGGTCCTGCCACCAGTGGTTCTGCCGGTCGCGCATCCACATCGAGCCGTAGGCGACCTCGTCGGGGATGCGCTCGCCGTTCGGACCGATCAGCGCCATGCCGATGAGGTTGTCGGTGAAGTGGTCGGTGCGGAGGATGCCGACATCGATGCGCGGACGACCGCGACGCAGCGCGTACTGCAGCCGTCCGACGGCCGCGGTCCACAGCGGATAGAACTCCGACCCGGGCTGGCGGGTGTCGAATCGCTCCGAGAACATGGGCCACATGCCTTCGTGACCCGGCCACTCGGTCACGCCTTCGGCGCCTGCCGGGCTCGCCCAGCCGTGCAGCACCGTCTTGGTGATCCCGGCGGCCAGCTGGGTCGCGATGATCTGGTCGTAGAAGCGGTGGTCGAGCATGTGGTTGCGCGTGGTCGCGCCTGTCTCGGACGAGTACTGCCTGCCGAACAGGTGCGCGGGCCCGGCCAGGAGCCGGTACGCGTCGATCTGCGCGCCGAACTCCAGCGACTCCGTCTCGATGCCGTCGACTTCGGGTCCGGGCCGGGTCAGCTCGAAGGGCAGGCCGTAGCTGATCTCGGCGCGCAGCGTCATGCCCACCCGGTGCAGGAACTCGGCGAACGGACGCAGCATGTTCTCGATGTAGAGGTCGGTGAGGGTGCGCACGTAGTCGAAGCGCACCTTCTCGACCGTGAGCCGATCGGTCTCGCTGGCGGGCTGGTGGTGGTACACGGTCGAGACCGCCATGAAGGGCGCGTCGCGCGTGAGGAACGGCAGCCACGGCACGATGTCGTAGCCGCGACGGGCGCGGAACTCGTCGGCGACGGTGTAGCCCCAGAACATGCCGCCGGCGCCATACGTCGACAGCTCGAGCGAGTCCATGTACATCTGGGCGCGCGGGTTGCGGGCGATCTCGGCACGGAGGGCGGGCGTGAGGACGACGTCGTCCCAGTACGCGATGACGGCGTCCACGCCCTCCCGGTCGAGGTAGTTGACGGTGTAGTTGATGCTCGCGGACGGCGACGCGGTCTGGCCGGTGCCGTGCATCCAGTACGCGAACAGGCGCCACTCGCCCGTGTCCGGGGCGGTCCAGTCGAGGGATTCGTCGCGGACCTCGGGCGTGAGATCGACGACGGATGCCGCATCCAGCTGTCCGTCGCCCTCGAGGCGCGCCGCGACGACGGCGACGAGGTGCTGCTCGGTGATCGTGCCGCGGTGACCGGGGAGGGTGGTCTGCGCGATCGGCGCATCGAGGTCGATGCGCGGCAGCGCCCCCGTCCGGCGCTGTCCGGCCGTGAGCGTCTCGTGCACGACGTCGAGCTCTTGCGCGGCGGCGCGCTGGTCCGGGTCGATCGTCGGCAGGTTCGCGTTGGACCAGTTCGTGCCCGAGGTGAAGCTCACCGACATGCCGCGGCGCGTCGTCTCTTCGACCACGACCTGCGAGTCGTGCACCCACTCCTCCGAGCCCCACCCGTAGCGGGAGTGGTCGATGTCGCCCTCGTCCATCGCCAGGAACTCCATGCCCCCGAACCCCAGACGGTGCGCGTCCTCGATCTCACGCCGGAGTGTGGCATCGGTGTGCAGTCCCTCCGCGAGCCACCAGCGCAGCTCGGGCCGGAACTCGATGGCGGGGTCGGCGATCTCACGCCGGAAGTCGTCGAGCGTCATCGCGCGGCATCCCATCTGGTAGAAGTGTCTTCGCGACAGTATGTACTGTCGCCGCGACGCGACACAAGCCCTGGCTGCGGAGCTCGGCGGTGTTGGCGGGCGGGGCGTTGTGCGCGCGGGGTGCTCTGCGCGGACACCCGCGAGACTTCAGTGGAGCGCCGAGACTTCGGTTGCGGGTTGGAGTTTCGGCGCTCGGTTGAAGTCTCGCGGTCTTCGGCGCGGCTCCGGGCGGTCGCGGTCAGGGGCGCGGTGCCGGGGCGGTCGCGGTCGGAGTTCGAAGCGAAGGCGGGCCAGCGGCGGAGGCCCTGCCGAGGACCGTCCGGCCGCCGGTGCCCGCCCGCGAGACTTCAGTGGAGCGCCGAGACTTCGGTTGCGGGTTGGAGTTTCGGCGCTCGGATGAAGTCTCACGGTCTTCGGCCCGGTGAGGCGCCTCAGGGCGGTCGCGGTTAGACCGAAGAGCAAGGGCAAGGACCGGAAGCCCAGACAGCCGAAGCGGTCAGACGGCGGGGGCGACGGCGGTGCGGAAGAGCTTGGCAAGCGCGGTGCGGGTCGAGACGCCCGTGCGCTCCTTGATGACGGCCATGTGCTTCTCGACGGTCCTCTCGCTGAGCCCGAGCGCCGCGGCGATCTCGGCGTTGCCGGCACCCGCGGCCACGAGAGCGGCGACCTGACCCTGCCGCAGCGTCAAACGCACCGTTTCCCCGGTCGTGGGAGCGCGGACGTCGACCGGAAGCACAACGGTCGTCAACTCCTCGCGCCGCGCCAGGCCGAGTCTCTTGAGCGCCTCCGATACGTACCCCTCGACGGTGCGGATGCCGAGGAAGAGCTCGCGCGAGATCTCACGGTTCGTGAAACCCGCGGCGGCAAGGGTGGCCACCTCGAGCTGACGAGTCGAGAGCACGGCGCCGGCAGCATCCCGATCAGGGCGGAAGAGCTGCACGGCGCGCACACGGAAGGCCGAGGCCTGCGACTGCGCGGCGAACTCGTCGAGGGCGGCCAGCTCGCGATACGCCGACGTGCGGTGGCCCCGCTCGACCGCCCTGGCCAGCGATACCCACCGCGTCCGCAGGATCTCGGAGTCGATGCTGCCGGGGATCTCCGGCGTCTCGGCGGCGGGCTCCGGGGACCCCGGCCCCCACCGCGTGCGCATGCGCTGCAAGGTCGCGCGCTGCCACGGCGAGGGCATCATGTGCTCGACGATCCGCAGCATCCGCTCACAGACGTCCAGCTCGCCATCGGCAAGCGCCGCCTCGAAGATGACCTCGACCAGCCAGCACCGGTTGCTGCTGCCGACCTGCAGCTCGTCGATGTCGCCCTCCGACAGCGCGATGCGACGGGCGGCCTCGAGGTCGCCGTGGCCCGCCAGCATGAGAGCGAGCGACGCGATGACGCCGTGACCGAGTGACCGGCGGCCGTCACGCCAGGTACCCGAGAGCAGTTCCCGCTCCAGCAGATCCACATCGCGCGGCGGAGCGATGTCGGTCATGACCGACAGCACGTACTGCGTGCCCCGCACGGTCATCCACCACCCCAGATTGGGCGCGGTCGCGAAGCCTTCGGCGGCACGCTGCAGCGGATCCGTCGCCTCGGCGACCTGCGCCGCGGCGGTCAGCGATACTCCGAGCAGATAGTCCGCGAACGGCACGAGGGCGTGGATGCCGGTGCGATCGGCGAGGTCGCTGACCAGGCGTGCGTCCGCCAGCGACTCGTCCTGCATCGAGTGCGTCAGCACGAGAAGCGGCACCAGCACGACAAGATCGAGTCCGTCGAGCACGGTGTCGGCGTCCGCGTCGGCGAACGCGCGAAGGAAGCCCTCGCGCACCTCGTGCACCCGCGCGACCTGGCGCTCCCAATCGGCCTCCGTCGGTGCCGAACGCCAGCCGCCGGCCGGTTCGACGCCGTCCTCCATGAGAACCGCATACGAGATGGCCAGCTTGATCCGCAGCGCCGTCAGGTCGTCGCCGGTCGGCCAGTCCAGCGCCGCCCAGTCGACCTCCTCGAGGCGCGGTTCGAACGCGGCCCCGGCCAGCTGCTGGCCGCGAGCCTCTCGTCGCACGTCCTCGTCCGTCGTCGCCGCCAGCGCGGTTGCGAGCCGTTCGTGGGCGCGCCGTTCATAGCCCGCGAGCTGTTCGTAGCGGGCAAGGCGGATGCGGTCGCGAGGATCGGCCGACGCCGCGAGCTCGTCCCCGAACGGACCGTCCGCGAGGTCCCACAGCGTGGCACCCGTCTGCCGCGCTGCCATCGGCGCGCGCGGCGGTGCGGCGTTGGATGCGTGCGTCACGACTCTCCCTCGGTGACCCTCTTGTCGGCATCAGCGTAGGAGAAGGCTGCGCCACGCGACCAGGAATCCGTAGGAACCCCCATACCGGCCGGCCCGCGGCATCCGTACCTTCGAGCGGGTGACTTCGACGACTCCTGCCCGCAAGACAGCTGCCGCCCTCGCCGCCGGAGGGGTGCTGGTGGTCGCTCTGTGTGCCGCGCCGCCCGCCTCGGCCGCCGGATTGACCTGTGACTGGACCGGGGCCGGGGGTGACGGCCTGTGGTCCAACGCCGCCAACTGGGCGAACTGCGCCGATGCGGCGCCCGGCGACGCCGACCTGCTGCGCTTCGGGGCCGACGCGGTCCCGACCGCCACGACGAACGACCTGGACGGCGTGTCGTTCGCCGGAGTCGAGTTCGGCGTCGGAGGCTACTCGGTCAGTGGCGCCCAGCTGCGCACGGAAGGGCTGGTCGTGCACGGGCCGACCACGCTCCAGGTGAACGTGCTCCTTCCGGTCGCTGCGGGTGAAACCGTCCACGACATCGCCGCACCGCTGACCGTCCCGATCCCGTGGTCGATCGAGTTCGACCAGGAGCTGGCGACCGTGGCCACGTTGCAGCTCTCGGGCGGCGCGACGCTCGACGCGCGGCTCACCGGCTCGGGCGAGCAGCTGCGGATCGTCGGCGACGGCGTGCTCGAGGCGCGCGGGCTCTTCTATCCGGGCGCTCTCGATCTCGCCGGGGCGGCGCGCGTGCGCTGCGGCGGTGTGGAGTGCGGCGGTCCGGCCGGTGAGGTGACGATCACGGATGCCGCCGGCCTGGAGTTCACCGCCGACACCGAGTTCGCGCGGGCCGTCGTCGTCGGGCCGGGCTCGGGCTACTCCCTCGACGCGGCAGGACACGCGGTGGACCTTCAGGCCCCGGTCCAGCTCGCAGGACCTGCCGCTGTGCGGGGTGGCGCGGATGCCACCCCGCTGCTCTTCAGCGGTGGCGTGGCGATCGATGACCACGAGCTCACGATCCACGGCGCGGCGGCCGTGCCGCTGTTCGCCCAGCTCTCGAGCTTCTTGGACGGCAGCCTGCGCGTGGGTTCCGACGGCATCCCGGGCAGCATCCTGATCGAGGAAGAACAGCTCAACCACAACGGCCGGACGATCGCGTCGGGCACCGGGTCGGCGATCATCGCCGACGACGCCTTCGCCCTGGGGCCCAACCCCGCGCCCGGCGGCACCCTCGTCGAGGAGGGAGCGACGCTCGGCACCAATTCGGTCATCACGATCGCCGAAGACATCGAGCTCGTGGGGGCGTCGGCCGTCGCCACCTTGGCATCCGGGGCATCCCTCACCCTGACCCACGCCGAGTTCAGCGGTGGCGTCGCCATCCAGACTCGCGCCGCCGCCTCGAGCTTCGTCGTCCAGGACCTCACGGGGCTCGATGACAGCACGGTCACGCTCTCCAGTGCGGGCGCCGATGCCCCGATCATCTTCGACGAGGACGGATCGAGTGCGTACACCGGGACGACCGTCGCTCTCTCCGGCGCCGTCCAGCTGAATCGTGACCTCGCCATCCCGGGTGACTTCCGCATCGTCGATGCCGCCGTCACGACCGCGAAGACCGCGCCCGACGACCTGCACGACCAGATCGCCGACACGTCCGCGGTCACTCTCGAGGGGGACGCGGGCCTGCTGGTCATCAACGACAACGAGCGCATCGGGTCGCTCGCCGGGCCCACGGGGCGGGTGCACATCGTCGACGTCGACTCCGGGCTGACGATCGCGGGCTCCGCGACCACGGTGTACGACGGCGACCTGCTCGGCGACGGGCAGCTCTACCACGAGGGATCCGGCACCTTGCAGCTCGGCGGCACGTGGACGCAGTCCGCCGTGGACTCGCGACTGGCCGTGGAAGCGGGCACCGTGATCGCGAACGGCTGGATGCCGTTCACCGAGACGACGGTGTTCGGCACGCTCGGCGGCACAGGCACGCTCGGCGCGATCATCATCGACGGCGGGACGATCTCGCCCGGCACCTCACCCGGGTGCCTCGCGAGCGAGGGCAGCGTCTCCGGAAGCGGCACCTTCGTGATCGAGATCGGCGGGCCCGACCCCTGCTCGGCATCGGATCGGCTCGCGGCGCTCAGCCAGGACCTCGGCGACGTGCAGTGGTCGGTGTCGCTGACCGGCGGCTTCCAGCCCGCGGTGGGCGACGAGTTCGTCGTGCTCACCACGACGGGCGGCGGCGATCCGCTCCCCACGACGCAGACGACCGCCAACGGCACGACCTTCGACGTCGTGTGGGACGGCAACGATGTGATCCTCCGCGTGGTGTCGGTTCCCGGTCAGGACGCGCCGGTCACCCCGCCCACCGGTGGTGGCGGAACCGGAAGCGGTGTGCTGGCTTCGTCGGGATCCGACTCCGGCTGGCTCTTCGGATCCGCGCTGGCCGCGGCATCCGTCATCGCCGCCGGTGCACTCCTGGCCCTGAGGTCGCGCCGCCGGGCCTGACGAACAGCCGCCGACCCGTCGGGCCCTCGCGCCCGCTGCCGCTGTCCCGCTCTGCCCCGTCGCCCGCGAGACTCCACTGGAGCGCCGAGACTCCGGTTGCAGGCCGAAGTCTCGGCGCCCAGTTGGAGTCTCGCGGGCAACGGGCCGCGCGCAGCGGGCCGCGGGCAAGGCGCGGGCACGTCGGGCAAGGGCGGGGCCGGGCACGTCAGGCCGTCGGAGCCTCAAGCCCGCGAAACTTCAGTGGAGCGCCGAGACTCCGGTTTCAGGCCGAAGTCTCGGCGCCCGGTTGAAGTCTCGCGGGCAGCGGGCCGCGGGCAAGGCGCGGGCACGTGGGGCAGCGGGCCGCGCGCAGGGCCCGGTTGAAGTCTCGCGGGCAGGAACGCGGGGGTGCGGGTGGTCGCCGCCTCGGGAGAGGGAAGCGGATGCCTAGAACAGGCGCGGAGCGCCGGACTCGATGCCCTTCATGCCCTCGTAGTCGAGGGTGACGCAGCGGATGCCGCGGTCCGCGGCGAGCACCTTGGCCTGGGGCTTGATCTCCTGGGCCGCGAACACACCGGTGACCGGGGCCAGATGCGGGTCGCGGCCGAGCAGCTCCAGGTAGCGCGTGAGCTGCTCGACGCCGTCGATGTCGCCGCGGCGCTTCACCTCGACCGCGATCGTGCCGCCGGCGGGATCGCGCAGCAACAGGTCCACCGGGCCGATCGCGGTCGGGTACTCGCGCCGCACGAGCGTGAGCCCGTCGCCGATGACGTCGACCTGTTCGGCGAGCAGGCGCTGGAGGTCGGCCTCCACGCCGTCCTTCTGCAGGCCGGGGTCGATGCCGAGCTCGTGCGACGAGTCGTGCAGCACCTCGTAGATGCGCACGAGCAGAGAGTCGCCCGACTTCGCGTGCGTCACGCGCCAGTGCTCGAGCACTCCCGCCGCGGCGGATTCGGCATCCGGGATCTCGACGTCCAGCCGGCACGGCGGGCTCATCCAGTTGAGCGGCTTGTACGAACCGCCGTCCGAGTGCACCAGCAGCGAGCCGTCACCCTTGTGTACGAGCAGACGCGTCGCGAGCGGCAGATGGGCGTTGAGCCGCCCGGTGTAGTCCACGGAGCAACGGGCGATGACGAGACGCACCCGAAGAGCCTAACCGCCGTCCTGTGCGGCACGGCGCCGGTGCGAGCCCGGGCCCGTCGGCTACCGTATTCCTGCACGGTTCACGTGCGGCACCGGCCGGCGCTCGCCGTCCGGCTGCTGCTCGCCCAGCCCTGCACCCGCCGCTCGTGCGGCACCCGCCGTCGGCTCGGGTCCAGCCAGCCCGAAGCGCCGCCCCCCGGAGGAAGAACCGATGAACGCACGCCTGCCCGAAGCGACCGTCCACATCCTGTCCAGCACCATGGCAGAGGTCCACGTCGGCACCGATGTGGAAGAGGTCATCGCCCCCGACAGCAGGGCGCTGCGGGACCGCGTCGTCGAGGAGATCCGGCTGCTGGCCGCCTCGGCCGGAGAGCCTGCACGGGCGACGCTGGTCGAGGGGTCGTCGCGCTGGCCGCTCATCGTCCACCCCGACGGCACCTACGCCGAGTCGCTGGATGCCGTCACCCCTGATCCCGCGCCCGCTTCGGCCGCGCCGCAGTCAGGCCCGACGGCCACGGTGGCGACCGAACCGCGCCTCGCCGAGACCCCCGTCGCGACGCCGATAGCCCCGGCGCCGACGGTCGGCGCTCCCGCAGAGCCGGTGCCGGCGACGATCGCGCCCGCCCAGGTCGCCTCCAGCGCGACGACGACGGATGCCGCGGCTTCCGCGGTGTCGGCGCCGTTCGAGGCCCGCACCCCCACGACCCTGCCCGTGCCCGCGGCCCAGACGACCTCCCCGCCCGCCGCGGCGCCCAGCTTCGCCCCGGCGCCCGGCTTCGCCGAGCCGGCAGCCTCGGCATCCGCGCCGGCTCCCACGGCAGCACCGACGACGGCCGCGCCCGCCGCATCCCGTTCGGCCGCTCCGGCGGTCGCCGAGTCGCGCGCGCAGTCGAAGCCGACCGTGCAGGACCTTCTCGACTCCCGCAGCGGCAGCGGCCGTCCTCGCGCGACGATCGGGTGGCAGGGCGCCGTGCGCCGGGCCACCGGCGGGCTCATTTCGCCGGCGCCGGGTCGTGTCGAGCGCTCGCGGCTGGATCGCGAGAAGCGCGTGCAGCGTCGCCTGGACGCGCCTCGCACCATCGTGGTGCTCAACCCCAAGGGCGGCGCGCACAAGACCACCAGCACGCTGCTGCTGGCGGCGACGTTCGGCACGCTCCGCGGTGGCGCGACGCTCGCATGGGACAACAACGAGACCCGCGGCACCCTCGGCTGGCGGGCGCAGAACGCCCCGCATCACCGCACCGCGGTCGACCTCCTCGAAGACCTCGACCGCTTCACGGGCGCCGACGCCTCGAGCCTGGCAGCCCTCGACACCTACGTGCGCACGCAGGTCGACGCCCGCTTCGACGTGCTGGCCTCGGATGAGGATGCCGCGGCCTCGTCGACGATCGACTCCGCCGCGTTCGACCGGCTGCACGCGCTCCTGCGCCGCTATTACCGCCTCATGATCGTCGACACGGGCAACAACATGCGCGCGTCCAACTGGGTGGCGGCTGTGGCGGCCGCCGATCAGCTCGTGATCGTCTCCACGGTTCGCGAAGACACGGCCGCCAGCGCGGCGTGGCTGCTGGACGGGCTTCGCGAGAAGGGCTTCGGCGCCAAGATCGACGAGGCCGTGACGGTGCTCACCGCGCCCTCGTCCCGGCCCGACCGCCGCCTCGAGACGCGGCTGTCGCGCCACTTCGAGCAGGTGACCTCGGCGGTCGTCAACGCGCCGTTCGACCCGTCGCTGGTCGACGGCGGGCCGATCGACTTCGACGCGCTGTCGCCCGAGACCCGCGACGCCTGGCTGACGGTCGCCGCCACGGTTGCCGATCGCCTCTGAGACGCCCGCCGGCCGTCGGCGCATCGCCCAGCCCTCCGATCTCTGGGGAATTCCTCCACCCCTGCTCGAGCGCTTCAGTAAGCGCCGAGGCCGATGAGTCGCGCTGCCGGCCTCGTATCGACGGCCGGGATCAGGTCGGCGGGTGATGCGGTGGGTGATCTTTGGCGGCGATCGCGTCGGACGTGCTACAACTTTGATCAGACGTCTTGACGCAGCACCCGACGCGGTTGTCGGGAGCATGTGCCACACCAGCGTCGACGCGGCACCCCAGGCCGCGGACCGACCGGACCGCGAGGCGAGTCCGGCGCAGCCCCGTCGGACCCCAGCCGGCGGGGCTTCATCTTTCGGTGCAGACGGGCGTCCGGCGCTCCCACGCGGCGGACTCGCGGTCGCGGACCCCGATCGCGGACTTACGAAGCGATGGCTTCGTCCGCGGGCTGCGGCACGATCACGATGCCGCCGGTGGAGTGCGCCGACTGCGCCATGCTCTCGATCCAGCGACGATCGAGCACCGTCGGCTCCGGGTCGTCGAACTGGAATCGCAGCGGGATGGACGGGTGCAGCCAGATCGTGCTGCGACCGACCGGCTCGCCGTCCGGGTGACGCCACGAGACGGTGAAGCTCTCGTGGCGACGCAGCTTCGTGGAGATGACGGCTTTGAGATGCGCGAGCGCGCGATCCTCGATGTGGATCGCCGCACCCGCGTAATAGATCGTGCCCACGCAGACACGATACGCCCGCATGCGACGCCCAAGGCCTGCACCATCCCTGCCGAACCGCTCAGAACCTCACATCTCGGCTCGGTGCGTCGTCACTCCTTCGAGGACGGACTCACCGCCTCGAAAGGAGCAATCGACGTGAAGGTGCTAATCGCTGGTGGACGTGGGCGAGTCGGCTCGAGGGTAGCGGAGCTGCTGGAGTCCCGCGGGGTGGAGGTGGTGCCGGGCGGTCTGGCCGATGGGGTCGACTACATCGAGGGAACGCGAGTGCAGGAGGTCCTCAGCGGCGTCGACACCATCGTCAACGTCCTCAACACCGGTCGTTTCGACGAGGAAGGAGCTGTCAGCTTCTTCGAGGGCACGACGCGGATGCTGACGGCGGAAGGAGAGCGCGCGGGTGTGCGACACCACGTCCTCCTCTCCATCGTCGGCGTGGGGGAGGGCGACGCATCCGAGATCGGCTACTACCTCGGAAAGGTCGCACAGGAGCGTGCCGTGAAGGCCGGCTCCCTTCCGTACACGATCGTGCGTTCGACCCAGTTCCACGGGTACATCCCCGTCCTGGCCGACCAGCACACCGTCGACGGCAAGGTCCTGGCGCCCAGGGATCTCATCCAGCCCGTCGAGCTCGATGAGCTCGTCGCGCTGTTGGCGGAGGTGACACTGAACGGAGGACCACTGGGCGAGATCGAGATCGCCGGGCCCGAGCGGTTCCGTATGGACGACCTGCTCCGGGCGACGCTGGCCGCATCCGGGGATCCGCGGGAGGTGGTCTCCGTCGACGGTGACAGTGCTGTGGACGCGATGGTTCCTCATGGCGAGTACCGCGTCGGCAGCGTGCTCTACCCCATCCGCGGCATCCCCGTCGCCGGCTGAGCCATCGGGCCCGGCTCCAACCAGTGCCGCCGCGGTCCGTCCCCCGCCACGCACACCGCGGTGGGACGGGCCGACGGCTCCACACCTCCTGCCCCCGGCTCACGGCAGCCGGCTCACGGCACCCGTCGGCGTCGCGGCGGGATGAAGAGACCGACGCCCAACAGCACGGCGATCGCCAGCACGATCACCTGGCTCACCTGATCGAACACCGACATATGCGCCAGGTGAGTGACGTGGTAGAGGAAGTGCAGCACGCCGAACGCGGTCCAGGCCACACCGAGGAGGCGGCACCCGAGCTGCGTGGGCCACAACAGACCGAAGACGCTCGCGAGACCGAGCGCGAGGTACTGTGCGCCGTGATCACGGATGAGGTGCTCGTTGTAGGGGCCGTCCTGCGAGATCCACTCTCCGAGGATCGCGGGGAAGTGATCGTAGAACTCGCGAGGGAAGAAGTAGGCCCACGTGCCGACCACGGCGGCGATGACGATGGACCCGATCAGGGCGACGACCTGCACCCGGCTCAGGCGCCGTTCGGTGTCGAGCCGCGTCGAGGAACTGATTCCCGGGTTCGTCACGTTCGTCATGGTTCCGCTGCTCCTTCGTCGGCGGCGCCCGCGACGTCTGTCGCGCGAGGTGCGCCCCTGAGGAGTCGACGACGCAGGCCCGCGATTTGTGATGGCGTGCCGTCACGTGAGCGGCTCGGTCACCACCCTCCGAGCTTGCCCGGGTCGAGAACGAGCCAGAGGTCGGTGATGTGCTGTGCTTCCACATGGAAGCTGGCGACGCCGAAGAGCCGCCCGTCGAGAACGAGCGCATAACCCAGCCCATCCGCTGTGCGTCGCTCCTCGAACACCAGCCGGGGGTGCTTCCGCAGCATCCCCATCATCACGCGCGCCACGCGATCGGCGCCGACGACAACATTCGGTGCCACGCTGACGACTCCACCGCCGTCGGCCCGCAGTTCCACATCCGGTGCCAGCGTCTGCATCAGCCGTCGCATGTCGCCGCCCTCCGAAGCTGCGAGGAAGGCCCGGACCACCTCATCGTGTCTCTCGGCGGGGACCACGGCGGTCCGTCGGTCCCTGATGTGTCGGCGGGCGGATGTCGCCAGCTGACGCGCGGCCGCCGGAGACCTGCCGACGAGCTCGGCGATGTCGTCGAAAGGAGTGCCGAACACGTCGTGGAGCACGAAGACGACCCGCTCGGCCGGAGTCATCGACTCCAGCACGACCAGCAGCGCCGTGCTCACGGCATCGTCGAGCGTCAGGCGGTCCAGCGGATCCTGACTGCCTCGAGCCAGGCTCGCGGGCGTGGCCGCCGTACCGCGGAACAGATCGGCCGGAACGGGCTCGGGCAGCCACTGACCGATCTGCTGTTCACGCCGTGCCCGCGCAGATCCGAGAACGTCCAGAGCGACCCGGCTTGCGACGCGCGTGAGCCATGCTGCGGGCTCGCGGATCTCGTCCCGCTCCGTCTCGGTGAGCCGGTACCAGCGGATGTAGGTCTCCTGGACCACGTCCTCGGCATCCGCGAGCGTGCCCGTCATGCGGTACGCCAGCGACACCAGACGGCGCCGCTCACCGATCACGTCAGCGTGTGCGCCCTCCGGCTCGGTGTCGGAGCGAATGTGATCAGGCATCTCGCGAACTCCTTCTCGGCCTCGGGGCGGCATCGGCACCCGCGATCTCACTCTCCTCTACATCTGACGACGCCACGCAGTCAGATGTGAGGCCGAAGGGTCCGGCCGTACATCAGCCGAAGAGCCGGTCCAGCTGCGTGAACAGGCCGAGCTCCGTCGCGGCGCCACGCGCCACCAGGAATCCGACGATGCCGACGATCCACGCCGTGTTCTCGCGGCCCGTGCGCTCCATCCAGTCCGCCAGGCGCCTGAGCGGGCGGTCGATCAGCGGTGCGGCGACCAGGCGCAGCACCAGCAGCACGATCGCGGGAAGCACCATGACCGCGCAGTAGGCGGCGAGAGCCGCGACGCGCAGCGGCATGCCGATCGGAGCCTCGGCGAGCATCCCCATCGCGACGAGGTAGGGGAGCATCGTGGCGACCTCGACCAGACCGGCGCCGATCGCGACCGCCACGACGGCGGCCCCCGAGGCCTCCGGGGCGAGCAGCCGGTCGCGCCAGCGCGTCAGGCGAGTCGGCCTCCCTCGCTCGTTCCCCGCCCCCGCACCCGGCGCACCGTGGTCGCCGACACCGCCGGCGGCGGACCCGGATGCAGCGACCGCCGGCATCCCGGTCCCTCGCGCCGCGTCGCCGCGCTCCAGCGACGATCCATCGCGCGTCGCCGGATGGCTGTGCGCACTGTTCGCGGGAACGGCGGCCGCCTTCGATCCCGAACCGCCGATGAAGAACGAGGCGACGAGAAGAGCGGCGCCCACCAGCAGGCGCACCACCTGCCCTGTCGTCGATGACAGGAACTCCTGCGCGACGTCGACGAGGTTCACGAGCCCCAGCGTGAAGAGGATGCCGACGACCAGGTAGAAGACGGCGATGGCCACGAGGTAGAACAGCACCCGCCCCACGCGCACACGACCGGGAGCCAGCAGCAGGAACAGAGGGATGAGGAGCGTGCCGACGCTCAGGCCGTCCAAGAGCGCCAGCACACCGAGGGTGAGCGCGAGCGGCGCGTCGGTGAGAAGTTCCATGCCCACACCCTCGCGCGCTGGGTGCGCGCGCGGATCGGGCGGAAGGACCAGTTCGCTGCGGCCGCCCTCCCTCCTTCGACGGATGCCTCGGCCGCTGCTCCGTGGTTGCATGAGGAGCATGAGGGCGACCGTGCGCAGGGCTGGGCCGTCCGTCGTCGCCTGGGTGCGCGCGCACCGGCCGCTCGCGGACGCGCTCGGTTTCGCCACGCTCGCCGTGGTGCTGGCCGCCCTGGGACTGGTCGGGCTGTGGACGTTGTTCTCGGTGCTGCCCCAACCGCTCTCGCCGTGGTGGTCGCTCGCGCTCGCGCTCCCCGCCAGCGCACTCGTGCTGCTGCGCCCCCGGGCCCCGCTCGCGCTGCTCACCGCCTCTCTCGTGCTGCTGGCGATCGACCTGCTCACCGTGGGCGGCATCGTGACGCTCGTCGTCGTGCTCGACCTGCTCTACGCCGCGACGCTGGCCGCCGGCCCCGCCGGGCGCCGGCGCATCCTGGCCGGGATCGCGGTCGCGGTCATCGGCGTCGGTGTCGCCGCGTTCGCTGCGGCAGATGACATCCGCATCGCCGTCCTCGTGACGCTGCAGCTGGGCGCGCTGGCCGGCATGGACTACTGGTACGCGACCTCCGTCGCGCAGGCGCACGAGCTGGTGGCGCTGCATCGGGCGCGGGCCGAAGACGCCGAGCGCCTGGCGGAGCGCGATCGCGCCGAGGCGGTGCAACGCGAACGCGAGCAGATGGCGCGGGAGCTGCACGACCTCGTCGCGGGGCATGTCGCCGCCATCGCCATCCGCGCGGAAGCCGCGCTGTCGCTGGATGCCGCGCCCGGCCGTGACCGCGAGGCCCTGCGGGCGGTGCGGGACTCGAGCCTGGAGGCGCACCAGGCGCTGCGGTCGATGATCGCGGTGCTGCGCACCGGCGATGCCGCCGTCGCCGCGCCCGGGCGCGATGCCCTTCCCGGACTCGTCGACGACGCCCGCCGCCACGGACTGCATGTGCGCCTCGACGACTCGCTGCCCCGCGGCATCCCGTCGCCCGTCGATCAAGCCGTCATCCGCATCGTGCAGGAGTCCCTCGCCAATTGCGTGCGCCACGCGGCCGGCGCCGAGGTGGACGTCGTGCTCGACAGCGTCGACGGCGGCGATGTGCGCGTGCGGGTGGACTCGCGCGGCGGCAGCGCCCTGACCCGACCGCCCATCCGTGGCAACGGCTGGGGGCTGGAACTGCTGCGGGAGCGCGCCCGCGCACTCGGCGGGCAGCTCGAGGCAGGACCCACCGACGCGGGCTGGTCGGTCCGGGCGACGATCCCCGTGGGGGCGGCCGCATGACGCCGCGCGTGGTGCTCGCCGACGATCACGGCGCGATCCGTGAGGGGCTGCGGATCATGCTGGAGGCGCACGGGGTGGACGTCGTGGGCGAGGCGTCCGATGGTGCGGTGGCCGTGCGCAACGCGGCGTCGCTGCGGCCGGACGTCGTGCTGATGGATTTGCGCATGCCGGGTGTCGACGGCGTCACCGCCACGCGCGAGATCGTGGCGGCCGGCTCGGCGCAGGTGCTCGTCTTGACGAGCTTCGACGAGGACGAGCTGGTCGACGGCGCGCTGCGTGCCGGTGCCGCCGGGTTCCTCTTGAAGACGACGGATGCCGCGACCCTCGTCGACGCCGTGCGCCGGGTCGCGGGCGGTGAGGGGGTGCTCGATCCGCGCGTGACGCGGCGCGCGCTCGCGCTCATCCCTCGCAGCGTGGATTCTGGCGGCGGGGAACCGGTGCCGGGAGTGGATCTGCTCACCGACCGCGAGCGGGAGGTGCTCGACGCGATGCGCGCCGGACAGTCCAATCAGCAGATCTCCGACGCGTTGGGGATCTCGGTCGCCACCGTGAAGACCCACGTCTCGAACGTGCTCGCCAAACTCGGCGCTCGCAGCCGCGCGCACGCGGTGGCGCTCGTGGTCGGCGAGGCTTGAGCCGCCGAGACGTCAGTGGTGGGCGTGCCCGGCGCCCACCTTCGAGCCGGCGATGGGCTTGGCGGCACCAGACGCGAAGCCCGACAGGGCGATGAGCCCGACCAGGATCCACAGGGTCGGCAGCAGACCGATCTCGTGGCTGATCCAGCCGAGGATGGGCGGGCCGCACAGGAACGCGACGTAGCCGATGGTGGCGGCCGCGCTCACGGATGCCGCGGCTTTGGCGGGGTCGTCGGCCGCGGCCGACATGCCCACCGGGAAGCCGAGCGACGCGCCCAGGCCCCACAGGGCGACACCGATGAGGGCGGCGGACATCGACGGCGCCAGGATGAAGATCACCAGTCCGCTGCCGGCGAGGATCGCCAGGATGCGGAGGGTCCAGACGCGACCGAACCGGTCCACGATCGGTCCGCCGAGCGCGCGGCCCGCCGTCATGGCGACCGAGAACACGGTGAGGGCGATCGCGCCCTGCGCCTCGGACCCGTCGTGCCCGTCGACGACGGCCAGGGGCAGCCAGTCGTTCGCGCCGCCCTCGGCGAAGGCCATGCCGAGCATGATCGCGCCGATCGCGTAGGTGCGCGGGTCCCGCCACACCGCGACCGCCGCCGCGAACTTCTCCCGCCGCGTCGGGGCGCCCGCACCCGTCGGGTCCTCGTTCACCTCGCGCAGCGGCACGAAGGCCACCGCGAAGGCGCCGCACACCACGACCAGGCAGCCCATGATCCACAGGTGCGGCGCGACACCGACGCCCCACGCCGCCATCGCGACCCCGACGCCGGCGCCGGCGACGGTGCCCAGGCTGAACAGCGCGTGGAACAGGGGCATGATCGTCTTGCCCGTGGCCTGCTCGATCGCCGCACCCTCGACGTTCATCATGACGTCCGTGGCGCCCATACCCAGGCCCATGATGGCCAGGCCGATCGCCGTCAGCGCGAACGACAAAGTGAAGTGCGCCCCGAAGCCGACCGCCACGATGCCGACGGCGTACGTCGCCAGGCTGAAGAGCAGGCCGCGGCGGGCGCCCCAGCGAGCGAGGAGGACGTTCGCGAGCGAGAGCCCGATGATCGACGCCGCGCCTGAGGCGAACAGCAGCAGGCCGATCTGGAAGTCGTTGACGCCCAGGTTCACCTTCACCGACGGCACGCGAGACGCCCATGTGGCGAAGCCGAGCCCCGTCACGAAGAAGATGACGAAGATCGCGGTGCGCCAGGCGACCAGCTGTCGGCGGGTGAGCGCGGTGTCCATCGGGCCACTGTACCGAATCGATTCGGTGAATCTCGAATCGATTCGACGGACGCATGCCGCCCGGCTACCATCATCACGATAAGGAGCGCCGCGACATGAGCCCTCAGGACCCCGGCACGCGCCGTGCCACGATCTCGGACGTCGCCCGCGAGGCAGGCGTCTCGCCGTCGACCGCGTCGGTGGTCTTCAGCGGCAAGACTCCGGTATCGGATGCCACGCGCCAGCGGGTGCTCGACGCGGCCGCCGAACTGGGCTACACCGGTCCCGACCCGCGCGCCGCGTCACTGCGCCGCGGCCGGTCCGGCATCGTCGGCGTCGTCTTCGAGGAGCACCTGCGCACCGCGTTCCTCGACCCGGTCAAGACGCTCATGATGGACGGCCTCGCCGATGCCGTCGCCCCTCTGGGCGCGGGCCTGCTGCTCCTGCGCGACCACGAGCCGACGGGCACCGGGCCCTCGCTCACGACAGCGACGCTGGATGCCGCGGTGCTCGTGGGCTGCAGCGGGTTCCTGCGCGAGTCGCTGGCCGCCGTGAAGGCACGCGGCATCCCGGTGGTGGTCATCGAGGGGGATGCCGGCGACGATGTGCCGCGCATCGGGCTCGACAACCGCGAGGCCCAGCGCCAGGCCGCCAGTCATCTGCGCGCGCTGGGCCACCGTGACGTCGCCGTGGTCACCCTCCCGGCGCGTGCCGGCTGGGAGCGCGGCTGGCTGCGCGATGACACCGCGATCGCCGTCGACGTGACACGCGAGCGCCTGGCCGGTGCCCTGGACGTCTTCCCGGATGCCGTGGCCTACGGAGCCGCCGGCAGCTTCATCGACGAGGGGCTCGCGGCCGGTCGCGAGATCTTCGCCGACCCCGAGCGCCGCCCCACCGCCGTCATCGCCCAGAGCGATCTGCTCGCCGCCGGTGTCATCCGGGCCGCCGAAGAAGCGGGTCTGCGGGTGCCGGAGGATGTCAGCGTGACCGGGTTCGACGGCATCGTCGTCGACGGGCTCGCGCCGTACGAGCTCACCACGCTGGTGCAGCCGGCGACCGACAAGGGCCGTGCCGCGGGCACCGCCGTCGCGGCGATGCTCGAGGGCACGCCGGCGGCATCGATCCGCTTCACCTGCACCTTCCGCGAGGGCAACACCACCGCCCCCGCCCCGGCCTGATTCCCTGCCCGTCGGGGATCTCGAATGCTCGCCGGCGCTCGCTACTCGATCGGCGGCTGGGGGCGGCGGTCGCGCACCAGCGACGGCATGTGGTGGTCCAGCAGCGTCAGCACGATCGCGATCACCACGCCGATGGCGAGCACGACGGCGGAGTTGCGCACCGAGTCCGCGAAGCCGATGGTGTTCACGTCGAGGAACGGGTACGGGTACCACCCGGTGACCGCGCCGTGGACGAACGTGTAGATCAGCCACAGCAGCGGCCAGACGAACGCCCATGCGGTCGTGGCCCACGTGGCACGCGGGCGCGGACCGAACAGCAGCCAGCCGACGAGCGTGGCCCACGGCGAGATGTAGTGGAAGCCGATGGTCGCGACGAAGGCCCAGCCCTCGAGGTGCACGAGCGGCGCGAGGATCGTCTCGTACACCAGGCCCGTGATGATGATGCCCAGCAGCGCGTCGAACCGCAGCACGCGCCACAGCTTGCCGTCGCGGAAGATGTTCAGCGCCAGGGCGATCGACGTGCCGAGCACGAACAGGTTGCTCTGGATCGTGAAGAAGCTGAACAGGCGCACCAGGCGGGTTCCTACCGGCCCGGTCGCGTTGGCTCCCGAGTTGGCGTCCTGTCCGCCGGTGAAGATCAGGATGATCTGGATGATGAGGGCGATGGCGACCACGACGGCGATCCCGCCGTACCAGATCCTCGCCACTCGCACCCGCGTGTCGGTGTTCTCAGAAATCGCGATCGTCGCGCTCATGGCGTGGCCCCCCGGTCGTATGCGCCCCGGCACATGCTAGTGGGGCGACCAGCCGGTGCGACAGCAACTGGCCGATAATGTATGCCGCATGGACGTCGTCTGGGTCGTCGTGGGGGTGCTGCTGCTCCTCGTCACGCTGCTGGACGCGTTCCTCGCGGTGCTGAACTACGACGAGGCCGGTCTCGTCGTCGACCGGATCATCCGCGCGCAATGGCTGCTGCTGCGGGCCGTGACGCGCCGGGTCGGCCGCCGCTGGCGGCCCCTGGTGCTGCGTCAGGTGACCGGCATCCTCATCGTCGTCACCATCCTGTGGTGGGTCGCCGGAATCGTCTTCGGCTTCGCGTTCATCTACCTGGGCGCCTTGGGCATGAGCGGGGCCCTGGTCACCTCGACCGGCGTTCAGCCGGACTTCCTCGGCGCGTTCTACCTGAGCCTCGGCCAGTTCTCGACCGTCGGCGTCGACAACATCGGGCCGGCCGCCGCGGTGCTCAACATCGTCACCGTCGCCGAGGCGATGATGAGCGTCGTGATGCTGTCGTTCATCATCACGTTCCTCAGCAGCGTGTACGGCGTGATCCAGTCGCTGCAGTCGCTGTCGGCGAACTTCTTCCGCGCCGGCCGCGGGATCACCGACCCGATCGACTCGCTCGCGCCGTTCTTCCCCGGCGGTGCATCCCGGGGTCTGGACGGCCAGCTCGGTTCGATCCTCGACGCGTTGAACGCCTACGGGCACGGCCTGGCGCAGAACCGTGCCGCCTACTACTTCCAGAGCGGACGCGACCAGTTCGCATTGCCGTTCTCGCTGTATATGACGGCGGGAGTGATCGGCGCGCTGCGGTGGGGGCTCCCCACGGGCAGCGACCCGTCCCGCGAGCCTGCCCTGCTGCGTCTGACCGACGCGTTCGAGGACTTCCGCGTGCGCCTGGAGCGCGCGCTGCGGTGGCCGCCCGGCGTGGTTCCGACCCCGGTCACCGCGCAGGAATTCGCCGCCGCGGTCGACGCGTATCAGGCCCCCGGGCCCACGCAGGGCGTGGATTCCTGGGTGGTGCGCTTCCTCACGATCGACCGTCGCATGGCCGCCCTCACGCGCTCGGACGCGCGCATCGACCGCGACGACGCGTACCGCCGCTACACCGAGTGGCTGCCGTTCGAGGTGCCGACCCAGGTCGTGCTGGCGGCGGTCAGCCGCGACCTCGACTACCAGCCGATCTACCGGCGGATCGCCAGCACTCCCGAGGGCCTCCCCGTCGACGGGCCGGACGACGGGTACGAGCTGCTCCCGGTCGACGAGTCGCTCACCGTGCAGGCGACGACGCTCGCGTCCGCCGCCCCTCGCCCGCGGGTCCCGTGGCTGCGCCGCCAGAGTCTCGTGATCGACCCCGGCGGCGTGCGACTGGCCAGCGCCGGCCGCACGATCGCGGGAGTGCTCGTCGCGATCGGCGTCGTCGGCGGCCTCGCCCTGGCGACGGGCGGACGGGTGGTGGACGGGGCGGTGCTCGCCGGCCTCATCGCGCTGTTCGCGTCGCCGGCGGCCATCGGCGCGCCGGCCGGTGTGCACCGCTGGGTCGGACTCATCGCAGTCGTGCCGACGGCGTTCGGCGTCGCGCTCGGCTCGGTGCTGCCCCGCGACCACATCGCGGCGGGCGTCGCGATGGCGGTCGTCGCTGCCGTGGCGGTGTGGCTGCGCAGATTCGGGCCGCGCGCGGGCGGCCTCGGGCAGCTCGGTTTCATCGCGTACTACTTCGCGCTCATGCTCGACCTCGACCTGGCCGCCATGCCCGCCGCGCTCTTCGCCGCCGGCGTGGGACTGCTGTGCGGCTGGGGGGCCAACCTGATTCCCGGGCCGTCACTGCAGCGGCAGATCGACGGCGCCGTCGCGGCGATGACGGAGCGCGTGGCCTTCCTGCTCGAGACGCTCGTCGACGTCGTCTCCAGCGCCCGCGCCGACCCGCGTCGCCTGCGCACCCTGCGGCGACAGCAGCGGGCGATCCAGGCGACGGCCGCCACCGTCGGCGGGCTGCTGGATGGGACGGATGCCGCGGCACCGGCTCCCGCACGGGCGCGGGACCTGCGCGTGCGGGTGTTCGACCTGCAGCTGGCAGCCGACAACCTGGTGTCGCTGCTGCCGATCGCCGAGGCGACCGGCCTCACGATGACGCAGCGCGCGCGCGTGGCCGCCGAACTCCTCGATGCCCGCAGCCGCCTCGACGCCACGGCGTCAGCCGGCGGATCGCGCCTCGACGCGTCGGAATCGCCGCCCCCCGGCATCCCGACCGATGCGCGCCGACTCTCTGCCGCGGTCCTCGAGCTCAGCGAAGCGGCCGACCGGCTGCGCGTCAGCCGCGCGACCGCCGATCGGCCGGAAGGCCTTGCTGCGCTCGCCGGCTCGTCGACCGCGGGCACGACCGCAGGCAGGATTCCCACCGGCTCGCACGGCCAGGCGAGCACGGAGGCGGTCACGGACGCCGACACGGCACGCGCGTCCGCGCGCCAGGGTCTGCAGGCCGGCCTGTCGACGGGGCTCGCTCTCCTGCTCGGGAGTTTCGTCTCGACCAGCCACCAGTACTGGGCGGCGATGCCCGCCTTCTCGGTGATCAGCGGCTCCGACGGCGAGACCCGCCTGAAGGCCGCGCAGCGCATCATCGCCACGTTGTGCGGCGCCGCCATCGCCTTCGGGCTTGCCACCCTGGCCGATCACAGCCCCGCCGTCGCGTTCCCGCTGCTGGCGGTGAGCGTGTTCTTCATCGCCTTCCTGCGCCCTGTCGCCTCCGCGTGGGCGTCGTTCTGGCAGACGCTGCTGCTGGCCACCATGTACGACGTGCTCGGAACGCTGAGCGTCGAGACCGTGCAGGTGCGCATCATCGAGACCGCGATCGGCGCGCTCGTCGCCGTGGCCGTGTCGGCGCTCATCCTGCCCACCCGTACGCGCGCCAAGGTGCGCGAGGCGATGGCCGACCTCGTGCAGCAGGCGGGCGTCGTGGCGCATGCGGCGCTCACGACCACCGCACCGGCCACGGATTCCGCCGACAACGGCCGGTCGGACGATCAGCAGGAGCTGACACGCCGTCTCACCGCGACCGAATCCCTCGCGCGGCCTCTCCTCAGCAACCCGGGATCTCTGCGTCGCGACGGCATCGAGGCGCAGCTGACCGCTCTGCTCTCGATCGCCTACGACGTGCGACGCATCGCGGCTGATCGTGCCGACGGTGGGGCCGCCGGCCTGCCGGATGCCGCGCTGCGGCGCCTCGACCTCGCGACCGCCGACAACTTCGCCGCAGCCGCGTCGGTGCTCGCGGGGGCACTGCCGCGCCGCATCCACCCACCGGAGGAGCTCGCCGCGAACTCCAGCCCGGCGTCGTCGGACGCTGCCCGCACGCTGACGCTGCGCATCATCCGGTTGAACCAGGCGCTGCTCGCGCTCGTCGACGCGATCAAGCCGGGAACGGTCCAGGCGATGAGCGCCGGTCGCTCCGCCGGTCAGCCTGCCGTCGAGGTCGCTTCGACGATCCAGGACGCGGCGGTCGGCCGCGAGCCCTCCGCGCGTCCGGCGACCGCTGCGCGACACGACCGCAGGTGACCGAATCGGAAAATCTCGCCGGATGCGTCGCACGGCATGGACGCACCGTGCCAGTATGACCGTTGGGGTCCCGATGCCGGGGGGCCGGGAGCTGACCCCAGGACGCGGGAGTTCGCATGGATCTGTCTCCACGGGAGATCGACAAGCTGCTGGTGTATCAGGTCGCGGAGCTCGCTCGGCGTCGCCGGGACCGCGGGACGAAGCTCAACGTGAGCGAGGCGCAGGCGCTGGTGACCGAAGCCATCCTCGAGGGCGCACGCGACGGCAAGACGGTCGCCGAATGCATGGAGCTCGGCAAGACGGTCGTGACCGTCGACGAATGCATGGCCGGCGTGCGCGAGCGCATCACGCTCCTGCAGGTGGAGGCGACGTTCCCCGACGGGACCAAGCTCGTCTCCTGCCACGATCCGATCGGCGGCTGAGTCCGTGCCCGCCGGCTCCGCCGTGCGAGTCATCCTCGTCGGCGGACACGAGAGCGCCGACGGCGCCGACCTCGTGCGCTTCGACGACGTCGCCGAGAACGTGAGCGTGGCCTCCTCCGGCCGAGGGCTGCACAACCTGGTGTCGGGGTTCCTCGATGAGGGCGACACCGTCGTCGTGCTGCCGATGTCTTTCGGCCGGAACCCCACGATGGTGGCCGACACCGCCAAGACGCTCAAGTGGCTCGCGCCGCGGCACCCCGATCGGCTGGCGCTCGCGGCCACGTTCGGGCAGCCCGATCACCTCGTCGCCTGGCTGCGTACGGCGGCGAACCGCGCGCGGGCCGTCGACCCCGACACGACCCTCGTGGTCGTCGCACCGCACTCGAACGTCTTCGACGAGGCCGAGCTGCACCGTCTCGCCTACCTGGTGGCCGCGCACGGCGCATTGCCCGAGGTCGCCGTCGCGATCGCCGATGACGCCGACGAGCTCGCGCGCGCGGTGCGGCGGCAGCGGGTGCTCGGAGCGGCACGCGTCGCCGTGGTCCCCGCCGGTTTCGCACCGAGCCTGCCGACGACGGATGCCGACGACCTGGGTCCGCTCATGAGCGCCTCCGCCGTTGCGCGCGTGGTGCGCACCCGCGTGCGCGACGCGCTCGCCGCGCTCGCGGCCGGGTATGACGGCATCGACGTCGGCCTGGACGCCGACCACGGCCACGGCTACGCCCACTCCCACGCCTTCGAGGAGAGCCAGGGCACCCACTCGCAGCCGCATGGCCACTCCCACCCGCACAGCCACAGCCACAGCCACACGCACACCCACGCCGACGGCACCGTCCACGCCCACGCGCACGACGGCGCCCATGCCCACGCGCACGAGGACGCCGCGCTGGCGCCCGAACACTGAGACGGCAGCCGGAGGAAGGAACACCATGGTCAGCAGGAAGCCGAAGTATCTTCACCGCGACGAGAGCATCGAGATCAACGCCGGCCGTCCGTCCGTGACGCTGCGCGTCACGAACACGGGGGATCGCCCGGTGCAGGTCGGCTCGCACTTCCACTTCTTCGAGGTGAATGCCGCGATGAGGTTCGAGCGCGAGAAGGCGTGGGGCATGCACATGGACATCCCCGCCGGCACCGGGGTGCGGTTCGAGCCCGGCGAGACGAAGGAGATCACGCTCGTCGCGTTCGCCGGCGCACGCCGCGTGGTCGGCTTCAACGGCCTGGTCAACGGCAGCCTCGACGCGGCGCAGACGAAGACGGCGGCGCTCCGCCGCCTCGCCGAACGCGGCTTCCAGGACGGTGAGCCCGCCGCGGGCGCACCGGCCGCCACGCCGACCTCCGACACGCCGACCCCCTCCGACACGCCCGCCGGGTCCGACACGCAGAAGGGCAGCAACTGAGATGGCCGTCATCCCTCGCAAGCAGTACACCGACCTGTTCGGTCCGACGGTCGGCGACAAGGTGCAGCTGGCCGACACCAACCTCGTCATCGAGATCGAGAAGGACTTCGCCGCCGTCAGCTACGGTGACGAGATCGTCTACGGCGGCGGCAAGTCCGCGCGCGACGGCATGGGCGCCGATCCGCTCGCGAGCCAGACGCAGGGCGCGCTCGACCTCGTCATCACCAACGCCGTCGTCATGGATCCCGTGATCGGCATCGTGAAGGGCGACATCGGCGTCAAAGACGGCCTCATCGTCGGCATCGGCAAGTCCGGCAACCCGCAGACGCAGCACGGCGTGGACCCCAAGCTCGTCGTCGGGCCCGGCACCGAGGTGATCGCCGGCGAGCACCTCATCGCGACCGCCGGCGCCATGGACCCGCACGTGCACTTCATCTCCCCGCAGCAGGCCTATGCCGCCCTCTCCAACGGCATCACGACGCTCTTCGGCGGCGGCACCGGTCCCACCGACGGCACGAACGGCACCACCTGCACGCCCGGCGCCTGGAACATCTACCGGATGCTGCAGGCCTGGGACGAGCTGCCGGTCAACGTCGGCATCCACGGCAAGGGCAACGGCTCCCTGCCGCAGGCGCTCATCGAGCAGATCGAGGCGGGCGCGGGCGGCTTGAAGGTCCACGAGGACTGGGGCAGCACGCCGGCGGCCCTCAGCCAGGCGCTGAGCGTGGCGGACGAGTACGACGTGCAGGTCGCGATCCACACCGACAGCCTCAACGAGGCCGGCTTCGTCGAGGACACCATCTCGGCCATCGACGGCCGCACCATCCACACCTTCCACACGGAGGGCGCCGGCGGCGGCCACGCACCCGACATCATCAAGATGGCCGGGCAGAGCAACGTGCTGCCCTCGTCGACGAACCCCACGCTGCCGTACACGGTCAACTCCATCGACGAGCTGCTCGACATGGTGATGGTGTGCCACCACCTGTCGTACGACAGCCCGGAGGATGTCGCGTTCGCCGACTCGCGTGTGCGGGCGGAGACCATCTCGGCCGAGACGGTGCTGCATGACCTCGGCATCATCTCGATGTTCTCGTCGGACTCGCAGGCCATGGGACGCATCGGGGAATCGGTGACGCGCGCGTTCCAGACGGCCCACCACTGCAAGGACAAGCGCGGCAAGCTGCCCGAAGACGCCGAGGGCAACGACAACTTCCGGGTGCTGCGGTACCTCGCGAAGGTGACGATCAACCCGGCGATCGCCCACGGCATCTCGGACTACGTCGGCTCGCTCGAGCCGGGCAAGCTCGCCGACATCGTGCTGTGGCCCATCGACACCTTCGCCGCCAAGCCCAAGATGGTGATCAAGGGAGGCCTCATCAACTGGGCGCTCATGGGCGACCCGAACGCGTCGCTGCCCACGCCGCAGCCGGTGTACTTCCGCCCGATGTTCGGCGCGCTCGGTCAGACACTGCACCAGACGCGCGCCACCTTCGTCTCGAAGGTATCGATCGAGAAGGGTGTTCCCGAGCAGCTCGGGCTGAAGAGCCGCATCCTGCCGGTGACCGGCACCCGCTCCATCGGCAAGGATGACATGGTGCGCAACAACGCCGCGCCGGTGATCGACGTCGACCCCGAGACGTACCAGGTGACGGTGGACGGGGAACCGGCGCACATCGACCCGGCCCAGACGCTGCCGCTGACGCAGCTGTTCTTCCTGGTCTGACGCATGAGCGGACCGCACACGGATTCGCCGGTCGCCCGGCTGCTGGTGAGCCTGCAGCTGAGCGATTCGGCGTTCCCGAGCGGGTTCTACACGATGTCGCACGGCCTGGAGGGCTTCCATCAGGAAGGGCTCGTCGACCGCGGCAGCGTGTTCGCCGTCCTCGAGGACCTGCTGACGGCGAGCATCGGCCCGGGTGACGCCACGGCGCTGGCCCGCGCGCATGACGCGGCGTCCGCTCGCGACTGGGATGCCGTGGCCGCCGTCGACGCGACCCTCTTCGCGTCGAAGCTCAACGCCGAGCTGCGGGTCGCCAGTACGCGCAGCGGACGCCAGCTCGCCGACATCGCCGGCGAGGCGTTCACGGGGAGCCCCGGCGACGCCGACATCGCGACATGGGCGCAGCGGGTGAAGGCCAAGCAGGCGCCGGGGTGTCAGCCGGTCGTCACCGCGGTCTGCTACGCGGCCACGGGCGTGCCGGTGGCCGAAGCGGTGGCGTCGGATCTCTTCGCCTTCACCGTGAGCTTCGTAGGCGCCGCGCTGCGCCTGCGGCTCACCGACCACCGGGGTGCGCAGGTGCTGCTGCGCCGCGCGCAGCCGGTGATCGAGACCGTCACCGCCGACGCGGTCGCCCGGCCGGTGCACGACATCGGGGGCTTCGTGCCCGTCGCCGACATCATGTCGGCCCGTCACGAGCGCGCCGAGGCGCGCCTGTTCACCAGTTGACACCCGCCGGCAGCCGCCGGCACAGACGAGAGGAATCATCCGCATGGGCGACAACGTGCTGCGGGTCGGCATCGGCGGACCCGTCGGGTCGGGGAAGACGGCACTCACCGAGGCGCTCGTGCCGATCTTCCTGGCCGCCGGGCGCACGCCCGGTGTGATCACGAACGACATCTATACGCAGGAGGATGCGCATCACGTGCGACGTGAGCTCGCCGGCATCCTGGATCCCGAGCGCGTGGTCGGCGTCGAGACCGGTGCGTGCCCGCACACGGCCGTGCGCGACGATCCGACGATGAACCTCGCCGCGGGGGAGGAGATGCTCGAGCGCTTCCCCGACATCGACACCCTCATCTACGAGTCCGGCGGCGACAACCTGACGCTCACCTTCTCGCCGTCGCTGGCGGACGTGTTCGTCTTCGTGCTCGACACCTCAGAGGGTGAGAAGATGCCGCGCAAGCGCGGACCGGGCATCACCGAGAGCGACATCCTCGTCATCAACAAGATCGACATCGCCCAGTACGTGCGCACCGACCTCGCTGTCATGGAGCGCGACGCGCACGCCGTGCGCGGTGACCGGCCCGTCGTGCTGACCAACTCGCTCGACGGCACCGGCGTGCAGCAGCTGTTCGAGACGATCATGGCGGTGTGGCACGCCTCGAAGGGCGAGCTGGTCGCGTGAGCACGCTCGCCGCGCCCGTGGCGGATGCCGCGGCCCCCGCCGCGGCGGATCGTCCGCTGTACGGGGGACCGCGGCTGCAGCCTGCGCACTTCGAGCCCGCGAGGGTGCCGGTCGAAGTCGCGCGATACGGCACCGACCCGCACACGCTGCCCGTCGGCAGCCCGGGCAAGGTCGGGGTCCTCGAACTGGAGTTCGCGCTGCGCGGCGCGGGCGATGCTCAGCGCACCGAGCTGGTGCGCCACTTCCAGAAGTCGCCGCTGCAGATCATGCGGCCCCTGTACTACAACCCGGCGCGGCCCGACATGCCGTACACCTACCTGATGACGACGGGTGGCGGCATCCTTCACAACGACCGGCATCGCACCGACCTCGTGTTCGGCGCCGGCACGTCCGCCCACCTCACGACGCAGGCGCACACCAAGGTGTACCGGATGGCGTCGGGCTACGCGACCTCGCTGGTCCATCTCGACATTGCCGAGGGCGCGTATGTCGAATACCTGCCCGACCCGCTGATCCCGTACACCGATGCCCGGTTCTACCAGCGCACAGCGGTGACTCTGCACCCGAAGTCGACCCTGATCCTCGGAGAGACGATCTACGCCGGACGGCTGAGCCGCGGGGAGCGGCACGCCTACGCGGCGCTCGCCAGCGATCTCGAGATCCGGCACCCCAGGCCCGAGGGCACGCCGGTCGCATTCGATCGGGTGCGGCTGGTGCCGCGGGGCGGACGGGTCGCCGGTCCTGGCGTGCTGGGCGGCCGCGACATCGTCTCGAGCCTGTACGTGCTGACGCCGCTCGTGCCCGCCCGAGAGGTCGCCGACGCCCTGCACGCGGTGGTCGAGCGCACCCTGGCCGCGGTGCCGGATCCGGCGGCGCGGGCCGGGGTGAGCGTGCTTCCGCACGACGCCGGGGCGTGGCTGCGCCATGTCGGCGACGACACCGTGACCTCGACGGCGGTGGCGACGGCCGCGGCTGCCGCGATGCACGAGCTCATCACCGGGCGGCCGGCACCGGTGATCCGCAAATAGCGCAGAGCGCGACGAAGCGAGAGGGAGCAGATGAGCGCGGTCACCGCGACACGGACGGGATGGCGGACGTGGACGTTCGGCCTGGTGCGGGGATCGTCGCAGATCTACTTCCAGCAGAACCTCGTCAGCGGCCTCCTCGTGCTCGTCGCGTTCGTTGTCGCGGACTGGCGGATAACGGTGCTCGCACTGCTCGGCGCGATCGGCGGGATGCTGGGCGGCCGGGCGGTCGGCTACACCGGCGGTGACATCGTCACCGGCATGCAGTCCTTCTGCGGCACCCTCGTGGGTGCGGCGGTGTTCGCGGCGCTGGGAGGCGACGCGTGGTGGTCGTACGTCCTGGCGTTCGCCGGGGGACTCGCGACGGGGCCGGTCACGCGCCTCGTCGACGCCCTGTTCACACGCACTGCGCTCACGCGCTATCGGCTGCCGTACACGACGGCACCGTTCGTCATCGTCGCCACCGTGATCACGCTCGCCACGGCGAGTCTCGCCGCGCCGGCCGCGGCATCCCGGCTCCCTGACGACCCGCTGCCGGCGTTCCTGCTGTCGATCCTCACCAACGTGTCGCAGGTGGTGCTGATCGACAATCCGGTCAGCGGGGCGGTGATCCTCCTGGCCCTCTTCGTGGCGAGCTGGCGCGTGGGCCTGGCCGCCGTCATGGGCAGCGTCGTGGGGTCGATCGTGGCGGTGGCGATGGCGGAGCCCTGGAGCGAGATCGCCAACGGGCTCGCGAACTACTCCGGCGTGCTCACCGCCGTCGCGCTGGCCGTCACCTTTCTCAAGAGCTCGCCGGCATCGTGGCTGTACGCGCTGCCGTGGGTGGCGGTGACCGCGGTCGTCACGCTGCTGATGCACCGCGCCGGCATCATCACGTACACGTGGCCGTACATCCTGACGACGTGGGTCGCCCTCGTCGTCGCGTTCTACGTCCGGGGCTGACGCGCACCTCGTGATCGGCGGCCTCCGCACCGCCGTCGTGGTCATGGGTCTGCCGCGTCGTGTGACGCGGGCTCCGGAAGAGCAGCTGCAGCCGGCCGTCACCCGCGTGCACCTGCTCCACTCCGATCCCGTAGACGGGCTCGAGCACGACGGGGTCCAGCACCTCCTCGACCCTCCCCGCCGCGACGACCTGCCCGCGACTGAGCAGCACCACGCGGTCGCAGTACCGCGCGGCGAGGTTCAGGTCGTGGAGCACCACGATCGTCGTGACGGCGAGCTCGCGCACCAGAGCCAGCACCTCGTGCTGGAAGTGGATGTCGAGGTGATTGGTCGGCTCGTCCATCAGCAGGTGCGTCGCCTGCTGGGCCAGCGCCCGGGCGATGAGCACCCGCTGGCGCTCGCCGCCCGAGAGCTCATCAAGCTCACGGCCGGCCAGATGCTCGGCTCCGACCCGGCGCAGCGCGTCAGCGGCGATGTCGACATCACCACGGGTGACGCGCTGCAGCGGTCCGAGGTGCGGGCTTCGGCCGAGCATCACCACGTCGGCGACCGAGAGCGGAAGCTCCCCGGGCGGTTCCTGGGCCACGACCGCGAGCGAGCGCGCGAGCTGCCGAGGGCGAAAGGACCCGATGGGTGCCTCGTCGACCGTGATGTCGCCCTCCGCCGGCGTGAGGGCCCGGTAGAGCGTGCGCAGCAGGGTGGTCTTGCCGCTGCCGTTGGGGCCGATCAGGCCGACGACCTCACCGGGGTGCGCCTCGAGGGCGACGGAGCGGAGCACGTCGGCACCGCCGAAGCTGTGGCTGACGCCCTCCGCCGCGATCACGACCCGTCCCCGAAGCGTTCGACGATGTGCTCCAGGCCCGTGACCGAGAGCGGAGTGGGGGGCTCGGTGAAGTTGAACAGCTGTGCCATCACGTCGCCGTCCCGATACGCGCGCAGTGCCTCGGCGCCGGGCAGGTTTGCGAGTTCGGCGAGCACCACCTTCTCCTCGCCCGCGGTGTCACCCGCGTGCTGGGCATCGGGCTGGTAGAGGAGGATCAGCACGTCGGGATCCCGCGCGATGAGCTCCTCGATGCTCACCTCGAACACGCGGTCGGCGGTGTCGGCGAAGACATTCTCGAACCCCGCCGCCTCCAGCTGCGGCTGCGCCATCGACGCGCGGCCGTACGCGTACAACGGGCCGCCCCCGACCGACGGGTACAGCACCGCAGCCGTGCGGGCCGGGGCATCCGCCGTCGCGTCCTGCACCGCCCTCACGCGGGCCTGCAGGTCATCGATGAGGTCCGCGGCCTGGCGGTTGCGGTCGAAGATCCGCCCGTAGGTCTCGATCTGCTCGTAGAGGGTGTCGAACGAGGTGTCGCCCACGCCGTTCGGACAGTACACGGGCTGGATCAGGGTCGCGGCGCCGCCGTCGCGCAACGCCTCCCGCGTGATGCCCTGCGGTAGGCCGAGGGCCAGATCGGGCTCGTATGCGAGCACGACTTCGGCCGACATGGTGAGGTGGCCCGAGGCATCGATGTCGTCGGAGAGCACCGGGATGTCGTCGATCCGCTGCGCGAGGTCGGCGTCGTAGTACTCCGAGGGGAAGGAGCCGGCCCGCGCGACGACACGGTCGAGCACCCCCAGCCCGTCGAGGATCGTCACCGGCGCGCTCTCGAGCAGCATCACCTGTTGCGGTGGGGCGTCGAACACGACCGGCTCGCCGCAGTTGGTCACCGTGAGCGGATAGCTGGTGGATGCCCCGGATGCCGGGGGTGCCTGCTCACCGGCATTCGCCGTGCCCGCGCATCCGGTGCAGGCGAGGGCGGCGAGGATGAGGGCGGTGACGGACGAGTGGCGGACGGCGTTCACGAGGGGCGTTCTCCTGGGTTCAGCGGTGCCGGGCGTACATGCGGCGGACGAGGATGAGCAGGAAGGGCGCTCCGACGAGCGCCGTCAGGATGCCGATGGGCAGCTCGCGCGGCTGCATGATCGTGCGGGCGAGCGCGTCGGCCCACACCAGGAAGAGCGAGCCGAGGAGTGCGGTCACCGGCAGCATGCGGGCATGGACCGAGCCGACGAGGCGACGCGCGAGGTGGGGGATCACCAGCCCGACGAACCCGATGGCGCCGGCGGCCGCGACGACCGCACCGGTACACAGCGACACCAGAACGAGCAGGCCCACCCGGGCGCGATCGGGCGATACGCCGAGGGTGTGCGCCGTCTCGTCGCCTGCGGCGATCGCGTCGAGGTTGCGGCCGCTGACGAGGAGCAGGGCGAACGTCGCCACCACGACCACGAGGACGATGGCGAGCACCGCGTCCCAGCGGGCGAGTGCGAGAGACCCGAGCAGCCAGAACATCACCGACCGCGAACCCTCGGCCGAATCCGACGCGAAGATGAGGAAGCTCGTCGCCGCCGAAAGCGCATACCCGACAGCCACGCCCGACAGCAGCAGGCGCAGGGACGTCACGCCGCCACCGGAGCGCGCGATGAAGAAGACGAGGAGCGATGCGGCCAGCGCGCCCACGAAGGCGCTCGCCGGAAGGGCGTACGCGCCGAACCCCGCGCCGAGTCCGAACAGGATGGCCCCCGCTGCCCCCGTCGAGGCGCCGCCCGAGATGCCGAGGACGTACGGGTCGGCCAGGGCGTTGCGGGTCATCGCCTGCAGCGCCGCCCCGCACATCGCCAGGCCCGCGCCGACGCCGACGCCGAGCAGCACGCGAGGCACACGCACGTTCCATACGATCGCGTCATCGGCCGGGGTCTGCGTGACGGAAGCGGGAAGGCCGAAGAGGTGGTCGAGCACCACCTGAACGACCGTGCCCGGCGCGATCGGCACCGGCCCGATCCCGACCGTGATCGCCATGGAGGCGAGGAGTGCGACGGTCAGCGCGCCGGTCCACGCGGCGGCACGGCGCCGCGCGTGCCGCGCAGCGCGTGCGACGGGCGCGGCCGAGCCGGCGGTCGCCGTCGCGGCACCCTCGGTCGTGGACGTCACGGCAGCTCCCCCCGGATCGGCGCCGTAGTTGCGACGGTATCGCATCTGGGGAGGGCGGCGGGAGACATTTCGCTCGATCCGCGGGCCTGTGGCCCGGCGGAGTTCGCCTCGATGCGTGCGGGTGGCACGATGAGTGCCATGACCACGAGCGGGCGCCACGATCACGACGATCTGCACGCCCACGCGGCGGGGGAGGCGGTGCGCGCGGCCGTCGCGCTGCTGCGGGAGCGCGGCGCCCGGGTGACCGCGCCCCGGCGCGCGGTGATCGAGGCGCTCGCGGGGCGGGCGGACCTCCTCACCGCCGACGAGGTCGCGGCGCTCGTCGGCGGAGATGACGTGCACCGTGCCACGGTCTACCGCACGCTCGACATGCTGGCCGGCGCGGGCGTCGTGGCGCACCGGCATGTCGCGGGCGGGGCGACGCGCTACCACCTCGCGGCGACGGCCGAGGGCGCCGAGCACCTGCACGGCCACTGCACGCGGTGCGGGGCGATCGTCGTGCTCCACGCCGACGCGTTCGCGGACGCGGTCGAGCAGCTGCGCGTCGACAGCGGCTTCCGCCTGCAGATCGAGCGCAGCACCCTCGTCGGCCTGTGCGCCGATTGCGCCTCACTCCTCCCGCCGGCCGCCTAGCGACGCTGCGCGACTCCGGCGCTCCGGGCAATCGCGACTCCGGCGCTCCGGGCAACCCTGCCCGCCGCACGGTCCAAGCCCCCTGGTTCAGGAACGCAACGGACCGATGGGAAGCCGGCGCTCGCCGAAGTCGGCGATGGTGTAGCGGCCGCAGGCGACGAGGTCGGCATCCGCCATCGCCACGCCCGCCGGCAGCTCGAAGGCGGGTGACTGCGCGTCCATCACCAGGAACGACAGCTCGCCCGCGGTGAAGTCGTCGCGGTCGACGAGCCAGGCGTACCCGCGCAGACGGTGGTCTACCTGCACGAGTCCGCGCGGATCGGCGAGATGCGCCTTGGGCAGCCGCACCGTCCAGAACTGGCCGCCGCCGATGCGGCCCGACCGCTCGGCCCAATCGACCACGCAGCGCAGGTCGGCATCGGGCGCGTCCGCCGCGGCCGCGATGCGCGGGATGCCGAGACCGAGGGCGGCCGCCAGCACCGCGAGCGTGGCGACGGCCGCGACACCGAACCGGAACACGGGCAGCCGCGGCACCAGCATCGGCACGATGACGAGGCCGAGCAGCGGTGCGAAGACGGCCGGCTGCACATAGCGCGCCGCGTGCGTTCCCAGGGCGAGGGCACCGAGCACCACCACGACAGGCATCACCCACCCGCAGGCAGCGACGACCGCGGCGCCCACGTCGCGCCGATGCGCGAGCAGCACGGTGGCGGCCAGGCACCAGCCCCACAGCACCACGACGGCGATGACGGATGCCGCTCCCCACGGCGCGTTCCAGCGCTCTGCGAGAAGCGCGCCGTAGTAGTCGAGTGACGCGAGCCACTGCGTCGGGTCGGCATAGCCGGCGCCGGTGTTCGCGATGAGCCGGGCCAGCGGCATCCGTCCCACGAAGCCGATGATCGTACCCGCCACGAGCCCGCCCGCCAGCCACCGTGCCCGCCACCCCGCGAGGCCGAGCACGAGCACGAGGGGCACCGTCGCCCATGCGGCGAACAGCGGATTCGTGACGACGGATGCCGCGGCCACCAGGCCCATCCCCGCCACCCAGCCCCACGGCACGCCGTTCGTTCCCAGCCCCGAGGCCCCGGGCGTTCGGGTGTCACTCTCTGCCGTTTCCGGGCCGCCGTTACCGCGTGTCGTGACCCCTGAATCGCCCGTGCGTGCGCCGCCGACAACCCCGCCGGCGTCGAGGGCACGGCGGGCGATACCCACCACGAGCACCGTGCCGAGAACGGTCGCGCTGTAGTACGTCGTGGTCGTGAGAAGCGACGCGAGTTCGAGGGCATCCCGCGAGGGGGACCACTCGGATGCCGCGAGCAGCGCGTACGTCGTCAGCGCCGTCAGGGCACCGGCGATGGGTGCGCGACCTCGAGCGGGCGATCCCGCCGCGAGACGCAGCGCGCCATAGAGCGCGACGATGTTCACGATGCCGGCCAGCACCAGCGTGCTGTTCACCCCGAGCCCGAGCAGCGACAGCAGCCACAGGACGGCCGTTTCGGGGAGGAAGAGCACTGACGACAGCGCCCAGTCCTGCGGCTGACCGGCGGCGATCGAGTGGACGATCAGCGTCGTGACGAGCGAGTCGCCGTCGCGGAACAGCAGCTCCGAGCGGGGCGAGGAGGAGACGGCGGCCACCACGGCCAGCCCGATTCCGATCGCGGCGGCGACGCCCAGCAGCTCGCGCGTCCACCGGGGCACCGGGGCAGGCGCCCCGCCCCGCACGACATCCCCCATCACCCCTTCACTCTCGCACGACGCCCGCCGGCGGCATCCCGGGCGAAGGCGCGCCGGTAGGATGGATTCCGACACCCCGATCGCCAGAGCCCCGCGGCCCGTCTCGACCCGCGCAGGCTGACGACCCCGAGGAGGCCCGAATGCTCCTCGTGCTCGGCGCGTTCGCGGTGGTTCCACTGCTGCTGCCGTGGCTCGTGGGACGCATCGGCGCGCGGGCGTTCTACGTCGCCGCGATCCTCCCGATCGCCGGGTTCGTCCAGGCCGCCGTCCTCACGCCGAACGTCGCGTCCGGCGATATTCCCTTCGAGTCATACGCCTGGATCCCGCCGCTGGGCATCGACCTCTCGATGCGCATGGACACGCTGTCGTGGCTCATGACACTCGTCGTCACCGGCGTCGGCGCCCTCGTGATGATCTACTGCCGCTGGTACTTCCGCGGGAAGACCGACAACCTCGGGCAGTTCGCCGCCGTGCTGCTCGCGTTCGCCGGCGCGATGTACGGGCTCGTCCTCACCGACGATCTCGTCGTGCTCGTGATGTTCTGGGAGGTCACGAGCGTGCTCTCGTACCTCCTCATCGGGTACTACAACAAACGCGCATCCAGCCGCCGCGCGGCTCTGCAGGCGCTGCTGGTCACGACGCTCGGCGGCCTGGTCATGCTCATCGGTGTTGTGCTGCTGGTCGTCGACGCGGGCACCTCGAGCATCTCGGAGATCCTCTCCGAAGCCCCGGCCGGTCCCGTCGTCGACGCTGCTCTGGTCATGATCCTCGTCGGTGCGCTGAGCAAGTCGGCCATCTTCCCCTTCCACTTCTGGCTTCCCGGTGCCATGGCAGCGCCCACGCCGGTGAGCGCCTACCTGCACGCGGCGGCGATGGTGAAGGCGGGCATCTACCTCATCGCGCGCCTCGCCCCGGTGTTCGCGATCGCGCCACCGTGGCGTCCGATCGTCATCGCCCTCGGCGTCTTCACGATGCTCCTCGGCGGATTCCAGGCGTTGCGTGAGACCGACCTGAAGCGCGTGCTCGCCTTCGGCACCGTGAGCCAGCTCGGCATGCTGACGGTCGTGCTCGGATTCGGGACGCGGGATGCCGCGCTCGCAGGCCTCGCGCTGCTGCTGAGCCATGCGCTCTTCAAGTCGGCCCTGTTCCTCGTGGTCGGCGTCATCGACCGCCAGCTCTCCACCCGCGACCTGACCGAGCTGTCGGGGGTGGGGCGCCAGGCCCCGGTGATGATGACCTTCTCGATCATCGCGGTCGCCTCGATGGTCGGCATCATCCCCACCATCGGCTTCGTGGCCAAAGAGGGCGCGCTCGCCGCGCTCTGGTATGAGGCGCTGGGTGGCTCGGTGTGGGGGGCCGTCGCACTGGTGGGGATCGCCATGGGTTCCGTGCTCACGGCGGCCTACGGCATCCGGTTCCTGTGGGGTGCGTTCGCAATCAAGCGCACCGCTGCGGGCGAGCGTATGCCCGATACGGAATGGCCCGACCCGCCGATCGGGTTCCTCGTGGCGCCGATCGTGCTGTCGACCCTCACGGTCGTCGCCGGCGTCTTCGCGCCGTGGCTCGACAAGGTGTTCGCGCCGTACGCCGACGAGGCTCCGGTCGCCACGCCGGGTATCGCCCCGCCCGAGCATTCGGCGCACCTCGCCCTCTGGCACGGTCTCGAACCGGCGCTCTGGATCTCGCTGGCGACGATCGTCCTCGGCGTGCTGGTGTTCTGGCTCACGCGCACGTGGCGACCCGCGAAGCGTCTGCTGCCCTTCACCGCCGCCGATGCCTACAACGGCACGCTGCGGGTGATCGCCCGCCTGTCGGTGGTGACCACGAGTCTCACCCAGCGCGGCTCACTGCCCGTCTACGTCGGCACGATCTTCGTGGTGTTCGTCGCCGCCGAGGCGACGGCGCTCATCGCCAGCGACGAGTGGCGCAGTCAGCTCGACGCCTACCAGACCCCCATGCAGCTGTTCGTCGCGCCGCTGATGATCGCCGCGGGCCTCATCGCCATCCGTGCCCGCAAGCGCTACACGGGCGTGGTGCTGGTCTCGGTCACGGGCCTCGGCATGGTGCTGCTCTTCGCGACGAGCGGCGCGCCGGACCTGGCGCTGACGCAGATCCTCGTCGAGACCGTCACGCTGGTGGCGTTCGCGCTCGTGCTGCGGCGCATCCCGTCCCGGCTCGGCGAGCACAACGCCTCGGTGTGGCCCGTAGCGCGGGCCGTGCTCGGCGGCGCCGTCGGCATCACGATGGCGCTCGTCGCGATGGTCGCCACGAGCGCGCGCGTGGAGAAGCCGATCTCGGAGCGTTTTCCCGAATTGGCATACGAGCTCGGCCACGGCAAGAATGTGGTGAATGTGGCCCTCGTCGACCTGCGCGGCTGGGACACCATGGGCGAGCTGTCGGTGCTGATCCTCGCGGCGACGGGCGTGGCATCGCTCGTGTTCGTCACCCACCGTGCCGACACGCTGTCACGCTTCATCGCCCCCCTCCCGGCAGGTGCGACGCGCGCGCGACGGCCCCTCGTCGAGACGTCCGACGGACTCAAGCAGCACGGCGACGTGCGCGGCTCGGGACGCATGGCCTGGCTCATCGGCGGTCAGCGGGTGCGACCCGAGAACCGCTCGATCATGCTCGAGGTGATCGTGCGGATCCTCTTCCACACCATCATCATCGTGTCGCTTTACCTCCTCTTCGCCGGCCACAACCTGCCCGGGGGCGGGTTCGCCGGGGGGCTCGTCGCGGGCATGGCGCTGGTCATGCGGTACGTCGCGGGCGGCCGGTACGAGCTGGGCGCGGCGGCGCCGACCGACGCCGGCCGGCTCCTGGGCGCCGGCATGACGATCGCGGTCGCCTGCGCCATCGTGCCGCTGTTCTTCGGGGCGGCACCGCTGACGAGCACGTTCTTCGAGTGGGACCTGCCGGTGATCGGCCACGGTGAGTTCGTCACCTCCACGCTGTTCGACGTGGGCGTGTATCTCGTGGTGATCGGCCTGGTGCTCGACGTGCTGCGCAGCCTGGGTGCCGAGGTGGACCGCCAGGCGCAGGCCCAGCGAGAGGCCGGGCAGCCGAACGCGACACCGAGGGTGGACGTGTCATGAGCGTCTCGTTCGTCCTCATCATCGTCATGGCCGTGCTCTTCGCGTGCGGCGTCTACGCCATGCTCGAGCGCAGTCTCACCCGCGTGCTCATCGGGTTCCTGCTGCTGGGCAATGCCACGAATCTGCTGCTGCTCATCGTCATGGGGGCGCCCGGTGTCGCCCCGTTCTTCGGCGACGCGACCGGCGAGGGCGGAACCGACGGGATGTCCGACCCACTGCCGCAGGCGCTCACCCTCACCGCCATCGTCATCACGTTCGCCGTCTCGGCCTTCCTCCTCGCTCTGATCTATCGCTCGTGGCAGCTCGGCCAGGCCGACACGGTGTCGGATGACGAGGCCGACATCGAGGTGCGCGAGCGCGGCCCCGCGGACGAAGACACGATGGACGAAGAGACCGAGATCGAGCACACCGACGACGACGCCACGACGGACTTCGTCGGCACGGACACGGCGCCGATCATGATCCTCGGTGCGCGCGACTTCGCCGGTCTGCGCGACGATGCCCCGGTCGACCGTCCGGCCCGGCGCGTCACCGACGCCGCGCGCGATACGGATGCCGCCGGCAAAGGCGACCCGGATGCCGCGGACCGACGTGACGGAGGTGACGGCGCATGATCCAGATCGCACCGGCGCTCGTTCCCCTGCTCGTCACGCTGCCGCTGCTGGGAGCAGCGATCGCGCTCATCGCCGGCCGGCACCGCAAGACGCAGGTCGGCGTCTCGGTGGTCACGCTGACCGCGGTGCTCGTGATCGCCGCCATCCTGCTCTACGTCGTCGACGTCGGAGACAAGCCCATCGCCGTGTCGGTGGGCGGGTGGCCGATCCCGTTCGGCATCGTCCTGTACGTCGACCGGCTGTCGGCGCTGCTCGTCGTGGTGTCGAGCGTGGTGCTGCTGGCCGTCCTTCTCTTCTCGATCGGGCAGGGCGCCGCAGACGGCGACGACGACACCCCGGTCTCGATCTTCCACCCGTCGTACCTGATCCTGGGCGCCGGGATCTTCAACGCGTTCATCGCCGGCGACCTCTTCAACCTGTACGTCGGGTTCGAGATCCTCCTGGTTGCGTCGTATGTGCTGATCACGCTCGGCTCGACCGAGTCGCGCATCCGCACCGGCGTCGTCTACATCGTGGTGTCGCTGGTCTCGTCGATCCTGTTCCTCGCGTCGATCGCCATGATCTACGGCGCGCTCGGCACGGTCAACATGGTGCAGGTCTCCGAGCGCATGGGGGAGCTGCCGCAGCAGACCCAGCTGATCCTGCACCTCATGCTGCTGCTCGCGTTCAGCATCAAAGCCGCCGTCTTCCCGCTCTCGTTCTGGCTGCCGGACTCGTACCCCACCGCGCCCGCGCCGGTCACGGCGGTGTTCGCGGGCCTGCTGACCAAGGTCGGCGTCTACGCGATCATCCGCACCGAGACCGAGCTCTTCCTCGACAACGACGTCAACCAGCTGCTCATGTGGGTGGCGTTGGCGACGATGATCGTGGGGGTGCTCGGCGCGGTCGCGCAGGCCGAGCTCAAACGCATCCTGTCGTTCACGCTCGTCAGCCATATCGGCTACATGATCTTCGGGCTCGCGATCGCGACGCCCGCCGCGATCGGAGCGACGATCTACTACATGGTCCACCACATCGTGGTGCAGACGACGCTCTTCCTGGCGGTCGGGCTGGTGGAGCGCCGCGCCGGTTCGACCTCGATCCTGCGCGTCAAGGGGCTGATGAAGGCGGCCCCGGTGATCGCGGTGCTCTACTTCATCCCGGCGATCAACCTCGGGGGGCTGCCGCCCTTCTCCGGGTTCATCGGCAAGTTCGCGCTCTTCGACGCTGCAGCGCAGGTGGGCACCCCGGTCATGATGGTGCTGATCGTGGGCGGCATCGTGACGAGCCTGCTCACCCTGTACGCGCTCATGCGCGCGTGGAACCTCTCCTTCTGGCGCGAGGACGAGGATTCGGCCGAGACCGAGGCGCGCATCTCATACCTCGGGTCGGCACCCGCCGCGGCCGTCGAGACCGAGCGCCGTGCCATCCCGAAGATCATGACGGCGGCCACGACGGGCATGGTCGCGGTGACGGTGGCGCTGACGGTCTTCGCCGGACCGCTCTACGACGTCTGCACCCGCATCGGTGAGGCGCTGCTGCAGCCGGTCTCGCTCACGCAGCTCGTCGATGACGCCCAGGGAACGGAGAAGGCGCCGTGAGCGGCGACATCCGCGTGAACCGCGCCCGGCGCGCGGCGGTGATCGTGTGGCGCCAGCTGCCGTTCTTCGTCTGGCTCATCGCGCTGTGGATGTTGCTGTGGGGCCAATTCACGTGGCTCGCCTTCCTCACCGGGCTCATCGCCGCCCTCGTCGTGACCCGGATCTTCCGACTGCCTCCGGTTGAGCTGTCGGGCCGCGTCAACCTCTGGTGGGGCTTCGTCTTCGTCGTGGAGTTCATCTTCGCCGTCGTTCGCGGTTCCCTCACCGTCGCGTGGCAGGTGCTGGACTTCCGGCGGCAGCCGGGGACCGCGATCATCGCGGTGCCGCTGCGCACCGATGACGACCTGATCATGACGCACACCGCCGTCACGGCATCCCTCATCCCTGGCTCACTGATCGTCGAGACGGACCGCGATCGCCGCATCTTGTACCTGCACATCATCGGGGTGCGAAACGACGCCGACGTCGAGAAGCAGCGCGCGAGCGTCTATCACTGGGAGGAGCGCATCGTCCGCGCCGTGGGTTCGCGCGCCCAGTTGCAGACGATTCGCGAGGATGCCGCGGCTCGCCGCCGTCCCCCGGTCGTTGAGCAACCGAAGCCCCCGGTCGTTGAGCAACCGAAGCCCCCGGTCGTTGAGCGAGCGAAGCCCCCGGTCGCCGGGCAACCGAAGCCCCCGGTCGTTGAGCGAGCGAAGCGAGACGAAACGCCCGGAGGCACCCCATGAACGTGCTCCTGATCGTCATCTACGTCGTCTTCGCGGTCGCCGCGCTGATCACCCTGTGGCGCATCGTGATCGGCCCGTCGATCCTCGACCGGGCCGTGGCATCCGACGTGCTCCTCACCGAGGTGATGTGCGTGCTCGGTGCCGAGATGGCGATCAACCATCACACCCGCACGTTGCCGGTGCTGCTGATCATCGCGGCCGTCGGCGTGTTCGGCTCGATCTCGATCGCGCGGTTCGTCGCGAGAAGGGATCAGGACCAATGAACGTCGCGCTCGACATCGCCGCCCTCATCCTCATCCTGCTCGGTGCCCTGCTGTGCTTGACCGCCGCGATCGGCGTGCTGCGGTTCCGCGACGTGCCGAGCCGGCTGCACGCGGCCACCAAGCCGCAGGTTCTCGGGCTCATCCTGATCTGCCTCGCCATCGCGCTGTCGCTGCGGTCGTGGCCGGTCGTGGCTTTCCTCGTGCCCGTCGTGCTCATCCAGCTGGCGACCGCGCCGCTGTCGGCGCATATGGTCGGCCGTCAGGCCTACCGCAACGGCACGATCGACGAGACCGGCCTTCATGTCGATGAGTTGGCCGAGTCCAAGCGCACCCCTCCAGCCGCCGGCGGCTGACCCCGCCGCCCCCCTCCGGTCGTTGAGCGAGCGCAGCGAGACGAAACGCGCCTGCGCTCTCGCCCCTCGGTCGTTGAGCGAGCGCAGCGAGACGAAACGCCCCCTCGCTCTCGCCCCCCGGTCGTTGAGCGAGCGAAGCGAGCCGAAACGCGCCTGCGCTATCGCCCTCCCGGTCGTTGAGCGAGCGAAGCGAGACGAAACGCGGCCCCGCCCCACCGGACGAACCGGGCACCCCCCTGGCGCGCCGGACTTCGCGGCCCTATCGTGACCATTGCGTCGGGCACCTGGACGCACCCCTCGCCGGCAGCGTCGCCCGTCGCGGCGGCGCCTTGTGATTGGAAGCCGCAATGCCAGATAGCACGCCCACCATCGTCCTCGTCCACGGCGCCTGGGCCGACTCCTCGAGTTGGAACGCCGTCATCCCGTCCCTTCAGTCGGACGGCTACACCGTGCTCGCTCCGCCGAACGAACTCCGGGGCCTGACGAGCGATGCCGCGTACATCGCCTCCTTCCTCACTCACCGCACGTCGGGTGCCGTGGTGCTCGTCGGCCATTCGTACGGTGGCGCGGTCATCACCAACGCCGGTCTGTCCGGCGATGTCCGCGCACTCGTCTACATCGACGCGTTCATCCCGGATGAGGGCGAGACCGTCCTCGGCATCCTCGAGGGATCGGGTTCGGCGCTCGCTGTGGCGGACCCCACGACCGTGCTCGATCTGGCCGGATATCCCGGCGCGCCCGAGGGCGCCGCCGATGCGTGGCTGAAGCCCGAGGTCGTGCACACGTCGTTCGCACAGGACCTGCCCGAGCGTGACCGGTGGCTCATCGCCGCGACACAGCGCCCGGCATCCATCGTCGCGAACGTCACCCCATCGGGCCCCGCGGCGTGGAAGTCGATTCCGAGCTGGGCGGTGCTGGGCACCGAAGACAGGGTCATTCCGATCGACACGAAACGTCGCATGGCCGAGCGCGCGGGCTCGACGGTGGCCGAGGTGGAGGCCTCGCACGTGTCGATGATCTCGCACCCGCAGGTCACGCTCGACGCGATCCGCGCCGCCGTCGCGGCAATCTGATCTCGGCCGACGCGCCCATTTCCGCACCGGTCAATGCGGTCGACGGGCCGCGCGTCGAGTGACCTGATCGTCTCGCAGGAACACGGCGGCGTACACGACACCGACAAGCAGCGCGACGCCGACAAAGAGAAGGGTGCCGTTCGTCGTCGCGACGGCAGAGCCGGTGATGATGCCCGCGATGGTCAGGCACGCACCGGCGAGCAGCAGAACACACACCAGCGTGCGTGCCGCGATCACCACATAGCGCCGCCGTGACACCATGCGGCGAGTCTCGCAGGAGATCGGCGCGGACGAAAGGCCAGAGCTCGCCGTCAGCGGCAGAAGGGTGTCCACCGGGCCCAGTACGCGCGTGTCCGATGAGACGACAGGTCAGTGTCGTGCCCGCCGGCCACCCGCCAGGATGGCGCAGGAACTGAGCGCGAGCAGCGGGATGACCCACAGAGCGGCGTCCGTGTAGCCCTGCTCTTGTGGCAGAACCTCTCCGTTCGGCGTCGCTGTGGCGAGGAGGAACCCCGCCACGGCGCTGCCGATGCTGAACCCCACCGTGCGGACGATCTGATTGATCGACAGGACGCTGGATGTCTCGTGCTGGGGCACGCCGTCGAGTACCAGTCTGGGCATGATCGCGGACGCCCCGCCGACCCCGAACCCGAGGATGGCCATCGACCCGAGAGTCGTGAGGAGCGAGTCTGGAACGACAGCGAAGAGGACCGCGGCGGTGATGACGCACGCGGTGTAGATCACGAAGGTCCATCGGGCGGACACGAGCCCGCTCAGCCAGTTGGTGAGGCGGCCGGCGATGAAGCCGAGCACAGAGAACGGGATGAGCGCGGCGCCTGCAAGCACTTCAGGGAGCCCGAAGCCGTACCCGGCGTCGGCGGGCGTCTGAACATACCGGGTGAGGAGTGAGAAGAGCAGGTACATGCCGATTCCCGCGGTGAGCATGGCCACGTTCGCACGCAGGACGCCGCCGGCCGCGAGGAGCCTGAGGTCGACCAGTGCTGCAGGCACCCGCAGCTCCAGCCATACCCAGGCGCTCAAGGCGAGGACAGCGACGACCAGGATCGTCGCCCCGGCCCAGGGAAGGTCCCAGACCGACGGTTGGGCTACCGCCACGAGTACGCCGAGGATTCCGATGCCGAGGAGGATGGCGCCCGGAACGTCGATCCGCGCACTCGGGCGGGGCTGGTCCGCCGGGAGGACGCGCCAGGCGAGAAGGACCGCCGCAGCGGAGAGCAGGAACCCGACCGTATAGGCGGCGCGCAAGCCGACGACCTGGTCGATCAGACCCATGAGCGGGTACGCAACCCCGATTCCCACCGTCCCCGCGACAGAGACGGTCCCGATCGTGACGTGCGCGCGGTCGGCGGGCAGATGGTCGCGTGCGACGCTCATGAGCAACGCGATCGTCCCGAGCCCGAGACCCTGGAGCGCACGTCCGATCAGCAGCATTCCGAAGGGCAGCGGGATGGCGGTAAGCAGGCCGCCGCCCGCAACCAGAGCAAGGGTGATCAGGATCGCGGCCCGGCGGTGAGGGCCGGTGCCGAGCCGACCGAGGACGGGCGCGGAGACCGCGCCCGCGAACAATGTGATGGTGAGGGTCCATTGGGCGGACTCCAGCGGCACGTCGAGATCCAGGGCGACCGAGGTGATAAGAGGGGCGCCGACGCCGCCGATGACCGCGCCGAGGAACGCGACCGTGACGAGCGCCGGGCCGAGGCCCCGCACGGGCGCGGTGCTGGTCGCCGTCTCGCTCAGCGGTTCGTCTCCGCGGTGATGTGTGCGAACAGCCCGGCGCTGATCGGAGTCCGGAGTCCCTCAGCCCACGCCTCGGTCACATCATCGACACTCAGCGCGGCGCCGGCGTTCAGTAGCATCCCGAACCCCAGGAACGACTTCACCGTGATGGGCTCGAGCTCGGTCGCCTGCGCGACCACCTCCCACATCGCAGAGAAGCTGGCGCGCACGGCATCCCTGACTTCCACATCGCCGCACGCCGCGAACCCCTGCAACTGCAGCAGCAGCGAGGTCCGGTCTTCCAGCAACTCGTAGTACTGGCGCCCCATCGCTGAGAGCGCATCGAGCCCGGTCTTGCCTGCGGCGGCATCTCGCATGGCGTCCGTGAGCCGGTCGAATGCAGCGCGCACCAGCTCGAGGAACAGCGCCTTCTTGGTGCGGAACATTCGGAAGACGTACGCCTGCGTGATGCCGGCGGCCCGGGCGATCGCTTCGGTCGAGGCCCCGTGCAAGCCGTGCGCGGCGAACTCCTCTGCGGCGAACTCCAACACCTGCGAGCGTCGCTCGACGCCACTCATACGGCTGCGCACACCGCTATGTTACTGGTTAATAACTACTAATGAAGCACCCTGCTCAGGGGGATGCCACGGCACCCTCGCGCGGCGGCGACGGCGTCGCGACGATGGAGGTGAACGCCGCCCCGAGTGATTCGGCGACCGCGGTCGGCTCGCCGAGGTAGCCGCTCACCATGCCGCCGTCCCGCAGCAGCATGAGCTGGCGCGCAGCAGCCTGCGCATCCTCGGCTCCACTCTCGGCCGCGATTCCGGCGAAGTAGTCGAACATCCAGGAGCGGTGCGCGTCCACGGCGATCCGGACGGGGTCGTCGGCGTCAGAGAACTCCGCCGCCGCGTTGATGAACGCGCACCCGCGGAATCCAGGGCGACAGCTCGCCTCTCCGATGCCCGTCGCGAGAGCCCGCAGCGTACCGACCGGATCGTCGGCGCGGTGGATGCTCTGCATCCAGCCCCGCTCGGCATCCGCCTGCTCGGTGAGATACGCGACGACCAGATCGGCCTTGCTGCGGAAGTGGCGGTAGAACGTCACTTTCGTGATGCCGACCTGGTCGATGATGCGGTCGGCACTGACGGCGCGGATGCCGTGTGCGTAGAAGAGGTCGCTGGCTGCAGCCAGGATGCGGGCCCGCGTCTCGGACCCGGATCCGCGTCGCGGGGAAGGTGTCGCCTCAGCAGCCATGGACGCCGTCCTCTCGCGTCGATGTTGTCCGATCGGGCATGTGTAGTCTAGAGTCCTCCACGTAGACGTACTAGTAACTCTACATCGCAATGACCAATCGAAGGACTTCCACATGACCACGTCCACCACTTCCAAACCGGGACTCGGCACCGCCCTGAGACGGATCTACTTGACCCGCGCCGCCTTCGCCGTCATCTGGGCGGTGGTGCTGTTCCTGACTGCTCCCGCGCCGAACCCGCTGCTGACCGTCCTGCTGGTGCTGTACCCGCTCGTCGACGCGGGCGCGGTGTTCCTCCAGATCCGCGCCGAAGGGCAGGCACGCGGACCCCGACCGGCCGAGCTCGGCAATGTGGTCCTGAGCGTGCTGGCAGCGATCGCGCTGGGGTGGGCTTCGACCATCTCCGCCGCCGCAGTGCTCGTCGCCTGGGGAGTGTGGGCGATCGTGTCAGGTCTTGCGCAGCTGATCGCCGCAATCCTGCGCCGCAGCTCGGGCGGTCAGGTGCCGCTCATGATCAGCGGCGCGATCTCCGTGCTCGCCGGCGCCGCGTTCGCCACGCAGGGCCTGCAGGGCGGAACTGTCGTCGTGGGCGTCGGCGGCTACGCGATCCTCGGCGGCATCTTCTTCCTCGTCGCCGGCATCCGGCTCAGCATCCTCCAGCGGAAGGCATCATGAACGACCTCGACTCGCGTTACGACTACGACCTGATCGTCGTCGGCGCCGGACCCGTCGGCGAGAACGTCGCGGACTACGCCACCAAGCGCGGCATCCGCGCCGCGATCGTCGAATCCGAACTCGTCGGCGGCGAATGCTCGTACTGGGCGTGCATGCCGTCGAAGGCGCTGTTGCGCAGCGGTCACGCGCTGCGTGCCGCCCAGCGCGTCGGCGGGGCCCGCGAGGCGCTCGGCGGACGGATCGACGCCGACGCCGTACTGGCCCGGCGCTCCGCCTTCACCGACCAGTGGAAGGATGACGGACAGGTCGCCTGGCTGGAATCCGCCGGCATCGACCTGATCCGCGGGCATGCGCGGCTCGCCGGCCCCCACCGGGTGAGCGTCGGCGACCGCACCTTCACGGCGAAGGCCGTGGCGCTGGCGACCGGCTCTGTTCCGTTCCTGCCGCCGGTTCCGGGACTGGATGCTGCGAACCCGTGGGGAACGCGAGAGGCGACGTCCGCCGATCACGTTCCGCCGCGGCTCGTCGTCGTCGGCGGTGGCGTGGCCGGTACCGAGCTCGCTCTCGCGTTCTCCTCGCTGGGATCGCACGTGACGTTGCTCTCCCGGGGTGCGCTGCTCGAGCAGGAGGAACCGTTCGTCGGCGAGTACCTCGCGGCGTCACTGGCTGCGGAGGGAGTGGACGTGCGCCTCGGCGCGACGCCCGCGCGCGTGGACCGCGACACGAACGGCGTCGTCAGCGTGCAGCTCGCCGATGGCACCGTGCTGCAGGCGGAAGAGATCCTCGTCTCCACCGGTCGGCGACCGAACACGAGCGACGTCGGCCTCGAAACCGTGGGTCTCACGCCAGGCGCCGCCCTCACCGTCGACGACACCATGCTGGTGGTAGGCACCGACTGGCTCTACGGCGTCGGTGACGTCAACGGTCGCGCCCTGCTCACACACCAGGGCAAGTACCAAGCGCGTGCCGCCGGTGAGGCGATCGCGGCGCGGCTGCAGGGCACCACGCTGAGTGACGGGTCATGGGGATGGCACGCCGCAACGGCCGACCACCGTGCGGTCCCCCACGTGGTCTTCACCGACCCCGAGGTGGCCAGCGTGGGTCTGACCGAGGCGCGCGCTCGGGCCGTCGGCCTGAATGTGCGCGCGGTCGAGTACGACCTCGGCTGGGTCAGCGGCGCCAAGCTCCACGCCGACGGGTACAGCGGGCGCGCCAAGCTCGTCGTCGACGAGGACCGGCAGATCGTGGTCGGTGCGACCTTCGTCGGTCAAGACGTCGCCGAGCTTCTGCACTCAGCGACCATCGCGATCGTGGGCGAGGTGCCGATCGAGCGACTCTGGCACGCGGTGCCGTCGTATCCCACGATCAGTGAGATCTGGCTGCGACTGCTCGAGACGTACGGGCGGCCCGAAGCGGTCATTGCGACGGCATCGGAGGGAAGGGACCTCCTCACGGTCAGCTGACGCTCTCGCAGGGGGCTCCGCGGGATCACCGACTCCCACCTCCGGCAGCTTCTGCCTCCACACCACTTCCACTTCCCACCATTTGAACGAAAGCGAACCACCCATGCCCACCAAGATCACCCTCATCTTCGACAACCCCGCCGACCCGTCCGCGTTCGAGACGGTCTACCCCGAGATCGCCGAGCTCGCACGACAGCTGCCCGACCTGCGTCGTGTCGAAGAGGCCAAGGTCTGGCCCAAGGAGGACGGCACGCTGACCCCGGCTCACCGCACGCTCGATCTGTACTTCGACAGCTACGAGGCGGCATCCGCGGCGGTGGCGAGTCCGATCGCCGGTGCCTTCTTCGAACGGGTTCTGAGCACCGGCACGCCCTTCACCGGGCTGTTCTCCGACATCAAGACCGACTGACGCGGGCTACGCTGCGGGAGTCGCGTGCGGGGAGGGCGCAGCCGTCGATTCCCGCACGATCAACTCGGGAGTGACCACCACGTGCGCCGCGCCCTCGCCCGTTCGCACCACCTCGTGCAACGCCTCGAACGCGCGCCGTCCGAGGGCTGCGAAGTCCATGCGAGCGGTCGTGAGAGGGGGAGCGAAGTACCGCGCCTCGGGCATGTCGTCGATCCCAACCAGCGAGAAATCGCCCGGTGCGGAGTAGCCGCGACTGCGCGCCGCCGCCGAGAAGCCGAGCGCCAGTTCGTCGTCCGCGGCGAAGACCGCGGTGAAAGATGCGAAATCAGCCCTCAGGCCGGCCTCGTACCCGGCGGCGCCGGTCCAATCGCCGCCGACGATGACCGGCAGCACCGTCCCGCCCGCGGTGGCCATCGCGTCGTAGTAGGCGCGTTCCCGCTCTTGCGACTCGGCGCTGTCGCGGGGTCCCGCGAGGAACGCGATGCGGGAGTGGCCGAGCTCCAGCAGATGGTCCATGACCAACCGTCCGGCGGCGTACGAGTCGGCGCCCGCCGTCCCGGTACCGGGGACCGGGCGCCCGGTCACAGCGACGATCGGCACCTCGTCGCGCACCGTCTGCTGCAGCAGCGACTCGAGGCCGTCGATGCGAGCGGTGATGACGACCCCGTCGACGCGCATCGACAGAAACCGCTCGAGGATGCGTTTCGCGTCGGCGGGCTGTGAGTCGTTCACGTCCAGGTGCGCCGTGATCAACGTGACGTCGGCGGCGTGCGCGCCGGCGCTGAGCCCGGCCAGCGTCTCGGCTGCGCCGTAATTCAGCGGAGCGGACGTGAGGACGCCGACCGTGTCGGAGCGGCCGTTCTGAAGTCCGCGGGCCAGGCGGTTCGGGCGATAGCCCAGCGCGTCGATCGCCTGCTGGATGCGCTCGCCGGCGTCAGCCCCGACGTAGGACGCCCCCGTCAGGAACCGCGACACGGTCTGTGCCGATACGCCGGCCAGGCGCCCTACGTCATTGAGGGTCGGGCGACCGGCGGCGGTGCCCCGGCGGGCTGCTGGTGGCATGGTGGCCTCCTCGGCGATGCTCTGGACCCGATGTTATCGATTCCAGACGTGAAGCGCACGCGAAGGAGACAGGCCGGTCAAGGCATGTCATCAAAGGGCGCTCCGCAAACCTTGCACTTGACGGCCGGTATGCAAACGCTAACATAGGTGCGGCCGACACCGGTCGGAGCCGCGTCGCAGGCGATCGCGGAGAAGCTCACACTGCAGTGAAAGGACGCAATGATGCGATGGAAGCGAAAGGCGGTGGCCGTGGCGGGCGCGGCCCTGCTGGCGACCGGGCTGGGCGCATGCAGCGCCGGCGGCGAAGCGGCCGACGGTCAGGTCACACTCACCTACTGGAAGCTGGCTGACACCAACGATGCCTCGAAGCAGGCCTGGGAGGAGACGCTCGCAGGGTTCGAGAAAGAGCACCCCGACATCAAGATCGAGGTGGAGGAGCGATCCACCGACGGCCACAAGGAGGCGTTGCGCACGTCGCTCGGCACCTCGGCCGCCCCGGATGTGTACTGGTCATGGGCCGGCCCGGGAATCGGAGGCGAGTACGTCCAGGGCGGCGCGAGCCTCGACCTCGAGAAGTACTACGAGAAGTATGGCTGGGAGGACCGCTTCAGCGACGTGGGTATGGCCAGCGTCACGCAGTACGGCGGCTACGACGGCGTACCCAACGGCCAAGCCGGTGCCGCCGTCTTCTACAACAAGGACCTGTTCGCACAGGCAGGGATCACCGCGCCGCCCACGACGTACGACGAGCTCGTCGAGGCCGCGGACAAGCTGGTGGCTGCGGGCATCACGCCGATCGAGTTCGGTGGCACTGTCAACTGGCACCTGATGCGGCTGCTCGACAACATCCTGATGACGGAGTGCGGCTCCGACACGTTCCGCGAGCTCATCACCGCCGAGGCCGACTGGTCGTCCGAGCCCTGCGTGGAGGCCGCATTCGACGAGTTCCACACGTGGACCCAGGAGTACCTCGTCGACGGCTGGGCGAGCATGAGCGACTCCGAGGCGAACGCTCTCTTCTTCTCGGGCGACGCCGCGATGGTGATCGAAGGCAACTGGTTCGACAATGTCCTGCGATCCAACGACGTCGACACCAGCACGATCGGCGTGTTCCTGTTCCCCACCGGAACGGGTGAGCTCTACGGCGACACCTCGAACGTCTACGTCTCTGCCGGGACGAAACATCCCGACGAGGCCGCCCTGTTCCTCGACTACCTGACCAGCGAGGAGCCGCAGAAGATCAACCTCGAGCTCGTCGGTGCCCGGCCGGTCAACACCGCCGTCACCGTCGACCCGTCCACCCAGGACAGCCTCGACCAGCAGTGGAACCCGCTGTTCGACGAGGCGACCGGCCTGTACTACTTCAACGACCAGGGCATGTCCCTGGCCATGACGACGGAGTACTGGCGCATTCAGAACCTCGTCGCGACCGATCAGCTCGACCCCTCTGAGGCGGGGAGCGAGATGCAGAAGTTCATCGACAACCAGTGACGCGGTGCCGGCGGAGGCTCCTGCCTCCGCCGGCACACCGTCGCGCTCTGGAGAGCCGCATGACCACCACCACCCCAGCCCCACCGCGTCGCGCGCGACGGCGATCACGCTTCCTCGTGGCGCTGCCGTTCCTGGCCCCAGCTCTTGTCGCCTACCTGTTCTTCGTCGTCGGCCCGATGATCGAGTCGGTGCGGCTGTCGTTCTTCGACTGGACCGGGTTCGTCGGCGCGCCCCAGGAGTTCGTCGGCTTCGACAACTACGTGCGAATCTTCACGCAGGACCCGGTCTTCTGGACGGCATTCCGCAACACGGTGATCTGGATCGTCCTGTCGTTGATCATCCCCCTGACGATCAGCCTGCTCCTGGCCCTCGCGCTGAACCGCCCGCTGTTCGGGCGGAACCTGTTCCGCTCCGTCTTCTACATCCCCGGAGTGCTCGCGTCGATCGCCGTGGCCAACATGTGGCGGTGGATCTACAACCCCAATTACGGCATCGGCGCCAGCATCGGTGAGGCGCTGGGCTGGCCGTGGCTCGCCGACATCCAATGGCTCGGCGATCAGAACATCGCCCTCTACTCGGTCTTCATCGCGTTCGTCTGGCAGAGCGTGGGCACCAACATGGTGCTGTTCCTCGCCGGCCTGCAGTCGGTGCAGAAGGACCACATCGACGCCGCGAGGATCGACGGCGCCAACAGCTGGCAGGTGTTCCGCAACGTCACGCTGCCCGCCCTCCGTCCCACCATGGTGATCGTCTTCGTGCTCACCTTCATCGGCGCGATCAAGGTGTTCGACCTCATCGTGGGCATGACCGGTGGTGGCCCGGCGCAGATGACCCAGGTGCTCGCGCTGTGGTCGTACCAGCAGTCCATCACCAACCACGAGTACGGCCCGGGCAACGCGGTGGCGACCGTACTGCTCGTCGTCACTCTCGCCGTCGTGCTGCCCTATCTGGCATGGACGGCCCGACAGGAGGACTCATGACTGTCGCCCTCGCACCGGTCTCGCGGCGAACGGACGAGGATGCCGCGCCCCGGCGGCCCTCCCGAGGCAGGGACTACATCCGGATCGGCCTCTGGATCGCCCTGCTGATCTCGCTGATCATCTGGATGCTGCCGCTCGTGTTCATCGTCTTCACCTCGTTGAAGACCGAGGCGGATGCCATCGGCACGCCAGTCTTCCTGCCGCCGCTGAACCCCGACTTCGGCAACTACGCCGAAGCGCTCGAGACAGGCAACCTCCTGGGCGTCGGCCTCAACAGTTTGATCATCGCGATCGTCAAGGTTCCGGTGGGTCTGTTGATCTCGGCCGCCGCCGCCTTCGCGATCGCGCGCATCCGGTTCCGTCGCAGCAGGCTCCTGCTGGCGGCGATGGCGATCGGTGCGATGGTCCCCATCCAGGTGGCGATCGCTCCGCTGTTCCAGGTGATCAACTCGCTCGGGCTGCTGAACACCCACATCGGCGTCATCCTGCCGTACATCGGGTTCGGCATCCCGTACCAGATCTTCATCCTCTACGGCTTCTTCCGTCAGATCCCCGAAGAGCTGGACGAGAGTGCGCGAATGGACGGCGCGTCGTACTTCCGCCTGTTCTGGCAGATCATCCTGCCGCTGTCGGGTCCTGCGCTTGCAGCGCTGTTCATCCTCGACTTCGTGGCGACATGGAACGAGTACGGCATGGCGCTCGTGCTGCTGCAGAGTTCGGATGCCTGGACCGTGCCGCTGGCGATCCAGGGGTTCCAGTCGCAGTACACCAGCTCGTACGGGCCGATCAACGCGTTCACGCTGATGTCGGTGATCCCCGTCGTGATCGTCTACCTGCTGTTCCAGCGCTACTTCGTATCCGGTGCGTTCGCCGGTTCCGTGAAGGGATAATCCTCGATGCCCCCCACCGCCATCACCTACACCGGTGACGAGACCCTCGGCGCACTGCTGAAGGATGCCGGCGCGCGCGCCGTGCTCGAACGGCACATGCCCGAGCTCGGGGACCTCTCTACACGCCTGCAACTGGGCGGTCACCCCGTGCGTCTGGTCGCGCGGACCTCGCCGGCGCTGCGCGAGCCGGGTGCGGTCGACGCGCTGCTGGACGAGTTGTCGTCGCTGCCGATCCCGGGCAATTCGCCGTCACCGCCGCGAGAAGCCGCACACCAGGTCAGCGCGGAGTACGACGTCGACGGCGTGCCGGGCTCTGCGAGCATGCGTCATCAGCGCCGGCTGCGCCGGTTCGAGCGGCTCGAGATCGAGTTCAACGGCCCGCAGCACGGGAATCCCTTCGTCGAGGTCGATCTCGTGGTGCACATCGACACGCCCCGGGGCCGAGTGGACGTGCCGGGCTTCTACGACGGTGACGGCGTCTATCGCGCCCGGTACCTCGTCGAGCACGCCGGCGAGCACCGGTTCGAGAGCGAGAGCAACGCCCGCACGTTGAACGGCATCTGGGGAGTCTTCGACGTCGATGCCACCGCCGCGGGCCGCGGACCGGTGCGCGTGCACGACCGCTTCCACTTCGCGTCGGCCGATGGACGGCGCTTCGTGCCCGTCGGCACGACGGCGTACGCCTGGACGCACCAAGGCGATGCGCTCGAGCAGCGCACCCTGGCCGCGCTGGCCGGCTCGCCGTTCAACAAGATCCGCATGTGCGTCTTCCCGAAGTCGTACGCCTTCAACGAGAACGAGCCCGAGGTGTACCCGTTCGTCGGGAGCCCCGAGGGAGGCTTCGACCTCCAGCGGTTCGACCCCAGGTACTGGGCGCACCTGGAACAGCGCATCACGGAGCTCGGACGCCTCGGCATCGAGGCCGACGTCATCCTCTTCCACCCGTACGACCGGTGGGGTTTCGCCGACATGGGTGCCGTCGCCGACGACCGGTACCTGCGCTATGCCGTTGCGAGGCTCGCCGGCTTCGCCAACGTCTGGTGGTCGCTGGCGAACGAGTACGACCTGATGCCCACCAAGACCGAGGCGGACTGGGAGCGATTCGCGGGCATCGTGCGCGAGAACGACCCGACTCGCCATCTCATCTCGATCCACAACTGCTTCGAGTTCTACGACTACGGGCGCGAGTGGATCACTCACGCCAGTGTGCAGCGACGCGACATCTACAAGACGGCCGAGATGACCGACGAGTGGCGAGATGCCTGGGGCAAGCCGGTGGTGATCGACGAGTGCGCGTACGAGGGCGACATCGACCAGGGATGGGGCAACATCACCGGACAGGAGATGGTGCGCCGGTTCTGGGAGGGCGCGGTGCGCGGCGGCTACGTCGGTCACGGCGAGACGTACCTACGTGAGAACGACGAGCTGTGGTGGTCGAAGGGCGGGGAGCTGGTCGGTTCGAGCCCCGACCGCATCGCCCTGCTGCGGCGGGTGATGGAGGATGCCCCGGCCGCTCTCGAGCCGGTCGCGCATGACTGGGACATCCCCAGCGCAGGCATCCCGGGGCGGTACATGCTCTTCTATTACGGCTTCAACCAGCCCCGGTTCCGCCGCTTCCTATGGGATCCGGACGTCGCATACACCGTGGACGTGATCGACACGTGGAACATGACGATCGAGCGGCTTCCGGAACCGGTACGCGGTCGGTTCACGATCGAGCTTCCCGGTCGCCCCTACATGGCGCTCCGCTTTCAAGCCATCGATGCCGACTCCGACGGCGGACAGAACCCCCCGCGGCGGTGAGCGCTACGGCGCGGGCGTCGCGACCGGGGAAGGGGTCGGGATCGGCGGGGGCGGCGTCTGCGTGCTTCCCTCGGGACCGCAGGTCGTCGGCGCCTCGGCGCCGGCGAAGCGGTCGGCGATCCACGAGACGTACTCGCCCTTGGCGTAGCGAGGGATGGTCTGATGGGTCGCACCGGAGTAGATCGTGTACTGCACCGGCATCCCGAATCCGCACGCCCGCTCGTAGTACTGGCTGGTGCCGTTCGGGTTCACGACCGTGTCGGCGGTGCCCTGCATCACGAGCACCGGCGCGGTCGGCGCCGAGTAGCCGGCGGTGTTCTCATCCAGGCGCTTCTGCCAGTCGGACGGGATGCTCGGCTGCAGCAGCGACGCGTAGTCCGTCAGGTTCGAGTTGATGACGTAGGCGAGGTGATTGACGCACTGCACACCGGCTCCCGCGAGTGCCTCCTCACCGGCCTTCGTCACAACTCCCGATGCGTCGAGCTCGGGATAGGCGGCGAGGAACCCGCGGAACACGTTGAGCTGCAGCGCCACCGCGTGCGCAGGTGACGTGGCATCCTGCGGACCCTCCGGAACCTGGCGGGCGAACTGCGGGCCGTTGTCTGCGGCCGGCGCGAGCGCCGCCGTGCCGAGCAGATTGAGGGGCTTGCCGTAGTCGGTGTTCTGCCCCATCCAGACCGACGCACCGCCGCCCTGCGACCAGCCGAGCACGACCATGTCGTCACTCGCCTCGGTCTCGTCGATCTGCTGCGCCGCCTTGACCGAGTCCCAGACGTTGTTCGCCTCGGAATCCAGCACGGTGTACTGCTGAACGCCGGGCGTGCCGAGGCCCTGGTAGTCCGTGGCGACCACCACGTAGCCCGCGTCGAGGAACTCGGTCAGCGCCGGGATGCCGACGTCCTGCTGGAACGGGCTCGTGTACGTGAAGTAGTCGACGAGGTCCACGGCGGGCTCCGCGGCCAGCGACGGCGCGCAGTTGCGGCCGCCGCCCTCGGTGCCGTGCGCCCACGCCACGACCTTGCGACCCCCGTCCGGCGCCTCGCCCTTCGGGGCGACGACGATGCCGGATGTCGCGACCGGCGTCCCGTCGTGCGTCTCCGACAGGTACAGGATCCGCCAGGCGCGGGCACCCTCCGGGGCCGGCACCTCTTCGGAGCGCAGCAGCGTGCCGTGCTCCTTGTCGGGCAGCGGCGACGGCGGCTCGTAGAACTCCGGGATCGCGAACTGGCCGTCGACGGTGCTCGTGGTCGTCGTCGCGGCCGACGGCTCCCCGCTCGGCTCGGTGCTCGACGCGGGCGCGAACGAACAGCCGGCGATGAGCAGGGCGGTGGCGGTGACTGCGACCGGTGCGGCCGCGTGCCGCAGCCGGCGCCGTACCCACCCTTCCCGCGTCAGCGGATCGGTCGCAGTTGAGTCGACGATGGACGGACGGCGCTTTCCCCCGAAATTTCGCACGGCTCTGAACCTAGGGCACGCGAAGGCCTGACGGTATCGATTTCGCGCGCGACGCGCCGTAGCGGACACACGTCCGGCCGACGGGTGCCCGGTCTCGGCATGCTCGCGAGCTCGCTACTCGACCGGCGGACCGAGGTACTCGTCGCGGCGCCGTGTCAGGTACGCGACCTCCGCGGTATTGCCGGCGAGCCGGATGGCCGCGTCGTAGGCGTCCCGCGCCTCCGCGTCGCGCCCGAGCCGGTGCAGCAGCTGAGCGCGGGCGGCGTGGTATGGGTGATAGCCGCGCAGCTCGGGCTCCAGCGCGTCCACGAGCGCGAGCCCGAGGTCGGGCCCGTCGCACTCGGCGACCGCGATCGCCCGGTTCAGCCGCACGACCGGCGAAGGGTCGAGCCGAACCATGTGGTCGTACAGGGCGACGATCTGCGTCCAGTCCGGCGCGTCGCCGTCGGTGTGGACCGCGTTGATCGCCGCGAGCAGCTGGTAGCGGCCCGGCGCCTCGCCCGATGCCAGGCGCTCGCGGACCAGGGCGTGACCCTCGGCGATGAGCGCGGCATCCCATCGCGTGCGGTCTTGGTCGCTCAACGGCACCAGTTCGCCCGCCCCCGAGACGCGCGCGGCGCGCCGGGCCTCGATGAGCAGCATCAGCGCGAGCACGCCGGTCACCTCGCCGTCGCGGGGCAGCAGCTGGTGCAGCAGGCGCGCCAGTCGGATGGCTTCGCCGGTCAGCTCCGCGCGCACCGGTGCCGTGTCGGGTCCCGACGCGAGGTAGCCCTCGTTGAAGACGAGGAAAAGCACCGCCAGCACGCCCGATACGCGGCGCGGCAGGTCATCGGCATCAGGCATCCGATACGGGATGCCGGCGGCCGTGATCTTCGCCTTGGCCCGGGTGATGCGGGCGCCCATGGTCGTGTCTTGCACGAGGAACGCGCGGGCGATCTCGGGAACACTCAGGCCTCCGACGAGCCGGAGTGTGAGCGCCACCCGCGCCTCCATCGCCAGCGCCGGGTGGCAGCAGATGAACAGGAGCCGCAACCGGTCGTCGTCGATCACGCCCAGCGGCTCGGGGTCTGCGTCGTACACGAGCAGCGCCTCCCTGTGCCTCGCGTCTCGGATGCTCTCCCGCCTCATCACATCGATCGCCTTGCGGGTCGCGGCCGTCGTGAGCCAGGCGCCGGGGTTCGCGGGGATGCCGTCCACCGGCCATCGCTCGGATGCCGCGGCGAAGGCCTCGGCCGCGGCATCCTCGGCGATGTCGAGGTTGCCGAAACGCTTTGCGAGCGTGGCCACGACCCGCGCCCACTCGTTCCGGTGTGCACGGGTCAGGGCCTCCCGAGGATCGCTCACCCTTGCAGCAGCGGCCGCACCTCGAGCCGCCGGTTGCAGGCCCTCGAGCCGTCGGTCATGAGCTGGATGGCGACGTCGAGGTCGGGCGCTTCGATGATCCAGAAGCCCGCCGCCCACTCCTTGGCCTCGACGAAGGGGCCGTCGGTGAGCACCGGCTCATCGCCGCGGCCGTCGATGACCGTCGACACGGTGGGGTCGGCCAGCCCGGCGGCGAACACCCAATGCCCGCCGGCGCGGAGCTTGTCGTTGAACGCGTCGATCGCGACCATCTCCTCGTCGGTGCCCGAGTTGCTGCGGCTGTCGATGACGTTGACCAAGTACTGCATGCTCGTATCCTTCCGTTCCCGTACGACGCCCGACAGCCCTCAGGCGTCCCGCCGCTTCGGACCGACGCCCTCGGGAATCCCGACGTGCAGGCGCGGGGCGTAGACGAGCTTCTGCGTCTGCCCGTCGAGCACGGTCGACTCGATGAGGTCGAGATCCAGCTCGGCTCCGCCGTGCAGGAGCGCCGCGTCGCCGGCGCGACCGGTGACCGCGGGGAAGATCGTCACCTCGAGGCGGTCGACGAGACCGGCCGCGAGCAGCGCGCGGTTCAGCGAGATGCTGCCGTGCGAGCGCATGGGTACATCGGTGGTGCGCTTGAGCCGCTCGATCGCGGTGACGGCGTCTTCGCGGATGACGCTCGAGTTCTCCCAGCCCAGCGGCTCCTCCAGCGTGCGGGAGAACACGAGCTTGGGGTGGGCGTTGAGGCTGTCGTAGTACGGCTCGTCGTAGTCCTTCACGAACGAGCGGAACTCGCGGAATGTCGTAGCCCCGTACACCAGCACCTGCTCCTCGGCGTAGGTGCGCTCGAGGTCGGCACGAAGCTCGGGACCCTCCTTGCCCCAGTAGCCCGGCCAGCCGTGGCCCATGCCGTAGCCGTCGAGGGTGCAGAAGAAGTTGACGGTGAAGGTCGTGCTCATGATGTGCTCCGTTCCAGTGATTCCTGCTTTCACCCTTGCTACGAACCCGGCGCCCCCATTTCGACAGCGCCCGCGATAATCTCTCCCACCCCCGCCCGTTGAGCGAGCAAACCGAGTCGAACGTCCCCACCCTCCCCGCCCGTTGAGGGAGCGAAGCGAGACGAAGCGTCCCCGGTCGTCCTCCCCGTTCGTTGAGCGAGCGAAGCGAGACGAAACGTCCACCGCCCTGATAGTCCTAAGACATGACTTTCCGTGAGCTTCACGACGGCTGGACGCTGCGGCACAGCGGTGGCGACATCCCTCCCGTGTTCGCTGCCGTCGCCGCCGAGCCGGTCCCGGCGATCGTTCCCGGCGTGGTGCACACCGACCTGCTCGCGGCCGGGCTCATCCCCGACCCGTACGTGGACGACAACGAGTCGCTGCTGTCGTGGATCGGACGGTGCGACTGGACGTACGAGCTGACCTTCGACGCGCCCGCCGACGGCGCGCAGAACCATGACCTCGTCGCCGACGGGCTCGACACTGTTGCCCGCGTCGTGCTCAACGGCGTCGAGATCGCGAAGACCGCCAACCAGCACCGTTCCTACCGGTGGCCGGTGGGGGCGCTGCTGCGCCCCGAGGGCAACCGGCTCGAGGTGACGTTCCGCTCGCCTATCGCCTTTGCCGAGGAGCGCGAGGCCGTGCTGGGGGAGCGCCCGCACGGGTACGTGTACCCGTACAACGCGATCCGCAAGACGGCGTGCAACTTCGGCTGGGACTGGGGGCCCGCCCTGGTGACGAGCGGCATCTGGCGCCGCATCGGCATCGAGAGCTGGAGCGGCGTGCGCATCGCCGCCGTCCGTCCGGTCGTGGGCATCGACGGCGACGCCCGCCGCGTCGACGTGCACGTCGACCTCGAGTGGAGCGAAGGGGCTGCCGACGTCGAGGTGGTCGCACAGGTGGCGGGCGAGCGCGCGGCGGTCGCGGCATCCGTCGGCACGTCCTCTGTCGTGCTGCCGATCACCGCGAGCGACGCGGAGCTGTGGTGGCCGCGCGGGCATGGCGCGCAGCCGCTGTACGAACTGACGGTGCAGGCGGGTGAGGCGGAGTGGAGCGGGCGCATCGGCTTCCGCACCGCCGAGATCGATGTCGAGGCCGATGCCGACGGCAGCCCGTTCACGGTGATCGTCAACGGCAAGCCCATCTACATCCGCGGGGCGAACTGGATCCCCGAAGACACCTTCTTCTCGCGCATCACGCGCGGGCGGCTGGCCGACCGGTTCGCCGACGCCGAGGAGTCGGGCATGAACATGCTGCGGGTGTGGGGCGGGGGCATCTACGAGTCCGAGGACTTCTACGAGCTCGCCGACGAGCGCGGCGTGCTGGTGTGGCAGGACTTTCTGCTGGCGTGCGCCGCGTACAGCGAGGATGCCGAGCTGTGGAACGAGTTCGAGGCCGAGGCCCGCGACAACGTCACGCGCCTGTCTTCGCACCCGAGCCTGGTGGTGTGGAACGGCGGCAACGAGAACATCTGGGGCTGGGTCGACTGGGGCTGGCGGCCGCGGCTGAAGGGCGCGACGTGGGGCGAGGGCTACTACCTCGACCTGTTCCCGCGCGTCATCGGCGAGCTCGCCTCGACGACTCCCTATTCGGCCGGCAGCCCCTACGGGTTCAGCAGGTTCGTGCACCCGAACGACCCGAAGCACGGCACCGTGCACATCTGGGACGTCTGGAACCAGGTCGACTACGACGTCTACCGCACCTACCGGCCGCGGTTCGTCTCGGAGTTCGGCTTCCAGGGTCCGCCGGCGTGGTCGACGCTGTTCTCGGTCGTGCACGACGAGCCCGCCGACCCGTACGGCCCGCTCATGCTCGTGCACCAGAAGGCTACCGACGGCAACGGCAAGCTCGAGCGCGGCCTCGGCGCGCACATCGCCGAGCCGCAGTCGATCGACGACTGGCACTGGGCGACGCAGCTGAACCAGGCCCGCGCGGTGCGCTTCGGCATCGAGCACTTCCGCTCGCTGCACCCGCTCAACCAGGGCGCGATCGTGTGGCAGCTCAACGACTGCTGGCCCGTGATCTCGTGGGCCGCCGTCGACGGCCACGGCATCCGCAAGCCGCTCTGGTACGCCCTGCGCGACGTCTACGCCGACCGCCTCGCGACCATCCAGCCCCGCGACGGCGGCCTGGCGCTCGTGCTGCACAACGACTCGGACTCGCCGTGGCAGGCCTCGGTGTCGGTGCGGGTGCTCACGTTCGACGGCGAGGAGCAGACGGCGACGGATGCCTCGGCCTCCGTGCCTGCGCGTTCAGCGGTGTCGCTGGCGCTGGACGTGTCGTCGGACGACCCGACGGGGGAGTTCGTCGTCGCCGAGATGTCGACGGGCGAGCGCGCGTTCTGGTACTTCGACGAGGACCCAGCGCTTCGACTTTCGCCCTCGCCGGTGGTCGCGTCGGCTTCGGCGGCCGAGGGTGGATACGAGGTGCGGGTGCGAGCGACCTCGCTCGCGAAGGACGTGACGCTGCTGGTGGATCGAGCGGATGCCGCCGCCCGCGTCGACCGCGGCATGGTGACGCTGCTGCCTGGGGAGGAGGCGGTGTTCAGGGTGACCGCTCCGACGGGAATGGAGCCGGGGGCGTTCACCGGGCCGCTGGTTGTGCGGTCGGCGAACGACCTGGTGCCGGTGACCGCGGTGACGGTGTGAGCGAGGCCGGGCACGGCTACCGCGAGCTGCTTCGGCGTACCCGCAGGTTGATCGCCGGGAGCGATCGTCCGCCTATTGTCGCGATCGGCGGTCACGGCGGGTCCGGCAAGTCCACGCTGGCGCTTCGGCTCGCTGGTGACCTCGGGATCGGTCCGCGGCAGGTCGTACCCACTGACAGGCTGTATGCCGCCGTCGACACTCGGCGGGCTGCACTGTTCGAACTTCAGGACTGGCCAGCGATTTTCGATCTGCTCCGTCGAGTGAGAACCGGGGCCGAATCGCGCTTGCGCTACCGAGCCCGTTCGTACGACGGCCATGAAAAGCTCATCGACGAACCGATGCCCGTCGCGCTCATCATCGAGGGGATCCGGATCCTTCGACCGGAGACATTGTCGCTGATCGATCTTCCCGTCTGGATCGACCTCGATCCTGAGCGCGCGGGTGAACGAGCCAAGGCGCGGAATCGCGGTCAGGGCGACAGCGCAGCTGAGATTGCCCTCTGGGATACCAAATGGATTCCCGAGGGATTCGAGTACGAGCGACGCGTGGGCCCGCAGCAACTCGCCCACGTCGTCTTAAATCCGGTCGATCTCATTTGAACGCCTGCGTCCGCTGAAGAGCCGGCGTCGAACGCCGATCGAAAGCGTGTGGTGGGAAAACATGCACATCACCGGGGCGTGGCTTTACGCCATCCCACCCGCCCGCTGAGCGACCGACGTCCGCACGGTGAGCCACGTCGCTGACTGGTCGGTTCGGCTCGATGCGAATCCGGCGGTGGTCGTTTACCGCGCCGAGGCCGGCTTTCGACCGATCGTGAACCACAGGATCAGGCCGAGCCACGGGAACAGCAATGCTATGAGAACCCAGACCGCCTTGGCTGTTCCCGAAGCAACCCGATTTCGTGCGATGCTGACGACGGTGATGACGAAGGGGACGATCCAAACAACGGCAAGGATGAGCAGGTGCAATCCGCCAATATTTTCAAGCACAGGCGTCAGTGTGCCATAGTGCCGTGGGCGTAGACGCCGCATCGCGTCAGTCTGCACGCACGTGGAATGGGCTGGTGACCGTGCCATTTCTCCACGCGCTACCTTGTATACGACGGGGTTGTTGCGAGGCCGAGCCCTTGGAAGGCCCGTCCCTTGAAGAAGGCCATCGTCCTGCGCCGCAAGCGATCGGCACACTGAGGTGACGAACGAGCTCCGCACCGACCTCGTCTCCCGCGCCACTGACTACCGCCAGCTCCGGCGACGCCGGATCGCGTTCCTCGCCAGCTGCGAAGCACACATCTTCTGAAGGCACGTTCCCGCGGTCGCCCCGCCCCGTTTCGCAGCGGCGCCGACCGGAGGACAATCTGTCACTGACGCGAAGTGGAGTCGGAATGGGTCACACCGTGCTGTACATGTCCATGTCGCTCGACGGCTACATCGCCGGGCCGAACGAGGCCGATGACAACGGGCTCGGCGACGGCGGCGGCAGACTACACGACTGGGTGTTCCCGCCCGAGGGCGGTGTGAACGAGCAGATCGTCGACGAGTTCATGTCTACCGGCGCAGTTGTGGCGGGCCGCGGCACGTTCGAACCCGCCCAAGGCTGGCAGGGGGATCACCACGACGGGGTGCCGATCTGGGTGCTCAGCCGCCGGCCGGTTCCGGTGTGGGTGAGTTCGATGCCACTCGTCACTTACACGAACGACATCGCGACTGCCTTCCGGGACGCGGCACGCGCCGCCGGTGACAAGGACGTGCTGGTGCACGGCGCCGCCACGGCGCAGCGCGCGATCGCTGCGGGCCTGCTCGATCAGGTCGAGATCCACCTCGTCCCCGTGCTTCTCGGGGCCGGGCGCCGATTGTTCGAGGGCTCGAACTTTCCTTGTCGGGCGCTCGAAAGGATCAGAGTCCTGTCGGGCGAGGGCGGGGTAACCCACCTGCGCTTCCGTGTCCGGTACTGACGACGGAGACGATGTGCCGAGGCACACCGCTTTGCGACGCTCCTTCCCCGGGGCATCACAACTGACAAGACTCGTTTCACGTCATGGGCGCATCGCGGTTCGGACTCCGTACACCCGGGCATCAGTGCCGCAGACCTCCTGGTACAACGATTGCCAGTCGACGCCTCCAAAACGTGCGGGTTCAGCTAGGAGCACGATGGTGCCGTCGGAGGTCTCGATCCGCAATGTTCCATCGATTGTCGCCGTCCACTGGCCGCGACCCGAGAACAACACGTCGGTGGTGGACAGGCATGGGCGCCCATCGTCATTGGTTTCCGTGACCGCGATAGCGACATCCTTGAGCGTCGCGGCACCATTCTCCAGCAGTGCGATCTCGGAGTCGGGGGAGATCGTGCTTTCAGGGTCCAGCGCGGGAGTCCATCTGATCGGAAAGACGTATTGATCAGCGGGACCATCTGCGCCTGGGTTCAGCCAGAGGGCGACAGCGACGCCTATACAGATCACCAAAGCGACCACCGCGCCCACTGCTACAACCCGACGTTTCATTTGCACGCAGTATCCTCACGCGTCGACGAGACGCTCCGGCACGAGGGTTTGCTCCCGGAGTTCGTCCCCAACTCGGCGGACGGATGGAATGGCGACTCTCGGCGCCCAGACTATCCTGGCTCCCACATCACCGGCGGTGGCGCCGGCTAGGACGTGCCTCATCCCATCGTCGGTCGCCTCTCTGATCACCGGGATCCCGACCTTGATCCGAGTGGTAGTCGAAGCCGCGAACCCCGCAGCGCTGCCGAGGGATCGGTGTCTTCGGGTATGCCCGCCCGCTGGCACCTCCTCGACGCGCACTGTCCGCATGGGGACCGCCCTGCGGACGCGTGAGCCCAGTAGCTCGCAAGAGGATTCGGTGTGATGATGGGCCGATGGCGCGGCGACGCAACACCAATCCGCTGATGGTCGCGACGGTCGTTCTCGGGATCGCTCTGGTCATCGCCGGCGTGAGTTCGGTGAGCGGGCCAGTTGTCTCAGCTACGCGGAACGGCGCCGAATATTCGTGCCTGGTCGACTCGAGGTACATGCCCGATTTAGGCGCGGGCCACCACCCCGAGTCCATCATCGCCGAGGGGTCTTGGTCTCTGATTCCGCTCGGACTCGAGTGCACCTTCGTCGCGACCGACACCGGCGCCCGCGACTCGGTCGGTCCGTCCCCGCTGCCATCTGCGCTCATCGTCGGCGGGGCGCTCATCGGCTGCTTCGCGGCGATCATGGCGCGCCGAGCCCAACAGGCCAGGGCTCCCGAGGTGCCCAGCCAAGGACCGGCATCCAATCTTGCTGACGGGCGTGTTGTGATCCCGCCTCACTCACCCAAACCTGACCCTCCTGTGTTGAGCCCGCCCAAGGCGCGTCTACCCGGTAAGGGCGCGCCCTAGCCGCAGACGGCGAGGGTGGCTGCCCGTCCGAGCCGGCCCGGGCCTGGGGGTTTCACGGTTGCTGCGGCACGGTCGGAGACCCCACTCGGGTCATCTCTCGCCGCGCGCCAGCGGACCGACAAGCGGCACAGCGGCTGCGCCTAGCGGTCTGGCGGAGGGTCACCAATCTGAAGCGTGCTTGCTTCATCCCGCGGGTAGTGCGTGATCGGGCCGCGCCCTAACTGAAGATCCGAGTACGCGTCGGAGGCCGATAGCTCGGACGCGGAGTTGCGCGGCTGTCGCCCTCGTCGGAGGAGACCGAAGGCAACACCAACGGCGAGCAACGCGTACCCAAGTAGGACGATCCATCGTGCAATCGACCAGTCGAGTGCGATCGACGCCCACAGCACCACGAACCCAAGAAGGGCCACAGCGATCAGTGTCCTTCGGATCACCAGGCGGCCCATGCCCAGACATTATCGAGCATTCGTTGGTGCTACCAGCCCCTCCGACGGTTCGTTGACGGACTGCCATACGGTCCGGCGGTTCGGCGGAGGACCTCCTACGTGGGAGCGTCAGAGACTGAGCCCGCGACTCGAAAGCCGGGCGGAAAGGTGCGACGCGCGGTGATGGACCGGTAGCGGTCGACAGTCTCGATTGCTGGTCCTATGCAAGGCTGGCCGATATGAACCTCGCGGGCAAGATCACCGTGGCGGTCGTCGTCCTGGTCCTCGGCGGCCTCGCCGTTCTTGCAGCGACTGTTGTGGGATCCATTGAGTGGAGCGCGTCAGACGTGAGCAATCTCGGTCCAACGCCCGAACCGTCGACGGAGCCCGTCGTCGAGTCGGTCGGCGAACCGACCCCCGAGCCGACTCCGCGCGACCCGAAGCAGGCCGCCGCTTGGGCGATCGGCTGCGACGACTTTGTGACCGTCGGCCGGTATTACAACGGCGTCAAGCCGCCGCGCCCTGACCGCGGCGCAACCGAATACGCATCTGGCACCGTCACTTTCACGGAGGACGGCGGGGTCGATACCTACACGGTCGCCGAAGGCGACACGGGCGCGAGCATCGGCGAGCGGTTCTGCGTCGACTACATCACGCTCTACCTCGCGAGCGGGGTCCGACAGGGCATGATCCATCCCGGCCAGGTCCTCAGGGTCAACGGGTAATGGCCGACCTGGTCAGCATGCGCACGGAAGAAGGGACGGCGCTGACGACCCCGTATGCCGCAACCTGGGTCGCCGCTCACGCCATCTAGCTATTCCGCGGCGCCACCACGATCAATCCGTCGAGCAAGACGTCGGTCATTCCTGTGGCGCGGTCATCCGGGCCGGCGGGGTCGTCGGCGAGACGGCTGAGAGCCCGGATGAGGTCGTCGGCCCGGATGTCGCCACGGATGGTTCCATCCGCGGCACCGGCATCCAAAATGGCCTGGACCTTGGGCGCGAGGACCCCGAGGAACTGCGCCGGCAACGGCTGGTAGGCGGGGTCGCCCGAGTGGAGCGCGCTTGCGAAGCCGCGCTTGGTCGCGACAAAACGAGCGAGACTCCGAGCCCACGAGCGGAGCGCTTGTGCGGGCGGATACTGGGACAACAGGCGATCCGCCTCAGCGGCGGTGGCATCGAGTTCGCGACGGAAGACGGCGACGATCAGGTCCGAACGCTGCGGATAGTTGCGGTAGATCGTGCCGACGCCGACTCCCGCCCGGGCGGCGATTTCGCGCATCGGGGCGTCGACGCCCGATTCCGCGAACACCGCTTTGGCGGCCTCGAGCACTGTCTCGGTGTTGCGCACCGCATCCGCTCGCTTGCGTCGGACTGCGCCCGTGGGCGTCTCATGCGCACTCATTCGGATCCTCAGACGTGACAAACGGAACCTCGTTCCGTATAGTTGCGGACGACCGTTCCGCTTACAGGAGCATACCGGCTCGCACGGATCTCGTCCCATGGAGGAAGCAATGAAGTATCGACCGCTCGGCCGCACCGGCATCCACGTCTCGCCCTTCGCGCTGGGCGCGATGATGTTCAGCTCGTTCGGCAACAGTGATCAGGACGAGGTGAACCGGATGGTCGCACGCGCTCTCGACGCCGGCATCAATTTCGTGGATACGGCCGACGCGTACGGCGACTCCGAGGAGATGCTCGGCCGTGCGCTCAAGGGACGACGCGACGACGTCGTCCTCGCCTCGAAGTTCGCGCGCCCGATCGGCGACGACGTGAATCATCAAGGGGGCTCGCGCCGCTGGATCATGACCGCGGTCGAGAATTCATTGCGACGGCTGCAGACCGACCACCTCGACCTCTACCAGATGCACCGGCCCGACCCGGAGACCGACATCGAGGAGACCCTCTCGGCCTTGAGCGACCTCGTGCGCAGCGGCAAAGTGCGCGCGATCGGATCATCCGATATGCCGGCATCGGAGATCGTCGAGGCACAGTGGGTCGCCGAACGGCGCGGGCTCGAGCGATTCCGCACAGAGCAGCCGCACTACTCCCTGCTCGACCGCACCATCGAACGCGAGGTACTGCCGGTCGCCCAGCGATACGGCATGGGCACGGTCATCTGGAGCCCGCTCGCCAGCGGAATGCTCACTGGACGAGTCCGCCGCGGCCAGGAGACCGACCTGCGCCGCACGCGCCTGTTCGCCGCCCTGCGAGACGAACGCCGCATCGACGCCGTCGAGGAGTTCATCTCCCTGGCCCACGAGGCAGGCATGTCGCTCACCCACATGGCGCTCGCGTTCGTCGTCGCCCACCCCGGCGTGACCGCGGCGCTGATCGGCCCACGCACGATGGAGCAACTCGATGACCTGCTCGCCGCAGTCGATGTCTCCCTGTCCGACGACCTGATGGACCGGATCGACGCCATCGTCCCGCCCGGCACAGGCGTCGGCCGGATGGACCAGGAGTACAGCACCCCTGCGATCGTCTCCGCATCACTGCGGCGCCGACCTCTGGAGGAGAGAGCCGCGGCGTAGCGCCCGGCGCGATTCGGCCCCACCACGGCTGCGCTCCACCGGCCGGAGGACAGCCACATCGCTGCTCGTGGGGGCGGGCGGGTAGGTGCGCATGCCGCGCGACCGACCGATGGAGGTCACGCGAACAGCTCGTCGAACGCGTCCGTGCGTATGCGTGCCGCCGCGACGGTTCGTTCGATCGCGGGTTCGGGGGTGACGGCGGCGGTGCCGATCGGATCCATGAGAGCGCGTGCGGACTCGGTCAGGAACCTGCTGGGCTTGGCGGCCACGTGCTTGGCCAGGAACGCGGTGGGGTGCGTGGGCAGCTGCGAGGGCACGTACACGTCGAGGGAGTCGCGGGCGCGGGTGAGCGCGACGTAGACGAGGCGCTGCTCCTCGGCCAGGCCGGCCGACGAGGTGAGTGCCATATCGGAGGGCATCGCGCCGTCGTTCGCCCGCAGGAGGTGCACCGCGTCCCACTCGAGACCCTTCGCGGAGTGGATCGTCGACAGGGTCAGCCAGTCCTCGTCGAGATGTGGCTGCTTCGCCCAGTCGCCGGCGACATTCACCGGGTCGATCGCCTGCTCGCTGACGAACGTGCGGAGGTCGCTCTGCCGAGCGGCGGCCTGCGCGATGCCGTCGACCTCGGTCACCCGACGGTTCCAATCCGGGTAGTGAGCACGCAGCAGCGGATCCACCGCACCTCGGCATGCCTCGACCAGCTCGGGTACGGCAGTCGTGGCGTCCACGGCGCCGAGCAGCGACAGGGTCGACGCGAGCCCGGTGCGCGCCTTCGCTGGTGCCGCCGCGACCGCGTCGGCCGCGCGGTCGACACCGCCGTCGGCGAGGATCCCGGCCAGTCCCCGCGCACTGGCCTTGCCGATCGCGCGGTGCCGGGTGAGCAGGCGATACCACGACACTTCATCTGCCGGATTGAGCACCACCCGGAAGCTGGCCAGCAGATCGCGCACATGCGAGGTCTCCAAGTAGCCGATCCCGCCGTATTTGTGGAACGGGATGCCCCGCACCTTGAGCTCGACCTCCAGCTGCGCGCTGTGCGACCCGGTTCGCATGAGCACGGCCTGCGAACGCAGTGGCGTGCCATCCAGGTGCGCGGCGAGGATGCGGTCCGCGACCGTGCGGGCCTCGTCGTCGGCGTTGCGGCAACTCACCAGCGTCGGCCGAGCGCCCGGCTGCGGACGGTCAGCGACCAGCCGCAGACGCAGCTCGCCCGGTCGTACCTGGTTCGCGAGGTCGAGGATCTCTTGCGTGGAACGGAAGTTGCGTTCCAGGCGCACCAGGGTGGCGTCGGGGTACGCCTCGATCAGATCGAGCAAATGACCGGCGCTCGCACCCCGGAATGCGTAGATGGCCTGCGCGTCGTCGCCGACGACCGTCAGTCCGCGGCCGTCGGGACGCAGCCCGCGCACGATGTCGACCTGAAGCTGGTTGACGTCCTGGTACTCGTCGACCAACACCCAGTCCCAACGTGCCCGCAGCCGCGCTCCCACACCGGGATCGAGCACCAGCGCCCGCCAGGCGACGAGCAGATCATCCAGGTCCAGCAGACCGCGCTCCCGCTTGCGGGCACGGTAATGGCGCAACAGGCCCGCGACCTGGTCGGCCTGCTCGAGCGCCCAGGGAAACTGCTCCTCGATGACGGCGCGGACCGGGGTTGCGGTGTTGATTGCGCGGGAGGCGATGTCCGCGATCGTGCGGGTCGTGGGCAGGCGCACCTCGGTGCCATCGAGCCCGTGCTCCGCGCGCAGCAGGTCGAGCAGGTCGACGACGTCGTCGGGGTCGATGACCGTCACGTCCTCCAGCCCCAGATGCTGTGCGTGCTCAGCGACGATACGGTGCGCGACGGCATGGAAGGTGCCACCGGCGATGCGCTGCGCAGCCTGCGCGTCGCCGCACATCACCGCAGCGCGAGAGAGCATCGCGGATGCCGCACGCCGGGTGAACGTCAGCAGCAGGATCCGTTCGGGTGCAACCCCCGCCTCCAGCAGTCGCGCCACCCGTGCGGTGAGCACGCGCGTCTTCCCGGTGCCGGCCCCCGCCGCGACCACGAGGGGCCCATCACCGTGCTCAACCGCCTCGAGTTGCGCGGAATCCAGCCCCGCAAGCGCATCACCTACTGCCACGGAGGTGACGGTAACGACGCCCCCCGACATCCGGCGCCCCGATATCGAGTTTGCGGAGTTGTACGAGCGGATCTGTGTGGTCGGGCCTACCGGAACGAGGGGCGCGGGGCTCCCACCCTGACGATGGCCGGCCAACGGTTCGACATCATGACGACAGCGTCTGCTTCTCGGCGGATGTGGGTGCGTATCACCCGGTCGCGGCTGCTTGCTGGACGCGCACAGGATGCGGTGACCATGCGTACACGTGAATCGAGGCGAGGGCGAGCCACAGCCAGCCGGCGAGCACCGCGATCCAGAGCAGGAGCACTCCGAGTGGGATGGTCGCGAAGGCGGCGCCCCCGAAGAAGCCCAGCAAGACGAGCACGCCCAGTGTGATCGCCCATCCGGCGCGCGGCCGTGCGCCGATGCTGCGGCACCAGCCGGCGTAGGCGAACGCGGCCGCTGCCAACGCGGCGAAGCCCAGCGCGCCGAAGACGAGGTGGAGGATTCCGCTCAGGGAAGCGGTACCTCCCCCGGATCCCGGTGGGAACCCTGCGACCGGGTCCGGCGGGAAGATCGCGCTCAGGATGAGACAGATGCCGTACACCCCGACGAGCACGGCGATTGCGAGCCCCCGCCCGTTGCGGATCGCGCGGAAGAAGCCCCACGCCGCCGCGAGCACCATGAAGGCGGTGAGAATGAGATTGAGGCGTTGCATCCAACCCCACTCACCGAGCATGAGAAGCGACAGTGCGTGCTCGCTTAACTGGAACCCGGGGCGTGTCAGCGCGAGCACCAGCGCGACCACCACGTAGAACGGACCGGCCACCACACCCCAGCCCAAGAGGCTGCGCGTCACGGCGGCTCCTCGGTCGAAACCTGCTGCTTCTGTCGACATGATCAACTCCTGCACTTGTCAGTGCAATAGTGCACCGGCGGGTATAATAAATGCTCACGAAGGTGGCCGCAAGAGGAGTGCGCGATGGCTCGACCGGAAGACCCACGGGTCGCTCGGTCCCGCGTCCTGATCCTGGATGCCGCGATCGACGCGTTCCTGGAGTTCGGCTACGACGGAGTGAGCGTGGAGATCGTCGCGGAGCGGGCCGGGGTCGCCAAGCGGACGGTCTATAACATCTACGGCGACAAGGATGCCCTCTTCCGTGCAACCATCGGCCGGTCGATCGCCACCGCCGAGCGGTTCGCGATGCTGCTTGCGGAAGCCATCGACGCGCTGCAGGACGTGGACCTGGAGCTCCCGCGACTGGCCGAAAAACTCGCGGAGGACGTCCTGCTCGGGCCGGTGCTCCCGCTGCGCCGGCTGCTCGTCGGTGAAGCAGCCCGGTTCCCGGACCTCGTCGCGCAATACCGCGAGCGAGCACCGGACATGATTCTGCATGCTTTCGCGAGCGCATTCGCTCGGCTGACGGATCGCGGACTGCTCGCCGTCGCTGCGCCCACGCTCGCAGCGGAGCACTTCGCCTTCCTGGTCATGGGAGCAGAGATGGACCGCGGCATGTTCGGCACCACGATCGCGGGTCCGGCTCAGGTGCGGGCGAAGGCGCGCGAAGGCGCGCGCGTGTTCCTCGCCGCGTACGGCCGCAAGTGATGGGCCCGCGAGTTGCGGCGTCGGCGATGATGTCGGTGTGGATTACGTGTCGAGGGTGCCTGGTCCGCCGTTGGACGGGCTGATCGACGACATCTACTACTTGGAGGGCACGCCGCCTTACTCCCGGTTGATGCTGCCGGCAGCGCCCGCACCACTGCTCATCGTGAACCTCGGAGCGCCGTTCCTCATCCGCACGGCCACCGCCGCAGAAGCGGTGCACTACGCCGACGGCTGTGTGGTCGCCACGCCCACCAGGGCGTGGGAGTTCGGCTACCCGACCCCCACACGGTCGGTGGGCGTCCACTTCAAACCCTGGGGACTGGCACCCTTCCTGCCGATGGCCGCAGCGGAGTTGTGCGACCGCCCAGCGACAGTGGAGCACATCTGGGGTCAACGCGCTGCCGCCGAATTGCGACACCGATTGACGACGGCCGATGCGCCTCACGACATGCTCAGGATGCTGGAGGACGAACTCGTACGGCGCCTGCGCCCGGTTGACGGCCTCGACCTCGTTCGCCACCTGAGCATCGCCATCGCGGAGACTGGCGGGGCTGTCCCGATCAATGACCTCGGCGTTGCAGCGCGCGCGAGCAGCACGTATGTGGCCAAGCGGTTCAAGGAAGTCGTCGGTGTCACGCCGAAGCGGTTGGCGCGCAGCTACCGGTTCACGTTCACCGTGCTGGCGATCGACGTATCGGCCCCCATCGATTGGGGAGACGTTGCCGCCGCCGCCGGCTACTTCGACCAGGCCCACTTCGTCCACGAGTTCCGGGAGTTCACCGGGCTCACACCGACGCGATACGTCGAGGTCCGGCGACGCTTCCTCCGCGAGCATCCAGAACATGCGCTGGAGGGATGGCCACTGCCGGCCGATTGATTTCTTACAAGAGCGACCACTGACCCCACAGGAGACTGGACCTCACACGGAGGAGGGAACCATGGGAAAAGTGGTCATGAACGCGTCTGTCTCGGTGGACGGCTTCATCGCGGCTGAGAACGACGACCCCGGTGCCCTGTTCGAATGGCTGGTCAGCGGCGACGTGCCGCTCGACGACAGTGGCGCGCTCAACGTCTCGCAAGCGTCCTACGATCACATCCGGCCGTACTGGGACCAGATCGGAGTGACGATCGCCGGTCGCCATGTCTTCGACATCACCGATGGCTGGGACGGGAAGCCTCCCAGCGGGATCGATCACGTCGTCGTCGTGACACACCGGCCGGCGCCCGAAGGCTGGGACCCCACCGCCCCGTTCCACTTTGTCGGGAGCATCGAGGCGGCCGTGACCAAGGCTCAGGAGCTCGCGGGCGACCGCACCGTCGAGGTCGCCGCCGGCGATGTCGGCGGGCAGGTCCTCGCGGCAGGGCTCGTCGACGAGGTACGCATGGATGTCGCACCCGTGGTGCTCGGCTGCGGTAAACGCTACTTCGGGTCCGTGGATGCACAGCACCTGCTGGAAGACCCGGATGTCGTCGTTCGGGGCGACCGGGTACTCCACCTGCGCTATCGGGTACGGCGCTAGCGCACTCGAGCGACCCGCTATCGCTGCGCTTGTGTCGCCGCTCGCCGGTGCACCTCACGCATCTCGGCGTCGAAGGGCGCGACGGGCGCGCTCACGACGGCGTGCGGCACCACTCCCCGGATCGGGAGCGGCGCCACCGGTCCGGCGGGCAACCCCCACGACGTCCGCCATCCGGCGAGCTGTTCCGCCGAGGCTGCGGCGACGATGCGCCCCAGCCCGGCCCATCCGTGTGCGGCTGCGCACATCGGGCAATGCTCGCCCGATGTGTACACGGTCGATGTCGCCCTCTGCTCCGGCGTGAGGTGGGCGATCGCCCACCGCACCAGGGCGAGCTCAGGGTGCGCGGTCGGATCCCGGTCGGACTTCTCGCGATTCATCTCCTCGGCCAGCACGACGCCGTCTGCGTCCACGAGCACAGAGCCGAACGGGTCGTCGCCGTTCTCGAGTGCCTGCTTCGCGAGCTCGACGCATCGCCGCAGGTGGTGCTCGTCGGCGCTGGAGATCTCACTGCTCATCGTCGTCATCCCATCCGTGAACGCTTCTCGCGACAGCGCACCGCCGCCGTTCCGCCCGAGGTGACGGCATCCGCTCGCGTCGTTGCCCTTCACGGTAGACGCACGAGCGTCGATCAGCTCGGCCACCTTAACCCGACGGAGCGGCCCGACCTCAGCCGAACCGGTACGTCGACTGCACCGCGCCGGCGGCGATCTGTCGCGTGTCCACCAGCGTGGGATACACCGGGGCGGGCACAGCGCCGAAGAGGGGGATGCCGTCGCCGATGAGGATCGGCACGCGCGTGATGATGATGTCGGCGAGAAGGCCTTCCGCGATGAACGCCTGCACGGTTCGGCCGCCGTCTACGTACGCGCGGCGCACGCCCGCAGTCGCAAGCGCCTCTCGCAGGCCGGCGATGTCGGGATGCACCGTCACGGAGGATCGACCCATCGCCGGTTGGGCACCGGCCGGCATGGTGGCCGAGAGGACGTGGATCGGCTTGCCGCGGTAGAACTCTGGATCGGAGTCCCGCATCGTCTCGAACGTCGCCCGGCCCATGGCGAGCACGTCGACGGAGGCGAAGAAGTCGTCGTAGCCGGTCTCGCCCAGACGCTCGTCGAACTGCAGCAGCCAATCGAGCTCGCCGTGCGGCCCGGCGATGAAGCCATCAAGGCTGCATCCGAGGAACGCGTGGAAAGTCGTCGCACCGTGTGGGCTTGCGCTGCCGCCATGCTCGACGGTCTCTGCGAACGTCATCGGCCCTCCCAGAGTCATATATGAACGAGCGTTAGTTTATAAGATCGGAGGGTGACGCGCATCAAGTCCCAGTCAGATCAGCAGGTGCTTGACTTCGCGCTGGCGATTCTGCAGGAATCCGGCGTGCGCGGGCTGACGTTCTCAGCACTCGCGGCGCGATGCGGACTCTCCGCGCCGACGCTCGTCCAACGGTTCTCGAACAAGCAGGTGCTCACGCGCCGCGCATTGCTGCACGCGTGGGATCAGCTCCAAGCGCGGACGGGGGAGCTCGCCGAGACGACTCCACTGACTCCGGCCGGCGCCGTGGAACTGCTGCTCGCCCTCTCGCAGGATTTCGGCGATGCCGACTCCTACGCCGACGGGCTGCTTCTGCTGCGCGAAGATGTGCGGGATCCCGCGTTGCGCGCCCGCGGCGTGGCGTGGGAGGAGCAGCTGGTGGCCGCGCTGGATGAACGGCTGGCGCGGGGTGCCGGCGCGACCGGCGCCGGGTACGCGCTCGCCGCCTTCTGGCAAGGCGCGGTCCTCTGGGGTGCATACCGAACTGATCGGCCGCTCCCGGCGTACCTCGACGAGAAGCTCCAAGCCTTCGTCGAACTCCTCGGGTCGTCTGGCAGCCGGTAGCGAGAATCGGCTGCGTGTTAGGGACGAGGCGATGCGCCCTCGGTGAATTCCCCCTCAGGGTGGAGGCGTCGCGCGGCGGATGAGATCTAGCCTGCAAGCCATGACCGATACCGCTTTCAAACCCGGAGACCACGTCCTCACGCCCCACGCACGAGGCACCGTCATCGACGTCCGTCCCACACCCTCCGGCAAGTGGGTGTTCGGCGTCGAGGACGACGACGGTGAAGTGAAGTACTTCACCCCTGCTGGGCTCCGGCACGCGGAGAGCTGACAGACCTGCCGTTCCACTCCCAGACGGCACCCTCGGCTGTGGTGGGGTGGGTGTGTGAGTGTCACCACCGTCGTCATCAACGGCACCACCGGTGTGGGCAAGTCGACGACGCTGCAGGCCTTGGGGGCGGTGCTCGCCGAGCAGCGCTCACCGCACGCGCTCGTCGACTTCGACTTCTTGAGCCTTGCCTGGCCGGCACCGGCCGATGACCCCTTCAAGGTGCGCCTCGGCCTGCGCAACCTTGCCGCCGTCGCGGCCAACTACCGCGTGGCCGGCTGGTAGAAGGCCCGCCGACTCCGACGGCGTCGGGTGGGCGCGGTCTGCGCAGCCGTCAAGCCCTCAAAGCACGGGGACCTGCTTGTCCACAATGGACAGGTGAGATCGAGACGCCCACGCCTCCCAGCCGGGCGGCACTTCGCCGTGACGTGGTCGATCCCCGATGACTTCGGCGGGATGACCGAGGCGATGTTCCGGCGGTCTCGCGCGTTCGACGAGGTGTGCGCGACACCCGTCGACGTGCTCACATTCGACACTCGGCCCGACTACCCCGACCTCGAGGAGCGCCTGCGAGGCGATGGCACGCTGAGTCGCGGCATCCGCATCATCAATCTGTACGACTGGTTGCGCGAGAACGAACTGCCCCGATCGAAGGCTTCGAGCCCCGCGCCTGCGGCAGATGCCGCTCTTCGGACGGATGCCGAGACCACCGCGCGGGTGCGGGCGGGCGCGGTGATGTCGCGGCTGCATCATGACGCCCACGGACGAGTGCTGCAGGTAGATCACTTCCGCCGCGACGGGTCGCTTCTGCTCACCGACCGGCGCGACGTCCGGCGACGGGGCGAGCCTGGCGGGCGACGCCTCGTTCTGTACGACGGCCAGGGACGTCCGGTGCGCTCGTGGCGTCGCGCCTGGCACCTGTACACGGACTGGCTCGATGCGCTCACCGCCGAGCGGCAGAGCTTCTTCATCGTCGACAGCAAGACGACGGCTGCCTTCATGGCGGAATACCGGCGTCGGCACGTCGTCACTGCGCACCTCGTCCACGGCGCACACCGTGACGCCGCCGGCGTGGTCAAGGCGTCACGCCGTGCCGCGCTCGAACGGGCCGACCAGTTCGACGTCGTGGCCGTGCTCAGTCGCGCGCAGGCACGCGACCTCCGGCAAGATGTGGGGCCATCAGCGCTCATCACCGTCGTGTCGAACCCGCACCCCGGTGGCCACGCCCGTGACCCGGGAGCACGAGCCGCCGCGAGAGGCATCGTCATCGCGTCGCTTACGAGGCGCAAGCGCGTCTCACACGCCATCGCCGCCGTCCGCATGGCGAGCACCCGCAGCGCCGCCGCGATCAGTCTCGACGTCTATGGTGACGGTGAAAGCCGCGCGGCTCTTGCACGGAGCATCCGCGACGACGCCGACATCCGATTGCACGGTCACGTTCCGCACGCCCGCAAGAAGTTGCGGGATGCCTCGTTCGCATTGTTCACGGCGCACTCCGAGGGGTTTCCCCTGGCTCTCGTCGAAGCGATGGCTGCGGGCTGCGTTCCCATCGCCTACGACATCGACTACGGCCCCGCGGAGATCATTCGCCACCGCCGCAACGGCTACCTCGTCTCCGCCGGTAACGTCGAGGGCCTCGCCGACGCGATCACGGAATTCGTCGCACTGCCGGAGTGGCGTCGGCGACGCCTCCGCACCCGAGCGATCCGAGCGACACGGGGGTTCACCGACGAAGCCGTGTGCGCCCAATGGGCGACCGCCCTGGAGCTCGCGCTGCTGCGGCGGGCGCTTCAGCAGAGCCCGGCCGCCCGAGCCCTTGTGCGGCGCTGGCCGCGCCTCCGCGCCGCGCCCGCCCTCACACTGCGCCCGGCAGCATCCGTTCTTCGTTGGCTGTCGTCGGCGCTCGTTCGACCGTGACGCCGACACCTGACTTCCGCGCCGCGCCGCGGTTCATTCGCGCCACGGGGTGAGCCGCGGCCACCACCCCGGAACGTTCCGGCGATATTCGAGGTACTGCTCGCCGTAGGTGCGCGTGAGGGTCGGTTCCTCGTAGCCCTTCACGAACGTGACGACCGCCGCGAGCGCGACGCCCGCATAGAGCACGAGCCACCAGCTGCCGAACAGCAGCGCTTGTCCGAGGATGATCGCGAGCACCGCGAGGTACATCGGGTTGCGGACGAAGCGGTACACGCCGGTGACGACAAGCGTCTGGGTCGGCGTGACAGGTGCCGGCGTTCCGCGGTGCACCGCGAACAGGGCGAACGCGTAGAGGAGGAATCCCACGCCGAGCGCGATGGCGATCCACGCGATGGGCACGACGATCCACGCTGCGTCGCCCCAGTCGTGCCACCGCCATCCCGTGATGAGCCACGGGATGAGCCCCGCGACAATTCCCGGCGCGAGGAGCAGGAACACGATCGTCCCGATCCAGGCGCGTGCGAGCGACGCGGAGTTGGTCACGCGCGCCAGATTAGCTCCGACGGCGAGACTCGAACAGAGCGTCGCTGCGAGGCTGCGTCACGAGCCGAAGTACTCGCGCGCCCGTCGGGTGTACAGCAGGATCAGGCCGATGATCGACAGGATCGAGCCGGTGAGCGCCGACCACAGTGTCTCGCCGTTGAACATGCCGAGCACCTCGACCACGATGTTCGCGATGAAAACGATCGTCGCGATGATGCGCGCGGTCGGGTTGCCGCGCCACAGGCCGATGCCCACGAAGAGCGTGACGAGACCGATGACCAGGCTGATCCAGCCGAGGATGGCCGGCCACGTGATGAAGCCGGTCGTGATGATGATGATGATCGAGGCGAGGCTCTGGAGGAAGCCGGAGATCCACGCGATGATGGCGACGAGGGTGACGCCGAGCGGGCGCTGAGCCATGCATTGCTCCTTCTGATCGGATGGCGCGACCGCGCCCGGCCCCACAGTAGTGAGAAGCGCCGGTCAGCGCGAGCATTCGGAGAGGGATGCCGCGTCACGCGCTCTTCCGCTGGCCCCCGATATCCACGGGGTGCGCAGGGCTGGAGTTGCGCGCTGGTAACGATCCACGTTGCTCAACGGCTCACCGACGAGACTGGCTCCCATGCGGAAGATCTTGGCGGCAGGTGCGCTCGGGACGGGACTCCTCGCTCTGGCTTCGTGCGGCTCGATTCCCCCGTTCGCCTGCGCGGCAGTCGGATACAGCAGCGTTGCATTCATTCAGCTCGACGTGCCGGCGCCCGACCTGCACCTGGAGCTGTGCAGCGGCGCGGACTGCATGCCGGGTCCCGTCGAGATGCCGGTCGAGGTGGGCTCGACAGCGCCGTCGGTCGCGACTGGCATCTTCGGACTGGAAGGTGACAGCGAGGCTGGCTGGAGCGCCACGCTGCTCAACTCTCCGCCCGAGATGGGATTCCGCGTCATCGACGCCGCCGGGACCACGATCGCCCAGGGCGCCGTCGAGGTCGAATGGGTCCGCATCGACGGCACGGAGCAATGCGGGGGCAATCACGAGGCGGACATCGTGATCCCGCTCTAGTCCGAGTTGCCTGATCGGCAGGCGGATGCCGCGTCACGCGCTCTGCGCGACACCCGCGTCGGACCGACTCGCGCCGTAGGGCGCGGTTGCCGCCCTCGACGGAGCACGACGGCTCGGGGATGGCAACCCCCTCTCCGAGCCGGCGGTGCAGCGCAAGTCTCGATCCATGAGCCACCACCCAGACGACATCAAGCAACCCCTCGACCACCTGCCGCCGCTGGAGGAGCGCGACAAGGCGATAGAGATCGAAGAGCCGCACTACCCCGGCACCGACGACCCCACCGGTTCCTCGCCGGTGAGTCCCGCGACGGCCGCCGAACCCGACAGCCCGGGGCGGCACGGCCTCGACAAGCCGCCGACGAGCGGGGCCTGACCAGACCGCAGGGCCGGGGCCCGGCTAGCCGGGCCGCGTCACGCGCGCTGGAGCCAACGGCATCATCCATCCTCAGGGCGTCTCATGGGTTCGACGCCGAAGCAGGGCCAGAGTCAACGCGAAGGCGAGGAAAGCAGCGAAGGAGAGCACCGTCGCCACCGTCCCCAGAGAGCCGAGTTGCCCGTCGCCGACGAGAACCGCCCCCAGAGCGGACCCGGCAGCGATGCCCATGTTGAGCACCACGGCGAACAGGCTGGTCGCGAGATCCCGGAAGGTGGGTGACGCCGTCCGCGCCACTCGCGCCTGGAACACGGGCGGGAGCCCGCCGATACCGAAACCGAGTGCGACCGTGCCGGCCGTTGCCACCGCCGGTGCGACAGGAAAGTCAGGAGCGACCGCGAGCAGCCCCGCACCGAGCACGACGGCGGCGACCACCGCGAGGAGGGAGGCGACCGGGAAGCGGTCGCTGAAAGCGCCGCCCAGCAACAGTGCGCCGGCGCCGGCGATTCCGGCCGAGAGGAGCACCGCACTGACGTGCACCGGCTCGATTCCGGCCGCACCCAGCACCGGGACGATGTAGGCGTACAGGGTCATGTATCCGGTGAGCAGCAGGGCGCCGGCACCGAGCAGCACGCCGACGGGGATCGCGGAGCGATCGAGAGTCCCGCCGGGCCGCGATCCGTCGGCCGCGGCGGCAAGACGGGGGAGCCCGCGAGCCAGGATGACGGCGGACAGAGCCAGGAGGGCTGCGGCACCCACGAACGCCCACTGCCAGGTGCCCGCTGTAGCGAGGGCCGCGCCGATGGGCACACCGAGGACCGAAGCGAGCGTGCCGCCGCCGAGGACCACGGCCATGGCCCGACCCAGGCGCTCGGCTGGAACGAGCCGGGGCACGTAGGCGAACACCACCGACCACGACACGGCAGCCGCGACAGCTGACACCATGCGCGCTGCCACCACGACGGGGAACAGTGGGACCAAGGCGACCACCAACGTCGCGCCCGCGAAGACGAACAGCGACGCGATCAGCAACGCCTTGCGAGGAATCCATCGCGTCACCCGCAGCGCCGGCACGGTGCCGATCACGATCGTCAAGGCCCACACGGTCACCAGGGTGCCGATCGCTGCAGCGTCGACTCCCAGCGTGCTCGACATTCCGAGAATCAGCGCGGGCGGCAAGAGCTCCGTGCTGACGGACGCGAACAGGGTCAAACCGAGTGCCACGAGAAGCAGCCACGTCCGGTGGTGCGTCGACGATCCTGCCTTGCCTGTTGCGGTCGATGAGGCCATACCGGCAAGCTAGACATTCACATCAATGTGAAGGTCAAGTCGGATGAGGCGGGGATGAGGATCGGGGAGCTGGCGCAGCGCACGGGCGTCGCCACGCGACTTCTTCGGTACTACGAGGAGCAGGGGCTGCTGGCGTCGACGCGCTCCACGAACGGCTACCGCGAGTACGCGGAAGCGGACGTGGAGACGGTCTTTCGGATTCGAGGACTGGTCACGGCCGGCATGACGACGAGGCTGATCCGGATGCTCTTCGACATGGAGGGCGTCCGCGGCACAGAGACGGCTGCTGACTGCACGAGAACCGTGGCGCAGGAGGTCGCCGACGAGCTCGCGGGCGTCGAAGACCGCATCCGGTGTCTCAGTCGCAGCCGCGACACCATGCGGGCCTGGCTCGCGACGAGTGGCTACCCCGAGCGGGCGCCCGCAGCCGCTTCTCCCTGAGACGCGGGCCGGTGCGGCGACCGGGCGCTATTCACCGCCGATCGTCCAGGCCCCGTACCACTCGTCGCCTTTGGTGCCGGGGCGGTGATGTGCCCGGCCGCCGTCGATGGGGGCGGTCTCGTGCCCGGCCAGATCGTGCAACCAAGGCGGTTGATGATCGATGCTCACCGAGCCCGCGCCCGTGGTGAAGTACGCCACGACGGGAGGACTCGTGACGAACGCTGTCGCCAGCGCCGCGGCGCCAGGCACGTCGGTCAGGGCATAGCGCGCGTGCAGGTCTCGCATGAGCGTGGCGAACGCGTACGGGTCGATGGATGCCGGTTCCTCCGGCGCGACCGGAAGCTGCTCGCGGAGCCGGTCGACGATCTCCTCGCGCTGCGCGACGGAGAGTCGGGCGAAGGCGGCGGCGTACGCCTTGTCGGCCACGCTCGTGGGGATGTTGCCGAGCACGTGCGCGTATCGTGCGATCTGCTCGTCGTCACTGATCGCGTGCTGTTCGTGGCGCCGCTTCACGATCCCTCCTGACCGATGACCGTCAGCGTACGCCCACCCGACCGCGTCGTCGATGGGTGCCCGTCCGCTGGGTGTGCCGGTGATCGACCGGTCGTCGGCATCCGCTTCTCATAGTGATCTTGTCGACGTCGCGATCTCGCAGCAGACTGGCGCCATCGACGCGAGGAGGCAGTCATGGGCGATCGGAGTCGGCATGGCGACCCGGACGTGACCGAATGACCGCTGCACACGTGATCAAACCGCTCACTCCCGCGACCTTTCCGGCGTGGCTCGCGCTCGCCGAGAAGCACAACGGCGTGTGGGGCGGGTGCTACTGCTCCTACTTCCACGGCGATACGGAGCACACTGTCAAGAGCGAGCACGACCGAGCGACGTTCAAGAGGCGTCTCGTCGAGGAGGACGTCGCCCATGCTGCGCTCGTCTTCGACGGTGACGACGCCATCGCCTGGTGCGAGTACGGAACCCCGCTCGAGCTGCCGGGGATCTACCACCGCAAGGAGTACGACGCGGGGGAGACGAGGCCGGCCCCCTGGCGCATCACCTGCTTCTTCGTCGATCGCGATCACCGCCGGTCCGGCGTAGCGCGGGAGGCGCTCGACGGTGCGCTCGAGCTCATAGCGCAGGCTGGCGGCGGTGAGGTGGTGTCGTTCCCCAACGAGCTTCCCGAGGGCAAGAGGACGTCGGCGTCGTTCCTTCATAACGGCACGCGAGCGATGTTCGAGAAAGCGGGCTTCACGTTCGAGCGCCACATCGGCAAGAGCAAGACGGTGATGCGCAAGACGGTCGCACCCGCCCACGCCTGACCCCCGCTCCCAGGACCTTTGGAGAGACCGCTCTGGCCGGTCCGCCGCGGAATCACGCGCTCGGCGCGCCCGATTTCCTGCGCCCTGCGAGGATCTGCTCGCCGGCGTCGACGTAGCCATCGAAAAGCGTCACGATGTCGCTCAGTCGTTCGCGTGCGGCCGAGGCCGGCGACAGAAGGTCTTCGCCGGCGCGCAGTGCGTCGATGAAGAGCCGGGCGCGCCGGTGTGATGCCTCGAGCAGGACCTCCAGTCCGGACGTGGCCTCGACGTAAATGCGTCGGGTGCCTTCCCCGGTCCACGTGTGCGCCAGTCCCCAACTCGTCAGCTCCCGGATCGAAGTGCTGACCTGGCCCGTGCTCAGACCGGTCCTCTCACGCAGCGACTGGAGCGTGGTGGCCTGCTCGTCGAGGAGAAGCACCGCGTACACCTTGCCTGTGGCCCGCGGCAAGTGCCAAGTGGCCAGGAGGTCGGCCAGCGAGTCAGCGAAACGCTCGGCAGCATCATTCGGCACGATCCACCACCCGCGTGAGAAAGTCGCGAAGCACCTGGGCGACGGCATCCGGCGCGTCCTGGGTGATGACATGCCCGGCTCCAGGCACGACGATTTCGGTCACCTTCTCTGCGGTGGCCCAGCGCGGCATGGCCCGAGCGATGTTGCCCGTCCGGTCCTTCTCGCCGCGAACCAGCAGCAGAGGGACAGGGGTGCGATAGCTGGGGTCGGGTGCGACGAATTGGGTGGTGGCTCGCCACACGGCGAGGAACTCCTCCTTGGAGAGAGCGGAGAAGGCTCGCACGAGATCAGCACGTGCGGGGGCGGTCACGGCGGAGGCGTCGGCCATCACTCGCGGGAGGCGGGAGCGGGGAATAAGACGCAAGACCGGTGCGGCGATGGTGAGTGCCCACCGTTCCCAGGTCGACAACGGGCCGGTGTTCCAGGTGGCGTCGAGCACCGCCAGGGCGGAGTAGCGATCCGGCGCTCGTTGCACGAGACGCTGAGCCAGATTGCCGCCCAGCGAGTGCCCCACGAGTGCTGGGCGAGACAACCCCGAATGCGCGATCAACGCCTCGATGTCTTGAACGAAGAGGTCCGCCGAGAGCGGGGTCGTGTTGGGCCGTGATGCGCCGTGCGCTCGCAGATCGACCACGACGGTGCGGAAGCCCGCTTCCGCCAGCGCTCGGCGCTGCGTCTCGAACATCACGTGGTCGGCACCCGCGCCGTGCAAGAAGAGCACGGAGGGCTGCGCACTACCACCATTGTCGGCGTAGCGTACGACGCATCCCGGAAGGCTGACATGCTCGGGTAGATTCACCATTTACTGAATATGCCACATCCGTGCGGGTCTCTTCGGCCGACCGCTTCGTCTGACCCCGGACTCACACCGGCTCCGTGGTGCGGATCAGGCCGCAGTTCACGCACGACCATGCCACGAGAAAGCGCTCGTCGTCGAGGATCTCGAACGACAGGGGGTCGCCGCAGGTGGGGCAGCTCCGCGGATCGACGGCGGGCTCGCTCATGGTGTCAGCCTAGGCACCTCACCGCGCCCAACCCAGCGCCGTCGGCCGATGCGCGTACTGCACCGCTCGCGACCGCAGGCGTAGCCTCGGCACAGGACTGTTCGAGAGGAGCGCCCCATGCCGGCTCGCGAGGAACTTCCGGCGACGATCAAGCGGTCGCCGCAGCACGCGCAGGAGATCTGGATGGCGACGCACGACGCCGCCGTCGAGACGTACGGCGAGGGCGAGCGTGCCCACCGGACGGCCTTCTCCGCCCTGAAGCACCAGTACGAGAAGGTCGGCGACCACTGGGAGAAGAAGGAGGAGCGAGGGCCGTCGGACGAGGGCGCCCTGAGTCGGGACGGCGAGACCGCCGGTGGTGTCAACGCCAACGCGACGAAGGCGCACTTGCTCGACGTCGCCAAGCGACTGGACGTGCGTGGACGGACCCGCATGACGAAGGACGAACTCGTCGAAGCGATTCAGAAGGCGAACGCCCGCGAGAGCCGCAAGAGTCTCGACGAGGAGCGCTGACGGTCGCGGCGCTACGGGCGATAGTCCTCGCGCCGAGGGCGGGGAACCTCCGGCGGTGTGAGGTGCCCCGCCTGCCCGGGTGGCATCAGCACGGCGAGAGTCACGGTGAAGACCCGCGCCAGGAGCCCACCGACAACGGCGATCGTGCGCGCCGTCCGTGAGCTGCGCTTCGTCATCGGTACAGCATCGCCCGCCCGCGGCCGGTTGTCCACGCATGCCGCCTCAAGGATCGTCGCACCGACGCGGGTGACCTCGGATCGCGCATCATCGGCCCGACGTCGACACCCGGGCCTCGGCGTTCGGGCGAGGTTGCGCTGAGGCAGCAGCCGTCGCGTTCGCATCCAAGAACGCTTGCCACGTCATGGTGCCGCGCACGGCAGCGGCGTCGGCGAGATTGCGACCCTCGCGATACGCGCGCCCGACCGCGCCCGGGATGCCGAACCGCATGAGACGCCGCGTCCTTCCCTGCGTCGCGCTGTATACGCGGATCATGTCGGCGACGTCGAGCACCTCGGGTCCGGCGAGGTCGGGAACGAGCCCCGCCGGCTCGGCGAGCGTGATGGCAGCGAGGCGCGCGGCGACCTCTTCGACCGCGACGGGCTCGAAACGCAGGCCGCGCGGCGCCGGTGCCAGCGGCATCCGTGCCATCGTCCGCACGACCGGAAGTACGAAGTCGTGCAGCTGCGCGACACGAAGGATGCTGAACGGGATGCCGCCGCCCGCGATCTCCTGCTCCGCGGCGTGCTTCATACGGAAGTACCCGATCGGCATCCGGTCGGCTCCGACCACCGAGATCAACACGAGGTGGCGCACGCCCGCCTCGCGGGCAGCGGCCACCAGGTTTCGTGCGGCGACGTCGTCGCCCTTCGCACCACCGGCCAGGTGAAGCACCGTTTCGACGCCTGTCAACGCGGCATCCAGTCCCTCGCCCTTGACCGTGTCTCCCGCCACGTGCTCGACGCCATCGGCGGACGCTCGAGGGTGGCGGCTGAGAACGCGGACGTCGGCACCGGCCGCGCGAAGCAGGGGGACCACGTGTCGGCCGATCGTTCCGGTACCACCGGTGACGAGAATGGGAGTGTTCATGGCTGTCGTCCTTTCATCTGCGCCCCGGCCGTCACATTCGGTCCGTGGCATCCGTCGACATCACGACGAACGACACGGAGGAGATGTGACATGACCGCGGAAGAGATCGCCGCACGATTCGAAACGGCCCGGCCGCGCCTGCGCGCAATCGCCACCCGCTTGCTCGGATCGGAGGCGGACGCCGAGGATGCGGTGCAGGAGACCTGGCTGCGGCTGGCGGGAGTGGATGCCACGAGCATCGAGAACTTCGACGCCTGGTGCACGACGGTGGTGTCGCGGGTGAGCCTGGACATGCTGCGATCGCCGCGGAAGACCCGCGAGCAGTCGTGGCAGGTCGAGCCGTGGCGCGATGAACCCGTCGACATCGGGCTCGACCCGGCCGAGCTCGTGTCGCAGTCCGATCGCGTCAACGTCGCGTTGCTGGTCGTCCTCGACACGCTCAGTCCGCTCGAGCGGATCGCGTTCGTGCTGCACGACGTCTTCGGACAGCCCTTCGACGAGGTCGCGCAGGTGCTGGAGCGCAGCCCGGCGGCCGCTCGCCAGCTCGCCTCCCGCGCCCGGCGGCGGCTGCGCGAGGCGTCCGTCCCCGAACGCGCCGACCGCCGACGCGGTCGCGCTCTCGTGCAGGCGTGGCTCGTCGCCGCGCAGTCAGGTGACTTCGATGCGCTGCTCGGACTGCTCCACGACGACGCGACCCTGCGTGCCGACTACGGCGCAAGCCACCAGGTGCTCCACGGTGCCGGTGAGATCGCGGCGCAGGCCGTTCTGTCCGCGCGCTTGGCAGCCCACTCGACACCCGTGCTGATCGACGGGCGACCCGGTGTCGCCGCGGTGCTGCACGGCCGGGTGGTGTCGCTCATGCGCTTCCGATTCGACGAAGCGGATCGCATCACGGCGCTGGAGGTGCTGGCCGACCCGCTGCGTCTGGCCGATGTCGAGATCGTATGAGCCGCGCCAGCCGTTCTGGCCCGGCCGGTCAGTCGGGCGCGACGATCCCGGCCCGGTGCGCGAGCACCGCGGCCTCGACGCGGTTCCGCACGTCGAGCTTCACGAGGATGGCACTGACATAGCCCTTCACGGTCCCCTCGACGAGGTGCAGGTGCGCGCCGATCTCCGCGTTCGAGGCGCCCGCACCGAGCAGCGCGAGCACCTCGCGCTCTCTGTCGGTCAGCTCCGCGACCGCGTGCCGAGCGTCGGCTCCACGAGCGCGGTCGCCGGAGCGGTACGGCGCGATGACGCGACGGGCGATCTCAGGTGAGAGGTAGGCGCCGCCTTCCGAGACCGCTCGCACGCCGGCGATCAGCTCCCGCGGGTCCGCCGCCTTGAGAAGGAATCCGAGTGCGCCGCCACCGAGGGCCCGTTCGATGTAGTCGTCCTCGCCGAACGTGGTGAGCATCACCACGCGGGTACCGGGGACGGTCGCGGTGATCTCTGTTGCGGCGGTGAGGCCGTCGAGTACCGGCATCCGGATGTCGAGCACGGCCACGTCGGGGCGGTGACGCTGCGTGCCGTCGATCGCTTGGCGACCGTCGGCGGCCTCGAAAACGACCTCGATGTCGGGATCCGACTCGAGGATGGCGCGCACACCCGCCCGCATCATGGCCTCGTCGTCGGCGATGAGCACCCGGATCACGACGCCTCCAGCAGGGTCTTCTCGACCAGCACGCCGCCCGCGAAGCAGAGCCGGTACGTCGCATCGGTGAAGTGCAGCCATCCGTCGCGGGCGGCGAAATACTCGCACTTCGCACCGGCAGGCAGCGGCGGCTCGTTGACGATCGGTGCCGGTCGTGGGATCCCGGCGGGAAGCACCCCGTGGAGCGCGGCGCGGGTGTCGCCGAGCTCGATGCCGTCGTACACGTCGGACGAGATCGCGGTCTCCGCGACCGTGATCGCCTGAACGACGCCGAAGCCGCCGAGAGCGAGCGCGACGATCGTCGCCGGCACCACCGCCGCCTGCAGCACGCGTCGCCTGGTGGCCTGAGCGTTGGAGCGCAATGCGGGGTCGGCGGCGCCGCCCACCGACGGGCCCGCCGTCTCGGGACGCAGCGGTGCATGCAACCGGAGCTCGAAAGCGCCGTCGTCGGTGGGGTGTGCCTCGATCGACCCGCCCAGCAGCTCCGCTCGGTGGCGGAGACTGGGGATGCCGTGACCACCGCCCGTCGTACCGCTCTCGGTCGAGGCGGCCGACCATATCGCCGCGGCGATGCCGTCTACGCCGTCCCGGCTCACCTCGACGTGCACCGCCGCGCCGGGCGCATGACGCGCCGCGTTCGTCAGTCCCTCGCGAACGGTGCGGATGACGAGCTCGGTGACGAGCGGATGGCTCTCGGCGAGCACGGCCGCATCCACGTCTGCCGCGACACTCATGCCGGCCTCGCGGGCACCGGTGACGAGGGCGTCGAGGCCTTCGCCGCCGACGGGGTCGAGGCGACTGGGCTCGCCTTCGGCCCGGGTCATCTGCACGACGTCGCGCAGCCGGCTGCTGGCCCGCACCGCCGCTCGCCGCAGCTCGCGGAACTGCTCCTGCTGCTCCGGGCTCAGGTCGCGGCCCAGCTCGAGCGCCCCCGCCTGCACCGCGATGAGCGCCAGCTCATGGCCGATCGTGTCGTGCAGGTCGTCGGCGATGCGCGCCCGCTCGGCGGCCTGTGCGCGCTCGGCCAGGATGGCGGTGTCGGACTCCCGCTGCTCCGCCCGCAGCAGTCGGTACCGGCCGATCCACCACGGCGCGACCACGATGAGGAGGGCGATGAGGACGCTCGTCATCCAGTCGCCGAGCGGCGCCCCACCCGGAGACAGCACCGACACCGGGAGCGAGACGGCGAGCACGCCGACGATCGCGATCACCGCGGCGACGAGCGACGGCATCCGTCGACCCGCCAGATAGGCGGCGAACACCGAGGGGAGGATGATCAGCACGAGCGCGGAGTCACCCCATCGCGCGAGGGGCAGCGCGGTCGCCGTCGCAGCGATGAGCAGCACGACGCCGAGCGTCGTCGACCACGGTCGCGTCGTCCCCCGCGGTCGCAGCATCCCTCCATCGTAGGAACCGGGACTGCATCGCAAGACTGACGAAAGTCAGGTCAACACCACACCACGGTGCGATGTGGCATCACCCACCCGGCTCGTAGCGTCGCGAACATGGACTTCCTGACCCTGCTGACGACCCTCGTGACCGACCTCGCGGCGTCGCCGTGGGTGTACCTCGTGGTGTTCGCGGTGTGCCTGATCGACGGGTTCTTCCCTCCCGTGCCGAGCGAGACCGTCGTCGTCGGCGCCGCCACTGTCTCGGTCGCGACCGGTCAACCCAACCTGCTGCTGCTCATCTCGGTCGCCGCGGCCGGCGCGATCGCCGGCGACAACATCGCGTACCAGCTCGGGCGCGCGGTCGGCGTCACGAGGTTCCGCTGGATGCGCACGAAGCGCGTCACCGCGGCCGTCGACTGGGCCCGTCGCGGCCTCGACCGGCGGGGTGCCCTGCTCATCTTCGCGGCGCGGTACATCCCGGTCGGCCGCATCGCGGTGAACATGACCGCCGGCGCCACCGGGTATCCGCTGCGCCGCTTCCTGCCGCTGTCGATCGCGGCGGGCATCGCGTGGGCGGCCTACTCGGCGATCTTCGGCATCGTGGCGGGCCAGTGGCTGCACGACCAGCCGCTCCTGGCGATCGTGCTGGCGATCGTGGTCGCGGCGCTGGTGGGAATGGTGGTGGATGTCGTCATCCGGCGTCTCCTTGCGCGCGGGAGCGCGCCCGCAATGGTCGAGGGCCCGGTGGAACACCGGACCCGGGTCTGAAACGTGGCGCGCGGGCGCTCCGCTCACGGGCGAGGATCCGTGGACCGGGACGAACCGCCGCCGCCGGTAGCGTGGATGTCGGAACCGCTCGCTGAAATGAGGATGCACCGGATGCCGCACGCAGCGCTCGCCGTCGACATCGGCGGAACGAAGGTGGAAGCCGCCCTGATCGATGACGCGGGTCGCGTGCTGGAGGGCACACGGCATCGCCGGCCCACCGGTCGGGAGGCGTCACGCGACGCGCTGACGGCCGCGATCCGGGATGCCGCCGCGGCGGCGGTGGCAAGCGCCCCCGGAGTCGTCGTGATCGGGGTCGGTGCCGGCTCTGCCGGGCCCGTCGACACCACGAAGGGCACGACGTCGCCGCTGAACCTGCCGAACGGCGCCGAGCTCGAAGTCGTCGAGATCTTGCGCGAGGTGGTTCCCGGCGTGCCGGTGCACCTCGCGCTGGACGGGGCGTGCCTCGTCATGGCGGAGCACTGGTTGGGGGCAGCCAAGGGTGCCCGCAAGGCCCTCGCGATGGTCGTCTCGACCGGAGTCGGCGGCGGCCTCCTCGTCGATGGCCGCGTCGCTTCCGGGCGCACAGGCAACGCCGGCCACATCGGGCAGATCCGCCTGCGCGAGCCGGGCGAGCACGTGCTCGACGGCACCCTCGAGGCGCTCGCGTCGGGGCCGTCGACGGTCGCGTGGGCCCGATCCCGAGGCTGGGCCGGCACGACCGGCGAAGAGCTCGCGACCTCGTACGCGGCCGGTGACCAGGTTGCTCGCGACGCCGTCCGCCGGTCGGCGACCGCGGTCGGCGAAGGGATCGCGAGCACGGCCGCCCTCCTGGATCTGGAGGTGGCCGTGATCGCGGGCGGGTTCGTCAACGTCGCCCCGGACTACTTCGACATCGTCCGCGAGAGCGTGCGCCGTCACGCGCCGCTGCCGCATGTGGCCGACGTCGAGGTGCTTCCCTCGCCGCTCGACGGGCAGGCGCCGCTCCTCGGTGCCGCCTTCCTCGTGCACGGGGGCGACGGGCCGCGCTGAGCGGCAGCCCTGATCACCCCCAGAACTCAGCCAGGTCGTCCGCGAGAGCGTGCGCCTGGGCGTATCCCCCCTCGGCGGCCGGTCGACGCGTAGACGGGTCCAGCGCGTTCGCGTTGAAGACGTCGCCTGCTCCGGCATCCGGGAAGATCGTCCGCACCCGGCTGCCGCCGGCGCGCAGCTCCGCGACCTGGGTCTCGAGGTCCATGCCCCACTCCCGGGGCGTCCGGGATCGGCCGCCGAACGGCTCGAGCACGACGACCCGCGCGCAGCCGGTCGCCAGGTCCGCGTTCGAGCTGCGCCGGTAGCCCCCGTTCAGATACCGGTTGTCACCGATCGGATACGGGATCATCGCCGACGTGCTCGCCGCCACGGCATCCACCAGCTCCACACCGCTGTCGCGATCGAACACGACCGGGTCGCCGGTCCGTGCGTCGAGGGCGGGGATCAGCACACGCCGGCGCGGCCAGCGGTTGCGGGGGAGCCGTGCGCTCACGACCTCGCGCCAGCGCGCCCCGGCCGCCCCACCCGACTCGTCGCGCTCGAGGGCCGCGGCGGCGATCCGACGGCGCATGTCGGCGGCATCCGTAGCGGTCGCGATGATCTCGTCCGACCAGTTCATGTACTGGGGTCCCGAGAGCTGGGGGCGCGTGCTCGCCGCCGGCCCCGAGCCGTTCCGCTGCCAGCCGTTCGGCGGTGGGCTACCGGGTCGTGGGCCATGAGGCCCGACCGGCTCGGAGCGGATCGCGGCGAAGAGCTCTGCCGGCGGCATCCCGCTGGTGACCTGCGCCGCGACGGTCGAGCCGGCAGAGGTGCCGATGATGAGGTCCGCCTCGGTGAGGTCGACGCCGGCCTCGGCGAGCCCGGCGATGAGGCCCAGCTGCCAGGCGTTGCCGGCGGCGCCGGCGCCGGCGAGCACGAGAGCGCGGGTCGCGCTGGACGAGTGGGAGGAAGGAGTTGTGTTCATGGGAGTCGCCTTTCGGGCTGTGCCTGTCGGGGCTCCCAGTCGCGACTACCTCAGCGACACGTTCGTGTCGGCAGGGGAGCACCCATCGCGGATACTGCGTTCATGGGTCTCACCTCCTGTCGATGGATCACGACCGCCGGAAACGCTAGCAGTCCGCGTCGCGCGCGGCAATCGGCTCATCGCGGACGAGCAGGCCGCATGGTCGCGCCGGCGCGGTCGGCCAACTCGGTGGCCGTGCGGGCGATCGTCTGCTGCATCACCTCCACTGCTCGCGTCGGTGCCATGTCGCCGATGCGGGCGACACTGATCGTGCGGGTGAGCGTCGGCTCCCGCAACCGCACGGCGCGCAGTCCCGGCCGCTCGATCAGCACCATCGCCGGCACGATCGCGACACCGAGCCCTCGCTCGACGAAGCGGAGCACGGCATCCATCTCCGCCCCTTCGACCACGGCCGTGGGGGTGAGGCCGGCGGCACGGAAGGCGGCGTCGGTGGTCGCGCGCAGGTCGTAGCTGGGGCTGAAGACGACCTGCGGCAGCGCGGCCACCTCGCTGAGGCCGATCGTGTCGCCGTCGATGACCGGCGGCGCGGCGCTGGACGAGATCACCACCAGCTCTTCGACGAGCAGCCGACGCACCGCGAACCGCTCGGTCGAGGTGCCGTGCGAGGCCGTGATCAACGCCAGATCCAGCTCGCCGGCGGCGAGCTCTTCGAGCAGGCGTCGGGACCCGTGCTCCGAAATGTGCAGCTCGACGCCGGAGTGGGCCGCGTGGAACGCCGTGAAGACCTCGGCCACCAGGCTGATGCACAGCGTCGGGGTCGCACCGAGCCGCACCCGTCCGCGCTGGAGCCCGGCCAGCTCGGCCAGTTCGCGGCGCACCGACGCGGCGTCGGCGAGCATGCGCCTGGCGAGGGGAAGCAGCGACTCGCCCGCCACGGTCAGGGTGCTCCCGGAGCGTGCCCGGTGGAAGAGCTCGGCGCCGAGATCATGTTCGAGCGTCGTAATCTGCCTGCTCAGAGACGGTTGAGCCAGATGCAGGCGCTTGGCCGCCCGCGTGAAGTTGCCCACCTGCGCGACCTCGACGAACGCCGTCAACTGTTCGAGGTTCATGTCCATAGCCTATGTCTATGGATTTGACCCGAAATATGCATTGGAGTAATTGAAAGCGGATGCCTAGCGTCGAAGTGTGAGTACTTCAGAACGTCAGCTGTCCACGACCGTCCTCGTGATCGGCACGGGGGGATCGGGCCTTCGCGCCGCCATCGAACTCGCCGAGGCGGGAGTCGACGTGCTGGCACTCGGCAAGCGACCCAAGTCCGACGCGCACACGTCCCTCGCCGCCGGCGGGATCAACGCCGCCCTGGGCACCATGGATGCCGACGACACGTGGCAGCAGCACGCGGCCGACACGCTCAAGGAGAGCTACCTGCTCGCCAACCCCGAGACCGTCGAGATCGTCACGAAGGGGGCGGCGCAGGGGATCGACGACCTCGAACGCTACGGCATGCCGTTCGCGCGCGAGGAGGACGGCCGCATCTCGCAGCGGTTCTTCGGCGCGCACACCTACCGGCGCACCGCGTTCGCCGGCGACTACACGGGCCTTGAGATCCAGCGCACCCTCGTCAACCGCGCCGCCCAGCTGGAGGTGCCGATCCTCGACACCGTGTACGTGACCCGCATCCTCGTGAACGAGGACGGCGCTGTCTTCGGCGCGTACGGGTTCGACCTCGAAGACGGCACGCGCTACCTGATCCACGCGGATGCCGTCATCCTCGCCGCCGGTGGTCACAACCGCATCTGGCGACGCACGTCGTCGCGGCGCGACGAGAACACCGGCGACTCGTTCCGTCTCGCCGTCGAGGCCGGGGGCCGGCTGCGCGACCCGGAGCTCGTGCAGTTCCACCCCAGCGGCATCATCGAGCCCGAGAACGCCGCCGGCACCCTCATCTCGGAGGCGGCGCGCGGCGAAGGCGGGATCCTCCGCAACGGGCTCGGCGAGCGGTTCATGCACAAGTACGACCCCGAGCGGCTGGAGCTGTCGACCCGCGACCGGGTCGCCCTCGCCTGCTACACCGAGATCAAGGAGGGCCGCGGAACCCCGAACGGCGGCGTCTGGCTCGACGTGTCGCACCTGCCGCGCGAGGTCATCATGACCCGCCTGCCGCGCGTGTACCAGACGATGCTCGAGCTGCAGATGCTCGACATCACGAAGGAGCCCATCGAGATCGCGCCCACCGCCCACTACTCGATGGGAGGCGTCTGGGTGAACTCGTCGGACCACTCCACCGATGTGCCGGGCCTGTACGCCATCGGCGAGGCATCCTCCGGTCTCCACGGCGCCAACCGGCTGGGTGGCAACTCGCTCATCGAGCTGCTGGTCTTCGGACGCATCGTCGGTCGGGCAGCCGCCGCGTACTCCGCCGCCCTGCCCGCGCAGACGCGCTCGGCCGCGGCGGTCGACACGGCGCGCGCCGAGATCGCGGATCTGCTCGCGGCATCCGGAACCGAGAACGTGCGCGCGCTGCAGCGGGCGATCCGCGATGTCATGACCGAGTACGCCGGCGTGGTGCGCGACGAGGAGGGGCTGCGCACCGGCCTGGCCGAGCTCGACGAGATCGAGGCGCGCATGGCCGACATCGGCGTACACCCCGACATCGCCGGGTACCACGACCTGGCGCACGCCTTCGACCTCAAGTCGTCGGCGCTCGCCGCCCGCGCGACGCTCGAGGCGGCGCTCGAGCGGCGTGAGACCCGCGGATGCCACAACCGCAGCGACTACCCCGACCTCGATCCCGAGTTGCAGGTGAACCTCGTGTGGTCGCCCCGCACCGGCGTCGTGCGCGAGCAGATCCCGCCGATCCCCGCCGAGATCGCCGCGCTCATGCACGAGGTCTCCGTCGCCGGCAAGCTCGTCGAGTAGCCCGCAGGGTGGGCTCGGGCGGGAGCCCGGTGTTCGGGTGTCACGACACGCCGTTACGTCGCGGTCGATACGGCGTGTCGTGACACCTGAAGGAGGCTCGTTCGCCTGGGCCTGGTGTTCGGGTGCCACGACACGCGGTTACGTGCCGGGCGATGCGGCGTGTCGCGACACCTGAAGGGGAGGTGGGATGCCGGGAGCCGAGGGGGCGGAGAGTGCGCACGGGCCGGAGCGCGGTCTTCGGGTGTCACGACACGCGGTTACGCGGCCGCCGATACGGCGTGTCGTGACACCTGAAGGAGGCTCGTGCGCCTGGGCCCGAAGGGGAGGTGGGATGCCGGGAGCCGAGGGGTCGGAGGGCGCGCGGGCGAAGCCCCACGGGGCCCCGCCCGGGGCCCGGTGTTCGGGTGTCACGACACGCGGTTACGCGGCCGCCGATACGGCGTGTCGTGACACCTGAAGGAGGCTCCTGCGCCTGGGCCCGGCGTTCGACACCTCACGACGGAACGAAGCACGGGGCCCGGACGAATGCCTTTACTCCGGGAAGGGCACGGGGAACTCGGCGCCGAAGTCGGCGGACCGGCTGACGTCGGCCCACGCCAGATCGCTCTCGAGCTGTCGACGACCGAAGTCGATGGCGAGGTTCGCCGCGTTGGTGCCGAGGGCGAGGTTGTGCGGCAGGCTCGTGCTCGATGCCAAACCCACCAGGATCTCCGCAGCCCGCTCCGGGTCGCCGGCCGCCAGCGGCGACGAGGGGTCGTCCGAGTGCGCATAGCGCTCGGCCAGGGCGGCGTACTCGGCGGGCATGGGCGCGACGGACATGGAGCTGCCCGCCCAATCGGTGCGGAAACCGCTCGGCTCGACGACGAGGATCCGGATGCCGAAGCCCTCGGTCTCCGCGCGCAGCACGCGGCTGAAGCCGTCGATCGCGAACTTCGCCGCCTGGTACGAGGCGATGCCGGCGGAGCCTCCCACGCGCCCGCCGATCGAGGAGAACTGGATGATCAGGCCGCTGCCCTGGGAGCGCAGGATCGGCACGACCGCCTTCGAGACGTTGTACACACCCCAGAAGTTGGTCTCGAACTGCCGGCGGAAGTCGACATCGTCGCCCGTCTCGACCGGAGCGACGTTGGCATAGCCGGCGTTGTTGACCACGACGTCGAGGCGACCGAACTCCTCGTGCGCCGCGGACACCGCCGCCGCAACCGAAGACGAGTCGGTGACGTCGAGGCGAAGGGGCAGTACCCGGTCGCCGAACTCGGCCACGAGGTCGTCGAGATCCTCGGGGCGCCGCGCGGTCGCGGCGACGCGATGGCCGTGCGCGAGTGCCGTGCGAGCGAGAGCACGCCCGAAGCCGCGAGATGAGCCGGTGATGAACCACGTTGATGACATGCCATTAGTGAAACACGGTTGCGTTAATAACGCAACTCGGTTGACTTATGATGGAGGCATGGACGCGCGCGACGTTGCAGAACCCGCGTTCCAGCGCGCCCGAAGCCGCGAGGCGAAGGAGCGGCGCGAAGCCGGCATCCTCGATGCAGCCCGAGAGCTCGCGCGTCGTGGAAGGGTGCGCGATGTGACACTCACCGACATCGCTGCTGCCGTGGGCATGCACAAGTCCGCCATGCTGCGCTATTTCGAGACGCGGGAGGAGATCTTCCTGCGGATCGGCGCGGACGAGTGGGTGTCGTGGTCAGCCGAGGTCGTCGCCCGCCTGGCCGCTGAGGCGCCGCACAACCCTCAGGCGGTCGCCGACATCCTCGCGGGCACGCTCTCGCCACGCGCGATGTTCTGCGACCTGCTCGCGCAGGCACCTCTCAACCTCGAGCGGAACGTCTCGGTCGACGCTGTGCGCAGGTACAAGCTCGTGACGCGGGCGCAGGTCGACGCGATCGTCGACGCGATGCGACGGTGCCTGCCGTCATTGACGGCGGAGCAGGGTGTCGACGTGATCGCGGCGATGACCGCGATGGCGGGAGCCTTCTGGCAGATCGCGACGCCCGGACCCGAGATCGCGGAGCTGTACCGCAGCGACGAGCGGTTGAGTCACGCCCTCTTCGACATCGGGCCGCGGCTGCGCCGCACCGTCGCGGCGATGCTCGCCGGTTACACCTCGCCGGCGCCGGCCGCGACGTAAGGGCTCAGGCGGCCGTGCCGGCCTTCCGGCGCTCGCGATACGCCTTCGCCTTCATGCGGCTGCCGCATGTCGCCATCGAGCACCACTCGCGCCGGTGGCCGCGCGAGGTGTCGAGGTAGACCTGGGTGCACTCGGGGCGACCGCACTCGCGCAGCAGCGCGGCCTGCTCACCGCCGACGATCTCGATCGCCTCGCGGGCGAGGTGCGAAAGCGCCTGACGCGGTGTTCCCGAGCGCATCCAGCCATCCGCGGTGAGGGTCGTGGTCAGCGGCGCAGCCGCGGCGGCCTCATTGACGATGGCCATGTCGCGGGCCGGGAGCCTGCGATCGTGCAGGCGCGCCCACACCAGGGCATAGATCGCCTCGCGCAGCTCGGTCGCGGCATCCAGATCCGACGCGACGGATGCCTCGGCGCGGGGAACGAGCCCCGATTCCACGAACCAGGCGTCGAGGTCGGCAGGCGACGCGAGCTTCTCGGTGGGCGTCTCGTTGCGCCGCGCACGGAGGGTGCCCACGAAGTCGAGCGGGAGGGTGCCGCAGGGGAAGGCGTGAATCACATCACCATTCTGACGGGTGATCAGCGTGGCGAGCTCCATCGTCACCATTTTGACAGGTAACGGGAATGATGGCACGCTTGTCACCGTTCAGACCGGTGACGCACTGGTCGAGATCGAAGAAGGAGAACACCATGGACCTGAAGCTCGAAGTCGTCGTCATCCCCGTCTCGGACGTCGATCGTTCGAAGGCGTTCTACGAAGGGCTCGGCTTCCGTCTCGACGCCGACTTCCGCTCCGAGCGCGGACTGCGCGTCGTGCAGGTGACACCGCCCGGGTCCGAGGCATCCATCATCTTCGGCGACCACCTCACGACGGCTGAGCCCGGCTCGACCCGCGGACTGCACCTCATCACGCACGACATCGCCGCAGCGCGCGAGGAGCTCGTCGCACGCGGCGCGGAGGTCAGCGGGCTGTGGCACGACGCCGACGGCATCTTCCACTGGGCAGGCTCTGAGAACCGCGTCGCCGGTGCGCACCCGGATGCCGACAGCTACGGCACGTACGCGTCGTTCGCCGACCCCGACGGCAACGAGTGGATCCTTCAGCAGGTCGTGACGCGGGCGCCCGGCCGCTGATCCCGGAGCGCCCATCCATGTCGAACCCGGCACCCATCCCCGACACCGAGACCTTCCTGCGCGAACTGCTCGCCCGGACGGCCGCAGCGCACGGCGAGTACGAACGTGACCAGCTCGCATCGGTGTACGACGAGAACTGGCCCACCTGGTACGCCGCCTACATGACGCAGTTCCTCGCAGCCGGCGGCTACGTCATCGCCCGGGCCGACTGAGCAGCGGCGGTGGCGTCGACGGATGCCGTGGTCAGTGCGCGAGCAGCTCCTCGAGCGCGTCCAGCAGCTGACTCCATCCGGGCTCGAGGCCGGCGACCGCCGCCGCGGCGTCGCCGCGCACGTCGGACACGTCGATCCGCAGGGTCAAGACGGTGCCGGCGTCCTCGGCGGTCAGCGTCACGGTGTGCCGGGCGGCGAACAGCGCCACTCCGCCGGCATCGATCGGGGCGAGCTCGAACACGAGTCGTGTCGTCGCGACCGCTTCGACCACACGGCCGGCGGACTCGTATCGCGTGCCGTCCGGTTCCCGAAGCACGTAGCGGATCGGCGCACCTTCGTGGGGTGCGAGGTCGAGCGCCTCGACGGCGAAATGGCGTGGAGCCCACCAGCGCGCGGCGCGGCGCGGCTCCGTCCACGCGGCCCAGACGTCTGCCGCCGACGATCGCAGCCGACGCTCGAATGTGAGCGCACGTGCATCGGCGGCCGGCGGAGCCGTCGCACTCTCGCGGACGATGGCCGCCTCGTAGTCCTCGAGCGCAGCGTCGTCGGGTTCCGGAACTCCCAGGTTCGCGAAGAACGACGACAAGCCCGCCATGGTCTCGCGGTTCAGGCGGGCGACCCGCCGGCGACCCAGCTTGTGGACGCGGATGACGCCGGCGACCTCGAGCGTCTGGATGTGCTTCGTGGTCTGCGGTTGCAGCGCGCCGATTCCCGCTGCGACCTCACCGACCGTGCAGGCGCCTGCCGACAACAGCTCGACGATCCGGAAGCGGGTCGGCTCGGCGATTGCAGCGAGTGCGGGCTGGACATCCACGCGACTCATACTGCGGCAACGAGTGCGGCCAGGTTGTCGAGCTCATTCGCCCGGCCGGCCAGAAGGCGCTGCGTCCACACCTCGTCATGCAGGGGCTCGACGTGCATGACGATGCGGGTCCCCTCCGACGAGGGCGACAGCTCGACGGTCGTCAGTTGCTCGTACACCTCGTGATCCGGCACGAAATCGACGACGGAGCGGTATGCGAGCCGGTGTGGCTGGTCGATTTCGGTGAAGAACTTGCGGGATACGGTGCTCAGCGGCATCCCGTACTGCTCCATGAAGGCGATCTGCTCGGGGGCGACCGCCGTCATCGTGTACGTGAGCTCCCCGCCGGGGTGGAGGTCGAGGGTGGTGACGTCGGTGCGGAAGCCGTCGGGAGCCCACCAGGATGAGATGCCTTCAGGAGTGGTCCACAGCTCCCAGACGCGTTCGGGGCTGGCGGTGACGGTGCGTTCGATGATCTCGGTCATGCGAACACAATATATTCGTCTAGACGAATGTGTCAAGGTTCTTTCGGCGCCTCTGAGATCGGCGCCCGCCGTCGCCTGGTTCCCGGGTGTCAGAATGAGCGCATGGCCGCATCTGCCCTCGATTCCCTCCTGCATCGCCTCTCGCAGAGCGGCCTTCTCGATGACCCGGTCGCGGAAGACGGCATCGTGCACAGTCGGGCGCGGCTGGACGGCGCGGGCGCCGATGTGAACGTGAACGTCGATCCCGAGCTGGAGGACGTCGCCGATCCCGATGTGGACGCCCTCGTCGACGCCGTCTCGCGCGTTCTCTCGATGAGCGAGCGACGGTGGGAGGCGATCGTCGACAGCGCCGCGACCGAGATCGAAGACGCGGTGGCGGACGACGACGTGACCGAACGCGCCGATCTGCGCGCCGACATGGAAGCCAAGTCCGTCGTGGTCTTCGCCGACGCGGTGCTCCTCTCGTTCGCCGCGCCGCGGCAGTTCCCCGACTCGAGGATCCTCGTGCAGCTCGACCAGGAGTTCGAGATCGAGAACGTCGAAGTCACCGAGGACGACGGTGTGCTGACGATGGAATTCGGTTCGCTGGACGACCTGCTCGACCACATCAGCGGCCCCGGTCAGGGCTGACGCCCGCGCGGGCTCGCGGGAGACGTCAGGGTGTGAGCACGAGCGTGTCGGTCGTGGCTGCGTCGACGGCCTTCTTCGAGTAGGCCCACGGGGTCAGCTCGGCCTTCTGCCACGACTCGACCTGGTCGATGTAGTTCGTGTGGAACGCGTGGCCGCTCTCTCCGGTCAGCTGGTTCCAGCCTGACGCGTCGAAGTCCGAGAGGTCCACGATCATCCTCATCGACGGCACCGTGATCGTCGCGAAGCTCTGACCGAGGTCCCAGCCGGTCGCGTTCACGACCGACGAGCCGCCGCCGACCGGGAACGGGCCGCGGTTGAACAGCCACTCGATCGGGGCGATGCCGGACTCGCCGAATGTGCCGCTGCGCAAGGGCAGCGCGTGCAGGCTCCCCCAGTTCCAGCGGGCCGGGTTGTCGCCCTGGGCGTCGGCGAGGCGCTTGTACGCATCGATCGCGGAGCGTTCCAGCATGTCGGACCTGCCCGAGACACCCAGTTCCTCGTTGCTCCACCACGGGGAGTCCCCGTCATCCAGCAGCGAATCGAGCACGAGGAACAGACGGCCCTGGCCGCTCATCGGAGCGGGGTGGTCGCGTCCCTCCACGAACACGTTCCGGGCGAGGGTGTCCCACAGCACGTTCGCGTAGGCGGCGGCTGCCGAGTCGGCGCTGTTCTGCGCATCCCATTGCTGCAGGAGCTCGAGAGCGGCATCCGTGTCGTCGTCCCCGGTGCTCACATCCGCGTACGCCGCGGTGAGCCGCATGCCGATGAAGGAGTAGTTGTCGGCCTGGATGGCGTTGAGGTCGGCGGCGGTGACGGGGCCTTTCGCGACGGCGCGCTGGATCAGCTCGTCGATCCGCGCAGCGCGCCACCCGTAGTCCCAGTCCCGCGTGAGCTGATACGTGTAGTCCTGGCCGACGATCGCGTTGTTCGCCGTGACGATGTAGCCCTCGGCGGGGTTGTACGACACCGGCAGTTCTTCGAAGGGAATGTACCCCTGCCATGCGTAGGCCGAGTCCCAGCCGGGCTGCGGCATCGATCCGTCTCCCGCCCCGCGGATGGGAAGGCGGCCGGGCGTCTGATACCCGATGTTCCCGTCGACGTCGGCGTAGACGAGGTTCTGCGCCGGTACGTCGAAGAGCGACGCGGCTCGGCGGAAGTCGTCGAAGTCATCGGCGGTGTTCAGTGCGAAGATCGCGGATGCCGTGGTCCCAGGTTCCAGAGCCGTCCACCGCAGGCTGACCGCGTAGTCCCCTTCCGGTGCCGCGGAGGGTTCGACGACCGTCCCTGCCGTGCCCGTGAAGGGATCGTTCGCGATCGCGGTGAAGTCGTCGGTCAGGCCCGAGACGATCGGCCCGTTGACCGTCGATCGCACCTCCAGCTCGACATCCTCGCCACCGGCGACCTTGAACGTCTCGGTGCGGGTCTCGAGTGGCACCAGCGCGCCGTCGTACCAGTACGAGTCGCCGTCGATCTTCTCCAGATACAGGTCGGTGACGTCGGTGGTGAGGTTGGTCAGGCCCCACGCGATGCGGTCGTTGTGGCCGATGATGACACCGGGAAGGCCTGAGAAGCTGAACCCCGCGACGTCGAACGGGCAGTCGTCCGTGACGGTCGCGCAGCGCAGCTGGATCTGGTGCCAGACACTGGGCAGCGACGCGCCGAGGTGCGGATCGTTCGCGAGGAGCGGCATCCCGCTCTCGGTCAGGTTGCCCGAGACCACCCAGGAGTTGGAGCCGATGCCCTCGCCCGCATCGCCCACGAGCTCACCGACGGCCTCGATCACGTCGTCGACCTCGGTCCACTCGATGGCGGACGTGTCGGTGCCGCCGGCATCGGCCTCCGCGTCGCCGGATCCCTCCCCGGAACCGTCGTCGGGCGCCGTGCCGAGCGCGGGCACCGACGAGATCTTGGGCACGATCACCGGGTTCCGGTCGAACGGGTAGCCAGGGTACAGCTCGTCGATCTCGGCCTGACTGAAGTCCGGGGCGATCACGGCGCGCTCCGTCTCGGACTCGATGTTGCTGCGCAGATCCCAGGCCATCGCCTTGAGCCAGGCCACCGAATCCGCCGGTGTCCACGGCTCGATCTCGTAGTCCGCGTTCTGCAGGCCGAGCACCGCGTACTCGAACGAGGCGTCGGCCCCCTGGTGGTCGGCGAGGTACGCGTTGACGCCGTCGGCGTAGGCCTCGTAGTAGCCGCGATCGGTCTCGTCGAGCGCATCGACCTCCTGCTCGGCGATGTCGTGCCAGCCCAGCGTGCGCAGGAACTTGTCCGTCCCGAGCTGCGACTCTCCGAACAACTCCGACAGCCGCCCGCTCGTCACATGCCGCCGGAAGTCCATCTCCCAGAAGCGGTCCTGCGCATGGACATAACCCTGCGCGAAGAACAGGTCGTGCGACGATTCCGCCGTGATGGTGGGGATGCCGAGCACGTCGCGCTGCACGGTGACCTCGTCCTCGAGCCCCGGGACCTGGACCTCGCCGTTCAGCTGGGGGAACGAGCGCTGGGCGGTATAGGTGACGAAGCCGACTCCGATCAGCGCCAGCACCACGATGCCGGCCACGACGCTGAACAACGCGATGCCGATCGTCCGCCCCACGGAGCGGCGCGGTGCGGCTTCGTCGGCGCCGTTGGCGGACGGGTCTGGCTTCGACATTGAAGGTCCTTCCGGGCGGGGACGGAGAAACGCGGTGTCGGGCGACGCGAAACCCGGTGCCGCCGCGTTCGGGTCGCAGGGGCACCGCCTCGCATGCTAGCCCCGACTGACCGTCGGCGCCGAATCGCGTTCGCTTTTGCCGCCGGCGGATCAGCCGATGACGCTCGGCTGCAGGTCCCGCAGCGTGCGGAAGTGCGTCATGCGGGTCACGCCGATCGCCGCGACGATGCCTGCGCCGACGAGCCAGGTCGCCAGCACGGCGAGATCGAGCCACACCCGGTCGACGGTCCCGCCGTACATGACCTGTCGCATGGCGTCGACCACGTAGCCCATCGGCAGCACGTGATGCAACGCCGCGAGCGGTGCCGGCAGCGTCTGCCACGGGAAGGTGCCGCCCGCGGTGACGAGCTGCAACACCATCAGCACGAGACCGAGGAACTGTCCTACGGACCCGAGCCACACGTTCAGCGCGAGCACGATCGCCGCATACGTGGCGCTGGCGAGGAGCAGGATGCCGAGCGTCGCGAGCGGGTGCGCGAACGAGAAGCCGAGCGCCAGGGCGAGCACGCCGAACAGTCCCACCATCTGCACGCCACCCAGGAGCGCGGGCGTGGCCCATCCGGCGAGCGTGATGCGGATCGGCGAATGCAGGGCGGTCACTGCGCGCTTGGAGACCGGCTTGACGATCAGGAAGAGCGCGTAGATGCCGATCCACCCGGCCAGCGCCGCGAAGAAGGGCGCCAGCCCCGCGCCGTAGTTCTGCGCCTGGGTCAGCGATGAGCGCTCGGTCTCGACGGGGGCCGCGAGCGTGTCGGCCTGCGCCTGACGCGTCGCCGCGTCGAACGACGGCAGCTGGGCGGCGCCGGCGGCAAGCCCGTCGCGCAGCTGGGTGGCGCCGTCCTCGAGCCGGGTCAGCCCGGAGTCGAGTGATGCGGCGCCCGTGTGCAGCTGCGACGCGCCGTCGGCGGCCGTCGCCGCTCCGGCCGAGACCGCGGCAGCACCGGCCGCGACTTGGTGGGCACCCTCGTCGAGCTGATCGATCTGCGAGACCGCCCCCTGCACGCGCTGGTCCACCGCCGCGAGCTGCTCGCCGACCGGATCCAGTGCCGTCAGGACCTCGTCGATCTGCGATTGGTCGAGCCCGGCCGCGGCCAGCCGCGCCCCAAGATCGGTGCGCGCCTGCGGCAGGGAGGCGATGGCTCCCGCGGATGCCGCGCCCACCCGGTCGGCGACGGCATCCAGTTGCGCGGTCCCCGCCGCCACCTGGTCGGCGCCGTCGGCGAGCTGCGTGGCACCGTCACGCAGCTGCGCCGTGCCGTCGGCGAGCTGAGCGGCGCCGTCGGTCAACTGCGCCGCGCCGTCACCGGCCTGCGCGAGCCCGTCGGCCAGCTGCGAAGCCCCTGCCGCAGCATCCGTCAGCTGCACGCGGATGGTGTCGAGGGCGTCGAGCATCGTCAGCCCGGCCTCGGCGACCACCTTCCGGGTGACGCTCGCCTGGATGCGCTCGACGGCCTGCGTTCCGATGGTGGAGGCGAGGTAGTTGTTGGCGTCGCTCGTGTGCAGCACGATGTCGGCGGTGCGCGGCTGCGCCGTGGTGATGGACGCGATGGATGCCGTGAAATCGGCCGGCAGTTCGACGGCGAAGTCGTACAAACCCTCGTCCAGCCCCGCATCCGCCTCGGCGGCCGTCGTCCGGTGCCAATCGAAAGAGCCGTCCTCGATGAGCTGCTGCGCCACCTCGTCGCCGAGGTTGCGCTCGGTACCGTTCAGCTCCGCGCCGGTGTCGGCCACGATGAGGGCGACCGGCACCTGGTCGAGCTGGCCGTACGGGTCGCGGTTCGCCCACAGGTAGAGCCCGCCGTAGAGGATGGGCACCGCCATCAGCGCGATGAGGGCGATGAGGGACATGCGGGTCGACGTCAGGCGGCGGAGCTCTGCGAGGACCATCTGCGGGACCTTCATACCCGGCCGCCTCTCGTCCGCGTCGTCATCCGCCGCAGCCGCGGCCCCCGGTTCCCGGTCGTTGAGCGAGCGGATGCGCCTTTCCCGGTCGTTGAGCGAGCGGATGCGCCTTTCCCGGTCGTTGAGCGAGCGGATGCGCCTTTCCCGGTCGTTGAGCGAGCGGAGCGAGACGAAACGCCTCGAGCTTCCCCCACCGCCTTGCGCCCCTCTTCCCGCGCTCGTCCCGCTGCCGGCGAACCACCCAGCGCCGATCGCGACGCCTCCCCGGCGATCACGAGCACCGCGAACCCCCGCTCGGCGAAGTCCCGCGCCGTGCGCCACCACGCGCCCGGCTCACCACCGTGCCGATCCGGCGAGACCAGGACGAGCCCGTCGACGCCCTGCCGCAGCACGGCCAGCTCGCACAGCGCCCGGATGCGCTCGCCAGGCTCGACGTTCGCAACCGGCAGCGACGCGGCATCCGCGAGACGATTCTCGGTGAGCCAGCGGCGCACCGCCAGCGGGTCGGATCGCCGCCCGGCGAACATCAGCTCTTCGGCTGCCACGCCCGCGAGGGTGACGTTCGGCTCGGGCTCGGAGACGTCGGGCGCATCGACGAGCGCGACGCGTCGCCGAAGCATGGAGGCCGAGACCTCGCCGTCGATCAGCACCCGCCCGGTGTCGGGCCGCATGCGTCCCGAGGCGATGAGCCCCAGGACGGTGGGCCGCTGCGCGGTCTCGGCTGTCACGAGGCTGACGCGACCCGACTCGTACGAGGCCGACGTGACCGGCAGGGCGTGTTCCCGGCGACCCTTGCCCGCGGCATCCAGCTCGACCTTCATTCGCTCGCCGCCTCGTCCGCGCCGGTGAGCAGGTCGGGGTGCGCGTCGAGCACGTCAGCCGTCTCGCGCCACGACAGCCCGGCGATGCTGAGGACGGCCCGCACGGCGAGACCCTGCGCGTCGGGCGACGACGCGTCGACCCGGGTGATGACCGTGCGCGCGGTCTCTTCCACGAGACGGGCGAGCGTGGGGGCGGCCACATCGGTCCGGAGCACCTCGCCGTCCTGTCCTTCCCGGACGATCCGGACCACCGCGCGCCGCAGCGGTGCGAGCGCCGCCGCGGTCTCCTCCAGGTGAGCGTCGTCCAGGGCGATGGCGGCCAGCACCTGCACGTGCGCCGCCTCGCGCCAGAGCCGAGCTGCCAGGCGCGCAAGCGCCACGCGCGGGTCGGGGTCGTCGATCCCGGCGGCGACGGCGTTGAACCTCTGCGCTCCCTCAGCGACCAGCTCGCGGATCAGCGCGTCGCGGTCGTCGAAGTGGCCGTAGAGGGCCCGACGCGACAATCCGGCCTGTCGGGCGATCGCGTCCACCGACGCGCGGGGATCATGCGCCAGCGCGACGTGCGCCGCCGCGATGATCCCCGCGCGGTTCTGCAGGGCGTCCCGCCGCGGGCGACGGGCCGCATCAGGTACGGAAGCCATGCCTCCATCGTACGAAGTTGCACAGATGTGTGCAACTTCGTCAGGGTTGTGAATCGTCTCCCTGCATCACCATCTCGCCACCGGTGCCCGAGGGCCGTGCGTCGGCGGCGCCGACGACTCTGGGCTTGCGCAGGAAGAGGGACAGGACGATGCCTGCGGCGCTGAGCGCGGCGCCGACACCGAACGCGGTGTCCACTCCCTGGGCCAGCGCGGCGAGAGGGCTGCTGCTGCCGCTCGCGGTCGCGGCGAGGGTGAAGAGAGTGACGAACAGAGCGGTTCCCGCGGCGCCGGACACCTGCTGAAGGGTGTTGACGATCGCGCTGGCGTGCGGGTACAGCTTGGCTGTGACCGCGCCGAGCGCGGTCGTCATCAACGGCGTCATCATCATCGCGGCGCCGATGCTGAGCACTACGTGCATCGCGATCACCAGCCCCACGGGTGTCTGCGTGCCGAGGGTGGAGAACGCGACCATCGCGGCGGTCACGAGAACTGCCCCAGGGAAGACCAGTGTTCGCGGGCCGACCTTGTCGTACGCCAGGCCGACGAACGGCGCCAGCACACTGGAGATCACGCCCCCGGGCAACAACATGAGGCCGGCGACGTACGCCGGTTCTCCGAGCACCTGCTGGATGTAGAGCGGCAGCAGGATCAGCGAGCCGAACAGCGAGATCGACACGATCACGATGGTGCTGGTCGACATGGTGAAAAGGCGGCCGGCGAACACGCGCACATCCAGCAGTACGCGATCGGTGTCGCGAAGCGCGAGCTGACGCAGCACCAGTCCCAGCAGCGCGATCACGCCCAGTGCGATCGGGATCCACGACGCCAGGCCACCGTCCGGCGCGTGCTGCTCCCCGATTCCGGCAAGCCCGTAAATGAGGCCGGAGAACCCGACCGCCGACAGCAGCACAGACAGAGGATCGAATCGGGCGGCGCCCGTCGGCGTCACGTTGCGCAGCCAGAGGGCACCGGCGACGATCGCGATCGCGGCGATGGGAAGGACGATGATGAACACCCACCGCCAGCCGAGGGAAGACACGATCGCGCCCGCCGCAGTCGGTCCGAGCGCGGGCGCAGCCGCCGTCACGATGGTGACCAGCCCCATCGTGCCCCCGCGGCGTTCCGGCGCGACCAGCTGCATCACGGTCGTGAACAGCAGCGGAAGCATGACGGCGGTGCCGAGCGCCTGCACGATCCGGGCGGCGAGAAGCACCTCGAAGACGGAGGCGGATGCGGCGATCGCGGTGCCCAGCGCGAACAGGCCCATCGCGGTGAAGAAGTTCCGCCGCAGGGAGTGGCGCTGCAGCAGCACGCCGGTCACCGGAATCACCACCGCCATCGTCAGCATGAACGCCGTCGTGAGCCACTGAGCCGACGCGGCTGAGACGTCGAAATCCGCCATGACCTCAGGAATGGAGACACCCATCGCCGTCTCGTTGAGGACGACGACGAACGCCGACACCAGAAGAACCGCGATTGCGCGGCCGGTGCGCAAGGGCGGAGCCTTTGCGGCGATGGGAGCGGGAGTGGTGACCATGTCTCTCCTTGGAACTAAGCGTTGTATCGGTACTGAGTACCGCTTCGGTACGACGTGCTAACCTAACCCGGTGAGCTCGCATTCCGCAACCCCGGCGCGACCGCCAGACCTGCGAGAACGGCGTCGGCGGGAGTTGGCGCGCGTCATCGCCGCCACTGCTGTCGACCTGTTCGAGCGCGACGGCTTTTCAACGACGACGATCGACGACATCGCCGCGGCCGCCGGCATCTCGCGAACTACGTTCTTCCGGCACTGCGCCACCAAGGAAGCCGCCGTCCTCGTGGACGATGCCGGCCTGGAGGCGGAGCTGATCGACGCGGCGGAGAGGATCTCCGACCCGCACCCGCTGCAGCAGCTGCAGACTTCGTGGGAGACGATGACGGAAGTGTTCGATGGCGATCCGGAAGGCCGCGAGCGGTTCCTTCGGGTGCGGCGTCTGATGCGAGACAATCCCCCTCTGCTGGCGGCGGGTCTCGAACGCGATGCGCGCCTCACTCAGCACATCGCGGCCGCCCTCAGCGGCCGCCCCGGACTCGACACGCTGGACGCTCACGCCGTTGCCGAGAGCTTCGCTCTCGGGATGCGCCTCACTTTCGACGAGTGGGTTCGCCGCGCCGACCAAACCCCGATGTCGTCGCCGCCGGCGTTGAAGGACGTCTATCGGCGTGTTCTGACCGCCCTGGCCCGCGCGAACGGGACGAACGCGTGATGGCAGCGGAGTTCGACAGAGCGTTCTGGGAGAATCACTGGACGGCTGCTCGAGGTCACGACGCGCCTCCGGCCCACCCGGCGCTGAGTGCGGAGCTCGCCCACGCGCGCCCGGGAACGGCGCTGGACGCCGGCAGCGGCGAAGGTGCCGAGGCCGCCTGGCTCGCCGACCATGGGTGGGACGTCACCGCAGTGGACCTTTCCGCGCACGCCGTCCTCCGTGCCGCGAGCCGTCCGGATGCGGGCTCAGGCGTCGTGCGGTGGGTTCAGGCGGATCTGACCGAGTGGGAGCCCGGCCATCTATTCGACCTCGTGACGACGTTCTACGCGCACCCGGCGATGCCCCAGGACGCCTTCTACAAGCGGATCAGCGGATGGGTCGCGCCCGGCGGGACGCTCCTGATCGTCGGCCATCATCAAGCTGACGCGCACAGTCGCGGCGGCCATCGCCATCCGGCCAACGCGGTGACGCGACCGGAGCAGGTGCGAGCGAGTCTCGACCCGGCGGAGTGGGCCGTCCGCACCGCCGAAGTTCGCGAACGGACCGTGACCACGCCCGGCGGCACCCGCAGGTCACTGCACGACGTCATCGTCCGCGCGGAGAGGGTCCGCACGGCGGACGGGCTTGCTCATCGTCGCTGAACGCCTCGGGGACGCCGCGCGCCACCATGACGCGTTGCCGGAGCGCAGCGGCCCTGTCGTGCTCAGTCCGTCGCGAGCACGTTGAGCAGCGTGGTCGACACACCCTCGCAGCTGCCCGGCGACGGCAGCCCGTAGTCGGTGGTCAGCACGTTCTGCAGGCCGGCGGCGAGCTCGGCGCTCGAGGCGCCGGACGAGGCGGCGTCGATGATCGGCTGGATGAGGTCGTCGTACTCATCGACGGGTCCGTTGTCCGCGCCGTCACGCACTCCGATCGGGTCCCATTCGTTGAGCACCGCCCGCACGCGCAGCTCGGTCTCGGTCAACTGGCTGGGGCTGTTCCCGATCCTCATCATGTCGTCAGTGTTCCGGCGTCACCTGGACAGAAGCTGGCCGGGTCATCCACAGCGCCTCACAGTCGGCTCCCACGCGGGGACGCGGGAGGGACGTCACGCACCCGTCGCGATCGAGGGGCGGCCCGCGACGATCAGTCGGTGCCGGCGTCGAACGCCGCGGCCTCGGAAGCGGCATCCGTCGCCTCGGCGAGCTCTTCCTCCGCGGCGGTGAACTCCTCGGCGCGCTCGGTGATCTCGCCGGCCTCGCCCTGTGTCAGGTGCCCGACGAGTTCGCCGGTCGCACCACCGATGAGCCCCTGCGACGCGTAGTACTCCAGGCGCACGCGCGAGTCGGCGATGTCGAGATTGCGCATCGTGAGCTGGCCGATGCGGTCGGTGGGGCCGAATGCGGCGTCGCCGACGCGCTCCATCGACAGCTTGTCGGGGTGGTACGACAGGCGCGGGGCGGTGGTGTCGAGGATCGTGTAGTCCTCGCCGCGCCGCAGCCGCAGCGTCACGGAACCGGTGATCGTCGAACCCACCCACTTCTGGATCGACTCGCGCAGCATGAGCGACTGCGGCTCGAGCCAGCGGCCTTCGTACATCAGGCGGCCCAGGCGGCGACCCTGCTCGTGGTACGTGGCGAGGGTGTCTTCGTTCAGGATGCCGTTGACCAGGCGCTCGTACGCGATGAACAGCAGCGCCATGCCCGGCGCCTCGTAGATGCCGCGCGACTTCGCCTCAATGATGCGGTTCTCGATCTGGTCGCTCATGCCCAGGCCATGGCGGCCGCCGACGCGGTTCGCCTCGAAGACGAGCTCGACCGGATCGGCGAACTCGACGCCGTTGAGCGCCACCGGGCGGCCGGCCTCGAAGGTGACGGTGACGTCCTCGGTCTCGATCTCGACGGCAGGATCCCAGAACCGCACGCCCATGATGGGCTCGACGGTCTCGAGAGAGACGTTCAGGTGCTCCAGGGTCTTCGCCTCGTGGGTCGCGCCCCAGATGTTCGCGTCGGTGGAGTACGCCTTCTCCGCGGAGTCGCGGTACGGGAACCCGTGCTCGACGAGCCACTCACTCATCTCTTTGCGGCCGCCGAGCTCCGTCACGAAATCGGCGTCGAGCCACGGCTTGTAGATGCGCAGCGCCGGGTTGGCGAGCAGGCCGTAGCGATAGAACCGCTCGATGTCGTTGCCCTTATAGGTGGAACCGTCGCCCCAGATGTCGACGCCGTCCTCCTTCATGGCGCGCACCAGCAGCGTGCCGGTCACCGCGCGGCCGATCGGGGTGGTGTTGAAGTACGTGCGCCCGCCCGAGCGGATGTGGAACGCGCCGCACGCGAGAGCGCCGAAGCCCTCCTCGACGAGCGCCGGCTTGCAATCGACCAGACGCGAGATCTCGGCGCCGTAGGTCAGTGCGCGGTCCGGGATCGCGGCGATGTCGTCCTCATCGGGCTGACCGAGGTCGCCGGTGTAGGTGCACGGGATCGCACCCTTGTCGCGCATCCACGCAACGGCGACGGAGGTGTCAAGGCCCCCCGAGAAGGCGATGCCGACGCGCTCGCCGACGGGCAGGGACTGGAGGACCTTCGACATAGCTCCCCAGTTTAGTGAGCGCCGCCGGGGCTTCCCGGCGTGATGTCGGGGCCGCGAGCGCCGTGGGTGGGCGCGGGCCGTCCCGTGTCAGGCCGTGGCGGCGGTGTCGGTGGCGGTGACGGATGCCGCGGCATCCGGTATCCACCCTCGCCGGCGTCCGACCCACACCACGAGCAGCCCGACGGCGAGGATCGCCACGGCGATGCCCACGACGTAGACCAGCACCGACCCCCAGCCGCCCGGAGCGTTCGGGTTCAGGAACGGATAGGGGTACCAGAACGGCTCGCCGCTCACCGGGTTCGTGACGAGCGGGCCGCGGAGCATCGTGTAGATCACCCAGACGATCGGGAACGCGACGACGGCCCAGAGCGCCCGCCACGGCAGCGCGCGGCGCAGCGGACCGACGAAGACGTCGACGAGCAGGAAGAGCGGTCCGATCAGGTGCAGCACCTCGTTGGACCACCACACCGGCTCGCTCCCCTGCGGCAGCTGGATGCTGCGCAGCAGCAGGTTGTAGACGATGCCCGTGATCACCATGTAGGTGCTCACGCACGCGAGCGCCACCGCGAGGCCCGCGGGCTCGGCATCCTTTCCGCGCCCCCGTGTCACGAACCAGACCGCCGCCGACAGCAGTACGACCGCTGCGGCGGTGTTGGAGAGGATGGTGAAGAAGCTGAAGAAGTTGGCGATCGTGGTGGCGAGGTCACGGTCGAGCTCGATCGCCGTCCCGATCGACGCGGCCAGCTGGCGGATGATCGCCGCGGCAAGGAGCACCGCCATCGCGGCGCGCGCCGCGTACCAGACCCGCGTCCACGTCGGGGAGCCCATGCGGTCACCCTAGCGGCGGGCGGCCGTCGAGCGTCGGCTTGTGGCCCTGGCGCGCCGCGTTCGGCCGGGGTGGTCGGTTCGCTGGGGGCACCATCGCGCGCTGTCGTCTTGCGCTTCGGGTGTCGCGACACGCGGTGTCGTGGCGGGCGTTGCCGCGTGTTGTGACACCTGAACGCCGGGCTCGTCAGGTGGATGCCGCGGATCCGGGCGCGACGAGCTCGGCGACGTCGGCGCCGGCGCGCAGCAGGGCGAGCCAGCGGGATGCGATGTCGTCGAGACGGGTCTGCAGCGCTTCGCGCGCGACGCGTGAGTCGCTCAGACCGCGCAGGGACTCCATCGCGGCCCGGACGTCGGGCACGCGGTACCCCGCGGCGCGCAGCGCGGCGATGATGCGGGCCTGGCGCACCACTTCGGGCGGGTAGTGGCGGACGTGGAGGTGGGTGATCCGCTCCGGGAAAAGCAGTCCTTCCTGCTCCCAGAACCGGAGGGTCGACGAGCGCACACCGAGCGCCGTCGCCAGCTCGGTGATCCCCATCGCGTCATCGGGAGCCGGCGTCGCTTCGCCGGCGGCTTCTCGCGAGATGGCGTCGAGTGCTCGCAGAGCGGCGAGGGTGTCGTCGCGCGCGCGGGCCAGACCGACGTGCAGGGCGCCGACCCGCGCGAGCGCCTCATCTGCCGGCAAGGTGCGAGCGTCGCGGAGGGTGGCGCGCGCTTGCACGGGGCCCACTGCCGCGGCCAGCGCCCGGTAAGCACGCAGCGCCAGCACGTGCTCGGCGCCGAACGACCGGTAGCCGTTCGCCCGCCGGGTCGCCGGGGGGATGACCCCCAGCTGCTCGAGGTCGCGTACCTGCTGAACCGAGTACCCGGCCAGTCGTGCAACGGCGGCGGTCGAGTAGGGCGGTGAGGCCTCTGCTCCGGCCATGCGGCAACCACCCTCCATAAGCACTTGAAGGTCACACTCGAACCATGACGAGTATGGAACAGATCGTGACGATGCTGCGTGGTCTGCCCGGAGTGCTGGAGCTCGCGCCGGAGCGGGGCAGCGAGTTCCCTGAGATCGCCTGGGGCGACCACTTCTTCTACTTCTCGCCCGACGGGACCGTGCCGAACAACCGGCAGCCGTACGCCACGATCGTCACCAAGGACTACCCCGACGATGTCCTGTCTCGATTGGAGGCGCCCGACCGGTGGCGCGTCAACATCCACGTGGGTGGGGCGCGATTCGAGGCGCTCCTCGGGTTTCCGCCCGGCGCGGCTCACCTCGACGACCGCGACTTCAGCGAGGTCGACGTCATCCTGCCGCACCCCCTGTACGCCGCCCAAGGGTGGGTCGCAGTCGTCAATCCCGGCCCGCGCACCAAGCCGCGCGTACTCGAGGAGCTGCGCCTCGCCCACCAGGCCGACCGCCGCCGGGTCGAGCGCCGCGCCCGCTGACCGAGCTTCGGGTGTCGCGACACGCCGTGTCGGGCGCGGGGTAACCGCGTGTCGCGACACCTGAACGCCGGGTCAGCCGAGCAGCGGGCCCGGCGTGCGCACGCGACCTTGCGCCGGAACCCCGCCCCGCGCGGACGTCGTGCGATCAATGAGCTGCGCGACCGACGACTTCGCCGTTGCGGGGAACGTGACCACCGAACCGCATCGGCACGGCGCGTGCGCGGGCGATGTGCGGGTCGTCGATCGCCTGCACATGCAGGTGCGGTTCGGTGCTGTTGCCCGAGTTGCCGCAACGCGCCACGGCGTCGTGAGGAGCGACGCGATCCCCGGGTTTCACGGTGATGCTTCCCCGCTGCAAGTGACAGAGCGCGACGAAGACGCCAGCGGACTCAAGGAGGATATGGTTGCCGGCCAGGTTCGACCAGCCTCGCTCGGCTCGGCGTCGCTGAGTGAGCGCGTACCCGAGCGAGGGGAACCCGCGGTACGCGGGATGGTCAGGATGCCCGTCGCCGACAGCGACGACGACGCCCTCTGCCGGCGCGAGCACAGGGCGCCCGAAGCCCGTGAAGCGCTGCGGCGCTTCGGGCCGCAGCAGCGAGGCGACCGAGAACGCCGCACTGCGCCCGCTTGCGTCGACCGGCACGAAGTCGATGGCGTACGACGAGGCGAAGAGGCGAGTGCCGTGACTCGGCACGCGATTCGCGGGACTGTTCCGGACGATCCAAGGGCCCGCGAAGGGGTACTCGAGATCCATGACGGCGACCATGCGGCATCCCTCCGGCTCTCGACGTCGTGATCGTCGCATCGCGGCGCCCGCCGCTGCAAGCGGCCGGGCCCGGCGTCGCCGAGCGGGCCGCGGATGCACCCCCCCGACATGCCGGTGCCCCCGTGCCGTTCAGGTGTCGCGACACGCGGTATCGCGCGCGGGGTAGCCGCGTGTCGTGACACCTGAACGGCCGGTGATCGATCGACGTGCATCGCCATCCGGCCCGGAGGGCGCGAGAGGGCACCGGATAGGATGGGGTGTAACCGTCCGATAACGGGGGAGTAGCCCATGCCAGGCATCGTGATCGTCGGAGTCCAGTGGGGAGACGAGGGCAAGGGCAAGGCCACCGACCTCCTCGGCGAGCGCACCGACTGGGTGGTCAAGTTCAACGGCGGGAACAACGCCGGCCACACCGTGGTGATCGGCGACGAGAAGTATGCGCTGCATCTGCTGCCCTCCGGCATCCTCTCTCCGGGCGTGAACGCCGTCATCGGCAACGGAGTGGTGGTCGACCTCGAGGTGCTGTTCGCCGAGCTCGAGGCGCTGCACGCGCGCGGCGTCGACACATCGCGACTGCGGGTGAGCGCGAACGCGCACCTCATCACGCACTACCACCGCACCCTCGACAAGGTCACCGAGCGCTTCCTCGGCAAGCGCCAGATCGGTACCACCGGCCGCGGCATCGGCCCGGCCTACGCCGACAAGATCAACCGCGTCGGGATCCGCGTGCAGGACCTGTTCGACGAGAACATCCTGCGCCAGAAGGTCGAGGGGGCCCTCGACCAGAAGAACCACCTGCTGGTGAAGGTCTTCAACCGCCGCGCGATCACGTGCGACGAGATCGTCGAGGACCTCCTGTCGTACGCCGACCGGCTGCGGCCGCTCGTGGCGGACACCGCGCTCCTGCTGAACGACGCGCTCGACGCGGGCGACGTCGTGGTCTTCGAAGGCGGACAGGCGACGATGCTCGACGTCGACCACGGCACGTATCCGTTCGTCACGTCATCGTCGGCGACCGCCGGCGGGGCAGCCACCGGGTCCGGGGTCGGCCCCAACCGGCTCGACCGCATCGTCGGCATCGTCAAGGCGTACACCACGCGGGTCGGTTCGGGCCCGTTCCCGACGGAGCTCTTCGACGAGCAGGGCGAGTGGCTGCGCTCGCGCGGCTTCGAATTCGGCACCACGACGGGGCGTCCGCGTCGCGTCGGCTGGTACGACGCGCCCATCACGCGCTACGCCACCCGCATCAACGGCATCACCGACCTCGTGCTGACCAAGCTCGACATCCTCACCGGGCTCGACGAGATCCCGGTGTGCGTCGCGTACGACGTCGACGGCGAGCGGTTCGACGAGGTGCCCGTCAACCAGTCGGACTTCCACCACGCCCGGCCCATCCTCGAGTACTTCCCCGGCTGGAAGCAGGACATCTCGGGCGCGCGCACGTTCGACGAGCTCCCCGTCGAGGCGCAGAACTACGTCCTCGCGCTCGAGCAGATGAGCGGCACCCGCATCTCGGTGATCGGCGTCGGTGCGGCGCGTGACGCGGTGATCGTGCGCCACGACCTCGTCGACTGATGGCGTTTCGTCTCGGTCGCTTCGCTCCCTCGCTCAACGACCGGGGTGGCCGGCGCGTCGCTCGCTCGCTCAACGACCGGGGTGGGCGGCAGTTCGCTTCCTCGCTCAACGACCGGGGTGGCCGGCGGTTCGCTTCCTCGCTCGACGACCGGGGTGGCCGGCGGTTCGCTTCCTCGCTCAACGACCGGGGTGGCCGGCGGTTCGCTCCTTCGCTCAACGAACGCCGAGCATCCCGGTCGTTGAGCGAGCGCAGCGAGACGAAACGCCATGACGGGGGTGGAGTCCGATGAGGTTCTGGCTGGGCGGCTACACCGCCGATATGGACGGCAACGCGACCGGACTCGGGATGCTGCTCGCCGGCGCCGCCGACGAGGCCTCGGCGGGCGGCCCGCTGGCGTTCGCCGGTGAGGTCGCCACCACGGACTCCCCCTCGTGGCTGACGGCCCACCCCGGGTCGGCGAGCCTCGCATCGGGCGACGTGGTCTACGCCGCGCTGGAGAACAGCGGGCAGGTTCAGGCGTTCCGCCGCACCGGTGAGGCCTCGTTCGTACCCCTCGGCGAGCCGGTCGCCGCGGGCGAAGCGGTGTGCCATGTGGCCGTGGCACCCGACGGCACGTTCCTCGTCGCGAGCTGCTGGGGTGACGGGCGCGTGGTCCGCATGGACCTGGATGCCGCGGGCCGGCCGTCGACGCCGGTCCTGGCTCCGTCCGCCGCCGATCCCCATGGGCCCGACGCGGGCGGCCAGCGCGCGGGGGGAGCGGTCGCGCTGGATGGGCTCGCCGCGGCCGCGCGAGCGCTGCGCGAAGCCGCCGGCCCCGAGTACGCGCACCTTGTGCCCGGCCACGATCTCGAGGAAGCCGCATCCGCCGACGAGACCACGACCTCCGCGGAGGGGCCGGACGCCCGACCGTCGCGCGCGCACCAGGCGGTCTTCCTTCCCGGTGGCCTGATCGCGACGACCGACCTGGGACTGGACCTCGTACGGTTCTGGCGCGATGGCGGCACCGGTCTCAGGCCGGTGCAGGACGTGGCCCTGCCGAAGGGCAGCGGGCCCCGCCATATGGTGTGGCATCCGAGCGGCCACCTCTATGTCGTCACCGAACTGTCGTGCGAGCTGTTCGTGCTCGCGGCCTCAGCCCCGGCGAGCGGGTCGGGCCCGGCGACGTGGCGCGTGGTCTCGGGGACGCCGCTGGGCGCCGGTACGCTTCCCGGTGACAGCGGCGCCGAACTCGCCCCCTCGCGCGACGGCGAGTTCCTCTACGCCGGCGTCCGGGGCAGCAACACGATCGCCACCCTGCGCGTGCGTGGAGCAGGCGAATCCATCACACCGGTCGCCCTCGTCGACGCCGGTGTCGACTGGCCCCGGCACCATCTCGTGGTCCGCGACATCGTGCTCGTCGCGGGGCAGCGGTCCGACGAAGTGGCATCGCTCACGCTCGACGTGCGCACCGGCGTGCCGGGTCGCGTGCGTCACCGCGCGGCGACCCCATCGCCCACCTGCCTGCTGCCCGCGCGCTGAGCCGCGGCCGGTCGAAGGCTTCGCCGGTCGGGAAGCCAGGCACGAGCCGTCGAGAGATCCCCGGGTCGGTCCGGGCGGCCGCGTCCGGTTGGATAGCCTGTTCGGGGGGTATTGGCGGGAATGAGCTCGAACACGACGCTGAGCGGCGCAGCTCGGAACCGTCTGTTCGCGTTCAACGCCTTCGTCTGGGTCTTCGGGCTCGTCGCGCTCATCGTCATCGCGGTCACCGTGCTGACCGAGGTCGGTGACGACGTGTCGATCCCCGACGAGTACGCGTACGAGCCGTGGCTCAATCCCACGCCGATCCTCGCCGACGACGAAGGCGGCGGAGTCTACAGCGGGGTCGATGGCGCGATGATCCCGCTGCAGGGACTCGACCCGGCCCAGCCGCTGCTGATCACCGAGCTCGACGACACGTACGTCGGCGGGGTCAGCGTCACCGGGCCCGACGGCGAGATCGTGGTGAGCGGCCGCTACGACGGACCGGTCGAGTTCGACTCGTACCTGGCGACCGACGGCCAATGGGTCATCGTGCCGCAGTCCGACGTGGAGCTGTGGATCGACGGCTTCAGCGACGAGCGGTGGCGCCTGCGCATCAGCACCCCGGCGCTCGAGCACAAGTCGGGCACCGTGAGCGGCTTCGGGCCGGCCGCGTTCGTGCTGGACGGCGATGCCACCACCGCCCGCGTCAGCACGCGCGGCGAGGGAGGGGTGACCATCGAGGCGGTCACCCGGACCGGCATCACCGAGGTCTTCAGCGAGTACGACCCCACCGACCGCTCGATCGCCTGGGACGACAGCGAGCTCGTGGTCTTCGTGGTGGATGCCTGGGACGACGCGGGCTGGAGCATCGCCTTCGCCGACACCGCGGCATCCCCGGCGCCCGCCGCGTCGCCCGAGACCACCCTCGGCCCCGGCGTCGCCGAGCCGACGGCAGAGGTGCCGTGATGGCGGGGGTCGAGCGCATCCGGCGCTTCTCGGCGCTGACGTGGATCTTCGGCACGATCATCATCGCGGTGATCGCCTTCCTGGTGTTCCCGCAGGTGGTGGTCAACCCGCGCACCGGTGATGTCTACGTCGGTGACCCTGCCGAGGGGGAGGACGACTGGCCCTGGCTCGTCGACGACCCGCAGGAGTACCGGATCGTCGACGGGATGCTGCGCGGCACCGCCGAGGGCGGGTTCCTCCGGCTCGAGGGCGACGCCGAGATGCTGATGTTCGAAAACGCCGAGGGCGTCGACAAAGCGGACTGGGTCTCGGTGTACCAGCAGCAGGGCGTGGAGTTCGACGTCGACTCCGAGGCCTGGCAGTACCCCGGCTACCTCGGCTCGCTGTACGCGGACGGCCAGGTGCTGGTGCTGCCCGGTGCGCAGGACGGCCTGCTGTGGTTCGGCCCGTCACTGACCGACTGGACCGCCACCGTCACCACGCCGGAAGTGCGGCCGATGGGCGAGACCGTCACCGGCCAGGGCAACGCCGTGCTCCTGTACGAGGGCGAAGCGCTCAGCGGCCGGTTCCAGCACACCGGCAGCGGACTGTTCGCCGTGTCGGCCGTCACGGTGGGCGGGTGGGACCTGCTCGTCAACGACGCCGACGACGTCGACGTCCGCGCGTCGTGGAAGCCGACGGACCGCGTCGTCTTCCAGGTCGAGTCCGACACCGGCGACGGCACGTGGACGATCGCGCTGGACACGCCGGCGGCCGACCCCACCCCCACGACCATCCCGACACCCACGCCGACGCCATGACGCGGCATCCCACCCGGAAGGAGCTGACGTGACGTTCGCCGACACGCTCACCGAGGCGTTCAAGGCGCGCCTGCCGCTGCTGTACATCGAGACCGGTGAAGAGGTGCGCGCCATCAGCGCGATCTCCGACGCGGCCGCGACCCAGCGTCATCCGCGTGCACTGTGGACCTGGACCGCGGCGCTCGGGCTCATCGGCCCCGACGGCAAGTCCGTCGCCAACACGGTGAACCCCGCCCGTGCGCTCCAGCACATCGCGGGCGTCGACACTCCGAGCGTCTTCGTGTTCTGCGACCTGCACGCCTACTTCGGCGGCGAGCACCGCGCCGGAGACCCCGCCCTCGTGCGCACCGTGCGCGAGACGGCTCTGGAGTTCCGCCACGGAGACGTCTCGCGCACCCTCGTCATCACCGCGCCCGTGCGCGTGATCCCGCCCGAGCTCGAAGAGGTCACGCATCTGCTCGACTTCCCGCTGCCCACGGCGGCCGAGATTCGCGAGCTGCTCGAGACGATGATCGAGAACAACGCGTCCGGCGACGGACGGATCCGAGTGGATGCCGACGACACCGCCCGCGATCAGCTCGTGCACGCGGCCCTCGGCCTGTCGATGGCTGAGGCCGAGAACGCGTTCGCGCGCGCGATGGTGAACGACGGGCGCCTGTCGGCACAGGATGTCGCGGTGGTGCTGGACGAGAAGCGCCAGGTGGTGCGCAAGTCGGGCGTGCTGGAGTTCGTGCAGGCCGAGATCGACCTCGACGACGTCGGAGGCCTGAACAACCTCAAGCGCTGGCTGTCGCGTCGCGACGGCGCCTGGCTCGGCAGCGCCCGCGAGTACGGCCTGCCTGCGCCGAAGGGCGTGCTGATCACCGGCGTGCCCGGATGTGGAAAGTCGCTCACGGCGAAAGCCACCGCGGCATCGTGGGGCCTGCCCCTGCTGCGACTGGACATCGGGCGCATCTTCTCGGGCCTCGTCGGCTCCAGCGAGCAGAACCTGCGCACCGCGATCGCCACGGCCGAGGCGGTCGCACCGTGCGTGCTGTGGGTCGACGAGATCGAGAAGGGCTTCTCGAACACGACAGGACAGGGAGATTCGGGCACGACCGCCCGGGTCTTCGGCACTTTCCTCACCTGGATGCAGGAGAAGCGGCATCCGGTCTTCGTCGTCGCGACGGCGAACAACATCGACGCGCTGCCGCCGGAGTTCCTGCGCAAGGGGCGCTTCGACGAGATCTTCTTCGTGGATCTGCCCACCGCGCACGAGCGCGAGGCCATCTGGCGCCTCCAGCTGCGCTCGCGTGCGACCGACGCCAACGGGCTCGGGGCGGTCGCCTCGGACGACGCGGCGGTGGCCGCACTCGTCGCGGCCAGTGAGAACCACTCCGGCGCCGAGATCGAGCAGTCCGTCGTCTCGGCGCTGTACGAGGGATTCGCGGTCGGCGGCGAGGTCACGACCGAGGTTGTGCGACAGGTGGTCGATACGATGATCCCGCTGGCGGTGACCCAGGCCGAGGAGGTGCAGCGCATCCGCGCGTGGGCGACCGAGCGGGCCGTGCGCGCGACCGGCGCCGAGGATCTGGATGCCGCCGAGCTCACCGGTGCGGTCACCGAAGGCGCTCTGTCGTCACGGCGCGGCGGACGCACGGTGGACTACTGAGACGGAGGACCATGGCCAAGCAGCTGGTGGTGCGCCTGCGCCCCGACGGAACGGTGGATGCCGAGACCATCGGCATGCACGGACCGGAGTGCCTCGACCACATCGAAGCGCTCGAGGCGCTGCTGGATGCCGAGACCGTCTCGTCTCAGTTCACCCAGGACTACACGGCGACCGCGGTGGAGGAGCCCACTGCGGTGGAGGCAGAGCAGACGGACGGCCTGCGGTGATCCCGCTCGCGGAGTCGGCCGGAGTCGGCGGCGACGGCTCGCTCCTGGCCACCGTCGCGCCCGGGAGCCGGTCCGCGCAAACACTGCGCTGGTCGCGGTTCCTCGCCGCGACGGAGGCCGAGGGACCGGGCGTCCGCGCCGCCGTCTGGCTGCAGGGCTGCGCCGTGCGATGCCCCGAGTGCTTCAATCCGCAGCTGTGGGCGGATCGTGGCGGCGTCGTGTCGTGCACAGCAGAGATCGCCGAGGAGTGGGTGGCCCAGGCCCACGCGGCGGGTGCCGAGGGGGTGACCCTGCTCGGCGGCGAGCCCTTCGACCAGGCGGGAGCTGCGGCATCCGTCGCCCGCGCGTTCCGCGCCGCGGGCCTGAGCGTGATGACGTTCACGGGCTACCCGCTGGATCGGCTCGCGGCCTGGGCCGAGGCCGGTCGGGACGACATCGGGGCACTGCTCGCGTCGACCGACCTGCTCTGCGACGGGCCGTACCTCCGCGATCTGCCCGACCTCTCGCGCCCCTGGGTGGGTTCGCGCAACCAGGGCGTCCGCGCGCTGACAGACCGCTACGCCGACGAGGTGCGCCGGATCGCCGGAGCGGGCGGCGCCGATCGGCTGGAGGTGCGCATCACGCGCGGAGGCGGAGTCGAGGTCAACGGGTGGGCGACGGATGCCGCGCTCGCCGCGCTGCTGGACGACCTCGGCCCGCGCATCGACAGCCCCGCGCAGGTGGCAGCCCGCGCACTCGGACGAACCGAAGTGGAGGTCGCGCGATGAGCGTGTCGCTGATCCTGATCCCCGCGGCGCTCGCCGCCGTCACCGCCATCACGGCGACGGGCGGCATCGGGGCCCTCACACAGACCGGCGGCGCCCGTGACGAGGACCGCACTCCCGAGGTCGACGTCGCCGAAGGCGAGGGGCCCCGCCCGGTCTCGGTGCGCACGCGCATGAAGGACCCGGACCTGCTCGCCGACGCGCTGCAGGACATCGGTGCCACCGCCGTTGTGCGGCACGGCGATGGGCTCTCGGCCGAGATCGACGGCGTCGAGCTGACCATGACGCGGTCGCCGGAGGGAGTCTGGGCGGCGCATTTCCAGCGTGCCGACGGGCTCGAGCTCTCCGAGGCCGAAGCGGGCGCGATGGTCGAACGCCTGGACGCGGCGTATGCGCTGCGCGTGCAGGAGGCCGTGGCGGCGCGGATCCGCGAGCGCGCGGCGTCCGCGGGGTTCGAGCTGGTGTCGGAGACCCGTGACGAGGACGACACCGTCACGATGGTGCTCGATGTGAAGGACTACGCATGAGCGGCTCGAAGGCCGCCGCCACGGACGCTCCGAGCATCGGGTGGATGCTCGGGATGAGCTCGTGGATGCTGCTGACGGTGGTGCCCGGTCCGACCCTCACCTGGCTGGGCTTCTCGATCATCGGCGTCGCGTCGCGCAGTCGGCGGCTCATCATCCTCGGGGTGGTGTGGGGCGCCGCTGCGATCCTGGCGAGCCTGGAGCTCTGGGGTCAGTGGCAGCCGCTGGTGCGCGCGATCGTCTACCTCGCGGGGATGCTGGTCGCCCTCATGGTCAACCCGGGCTGGCTGCGTGCGATGTGGCAGCGGCGCACGGAGCGCGGGGGCGGCACCACGACCGCGTCGCGCACGCGCGAGACGACGTGGCATCGGGCGGCGGCAACCACCTCCGCCACGACGACGAAGGCTCCGTCACGTCCTTCGCGCAGTGCCCGGCGCAAGGCGGCCGCGGCAGCGAGGGCGGCCGAGGCGAAGCGCGCGCGCGGCGCGACGGCCGCGGCCGGCAAGACGAAGACGACGGATGCCGCGGCCCCTTCCTCTTCGAAATCGCCAACCGGGGAGGCGGCCGAGCTCGCGTCGGCGGTGGGGTATTCGACCGACGATCTGCTCGCGGCGGACCTCACGCCGGAGCCGATCGACGTCAACACCGCCGGTGCGTCGGAGCTCGAGAAGCTCCCGGGAATGACGCGCTCTCGCGCGCGACGCGCGGTCAAGGAGCGCGAGGCGCAGGGCGGGTTCACCTCGGTCGAGGACTTCGGAGAGAGTGTCGGCCTGCAGCCGCACGAGATCGTGCGCCTGCGCCGGCTGGCCACGTGCTCCCCGCGCCCGCGCGGCGCCCGTCGCTTCGGCCGCCGCGTCGACTACTGACCCCCCGGCGGTTTGCTGTCCCCCGCTACTCGACCGGGGCGTAGGCAGCGGGAGCGGGCTGGAGCAACCGGGACACCACGTACGCGGCATCCCGTTCCATGCCCATCAGCGTGGGCGAGGCGACGGAGTACTGGAACGGCAGCCCGACGAATGCGAGACCCGGCACCCGTGCCACGACACCGCGTTCGTGAGCGACGGCGCCGCGCTCGTCGAAGACGTCGGGGATGTCGATCCACTGCAGGTCGGGCAGTGAGCCCGTGCACCAGACGACGGTCGCGGCATCCACCTTCTCCCCACTCTCCAGAACGGGGAGCCCATCCTCCACGCCGGCCACCCGCCCGGCCTGCCTGACACCGGCCCTGCGCAGGTCGGCCAGGTGGTTGCGGACGAGGTTGACACCGTGGCCACGGTGGGCAGCGGCGAATCGGCGTCCGCGCTCGGTGTCGAGAGTGAGCGCCCGCAGCCGGCGGATGAAGATGCTGCTCATCAGGTTGCCGATGGGGGTGTCGATCCGCGCCGGCACCTGGCCGGGGTGGCGGCCGGCGAGCACCGTCTCGTGTCCGGATGCTGCGGCCTCGAGCGCGATGTCGGTTCCCGAGTTCGCCGCACCGACCACGAGCACGGCACCGGGGGCGAGATCCTCCGGCCCGTGGTACTCGAGTGAGTGGAGGGCGCGGATGGCCGGATTCAGGTGGGCGGCGAACGGCGGCAGGATCGCGCGGTGATGAGCGCCGGCAGCCACCACGACCTGCGTCGCGATGATCTCGTCGCCTGTCGACAGCTGCAGATGGAAGCGTCCGTCCGGGCGCGCCGTCAGCCTTTCGACCCGCGTCGAGAGCCGCATCGGCGCTCCGATCGCCGCAGCGCACGTCTCCAGATACTCGGCGAAGCCGATGCCGGTGGGGAACTCGAAGTAGCCGATGCCCAGCCTCGTCCCCGGCAGCTCCGCCCACCGCCGCGGCGTGAACAGCCGCAGCGAGCGGTAGCGCTCGCGCCAGGTGTCACCCACCCGGTCGTGGGCGTCGATGATCTCGAAGTCGACGCCGTGGGCGGCCAGCAGCCGTGCGGTGTGAAGGCCCGCTGCTCCTGCGCCGATGATGACGGTGTCGCGTGTTGTCGTGTCCATGATTGACCTCCCGACGCTCACGCTAGGAGGGCGGAATCCGCCGGACATCGGCAGAAATGACCAATTGGAGCGGGGCGGACCGGCGCCATGGGCGCGTCAGGAAGCCGCAGTGAGGCCGTGTTCGAACGCGTACGCCGTCGCGGCCGAACGGCTGGGCGCCCCGAGCTTCGCCAGGATGTTGCCGACGTGACGGGCGACGGTGCGCTCGCTGAGGAACAGGTGCTCCGCGATGCGCCGGTTCGACCAGCCGCGCGCGACGAGGGAGAGCACCTCGCGCTCCCGGCGGCTGAGGCCCGGTCCGGGACTGGCCGCAGCGGCCGCCGCGATGTGCTCCAGCCGCATGAGCGCAGGGATGGCGCCCAGCCCCTCCAGCACTCCGCGCGCCGCGTCGAACTCGAGCTCAGCACCCTCCGCATCGCCGATGTCGCGGATCGCCACACCGATGGAGATGCGGGTGAGAGCCGCCTCGTACGGGGCATCCAGGCGGCGCCACGCGGCCCACGAGGTGCGCAGCGCGGCGAGAGCCTCCTGGGCTCTTCCGCCTGCCAGTGCCACCTCACCGACGGCCCGGGAGCAGAGGGCGCGAAGGTAGAGCGAATCGAACGCGGCCGCGCAGCGCTCCAACTCGCGGGCGGCCGCGTCGGCGGCGGGCAGGTCCGCACGGTCCAGGGCGATGCGGACGGCGGCGGCCAGCACTTCGGCCCGCAGGCCGGGCTCGACGGCCGTCGCCCGAGCCGCTTGCAGCCCTGCCCACGCTGCCGCCAGTTCTCCGGTGTCGCGGTGCACAAGCGCGAGCTCCGGCTGCGGGTCGCGGCCCAGTGCGGCGGCCCTTCGCAGGGCATCGCGGGCGGCTGCCGCGCGACCGGCGACACGGTGCAGGTCAGCGGCGCGGTACCAGGCGTTCGCGAGGGTCTCGGCGCGCTTCTCGGTGGCGCACACCTGCGCGGTCGCCGAGGCGGCCGCCTCCCACTCGCCGCCGAGCTGGAGCACCGTGGCGCGATGGAGGGTGCATTCACCGCGGAACGGCTCGAGCCCGTGCTGCGAGTCGCACCAGTCGCCGAGCTCCCGGGTCCAGATCCGGGCGCGCTCGATATCGCCGCGACCGAGCAGGCTCGCGATCACCGCGCAGTATGCGGGCCCGGCGGCGCGATCGCTGGCGCGTCCGTCTGCGATGAGAAGCATGACCTGGTCGAGCTCGGCGAAGGCCTCCTCCGGCCGACCGGCGCGCAGCAGCGCGCGACCGAGGCCCATGGTCGCGAGGGCCAGCGTGTCGGCGTCGCCGGCGGCATCCGCCTGCTCGACGGCGGTCTGGAAGAGCGTGACGGATGCCTCGGCATCCCCCCGCGCCGTCGCCCGTACGGCGACGCACAGCGCACGGGCCGCATCGGTTGCGGGCGTGGCGTCGTCGCGGGCGCACAGTTCCATCAACCGTCCCATCCATGCGCCGGCGCGGATGGGGTCACCCCGCTCGCTCAGGGTGAAGCCCAGCCAGAACACGCACCTCACCGCCGACGAGAGGTCGCCGTCGTCGAGATAGCGCAGGTGCGCCCGTTCCCACGCGCGGAGCGAGACGTCATCGCGACCCACGAACCACGCCGCTTGGCCGAACTCCTCCAGCTCGTCGCCGGCCAACGCGGCCTCGCGGGCGGCGAGCTCGTCGAACCGGCCCGTCCAGTCCACGACATCGGGGTCGCGGATCGCCATGCGCACAGTATGGGCGCGTCCGACCTCGCCGACAAGGCCGCCGCCGCTCCGGATCCCGGGGCGCGGGCGTCAGATCTTGGCGTCCTGGCGGGGGATGAAGACCTGCTTGATGATGAGCAGGATCGACGCCGTCACGGGGATGGCGACGAGAGCGCCGAGCAGCCCCAGCAGTGTGCCGCCGACCATCGCGCCGATCACCACGAGGGCGCCGGGCACCGAGATCGCCTTGTTCATGACCCGCGGGGTGAGCACGTACGCCTCGAGCTGCATGTAGATGAGGTAGATGATCGCGAAGATCAGTGCCGGCACCCACCCGGTGAACAGCGCGATCGTCGTCGCCGTGATCCAGTACAGCACCGAACCGATCAGCGGGATCAGCGTGATGAGGAACGCCAGCACACCCATCAGCGCCGGGAACGGCAGGCCGAGGAAGAGGTGCAGCAGGAACGCCACGACCGAGTTGCAGAAGGCCAGCACCACCATGCCCATCAGGTAGGCGCCGATCGAGTCGGTGATCTGGTCGGTCATCGCGCCGGCCTTGCGCCGGTTGCGGGCCGGTGCGAAGCGGATGAACGCGACCTTCATCGCGGGCAGTCCGGCGAGGAAGTACAGGCTCAGCACGAGCACGATGATGAGCCCCGAGATCGCCGTGCCGACACCGACGGCGAAGTTCAGGACCCCGCCGCCGATCGCGGCGATGTTGGCCGGGTTCGTCAGGAACTTCTCGACCTGATCGGTCATGTCGCCGACCTGTGCGCCGAACGTCGAACTCAGCCACGCGTAGAAGTCGGACTTCTGGAACTCGTCGACGGTCTGCGGCAGGTCGCTGAAGAACTGCCCGACCTGTCTCACGAGCGTGGGGACCACCAGCAGCATCACACCGATCAACACCAGTGCGAATGCGGCGTACACGATCACGATGGCCCACGGCCGTGAGACGTTGTGCCGGCCGAACCAGCGCACGACGGGATCCAGGCCGAGCGCGACGAAGAGCGCGAAGACGACGTAGATGATGATGGTCGAGAGGTTCCAGAACGCCAGCCCGAGCGCCACGGCCGCCAATGCGCCGAGCGTCAGCACCAGTCCGAGCCGGAAGGGGCTGTTGAGGTTGGCCCAGAAGGTCTTGCCGGGGGGTGCCTCTCCGGTGAAGACCGGCTGGTCCACCTCGGAATCTCGCTGCGCCCGCTGGGCGTCCGTTCCCGCGGTCCCGTCGACGGAGAGGGGCTCAGCGGCCTCGGCGTCGGTGGCGCCGAGAGAAGGCGAAGCGTCGGTCATGGTCACACTCTAGGGCTGTGCCGTCGGCCCACACGAGGGCCCTACCGCAACTTCACGCTGATCGCGTGACGTCGCGTCACGCGCCGGGAGGCGGGCGGACGAGCCGGTATCGTCGAGGGGCGAGGAGGACCCCCATGACCGAAGACCCCACGGCGACGCTGAGGCGGCTGCGCAGCAGCATCGACAACATCGACGCCGCGCTGGTGTACCTGCTCGCGGAGCGCTTCAAGGCGACGAAGCAGGTCGGTCATCTGAAGGCCGAGCACGGCATGCCGCCGTCCGACCCGGCTCGTGAGGAGCAGCAGGTCGCCCGCCTGCGGACGCTCGCCGAAGAGGCCGACCTCGACCCGGCCTTCGCCGAGAAGTGGTTCAACTTCGTCGTCGCCGAGGTCATCCGTCACCACGAGGAAGCCGCCGACAGCCGCTGACGTGTACGCGGGAACGACGGATGCCTCGGCCCCCGCATGTGCGCGGGCCGAGGCATCCTCTCCGCATCCGGGCCGGAAGCCGACGACCCGGAGGGGCGCCGGTCAGGGCACCGCGCGCCGCAGCGTCAGGTACGAGATGCCGGCGAGGACCACGGCCAGCAGCAGCCCCCAGAGGGCGAGTCCGAGCGCGCCCTGGCTGCCGATCCACGAGAACACCTCCAGCCACGCCTGCATCTGGCCGATCCAGAACATCGCGAGGACGAGCAGGGCCGCGATGCCGACGAGCACGCTGGTGAGCACGACCGAGCCGAATCGCTTGTAGATCGTCGCCGCCCAGAAGCCGACGACGAAGAACAGCATGGTCACCGTGAAGAAGAAGATCCCGGCGCCGAGCGCGCCCGCCTCCCAGATCCACGGCAGATAGAAGAAGTACCCGTTCATGCCCCAGCCGCCCGTGGCCTCTTCAATCAGGCCGCCCGCGACGAAGATCAGGGCGAGGATCGCCCCGGTCATCACCGCGGTCAGGAGGGTGCCGAGGTAGAACTCGCGGCGCGTCACGCTCATCGCCTGCGAGAACGGGAATGTGAGGGTGAGCGCCTGGATGCCGACGACGCCGAAGTACCACAGCGGCGCCTGCGCCCCACCGCCGTACATCGGGCCACCGACCCCCGAGTTCATGAGGATCGCGTAGATCGCGAGGGTGACCAGCAGCGCGCCGCCGAGGACCATCAGCGGCACCCAGATGTAGGTCTGGCGGTTGATCAGCTGCATGCGGACGACGCTGACCGTGCGGTTCATCGCAGTGCTCCTTCATCGAGGTCGGTGGTGGCGGATGCGGTGGCGGATGCCGCGCCCGCGGTCTCCGCCGAGTGCTGGGTGCTGCGGACGATCAGCTGCTGCAGCGACACAGGCGCCACGTCCAGTCCGGCGGCTGCCAGGCGAGCGCGGTCATCGGCCGTCAGGGCGCCCAGCACCGTGACGGATGAGACGTGCCCGAGGCTCTCGCGGTGGAGCACCTCGCGCCCCGCGACGAACGCGTCCACCGCGGCGCTGTCGCCGACGATGTTCGCGGCGCGGTCGCGCACGGCCTCCGTCGACTCGTCCATGACGATCCGGCCACGGTCGATCACGAGCACCCGCTCGATGAGGTTCGAGACCTCGTCGATGAGGTGGCTCGAGAGGATCACCGTGCGCGGGTGCTCGGCATAGTCCTCCAGGAGCCGGTCGTAGAAGATCTGGCGGGCGACGGCATCCAGTCCGAGGTAGGGCTCGTCGAAGAACGTGATCTCGGCGCGGGACGCGAGGCCGATGATGACTCCGACCGCCGACAGCTGGCCACGCGAGAGCTTCTTGATCCGGCGCTTGAGCGGCAGTTGGAACTCGGCGATGAGCCGGTCCGCGAGCTCCTGATCCCAGTTCGGGAAGAAGAGCCGGGCCGTCTCGAAGGCGTGTCGCGGCAGCGCGTCGTCGGGATACTTCTGGCTCTCGCGCACGAAGCACATGCGCGAGAGCGCCTTGGCGTTCTCGTACGGGTCCATGCCGAACACCCGCACGTCGCCGCGGGTGGCGAAGTTCTGGGCGGTGAGGATCGACATCACCGTGGTCTTGCCGGCGCCGTTGCGGCCCAGCAGCCCGTAGATCGTGTCCTTCTCGATGGTGAAGCTCACGTCGTCGACCGCGAGAGTGTCGCGGTAGCGCTTGGTGAGGTTCTTCACCTCGATGACGGGTGTCCCGGTCGTCATCGTGCGTTCCCTTCCGTGGAGGTGGCGACATGCGCGGCGGCGCGGTCGCGGATGAGCGCTGCGAGGTCTTCCGTGTCGAGGCCGAGCTTGCGGGCCTCGATCAGGAGCGGTTCGACGAAGCGGTCGGCGAAGACGCTGCGACGCTCTGCGAGCAGCCGGTCCCGCGCCCCCGGCGCCACGAACATCCCGATGCCGCGCCGCTTGTACAGCACGCCCTTCTCGACGAGCATGGCGACTCCCTTCGCCGCTGTTGCGGGATTGATGCGGTAGAACGAGGCCAGCTCATTGGTCGAGGGTGCCTGCGTCTCTTCGGGAAGCGACCCGTCGACGATGGAGTCCTCCACGCTCTCGGCGATCTGGAGGAACAGCGCTCGGCCTTCTTCGATCACGTCCACCCCGCTTTATCGGTTACTTACTCCACTAAGTAACCACAGAACCGGCTCGACGTCAACCGGCTCGCGCCGTGCGCGTGTTATCGCGCGTGCGCGAAGTAGCGAGACGGCACCACCGTGTCCAATTTGCGACGCTTGGAGACCGCGTGAAACCCTGGATCAGGCCCCTCACGGGGCCGTTCCCGACCAGTCCGCGACCGCCGGTGGCGTCCCTGGGTGATGCCAGACCGGCGGGCGTATGGTCGGCGGCTGCAGCGCGGATCCGACATCCGCTGCCCGCGCGGCCGCCACCCGGGCGCAACCGCTGCAGCTCCTGCACGGAAGCTGCCGAGGTGCACTGTGACGCTTCGTCCTGCCATCGAGGCGAAGAACCTGTTCAAGGTCTTCGGACGCAATCCCCGCGACGTCGTGCGGCGTCTGCGAGCCGGCGCGACGCGTGTCGAGGTCGCCGATACGGCGTCGGCCGCCGTCATCGACGCGAGCTTCACCGTTCAACCCGGTGAGATCTTCGTGATCATGGGGCTGTCCGGCTCCGGCAAGTCCACCGTCATCCGCATGCTCAACGGCCTGCTTCCGCCGACGGCGGGCGAGGTGCTCGTGCAGGGACAGAGCGTGACCCGAGGCTCTGCGAAGACGCTTCGCGGCATCCGTCGACGGTCCATCTCGATGGTGTTCCAGCACTTCGCGCTGCTGCCACATCTGTCCGTGCTCGACAACGCCGCGTACGCGCTGGAGATCCAGGGAGTAGGTCGCGACGAGCGCCGGGCGCGGGCACGGGCGATCCTGGATCGCGTGGGGCTCGGTGACCGCGCCGATGCGATGCCTGACGAGCTCTCGGGTGGGATGCGCCAACGCGTCGGGCTGGCGCGCGCGCTCACCGCGGGCACCGACATCCTGCTGATGGACGAGGCGTTCTCGGCGCTCGACCCCCTGATCCGCCGTGAGATGCAGGAGCAGTTGGTGGAGCTCCAGCGGGAACTCGGGCGCACGATCGTGTTCATCACCCACGATCTCAACGAGGCGATGTTCCTCGGCGACCGCATCGCGGTGATGCGCGACGGGCGGATCGTGCAGAACGGCACGCCGGAGGAGATCCTCACCGATCCCGCCAACGACTACGTGGCCCAGTTCGTGCAGGACGTCGACCGTGCTCGCGTACTCACCGCGGGTTCGGTGATGGCGCCGCCGGTGGCAACGACTCCGGTGAGCGCCGGGGTCCGAGGGGCGCTGCGCGTCATGCGCGACCTCCAGGTGGGTGCGGTCGCGGTGATCGAGAATCGCAGGTTCCTCGGCACCGTGACCGATCGGGCGGTCATCCGCGCGGTCAAAGACGGGCGCACCGACCTGCGCACCCTCGTGCGTCGCACCCATCCGGTCGTGCATCTCGACGACCCGCTGACCGACGTCGTCGAGCGTTCGGTGGAAAGTCCCGTCCCGGTCGCCGTCCTTGACGACGCCGGGCGCCTTGTGGGCACCATTCCGCGCGTGACGCTCCTCGCCGCCCTCGGCAACGTGCCGCCCGTGACCCGCGAGAACCCCGTCATCGACCTGCCCGCCAGCGTGCCCGCCAGCGAGATCTCCGACACCCTGGCGGTCGTGGAACAGCCGTCCACACCGGGCGCCGTGGCGGCGAGGTCCGGTCCTCCGACACAGGTCGGTGTGAGCGCATCGCGACACCTCACCCCGGGAGGCGCACGGTGAACGATCTGTTCCGTCTTCCGCTCGGCGACGTCGTCGAGACCGGGGTGCGGTGGCTCATCGACATGCTGGGCGGCTTCTTCGACGCGGTCGCCGTGCTCTTCCACAGCTTGTACGACTGGCTGGACGCATCGCTGTCGACCCCGCCCTTCTGGGCCGTGATCGTGCTGGTCGCCGCCTTCGCATACTGGTCGAAGGGGCTCGCGCTCGCCGTGGGGAGCGCCGCGGGCCTCCTCGTCATCGTCGCCGTCGGGCAGTGGGCGAACGCCATGGACTCCCTCGCCCTTGTGCTGCTGGCGGCCCTCGTCGCCGTCGCGATCGCGGTGCCGTTGGGCATCTGGTCGGCCCGCAACGACCGCGTCTCAGCGGTGCTGCGCCCGGTGCTGGACTTCCTGCAGACGATGCCGGCGTTCGTGTATCTCATCCCGGCGATGCTGATCTTCGGCGTCGGCCCCGTGCCGGGCATGGTCGCCACCATCGCCTTCGCGCTGGCGCCGGGCGTACGACTCACCGAGCTCGGCATTCGCGGCGTCGATGCGGAGATCGTCGAGGCGGGGCATGCGTTCGGCGCCTCGCCCGGTCGCATCCTGCGCCAGATCCAGCTGCCGCTCGCCCTGCCGAGCATCATGGCGGGCGTGAACCAGGTGATCATGCTGAGCCTGTCGATGGTCGTCATCGCGGGCATGGTCGGTGCCGGCGGTCTGGGCGGCCAGGTCGTGCAGAGCCTCAGCCGCATCGACATCGGACTCGGCGTTGAGGCGGGACTGTCCGTCGTCATCCTCGCGATGATCCTCGACCGGGTGACGGCCGGCTTCTCTGCGCCCCGCGCGCGCACGCCACGGAAACAGACGGATGCCGCGGCCGCCGCCGTCGAGGATGCGAGCCGTGCCGACGCGGAGGCGGCCCCACCACGAGGGGCTTCGGCATCCGCGCAAGACTCTCCCGCGGCACGCGCCCGCGAGACCCTGCACGCCTGAGCCGGAGGAGGATCGGACATGAAGAAACAGCGCATGATCGCCGCAGTTCTCGCCCTGACCGGCACCGTGGCACTCCTTGTGAACGGTGCCGTGGTGCAGGCCGGCGCGGGCAGCGCCGACGAAGGCCGTCTCACGATCGCCGTCTTCAACGGCTGGGACGAAGGCATCGCCGCGTCCGAGCTGTGGAAGGCAGTGCTCGAGGAGGAGGGGTACTCTGTCGAACTCGCCTACGCCGACCCGGCGGCCGCGTACACCGGGATCGCCAAGGGCGACTACGACCTCACGCTGGACACCTGGCTGCCGCTCACCCACGCGGAGTACATGCAGACGTACGGCGACGACCTCGTGGACCTCGGCGCGTGGAACGACGAGGCGAAGCTCACGATCGCTGTGAACGAGGACGCGCCCATCGACTCCCTCACCGAGCTCGCGGCGAACGCCGAAGTGTTCGGCAACCGGATCGTGGGCATCGAGTCCGGCTCGGGGCTCGTCACGGTGACGCAGAATGCGGTCGTCCCGGGGTACGGGCTGGACGGTATGGAGCTGGTCACCTCGTCGACTCCCGCGATGCTGACCGAGCTGCAGGTGGCGACCGAGGCGGGGCGGGATGTCGCCGTCACGCTGTGGCGGCCGCACTGGGCGTACAACGCCTTCCCGCTCAAGGACCTCGAGGACCCGCAGGGTCTGCTCGGCGATGCGGAGGGCATCCACACCGTGACATCGGCCGGCTTCGCCGAGGAGTTCCCGGAGGTGGCCACCTGGTTGCAGGCGTTCCGGATGGACAACGAGCTGCTGTACTCGCTCGAGGATGCCATGTTCGGCCAGTACGACGGCGATGACTACGGACCCGTCGTCGAGAAGTGGATGGCCGACAACCGCGACTGGGTCGCCCGGCTCACTCACCGACCCCCGCCGGTCGAGTAGCGAAACGAATCGAGACCCTGGGGTCCCCCGGAACTCAGCGGTGCGGCTTGGGGTGCGTGACGCGGCCCGGCGCGTCTCCCGTGCCGCGAGCCGGAACCGGCCACGTCGCGGGTGCAGGGGGCGTCGTGCTCGGGCGGCGAGGAGGCGCGGGAACAGGCTCGGCCGCGGGCTCCGGCTCAGCCGTCGCGCGTACCTGGGTGGAGGCCCCGCTGTCGGCCGAGCCGGCCACCGGAGCGTCGTCAGGCGCGGCGGATGCGGCATCCTTCTCGCCGGCAGCCGAGGTCGGTCCGAGCTCGAGCATCACCTTCTTCTCGAGCACTTCGATGGCCTCGTCCGAGATCGAGATGAGCCCGTCGAGCTCCTCGCGCACGCGGCGGTAGGCGAGCTGTCGCTCGGCGGGAGTCGCCGCCTCGTCGATCGCGACCGTCAGAAGCTTCTTCGCCGTGTCGAGCCGTTTGCGCTCCACCTCGGTGAAGCTGGAGTCGCGCAGCCGCCGGGCATCCCGCTCGGCCACGTCGAACGCGACCTCGAAGTCCGCGACGGCGTTGCGGTACTCGGCGAGCTGCTCCTTGGTCAGCCGTGCCTTGGATGAGGCCGGCCGAAGCCCGTCCGCGATGCGCTTGGCGCGCAGGAAGGCGGCGGTCAGCGGCTGACGGCCGTCGCTCATGGCCGGGAACGCGATGATCTTGGCGACGTCGAGCTCGTACTCCAACCACCGCGAGGTGACGGAGTCATGGGTCGCGAACAGCCGCTCGAGCTGGGTGGCCTGCGTCTCGCGCGGGGTCGTGGCCTGTTCCGGGACCGCGGTCTGACCGGTGAAGGCGGGAAGGGATGCCGCCGGCACCGCTTTCCCGCGAGCGGCAGCCTGGGCGGCCTTCAGTTCGGCCTTCGCATGCATGACCTCGAGGCGCCGCTGATGCCGGCGGCGCGCACCTCGCTCCCAGGCGTTGCCGGCCGCGCCGAGCACGCCCATGAGTGGGAAGACGACCCACCAGTAGCTGCCGACGACGGTCCAGAACTGGTCCACCCTGTCATGCTAACCGTCGGGCCGGACCCCGTGTGGGGCTCAGGGCACCCTGCCAGCGGGCGGCTGGCCGTTGCGGGGCTGTGGAAGCCGCGCGATCAGCGACGGCAGCCGGTCGGCCAGTTCAGAGATGACGGCGGCCGCGGCGGTCAACCCCGCGGCGGCGGTCGCGCCGGGTGCGGATTGAGGGGCGCGCGGTACGCCGGCGCGCCGCTCAGCTTCGTCGAAGGCCATCTCGAGGTCGCGGACGGCGACGCGGTACTCCACGTACTGCTGCGGGGTGACGCGGTCCCGCAGTGTCGGGCGCTTGATGAGCGCTTCGCGCTGGGCCTGGAAGAACGCGACCGTGGCCGGATGCCGCGGATCGGTCATCTGCGGGTACGCCAGCGCCTTCTCGACATCCGTCTCGTACGCGAGCCACCGTGCGTTGACGGCGTCGTGGGAGGCGTACAGCCGGTCGATCGGCAGCGGGTCGCGCGAGGAGGTCGCCCGGTACTGCGCGTACCCGGCCTTGACGCGGGAGCGGCTGGCCCGCAGCGCCAGCGACGCGACCTTCTCCGCCTGCCGTGCGGCTTGCAGCTCCCGTCGCGCGTCGACGGCGCCGGGAAGCGTCGGCCGGGACTTGGCGGTGAGGACGTCCGCCTGCGCCGAGCGCACGCGTGCCTTCGCCGCGACGAGCGCGCGATATGTTTGCGACTCCTCGTGGCGCGCAGCGTCGAGCTCCAGCCGACGGGCTCGCCGGCTGCGAGTGGTGAGGCCGGCATAGGTTGCCGCTCCGGCGCCCGCGGCGGCCGGAGCCAGCCACCACCAGCTCGACACGATGAGGAGGATGGGCTCCACCCTTGACATGGTAATCGCGATATAGCGCGGTTGTCGCCGGGAGTCTGCTGATACCCGTCGCAACCGCAGCTTCGGCGCTGCGCCGTGCGTCAGCCGAACAGCAGCGCGAAGACCGTGGCGCCCCCGCCGACGAGGATGAGGGCGACGATCGTCACCCAGGCGATGATCTTGACGCGCCGCTGCCGGCTGTCGTTGAAACCGCTGTACTCGTCCTCGTCCGCCGCCATGGACCCATCCTACTTGCGGGCATTCGGGGCGCATCAGCTCCGTTCGGGGCGTGAGAAGCGCGCCCCGAACGCACGCGGCGCGCCCCAAACCCGAGGCAAGACCCAGGGCAGCGGTGACGACGGGATGCTGGGGCGCGCCCCAAACCCGAACGCACGGGGCGCGCCCCAAATCCGAGGCAAGACCCAGGGCAGCGGCGACGACGGGATGCTGCGGCGCTCAGTACGCGGCGGGCTCCGACACCGTCGGGCCGAAGGCGGCCGGCAGGGTCGACGTCGAGAGGTCGCGCAGCTCCGCGAGCGGCACCGTGAACAGACCCTGCACCTCGAGCGCCGGGTCGTCGCCGTCAGCCGCCACATCCGTGACACCGATGCGCAGCACCGGGTACCCGCGCCCCTCGCAGAGACCGCGGAACTTCACGTCGTCCTCGCGCGGCACCGACACGATGACGCGGCCCGTGGATTCCGAGAAGAGGGCGGTGGCGGCATCCACTCCGTCGCGCTCGATGATCTCGTCGAGCCACACCCGCGCGCCGACACCGAATCGCATGACCGCCTCGGCGAGCGCCTGCGCGAGGCCCCCGGACGACAGGTCGTGCGCCGACGACACCAGCGACTGCTGGCCGGCCGCGTGCAGCAGCTCGGCGAGCTTCTTCTCGTTCGCGAGGTCGACCGCCGGCGGGCGTCCGCCGAGGTGGCCATGGATCGTCCCGGCCCACTGCGAGCCCGAGAGCTCGGTCGCGGTGACGCCGAGCAGGTAGATGTTCTCGCCCGCGTCCTGCCAACCCGACGGGATGCGGCGGGCGACGTCGTCGATGATTCCCAGCACGCCGACCACGGGCGTCGGGAAGATCGGCTGGTCGCCGGTCTGGTTGTAGAACGAGACGTTGCCTCCGGTGACGGGAACGCCGAGCTCGAGGCATCCGTCCGACAAGCCGTCCACCGCCTGCGAGAACTGCCACATGACCTCGGGGTTCTCCGGAGAACCGAAGTTGAGGCAGTCGGTCACGGCGGTCGGCTCCGCGCCGGTGACGGCGACGTTGCGGTACGCCTCGGCCAGCGCGAGCTTCGCACCCTGGTAGGGGTCGAGCTGGCAGTAGCGGCCGTTGCAGTCGGTGGCGATCGCGAAGCCGAGGCCGGAGTGCTCGTCCACCCGGATCATGCCGGCGTCGTCGGGGAACGACAGCGCGGTGTTGCCCATGACGTAGTAGTCGTACTGGTTGGTCACCCACGACGTGTCGGCGAGGTTCGGGCTCGCGACCAGCTGTGTGAACTGCGAGCGCAGGGTGTCCGCGTCGTTCGACCGGGGCAGAGCCGATGCCGAGTCCTCGCGCAGCGCGTCGATCCACGTGGGATAGGCCACCGGCCGTTCGTACACGGGGCCGTCGACGGCGACCGTCGAAGGGTCGACGTCGACGATCTGCTCGCCGTGCCAGAAGATCTGCAAGCGACCGTCGCCGGTGACCTCGCCGAGCACCGACGTCTCGACCTCCCACTTCGAGGTGACCTCGAGGAACGCGTCGAGCTTCTCGGGGGCGACGATCGCCATCATCCGCTCCTGGCTCTCGCTCATGAGGATCTCCTCCGGCGTGAGCGTGGGGTCGCGCAGCAGCACCTTCTCGAGGTCGACGCGCATACCCGAGCCGCCGTTGGCAGCGAGCTCCGACGTCGCGCACGAGATGCCGGCGGCGCCGAGGTCCTGGATGGCCTCGACGAGCTCGCCCTGGTACAGCTCGAGGCAGCACTCGATGAGCACCTTCTCGGCGAACGGGTCGCCCACCTGCACGGCGGGCCGCTTGGTCGGGCCGCCGTCGGCGAACGTGTCGGAGGCGAGGATGGATGCCCCGCCGATGCCGTCGCCGCCGGTGCGGGCGCCGAAGAGCACGACCTTGTTGCCGGCGCCCGACGCGTTGGCGAGTTTGAGGTCTTCGTGGCGGAGGACGCCGACCGCGAGCGCGTTGACGAGCGGGTTGCCCTGGTAGACCGCGTCGAACACGGTCTCGCCGCCGATGTTGGGCAGACCCAGGCAGTTGCCGTAGAAGCTGATGCCCGAGACGACGCCGTGTACGACCCGGGCAGTGTCGGGGTTGTCGATGGCGCCGAAGCGCAGCTGGTCCATGACCGCGACGGGGCGTGCGCCCATCGAGATGATGTCGCGCACGATGCCGCCGACGCCGGTCGCGGCGCCCTGGAACGGCTCGATGTAGCTCGGGTGGTTGTGCGACTCGACCTTGAAGGTGACCGCCCACCCCTCGCCGATGTCGACGACGCCGGCGTTCTGACCCATGCCGACCATGAGCCGCTCGCGCATCTCGTCCGAGACCTTCTCGCCGAACTTGCGCAGGTAGATCTTCGACGACTTGTACGAGCAGTGCTCCGACCACATCACCGAATACATCGCCAGCTCGCCCGAGGTGGGGCGGCGACCGAGGATCTCGCGGATGCGCGCGTACTCGTCGTCCTTGAGACCGAGCGCCGCATACGGCTGCTCCTTCTCGGGAGTGGCGGTGGCGTTCTCGACGGTGTCGGCGACAGCGGTCGAAGCAGGCGTGGTCACGCGGCTCAACTCCAGGAATTCGGGGGATGCCGGACCCGACCAGTCTAGTTCGGCCGCGGCATCCCCTCGTCGCCGCCGCATCCCGCCCGACGCGAGTCGCTGCCGCCCCGCGAGTCGACATGTTCGGCGCGAGTCGACATGTTTCGGGCGGACCTAATGCGTCGACTCGGTCGGGATGTATCGACTCGCGAGCTGAGACCCGAGAAAAGGGTTGACGGATGCCGCCGCCAGGGCTAACGTACAACCAAATGGTTGTAGGAATTGAGCTCAGCGATGACGAGATCGACCGCGTGTTCCACGCGCTGGCGACGGCCACGAGGCGCGACATCCTGCGTCGCACGATCGAGCGGGAGCAGTCGGTGTCGGCTCTCGCCCGCGAGTACGACATGTCGTTCGCGGCGGTGCAGAAGCACGTCGCTGTCCTCGAGGCAGCGCACCTCATCGTCAAGCGCGCCGAGGGCCGTGAGCGGCTCGTTCGAGCGGACCCGGCGATGATCGCCCGAGCCCGCGCGCTGCTCGCCCGGTACGAGGAGCTCTGGCGCTCCCGCATCGATCGGCTCGACGCGCTGCTCGCCGAGCCCGCCCCCGGAACCCCCGCCTCGGGAGCCTCCGGAGACACCACCCACCGAACCGATACCGACAGAACCGATACCCAAGGAGCATGAGATGCCCGTCACCGATGTCACCACCGACCCCGAAGCCCTCACCATGACGCTCACCGCCGAGTTCGCGGCGCCGGTCGAGCGGCTGTGGGATGCCTTCACCAATCCGCGGCAGCTCGAGCGCTTCTGGGGCCCTCCCGGGTGGCCCGCCACGTTCACGACCTTCGACTTCGCGCCCGGCGGTCGTGCCGTCTACGGCATGACCAGTCCGCGTGGTGAGAAGTCTTACGGGTCGTGGGAGTTCCTGAGCATCGACCCGCAGCGAGGTTTCGAGCTCATCGACGCGTTCGCCGACGAGACGGGCACGCCGATCGCCGAGATGCCCGAGTCGCGCATGGTCTTCAGCTTCGAGCAGACCGAAGACGGATCGCGGCTGCGCAACGTCACGCACTTCTCGTCGGCCGAAGCCCTGGAGCAGGTCGTGGCGATGGGCGCCGTGGAGGGTGCGACGATGGCCGTGAACCAGCTCGACGCCGTGCTGCAGAGCCTTCGCGACTACGCGGCCGGCAAAGGCACGCGGACCGAGATCCTCGACGACACGCACGTGCGCATCACGCGTCTCATCGACGGGCCGATCGACCTCGTCTGGCGCGCACACCAGGAGCCCGAGCTGCTGAAGCGATGGATGCTCGGCCCCGACGGGTGGCGGATGACGGTGTGCGAGGTGGACCCGACGGTCGGGGGTCGCTACCGCTATGCGTGGGAGCCGGTCGACGGCACCCCGGGCGAGCCGTTCGGCTTCGACGGCGAGACGTTGCTGTCGGAGGCGCCGCGCCGGGCCGTCACGACCGAGCACATGACCGACACCGACTACCCGTCGACGCTCAACGATCTCAACCTCTACGAGGAGGACGGCGCCACCCTCATCACGCTCCTCATCGAGTACCCCGACATGCAGACGCGAGACATGGTGCTCGCCACCGGCATGACCGAGGGCATGGAGACCAGCTACGCCCGGCTCGAGGGCGTGCTCGCCGGCGTCTGAACCACTCCCCGCTCGTTGAGCGAGCGAGGAACGAGCGAGACGAAACGTCCCTGGCCGATCGGGGGCGTTTCGTCTCGCTTCGCTCGCTCAACGACCGGGCTCTGGGGTGCGGCATCCGTCACCGTAGGGTGGTCGCGTGGACTTCTCCTTCGCCTTCACGCCCGATCTGATCGCCGTGTTCCTGACGCTGTTCGTCCTGGAGATCGTTCTCGGGGTCGACAACGTCATCTTCATCTCGATCCTCGCGTCCAAGCTCCCGAAGGAGCAGCAGGCCAAGGCCCGCAACCTCGGCCTCACTCTCGCCATGCTGATGCGCGTCCTGCTGGTCCTCTTCGCCGGCTGGATCATCACGCTCAAGGAGGACGTCTTCTTCATCGGCGAGATGGGCTTCTCGTGGAAGGACCTCATCCTCATCGCCGGCGGCCTGTTCCTCGTCTACAAGGCGGTCACCGAGATCCACCACAAGCTCGAGGGCGCAGAGGAAGGCCACGGCCCCGGCGGTCGCAAGAGCGTGACCTTCGGATCGGTCATCGTGCAGATCCTGCTGCTGGACCTGGTGTTCTCGCTCGACTCGGTCATCACGGCCGTCGGCATGACCGAGAACCTCGTGGTGATCATCACGGTCGTCGTGCTGTCGTTCGGCATCATGCTCTTCGCGTCGCGCTTCATCTTCGCGTTCGTCAACCAGCACCCGACAGTCAAGATGCTCGCGCTGTCGTTCCTCCTGCTGATCGGGGTGTTCCTGGTGGCCGAGGGTTTCGGCTTCCACATCGACAAGGCGTTCATCTACGGTCCGATGGCGTTCGCGATCTTCGTCGAGGCGCTGAACCTCCTCGCCGCCTCGCGCAAGGCCAAGCGCGAAGCACGCAACCGCAGGCCCGTCGTGCTGCGCCCGCAGTATCCGGATGTCGACGAGTCGGTCGCCGTGGCCGCCGCCCTGTCGAAGGACCCGCACGCGGGCTCGGTGCGGCTCTCGTCCAAGCCGGTGGCGGGGGATGCCGAGCCCGGTGCGGACGACGAACGCCAGGGACTGGGCTGAGCCCGGCGGCCGACGCGGCGCCCGCCCGCGGGGCGGTTCAGGATGGCGGGTCGGTGACCAGGCGGTAGCCCATCCCCGACTCGGTGAGCAGGTGCGTCGGGTGCCCGGGATCGGCCTCCAGCTTCTTGCGCAGCTGCGACATGTAGAGGCGCAGGTAGCCGGTGTCGGCCACCTGCTCGGTGCCCCAGATGTCTTTCAGCAGCGCCTGGCGGGTGACCAGGGCGCCCGCGTTGCGCGCGAGGAACTCGAGGATGCGCCACTCCGTCGGCGTGAGGTGCACGCGCTCGCCCGATCGGGTCACCGTCTTGGTCGACAGGTCGACGACGACGTCTCCGAAGGAGACGACCGGTGTGCCGGGCGCTGCACCAGCCCGCCGTGAGAGAGCGCGAAGCCGTGCCAGCAGCTCGTCGATCTGGAACGGCTTGGTGACGTAGTCGTCAGCGCCGGCATCCAGAGCCTCCACCTTGTCGGCCGAGCCGGTGCGGCCCGACACCACGATGATGGGCGCGGTGCTCCAGCCTCGCAGCGCCTGGATGACCTGAACGCCGTCCAGGCGCGGCATCCCGAGATCCACCATGACGATATCGGGATGCTGCTTCGCGGCCAGGGCGATGGCCGCGGCGCCGTCGGGTGCGGCGATGACCTCATACCCGTGCGCAGCGAGGGTGATGCGCAGGGCGCGGACCAGTTGCGGATCGTCGTCGGCGATGAGCACCTTCACCGGGATGCCTCCTCCTCGGCCACCGGCAGCGCGATGACCATCGTGAGGCCGCCGCCAGGGGTGTCCTCGGGGGCGAGCGTACCGCCCATGCCCTCGGTGAACCCCTTCGACAGCGCGAGGCCGAGGCCGAGACCGGTCGTGTTGTCGGTGTCGCCCAGCCTCTGGAAGGGGACGAACATCTCGTCCCGGCGCTCGGGCGAGATGCCGCTGCCGTGGTCGACGACACGGATCTCGGCGGTCCGCCCCAGCCGGCTCGTCGAGACCCGCACGCGCGCGTCCGGCGGTGAATGGCGGGCGGCGTTGGCCAGCACGTTCACCAGGACGCGCTGCAGCAGCACGGGGTCCGCCTGCACAGGAGGCAGGTCGGGATCCAGTGCCAGCTCGAAACGGTCGGGTCCGGCGCCGAGTTCATCGAGCGCCGCGAGCACGGTGCCCGCGCTGTCGGTGGGCCGCAACGAGACGGCGAGCACGCCCGCCTGCACGCGGCTGACGTCCAGCAGGTCGGTGACGAGCGCCGACAGCGTCGCGAGGGACTCGTCGGCCGTCGCCACGAGCTCCTGCCGGTCCTCGGCGGACAGGTTCGGTCCGGCGGCGCGCAGGCCGCCGACCGCAGCGACGGCGGCGGCCAGCGGTCGCCGCAGGTCGTGGCTCACCGCTGACAGGAGCGCGCTGCGCACTTGGTCGGTCTCGGCGAGCACGCCCGCCTCGCGCGCCGTGGCGGCGAGATCGGTGTGCTCGAGCGCCGCCGACAACTGGGCCGCGACCGCGTCGACCAGCCGTCGGGCGGACGCGTCGAGCACGTGCCCGTGCAGTTCGAGCATCGCCGGTGGCCCGCCGTTCCGACGGGCGACCGTCACGACGTCGTGCCTGCCATCGCGCACCGGCTCGCCGTCGGTGGCGAGGACGGAGCCGTCGGCGTCGACCAGCCGCACGCCCGCGAGGCCCAGGGACTCGCGGGTGCGGCTGATCAGGGCGGGAACGGCGGAGTCCCCCCGCAGCACGCTGCCGGCGACATTGGCGAGAAGCTCCGCCTCGGACTCCGCACGACGTGCGGCACGAGCCGCCCGTGCGGCGCGGTCGACGATGAAGCTCACCAGCACGGCGATGACGACGTACAGCACGAGGGCCCACACGTTCCGCGCGTCCGCGACGGTCACGGTGTAGAAGGGCGGCACGAAGAAGAAGTTGAGCGTGAGCCCCGACATGACGGCCGCGAAGACGGCCGGCCAGATGCCGCCGACGAGCGCGACCAGCACGACTAGGAGCTGATACGCCAGCACATCGCTCGTGATGGTCTCGTCCGTCCGGATCGACACGAGCAGCCACGTCAGCAGCGGTCCGCCCACCAGGGCCAGCACGAAGCCGAGGAGGCGACGCTTGAGGCTCAGTGCGCCCCCTGTCAGACGCGGCAGCGGAAGGCGGCCACCGGCCGCCGCGTGCGTCACGATGTGCACGTCGATGTCGCCGGACTCGCGGATCACCGTCGCGCCGATGCCCGGGCCGGTGACGGCAGCGGCGAGACGGCCGCGCCGGCTGACGCCGATCACGAGCTGCGTCGCGTTCACCGACCGGGCGAACTCCACCAGGGCGCGCGGGATGTCGTCGCCGACGACCTGGTGGTAGGTGCCCCCGAGCGACTCGACCAGCGCCCGCTGCGATGCGAGTGCGCCCGGATCGCCGGAGCGCAGGCCGTCCTGGCTCGACACGTGCACCGCGAGCAGCTCGCCGCCGGCAGAGCGGGCGGCGATGCGCGCGCCCCGGCGCAGCAGCGTCTCGCCCTCCGGTCCGCCGGTGAGGGCGATGACCACGCGCTCCCGCGCCTGCCAGGCGCCCTCGATGCCGTGCTCGGCGCGGTACGACTTGAGTGCGCTGTCGACCTCGTCGGCGAGCCACAGCAGCGCGAGTTCACGCAGCGCGGTGAGGTTGCCGAGGCGGAAGTAGTTCGACAGCGCCGCGTCGATCCGCTCGGCGGGGTAGACGAGGCCGGCCGACAGGCGATCACGCAGCGACTGCGGCGACAGGTCGACGACCTCGACCTGGTCGGCGGCGCGCACCACGGCATCCGGAACGGTCTCGCGCTGCGCGACCCCGGTGATCTTCTCGACCACCCCACCGAGCGACTCGATGTGCTGCACGTTCACCGTCGTGATGACGTCGATGCCGGCATCGAGCAGGTCGGCGACGTCCTGCCAGCGCTTGGCGTGACGGAGACCGGGGGCGTTGGTGTGGGCGAGCTCGTCGACGAGCGCGATATCGGGATGCCGCTCCAGCACGCCTTCCAGATCCATGTCGGTGAGCTCGACGCCGCGGTGTGACACCACGGTGCGCGGCACCACGGGCAGCCCATCGGTGAGAGCCGCCGTCGCGGCCCGCCCGTGCGTCTCGACGACCGCGATGACGACGTCTCGCCCTTCGGCCGACAGACGGCGGCCCTCTTCGAGCATCTCGTACGTCTTGCCGACGCCGGGCGCCGCCCCGAGCAGCACCCGCAGCTTGCCGCGCTTCACGTGCTCACCCTACGACTCCCTCGTCGAGGGCGAGATTGAGCTCGACGACGTTCACGCGGGGCTCGCCGAGGTAGCCGAGGTCGCGCTGCTGGATGTGCGCCTCGACGAGGTCGCGCACCGCGGACTCGTCGAGTCCGCGCGCCGCGGCCACACGAGGAACCTGAAGCAGCGCGTAGGCCGGGCTGATGTGCGGGTCCAGGCCCGAGCCCGACGCCGTCACGGCATCGGCGGGCACCTGTGAGGGGTCCACGTCCTCGAGCTCGGCGATCGCGGTCTTGCGCTCCTGGATCGCCGAGATGAGGTCGGGGTTCTCGGGACCCCAGTTCGAGCCGCTCGACGCACCGCCGTCATAGCCGTCGCCGGCGGCCGAGGGCCGTGACTGAAAGTACTCGGGAAGCGCATTGCCGTCGGCATCTGTGCTTGTACTGAGCCCCGTCGAAGTGAAGGACTGCCCGATGAGAGCCGACCCCACGGTTTCTCCCTCGGCGTTGTGCACGACAGACCCGTTCGCCTGCCACGGCACAGCGAGCTGGCCGATGCCGGTGACCAGCAGCGTGTAGCCGACACCGAGGACGAGGGTGAACACCAGCATGGCGCGCAGAGCGACGCCCGTCGTGCGGAGGGTGGTGCGAGTGGACACGGGGATTCTCCTTGTCGGGCTCAGAAGCCCGGGATGAGGCTCACGACGAGGTCGATGAGCTTGATGCCGATGAAGGGGGCGATCACGCCGCCGAGCCCGTAGACGAGCAGGTTGCGGCTGAGGATCTGTGAGGCGCTCGCCGGGCGGTACTCCACGCCGCGCAGGGCGAGCGGGATGAGGATCACGATGATGATCGCGTTGAAGATGATCGCGCTCGTGACCGCGGACGCGGGCGACGACAGCTGCATGACGTTCAGGGCCGCGAGGCCCGGGAACACGCCCATGAACATCGCCGGGATGATTGCGAAGTACTTGGCGATGTCGTTGGCCAGGGAGAAGGTGGTGAGCGCGCCGCGCGTGATGAGCAGCTGCTTGCCGATGCGCACGATGTCGATGAGCTTCGTCGGGTCGCTGTCCAGGTCGACCATGTTGCCGGCCTCCTTCGCGGCCGACGTTCCCGTGTTCATCGCCACGCCGACGTCGGCCTGCGCGAGTGCGGGCGCGTCGTTGGTCCCGTCGCCGGTCATCGCGACGAGGTTGCCGCCTCCCTGCTCCTTGCGGATCAGCGCGAGCTTGTCTTCGGGGGTGGCCTCGGCGAGGTAGTCGTCCACCCCCGCCTCCTTCGCGATCGCCGCGGCCGTGAGGGGGTTGTCGCCGGTGATCATGACCGTGCGGATGCCCATCGAGCGCAACTCGTCGAATCGGTCGCGCAGCCCGTCCTTGACGATGTCCTTCAGGTGGATCACTCCCAGCACCCGGCCCTCGCCGGCGGGGTCGAGCGCCGCGACGACGAGCGGCGTGCCGCCGGACTGCGCGATGGCGTCGGTCTCGCTCGTCAGCTGAGCGCGCGTCGACGTCGAGACCGGGGATCCGGATGCCTCCAGCCATGCCAGCACGGCAGACCCGGCGCCCTTTCGCACCTGCGTGCCGTCCGCGAGGTCGACGCCGCTCATGCGGGTCTGCGCAGTGAACGGTACGACGGTGGAACCCCCGGGTTCGGTGACGCGGATGCCGCGGACGGCGGCCAGTTCGACGACCGAGACGCCCTCGGGGGTCGGGTCGGCGAGCGAGGACAGCGCGGCCGCCCGCGCGAGCTCGTCGTCGCCGACGCCGGGCATCGTGACGAAGTCCGAGGCGCGGCGGTTGCCGTACGTGATCGTGCCTGTCTTGTCGAGCAGCAGAGTCGTGACATCGCCCGCAGCCTCGACGGCACGGCCCGACATCGCGAGCACGTTGCGCTGTACGAGGCGGTCCATGCCCGCGATGCCGATCGCCGACAGCAGCGCCCCGATCGTCGTCGGGATGAGGCAGACGAGGAGCGCGATCAGCACCGGGACGCTCACCGGCGACGCCGCGTACGACGCGATCGGGTTGAGCGTCAGCACGACGATGACGAAGACGATCGACAGGCTGGCGAGCAGGATGTTCAGCGCGATCTCGTTGGGCGTCTTCTGGCGCGCGGCGCCCTCGACGAGGGCGATCATGCGGTCGACGAACGTCTCGCCCGGCTTGGAGGTGATGCGCACCACGATGCGGTCCGACAGCACGCGGGTGCCGCCGGTGACGGCGGAGCGGTCGCCGCCGGACTCCCGCACCACGGGGGCGGACTCGCCGGTGATCGCGGACTCGTCGACCGTAGCGATGCCCGACACGATGTCGCCGTCGCCGGGGATGAGGTCGCCGGCTGTCACGATGACGACATCTCCGAGCTTCAGCTCGGACGAGGCGACCTCGACCGTCTCGGCCCGCTCGGCCGCAGCATCCGTGACTCCGTCGTACGCGGTGGCACGACGCGCCATGGTCGAGGTGCGGGTCTTGCGCAGCGACGCGGCCTGCGCCTTGCCGCGGCCCTCGGCCACCGACTCGGCGAGGTTCGCGAACAGCACGGTGAGCCACAGCCACAGGGCGATGCCCCACGTGAAGCCGAACGGCACAGGGGTGCCGCCGGACTCCTCGGCGCCGCCGAGGAACGGCTCGGCGATCGCGATCACGGTGGTGAGTGCTGCTCCCACCCACACCAGGAACATGACGGGGTTGCGCCACAGCGCGGCAGGGTTGAGCTTGCGCAGCGCGCCGGGGAGCGCCTGGGCGAGCTGGGCGCCGCTGAAGGCGCGGGACGAAGGGTTCGGTCGTTTCGTCTCGGTCGCTCCGCCGCCTCGCTCGACGACCGGTACCCCCTCGGTCGTTGAGCGAGCGGAGCGAGACGAAACGTCTTGGGTGATGTTGTTCATGATTCAGACGAGCCCTTCCGCCAGGGGACCCAGCGTGAGAACGGGGAAATAGGTGAGTGCCGTGATGACGACGGCGACGACGGCGAGCAGGCCGACGAACTGCGGGCGGTAGGTAGGCAGGGTGCCGGCCGTCGAGGGGACGGGCGTCTGGGCGGCGAGCGAGCCGGCCAGTGCGAGCACCAGGACGATCGGGATGAACCGGCCGAGCAGCATCGCGACGCCGAGCGCCGTGTTGAGCCACGGGGTGTTCGCGGTGAGGCCGGCGAACGCGGAGCCGTTGTTGTTCGCGGCCGACGTGAAGGCGTACAGGACTTCGCTGAGGCCGTGGACGCCCGGGTTCCAGATCGACGTGGACTCCATGTCGGCGCGGATCGGCGGGATGCCGAAGCTCAGCGCCACGCCCGCAAGCACCAGGGCCGGCGTCACGAGGATGTAGAGGCTCGCGAGCTTGATCTGCGTCGGCCCGATCTTCTTGCCGAGGTACTCCGGGGTGCGACCGACGAGGAGCCCGCCCACGAACACCGCGATGACGGCGAGCACGAGCATGCCGTACAGGCCGGAGCCGACGCCGCCCGGCGCGATCTCGCCGAGCATCATGTTGATCATGGGGATCATGCCGCCCAGCGCGGTATACGACTCGTGCATCGAGTTCACGGCGCCGGTGCTGGTGAGCGTCGTCGCGCCGGCGAACAGTGTGGATCCCCAGATGCCGAAGCGCTGTTCCTTGCCTTCCATCGCCGCGCCGGCGAGCTGGGGGGCAGTGCCCAATCCGAGGGACTCGAGCCACGTGACGGCGGTGATCGACAGCACGGCGATCGTGCCCATGACGGCGAGGATCGCGTAGCCCTGCCGGTTGTCGCCGACCATCCGGCCGAAGGCGCGCGGCAATGCGACCGGGATCGCGAGAAGCAGCAGGATCTCGAGCACGTTCGACCAGGCAGTGGGGTTCTCGAACGGGTGCGCGGAGTTGGCGTTGAAGAACCCGCCGCCGTTCGTGCCGAGCTCCTTGATGGCCTCCTGGGAGGCGACCGGGCCGCCGGGGAGGATCTGCGTGCCCCCGGTGAGGGTGCCGACCTCCGTGAACCCGTTGAAGTTCTGCACGACACCGGCGACGATCAGCGCGATCGCCGACACGACGGCAAGAGGCAGGAGCAGCCGTGTGATGCCGCGGGTGAGGTCCACCCAGAAGTTGCCGATCGTCGCCGACCCGCGCAGGGCGAAGCCGCGCACCAGCGCGACGGCGACGGCGATGCCCACCGCGGCCGAGACGAAGTTCTGCACGGCGAGTCCGGCGAGTTGCACGGTGTAGCCCATCGTGAGCTCAGGCGAGTAGGACTGCCAGTTGGTGTTGGTGACGAACGACGCGGCGGTGTTGAAGGCGAGACCCTCCGGCACGGCGGGTAGTCCGAGCGAGTAGGGGAGGACCGCCTGGAATCGCTGCAGAGCGTAGACGAACAGCACACCGACGGCCGAGAACACCAGCACGCCTCGCAGGTACGCCTGCCACGTCTGCTCGGACTTCGGGTCGACGCCGACGAGACGGTACATGCCGCGTTCGACGCGCCAGTCCTTGCCGGCGGTGTAGATGCGCGCGATCCAGTCGCCGAGAGGTCGGTAGAGGAGCGCCAGGATCAGCACAACGGTGGCGATCTGGAGGATGCCGGTCCAGATCGTTGCGGCATCCATCAGAACTTCTCCGGCTTCACGAGAGCGACGACGAGATAGCCGATCGCGGCGAGGCCGAGGGCAGCGGCGAGGAGTGAGAAGACGATCACAGCTTCTCGACTCCCTTCGCGACGAGTCCGACGAGCGCGAAGAGCGCGAGCGTCAGGGCGAGGTAGATGACATCGAGCACGAGGACTCCCGGTGTGTGCGAGCCGGGCCCGTCGCCCGGTCGCCCGCCGCTCGGCGGGCGCGCATCCGATGCAACACGGGCACGGATGCTGCATCAGCGGTCCTCACGGAATCCGAACGCGCCCCGGCGCGCATGCTCACGAAGCGCTGACGCCGCCGAGCCGTGCCCGGTGGTCGGGCGTTTCGTCTCGCTGCGCTCGCTCAACGACCGGGTCGTGGGTGTCTTCGGCTCGGGTTTGGGGCGCGTTTCTTACGTTTGGGGCGCTTCTTGCGCGCCCCGAACGTACGCGGTGCGCCCCAAAACCCGGGAGTGGGGGGTGGGGGTGGGGAACGGATGCCGCCGGCCTGGGAATCAGGCCCGGGCGAGCCCGTCCTCGAAGGCGACCCACGCGAGCATGGCGCACTTCACCCGCGCGGTGAACTTCGAGACGCCCGACAGAGCCGCGGCGTCGCCGAAGACCTCCTCGTCGAGGGGGATCTCGCCGCGGGAGCGGAGCGCTTCACGGAATCCCTCGATGAGGGTGGATGCCTCAGCCCGCGGCATCCCGTCCTCCTCCTCGATGAGCGCCGAGAGCATGGAGGCCGACGCCTGCGAGATCGAGCAGCCCGCGCCGTCCCACGTCACGGCCTCGACCGTCGCGCCGTCGTCCGAGACGCGGACCTCGAGGGTGATCTCGTCGCCGCAGATCGGGTTGCGCTGGTGCGAGGTGGCGGTGCGCGCACCGGGATGCGCCTCGGCGAGGCCCTTGCCGTGCGGGCGCTTCGAGTGGTCGAGGATCAGCTCCTGGTACAGGGACTCGAGCCCGCTCATGCGCCCGCCCCGAAGAACGCGCGCACGCCGGACAGGGCGTCGAGGAACACGTCGACGTCGTCGGTGGTGTTGTAGACCGACGTCGACGCCCGCACCGAGGCGGTGAGACCGAATCGGCGGTGCAGCGGCTGCGCGCAGTGATGACCCACGCGCACGGCGACTCCGCGGGCGTCGAGGAACTGGCCCACGTCGTGCGCGTGCACCCCCTCGACGTCGAACGCCCACAGCCCCACGCGCTCCGCGCCCGCGGCGTCCCCGAGCAGCCGCACACCCGGGATGGCGCGCAGGCCCTCGGCCATCCGCGCCTCCAGCGCCTTCTCGTGCGCGTGCACCGCCGGCATGCCGAGGCCGTCGAGATAGCGCACCGCGGCAGCGAGACCGATCGCCTGCGACACCGGCTGGGTGCCTGCTTCGAACCGCTGCGGCGGGGGAAGGTACGACGCCTCATCGAGGGTCACGGTCGTGATCATCGATCCGCCGGTGAGGAACGGCGGCAGCGCCTCGAGCACGTCGGAGCGCCCGTAGAGCCCGCCGACGCCGTACGGCCCGAGCATTTTATGGCCTGAGAACACGGCGAGGTCGACGCCGAGCGCGGGGAGGTCCAGTGGAAGGTGCGGCGCCGACTGACAGGCATCCAGCACGGTGACGGCCCCGGCCGACCGGGCGAGATCCACCAGCTGGTCTACGGGGTTGACGATGCCCAGCACGTTCGAGACGTGCGTGAAGGCGACGATGCGGGTGCGCTCGCCGATGACGGCGGCCGCGGCATTCAGGTCCACCGAGCCGTCATCATGCACGGGGATGTGACGCAGCACGGCGCCGGTGCGCGCCGCCAGCTCCTGCCAGGGGATGAGGTTGGCGTGGTGCTCGGCCTCGGTCACGACGATCTCGTCACCCGGCCGCAGGGCGAAGCGCGCGCTGTCGGGCGCTCCCCGGCCGAGTGAGGCGTTGCCGATGGCGTAGGCGACGAGGTTGAGGCCCGCCGTGGCACCGCTGGTCCACACCAGTTGCTCCGGCTGCGCGCCGACGAAGCCGGCGACGGTGGCGCGGGCGTCCTCGAAGAGCTCGGTGGCTTCGGCGGCGAGCGTGTGGGCACCCCGGTGCACTGCAGAGTTCGTGCGGGTGAGGAAGTCGACCTCGGCGTCGATCACCGCCTGCGGCTTCTGGCTGGTCGCGCCGGAGTCCAGATACACCAGGCGCTGGCCGTTCACGCGCTCGCCGAGGAGCGGGAAGTCCGTGCGGATCGCTGCGGCATCCAGCGGGGCCGGCGAGAGGGCAGGTGCGGGTGAGCTCACCCTTCAAGGCTACGCGGGATGCCGCGCCCCGGCGCCGGTGCATGCGCCACCGGCTGAGGGATCCTCAGCCCACGCGGGGCTGTTCCGACGACGCGTCGGCCGGGGCCGGCGGGCCGGCCGGGCGGATCGCACGGCGACCGACACGGTGCACCTCGGGCGCCGCCCCGCGTCCGGCTCGGTCATCGCCGGGGAGGGCGCGCGAACGGCGGCCGTAGATGAGCTCGGACGAATCGAGCAGCCACGGCACGAGCGTGATCGAGACACCGTGAACGAGCATGAGCTGCTGCGCGATGCGGCGGGCGCGACGGTTGTGCAGAAGCGACTCCCACCAGTGACCCACGATGTACTGCGGCAGGTAGACCGTGACGACGGCCGGGCCGTGCTGCTGGCGGTACCGCTTGATGAACTCCGCGATCGGGCTGGCGTACATGCGGTACGGCGACTCGATGATCTTCAGCGGGATCGGCATGCGGTGCGCGCGCCACTCCGCCTCGAGGGCGGCGGCATCCTCCTTCGTCACGGCGATGTGCACCGCGAACGTCTTGTCGTGCTTGGCGGCCAGAGCGTAGTCGACCGCCTTCACGACGGGCTTCTGCAGCTTGTTCACGAGGATCAGCGCCACGTCGCCCGACGAGCCGAAGTGGATGCGGTCATCCATGGCGATCTCGTGCTCCACGTCGCGGTAGTACCGGTTCACGCCGACCATGAGGAACGACAGCACCGGAATGGCGAGGAAGACCAGCCATGCGCCGTGCGTGAACTTCGTGATCGTCACGATGACCAGGACGGATGCCGTCATCGTGGCTCCGAGCGAGTTGATGACGAGTCCCTTGCGAAGCCCGAAGGCCTCCACGCGCGCCGACCTGCTGTTGCGGTGGTCGACCGGAAGGTCGCGCAGGGCACGCAGTCCGCGGGTCCAGTGGCGGATCATGCCGATCTGTCCCAGCGTGAACGAGACGAAGACGCCGATGATGTACAGCTGGATCAGGTTCGTCAGGTTCGCCTGATAGATCACCAGCACGCCGATCGCGACCAGGCCCAGGATGATCATGCCGTTCGAGTACACGAGGCGGTCGCCGCGCGTGTTGAGCGCCTTCGGCGCGTAGCCGTCGCGTGCCAGCACGGCGCCCAGCAGCGGGAAGCCGTTGAAGGCCGTGTTGGCCGCCAGCAGCAGCACCACCGCCGTCGCCGCCTGGATGATGAAGAACGGGATCGAGTTCATGCCGAACACCGCCGACGAGACCTGCGCCATGAGGCTCGGCTGCGGGTTGTTCGCACAGTCGAAGCCGATGAGGTCGCACGGGTTCTCGGCGTAGTGCACGCCTGAGACGAGGGCGAGGGCGGTCAGGCCCGAGAACAGCAGGATCGCGATGCCGCCCATCAGCGCGAGCGTCGTCTGGGCGTTGCGCACCTTCGGCTGGCGGAACGCCTGCACACCGTTGGAGACCGCCTCGACCCCCGTCAACGCCGAACAGCCGCTCGAGAACGCACGCAGGATCAGCAGAATCACCGCCGCCTGCGTGATGTTCTGCGCCTCGACGGCGTACTGCGCGCTCGAGGCCACCGGGGCGTTCCCCGTGACCGTCTCGAAGAGGCCGACGACGATCATGACGGCGACCGAGCCGATGAAGATGTACGTCGGGATCGCGAAGGCCGTCGAAGCCTCGCGGACGCCCCGAAGGTTCACGATGACGATGAGGATGACGAAGCCGACCGCGAGTTCGACGCGGAACGGGTTCAGGCCGGGCAGCGCCGAGATGATGTTGTCGACGCCGGACGCGACCGAGACCGACACCGTCAGCACGTAGTCCACGAGCAGTGCGGCGGCGACGATCACGCCGGGCACCTCGCCGAGGTTCTTGCGGGCCACCTCGTAATCGCCGCCCCCCGACGGGTAGGCCTTGATGAGCTGCCGGTAGCTGATGACAACGACGATGAGCAGCACGACCACCGCGACCGCCACCCACGGCGCGAAGGCGAGGAAGGCCAGGCCTCCGGTGAGGAGGATGAGCAGCAGCTCCTGCGGCGCGTAGGCCACCGACGACAGCGCGTCGGACGCGAAGATCGGCAGCGCCCGCTTCTTCGGCAGCAGGTGCTCGTCGGAGTCCGTCGACGCCAGTGGGTCGCCCAGGATGAGGCGCTTGGCGATCGGCGGCTCGTCCACCGACTGCTCGCGGCTTTCGTTCGTCACGGCGGGCAAGGCTACCCGCGTGCGGGGCGCCGGGCTCCGTCCGAACGGGCATCCTCACGGAATCCATACGGTTCCCGCGTTCACGGGCCCGCGCGCCCGCGGGCCGCGCGGAATCGCGGCATCCGAGCCTCACGGAATCTCTGCGCCCTCTCGGCAACCCGGCGCTGAGGCCTCGCGGATGCCGCGCCCACTCCGTGAGCCTCGGGCTCTGCGAGACTCGGACCGTGGAGGACCAGCTCATCCTCGCCGTGGTCGCCATCACCCTCGGGCTGGTGGTCGGGGTGCTGCTGTTCGTGCCGTTCGTGGCACTGAGCTATCGCCGCCGCGGCGGCTTCGGCATCGGGCGATTCCTCCTGTGGGGTGCGGCACTCGTCTCGGCGATGGCGATCTGGACGTACACGCTGCTGCCGCTGCCCGACCCCGACGCGATCCGCTGCGCGGGCGTCAACCTCGATGTCACCACCCTTGCCGACGACGTGCGCGTGGCCGTCTCGCGGGGCGGAAACCCGGCCGTCGACCCGGCGGTGCTGCAGCTGCTGCTCAACGTGCTGCTGTTCGTGCCGCTGGGGTTCTTCCTGCGCGTCCTGGGCGGGCGCGGCGTGGCGGTCGCTGCCGTGGTGGGAGTCGCCCTGTCCGGCTTCGTGGAGCTCACCCAGCTCACCGGCGTGTGGGGGCTCTATCCGTGTGGGTACCGGGTGTTCGACGTGGTCGACATGCTCACCAATGCGCTCGGGGCCGTGCTGGGGTCCCTGCTGGGGCTGGTGGTTCCGCGTCGGCATCGGGGCTCGCCGAAGCTGCCCGACGCCGACCGCCCGCAGCCGGTGACCCGCGGGCGCCGACTGCTCGGCATGTTCTGTGACGCGCTCGCCGCGTGGGTGCTGGGCCTGTCGGTCATCGTGGCGGTGCAGCTGTCGCTCTCGCTGCTCGGAGCCGATGCGGCGGTGCGTGACGGGTCCGCCGCCGAAGTCGTCGGCGCCGCCGTCCCCGTCGTCGTGTGGCTCGTCGTCACGACCGCCTCCGGTGCCACGGTCGGCGACCACGCCGTGCAGCTGCGTTTCACGGGCGGCCAGCTCCCGGTGGGGCTTGCTCGCGTGCTCCGTTTCGTCGGGGGCATCGGCGGCTACCTCGTGCTGAGCGTCCTGCCGGGGGCGTGGGCCTTCGTCGCCGCCGTGTTCGCGGCCGTGTCACTCGTGCTCGTGTTCACCACAGGCGGGCATCGGGGGCTTCCCGGCCTCGTCTCAGGTCAGCGGCTCGTCGACGCCCGAGAGATGGAGCAGCCGGGTGCCTCGTCACCCGGCTCCGCGCCCGCCGCCGGGACATGAGGAGGGGACGGATGCCGCGGCCCACGGCATCCGTCCCTTCCGCAGCATCAGCTCCGCGCCAGCAGCTCCAGGGTGTCGACCACGCGGTTCGAGAAGCCCCACTCGTTGTCGTACCAGGCGACGACCTTGACGTGACGGCCGTCGACGCGGGTGAGTGCGGAGTCGAAGATCGAGGAGGCCGGAACGCCCACGATGTCCGACGAGACCAGCGGGTCGTCGGAGTACTCGAGGATGCCGGCGAGCGGCCCTGCGGCGGCTTGGCGATACGCTGCGAGAACCTCGTCGCGGGTGACCTCGCGCTCCACCGTCGTGTTGAGCTCGACGATCGAGCCGACCGGCACCGGCACGCGGATCGAGTCGCCGGCGAGCCGGCCGTCCAGGCGCGGGAGCACCAGGCCGATGGCCTTCGCGGCCCCCGTGGTCGTGGGCACGATGTTCACCGCGGCCGCCCGCGCGCGCCGGGCGTCGCGATGAGGGCCGTCCTGCAGGTTCTGCTCCTGCGTGTACGCGTGCACCGTCGTCATGAATCCGTGCTCGATGCCGGCGAGGTCGTCGAGCACGGCCGCGAGCGGCGCGAGCGCGTTCGTCGTGCACGACGCGTTGGAGACGATCGTGTGGCGGGCCGGGTCGTACGCGTCCGTGTTGACGCCGTAGGCGAGGGTCACATCGGCGCCGTCGGAGGGCGCCGACACGAGCACCTTGCGGGCCCCGGCCTCGAGGTGGGCACGGGCGTCGGTGGCCGCGGTGAAGCGGCCGGTGGCCTCGAGCACGACGTCCACCCCGAGCTCGGCCCAGGGGAGCTGTGCCGGAACGCGCTCGGCCAGGACGCGGATGCGCCGGCCGTCCACGACGAGGTCGTCGCCTTCCGCAGACACGGGCCGGCCGAGTCGGCCGGCCGTCGAGTCGCACGCGAGGAGGCGTGCGAGCGCGAGGGGCTCGGCCAGGTCGTTGACGGCGACCACCTCCAGTGAGGAGTCGCGTTCGAGCAGCGCGCGCAGCACATTGCGCCCGATGCGTCCGAATCCGTTGATGGCGATGCGGGTCATGGTTGTCCTTTCGGGTCCTCACCAGACTCGTTCGCGCGGGTCGCCCACGACAGCGGCGAGAGCGCCATGGTTCGCAAGGATCACGCCATCGACCGGCGCCACCGCTACCGGCTGTGGCCGAACGTGCGGCGATACTCGCTGGGCGTCGTTCCGAGGATCCGCTGGAAGTGAAGGCGCAGGTTCGCGCCGGTCCCGAGCCCGACATCCGCGGCGATCTGCTCGACGCTGCGCTCGGATCGCTCCAGGAGCTCGCGCGCGACGTCGATGCGGGCGCGCATCACCCATTGCATGGGGGTGTACCCGGTGTCGTCGACGAATCGGCGTGAGAACGTCCGGGGCGACACCGCGGCGTGCCGCGCGAGCGCCTCGAGCGTGAGCGGATCGCCCAGGCGGTGCAGAGCCCACTCGCGCGTGGCGGCGAATCGCTCGCCGAGCGGCTCCGGCACGCTCCTCGGCACGTACTGCGCCTGGCCCCCGCTGCGGTACGGCGCCGCGACCAGTCGCCGCGCCGCGTAGTTGGACGCCGCAACGCCGAGGTCGCGGCGCAGGATGTGCAGGCAGAGGTCGATGCCCGACGCGGCGCCGGCCGATGTCAGCACGCTGCCCTCGTCCACGAACAGCACGTTCTCGTCGACGCGGACGAGCGGGTGCTTCTCCGCCAGTGCGCGGGTGTAGTGCCAGTGCGTCGTGGCTCGCCTGCCGTCGAGCAGACCCGTCTGGGCGAGGGCGAACGCGCCGGTCGAGATCGCCGCAAGCCGCGCGCCGCGCTCATGCGCGGCGATGAGCGGTGCGATCACCTCCCGCGGCGGGTCCCGCTTGTCGGGCAGGCGGTAACCGGGGATGAACACGAGGTCCGCCCATTCGAGCGCTTCCAGCCCGTGGGCGACGACATACGAGAGGCCGTCGCCGCCCGCGACCGGACCGGGGGCGACACTGCACACGCGCACCTCATAGGGCATGCTCGGACGGGTCGTGAACACTTGGGCCGGGATGCCGACGTCCAGCGGCTTCGCGCCGTCGAGAACGAGGACCGCGACCCGCCCGCTGGACTGTGACACGGCACTCAGGGTATCCGCGCGGTGACCTGGGCCGGTCGCCGCCGCCGCGTCCTACGCCGCCCGTGCGCCGAGGAACTCGCGAGCGGCCACGACGAGCGCGTCGACGCCACGACCGAGGGTGGGCTGGATGACCGGCGCGAAGAACGGCGAGTGGTTGGTGGGGATGTCGCGCTCCACCGTGCCCGCGGCCGTCGCCTCGGCGAACGCGACGGGATCCACGCCGCCCCAGAACCAGAACACGAGCGGCACGCCGGCCTCCCGAGCGAACCACGACACGTCCTCGCTGCCGGTGAACATGCCGGGGTCGATCACGGTGCCGTCGCCGAACGCGGCGTCGAAGGCGAGGACCAGTCGCGCGGTCGCGTGCACGTCGTTGATGGTCGGCGGCAGCGTGTGGTCGGTGACGATGACGGGCGCCTCCTCGGCACCAGACGCCTGCGCCTCGGCCCGCACGATCCGCTCGACCTTGTCGAGCACGCGCGCTCGCGCCTCGTCGTCGGGGTAGCGCAGGCTCAGTTCGAGCTTCGCCTCGGCGGGGATGATGTTGTTCTTGAGCCCGGCGTGGATCGAGCCGACCGTCACCACGGCGACATCGCGCGGGTCGACCTCGCGCGAGACGATCGTCTGCAGGCGCATCACCGTCGCGGCGGCCATCACGACCGGGTCGATGGTGGAGTGAGGCCGCGAGCCGTGGCCGCCGCGACCGAGGAGGGTGACCGTGAGCCCGTCGGAGGCGGCCATCTGCGTGCCGCTGCGCACGCCGATCGTGCCGGCCGGGAGCGGGGTGACGTGCTGGCCGAGCACGATCTCGGGCTTCGGGAACCGGTCGAGCACCCCGTCGGCGATCATTGCCTGCGATCCGGCGCCGTACTCCTCCGCCGGCTGGAACACGGCGACCACGGTGCCGGACCACTCGTCGGTCGTGGCGACGAGGCGCTCGAGGGCTCCCAGCAGCGCCGTCACGTGCATGTCGTGTCCGCACGCGTGCATGACGGGCACATCGTTGCCGGCGGGATCGATGCCTCGTGCGGTGCTGGCGTAGTCCAGCCCGGTCTGCTCGGGAACCGGCAGCGCGTCCATGTCGGCGCGCAGCCACACGACAGGACCCTGACCAGACTCTCCTGAGTGTGTCGAAGGGTTGCGGATGACCGCGACGACGCCGGTGCGCCCGATCCCCTCTTCGAACTCGATGCCCAGCTCGCTCAGGTGCCGCGTGATGACGCCCGCCGTCCGCGTCTCCTGGAACGACAGCTCCGGATGCCGGTGCAGATCCCTGTAGAGGGCTTCGAGGTCGATCGTCATGCGCACGAGCCTATCCATGACCCCCAGGTCCCCGCCGATCGAGTGGCGGAGGTACGAACCGTATCGAGATCCCGGAGGTTCCCGCACACCTCGGCGGTCAGCCGGGAAGGCGGGCGGTCGAACCGCGCACGATGAGCTCGAACGGCAGCTCACCCGGCCGGTGCGCGGGGGCGTCGGCATCCACGGACTCCAGCGCCTGCAGGATCGCGTCGGCGGCTCGCTCGCCCTGCCCCAGCGGGAACTGGTCGACGGTCGTGAGCCGGAAGAACTCGCCCAGCTCGTGACCGTCGATCCCGATGACCGAGAGGTCCTCCGGCACGCGGTAGCCCAGGTCCCGCGCGGCCAGCAAAGCGCCGATCGCCATCTCATCGGATGCCGCGAAGATCGCCGTCGGCCGTCCCCCGGGCTTGCCCAGCAGCTGCTTCGCGGCGCGGAAACCGCCCTCGATCGTGAAGTCGGCGGGCTCGTAGAGCGCGGGTCGGACCGGGATGCCGGCATCCGCGAGAGCCTGCTCGAATCCCTGCCGCCGCTGTGTCGGGATGTGGAAGTCGATGTCGAACTCGGGACTCGCGCCGATGTGGGCGATCTCCCGGTGACCGAGCGCCAGCAGATGCTCGGTCGCGAGTCGTGCCACGGCGATGTCGTCGACGGTGAGGGTCGTGAGCCGAGGGTTCGGCCCGCCGATGGCGATGACCGGCAGGTCGAGTTCGACGAGGCGCTCGGTCTCCTCTTCTCCCAGTTCGAGCGAGATCGCGATGACGCCGTCCACGCGCTGACGGCGCAGGAAGGTGTCGAAGATGTCGTGGCGTTCGGCGCGGTCGGCCGTCAGGCTGTACAGCGTGATGTCGTAGCCGCGCCGCATGAGCGCCGATGCGATGCCGCTGAGCACCGTGGAGAAGAACCACCGGTCGAGGAACGGCACGAGCACGCCGATGTTGCGGGTGCGGCCCGACGCGAGACTCGACGCCGACGCCGAGACGACATACCCCAGGCTCTTCGCGGCAGCCTCCACCTTCGCCTTCGCCGCCGCCGACACGTGGCCGCGGCCGCTCAGCGCGCGCGACACGGTCGCGGTCGACACGCCCGCAGCGCGGGCGACCTCGTCGATGCTGACCACGTCGTCACCTGTGCTTTCGTCGGGGCGGCTCCCGCCGCCGGCCGGGGCTCAGTCGCCGGCGACCCACACGGTCGTGTCGGCGGGGAGGCGGCCGTCCACGAGCGGGCCGCTCGCCGCGATCACGATACCGTCCGGAACCGAGACCGCCGTGGAGCCCGTGTTGGCGACCACGGTCACATTCCCGTTGCGGAATGCGACGACCTCATCGGGGTACCCGTCGACCCACTCCAGCGATCCGGCGCCCAGCCCGCGCGCGCGGCGTTCTGCGAGCAGGGTGCGGTACAGCTCCAGCGTCGACCCTTCGACGCCGACCTGGCGGTCCCGCGCGAGCGCCGCCCACTCGGCCGGCTGCGGCAGCCAGGAGGCGCCCGTGGCGTTGAAGCCATAAGCCGGGGCATCCGCGTTCCACGGGATCGGCACCCGGCACCCGTCGCGGCCGTAGCGCTCGCCGTGGGTGCGGAACCATGTCGGATCCTGCCGCGCGTCGCCGGGGATGTCGATGACCTCCGGCAGACCCAGCTCCTCGCCCTGGTAGAGGTACGCCGAGCCGGGCAGCGCGAGCATGAGCGTCGTGGCGGCCCGCGCACGCGCCAGCCCCACCTCGGGGATCGGCTGCCCGGGCGAGTCCGGACCGATGCCGTGGCCCTGCGGGTTCTCGGCCGTCAGCGCGAGGCGAGACGCGTGGCGCACCACGTCGTGGTTCGACAGCACCCAGGTGCTCGGTGCGCCCACACCCGGGAACGCCCGCAGCGAGACGTCGATGACCTCACGGAGGTCCGCGGCATTCCACTCGGTCTGCAGGTAGGGGAAGTTGAACGCCTGGTGCATCTCGTCCGAGCGCACCCACTGGGCTGTCCGCTCCGCGGTGGGAAGCCACGCCTCGGCGGCCAGCGCACGGTCGCCGTCGTAAGCCTCGAGGATCTTGCGCCAGTCCCGGTAGACCTCGTGCACGGCATCCTGTCCCCAGTAGGGGACGTTCTCCTCTTCGCCGCCCATCGACCCGGCTTCGGGGTCGGGGATGTAGTCGGGCAGGCCCTCGGCCTTGATCAGGCCGTGCGCCACGTCCACGCGGAAGCCGTCGACACCGCGGTCCAGCCAGAAGCGGAGGATGCGGCGGAACTCCTCGCGCACCTCCTCATTCGACCAGTCGAAGTCCGGCTGCGACGAGTCGAACAGGTGCAGGTACCACTGGCCCGGTCGGCCGTCGGCCTCGATCACCCGCGTCCAGGCGGGACCGCCGAAGACGGACTCCCAGTTGTTCGGCGGCAGCTCGCCGTGGGCGCCGTTGCCGTCCCGGAACATGTAGCGCGCACGTTCACGGCTGCCCGGAGCGGAGGCGAGCGCCTGCCGGAACCACTCGTGCTGGTCCGACGAGTGGTTCGGTACGAGGTCGACGATGACCCGGATGCCGCGGTCATGGGCGGCGGCGAGCATCGAGTCGAAGTCGGCCAGCGTGCCGAAGAGCGGGTCGACGTCGCAGTAGTCGCTGACGTCGTAGCCGGCGTCCTTCTGCGGCGACCGCTGGAAGGGGCTCAGCCAGATGGCGTCGATGCCCAGCTGCTGCAGGTCGTCGAGGTGCGCGGTGATGCCGGGAAGATCGCCGATGCCGTCGCCGGATGCGTCGGCGAACGACCGGGGGTAGATCTGATAGATCACGGCGGTGCGCCACCACTCGCCTCCGATCGGGGCGAGGAACGCGTCCGTGCGCTCAGCAGTCTGTGCGGAAGTCATCGGGCCAGTGTACTGCAAGCGCTTACACTTTCCGCTCGGCCGGACCGAAATGAGGACATGCGCCGAAATGAGGGGCAGATGCCGAGGAAGCGTCCTCATCTCGGCAGACCCCCGCATGTTGGCATCCGTTCGACGGTCCGGGCGGGGGCGCGGCGAGCGGCGTAGGGTGGGCGGGTGCTTTCCGAAGCCCTGCGGCGCGCCGAGTCCCTCATCCGCACCATCCCCGACTACCCCGAACCGGGCGTGCTGTTCCGCGACATCACGCCGCTGCTGGCGGATGCCCGTGCGCTCCGCACGGTCGTCCACGCGATGATCGCCCCGTTCAAGGGGTCGTTCGATGTCGTCGCCGGTGTGGAGGCGCGCGGGTTCCTGCTGGCGGGCGCGGCGGCCCTGGAGGGCGGCGCGGGGCTGGTGCCGATCCGGAAGGCGGGCAAGCTGCCGCGGCCAGCGGCATCCGTCACGTACGCCCTGGAATACGGCACCGCGACGATCGAGGCGCACGACGACATCGTCGACGGCACCCGCGTCCTGCTCGTCGACGACGTGCTCGCCACGGGCGGGACACTCGTCGCCGCCCACGAGCTCGTCGGCACCCTCGGCGGCACGGTGGTCGGTACCGCGGTGCTGATGGAGCTGTCGGCGTTGGGGGGACGGGAACTCGTCGGCGACGTCCACACGGTATTCACCGCCTGACGCGCCATCAGAAAGTCGTGAGCGTGCCGATCACAGCCCCCAGAACGGACCCGTGAGGCCGGCATCCCGGAAGTACGCCGCGGCCGCCGTCGGCTCCCGCCGCCGATAGCCCGGTTCGAGACGACCGGAATACCAGTGCGACGCGAGCCGCCACAGGGTGGCGAGGTCGAAGACGTCGCCACGGGGCGACGTTGACCGCTCCAGCCACTCGTCCACGCAGGCCTCGCTGCAGAAGATCCGCTGGTTCTCGCACGTGTGGACCACGTCGTCCCACACGTGCGCCATCGGCACGAGGAAGTGCGCGACCTGTTCACCCGCGGGCGGGTTCCCGCTGTCGACCACCCAGGCGTGGGCGGTCCCGCACGAGGGACACGTCGTGGCGATAAGCGAGGGCGATGCGCCGGGGACGAGGTGTGGAATCGCGAAGGAGTCCCACGCGCACCCGCCCCACCACAGCGTCCGGTCGCTCTTGACCGAGAACCCGAAGTCCCGGGTCGCGAACGGGTGCGCCAGCTCGATCTCTCCCCGCTCGTCCAGCACCACGTGGCGATTGCGCTCGAGCTCTCCGAGCAACGCGGCTGTCGTGCGCTCGTCCTCCCCGATGTCCGCGGCAAGGATGCCGAGGCGGTCTACGCGACCCTCGTCGGCCAGCTGCCGGTAGATCCGAAGGCGTAACGTCTCAGCGTCGGCCATCGCGTCTCCCCATCCTGGTGACGTCGTCGAGGAAACCGGAGTCGCAATCCGCCGTGACGTCACGGTTCTTCCTCGGTCATACCGCAGTCCGGCGACGAAGAGAAGGCTGCCGCCAGCCGCCCGGGCCGAGCGCGTCTCCTCTCTGCCGCGTCAGCCGCCCAGCACAACGTTCAGCGGGGGCTCGCCGGCGGCGAGGCGTTGGATCTGGGTGCGCACGAGCTTCGCGATGCGAGGCCGCATCGCCGTGGATGCCCCGCCGACATGCGGCGAGATCAGCACGCCGGGAAGACCCCACAGCGGGTGCCCCTCGGGCAGCGGCTCGGGGTCGGTCACGTCGAGGGCTGCCCGGATGCGACCACGGCGCACGTGGCCGACGAGCGCATCGGTGTCGACGAGTGTGCCGCGGCCCACGTTCACCACGAGAGCGCCGTCCGGCAGGGCTGACAGGAACGCGTCGTCCACCATGCCCCGGGTCGCTTCGCCGCCCGGAAGGGTGAGGATCACGATCTCGGCACGCGGAAGAAGCTCCGGCAGCTCGTCGATGCCGTGCACGGCTACGCCGTCTTCCTCGCGAGCTCGCGAGGCTACGGCGGTCAGCTCGACCTCGAAGGGCTCCAACCGCGCGGCCACCGCCTTCCCGACGCCGCCGTAGCCGAGCAGCAGCACCCGCCGGTCGGCGAGGCTCTCGGCGAAGACCGGGGCCCATTGCCCGGCCGCGGTGTCGACGGCGAATGCGTCGAGGTGGCGCTGTGCCGTGAGGGTCAGGGCGACGGCGAGCTCTGCGGTCGAGGTCTCGTGCACCGACGCGGCGTTGGCGAACGGAAGACCGTCGGGCAGGATGTCGGCGACGCCGTCGTAGCCGATCGACTGGCCCTGCACGAGGCCGACGTCGATGCCGTTCAGCCGCTCCAGCACGCGCGCCATCGACATGTAGGGCGGCACCACCATGTCGAACCGGTCGCGCGGGGCGTCGGCATCCATCGGCCACACCACGAGCTCGACGCCCTCGGGGAGGTCGCCGAGGTCGGCGGCGAGTTGCTCGGTCGGGACACTGATGACGAGATTGCGGATGCCACTGCTCACGTGGTCCACGCTACCGGCGGGGTGCGTGGTCGGCGTGACGGGCCGGCGCTACGCTCGCGTCCAGAGGGCACCGCAGCCCTGCGGTGCGGCGAGCAAGGAGGCGGCCATGGTTCCCGAGATCAACTATTGGGCGGTGCTGCTGGCGACGGCCTCGAGCATGATCGTCGGCTCCATCTGGTACGCGCGCAAGGTGTTCGGCACGCGGTGGGCGAGCCTGGCGAAGGTCGACATGGACCGGCCCGGAGCAAGCGCGGTGCTGCCGATCATCACCACCGTCATCGTGAGCTTCGTGACGGCGTGGGTGCTCGCCGGTGCGACGTCGATCGCCTGGCACTTCTACGGCGGCAGCTACCTGTGGGCGGCGCTGGGCACCGGCGTGATCCTGTGGGCGGGATTCACCGCCGCCCGGTTCATCACGCACGACGCCTTCGAAGGGCGGCCCACATCACTGACGGTGCTCAACATCGCGCACGAGCTGGTGACCATCGTCATCATGGCGCTCATCATCGGCGTCTGGCCGCCCGCCGGCACGGTCTGACGGACCCTTCGAGCGACCCGAACTCCTCAAGATTCGCCGATCTGCGGGGCCGGAGCACGGGTTCGAGCGGCAGCCGCGACATTTCAGAGGAGTTCGGGCAGACCGCCAGGCGGCAAGCTCAGCGCCCGGGACGGGCGCGGCGGGGATCGGGCGTCAGGCGGCTTGGGCGACCACGGCGGCGACGGCCGACGTGAAGAACGACAGGCCGTCGACCCCCGAGCGCATCGCGGCGCTCGTGTCGGGGCCGAAGCCCGGCTCGACCGCGTGCTCGGGGTGCGGCATGAGCCCCACGACGTTGCCGCGCTCGTTGGTGATGCCGGCGATGTCGCGGAGCGACCCGTTGGGGTTCACGCCGATGTAGCGGAAGGCGACGAGACCCTCGCCCTCGAGGCGGTCGAGCTCCGCCTCCGACGCGATGTAGCCGCCGTCCGCGTTCTTCAGCGGGATGACGATCTCCTGGCCGGCGGCGAAGTCGCTCGTCCAGGCGGTGTCGTTGTTCTCCACGCGCAGGCGCTGGTCGCGGCGGATGAACTGCTGGTGCGCGTTGCGGATCAGGCCGCCGGGCAGCAGGTGCGCCTCGACCAGCATCTGGAAACCGTTGCAGATGCCGAGGATCGGCATGCCGTGAGCTGCGGCATCCTTCACCTCCGCCATGATCGGGGCGAGCGCGGCGATCGCTCCGGCGCGCAGATAGTCGCCGTAGCTGAAGCCGCCCGGCAGCACGAGCGCGTCGACGCCCTCCAGGTCGTGCGAGCCGTGCCAGAGGGCGACCGGCTCTGCGCCGGCGACGCGGATCGCGCGCTGCGCGTCGCGGTCGTCGAGCGACCCGGGAAAGGTGATGACTCCGACGCGGGCGGTCATTCCACCACCTCGACGCCGACGACGTCCTCGATGACCGAGTTCGACAGGATCTCGTCGGCGACGCGCCGCGCCTCGGCGAGCACCTCGTCGGTGACGTCGCCGTCGACGGTCAGCTCGAAGCGCTTGCCGATGCGCACGCCGCTGAAGTCGCTCACGCCCAGCCGCGCGAAGGCGCCCGAGACGGCCTTCCCCTGCGGGTCGAGCAGTTCGGCCTTGGGCATGACGTCGACGACGATGGTGGGCATCTGGATCCTCCTGGCGGCCGGAGGCCGCGACTGTCGGTCGTGGGGCGACGAGCGCAGCGGGGAGTCGGAGCGCCGGATGTCGCGAGCAGGGGTCGCATCCAGTCTACGGGCCGCGGCATCCTGCGTAACGACGCTGCCCGGAATCGGCCGTGACGCAACCGTGACCAAACCGTGGGAGCGCTCCCTTGACTTCGTGGGAGCGCTCCCGTAGCGTGACGTCTCGTCCGATGGGACCGCTCCCACGGACACCCTCCACGGCCACGGCACTCGTCCCGGCCGGTCCTGCAACACCACCCTGACAACACAAAGGAGTGACAGTGAACGCACGCGCCTTCCGCAGAAGCGCGGTGGCAGTCGCCGCATTCTCGGCTTCGGCCATCGTCCTCGCCGGCTGCGCCGGCGGCGGCAACGACAACGCCAGTGGCGAGGACGGCGAGATCACGCTGACCCTGGCCACGTTCAACGACTTCGGGTACGACGATGAGCTCCTGCAGGAGTACATGGACGAGAACCCGAACATCAAGATCGTGCACAACAAGGCCGCGATCACCGACGACGCCCGCGCGAACTTCTTCTCGAAGCTCGGCAAGGAAGGCCTCGCCGACATCGAGGCGGTCGAGGTCGACTGGTTCGCCGAGGCCATGCAGTACTCCGACCTGCTCGCCGAGGTTCCCGACAGCGCCAAGGGCCGCTGGGTGGACTGGAAGGAGGAGGCGGCGACCGACGGTGACGGACGCCTCGTCGGCTTCGGCACCGACATCGGCCCGCAGGCCGTCTGCTACCGCGCCGACCTGTTCGCCGCCGCCGGCCTGCCGGCGACCCCCGACGAGGTCGCCGCGGCGATCGACGGCGACTGGAACGCCTTCTTCGACCTGGCCGACCAGTACAAGGCTGCGACCGGCAAGCCGATGATCGACGCCGCGAACTCCGCGTTCCAGGGCATCGTCAACCAGATCGAGTTCCCCTACGACGAGCCCGACGGCACCGTGGTCGCGACGACCAACCCCGAGCTCGAGGCGGCCTACAAGCTCGTCGTCGAGCGCGGCATCCCGAACTCCGCCTACTCGGGACAGTGGTCTGACGACTGGAACGCGTCGATGGCCAACGGCGAGTTCGCGGCGATGCTGTGCCCGCCGTGGATGCTCGGCATCATCTCGGGCAACGCGCCCGACGTCACCGGCTGGGAGATCGCGAACGCGTTCCCGAACGGCGGCGGCAACTGGGGCGGTTCTTACCTGACCGTGCCGGCGAACGGCAAGAACGTCGAAGAGGCTCTCAAGCTGGCCGACTGGCTGACCGCCCCCGAGCAGCAGGAGAAGACGTTCGTCAACGTGGGCGCCTTCCCCAGTGCTGTCGATGCCCAGAGCGCGTCGTCGATCGTCGACTCGACGAACGAGTACTTCAACAACGCCCCGACCGGTCAGATCTTCGCCGAGCGATCCGAGGCGATCGATGTCACTCCGTACAAGAGCGCGGACTACTTCAAGTACAACACCGCGCTCCAGGACGCCATCACCCGCGTCTTCGACGGTGTCGAGGATGCCGAGACGTCGTGGAACACGTACGTCGCCGAGGTCGAGTCGTTCTGATCGGCTGATCCGGGGCCGGGTCTCCTCGCCGGGACCCGGCCCCGCAACAGGAGCGGAGTGCGCGCGGGTTCGCCCCCCGGGCCCGCGCGTGCTCCGCCGTCCTTGCCCCTCCCGCACACCCGAATCGGAGCGACCGGTGACCTCGACCGCAACCCGCCCCACGGCATCCGGGCCGGCCGACCGGCCGGGCACCGAACGCCAGCCGCGCGTCCTGTCCTTCTCCCAGAAACTCAGCCGGTGGGACCTGAAGGTCTCGCCCTACCTCTACATCTCGCCGTTCTTCATCCTGTTCGCGATCACCGGCCTCTTCCCGATCGTGTACACCGCGGTGATCTCGTTCCAGGAATGGGACCTGATCCGCAACTCCGGCACCTTCGTCGGGCTCGACCAGTACATCTGGATCCTGTCCCAGCCGGACTTCTGGACCGCGCTGCGCAACACGTTCAGCATCTTCCTGCTGTCGTCGGTGCCGCAGATCATCCTGGCGATGTTCATCGCCGCCATGCTCGACCGCAACATCCGCGCCAAGACGTTCTGGCGGATGAGCGTGCTGCTCCCGTACGTGATGGCACCGGTGGCCGTCGCCCTCATCTTCAGCAACATGTTCGGCGACAACCACGGTCTCGTGAACAACTTCCTGACGAGCATCGGGCTCAACCCGATCGCGTGGCACAAGGACCCGTTCTGGAGCCACGTCGCCATCGCCACGATGGTCAACTTCCGCTGGACCGGTTACAACGCCCTCATCCTGCTCGCCGCCATGCAGGCGGTGCCGCGTGACTACTACGAGGCGGCGACCGTCGACGGCGCCGGACCGTTCCGCCAGTTCTGGAGCATCACGCTCCCGTCGCTCAAGCCGACGCTGATCTTCGTCATCATCACCTCGACGATCGGCGGGCTCCAGATCTTCGACGAGCCGCGCATGTTCGACACTTTCGGTCGTGGCGGCGCGGCCAACCAGTGGCTCACGATCACGCTGTACCTCTACAACATCGGCTGGGGCGAGTTCAACTTCGGCCGGGCCGCGGCGCTGGCGTGGATCCTGTTCATCATCATCCTCGCGATCGGCCTCATCAACCTCGCCATCACGCGTCGCCTCGTGCGCGACGAGGGCGGTCGCGGCGTCCTCACACCTCGCCGCCGCCGGAAGGGAGTCCAGAAGTGAGCGCCATCAGCACTCCGCCGCTCGCCGTCGTCGAGGAGAACATCCCGAACGACGCGAATCGCCGTAACCGCCGCACCACCAAGATCCGCGGCGTGCGCGCCGGCTTCTGGGTGTACGCGGGCCTTGCCGTGGTCGTGATCTCGGCGATCTTCCCCTTCTACTGGTCGTTCCTCATCGGCTCGGGCGACTCCTCGACGATCAACGATCCGAACATGTCGTGGCTGCCCGGCGGCAACTTCATCAGCAACGCGCTCGCGGTCATGAACGACCCGGCCGTGAACTTCTGGCCGGCACTGTGGAACTCGATCTGGAGCTCGACCGTGATCGCGGCATCCGTCGTCTTCTTCTCGACGCTCGCCGGATGGGCGTTCGCCAAGCTCCGTTTCCCGGGCGGGAAGTGGCTGCTGGCGTTCGTCGTCGCGACCATGGCCGTGCCGATGCAGCTCGGCGTCGTGCCGCTGTACCTGCTGTTCTCCGACCTCGGCTGGACCGGCCAGATCGGCGCGATCATCATCCCCGCCCTGACCAGCGCGTTCGGCGTGTTCTGGATGACGCAGTACCTACAGCAGACGGTCCCGGATGAGCTGATCGAGGCAGCGCGCGTGGATGGTGCGTCCATGATCCGCACGTTCTGGACGATCGGCGTCACGGCGGCGCGCCCCGCCGCGGCGATGCTGTTCCTGTTCACGTTCGTGGGCGCCTGGAACCAGTTCTTCTGGCCGTTCATCGTCCTCGACCGGCAGAATCCGACGCTCCCCGTCGCGCTGTCGCTGCTGCAGTCCAACTACTTCGTCGACTACTCGGTCGTGCTGGCCGGCGTGCTGCTGGCCACGATCCCGCTGCTGATCCTGTTCGCCTTCACCGGCCGGCAGCTCGTGAGCGGCATCATGGCCGGCGCCGTCAAGGGCTAGCCCTTCCGCCCTCGACCGGCTCCCGACATCCTGAAATCAACGCTTCCAGAGAGGAACCTCCCCTCATGACGACCCCGCGCGCCTTCCCTCAGGGCTTCCTGTTCGGTGCGGCGACCGCCGCCTTCCAGATCGAGGGGGCCGCCCACGAGGACGGCCGCCGCGACTCGATCTGGGATGCGTTCTGCCGGGTGCCCGGCGCCGTCATCAACGGCGACAACGGCGATGTCGCGTGCGACCACTACCACCGGTACCGCGACGACGTCGCCCTCATGAAGGACCTCGGCCTGCAGACCTACCGCTTCTCGACGTCATGGGCGCGGGTGCAGCCGGACGGCCGCACCGTCAACCCGCTCGGGCTCGACTTCTACCGGCGGCTGGTCGACGAACTGCTGGGCGCCGGCATCCTTCCGTGGCTCACGCTCTACCACTGGGACCTGCCCCAGGCGCTGCAAGAGCAGGGCGGCTGGGCAAATCGCGACACCGCCGACCGGTTCACCGAGTACGCGCTGACGATGCACGACGCCCTCGGCGACCGCGTGAACGTCTGGACGACCCTCAACGAACCGTGGTGCTCGTCGTTCCTCAGCTACACCGCGGGCCTTCACGCCCCCGGGCATTACAGCGTCGAGGAAGGGATGCTCGCCTCGCACCACCTGCTGCTCGGCCATGGCCAGACCGTGCGCGAGCTGCGCGCGCGGGACGAGTCGCTGCAGCTGGGCATCACGCTCAACCTCACCGTCGCCGACCCGGTCGACGCCGCCGACCCCGCCGACGCCGACGCTGCGCGCCGCATCGACGGCCAGTTCAACAGGTGGTTCCTCGCCCCGATCTTCCGCGGTCAGTACCCGGCCGACATCGTCGAAGACATCCGGAAGGTGGATGCCGCGGCCACTGCGGCATGGGAGGCCGCCGTCCGTCCGGGCGACCTCGATGCCATCTCGACCCCGATCGACACGCTCGGTGTGAACTACTACCACGGCGAGTACGTGGGCGGTCACGAGCCCGTCGTCCCTCCCATCGGCGGAGACGCGCCGACGGATCGGCCGGGCCGGTCGCCGTTCCCCTCCCACGAGGGGATCTACTGGCACGAGCGCGGGCTTCCCCGCACCCCGATGCAGTGGGAGGTGCAGCCCGAGGCGCTCACGACGCTGCTGCAGCGGGTTTGGGACGAGTACGCCCGTCCGGCCGGCACCGTCCTGTACGTGACTGAGAACGGCGCGGCCTACGATGACGAGCTCGTGATCGAGGACGGGGCGAAGCGCGTGCACGACGCCGATCGCGTGGAGTTCCTGCGCGGGCATCTCGGCGCGATCCTGGATGCCGCCGACGCGGGTGTGGACGTCCGCGGCTACTTCTACTGGTCGCTGCTGGACAACTTCGAGTGGGCTTGGGGCTACGAGAAGCGGTTCGGCATCGTGCGGGTGGACTACGAAACGCAGGAGCGCACCCCGAAGGACAGCGCGCTGGAGTACCGGCGCATCACCCAGGCGCGTGCCCTCGACCTCGCGCCTGCCCGCGCGGCGGTCGCCACGCCCTGAGTGGGACTCCCGTAACAGCAGCGGCCGGAAGCGCCTCGAGGTCGGCTGCGTGCCATAGCATCCGGGAGGAGGGACAGAATGAGCACCGACGTCACGCGACACGCCGTCACGATCGAAGAGGTCGCCGCCGCGGCGGGGGTCTCGCGATCGACGGTGTCGCGCGTGGTCAACGGCTCGACGGCGGTCAGCCCCGAAGCGCTCGAATCCGTGACGCGCGCGATCGCCGAGCTCAACTACGTCCCGAACCGCGCGGCACGCTCGCTGGCCAGTCAGAAGACGCACGCGGTGGCCCTCATCGTCCCCGAGGACACCACGAGGTTCTTCGGCGACCCGTTCTTCGCGGCGATCGTGTCGGGCATCAACTCACGGCTGAGTCGCTCCGACTACGTGCTCAACCTCTTCATCGCCAGCGACGATCCCGGTGACAAAACGACGAGCTACGTGCGCAGCGGGGCCGTCGACGGTGCGATCGTCGTCTCGCACCACACGAGCGACACATTCATCGACCGCATCGCGAGCGTCGTGCCGGTCGTCTACGGCGGCCGTCCGGTGCGCGAGCGGGAGCGGGACTACTACGTCGACGTCGACAACGTGAGGGGGGCGTACGACGCGACGGTGTACCTCATCGAGAACGACCGCCGCCGCATCGCCACGATCACCGGCCCGCGCGACATGCCCGCCGGCATCGACCGCCTCCGCGGGTACCGCGACGCGCTGTCGGCGTGGAACCTCGACGAGATCGCTGTCGAGGACGGCAACTTCACCGCCGACGGCGGCGCCGACGCCATGCGCCGGATGCTCGCCTCGGGCGCGAACCCCGACGCGATCTTCGTGGCGAGCGACCTCATGGCCCGCGGCGCCCTGACCGAGCTCGCGGCCGCCGGCATCCGGGTGCCCGAAGACATCGCGGTGATCGGCTTCGACGATTCACCGGTGGCGACCTCGGTCACGCCGCAGCTCACGACGGTGCGCCAGCCGTCGTTCGCGCAGGGGGAGCGCATGGCGACCGTGCTGCTCGACCTGCTCGCGGGCCGGCATCCGCGTCACGTCACGATCCTCGAGACCGAGCTGGTCATCCGCGACTCCGTGTGAGCGGGCCCCGACGGGCGGACGCTCGGGTGAGCCCGCCGGGCGGGCGCTCGGGTGAGCCCGCCGGGCGGGCGCCGGCGAGCTCGCCGGGGCGCCGGTGGGGCCGCCGCGTCGGTAAACCCGCGGCGTCGCTGAGCCCCGCCGCGCGGACGCCGGTGAGCCCGCCGGGCGTCGGTGGGGCCGCCGCGTCGGCGTCGGGCTAGCCCGCCGCGCGGGCGCCGGCGGGCGGCATCCTCCCGTGTCAGCCGCGTCCCGGAACGGTGGCGTGCAGCAGGTTGCGCCAGGGGTCGTCGAACGACACGGTGCGCCCGTCGTCGCGCACCTCGAAACCGTGATGCCGCAGACGCTCGCCGAGCTCTCCCAGTGCGTCGGCGTCGGGCAGCGCGAGATCGACGCGGCCGAGGCCCAGCGCGGGCATGCGCGGCCCCGCGCCGCGGGAGTTCCAGACGTTCATCGCCATGTGGTGGTGGTAGCCGCCCGCGCTGACGAACAGCGCCTGATCGCCGAGCGCCGCCGTCTGGTCGAAGCCGAGCGCGTCGACGTAGAAGGCGCGCGCCGTGGCGACGTCGCCCACCGACAGATGCACATGACCGACGGATGCCGCCTCCTGGGCGGTGCCCCCGCCCGCGGCCCGCTCGGTCAGGTGCTCGGCGAGGAACGCGTTCGGATCGAGGTACAGCGTCGCCATCTCTACGGACCCATGGGTCCATGACCACTCCGAGCGCGCACGGTCCCAGTACAGCTCGACGCCGTTGCCCTCGGGGTCGGTGAGGTAGAACGCCTGGCTCACCAGGTGATCGGCGGATCCGGTGAACGTCTGCGGGGCATGGCGGGCCACGCTGTACAGCGCCGCCGCGAGCGCCTCCTGCGTCTCGAACAGGATCGCGGTGTGGAAGAGTCCGGCGGCGCCGGGCACCGCATGCCGCAGTGTGGGCTCGTGCGTCAGCACGACGATGGGGCGGCCGGCGCGGCCGAGCACGACCTCGTCGACGCCGACCGAGAGCACCTGCAAGGTGATGACGTCGCGGTAGAACGCCGACATGGCGTCCAGATCTCCGACCAGCAGGGTCACCGCGCCCATCGAGGTGTCGGCGGCGAGGCGGTCCGCCGTCGCGACAGCTTCATTCATGTGAATGTTCAACCCCCGGCATCCCGCCCGCATTCCACTCCGCATCCGCCCCCCTCTCCCGACCGGGTCCGAGGTCGACCCGGGTTTGGGGCGCACTCCGTCCGTTTGGGGCGCAACCCGCGCGCCCCGAACGCACGCAGCGCGCCCCAAACGCGAGGATCGCCGCAGCAGGGGGCGGGTCAGCGCGCTTCGACGTCCTGCGGGTCGCCGCCGAGCTGACCCACTGCGGGGATCGGACCGCCGTCGTCGGCACCGGTCTTGCGCCAGCGGGCGATGAGGTTGCCGAGGTGGTAGATCAGCAGCGCCGCGGCAGCGCCGATCACGATCGCGCCCAGCTGGAAGTCGCCCCATACCATCGTGAAGCCCGCGATCGCGATCACGAGCGACACCGCGGCGGTGTACTGGTTCACCGGGCGGGAGAAGTCCACGCGGTTGTCGACCCAGATCTTGATGCCGATGATGCCGATGAGACCGTACAGCGCGGTGGTCACCCCGCCGAGCACGCCGGCCGGGATCGAGTTGAAGACCGCGCCGACCACGGGTGAGAGCGAGAGCAGGATCGCGAAGAGCCCGGCGACCCAGTACGCCGCCGTCGAGTACACGCGGGTCGCCGCCATCACACCGATGTTCTCGCCGTAGGTCGTCGTGCCCGATCCGCCGAACGTTCCCGCCAGGACGGTCGCCGCGCCGTCGGCGATCAGCGCACGGCCGGTGTACTTGTTGACGGATGCCTCGGTCATCGTCGCGACGCCGCGCACGTGTCCGACGTTCTCGGCGATCAGCACGAGCACGACCGGCAGGAACATCGCGATCACGCTCCACGTGCCCGCGTGCCCGAACGTCGGGAACTGGAAGGTCGGAAGGCCGACCCACTGGCCGTCGGCGGCGAGCTCGTTCACTGCCGTGAAGTCCACCTCACCGCGGATCAGCGCGATGATGTAACCGACGATGACGCCGAGGAAGATCGAGATGCGCCCGAGGAAGCCGCGGAACAGCACGCTGAACAGCACGACCGCGACGAGGGTGATCGTCGCGGTGATGGGGGCCTGCTGGTAGTTCGTCCAGGCCACCGGCGCCAGGTTGAAGCCGATGAGCGCGACGATGGCGCCGGCGACGACCGGCGGCATCAGCTTCTCGATCCAGCCGAGGCCCGCGAACTGCACGATGAAGCCGACGATCGCAAGCAGCACGCCCACCGCCACGATGCCGGCCAGGGCCGATCCCATGCCCTGCGAGGCGGTGGCGGCGGTGACCGGCGCGATGAACGCGAACGAAGAGCCGAGGTAGCTGGGGAGCCGGTTCTTGGTGATGAGCAGGAACAGCAGCGTGCCGATGCCCGAGAAGAGGAGAGTGGTCGAGACGGGGAAGCCGGTGATCGCCGGCACCAGGAACGTCGCGCCGAACATCGCGACGACGTGCTGCGCCCCCACCGCGACCGTCGCGGGCCAGTTCAGGCGCTCGTCGGGCTTCACCACCTTCCCGGGCTCGACGGTCCGGCCGTTGCCGTGAAGGGTCCACAGTGGCATGGGCGCTCCTTGCGCTCGGGAGATCTGCTGCGCTCACATTAGCGGCGCTGCGGGCGGCGCCGTGCGCACGACGACGGCCTCGTCCGGAGGAGCACGCGGGATGCCGCTGCGCGGGTCAGGCGGCGGTCAGCCGCTCCAACAGCTCACGGTAGCGGGCGGTGGTCCGTTCGATCACGTCGGCGGGGAGGGCCGGGGGCTCGCCCTCGCGCGGAGCGGGCCAGTTGGCGGCCAGCCAGTCGCGCACGATCTGCTTGTCGAAGCTCGCCATGCGCTGTTCGGGACTGGTTCCCGACGCCCAGGCCTCGGCATCCCAGTACCGCGACGAGTCGCTGGTCAGCACCTCGTCGGCCAGCGTCAGCACGCCGTTCTCGTCGAGCCCGAACTCGAACTTGGTGTCGGCCAGGATGACGCCGTGAGACTCGGCCGTCGCCGCCGCGCGGCGGTAGATCTCCAGCGACAGGTCGCGCAGCGCGGCCGCGCGCTCGGCGCCGACCAGCTCGACGGTGCGCTCGAACGAGATGTTCTCGTCGTGCTCGCCGAGCGGCGCCTTGTAGGCGGGCGTGTAGATCGGCTCCGGCAGCCGGTCGCCGTTGGACAGTCCCTCCGGAAGCGGGATGCCGCACACCGTGCCGCTGGCGCGATACTCCTCCCAGCCGGACCCGGTGAGGTAGCCACGCACGACGCATTCGATGGGCTGCATGTCGAGGCTCTTGACCACCATCGCGCGCCCGACGACGGCATTCGGAATGAGGTCCTGCAGATCGTCGCGGGTATTCGGCTCGCCGTCGGCCCCGAGGGTGAGCGTGTGCGACGCCGCGAGGTGGTTCGGGATGCTGCGACCGCCGTCGGCGCCGGCCAGCTGGTCGAACCACCACAGGCTGAGGGTCGTCAGCAGCTCGCCCTTGCCGGGGATGCCGGGAGACAGCACGTGGTCGAAGGCGCTGACGCGATCGCTCGCCACGACGAGCATGCGCTCGGGTGCCGAACCCTCGGTGGCGTGCTCGGGGACGTAGAGGTCGCGTACCTTGCCCGAGTAGACGTGGCGCCAGCCGGGGAGCTCGAGCGGGGGAGTGGGGGAAGCCGTCACCCGTTCATTATCGCCGCCAGGGCGGGTGGGCTCGGGCCGCGGGCGCGCGCTGCGGGCTGACGTGCGCGGACTCGCGTCAGGGCGTGATCTCGTCGACGAACGCGAAGGCGTCGGCGATCAGGGGCGCCCATGCATCGGCGCGGTCGGGACCGACGAGGACCCATTCGCGCATCGTGCGCCCGCGCGTCTGCATGCGCTCACCTGTACCCGCCGAGGCCAGCTCGTCCGCACGATCCGCCGGGACCTTGACGACCAAGGAGCCGCGATAGCCCACGAAGGCGAACACCTTGCCACGGATGCGCAGGCCCTCGCTGCCGAACATCGGGCCGATGTCGACGCCGGGGCGCGCCAGATACTCGGCCGCGATCGGGTCGAAGATCGCGTGCGCGCGCTCCTGGGCCGCAGCATCCGTCATGGCCACAGGGTACGGGGCGCCGCCGACATCGCGCGAGGTCGGCGCGATCGGATCCATCGCGTGCACTTCCTCCTCGCGGTGCGAGCCGGAACAGCGTATAGTCCATCTGGACTAATCGACATGGAGGGATCGTCGTGACCGACGCCGTCGCCCGCCTCACCCCACTCGGGGTGATGGTGCTCGCGCTGCTCAGCGAAGGCGACATGCACCCGTACGAGATGATCCGGCTCATGCATCTGCGCCGCGACGACCGGCTCGTCACGATCACGAACGGCACGGTCTACCACACGGTCGCGCGGCTGGAGCGTTCGGGGCTGGTCGCCGAGGTGGGCGTCGATCGCGAGGGCAACCGCCCGGAGCGCACCACCTACACCGTGACGGATGCCGGGGCCGCCGCGGTCGTCGAATGGGTGCGGCGGGAGCTGCCGCGCGTCGATCGCCCCGCCGAGTTCCGTGTCGCGCTCGCCGAAGTGCACAACCTCGAGCGTGCCGAGGCGCTGGAGCTGCTTCGCGCCCGCCGTGCGGCTCTCGCCGACATGCGTCGATCGCTCATCGACGGCCGACGCCACGCGCTCGCGGAGGGCGTGCCCGAGCAGTACCTCATCGAACTCGGGCGCGAAGGTGCGCTCGTGGAGGCCGAGGTCGCGTGGATGGACGCGACGCTGCCTCGCATCGAGCATCCGGAACTCGCGTGGGGTCCGCACGAGGCCCCGTCCGAACGTTACCTCGCCCAGAGAAAGGCAGCACGGCAATGACCGACGCTTCGACAAGCTCAGCGACCGGGAGTGGGAGCTTAGCGACCGGGAGTGGGAGCTCAGCGACCGGGAGTGGGAGCCCAGCGATCGGTGGCAGCGCTCGCGCCACGGCCGCGCAGCCGCCGACCGGCGCATACGCCTCCGGGCACAAGCCCCGCAGCCCGTGGCCGGCGCTGTGGGCGCTCGTCATCGGGTTCTTCATGATCCTCGTCGACACGACGATCGTCTCGGTGGCCAACCCCGCCATCAAGGCGGCGCTGGACCCCGACACGAACAACCTCGACAACGTGGTGTGGGTCACGTCGGCGTATCTGCTCGCGTACGCGGTGCCGCTTCTCATCACCGGTCGCCTGGGCGACCGATTCGGGCCCAAATACATGTACCTCGGTGGGCTGGCGGTCTTCACGCTCGCCTCGCTCGGGTGCGGTCTGTCGCCGACGCTCGGCGCGCTCATCGCCTTCCGGGCCGTGCAGGGACTCGGCGCAGCCCTCATGACACCGCAGACGATGGCGATCATCACGCGCACCTTCCCGCCGAACCAGCGTGGGGCGGCGATGGGGCTGTGGGGTGCCACCTCGGGTGTCGCGATGCTGGTCGGTCCGCTCGCGGGCGGCCTGCTCGTGGACGGCCTCGGGTGGGAGTGGATTTTCTTCGTCAACATCCCGGTCGGGATCGTGGGCTTCGTGCTCGCGTGGATCCTGGTGCCGCGGCTCGAGACGCATCCGCACCGGTTCGACCTCGTCGGGGTGTTCCTCAGCGCCGCCGGCCTCTTCCTCATCGTGTTCGGTCTGCAAGAGGGAGAGACCTACGACTGGGGCGTCATCTGGGGGCCGATCAGCGTGTGGGGGCTGATCATCGCCGGTGTCGTGGTGATGGGGCTGTTCATCTGGCAGCAGGCGAAGACGAAGAGCGAGGCCCTGGTGCCGCTCGCGCTGTTCCGAGACCGCAACTTCTCCATCGCCAACATCGGGATAGCGACGGTGGGATTCACCGTCACCAGCATGTCGCTGCCGCTGATGTTCTTCCTGCAGCTGGCGCGCGGGCTGACGCCCACCGAGTCCGCCCTGCTGCTGGTGCCGATGGCCGTCGCCGCCGGCGTGCTCTCGCCGCTCGCCGGTCGCTGGCTGGACCGCACCGATCCGCGGGTGCTCCTCGTCCCTGGGCTGCTCCTCGTCGCCGGATCGCTGGTCCTGTACTCGGTATTGATGAACCTCGACACACCGATCTGGGTGTACCTCATTCCGTCCTTCATCATGGGCGTCGGAAACGCCGGCATGTGGGGACCGCTGGCCACCACCGCGACGCGCAACCTGCCGCCGAGGCAGGCGGGCGCCGGGGCCGGCATCTACAACACCACGCGCACGATCGGCTCCGTGCTCGGCTCGGCCGCCATCGCCGTGTTCATGCAGAGCCGCATCGAGGCGAACATCCCCGGGGCGGCGGATGCCTCGGGTGGCAGCTTCGGTGCGGGCGCACTGCCTGAGGTCGTCGCCGCGCCGTTCGCCACGGCCATGGCGCAGTCGGTGCTGCTGTCCGCCGCGGTGCTGATCATCGGCGTCGTCGCTGTGCTGTTCCTGCGGCGCCCCCAGGCCTCGTCGACCGAGGACTGGCATGCCGCCCACGCGGCGGCCGCCGGGGACTGAAGGTCCGCCACTTCGGGAGATGACTAGCGGTCGGCGCGAGCCGTGTCAAGCGGTTGGCCATCGGCGGGCGACGCCTCGAATATAGCCTCCATGACAGCCCTCGCAGTGATCCTGCTCATCATCGGAATCGTGCTGCTGCTGTTCGGTGTCTTCATCGAGGCGGCGAAGTTCCTGCTGTGGATCGGCCTGGTGATCATCATCATCGCCGTGATCGCCTGGCTGATGCGATTCATTCGACGCCAGACCTGAGTCCCCCAAGCTCGGGTCTCAGAGGCGCTCCGAGACCTCATCCTCCCGGGTCGACCTCTGGACGTCGGCGCCGCGCGTGGCCCCAGCCGCGGCGCCGACGTTGCTGTCTGGGCTCGGCGCCGTGGTGCGCGGCGCGCTGAGGTCGCGCGGCGCTGTGAGGTAGTGCTCGATGACGTAATCGGCGATCGCGAGGGAACTTGTCGCGGCCGGTGAGGGGGCGTTGCGCAGAAGCGTGACGGGTCCGACCTGGTCGACGGCGAAGTCGTCGAGGAGCTCGCCGGCGCGGCCCCACGCCTGGGCGCGCACGCCGGCAGCGGACTTGTGGGTCAGGTCGGAGGAGCGCAGCTCCGGGATGAAGCGGCGGGCCTTGCGGTAGTACAGCGGCTTGATCAGCGACCCCGAGATCTCGTCCACGCCCATCCGCCAGTGCTGCTTGGCCAGCGGCCAGGCGCCCGGCCACCGCAGCGACTCGATCGTGTCCTTCGCCGACCACTGCAGCCACGTGTACCCCTGCCGCGCGAGCGCCGGTACGGCGTTGGGACCGACGTGCACGTTGTCGTACACGCCACGGGTGAAGTGCACACCCAGGAACGGGAACCGGGGGTCGGGCACCGGGTAGATCATCCCCTTCACCAGGCCGGTGCGCTCGGGCGCGAGCTCCCAGTACTCGCCCCGGAACGGCAGGATCTTCGGCGACGGGTCAGCTCCCACCAACCGCGCCACCACGTCAGATTGCAGCCCGGCGCACACGATCACCCGGTCGAACACGTCCTCCGACACCGGCGTGACCACCCGCACCCGGCCGTTCTCCACCGCCATCGCGGTCACCTCGTGACCCAGCCGGATGTGCCCGCCCGCGGCACGCACGTCCTGCGCCATCGCCTCGGTGATCGACGCGTAGTCGACGACGGCGGTGTGCGGGGAATGCACCGCCGCGACCCCGGCGACGTGCGGCTCGATCTCCCGCATCCGCGCCGGATCGTCGACGCGCGCCAGATCCGGCACCCCGTTCTCCAGCGACCGCCGCTCGATCTCGGCAAGCGCCGGCAGCTCGGTCTCGTCCACCGCGACGACGAGCTTGCCCACCTCCCGGTAGGGCAGCCCCTTCTCCTCACAGAACTCCCGGATCGACACCCGCCCCGCCGCGCACAGCGTCGCCTTCAGCGACCCCGGCTTGTAGTACAGGCCGGCGTGCACCACACCCGAGTTGTGGCCCGTCTGGTGCTGCGCGAGCCGCGACTCCTTCTCCAGCACCGTCACCTCATCGCCGCGCGCGCTCAGCGCACGCGCCAGCGCCACCCCGACGATCCCCCCGCCGACGATTCCGGTCTTCCCCATACTGCGTCCTCACCGCCGCTGTCCTCACCCGAGTGTAGAAGCGCCGTCGGGAGAGCCGGCAACGTGCGCGCGACGACCCCGGGCGCGGGGTCGCCGGCGCGGCTCACTGCGCCGGCAGGCAGCCGCCGTCCATGATGATCCCGCCGAGGTCGATCGTGAGGACGCCGGTCGGGCCGTCGATGTCGCCGTACACGCAGCCGCCTCCCGGCGCGGCGGCGCCGAACAGCACGTCGCCCGCCCCCTCACGGATCTGCACGTCCGCCGCTCCGGCCTGCTCGAGGGCGGCGCGCACGCTCTCACCGGTGACGGATCCGCCGCCGGCCTGCAGCGACTGCAGTGCCGCCGTCGCATCGGCCAAGAGGGCGGCGCCGGCCGCCTTGGACGCCTCGTCCATCTCGATGCGCTGGCGGTAGAGGTCGTTCTGCGCCATCGCGGCGTCGGGGTCGTAGGGTGCGCACTCCGGCGGCAACTCGACACCCGGCTGCTCGGGGCAGGCGGCGGTGGGCGTCGGGGTCGGCGTCATGCCGGACGTGCGACTCGTGCCCGGCGCGGTTGTCCCGCACGCGCTGAGCGTGGCGATGGCCATCGCGAGGATGACGGTGACGAGAGAGGTACGGCGGTTCACGATTCCGTCCCCTTCCGGCGCGAGAGCGCCGTCGCTGCGTCCTCAGAACCTAACCGACGCGGCGGGGCGTGCGCTGTCCCCTTTTCGGGTGACGTCGGGTCGCGGCATCCCGTCCTCGCGGCGAGTGCCAGGACCTCGGGCGGTCGGCGCCGTCAGAGTCCTTCGGCGACGCGGGCGGCGATATCCGTGCGGTGTTGGGAACCCTCGAGCCCGATCTCTCCGAGCGCGCGGTAGACCCGGCCGCGGGCGTCGGCGAAGGTCGTGGCGACGCCGACGACATTGAGCACGCGCCCACCCGTGGCGACCAGGCCGCCGTCGGACTCGGCGGTCGCGGCGTGGGCGAGGTGCACCCCTGGCACCGACGCGGCTTCGCGCAGCCCCGTCAGCGGCCGGCCGGTCACGGGCGCCGCCGGATACCCCTCGCTCGCGAGCACCACGGTCACCGCGACATCATCGGCGAACGCCGGCCGAGGGTGGTCTTCGAGGTGGCCGGATGCCGCGGCCAGCAGCAGCTCCGACAGCGGGTCGACCAGGCGAGGAAGCACCACCTGCGTCTCGGGATCGCCGAAGCGAGCGTTGAACTCGATGACCTTCACCCCCGAGTCGGTCAGGATCAGCCCCGCGTAGAGCAGCCCGATGAACGGCGTGCCCTCGGCATCCAGCTGGCGGATGACCGGCTCGGCGATGTCACGCGTGACCAGATCGACGAACTCCTGCTCGCTGCCGAACCTGCCGTCCAGCCACGGGAGCGGCGAGTATGCGCCCATGCCGCCCGTGTTGGGGCCGGCGTCGCCGTCGAGCAGACGCTTGTAGTCCTGAGCCGGGCTGAGGGGAAGCACGTGGTCGCCGTCGCTGAGGAAGAAGAGCGACACCTCGGGTCCCGCGAGGAACTCCTCGATGAGCACCGCGCCCGAGGGCAGGTACTCGTCGGCGTGGGCGAGGGCCGCTTCGCGATCGGACGTCACGATGACGCCCTTCCCGGCGGCGAGCCCGTCCGCCTTGACCACGTGCGGAGCACCGAGCTCGTCGAACGCCGCCTCGACCTCGGCTCGCGTGTGCGCCCGGACTGCGCGTCCGGTGGGCACGCCCGCGGCATCCATGATCCGCTTGGCGAACGTCTTGGACCCCTCGAGCTGCGCGGCCGCCTTGCCGGGTCCGAAGGTCGGGATGCCGCGCTCCCGCACGGCGTCGGCGACCCCCGCGACGAGCGGCGCCTCCGGGCCGATGACGACGAGTGCGATGTCGTTCTCGATCGCGAAGTCCGTGACGGCGACCGGGTCGTTGGCATCCAGGGCGACCAGCTGAGCGTCCTGCCCGATGCCCGCGTTCCCGGGGGCCGCGAAGATCTCGTGCTCGGCCTCCTCCGACCGCAGCGCGAGGATGATGGCGTGCTCTCGCGCGCCCGAGCCGAGGACCAGGATCTTCACGGGCCCAGCCTACCGGCGGCCTTTCGGCGGCTTCGGGCGCTTCCGGCGTGAAAGCGTCGGGCTCGATCGTCGTCTGCGGCCTCTGCCGGTGCCGATATTGCGGATCGAGCCCGACGCTTTGACGCGTAGCGTGGAGGAGTGGCTCGCAAGATCTCGACCGAGGATGGCCGCGCCGCGCTGGACGCGGTCGCAGCGGCGGCTGCGGCCTCCATCCCGCCCTCCCGCACCGCCAACGCGACCGCCGTGCGGTACCTGTTGCAGCTCCTCGCCGAGAAGGCGCCCGGAAACTCGGTCGAGGTGCGGGTACCGCCGTTCGGTGCGGTGCAGGTCGTCGAGGGGCCGCGGCACACCAGAGGCACGCCGCCCAACGTCGTCGAGACGGACCCTGCGACATGGATCGCACTGGCGACCGGTGCGCAGAAGTGGACGGATGCCGCCACCGCGGGCCGCATCAGCGCCTCGGGTACGCGTGCCGACATCTCGCACCTGCTGCCCCTGCGCCCCTGAGCAACCCACCACGGGTCCCGGGCGAGTGGGACAATGGACGCATGCCCGAGCACAGCCAGGACCGGATCGAGAACGTGCGGATGCGCCGTGCACCGAAGATCTCGGTGTTCCTGATCGCGGGGGCCGCTCTCGGCATCCTCGTCGCGATGATCCTCACCTTCGCGTTCAACGGCACCGCCGAGCCCAGCCCCAACACGGGCCTGGAGTATTCGCAGGGTCAGGTGTTCGGATTCCTGCTGCTGCTGTGCGCGCCGATCGGCATCGCGTTGGGCGGCATCCTCGCGCTCATCCTGGATCGGCGGTCGCGCCGTCGCACCCACGAGGTGACCGTCGACCACTCGTCGGTCCACGTCGACCCCGAGCCGGGCACGAACGGGCACGGACCCGGTCACTGAGCAGCGCGCCCCGGTACGCCGCACGCGTGTGACGGCACATCCACGCGATCCCGCGCGGCGGCTTACGCCAGTTCGGCGATGATCGGGTGGATCGCCGCGTCGAAGGCCGCGACATCCCCGCGCAGACCGTCGGTGACCGCGATGGTGAGCGACCCGATCCACCACACGCCCCGCTGCGTCAAGGGCAGCACCTGCACATTGAGCTCGAACGAATGCGCCCGCCGGCCGACCTGGCGCTCGTGCTCGGCGATGGCGCCCGCGTACGCCCGATACACCGTGCCGGTGCTGTGCGACGCCTCGCGGCGGTAACGCTCCGCGGCCGACTGGGCGAACGCCATGGCCTCACGCGCGTGCGGGACGAACGCGTGGCGCAGCTCATCGCACCCCTCCACGGGCAGCGCGAGCATCATGTCGAAGCCGTCCACCAGCTCCAGTGGGACCGGCGACGGGTGCGCCTGCGGCTCGACCGTCATGGCCCAGTACTCGCGCCACTGTCGCTCCAGGGCCGCCTGCGCCTCCTCGGAGCGGTCGTTCGCCCGGGGCGCGATGCCGCGCAAGTGCGGAAGCTCCTCCGGAGAGCGGATGCCGAGCACCTGGCGCAGATAGAGGGCGAGAAGCACCGGCTGACCAGCGTCTTCGCGGATCAGCCACTCCGGAGCACCGGCGCCGCCCATACCCGTCATTCTAGTTCCGGCCGTCGACGTCGCGCCCGGCACACGGCGGCCGATGCGCGCGATTGGGCTGGATGCCGCACCCGCCCCTCCTGCGACCGCAACGCCCTTCGCAGGGGCGGGACATCGGGCATCCGCCCAGGTGGGCCGCCGGTAGGCTGGTCGTCGTGGCCTCATCCGAACGCGATGCCCCTTCCCGTACCGGAAACCCCGTGAACCCGTACACCGCTGCCGGCGTCGACACCGCTGCGGGCGACCTCGCCGTGGAGCTGATGAAGTCGGCCGTCCGCCGCACGCACGGGCCCGAGGTGCTGGGCGGTGTGGGCGGGTTCGCCGGGCTCTTCGACGCCGGGGCGCTCAAGGCCTACGACAAGCCCCTGCTCGCGACCAGCACCGACGGCGTGGGCACGAAGGTCGCCATCGCGCAGGCCATCGACAAGCATGACACCATCGGTCAGGACCTCGTCGGCATGGTCGTCGACGACATCGTCGTGGTGGGTGCCAAGCCGCTCTTCATGACGGACTACATCGCATGCGGCAAGGTGTTCCCCGAACGCATCGCCGACATCGTCCGTGGGATCGCCGCCGGGTGCGCCGAGACCGGGACCGCCCTCATCGGCGGCGAAACGGCGGAGCACCCCGGCCTGCTCGGCGTCAACGACTACGACGTGGCCGGCGCCGCCACCGGCGTCGTGGAGGCCGACCGCGTGCTGGGCGCGGACCGCGTCCGCGACGGCGACGTGGTGCTCGCCCTCGCCAGCTCGGGCCTGCACTCCAACGGCTACTCGCTCGTGCGGCACATCGTCGCGGGCGCCGGAGTGCAGTACGGCGACAATGCGGCAGATCTGGGAACGACCTGGGGCGAGGCCCTCCTCGAGCCCACCCGGCTGTACACCAAGCCCCTCCTGCAGCTCATCGCCGACCAGGGCGACCGCATCCACGCGCTCAGCCATGTCACCGGTGGCGGCATCGCGGCGAACCTCGCGCGCGTGCTGCCGCAGGGCACCTGGGCGGAGGTCGACCGGTCGACGTGGTCGCCGCCGCCGGTGTTCCGCGTCCTCGCCGAGCTCGGCGACCTCGACCTGCCGTCCACGGAGGGCACCTGGAACCTCGGCGTCGGCTTCCTGGTGGTCATGGCTCCCGAGAAGGCGGCGGCCGCGGCATCCGCTCTCTCCCGCGGCGGCATCGACACCTGGCAGGTCGGAGTGGTGCGCGAAGGAGCGCGCCCCGACGGCGACTGGGAGCAGGGCGCCAAGGGCGTCGACGGCGGCGCGGTGCGTCTCGTCGGCGCGTACGCAGACCAGACGGCTCGCTGAGCCCGGCACGGACGAACGAAGGCAAGCAACACCCATGTGCGGAATCGTCGGGATGGTGGGCCGCGGGTCGGTCAACCAGGAGATCTACGACTCGCTCCTCCTCCTGCAGCATCGCGGTCAGGACTCCACCGGCATCTCGACCGCCGAGCGCAACGGCGTCGTGCACATGCACAAGGTCAAGGGCCAGGTGCGGGAGTCGTTCCGCACGCGCGACATGCGCGCGCTCCTCGGCGAGATCGGCCTCGGCCACGTGCGCTACGCCACGAAGGGGACGGCATCCAACGAGGAGGAAGCGCAGCCGTTCTACGTGAACGCCCCGTACGGCATCGTCCTCGTGCACAACGGCAACCTCACCAACACGCGCGAGCTGACGCAGGAGCTCTTCCACAAGGATCGCCGTCACCTCAACACGAGCTCCGACACCGAGCTGCTCGTCAACGTGCTCGCCAACGAGCTGCAGGCGTCGATCTCGGGACTCGAGCTCGATCCCGACCAGGTCTTCCAGGCGGTCAGCCGGGTGCATGAGCGGGTCGAGGGGTCGTACGCCGCCATCGCCCTGATCGCCGGGTACGGTCTGCTGGCGTTCCGCGACCCGTTCGGCATCCGTCCCCTCATCCTCGGCACGCGCAAGCACGAAGACGGGCACTACGAGTGGGTCGTGACGAGCGAGTCGCTCGTGCTCGAGAACGGCGAGTTCGAGATCGTGCGCGACGTCGATCCGGGCGAAGCGGTCTTCATCGACCTCGAGGGCAACCTGCACACCCGCCAGTGCGCGGCCGATGCGAAGCTCGTGCCGTGCTCGTTCGAGTACGTGTACCTGGCGCGCCCCGACTCCGTCATGAACGGCATCTCGGTGTACGAGGCGCGGCTGCGCATGGGCGACCGACTGGCCGAGACCATCGCCAAGCACACGCCGCGTGAGGCCATCGACGTCGTGATGCCGATCCCGGACTCTTCGCGCCCCGCTGCGATGCAGGTGGCCCGCAAGCTGGGCATCGAGTACCGCGAGGGCTTCTACAAGAACCGCTACGTCGGTCGCACCTTCATCATGCCGGGCCAGGCGGTGCGCAAGAAGAGCGTGCGACAGAAGCTCAACGCCATGTCGAGCGAGTTCAAGGGCAAGAACGTGCTGCTCATCGACGACTCCATCGTGCGCGGCACGACGTCGAAGGAGATCATCCAGATGGCCCGGGATGCCGGGGCCAAGAGCGTGACGTTCGCCTCCGCCGCGCCGCCGGTGCGCTACCCGCACGTGTACGGCATCAACATGCCGTCGCGTCACGAGCTGGTCGCGCACGGTCGCACGATCCCCGAGATCGCCGAGGAGCTCGGCGCCGACTTCGTCGTGTACCAGGAGGTCGAGGACCTGAAGGCCGCGATCCTCGAGGGATCCGACATCGAGGACCTCGACATGAGCTGCTTCGACGGACGCTACATCACCGGCACCGTCACCGAGGAGTACCTCGCATGGGTGGAGGGCTCCCAGGAGAGCTGACGCGCGCCCCGACGACGACGCGTGCCCGTTCGGGTGTCACGACACGCGGTGTCGCGGCGGGCGTTGCGGCGTGTTGCGCCACCTGAAGCCCGGCGCCAGAGCGCGGTGGGCGGGGACCGGGTCGCATGCGCCGGGGCGTCGCTCGGCGGCCATAGGGTGGTACGAGTGAAGTCGTCGCCCCCTGCCCGTCCGCTCTGGCAGGGACGCACCCTCGCCCTTCTCGGCATCGTGCTGTTCGCGTTCTCGCTGCGGTCGGCCGTCGCCTCGTTGTCGCCGCTGTTCGACCACATCGCCGCCGACTTCGAGCTTCCCGCAGCGGTGGTCGGCCTCATCGGCACCGCGCCGCCGGTGTGCTTCGCGATCTTCGGCCTGCTCACGCCCGCCCTCGAGCGCCGGTTCGGCCTCGAGAGGCTCGCCGTCGCCGCGATGACGGTCGTGACGGTCGGCCTCGTCGCGCGCAGCCTGGCGCCCAACTCAGGACTGCTGCTCGCCGGAACAGCGCTGGTGTTCGCCGCCGTCGGCACCGGCAACATCCTGCTGCCGCCGCTGGTGAAGCGCTACTTCCCCGATCGCATCGGGCTCATGACCACGGTGTTCTCGACGACCATGTCCGTCGCGACGTTCGTACCGCCGCTCATCGCGGTGCCCGTGGCGGATGCCGCGGACTGGCACTTCTCTCTCGGCCTGTGGGCCGTCTTCGCCCTGGTGGCCATGGTGCCGTGGATCGGATTGGCGGTCCGCCGTGCCGCCGACGCCCGCGCGGACCGAGCCGCGCGCACCTCGCCCGGAGCCGACGACGAGGTCGAGCAGGCCAGCCCCCGCGCCTTCGGGCGGATGTGGCGTCTGCCGCTCGCCTGGGCGCTCCTCATCTCGTTCGCGGTGTCGAGCACCGTCGCCTACACGTCGTTCGCGTGGATGCCGAAGATGCTGGTCGACATCGCCGGCGTCGCGCCGGTGACGGCCGGGGCCCTGCTGTCGCTGTTCGGGTTCATGGGGCTTCCGGCATCCCTCGTCGTGCCGCTGCTCGTGACGCGCCGGAACGCGACGCGCCTGCTGTTCGGCATCGCGGTGACGACCGGGCTCGTCGGACTGGCCGGTCTGCTGTTCGTCCCCACGGTGGCGCCGTGGCTCTGGGTGGGATTGGTGGGGCTCGCGCCGCTGCTGTTCCCCCTGGTGCTGGTGCTGCTGGGCCTGCGCACCCGGACGCACGAGGGCGCCGTGGCGCTCAGCGGATTCGTGCAGAGCGGCGGCTATGCGATCGCCGCGCTGTTCCCGGTGGGCATCGGGCTGCTGCACGACGCGACCGACTCGTGGACGGCGCCGCTGATCATCCTGGCGATCGTCGTCGCCGCGGCGATTCCCGCCGGCGTCGTGGCGGCCCGACCGCACACGATCGAGGACGACTGGGAGCGTCGCCACGGCGCGTGGTGACGCCCCGTCGAGCGGCGTCCACCCGGCCTCGCGCCCGGCAGAGCCCGCGCGCAACCGGCGGTCGCCGAAATCCCGGCTGAGCCGGGCCGGCGCGACGGGTCGAGGCCTAGGCCTGTGACGAGACGGGCGAGGTCTCGTCCTCGTCTTCGTCGTTGTACTGATCCGCCCACTTGTCGACGTACTCGTCGTCGTTCGACGGGTGGCCGAGCTCGCGCTCGAGTGCGGAGTAGTTCACGTTGTACGTGTCGTACTTCAGCTCGCGAGCGATCTTGGTGTGCTTCGCCTTCTGACGGCCACGCCCCATGCGAGACCCCCTCATTTAGAGTCGCGGGCTATTTCTGCGGGCTCTGAGCCGCGCAAACCCGGGCATTCACGAATCCGGCTTCGAACCGGTAAGAGTAGCATTCAGGATAACACGGAGCCCCCGCACCCCGGCGGCTCCGACCCCACCGGTGCGCAAGGAGTGCGGGCATATGACCGATGAGGCATCCGAGCCGGACAGCGGCGCGGCGAGCGACGAGAGCCTGCGCGGCGCGGTCGTGGCCGGCGTCATCCCCGACCAGTCGCCGCGTGTGCTGAAGGAGGCTGCTCGCTACGCGAAGCTTCTCGGCGCTCCCCTGGCGGTCGTGCACGTCGACGTCACGCGCTTCGTCACCTACGAAGACCCCGACGGGTATGTGCACTCAGCGCCCATCGATCTCAACATCGCAGCGGGCGAGGGAGAGCTCACGAAGGTGCAGGATGCCGCGGCATCCGTCCTCGCCGAAGCAGGCGTCGACTGGACGGTGCGTCAGCTCGTCGGCGACCCCGCGATGGCGATCAAGCACTTCGCCGAGCAGGTCGATGCCCGGCTGCTGGTGGTGGGGACGCGCAAACGGGGCTTCGGTGAGTCGGTGCGCGAGTTCTTCACCGGCTCCGTCGGCGTGCGGCTGGCTCATCGTCAGCACCGCCCGATCCTCGTCGTGCCGTTGGGTGAGCCGGTCCCGGACGACGAGGAGATCTGGCCGGCCTGAGCGAGCAGACGCAGAGACCTGGGGCCACAGCCCGCACACTCGCCGACCGACGACCCGGCCCGCCCCGCCGGGAGGCGGAACGGGCCGGGGAGCGTCAGCCGCGGAGGGCGCGCGTCACGTCGCGCGCGACCCGGTCGAGCTCCGTGGCCACCTGGTCGACGACCGCCGCCGCCAGTTCGCCGCCGCGGGCGACGTGGGTGCGGGCGTCGCTGCGCAGGTTCGCGCGGAACGTGTTGACGAGCACGTCCAGCCGCTGCAGCTGCTCGCGGCTGCGCACGCGGGGGTCGTCCTCGCGTGCCTGCTGGCGCGTCGACTCGCGCTCTTCGCGGGACGCCGCGGCCAGGTCGGCGCGCAGACTCTTCATCGCTTCGCGCACACTTCCACGCACCTCTTCGGCGATCAGTCGCACCGAGTCGGCGAGACCCGCCTCGATGCCCTCGAGCTCACCGGCTCGCGACTGCACCTCGGCGTGGCCGGCCTCGGTGATCTCGTAGACCGTCTTGCGGCCCTCGACAGTCTTGGTCACGAGACCCTCCTCTTCAAGCTTGGCCAGCCGGGGATAGATGGTGCCGGCGCTCGGGGTGTAGGTGCCCCCGGTGCGATCGGACAGGGCCTGCATGATGTCGTAGCCGTGACGCGGCCCCTCATCGAGCAGGTTCAGCAGGTACAGGCGCAGGTCGCCGTGCGAGAAGACCGGAGCCATCACAGCTCGCCTCCGTCGAAGCCGGACGCCGCCTCACCGGCTGGCGTCTGATCGATGCCGGGAGCATCGGCCGGGGCGCCGCTGACCGAGGATGCGGCATCCGGCACGGTCTCGGCGGCACGTCGCAGCACGGTGACATCGCCCGAGACGCTGTGCGCCCGCACGTCGGCGAAGCTGCCGCTCAGTTCGCCCACCGACCCGGAGTAGTTCGTCGTGGGGCCGGTGCCGGTGCCCGAGCGCACGACGCCGTCCACCTGGACGCGGCCGCTGACGCTGCGGATGACGAAGTTGGCGGGGTAGCCCTCGTCCAGACGCACCGTGGCGTTGCCGCTGACGGTGTTGAGGCCGACCGAGAGGATGTCGCCGGCCGAGTCCACGAGCATCGCGCCCGAGACGGTGTCGATGGTCGCCTTGCGGAGCGTGCCGGTCGCCGCGACGTCGCCCGACACGCTGTTGGCGTTCAGCCCACCGACGAGACCGCGCACCTGGACGTCTCCGGAGACGGCGTTGACCGACAGGTCGCCGTTGAGCCCGTCGACGATGATGTCGCCCGAGACGGTGTTGAGCGAGGCGCCGGCGTTCAGACCGGCCACCAGCGCATTGGCGCTCACGACACCCAGGGTGAGGGCGACCTCGCGCGGTACGGCGACGCTGATCTCGGCCTTGGGGCCGGTGGCGGTGAAGTTGCGGAACACCTCGAGGAAGTTGTCCCACCGCAACTGCGGATGGTCGATCTCGACGTGATCGTCGGTGACCTCGATGCGCAGGTCCTTGATGGTCACCTCGTGCACTTCGATCCGGATGCCGGGCTCGTCGTGGGCGATCACATCGACCTGACCGCCCACGAGGCCGATCTTGAGGGTGCGCACGGTCTCGATGTCGATGACGCGTGTCTCGCCCGGGTGGATGATCCACTTCTCCAGGGTCATGACTGCTTCTCCTGTATTTCTCGGGGTGGTCTTCATCGCGATATATCGCGTAATGGAAGGGTAACACGATATATCGCGACTTCGTCAAGAACTTCTTCGAAAGATCGCTTGACCTTTACGTTGCGTCAACCTATAGCGTGGTCAGCGACGACGAACACAGGAAGGAGGTCGTCATGGCCGAGCAATGGTCCATCCAGCAGATCTCGAAGCTTGCGGGCACCACGAGCCGGACGCTGCGCCATTACGACGACATCGGACTGCTGCCGCCGTCGAGCACCGGTCACAACGGGTACCGGTACTACGACCAGGCCGCGCTCGTGCGCCTGCAGCGCATTCTGCTGCTGCGCGAGCTCGGGCTGAGGCTGCCGCAGATCGCCGAGGTCATCGAGCGCGAGAGCGAGGAGGTGCCGGCGCTCGAGGCGCATCTGGCGTGGCTGCGGCAGGAGCAGGACCGTCTGGAGCGGCAGATCGCGTCGGTCGAGTCCACGATCAGTGCGATGAGAGGAGGTGAACGACTGATGGCAGAGAACATGTTCGACGGCTTCGACCACACGAAGTACAAGGACGAGGTCGAGCAGCGCTGGGGCAAGAAGGCGTACGCCGACAGCGACCGCTGGTGGCGGTCCATGACCGCCGAGGAGAAGGCGGCGTGGCAGCAACGCGTCTCGGACCTGGGCCGCGACTGGATCGCCGCGGCGGAGTCCGGGATCGCGCCCGAGTCCGACGAAGCGCAGGCGCTGGCCGAGCGTCACGTGGAGTGGCTCACCGGCATCCCGGGAACGCCCGCGGCCGTGCCCGGTGGCGACGTGAAGGCGTACGTCCTCGGTCTCGGTGAGATGTACGTGGCTGATCCGCGCTTCGGTGCGAACTACGCGACCAGCCAGGGCGGCACGCAGGGCGCCGAGTTCGTCCGCGACACGCTCCGCATCTACGCGGAGGCCAATCTCTAGCGCGTCCGGGTGATCCCCGACAGCGAGGATGCCGCGTCCCACACGGGACGCGGCATCCGTCGTCTGATCCGGCTGTCGGCGATCAGGTGTTGCGGTTTCCGCTGATCACCCTGAACAGGAACGCGATCAGCGCGATGACGCCGACGATGATCGCGACCCACAGCAGCCAACTCAGCGCCGAATTGAGGCCGCCGACGATCGCAAGGATGATCGCGACGACGATGATGATGATCAGGGCGAGGTTCATGGAGCATCTCCTTCTGCGTCGCCGATGCACGGGATGCATCGGATGCCCGGGGGCATGCATCGACAGTGGCACCCGTGGTGCCGCCGTCCCAGGGGGTTGACGACCGTCCTTCGGCGGTGATAGCGCCGCGGGCACGGGCGAAAGACGGAGGGCGCGCCCGGCCGATCTAGGGCAACTCACCGTGATGGTCAACCCCCATGTCTCGGCCGGGGCTCCGTCATACGGTCGCGTCATGAGCACATCCGAGCCCCAGGACCCGACGACCGCGCACCGCACGGAGGGCTTTCCCGATCAGGACCAGGAGCAGCCCGGACTCACCGACGAGACGCGTCCGGAACCCGACCACGGTGAGCGCAGCTATCGCGGGGCGTCCCGCCTCACGGAGCGACGCGCCCTCATCACGGGCGCCGACTCGGGCATCGGAAGAGCGGTCGCGATCGCGTTCGCGCGGGAAGGCGCCGACGTCGCTCTGAGCTACCTGCCGGAGGAGCAGGAGGACGCGGACGAGACGGCGCGCTGGGTGAGCGAGGCGGGCACTCGAGCGCTTCCGCTGGCCGGCGACCTGCGAGACGAGGCGTTCTGCGCCGAGATCGTCGAGCGCACCGTGAGCGAGCTCGGGGGCCTCGACGTCCTCGTGCTGAACGCGGCCTATCAGAAGGACCGCAACGGTCTGGAGAACCTCGAAACCGAGGAGCTCGACCGCGTCTTCCGCACCAATCTGTACGCGCCGATGTTCACGGCGCGAGCGGCCATCCCCCACCTGAAGCCAGGTTCCTCGATCATCGTCACCACGTCGGTCCAGGCCTTCAACCCCTCGCCGGGCCTCATCGACTACGCGATGACCAAGGCCGCCCATGTGGCGTTCGTCAAGGCGCTCGCGCAGGAGCTGGGCCCGAAGGGCATCCGGGTGAACGGGGTCGCCCCCGGGCCGATCTGGACGCCCCTCATCCCCGCGACGGGCTGGGACGCCGAGCGCCTCGCATCGTTCGGCAAGGACACGCCGCTGGGGCGCGCGGGGCAGCCGGCGGAGCTCGCCGGCGCCTACGTGTACCTGGCGAGTGAGCACGCGTCGTACACGTCGGGTGCGATCCTGCCGGTCACCGGCGGGAAGGGACTGTGACGTCTGCGCCTTCCCGGCGCGACAGGAGAGAAGGAGGATGCCATGCCAGGGCGACGCGGGTCGAACCTGAAGGACCGCGAGATGTACGAGGAGCTCCGCGAGGACGGAGCCTCCAAGGAGAAGGCCGCGCGCATCTCGAACGCGGCAGCCAGCCGCGGCCGCAAGAACGTCGGCAAGCAGGGTGGCCAGGCCAAGGACTACGACGACCGCACCGTGCCCGAGCTGCGCAAACGTGCGAAGGAGCTCGGCATCACGGGATACTCGGGCAAGAAGAAGTCCGAGCTCATCTCGATGATCCGCAACCACTGACGCCGCCGTCGGCGACCGCGGACCCGGCATCCGGGCTTCTCGAAGGGAGTGGGGGATGCCGAGACTCGCGCGCGTGCGGCCTTTCGTCGATCCCGGCATCCGCCGGGTGAGGTCGGGATCCGGGTTCCGCTATCTCGATGCGAGGGGCCGCACGCCGGCGCAGCGGCACCTGGAGCGCATCCACAAGCTGGTGATCCCGCCGGCATGGCAGGACGTCTGGATCAGCGAGCGCGCGGACGGGCACATCCAGGCGGTGGGTACCGACGACGCCGGGCGGCGCCAGTACATCTATCACCCCGATTGGACGGCCGGACGCGACCGCGGCAAGTTCGCCCGCGCCCTCGCGCTCGCCGAAGCGCTCCCGCGCGCGCGAGCGCGTGTCACGACGTCGTTGCGACGAGAGGCCCTCGACCGCGAACGGGTGCTCGCCGTCGCTTTCCGGCTGCTCGACGACGCCGCCCCGCGCATCGGGTCCGAACGTTACCTCGCCGCGCACGGCAGTCGCGGCCTGACCACCCTGCAGCGACGGGATGCCGCGGTCGAGGCATCCGTCATCACCTTCGCCTTTCCCGGCAAGAGCGGCAAGCGTCAGCTGCTGCAGATCGACGACGCCGAGCTCGCCGCCGCGATCGAGCTGCTGGCAGCGGGCCGCCCGCGATCGCCGCTGCTCGCGTGGGACCGCGGCCGCCGACGTGTTCCGCTCACGCCCGCCGAGGTCAACGCCTACGTCCGGGCCCTGACGGGTGGCCGGTTCACCGCGAAGGACTTCCGCACCCTGCGCGGCACCATCCTGGCCGCCGACGCGCTGGCACGCATCGGCACCGTCGACACCAAGACCGATCTCAAGCGCGCCGAGGTCCTGGCCGTCCGGGCGACCGCCGAAGCGCTCGGCAACACCCCCTCGGTCGCCCGCGGCTCGTACATCGACCCGCGCGTGTTCGCGCGCTACCGCGACGGCCATCTGCTCGACCTGTCGAAGACCCCCGAGTCCGCCATTCGCGCCCTGCTGCTGCCCGGCCGCTGAAGGCCGCAGGCGGCGCCGCTTCCTCGGCGAATCGCAGCCCGGAGTAGCGTGAACGCATGGCCCAGCCCGTCGATCCGCGCGTGCTGGGGCTCACGATCGCCGGGGGTGCGGTGGGCGTGCTCGCTCGCGGGCTGATCGTGATGCCGATCACCGATCCGGCCGTCGTGCCGTGGGTCACGCTCGCGATCAACGCGGTCGGGTCGCTCCTGCTCGGCGTCATCGTGGGCTGGCTCGCCGACCGGCACCCGCTCACCCGGTCGTTCCTCGGCACCGGAGTGATGGGCGGCTTCACGACATACAGCGCATTCGCGGTGGCGCTCGCCGGGTGGGCGGCAACGCCGTGGCTCGCCGCCGGGCTGGCGGCGGCATCCGTCCTCGCGGGCGTCGCCGGAGCCATCGCCGGCCTCTTCCTCGGACGCCGCATCGCCGACGTGCCCGGCGAGGTCGAGGCAGTGGAGGACGCCCAGTGACCCGGTGGCTGCTGGCGGCCGCGCTCGCCGGCGGCGCCGGGGCGGGGCTGCGCTACCTCGTGGATCGCCTCGTCACGCCGCGCGGGGCGCGCTTTCCCTGGGGCATCTTCGTCGTCAACGTGTCGGGCTCCTTCGCGCTGGGCCTGCTGACGGGCCTGGGCGCGGCGGTGGCGCCGGAGTGGTCGATGACGCTCGGGCTCGGCCTCTTGGGCGGGTATACGACCTTCAGCACCGTCTCCGTCGAGACCGTGCTCCTCGCTCAGCGCCGTCGCCGGCGGGATGCCGTGCTCAACCTGTTCGGAACGCTCGTGGCCGCCGCCGCCGCGGCCGGTGTCGGGCTGCTGCTGGGTGGCGCGCTCACGGCCGGGTGAGGTGCCCGCGCTCAGGCGGTTCACATGAGAACCGCATGAAATACTGACATCGATACATCTCCGTATCGTGCGGGTTCACCGCCGGGTCGCGCCTCTCCGCGCGAAGCGGGGGACCGAGACCGCCCCTTGCCACACTTCACCCAGCGAAGGCATCCGTGTCCAACCTCGCCGTCCTGAGTCTCAAGAACCGCGCGCTCATCGCGCTCATCACGATCGTCGCCGCCATCTTCGGCGGGCTTGCGCTGACCAACCTCAAACAGGAGCTCATCCCCTCGATCGAGTTCCCGGCGCTGATCGTCGTCTCGACGTATCCGGGCGCCTCGCCCGAGGTGGTCAGCAACGACGTGTCGGTGCCGATCGAGACCGCGGTCCAGGGCATTCCGGGGCTCGAGTCGACGACCGCGACGAGCACGACGAACGCCTCGATCGTGCAGGCGTCCTTCACCTACGGCACCGATCTCGCGACGGCCGAGCAGAAGATGACGCAGGCCATCAACCGCATCAAGAGTCAGTTGCCCGACGGCGTCGACCCGAACGTCATCTCCGCGAGCATCGATGACTTCCCGGTGATCCAGCTGGCGGTCACCGGCTACGACGACGAGGCGACGATCCAGGCGCAGCTCGAGGCATCGGTCATCCCGGATCTCGAGGATGTCGCGGGCGTCAACGCCGCGGAGATCGTCGGCGGAGTGGGCCAACGGGTCACGATCACCCCGGACCAGGCGGCGCTGGCCGAGGCGGGATACACCCAGCAGGCGATCCGTGACGCACTCGACCAGAACGGCGTGCTGTTCCCGGGCGGTGAGATCACCGAGGGCGACGAGACGCTCACGGTGCAGACCGGCGCGAAGATCTCGTCGGTCGACGAGATCGCGGCGCTGCCCCTGGTGCCGTCGACCGCCGACCAGTTCATCACCGGTCCGAAGAGCATCGGGGATGTCGCCACCGTCGTCGAAGAGGCCGACCCCGTCACGACGATCTCGCGCGTCAACGGAGAGCCGGCGCTCACGATCGCGGTGACGAAGCTGCCCGCGGCCAACACGGTCGACGTGTCGCGCGGGGTGCTCGAGGTGCTGCCGGAGCTGGAGAAGAAGCTCGACGGCGCCGAGTTCAAGGTCGTGTTCGACCAGGCGCCCTACATCCAGGAGTCGATCGACACCCTCGCGAAGGAGGGGCTGCTCGGCCTCGTCTTCGCGGTGATCGTGATCTTCATCTTCCTGCTGTCGGTCCGCTCGACCCTGGTCGCGGCGATCTCGATCCCGACCAGCATCCTCATCACGTTCATCGGACTGCAGGCGTTCGGCTACTCGCTGAACATCCTGACCCTCGGCGCGATCACGATCGCGATCGGGCGCGTGGTCGACGACTCCATCGTCGTGATCGAGAACATCAAGAGGCATTACGTCGGCGACGCCGACAAGGGCGCCTCCATCCGCCGGGCGGTGCGCGAGGTGGCCTCGGCCATCACCGCGTCGACGATCGTGACCGTCGCGGTGTTCCTGCCGATCGCGTTCGTCGGCGACGTCACGGGCGAGCTGTTCCGCCCGTTCGCGATGACCGTGACCATCGCCATGACCGCATCGCTGTTCGTGGCGCTCACGATCGTGCCGGTGCTCGCGTACTGGTTCCTCAAGCCCGGCAAGCCGATCCTGGATGCCGAGGGCGTCGCGGTCGATCCGGAGGACGCAGCCGCGCCGCCGAGCCGCCTGCAGAGGTCGTATCTGCCGATCCTCCGCTGGACGCTCAAGCACTCGTGGATCACCCTGGTGCTCGCCGTGCTCGTGCTCGTCGGCACGATCGCCGCGGCGCCGTTCATGAAGACGAACTTCCTCGGCGACTCCGGCCAGAACACGTTCACGATGACCCAGGACATCGGCCCGGCGCCTTCCCTCGAGGCCGAGAGCGCCGCGGCGGAGCAGGTCGAGGAGGTGCTCCTCGGTATCGACGGCATCGAGACCGTGCAGGTCTCGATCGGCTCGAGCGGCTCGGCTCTGCGCGACGCCTTCTCGGGCGGCGGCAGCGGCATCACTTACTCGATCACCACCGACCCCGGGGCCGACCAGGTGGCCCTCCGGGAAGAGGTGCAGAAGGCGGTCGCCGACCTCGACGACGCGGGCGAGATCTCGGTGGCTGCGGGTGGCGGCGGGTTCGGCTCGACCGACATCGCCATCGACGTCACGGCACCGGACTCGTCGACACTGCAGGACGCGACGGATGCTGTCATCTCGGCCGTCGAGGGAGCCGACGGCGTGGGCCAGGTGACGAGCAATCTGTCGGCCTCGCTGCCGTACATCGCCGTGACCGTGGACCGTGACAAGGCCGCGGAGCTCGGCCTCTCGGAGGTCGCGGTCGGCGCGCTGGTGTCGAACACGATGCAGCCGCAGTCGATCGGCACGGTCGAGATCGACGACACGGCCCTCACCGTCTACCTCGCGGCGTCCGAGACGCCGGCGTCGATCGACGACCTGCGCCGGCTGCAGGTGCCGAGCGCCACCGGCCCGATCCCGCTCGAGCAGGTCGCGACCGTCGAGGAGAGTGAAGGCCCGACCTCGATCACCACGGAGGGCGGGCAGCGCACGTCCACGGTCACGGTGACCCCGTCGACCGACGATCTGCAGACCGCCACGGCTTCGGTCACGACGGCGCTCGCCGACGCCGACCTGCCCGCGGCAGCCGACGCCGCCCTCGGCGGGGTCGTCACACAGCAGCAGGACGCGTTCTCGCAGCTGGGCCTGGCGCTGCTGGCCGCGATCCTCATCGTCTACATCGTGATGGTGGCCACCTTCAAGTCGCTGCGTCAGCCGCTGCTGCTGCTGGTCTCGGTGCCGTTCGCCGCGACCGGCGCGATCCTGCTGCAGATCGTCACGGGCGTGCCGCTCGGTGTCGCGTCGCTCATCGGCGTGCTGATGCTCATCGGCATCGTGGTGACAAACGCGATCGTGCTCGTGGACCTCGTGAACCAGTACCGCGAGAAGGGCCTGTCGGCGCACGACGCCACGGTCGCGGGCGGCTCGCGCCGACTCCGTCCGATTCTCATGACGGCACTGGCGACGATCTTCGCGCTGACGCCCATGGCGCTCGGCATCACCGGACAGGGCGGATTCATCTCGCAGCCGCTGGCCATCGTCGTCATCGGCGGTCTGGTGTCGTCGACGGTGCTGACGCTGCTGGTGCTCCCGACCCTCTACAACCTCGTGGAGGGGGCGAAGGAGCGCCGCACCGCACGTCGCCACGGGGGTGACGACAACGACGGACCCGGCGGTTCCGGCGGCGCTGGCGCCGATGGTCCGCGCGGCGGGACGGATGCCGAGGCCGCGGGCGTGCTCGTCGGTGCGGGCGCCGGTGCCGGCGTCGCGGCGGGCGGGTCGGTCCCGGTGTTCGAGACGCGGCGTGCGCGGCGGCAGCGGGAGGCCGCCACCGGTTCCATCGCCGTCGCGAGCGCCGACGTCGCCGTCCCCGCGATCGAGGAGGGCCCCGACGTCGAGGTCTCCGCCTCCGAGCCCGCTCCGGCGGGGGCCGTCGCTGAGCCGGCTGTCGCCGAAGCCGCGCCCGACGCGGCGCCTGGTGCTGTCACCGACGCGAGCACCGATGTCGCCGCGGACGCCCAGGCGGTCGCTTCGGAAGCGACCGCTTCCGAGGAGGTGGCGTCTGTGGGATCAGAGGACGTGGCATCGAGGGAGGCAGAGTCGCCAGACGTGAGCGCGCCCGACGAGGTCGTGGGCGATGGCAGCTCTCGACCAGGACATGGTGAGGGCGAAGCTCGCTCCGAGCGTGAGCACGGCGGGGAGACGCAGAATCCCGCCGAACCGGATGCGGCAGTCGTGGCTGAACCGGGTCAGGAAGCGAACGTGCCCGCCGAGACGGCCGCGGCTGAACCCGAGGCGCCGGCCGGGGCCGCCGAGGCCGAACCCGACACGCCCGACGGTCGCCTCGAGGCGTAGTGCGACCCACCCTCGAGGGCAGGTCGGAGGGCGGGCTGATCCTCCCCGATGTCAGAGAAGTTTGATGAGGAATTCGCTCGTCTCGGTAGCCCGTCGTTCCACGCCGGCGCTGTCGACATACGTGTAGGTCACCGTCTGTTGTTCGCCGGTCGCGCGGTATCCCAGTCGTTCATAAAGGCGGCGGGCTTCCAGGTTGTCGAGACCGACGGCGAGGCGCAAGACCCGAGCCCGCGAGACTGTCCGCTCAGCCGCGAGAAGGAGCTGGGTTCCGTAGCCGCGGCCGCGGTATGGCGGCAGGACGTGGAGGTTCCGCAGTTCGACCGGATCCGTCCACACGAGCTCGACCAGACCGACCGGGAGAGCACCCGCGAACCCGATGAGCGTGGTCCCGGTGGTTGCCTCGCGCGCCGCCAGGAGCGGTCGTACGATGCTCCCCCACGAGGGGGACGCATCCGTGAGCAGTGACGCATCACCCGGCTGAATCTCGCGGACAGATAGCTGGTCCCCGCTCGTCACATGGCCATTCTGCCCCCGCGGGTACGCGCGGGGGCACGCGGTCCACTGCACGGCGCCGGCACGTGGGCATGGTGCGGGGCCGGGCGGTGTCAGCCGTTCTCGTCGGCGGGGGCTGTGCGGCGGCCGATCGTCAGCCAGGCGATGGGGCCGAGCACGGGAACCAGCAGCACGACCAGGGTCCACAGCAACCCCTGGGACGGCGTCAGCCTCCGCGCCGAACGGGCGAGAAGGATGAGCGCCAGTACGGTCAAAGCGATCGCGACCGCGGTGAGCATCGACCACGTGACGTCGTAGCCGGTGGGCAGCAGTGGGTTGTGCACGTCGGTCATGGTTCCAACCTACGACGGTGCTGAGCCGAGATGGCGGCCCAGTGCCTCGAGCAGGCCACGCGAGCCCTCTTCGCGCCGGGGCGCGTCGGTCCAGAAGCGGTCGAAGAAGGCGCCGTGCTCGGTGTGCGTCAGCCGCGTCCCCTCGGGGATCGGTTCGAACTCGAACGACGCCAGCGATGTCGACATGTGGATTCCGTCGAGCCACATGTCGTACGTCGTGACGATGCGGACGTTCTCGACGATGTCGGTATACACCGCCTCGTATCGCGACAGCGGACCGCCGTGGAACTGCGCCTCGTCGATGTCGCGGCCTCCGACGCGGAAGTCGAACACCCACTCGCGGGGCTCGAACGCGTCACCGTCGCCGAACCAGCTGCGCTTCTCGTTCTCGTCGGCGAACGCGCGCCACACCTTCTCGACGGGCACGGGATAGTCGCGCGTCAGGGTGAAGCCGGCGTGGGCGATGCGATGCTCGATCGTCATGGCGCAGCTCCTAACGGGTGAAGGTGACGTGGATGGTGCCGCTCTCGGCGACTTCCGTCGTCACATCGTGGGTGTGCTCCAGACCCCGAAGTCCGTCCCACACGCGGTTGCCGCGGGTGAGGATGATCGGCGCGACGGCGACGTGCAGGTCGTCGACGAGTCCGGCGTGCAGGAACTCCTGGGCGGTGCGCACGCCGCCGCCGACACGGACGTCGAGCCCGGCCGCAGCGGTGGTCGCCTCGGCGAGGACGTCCTCGATCGCGCCGCTGCGGAAATGGAAGATCGTGCCGCCCGCCATCTCGATGGAGGGCCGCGGAGCCGAGTGCGTGAGCACGTAGACGGGGTAGCCGAAGGGAGGCCGGTCGCCCCACCAGCCCTTCCAGTCGGGGTCGTCGGGGAACGCGTGCAGACCGAACATGGCGGCCCCGAGGATCTCGGCCCCGGTGCCCGAGAAGAACCTCGAGGCGTACGCGTCGTCGATGCCGGTCGTTCCCGCGCCGCTCGTGTCGCCGAGAACCTTCTCCCGGAACGTCCGGGTGGCGGCGTACGCCGCGGTGAGCGGACCCCAGTCCTCGCCCATGGGGTTGTCGGCCGACGGGTCGGGGGCGGCGGTGTATCCGTCGAGGGACGAGAACAGGTCGACGCGGACGCGGGTCATGCTAGGACTCCTTGGATGTTGCGCGGGACAGATGGATGCCGAGGCGGTCGGCCTGCCGTTCGGCCGGGGTTCGCTGCTCCCCGAGCCAGAGATGAAGCACGTCCAGACCGCCCGGCCGCAGCGTCACCGTGCGCACACGGCCGTGCTTGCTCGACGTGATCAGCCGGGCATCCTCGAGCACGCGGAGGTGCTGGAGGAACGAGGGCAGCGCCATCGCGAACGGCGCCGCGAGCTCGGAGACGACGGCCGGGGACTTCGCCAAGCGCTCGATGACCGCCCGGCGAGTGGGATCCGCGAGGGCGCGGAGCACCGCGTCGACCTCGGCGGAATAGTTAGGCACGTGCCTAACTATTCCGCTTAAGCCGCCAGGCGTCAACCGCGGCCGCGTCCATGAGACGATGCTCGAGATGGACACCGCCGCCCTCGACGAACTGCGCGAACTGCGGGCTCGCGCGTACGGCCCCGATGCCGACATCGACCAGGACCCGGTCGCATTGCGCCGGCTCCATGAGCTGGAGACGCTGCACGCAGGGCCGGTGCCGAGCCGGCCGCAGCCTGACGACGCCAGCGGGCCAGAGTGGGAACCGGCGCCGGACGCCGAGCCGCCCTCGTCGCAGGACGGCGATTCCGCGCGGCTGCCAGGGTTTGCGAAGGGCGGCGCTGAGAGCAACCAGGGGACCACGGGCTCGGAGACGGAGCCGCAGGGCGGTGACGAGGGGACGGCCCCCGCGGATGCCGCACGGCGTCGCCGAACGCGACGGGTTTCACCCACCGGGGTTCTCTGGGCTCTGTCTGTGCTCGCCGCGGCAGCGCTGGCTGCCGGAGGCACCTACGCCGTGATGCGCATGCCCCCGGTCCCGGTCTCCAGTGGCGCGCCGCAGATCGCGACCCTCGAGCCCGATCCCCTGGCCACCGTCCCGGCCGGCTGGATGGGCGCGGGTCCCAGCTCCGACGTGTTCGAGTTCTACGGCTTGACGCTCTTCCAGACCGCCAGCGGCTTCGCCGGCTACGGCCGCGATTGCCTCGCCGTCATGGCCACCGAGCAGCTTCCCGAGGAGGACTCCGACTCGAACACGTGGTCGTACCAGGGAAACCTCTACGGGGGATGTCGCGCCGGCGGATTTCCCGCCGTCGTGCAGTTCGAGATCGGCAGCGACGCGCCGGAAGCGCTGAGCTCGCGCTTCGGCGACGGCAACGCGCTCCAGTTCGTCTACGACGGCGAGCGGATCGGCGTGTACCTCGACACGCGGTCAGCGCGGTCCTGAACGGCCGCCTCCGTCGCTCACGCGGACCGCTGAAGCCAGGGTCGCAGCATCCGGGTGACCCACGGCAGTACGGCGTAGGTCATGACGGGAGTGAGCAGCACCGTTGACAGCAGGACCCGCGCTACCAGTGGCCACTCCGCGAACCCGGGGACGAAGCCGAGGAGCCACGACGCGAGGAGGTTCGTCGGGAAGAACCCGAGCCAGATCGTGACCGCCTGCTTCCAGCGGGGCGGGGCCGACGGGATGGGCTGCTGGACCGGACCGGTGGCCGGTGCCGCGGGATGATCCGCGTGCCTCGATTCGATGCGGACGGCGAACGGAGCGTCGAACCAGCCCTCGATGCCGGTGCGGCGCTCGACGCGGACCTCGCGCGCGAAGGCGCGTCCGGAATCGAGCCACCAGGCCCGCTGCGGTGAGTCCTCCCACGCCTCGAGCGTAGGGATGTCACGGAAGCGGTAGAGCATGTACCAGAGGTCGCTGCCTTCGCCCGCGCGGACCCACCCCGATCCCAGGAAGCCGTCGCAGCCCGTCGCGAGATCAGTGCCCGCCTGCATCCAGCTCGTGGCTTCGACGGTGCGGGAAGGATCGATGCGACGCTCGATCGCGACGGTGATGGGGTGGGCCACGGGTTCTGCCATGGCATCCATTCTCCGGTCCGCACCGGTGCCTCTTCGTGCCGGGCCGCAGGCGCGTGCGCCAGGACGCGAGGGAGCGAGAGCAGCCAGATGCCCATCGTCACGAACGCGACGAACTCGAAGAGCGCGAGGGTGATGAGACCCGCGGTCAACACGACCATGCCCACCGCCAGCAGGGCGACGCAGAACGCGGTCGCCCGGCGGAACCGCCGACTGCGGCCGGGGATCGCGAGGCCGGTCGCGACCGTCGCCAGGAACGACAGCCCCAGGCCGCTGGCGATGATGTCGTGCATGACCGCGCTCACCGGGATGGGGACGAGACCCACCGCGGTCAAGTGCAGACCTGCGGACGTGAGAGACCCGCGGAACGCGCGCGAGGCGCGACGATGGATGCCGGAGGGCAGCGCCACCGCGATGAGCACACCGTATGCCGCCAGGAAGAAGCCCGAGAACATCACGATGGTGTTGAACGTGCGACCGGAGAAGTCGGAGTAGGTGCCCAGCTGTGAGAAATGGTGTTGCCACCAGGTGCCGTCCTGCGTGGTGAGCACGGCCAGCAGCACGCCGACGGGCAGCGAGAGCACCGCCAGACGGCCGATGCCGTGGGCGATGGCGGGCACCGATGCGGGGCGCGCCGGCTCGGTCTCGGCAAGCGTCGCGACCGTGCGCGTGGCGGGGACGATGAGGGTGCGAGGCGCCCCGGGCGCGGTCGAAGTCACCGGGTCGGCGGGCACCGGTGTGGCAGGACGGGTGGTTACGTCGGCGAGGGTCGCGGGAGTCATTCGGCTCACGTTCGGTCTTGTTCGACGTACGCCGGTGCCGACATCCCCCAGATCCCAGCCCCGGGATCGTCGGCAAATATTTACGACATAATCCCCAGTTCAGCGGCAAGCCGCATAGCGTAACAGTATCGTGCCAAACCTGGAGAACGCTCGCCCAGGTTTTTTTCGGTTCACCGAACCGTCTCGGCCACGGCGTTACGCTGGTCGTGCCGGCGATTCGCGCCGTGTCGCCTCGCGCCACGGCACCGGCGCGCGGGAGGAGCCGGATGCCCAAGAACAAGAAGCCCGGCGGCGGTCGCGCCCCGAAGAACTTCGACCCTCGCTACAACCCCAGATACCGGGCTTCCGGCAGCTCGCGCGACACCGAGGACGGGGATCGCAAGCGGCGACCAGGCGAGTCCTCTGCGGGCAAGGCGGGCAGTCGCAGTCCCGGCCATCGCGGTCATCGTCCGAGCCCGACGGCCTCGGACGCCGACGTCTCTGCGGGGCGCGGCGGGGCGCGCTCGGCCGCACCTCGCGGCGCGGTCGATGCCGGCGGACCCAAGCGCCGGTGGACGGAGCAGGAGCGAGCGGGCCGTGACGAAGCGCGCGCGATCCGGACGCACACTCGCGACATCCGGCCGCGGTCGCGGCCGGATGACGTGCCTGACCGGCTCGCCGCCGAGCCGGTCGCGACATCCGTCGCGGCCGACACGACGTTCGCGACCCTCGGGCTCGGTCAGAACATCGTCAAGACTCTCGGCGAACTCGGCGCGCGGCATCCGTTCCCCATTCAGGCCGCCACGATCCCGGCGATCATCGAGGGCCGCGATGTCCTGGCACGAGGACGCACCGGCTCGGGCAAGACGATCGCCTTCGGCGCCCCGCTCGTCGAGAGCGTGCTGCGGTCGCAGGCGGGGCAGAAGCGGCAGATCGGCCGCCCGCCGCGGGCGCTGATCCTCGCCCCGACACGCGAACTCGCCCTGCAGATCGACGCCACCATCCAGCCCCTCGCCCGCAGCGTCGGCCTGTTCACCACGCAGATCTACGGCGGCGTCCCGCACGCGCGCCAGTTGGGTGCACTCAAGAAAGGCGTCGACATCGTCATCGGCACCCCCGGGCGGATCGAAGACCTCACCGAGTCGCGCGCACTCGATCTGTCGCACGTGCGCGTCGTGGTGCTCGACGAGGCCGACCACATGTGCGAGCTCGGCTTCCTGGAACCCGTGCAGCGGATCATGCGCCGCACGCCGCGGGACGCGCAGCGCCTGCTGTTCTCGGCGACGCTCGATGCGCAGGTGACCGCGCTCGTGCGCGAGTTCCTCTCGGAGCCCGTCGTGTTCGAGGTGGCCGGTGAGACCCAGCGCTCGGGGACGATCGACCACCGGGTGCTCGTCGTGGACCACCGTGACAAGCGCGAGATCCTGCGGACGCTCGCGGGCGGCGGCGCCAAGGCGCTCGTGTTCACTCGCACGAGAGCGTATGCCGAGATGCTCGCCGAGCAGTTCGATGAGGCAGGCATCCGCGCGCTGGCGCTTCACGGCGACCTGGATCAGGCGCGCCGTTCCCGCAATCTGGAACGGCTGACGTCGGGCCGCATCGACGTCCTCGTCGCGACGGATGTCGCGGCGCGAGGCATTCACGTCGACGACATCGACCTCGTGATCCAGGCCGACCCTCCCGACGAGTTCAAGGCGTACCTGCATCGGGCGGGCCGGACCGGCCGCGCCGGCCGGCCCGGTACGGTCGTGACCCTCGTGACACGCGCTCGTCGCGAGCGCCTCGCCGAGCTGCTCGAGCGCGCTGACATCGAGGCGCCGTTCGTCGAGGCTCGTCCCGGAGACGCTGTGCTCGACGAGCTCGCGCGTCAGTAGCGCAGGGCGTCACCGGCAGCGACCGGTCAGTCCTCCGGACCGCGTCCGATCGTCGCCACTCGTTCGGGGTCGGCGCCGAGCGCCAGCAGCCGCGAGCGCAGCGCGACCTCCGCCCGGCGGTACGGTTCGGCGCTCCCGTGCAGGAGGGAGCGGGTGTTCGCGGCCTCCAGGAACGAGACCATCTCGAACGTCAACTGTCGTGCCTCGTCGAGCAGCGGAAGCTCTCCGGCGGCCATCGCGTGCTCGAGGCTGACGGTGAGGTAGTCCTCCCATTCGCTCGATGCGGCCGTGATCGCGTCGCGCACGACGCCTGGTTTGGCATCGAACTCCACCGAGGTGGCGGCGAAGAAGCAGCCGCCGCGGAAGACACGGTCGCGGGAGTAGGCCAGCCAGTGCTCGAGAAGGGCGCACACGCGCTCGAGGCCGCGTGGCGTGCCAGCGCGGGCCGGCGCGACGACACGCTCGATGAAGACGTCTCGTGCTGCCGACACGACCGCCAGCTGCAGCTGCTCCTTGGAGCCGAAGAGCGTCGCGATGCCGCTCTTGCTGTAGCCCGAGGCATCCGCCAGCCGGCCGATCGTGAGACCGTCCAAGCCGTCGACGGTCGCGGTGTCGACGGCGTGCGCCAGCACGATGCGACGGGATTCATCGCCCCGCACGCGCCGGCCGTCAGTTGGTGCTTGTGCCACACAGACAGGTTACCGTACGATCGTTCGTATTCATACGTACGATCGTTCGTACATCGATGGAGAAGTCATGGATGCTGTGATGGTTACTGCTCGGTCCGCCGTCAACGCCGCAGCGGTGGTCTCGCCGCGACGGGCGGCGGCGCTCGCCCTGCCGCTGTTCGCGCATGTCGCGCGACCTCGGCCCGTCCACGCGGATGATGAGCCGACCATGTCGCGTGCGCGGCGCGGGAACGTGCACATCCCAGGCGTCGACGGCCGCGGCGTGGACGTCGATACGTACGAGTGGGGGCGCGGGTCGCGCGTCGTCGTCCTCGCTCACGGCTGGGACGGCAGGGCGAGCCAGTTCTCCCGCCTGGTCCGGGAGCTGGTGTCGGAGGGTCACCGCGTCGTCGCGTTCGATGCGCCCGCCCATGGCGGGTCGGCAGGCCACCGGACATACCTGGTGGACTGGCTCTCGGTGTTCGGCCGTCTGCAGGAGCGCCACGGCGACTTCCACGCCATCGTCGGGCACTCCTTCGGGGGCCTGGCCGCCCTCGTCGGTGTCGCCGGAGGCACCGCAGCGCGTCGCGTCGTGACCATCGCCGCTCCCGCCGACGCGGATCTTCTGCTCACGCAGTTCCAGGGGATGCTCGGCTACTCCGACACCGTGGCAGCACAGGTGCGCGAGCGATTCGCGCGGCGCTACTTCCCCGGCGAGGCCGACCCGTTCGCCTGGCTGTCGAGCGTTCGCAGGCCACTTCCGGCGGGGACCCCGCTCCTCGTGGCCCACGATGTCGGTGACCGTGTCGTGCCGTTCTCAGAAGCGGCCCGGATCGCGCACGCGAACCCCGGCGGGCGGCTGCTGTCGACCAACGGCCTGGGCCACAACCGCATCCTAGGAGCGGACGAGGTGCTTGATGCCGTGCTCGACCATGTGAGCCCCGCGGAGATCGGGTCGGGGCCTCGCCCGCCTGCTCTCGAGGCCGCGGATGTACCGGTGTCCCGAGGCGAGCCGGTCGCCGCTCCGCGTTGAGGCGCAGCCGGTCTGCGTCCCGCCTCCGACTCGTGCCGACGGGGGAATCAGAAGAGCCGGTCGACCGCCTCGGGTGCGGCGACCCCGGTGCGGCCGGCGAGACCCTCTCGCCACGCCGCTGCCGCCCGACCGCGCGAGGTCACCACGATCGGCGCGCTGCGCGCATCCGCCCGATCGGCCAGTCCCGATACGGGGGCGCCACGCGGGTTCTCGTCCTCGGCGCTGCCGTCGAGTCCGTGCACGCGCAGCAGCGGCCGCACCCGCTTGGCCAGCCACGCCCGGTACGCCTTGGGTGCGTTCGCCGTCACCCCCGGGTACAGCCCGCAGTACGACGAGACCAGTTCCGGGTGGCGCTCCGCGAGCCATTGCATGAACCACTGTTTGGCGCCCGGGCGCAGGTGGAGCGCGCCGTAGACGACCCGTACGGCACCCGCCTGCTTGATGCGGGTGAGCGCGTGGTCGATGGCGGAGATCGAGTCGGTGAGGTGCGGAACGATGGGCATGAGGAACACCGTCACGCGGAAGCCGGCCTCCGTCGCGGCTCGAACCGTCTCGAGACGGGCGCTGGCGGTCGGCGTCCCGGGCTCGACGAGGTGCTGGAGCTCGTCGTCGAACACGGCGATCGACATCGCGAGGGTCACGTGCACCTGCGCCGCGGCATCCGTCAGCAGGGGCAGGTCACGCCGCAGCAGAGTCCCCTTGGTGAGGATGGAGAAGGGTGTACCCGACTCGGTCAGAGCCGAGACGATGCCGGGCATGAGCTTATAGCGGCCCTCGGCGCGCTGATAAGGGTCGGTGTTCGTGCCGAGCATGACCGGCTGGTGCTGCCAGGTGCCGCGGCGCAGCTCCTTCTGGAGCACCTCGGCCACGTTGACCTTCACCACCACCTGGGTGTCGAAATCGCGCCCCGCGTCGAGCTCGAGGTACTCGTGCGTGCCCCGGGCGAAACAGTACACGCATGCATGACTGCAGCCCCGATAGGGGTTCACGGTCCAGTCGAACGGCATGGCGGACGCGCTCGGGACGTGGTTGAGGGCGGACTTGCAGAGCACCTCGTGGAACGTCACGCCGGCGAACTCGGGCGTGGTGACCGAGCGCACCAGTCCGTTCAGCTGCTCGAGTCCCGGCAGGGCCCCGGCATCCGCCACTCCCAGCTCCTGACCCTGCCATCGCATGACTCCATGAGAACAAAGCTTCGAACTTAAGTCAAGACAACGGACGGCGGGTATAGAACATCGCCTGATGGATGCCGTTCGCCTGGCGGAATGCCCTCGGCGCGGGTCACAATGGCTTGCGTGACCGAGCCTGGCGGGCTCGCGACCCCCCGAGCCGCCCCCGAGACTCGTCGTGCCGCCCGAGCGATGCGCGAAGAGGCCGAGAGGCGTGCGCGCGCAACGGCATCCGTCCCCGCCGTGACCCCGTCGGGTCCGCTCTCCACCGCGCCGCTTTCGCCGGTGCTTTCGCCGACGCCGCCACCGGTCACCGGGACGGCTCGTCCGTCCGCAGCCACGCGACGGGCAGCGCGCGCCGCCCAGCTGCTGGATGCGGACGAGCAGACTCCGGCGCCGCACCATGCCGGTCCGCGACGGGTGACCCGGCGGATCGCGGTGATCGCGGGACTCGGAGTGGGGGCGGTGCTGCTCATGGGATCGGCGGCGATGACCGCCATGATGCTTCCGGCTGCGTCGGACGGCGGCGCCGACGCCGCGCTCTCACTGCGCGCGCAGCCGCCCACGATCGAGCAGCTCCCCGTTCCGCAGATGGAGCAGTCCCCGCCGTCGGCCGACATCTGCACCATCCCGGAGATCAGCGCGGCACTGCAGGCCGGCGACGACGAGGCGGTGATCATCGCCGCGGGCGGCGGAGAGGCCTTCCGGGCTGCCGTCGTGGACGGACGGGCCCCGTGCATCGACCTCGGCGACTCGGCCCGCACCTGGACCGTCATCGACAAGGTTCGGCCCGCGAACCCGATCGACTATCGACCCGCCGGCCTGCTCTCTCCGCCGGGAGTGCGCAACCTCGAGGGCGGCGCGTTGCGCACGGACGCCGCATCCGCCCTCGCCTCGCTGGCTGCCGCGGCGCAGAGCGCGGGGGCGGGTGAGATCGCCCTCGAGAGCGGGTTCCGCTCGTACGAGACGCAGCAGGAGACGTACGGACGGCACCACTCCGAACGCGGTGAGGGGGCCGACCAGGTGAGCGCGCGGCCGGGATACAGCGAGCACCAGCTGGGGCTGAGTGCCGACGTGGTGGCGTGTGCCGGCGCATGCGGCACCCTCGACGAGCTGGCCGGCTCACCTCAGGGGCAGTGGATCGCCGCGCACGCCTGGGAGCACGGCTGGATCGTCCGCTACGTCGAGGGCGCCACTCCGGTCACCGGCTACCTGCCGGAGCCCTGGCACCTCCGCTATGTCGGACCGGAGCTGGCCAAGGCCTATCACGACGGCGGGTGGACCTCGTTGGAGGAGTTCTTCGCCCTGCCGCCGGCGCCCGCCTACGTCGGCTGACCCGCGGAACTGAATCCCAGCGATCGTGAGACTGGATGTCGCCGACGAGGCGTAGGATCGATCCATGCCGCGGCCGCACGGACCGCAGGCTCGACGCAGCTCGACGAAGAGAGAGGTTTCGCCTGCCATGGAGCGGGATATCTACGACGAGGACCACGAAGCGTTCCGCGACGTCGTCAAGGAGTTCATCAAGCGCTACGCCTCCGACGAGAAGCGCAAGCAGTGGGACCAGGACGGCGAGATCGACCGGGCCACGATGCGCGCGGCGGGCGAGGCGGGCATCATCGGTCTGTCGGTGCCGGAGGAGTTCGGCGGTGCAGGCATGCTGCAGGACTACCGGTTCCGCTCCGTCGTGCTCGAAGAGACCATCGGCGCCGGTCTCGGGTCGCTGGCCGGCGCTCTCGGCATCCAGGATGATCTGGCCGTGCCCTACATCGTGCACATGGGCACGCAGGAGCAGAAGGAGAAGTGGCTGCCCGGCATGGCCAGCGGCGAGATCCTCGGCGCCCTCGCGATGACCGAGCCGGGCGCGGGCAGCGACCTGCGCGGCATCAAGACCACCGCGAAGCGGGTGGAGGGCGGCTACGTCGTCAACGGCGCCAAGACGTTCATCTCGTCGGGCAAGACCGCCGACATGGTCGTCACGTTCGTCAAGACCGGCGAAGGCAACCGCCCGGATGCCTTCAGCCTTCTCATCCTCGAGAACGGCATGGCCGGCTTTGACCACGGCAAGAAGCTCGAGAAGATGGGCTTCCACGGCTGGGACACCGCCGAGCTCTCCTTCAGCGACGTCTTCGTCCCCGAAGAGAACCTCATCGGCGGCAAGGAGGGCCTCGGCTTCATCCAGCTCATGATGAACCTGCCGCTCGAGCGACTCTCGATCGGCGTGGCCGCGGCCGCCGCCGGCGAGGCCGCATTCGTCTGGACGCGCGACTACACGCTGAGCCGCGAGGCCTTCGGCCAGTCCATCGCCGACTTCCAGAACACCCGATTCAAGCTCGCCGACATGGCGACGACCGTCGACGTCATGTGGGCGTACATCGACCGCGCGATGATGCTCTACAAGGACGAGAAGCTCACCGCCGAAGAGGCTGCGAAGGTCAAGTTCTGGGCGACCGAGCGGGAGTGGGAGCTGCTCGACACCGGCGTGCAGCTGCACGGCGGCTACGGCTACATCACCGAGTACCCCATCGCGCGCGCCTTCCTCGACGCGCGTGTGCACCGCATCTACGGCGGCACGAACGAGATCATGCGCGACATCGTCTCGCGTCAGATCGTCGGCAAGCGCTGACTCCCGACGGATGCCGCGACCCGCGCGCACTCTGACGCGATGGGTCGCCGCATCGAGTGCCGGCGGGAAAGGCCCCTGCACTACTGAGGGTTACGAGCGGGCCTCCGCGGCGAGGCGCTGAGATTTCGGCGCGGGGGATGCCGCACCGGTTCGCCAGTAGCCGCAGAAGCTCACGAGGTCCTTCGCAAGACCGCGCTCGCCGACGAGGTGCCGTCGTCCGTCGGTGGGCAGGGCCTGCTCACCCACGAGGTACGCATGGAACGGGGCATCCGGCAGGGCTGCGTCCTTCAGCGCCTGCAGCGCGGGCGTTCCGGGCTTCACGCCGTGCTCGCGGACGATCCACCTCACCGTGACCCCAGCGGGGTGGGGGAACTCGAGGGCGTCGCCGGCCGAAGGCACCTCGACGATGGCCAGACCGGACGCGCCGGCGGGAAGGGCGGCGCAGATGCCGGCGACCGCGGGAAGGCCCGTCTCATCCGCGACCAGGACCACGCGGTCCACGCCGCGCTCGGGATTGAACGCGAGCCCCTCGTCGATGATCACGACGCTCTCACCCGGCGTGCACGTCTCGGCCCAGCGCGACGCCGGTCCGGCCGTGCCGTCGGCGACGGAGCCGTGGAGCACGAAGTCGACGTCGATCTCGGCACCGGTGTTCGCGGTCGCGGGCCGGAAGGCGCGCAGCGTGTAGTTGCGCATCACGGGGCGGACGCCGTCGGGGATGCGGAGGTACTTCAGGTAGCCGAACAGCTTGTTGGCCTTCGCGGGCAGCCGCTCGAGGCCTTCGTCGCCGCCGAGCGGAAGGAAGATCCGGAACCACTGGTCATAGCCCATGGGCCGGAATCGTTCGACCTCACCACCACCGAGCGTGACACGCATCCAGTGTGGTGAGAGGCGTTCGGTGCGTAGCACCGTGAGATGGACGAGTTGCTGCGTCTCGGGCTTGACGAGTCGACTGGCCTGGGCCATGCGTCCTCCGGATGGTCGGGGAGCCTATGCGAGGCCCCAGGGGAAGAGTGCGGCGAAGAGGGCTGCCGAGACCGCCCAGAAGGCCACGACGAACACGCTGTCGCGCACCCGCCAGGGCACCAGATGGCGTTCCGTGCGGTCCGCGTACGCCCCGAACGCACGGGCATCCATCGCGAGGGCGACGCGTTCCGCATGACGAATGGCCCCCGCCATCAGGGGGACGATGTAGCCGAACCACCGCGCCACGGCGGCGAGCGGGCCGCGTCCGCCGTGCGCCCCCCGCACGCGATGCGCCTGCCGGATGACATCGAGCTCGTATCCGAAACGCGGCACGAAGCGGAAGGCGGCCAGGGCGGTGTAGCCGATGCGGTACGGCACACGCAGCTGCTGCACGCCGGCGCGCACGAGGTCCGGTCCCGTGGTGGACAGGCCCGCGATCAGGGTGAGTGCGACGATGGCCGACAGCCGGAGCCCCGTGGCGACGCCCACCTCGATGGCGCCGCCGTACATCGTCCACCCGCCGACCTGCCACACGATCACCGACTGGTCGACCCGGGCCGCATCGGTCCAGAGCGCGAAGCCGAAGCCGATCGCGACAGCCCCGATCGGGAGCGCCAGGAACAGCACCGCGACCAGTCTCCGCGTGAAGCCGACGCCCACCAGAAGCACGGCGTACGCCAGCAGCAGGAAGGCCGCGGGGGTCGCGGCATCCCGAACGAAGATGAGCAGCGCCATCACCGGCAGCGGTGCCGCGAGCTTGGCGAGCGGGTTGAGGCCGTACAGGAAGCGGACAGGCGATGTGGCCGCCCGCTGTGCGTACGGGTCCATCGGCGTATGCACCGCCGTGGCGGCGGTGAGCGGCCCGGTGTCGGTCACGATCGTGCTCCCGCCGTCGGCGGTTCGCTCGCCGCCTGAGGTGCGGGCGCCGTGCCGCCCGGGAGGTCGGCCAGGCGGGCGATGCGGGAGAGCTCCGGATGCCGCCGCACCCCATGAAGGGCGCGCCGGAGGGGAGGCGGGCGCAGGCCGGCGCGCGCGATCAGCCCGTCGTCGGCGAACACGGTCGATGTGGGCCCGTCGGCGAGCACGCCCCCGTCGGCCATCACGACGGTGCGGTCGGCGTAGTCGGTCACCAGCTGCATGTCGTGCGTGACCACCACGATGGTCACGCCTTCGGCGTTCAACTCCGACAGGAGTGCGAGCAGCTCGTCGGCACGGGCGCGGTCCTGGCCGAACGTCGGCTCGTCGAGGACCAGGACGGGCGCGCCCGCGACGAGCGCTGTGCCCACCGAGAGCCGACGCTTCTGTCCGCCCGACAACAGGAAGGGGTGACTGTCGGCCTTGCCCGCCAGTTCGAACCGCTGCAGGAGAGCGTCCACGCGTGATCGCACCTCCTCCTCGGGCAGGTGCTGGCGACGCAGGCCATGCGCGATCTCGTCGTAGACGCTGTGCGCGATGAACTGGTGCTCGGGGTTCTGGAACACGAACCCGATCCGCGAGCTCAGGGTCCGCGAATCGGTGCGTGCGACGTCGACGCCGTCGACCCGCACGGTGCGCTTCGGGGGCGTGATGACACCCGCCATCGCCTGGATGAGGGTCGTCTTCCCTGCACCGTTCGCGCCCACCACCGCCACGAAGGCGCCGCGGGGAACGTCGAGATCGATCCCGTGCAGCACCTCCGTCCGTCCGCGGCGAAGGGTCAGGCCTCGCACCGAGATGAGCGGATCCCGGGACGCTTCGACACCGGCCGCGATCCGCCGCGCGGAGCCTGAGGCGCCCGTCGTGCCCGGCCGGGTGGCTGAGCTCGTCGCAGGGTCGTCCGCCGCGGTCGGCCCGGTCACCGAGGTCGTCGACGGACCGGGCTCGGCATCCAGCGCGTCGCGCAGTTCGGGGGGAGTCAGCGGCAGCGGATCCAGCGCGAAGCCGGCACGGCGAAGCCGCAGCGCGGCGATCGACGACACCGGCAGCCACACTCCCATGTCGTGGAGCTCCTGCGCACGGCCGCGCAGCACGTCGTCGACGGTGCCGTCAGCGGCGAGCCGGCCGTGCTGGTCGAGCACCACGACGCGGTCGACGAAGCCGACGGCCGCGTCGAGGTTGTGTTCGACGAGCAGGATGGCGCGGTCGCCGGCGCGCACGATGTCGGCCAGCGCCTCGTAGACCTCCTCGATGCCCGCGGGATCGAGGTTCGCGGTCGGCTCGTCGAGCACCAGCAGCGGCGAGCCCATCGCGAGTGCGCAGGCGATCGCCAATCGCTGCCTCCCGCCGCCGGACAGCCGGTCGGGGTTCTCCGCGCGCCGTTCCCACAGGCCCACGCGCCGCAGGGCGCGCTCGGTGCGCTCGAGCACCTCGGCCACCGGCATCCGCAGATTCTCGGGCCCGAACGCGACCTCATCGAAGACCGTTCCCGTCACCAGCTGCGCGTCGGGGTCCTGGAAGACCATGCCCACCCGCGTGCTGAGCTCGGCGACGGTGGTGGCCCGCGTATCGAGCCCATCGACCTCGACGACCCCGGTGATCGCTGCGGGAACCGCGTGGGGGATCAGGCCGTTGAGGGTCAGCGTCAGCGTCGACTTGCCTGATCCGCTCGGGCCCAGCAGCAGCACGACCTCGCCCCGCGCGACCTCGAACGAGACCGGCCCGACGCTCCCGGAAGGGCTCTCCGCGCTCCCGGCCGGCCCCGGCGGCGCCGTCGCGGCGGGCGGCTCGCCCTCGTACGAGACACCGAGCCCACGCACCCGCAGCAGCGGCACCGCAGAGGACACAGGCATCCGATCGTCGAGGGAAACTTAGCCTTCCCTAACTTAGCCTTCCTCCCCCTCCTCACCAACAGAGCGGCGGGGGATGCCTCAGCGCCGGCTGCGACGTGCCACGCCGGCCCGGCGGAGGGCGGTGCCGATTCCGAGTCCCACCGCTGTCCACGCGACCGGGCCGAGGACGAACAGGGCGATGTAGACGATCCGTGCCCACAGTGCGAACTTCTCGAGGTCGGCGGCGAACCAGATCGCGGCGGCGATGACGACGCCGACGATGACCGCCGAGAGGTAGAAGCGCCACGCGTCCCAGCGGCGGTACCGCGAGACGGCGGCGATCAGCTCCTGCAGACCGCCGATGAGCAAGGCGGTGCAGACATAACGGCCGATCCACAGCGGCACGATGGCGCTGGCCACCAGCGCAGCGATGAGGTGCGTGATGATCGCCACCCACGGCCGGCGCAGCAGCTCCTGCGCGATGACGCCCGGAAGCACATGGACTCCGAGCACGAGCCCGTAGATGATGGGCACGAACGCCGAGACGACGCCGCTGACCGCCCCGGCGCCGGCTTGCAGAACACCCGTCGCGACGCCGATCGCAGCGCACGTGAGCAGAACGCTCGTGGACAGTCGGGATCGTTCAGCCACCTGCCCAGCGTACTGGGGTGCGATCTCACGTTTCTCACAGACCTCTCATTTTCTGAGATTCACCTGAGAGTTACGTTGGAGCTTGCTGCGCCCCAACGATGTGGCGCGGCACTCTCCTCACAACACCCCTGGAGGCAGGTTATGGGTAGACCCTCCGTCAGAGCAGCCGCGGTCGTCACACTCGCCGCACTGTTCACCGGCACCGCAACCGCCAGTTTCGGCGCGACGCCGGAGGAGGTGACAACCCCCATCCCGATAGACCTCTCCGCTGGGCGCTACATCGTCCTCCTGGACGAGGCGCCCGCGGCGACCTACGACGGCGGCGAGGCCGGCCTCGCGCCCACGCAGCCGCAAGAAGGTAAGAAGCTCGACGCCTCCTCCCGCGAGGTCCAGCGCTACTCCAGCTTCCTCGAGGATCGACAGCAGGATGTCGCGGCCCAGGCCGGCGTCGAGCCGGACGGCAATCTCACCGTCACGCTGAACGCGTTCACCGCCAACCTCACGGCGGCCCAGGCGCAGAAGCTCGCGGGGTCCAAGGGGGTCAAGGCGGTCGTCCCCGACGAGGTGCTGCACCCCGACGCGGTGCCGTCCACCCAGTACCTCGGGCTCGAGGGCGACAACGGCGTCTGGAACGCGGTCGGCGGAGTCGGACAGGCCGGTGCCGGTGTCGTCGTCGGTGTCGTCGACACCGGGATCGCCCCGGAGAACCCCTCGTTCGCAGGCGACCCGCTGGGTACGACACCGGGAGCCGAGCCCTACCTCCAGGGCAACACCGTCGTGTTCCAGAAGGCCGACGGCAACCTCTTCAAGAGCGACCGCGTGACCGGTGAGGAGTGGGACGCGTCGGCGTACTCCACCAAGCTCGTCGGCGCCAAGTACTTCAGCGAGGGCGCAGCGGCAGCGGGCTTCGATTTCGAGCCGGACTTCCTCTCGCCGCGTGACGCCGACGGTCACGGCTCGCACACCGCGAGCACCGCGGCCGGCAACCACGCGGTGCCCGCGACGGTCGAAGGGGTCGACTTCGGATCGATCTCTGGTGTGGCTCCCGCCGCCAAGGTCGCGATGTACAAGGCGTGCTTCGTCGGTCCTGATCCGCTCGTCACCGACGACGACATCTGCGCCCTCAGCGACCTGATGTCGGCGATCGACGCGGCCGCCGCCGACGGCGTGGACGTCATCAACTACTCGATCGGCGGCGGCGCCGCGACGAGCACGTTCGCGACCGAGGATGCCGCGTTCTTCAACGCCGCCGCGGCCGGCATCTTCGTCTCGGTCAGCGCGGGCAACGACGGCCCGGGTGCTTCGACCGCCGACCACGCCTCGCCGTGGTACACCACGGTCGCGGCATCCACGATCCCCACCTATGAGGGAACGGTCGAGCTGGGCGACGGCTGGCTGGCTGCCGGCGCGTCGGTGAGCGTGCCGTTCGGCGAGACCGTGACCGCGCCGGTCGTGTACGCGCGCGACGCGGTGCTGGCGGGCAAGTCGCCCGATGAGGCGGCGCTGTGCTTCCTCGGCACGCTGGACCCGGCCGTCGTCACCGACAAGATCGTGGTGTGCGATCGCGGCACCAACGCGCGGGTCGAGAAGTCGCAGGCGGTGGACGAGGCCGGCGGTGTCGGCATGATCCTGGTGAACGTCACTCCGGGCTCGCTCGACAACGACTTCCACTCCGTCCCGACCGTGCACATCCAGAGCGACCACCGGGACGAGCTGCTGGCGTACGTCAAGACGCCGGGCGCGACCGCGACGCTGCACAGCGAGAACATCACCGGCGTGGAGACGCCCACCCCCGTCGTCGCAGGGTTCTCCAGCCGCGGACCGATGCTCGCCGACGGCAGCGACATCCTCAAGCCCGACATCTCGGCGCCCGGCGTCGCGATCCTCGCCGCCACGCACAACGCGGCCGGAGAGGATCCGACCTTCGGCTTCAAGTCGGGCACGTCGATGTCGTCGCCCCACATCGCGGGCCTTGCCGCGCTCTACCTGGGTGAGCGCCCGCTGGCGACCCCCGGTGAGATCAAGTCGGCGATGATGACCACCGCCTACGACACGGTCAACGAGGACGGCTCGCCCAACACCGACCCGTTCGCCCAGGGCGCCGGGCACGTCGACCCGACCCGGTTCTTCGAGCCGGGCCTGATCTACGACAACGGCGCGCTGCAGTGGGCGCAGTACCTGCAGGGCAAGAACCTCTACGACTTCGGCGTGGACCCGATCGACGGCAGCGACCTGAACCTCGCGTCCATTGCCATCGGCTCCCTGTCGGGTCCGCAGACGGTCACCCGCACGGTTCGAGCCACGACGGCAGGCACGTACACGGCGCAGGCCTCCGTGCCGGGCGTCGACGTGACGGTCTCCCCGGCGTCGCTGACGCTGGCGGCGGGGGAGAAGGGCACCTTCACGGTGACCTTCACCAAGACCACCGCCGCCCCCGAGCAGTGGGCGACCGGCTTCCTCACCTGGAACGGCCCGACCACGGTGCGCTCGCCGATCGCGATCTATCCCGTGACGGCGGATGCCCCGGCCGACGTGTCGGGCGCCGGCATCACCGGCAGCACGACGGTCGAGATCACGCCGGGCGTCACCGGCGAGCTGCCGCTGAACCTCAGCGGACTGGCCCCGGCCGTGCTGCAGACGGAGGAGATCTACGGCAACGCGGTGGAGGTGCCCGGACACTCCGGCAACGAGACCTCGGGCGATGAGGACGGGTACTCGTACTACCTCGTGGACGTTCCGGAGGGGTCGACGCTGGCGCGCTTCGACCTGGACTCCTCGGACGACGCCGGCAGCGACCTCGACCTCTTCGTCTACCGCGTGGTGAGCCCCACCGACCTGCGGTACTACGAGAAGTTCCAGTCGGCCAGCGGCGCGGCGGACGAATCCGTGTCCCTCGACGACCCGACCCCGGGTACCTACATGATCGAGGCGCACCTGTACTCGACCCCGAACCCCATGACGTGGGACCTCACGACCGCGGTCGTGGGAGCCGGCGGCGAGGGGGCGTTCACGGCGGCACCCAACCCGCTGCCGGTGACCGAGAGCACTCCGACGAGCTTCGCCCTGTCGTGGTCGGGCCTGACCGCAGGCACCCGCTACTTCGGCGTCGTGCGCTACGGCGACTCCGACGTGCGCACGGTGCTCAGCGTCGACGCCGGTCCCGCGGCTCCGGTCGCGAAGGCGGCTCCGACGGTGACGGGATCTCCGAAGGTCGGCAAGACCCTCACGGCGAACCCCGGGAAGTGGGAGCCCAAGACGGTGACCCTCGCGTACCAGTGGCTGCGCGACGGCACGCCGATCGAGGGCGCGACGGCGAAGACCTACAAGGTCGCGGCGGCTGACGCCGGCACGTCGTTGTCGGTGCGGGTGACGGCCACACAGGAGGGCAACGTCAACACCGGCGTCGCCGACAGTGCTGCCGTCTTCGTCAAGGCGACGTCGAAGACGTCGGTCTCGCTCAACCACTACACCGGGACGCGGTCGACCGACTTCGCGGTGACCGTCGCCGTCACTCCCTCCGGGGGGCCGGCGGCGACCGGTGATGTCACGGTGCGCGTCGGCACCAAGCCGTACAAGGGCACCCTCGTGGATGGCGCCGTCACGATCCAGCTGCCCAAGCAGCAGCGCGGGCTTCACATCGTGACCGTCGTCTACCCGGGCAGCGACACCGTCGAGTCGTCGTTCGGCGCGTCGGCGTTCATCGTGCTCAAGTGATCGGCTGACGGATCGAGAGGCGCCCGGGCTCCGGCCCGGGCGCCTCTTGCATGCTCTCTCGGTGCAGCCGTGGTCGGCTGGCCGTCGACGCGATGGCGCCGGCCCAGCCCTCGCCGCTACAGGCGGCGCCGGCGGCGGGTCAGGCGGACCGCCGGGAGCGGCGGGGCGGGGATGCGCTCGGCGCCGTGGTCGACGACGTGACCGAATCGGTCGGAGCCGGCCTCCCAGGCCTCTCGCGCCTCGACGATCTCCTCGTGGGTACGGCCGACGAAGTTCCACCACATCACGACGTCATCCTCGAAGGGCTCGCCGCCGAGGAGGAACAGGGTCGCACCGCCGGCGCTCGAGATGACGACCTCGTCGCGGTGCGTGCCCAGGTAGAGAAGGTGCGAGGTGTCGAGCATGACGACCGCCTCGGCCTCGCCCTTGCGCGCGGATGCTGCGGCCTCCCGCTCGTCGGGTACCCCGGCGACCTCGACCTCGCCCTGGACGGCGACGAGGGCGTGCTCCCAGGCCGGGGCGAGCGGCACGCGCACGGTCGAACCGGGCGGCAGCCGCAGCTCGGCGCCCACGATCGGGGTGTGCACCGTCGCCGGGGACGCGATCCCGTCGAGCTCACCCAGCACCACCGTCGCAGACCCGGACGGTCCGCTGATCGCGGTGAGCTCGAGCTGCGGAAGCTCCGCGTGCTGCTCGAACGCCGGACCGCCGTGCCGGCGGGACTCGGGCAGGGCGATCCAGAGCTGCAGGGCGTCCAGGGGTGCGGCATCCTCTCCCACCGAGTACTCCGAGTGCGAGATGCCCGCGCCACTGGTCATGAGGTTCAGTGCGCCGCGGCGCACGACCACGTCGCTGCCGACGGAATCGCGGTGACGCACATCGCCGAGGTACGGCCACGTGACGGTCTGCAGCCCGATGTGCGGGTGCGGCTCGACGCGCATGCGCGTGCTCTGGGGGCCGAACCGATCCAGGAAGCACCAGGCGCCTACGAGCGGCAGATCCCGCTGCGGGAGTGAGCGGTGCACCGACATCGCGCGCACGCCGCCCAGCGGCACTTCGCGTGTCTCCAGCAGCAGCGCCCGGGGTCCCGGGCACTCGACGGCGGACTCGGTGGCGACGGCTTCGTCGGCGTCCAGGCGGGTCATGACAAGCTCACGCTGTGGCGCGGGAGGGCCACGCGACCTGCAGGCCGGGGACCTCGTTCTCGCGCAGGTACTTGCTGACCACGGGGCACAGTGGAACGATCGTGTCGCCCCGGCGCGCCTCGTCGGCCATCGCCTCGGAGACCACCTTCTGCGCGAGGCCGCGTCCCCGGAATGCCGGGTCCACGACCGTGTGGGGGAAGCGGAGCCGCCCACGTGCGTCGGCGGAGAACTCGGTGAATCCAGCCAGCACGTCGCCCACCCACACCTCGTACCGGCCGTCGTCGTCATTGCGGCGGACAGTGATCTCCTCGGCGGTGGGCTGCGCGGCCGTGCTGTCGTTCGTGGTGTCAGGCATCGGCATCCTTTCGATGTCGTCTCCAACGTAGGCGCGTCCACGCGTGTTCCGCCACCAGCCACGCACCCGCACCGGTACCCGACGGATGCCGCGGCGCGGGCTGCGTCGGCTCCCGCCGGCGCAGCCGTCCTGGTGCCTGCGACCTGGCAGACTCGGACGGTGACGCTCCTCGACACGATCGCCGCGGCCGGCGCCGCGCGGCAGCCGCAGGGCGCAGCCGGCGCTCCCGACGCCGACGCCCTCTACGACGCGTTCGTCGAGTGGGCAGCCGATCAGGGCTTCTCGCTGTACGCAGCGCAGGACGAGGCCGTCATCGAGATCGTCTCGGGCTCGAACGTGATCCTGTCCACCCCCACCGGAACCGGCAAGTCGCTCGTCGCGGTCGCCGCGCACGCCGCCTGCGTCGCCCGGGGCGGGCGCAGCTACTACACCGCGCCGATCAAAGCACTCGTGAGCGAGAAGTTCTTCGCCCTGGTCGACATCTTCGGCGCCGCGAACGTGGGCATGGTGACCGGCGATTCCTCGGTGAACCCCGACGCTCCCATCGTGTGCTGCACCGCCGAGATCCTCGCGAACCTCGCACTCCGTCAGGGCGCGGATGCAGCCGTCGATCAGGTCGTCATGGACGAGTTCCACTACTACGGCGACCCCGAACGCGGGTGGGCCTGGCAGGTGCCGCTGCTGCAGCTGCCGCGCGCGCAGTTCGTGCTCATGTCGGCGACCCTCGGCGACGTCACATCCATCGCCGAGGACCTGGAGCGGCGCACCGGGCGCACGGTGGCGCGGATCACCGGCGTCGAGCGGCCCGTGCCGCTGCACTTCTCCTACGCCCGCACGCCCGTGCACGAGACGGTCGAAGAGCTGCTGCAGACCGGCGAAGCGCCGGTGTACATCGTGCACTTCTCGCAGGCGGCCGCGATGGAGCGGGCACAGGCGCTGTCATCCGTGCGGATCGTCAGCAGGGAGCAGCGGGACGCGATCGCGGATGCGATCGGCGGATTCCGGTTCACGACGGCCTTCGGTCGCACGTTGTCGCGCTACGTGCGTGCCGGGATCGGCGTGCATCATGCCGGCATGCTGCCGCGCTATCGGCGCCTCGTGGAGACGCTCGCCCAACGGGGGCTGCTTCGCGTGATCTGCGGCACCGACACCCTCGGCGTCGGCATCAACGTTCCGATCCGCACCGTGCTCATCACGGCGCTGTCGAAGTTCGACGGCACGAAGATGCGGCAGCTGACCGCACGCGAGTTCCACCAGATCTCGGGTCGTGCCGGCCGCGCAGGGTACGACACGTCGGGCACGGTCGTGGTGATGGCGCCCGAATGGGAGATCGAGAACGAGGCGGCGCTGCGCAAGGCGGGCGACGATCCCGCCAAGCGCAAGAAGATCGTGCGCAAGAAGGCGCCCACCGGGGTCGTCAACTGGGGACTCGGCTCGTTCGAGCGGCTCGTCGACGCGCAGCCCGAGCCCCTCGTGCCCCAGCTGAAGCTCACCGCCGCGATGCTCATCAACGTCATCGCCCGCGGCGGAGACGTGTTCGGGAACATCCGCTCGCTCGTGTTCGACAACCACGAGCCGCCGGCCCGGCGCTACGACCTGGCCCGCCGTGCCCTCGCGATCTTCCGCACGCTCGTCACCGCGGGTGTCGTAGAGGTCGACCGCGGCGATTCCGCGGATGCCGCGGCCGCCGGCATCCCGAACCGCATCCGCCTGACGGTCGATCTGCAGCCGAACTTCGCGCTCAACCAGCCGCTCTCGCCCTTCGCGCTGGCCGCCATCGAGCTGCTGGACCCTGCGACGGGCTCGACGCCCGTCGACGGCGGGCGAACCGGCGACCAGAACTCCTCAGGTACGCGCGAGTTCGGCTCAGACCGGCCCGAAGCAGGCGGAATGGGGCCGGATGTGAGGAGTTCTGCCACCCGCGTCGGGACGGGCCACTACGCGCTCGACGTCGTCAGTGTCATCGAGGCGACCCTCGACGACCCGCGGCCGATCCTGGCGCAGCAGGAGTTCAAGGCCCGCGGCGAGGCGGTCGCGGCGATGAAGCAGGACGGGCTGGACTACGACGAGCGCATGGCGCTGCTCGAAGAGGTGACGTACCCGAAGCCGCTCGAGGAGCTGCTGAGCCAGGCCTACGAAGTGTTCGCGTCGAGCCAGCCGTGGGTGCGCGACTTCGAGCTGTCACCGAAGTCGGTCGTGCGCGACATGTTCGAGCGCGCGCTGTCGTTCTCGGAGCTGATCTCGTTCTACCAACTGGCCCGCAGCGAGGGCCTTGTGCTGCGGTACCTCTCGGACGCGTACCGCGCCATCCGGCAGACGGTCCCGCCCGAAGCGCAGACCGAGGATCTCCACGACCTTGTGGCCTGGCTCGGCGAGGTCGTGCGTCAGGTGGACTCGAGCCTGGTCGACGAGTGGGAGGCCCTCGTCAATCCGGCCGAAGACCCGGCCGCCCCCGTCGTTCCCCCGGCACCGCCGTCGGTGCTCACGAACCGCCGGGCGTTCGGCGTCCTGGTGCGCAACGAGCTGTTCCGCCGGGTGCAGCTGGCGGCCCTCCAGCGCGACGACGAGCTCGTCGAGCTCGATCCCGACGTCGACTGGCCCGCCGCGCTGGACGCCTACTTCGACGAGCACGACGAGATCCTCACCGGCGGACCGGCGCGCTCGCCGAGATTGGTGAGCATCGACGAGCAGGATGCCGCGACCGGCGTCTGGCGTGTCGAGCAGACCATCGACGACCCGGCCGGCCACCACGACTGGCGCATCCGGGGTGAGGTCGACCTGGCCGCGTCCGAGGAGGCCGGCGCCGCCGTCGTGCGCGTCACGCAAGTCGTCCGGCTCTAGGTCGCCGCGTCAAAGCGCCGGGCCGGATCGCGCTTTTCGGCGCCGGAGCGCACAGAATCACCCGATCGAGCCCGCCCGTTTGACGCGGACCGGATGAGACGGGCAGCGGCGCGCTGCATCCGCGATGATGGCAATATGCCCACGTACGTCGCGTTCCTGCGGGCGATCAACCTCGGCCCCAGCCGCAAGTTCCCCAAGGACGACATCCGCCGGGCCGTCGAGGCCATCGGGTTCACGGACGTCGAGACGCACATCAACACCGGCAACGTGCGGTTCTCCACGCCGATGCGTTCGCGCGCGAAGATCGACGCGGCCCTCGAGACGGCGTTCGCCGCCGATCGCGGATTCGACGTGCCCACCATCGTGTTCACGCCGGCGGAGCTGGTCGAGATCGCACGGGATGCCGAGCGGCTGAGCGCCGACCGCCCGGATCTCGAGCGGCACTATGTCTACCTGCTGAAGGACGAGCTGCCTGCCGACACGATCGCCCGCATCGAGGCGCTCACCACGGAGGCGGGCGGCATGGTGGTGCGCGGGCGGGCGGCGCATGCACTGCTCGGGCCGGGATACCAGACGGGCACCGTCGATCCGCTCGGCGCCGCGAAGCTCCTCGGTGTCGCCACCAACCGGAACGCCAACGTCGTGACGACCCTCGCCAGGAAATGGGCATGACGACGCGTCAGGGTGTCAGCACCTCGACTTCGGCGGACGCGAGGGCCGCCGCGAGGTCGGCGGGCGGAGGGGCGTCCGTGACGAACCAGTCGGCGCGCCCAAGTTCCGCGATCTGCGCGAACAAGCGACGCCCGAACTTGCTCGAGTCCGCGAGGATCGCGACCTTCGAGGCGTGCGCCATCATCTCGGCCATCATCGCGGCGTCGCCCAGGTTGCTCGTAGAGTAGCCCGTCGTCGAGACGGCCCCGACGGCGATGATCGCGAGGTCCGCCTGCACCGCGAGCTGTTCACCGCCAGGCGTCAGCTGGAAGCTCACCGGCCCGGTGGTCGTCTGACCGACGGTACGCACGGAGCCGCCGAAAACGTAGAGATCGCGCAGCGCCTTCACCGGCACTTCCGCAGGAATGCGGAGGTTGTTGGTGGCCACTGTGAGCTGGCGGTGGTCGCGCAGCGCGCGAGCGACGGCGAGCGTCGTCGTACCGCCGTTGAGCATGAGCACCGAACCGTCGACCACGAGACCGGCGGCGAGCTGTGCGATCGCCTCCTTCTCCGCGGTCTGCATCCGTAGGCGGACGTCCAGCCCACGGTCGCTGCGAGGGACAGAGGCGACACTCACCGCGCCGCCGTGGGTGCGGATGAGAAGTCCCTCCGCGTCCAGCTGATCGAGGTCTCGTCGGATCGTGTCGATCGACACACTGAACTGCTCCGCGATCTCACCGACCGTCAGCTGCCCCTTCGAGCTGAGGTGCTCGAGCAGCGCAGCCCGGCGGCCGGCGGGGAGGCGTCGCGACCGCTCCGAAGTCGACACATCGTTGGCCATGATGAATTCCTAGCACACACCTGCGTCCGGATCACCTCATGCACCGCATAAAACAGCGGAAACCCGCAATCATGGCTCACGCGGGCGCGCAACCCGGCGCTGAGCTGCAAGATCACGAAACGATCTCGTCTGCTTGACCGACTGACGGCAATCGGTCTACCATCACGATGTCGCATCAAACTGCAAAGAAACGCGTAAAGCGGCAGATATCGGAAGAGGAGAATCATGAGCAACGATGCTCTCGGACGTCGCCGCGGGGCGAAGCTCGCCGCGACGGCGTTGGCTACGGTTGGCGTGCTGGCGGTCGCCGGCTGTTCGGCATCCGGCGGCGATGACGCGGCCGATACGGGCGATGTCACCATCGAGTTCGCCCAGTGGTGGGAACCCGAGCTCCCCGACGGGGCGTTCCGCGAGCTGATCGACGGTTTCGAGGAAGAGAATCCGGGCATCACCGTCGAGCTTGTGAGCGGCCCGTATGCATCCACCAAGGAGCAGCTGTTCGCGGGTGCTGCCTCCGGGACCATGCCCGACGTCGTCGGTCTCGACGGCGCGTGGGTCAACGACTTCGCGAGCCAGGGTGTCATCGCCGACCTCACGGCCCTCATGGCCGAGGCGGACTACGACGACAGCGAACTGGCCAGCCAGATCCAAGTCGACGGCGCGACATACATGATCCCCGTCGTCAACTTCGTCTACCCGCTCTTCACGAACGACGCACTTCTGGCCGATGCCGGCATCGACGCGCCGCCGAGCACGCGCACTGAGTTCGAGGAGGCTGCCAAGGCGATCACCGCGGGCGGTACCGCCGCCGGGTGGGCACTGCCCCTGTCACTCGAGGCGCCCAACGGAGTGCAGAACGACGTGATGTCGTGGGCATGGGCGTCCGGCGGCACGATGCTCGCCGATGGACAACCCGACGTCACGAACGACGACGTCCGGGGAGTCGTCGAGTACATCCAGGGCTTGTGGGATGACGGTGTCATCGCATCCGGCTCCTTCACGATGAAGGAGCAGGACAAGGTGGAGGAGTTCACGAACGGCCGCGTCGGCATGATGATCGACTCGCTCTCGCACATCAACCTCATCCGCGAGACCAACCCCGACCTGCAGTTCTCGATCTCGGCGATCCCCGCCGAAGACGGCTATGACGGCGAGCGAGGCATCCCGTACGCCTCGTGGGGCATCGGCGTCGCCGAGAACTCCGACCATAAGGACGCAGCGTTCAAGCTCATCGAGTACCTCATGAGCGCCGACGTGAACTCGGAGCTGTCGACCATCGCGAACGCGTTCCCCGGGAACGTGAATTCTGCACCCGACCTCGAGGGCAAGGACGAGCTGTTCACGACGGCGTTCGAGATCTACCAGGCGGGCTACCCGGCCAACGAGTTCACCGGTCTTCCAGTCGCGGAAGAGCTCATGCGTCAGTTCGGCGAGCAGTTCCAGGCACTCCTGGACGGCAAGCAGAACGTCGACGACATGCTCGAGAACACGCAGGCGGCCTGGGAAGCGGAGTTCTGAGAACCCGCCCCATCAGACCGGGTGCCACGCCGTCAACGGCCGCGGCGTGGCACCCGACCAGAAAGAGCTCACCCATGCAACCAGTGATCGCACCCGACACGGTGACGATCGTGGCCGGTCCGGAGCAGGGCCGACGGCGACGGCACCGGACCAAGACGCTGGAGTCCTACGGATTCCTCGCCCCGACACTCATCCTCCTGCTCGTCCTGATGATCGTCCCGATCGTCATGGTCGTGGGCTACTCGTTCATGGACAACGTCATCCTGAACAAGAGCCCCGAGTTCGTCGGGATCCAGAACTATCTGACGATCCTCACCGACAGCGGCTTCCTGGGTGCGATCTCGAACACGCTCATCTTCACGATCACGAGCGTCGTCGCCCACCTCGTCCTCGGGCTGACCTTCGCGATGCTGCTCAACAGCGAACTGATCGGACGCGTGCCGAGGGCCATCTTCCGCGCGCTGTACATCCTGCCCTGGCTGTTCACCGCCGCGGTCATCGCGGTGCTGTGGCGCATGCTTCTCGCGCCGAACGGCGTCATCAACTATCTGCTGAACACGGACGTCGAGTGGCTCGCCTCACCTGAGCTCGCTCTCGGCTCGGTGACGTTCATCAACATCTGGGCCGGGTACCCCTTCTTCATGGTGAGCCTGCTGGCGGGCCTGCAAGGCATCCCAGCCGAACTGCACGAGGCGGCGCGCGTCGACGGAGCCAGCGGCATTCAGCGCTTCTTCAACGTCACCATCCCGCAGCTGCGTCCGATCATCGTGAGCCTGGTGCTGCTCGATCTCATCTGGACCTCGCAACAGTTCGCGCTCATCTGGATGACGACCGGAGGCGGCCCGATCAACGTCACCGAGATGCTCAGCACCTACACGTACAAGCTCGCGTTCAGCAAGTACGACTTCGCTCTCGCATCGACCAGTGCGGTGCTCGTGCTGCTCATGTCGATGGTCATGGCCTTCTTCTATGTGCGCCACCAGAAGGCGAGGGACTGACATGGCGATGACAGTGAGAGCGCGCCGCCGCACGATGCGCGCGGGCGTGATCGTCGGGCTGGTGCTCGGCGCCATCTTCGCGGCTGCCCCGGTGCTGTGGATGCTGGCGAGCTCGTTCAAGTCGAACACCGAGATCTTCGAGCTACCCCCGCGCCTGCTCACCGACAGCTTCTCGTTCGACGCCTACCTGGCGATCTTCACCGACCCCGAGAAGCTGCGCTTCTTCCTCAACAGCTACATCGTCGCGGGCTCGGTAACGCTGCTGACTCTGTTCGTCGCCGTCCAGGCGGCGTACGCCTTCAGTCGGTTCGAATTCCGAGGCAAGCGGATCCTCAACGTCGTCATCGTCAGCGTGCAGGCCGTGCCGCCCATCACGCTGCTCATCCCGTACTTCGGGCTCGTCGTGCTGCTGGGGCTGTACAACACCTATCCCGGGCTGATCTTCACCTACATGGTGTTCACGCTGCCGTACGCGATCATCATGATGACCGGCTACTTCAACACGCTCCCGCGTGAGCTCGATGAGGCCGTGCGCGTGGACGGCGCGGGTTCCTTCACAGCCCTCTGGCGCGTGCTCGTGCCGATCTCGGTCCCTGGAATCGTCTCGGTCGGCGTCTACACGTTCATGATCGCGTGGAACGAGTATCTCTTCGCGCTCACCCTCACGCGCACCGTTGACATGCGCACGGTGCCGATCGGCATCCAGCTGCTCATGGGTCAGCACTCCTACGAGTGGAACGAGATCATGGCGATGAGCATCCTCGGGTCGATTCCAGTCCTCGTCCTGTTCCTCTTCTTCCAGCGCTACTTCATCAGCGGGCTGACCTCCGGGTCTGTCAAGAGCTGACGCGCGCCCCACACCACCATCGAAAGGGAAAAACCCGTGCTCTACACCGGCAAGTCCATCCTCGACGTCGCGAACGACAACAACTTCGCGATCCCGGCCTTCAACATCAGCGACTGGGCGATGTTCAACGGGGTGATGGACATCAGCGAAGAGCTGAACGCCCCGGTGATCATCGCCATCCATCCCGACGAGGTGCGGCACATCACCACCGACCTCATCCCCGCGATGCATGCCCGCGCTCATCGCTCGAACGTTCCCGTCGCGATCCACTGGGATCACGGCGGCACGTACGAGCAGATCATCACGGCCATCCAGGCGGGATTCACCTCCGTCATGATCGACGCGTCGCTCAAGCCTTTCGACGAGAACGTCGCTCTGACGCGCAAGGTGGTCGAGGCCGCCCACGTCGTCGGGGTGCAGGTCGAGGGTGAACTCGGCACCATCGGAGCCAACGACAGCTACGGCGAGTCGGGAGCCGAGGAGATCATCTACACCAACGTCGACGACGCCGTGCGTTTCGTCCGGGAGACGGGTGTCGACAGCCTCGCCATCGCCATCGGCACCTCGCACGGCCTGTATCCCGCTGACAAGAACCCCGAGCTGCGCCACGACCTGCTGCAGGAGATCAAGGCCGCTGTCGGCATCCCGCTCGTGCTGCACGGGGGCTCGGCCAACCCCGACAGCGAGCTCCGTCGCGCCGTCGATCTCGGCATCAACAAGATCAACATCTCCAGCGATATCAAGGTCTCGTACCACAATCGCATGCGCGAGGTGCTCGGCACCGACGAGCGGCTGCGGGAGCCCAACGCCATCCAGCCGGAGCCGATCGCGGCGATGAAGGTGACCGCGGCCGAGAAGATCAACCTGTTCGGAGCCGCCGGCAAGGCGTCCCTGTACTGACTCGCATCGCAACGGAAGGATTCGGAGTGTGACCTCGCAACTGGTGCTCGGCCTCGGCGGCACCGTCGACTACGAGATCGCGTGGGATCCGGCCGTGCTCGAAGCGCTCGCTCTCGAGCACGGCATCCGCTCCGGCGATCTTGACGCGTCGATCCCGGTCGACGACGAGCGGAGCCTGGTGATCACCGTGCTGGCCCTCCTGCGCGATGGCCGCGGCGGAGAGCGGTTCGTGTCTTCCGTCCCCGTGCTCGAGCGCTTCGCCTCGCGGTTCCGGTACGCGAAGACCCTCGGTGGAACGTGCGTGCGCGCGGCTCTGGCGATGGCACGGCTCGGGGTGGGCAGCACCGTGCACCTGGTGAGCATCGACGATACGGTTCGGACCCTGCTGCCGCCCGAGGTTTCGTGGGTGTCGAGCGCGAAGGCGGACTCCACCGAGCCTCACGTGATCGTGCAGTACCCGGCGGGTGCGGTCGTCCGTCTCCCCGATGCACAGCTCGTCGCGCCGCACCCCAACCGGCTCATCTTCGTCAACGACCTGCCGAACCGGGAGCTCGTCATCGCTCCTGAGCTGCCCCGGATGGTCGCGAAGGCGCGGGTGTTCCTCGCGTCCGGGTTCAACACCATTCAGGATGCCGAGATCCTCGATGACCGGCTCGCGACCGTCGTGGAGGCCATCCGGGGACGGTCCGCCGGCGCGGTGGCGGTCTTCGAGGACGCCGGTTCCCATGATGTCGCCCATGGACTTCGCGTTCGGGACGCGATGGCGGCCGTGGTCGATGTGTATGGCCTCAACGAAGATGAGCTGTTCGGCTATCTCGGTGGAGCGTTCGACCTGCTGGACCCGGATGCCGCCGAGCGGGCGCTGCGCCGAGCGACGGAGTTGATCCCGGCCCCCACCCTCGTGGTGCACACCAAGCACTGGGCGGTCGCGGTGGGACGCGACTCCGGGCGGTGGCGGGCCGCGCTGGAAGGCGCGGTGACCATGGCCGGCACGCGATTCCGCGTCGGTGACGGACTGACGCGGGACGAGTACGCGGCGACCCGTCGGATTGCCCGGCAAGCGGCGGCCGTCGTGTTCGCGAACGAGATCGAGAGCCGGTTCGCAGGTGGTGCGTCGTGCGTGCCGGCCTACGATCTGAATGTCGCCTCACCGACGACCATCGGCCTGGGCGACACGTTCGTGGGCGGATTCATCGCGGCGCTCGCGACACCGGATGAGCGTCGGACGGATGCCGGGGCATCCGTTCTGGCGAAAGGGAACTCCCGATGACTGTGCTGGTCCTGCCGTCGAACCGGCCGGCCGCCCGCTTCTACCGCGGCGGCCGGCGCATCACCGACTTCCGTGGTGAGCCGCCCGCCGCCGAGTACGAGCCTGAGGACTGGGTCGGCTCGGTCACGCCGGTGAACGGAGAGGCGCCCGCTGGCCAGACGACGCTCCCCGACGGAACACTCCTCGCCGATGCGATCGCCGCCGAACCGCGGTGGTGGCTCGGACCCGCGCACGTCGCTTCGTTCGGCGCCGACCCGATGCTCCTGGTGAAGCTCCTCGATGCGGGCCAGCGGCTTCCCGTGCACGCCCATCCCGACGGGGCATGGGCGGCCGCTCACCTCGGCACCGCGCACGGCAAGACCGAGGCCTGGTACGTCCTCACCCCGGGCGAGGTGCATCTGGGGCTCGCCCGCGATCTGGAACGCGCCGAACTCGACGACATCGTCGCGCGCCAGGACGTCGCGTCGCTGCTCGGTGCCATGCACCGTCTCGAGGTCGGTCCGGGTGACGTCGTGTACGTACCCGCGGGCGTGCTCCACGCCATCGGCGAGGGGATTCTTCTCGTCGAACTACAGGAGCCGGAGGACCTCTCGATCCTCGCCGAATGGCACGGGTTCGCCATCGACGGCCCGGCGAAGGGACATCTCGGCGTCGGCTTCGATACCGCCCTCGGGGCGGTCGAGCACCGCGCGCGTTCGGCGGCGGAGATCGCGGGGCTCGTTCATCGGGCCGGTGGGGACGGGCCGCTGCTGCCGTCGGCGGCCGAGGCGTTCTTCCGTCTCGAGCACGTGAGGGTGGACGGTTCGGCCGAGCTCGACCCGGGCTTCGCGATCGGGGTCGTGCTCGACGGTGAAGTGGACGCGGCAGCGCACGGAAACAGCGTCCCCGACGCAGGCGGGGGCGTCGGGGTGAGCCGGCTCGTCCGCGGCTCGACGGTCGTGCTGCCCCACGCGGCAGGCGTGGTGCGCGTCACCGGCGCCGGTGAGCTGCTCGTGTGCCGCCCACCTCTGCCTCGCTGACGGCGCCTCCTCCACACCACCCGCCAGCAGGCGTGATCCCACGACTTCGGTCCCTGGCGGACATGCCGTCGGATGCCCGGGCTACCCTGGGGCGGGTGACCGATCCGCAGGGCGACCCCTACGCCGACCTCATGTGGGCCGACGCGGACGCCCCGCCGCCCGACGATGACCCGCCCTTCCCCGATCCATACTTCTCGGCCCCCGCGCACGGCGAAGGGTCATCGGCCTTCGACCCGGCTCCGAGTGCGGCCGGCGCGTTGACGAACGCTGGGCCGCGCCGCGACTTCACAGGACTCGAGGCCCGCACCGTGCTGCGCGAGGTGTACGGCTACGACGCGTTCCGGGGGGAGCAGGCCGCGATCGTCGAGCACGTCATCGGCGGCGGTGACGCCGTCGTGCTGATGCCGACCGGCGGGGGCAAGAGCGTCTGCTACCAGGTGCCGGCACTCGTGCGGCCCGGCACGGGGCTCGTCGTGAGCCCTCTCATCGCCCTCATGCACGATCAGGTCGACGCGCTCGTGGCCAACGGCGTGCGTGCCGCGTACCTCAATTCGACCCAGGCGCCGGCCGAGCGGGCGGCCGTGGAGCGCGCGTATCTCGCGGGCGAGCTCGACCTGCTGTACGTCGCTCCCGAACGCCTGAACACGCAGGCGACGCTGCGGTTCCTCGCGCGAGGCACGCTCAGCGTCATCGCGATAGACGAGGCCCACTGCGTCTCCCAGTGGGGTCACGACTTCCGGCCCGACTACCTCGCCCTCGGCGCGCTCGCCGAGAGGTTCCCGGGGGTTCCTCGCCTGGCGCTCACGGCGACGGCAACGCCGGCCACGCACCGCGAGATGACCGAGCGGCTGCACCTTCCGAACGCCCGTCACTTCGTCTCCAGCTTCGACCGCCCCAACATCCAGTACCGGATCGAGGTCAAGTCCGACCCCCGCCGGCAGTTGGTGGCCTTCATCCGCCATGTCGACGCGCAAGCTCGCTCGACGACCGGTCCGGCATCCGGCATCGTCTACGCGCTCAGTCGCAAGTCGGTCGAGCAGACGGCGGAGTTCCTGTCGGCGCAGGGCATCGATGCGCTGCCGTATCACGCGGGGCTGCCCGCCGAGACGCGCGCGGCGAACCAGTCGAGGTTCCTGCGGGAAGACGGCGTCGTGATGGTCGCGACGATCGCCTTCGGAATGGGAATCGACAAACCCGACGTGCGTTTCGTCGCCCACATCGACCTGCCGAAGTCGGTCGAGGGCTACTACCAGGAGACGGGCCGGGCAGGACGTGACGGCGAGGCATCCGTCGCCTGGATGGCGTACGGACTCGGCGACGTCGTGCAGCAGCGCCGGCTGATCGACCAGTCGCCCGGTGATCGGGCGTTCAAGATGCGGCTCGGTCAGCACCTCGACGCCATGCTGGCCCTGTGCGAGACGGTCGGATGCCGGCGGCAGAACCTGCTGGCGTACTTCGGCGAGGACTCCGGTCCGTGTGGCAACTGCGACACCTGCCTGGAGGCGCCCGACACGTGGGACGGGCTCATCCCGGCACAGAAGCTGCTCTCCACGATCGTGCGTCTGCAACGCGAACGCGGCCAGGCTTTCGGCGCGGGTCACCTCATCGACATCCTCCGGGGTGCCTCGACCGACCGCATCCGACAGCAGGGGCACGACCAGCTGTCGACCTACGGGCTCGGCGCCGACCTCAGCGAGCAGGACTGGCGCAGCGTGATCCGGCAGCTGCTGGCGCGCGGCATCCTCGTTGCCCGCGGCGAGTACGGCACACTGTCGCTCGGTGAACCGGCGACGGGGGTTCTGCGCGGGCAGACGCCTGTGCCGCTGCGCCGTGACGTCATGGGGCGATCGGGTGGTGTCGCGCGCGTGCGCAAGGGCAACGCGCCCGAGACCCTGGCCCCGGGAGATGTCGGACTGTTCGAGGCGCTGCGCGCCTGGCGTGCGAGTGTCGCAAAGGAACTCGGCGTGCCGGCATACATCGTCTTCGGCGACGCAACCTTGCGCGCCCTCGCCGAGCGGCGGCCGGAGAGCCTCGCAGACCTCGACGGCGTCTCGGGCATCGGAGCGAAGAAACGCGAGGCGTACGGCGAGGCCGTGCTCGACGTCATCCGCCGCGCGGCCTGACACCATGGCTGCAGGAGGGAACCGATGAGCAATCTCGCAGCTGTCATGCCGGAACTCGGGCGTATAGAGATCCGGGACGTGCCCGAGCCGTCGCCGGGGCCGCGCGAGGCGGTCGTCGCCATCGAGGCGGTGGGGGTGTGCGGGTCTGATACGGCGTACTTCACCCGCGGCCGCATCGGGGACTGGGTCGTCGACGGGCCCCTTATCCTCGGCCATGAAGTCTCAGGACGGGTGGTCGCTGTCGGCGACGCGGTGACCAGGGTGAGCGTGGGCGACCGGGTGGCTATCGAGCCGGGCACGCCGTGTCGCGACTGCGAGGACTGCCTGGCAGGGCGCTATCACCTGTGCTCGCGTCTGGCGTTCCTCGCCACCCCGCCGTACGACGGCGCGCTCGTGCAGCGCGTCGCGTTCGACGAGCGGAACCTGTTCGTGGTGCCGTCGGGCATGTCGTACGAAGAGGCGGCGCTGTGCGAGCCGCTCTCCGTCGGGATCTGGGCCTGCCGCCGCGCCGACCTGCGGCCCGGAGATCGTGTGCTCGTTTCGGGAGCCGGTCCGGTCGGGATGCTGGCGGCCCAGGTCGCACGGGCGCTCGGCGCTTCGTCGGTGGTCGTGAGCGACGTGTCGGAGTTCCGTCTCGCGAAGGCCCGCGAGCTCGGCTTCGAGGTCGAGCGGAGCGGCACCGTCGACGAGGGGCCCGGTCACGAGGATGCCGACGTCCTGCTCGAATGCTCCGGTGCCCCAGGCGTGCTGGCGCAGGGGCTGTGGCGGCTCCGCAACGGGGGCCGCGCGGCGATGGTCGGCATGCCGAAGCAGGACGTCTCGCTCCCGCTGTCGCGCCTGAACGTCAAGGAGATCTCTCTCGCGCTCGTCAACCGCTACGCGCACACCTGGCCCACCGCCATCTCCCTCGTCTCCTCAGGGCGCGTGGACGTCGCGTCGTTGGTCACGCACCGTTTCGCGCTGGAGGAGACAGTCGACGCCCTCACGCTGGCTTCCCGGGTCCCCGACTCCTTGAAGGCGGTGGTCTACCCGCAGGGGGTCCCCGTCGGCGAACCCGCAGCGTGAGTTCTGCTTTCTGAGAACCGACGGTGACTGGTTGGGCCGCCATCGGCCAGAGGAGCCCGCCAGATTCATGCCGACAACGGCATGAATCTGTTCTCTATCCGTTATGCAGCCGACGGGACGGGCCCCGCTGCGTTCAGTACGGTGTCGTCATGACGCTGCGTCGCCTCGCCCCCGCGCTCATCGCGGCCGCTCTCGTTCTGGCCGGATGCGCCGCGACATCCGTCCCGACCCCGACAGCCAGCGAGGGAGTCGCCGCGCCGGCGTCAGAGGCGACACCGACCCCCGAACCGCCGCAAGCGCGGGTTCCCTTCGACGGCGACTGCTCGGGCGTTCTCACCGCCGATCTTGCGGCTCAAATCTTCCATGGCGTACAGCCGGTGACCAGCTCGCCCGACAACATCGGCGGACTCATGCCCGACGTCGCAGGCTCGCTTGCGCGGCTCGGCGGGCTGGCCTGCACCTGGTGGGCCGAAGGCGCACCCGTCGAGTACCTCAGCGTCGCAGTGATTCCGCGTATGCATGTGCCCGACGACGTGGCTGCCGAACGCGCCCAGTTCGGCTGCTACGGGTGGGGATACTGCGGTCGCGGCGAGGTCCGCTCAGACATGTGGGTTCTCGCCGAGACGGCGCGGGTCAACGAGAACGATCTGGACCCGTCGGCTGAGGAGGCATCCGTGATGACCGCCGCCGTGGACGGTCTGATCCAATCGGTGCTCGGCCATGCCCCGTCTGTCTACTCGGGGGTGCCGGTGAGTCCTGCAGCGGATTGGTGGACGCTGCCCGCGTGCGAGAAGATCGCATCCGCTGCCGCCTCCGGTGCCGGGATCACCGCGCCCCAACCGGGCTTTCCGGGTGACAACGTGCCCGACGGCCCCGTATGGGAGGTGCTGACGGCTGCCGGCGTTGCGCAGTGGTGCCCCTGGTACGACCTGACGGAGAACAGCAGTCGCATCACCGAGCTGCAGCTGCAGTCGGGCGTCGGCGCTCCCTCGGCCGCTCAGTTGGAGGCGCACAACGTGGAGACGATCAGCATCGCCGGCGCGGACGCCGCGTACCGTCTGGTCTACGAGTACTCAGGTGGTGCGCGCGGTGTCGAGATCCTCGTCGTCGACGGTCCGAACCGTCTTCTCGTCGGCGGGTACGGACCGGAGGCCGTCGCCGCCGCAGTCCTGGCCGTCCTGTGATCACGGGCCGTCGCCGCGGTACCGGCCGTCCTCGGACGGTGAGCCGGCCGCACCGAGTGCACGGGATGTCGCCGAACGCACGAGGAAAGAGCGCGAAGAGGTCGTGCGCTCGACGGGAGGTCGTGCATTCGGCATCCGCCCCTCCGTCTGCCGGCGGCCGGTGGGGGTCCGAGACGGGAGGTCGTGCATTCGGCATCCGCCTATCCGTCTGCCGGCGGCCGGTGAGGGTCCGAGACGGGAACGGTCGTCCCGCATAGGCTGACGCCAGCGGGCGACGAGGCCCGCGACAGGGAGCGAGCGTGGCCACGAGCAACATCGAGATCGCACAGCGGGCCGACCTGTGGCCGATCACCCGGATCGCCGAGGGCCTCGGCATCCCCGACGAAGAGCTCGTGCCGTACGGCCGGCACAAGGCGAAGGTGTCGCTGTCGTACCTGCGCGCGCTGCAGGGTCGCCCCCGCGGACGCCTCGTGCTCATGACGGCGGTGTCGCCGACCCCCGCCGGCGAGGGCAAGACGACGACCACGGTGGGCCTGGGTGACGCGCTCAGTCGCATCGGTAAGCGCGCGATGATCTGCCTGCGTGAACCGGCGCTCGGACCGGTGTTCGGAATGAAGGGCGGTGCCGCCGGCGGCGGATACGCGCAGGTGGTGCCGATGGAAGACATCAACCTGCACTTCACGGGCGACTTCGCCGCGATCGCGGTCGCCACCAACCTTCTCGCAGCGCTCATCGACAACCACATCCATCACGGCAACGAGCTCGGCATCGACGTGCGACGGGTGACCTGGCGTCGCGTGCTCGACGTTAATGACCGCGCCCTGCGCGACACCGTCATCGGCCTCGGCGGCCCGGCCAACGGCTACCCCCGCGAGGGTGGCTTCGACATCGTCGTCGCGAGCGAGGTGATGGCGATCTTCTGCCTCGCGACGAGCCTTGCGGATCTGAAGGAGCGACTGGGTGAGATCGTCGTCGCGTACACGCGGGACCGCATGCCCATTCGCGCCCGCGACCTGCACGCGCACGGTGCGATGGCCGCCGTTCTGCGCGACGCGCTCGCTCCCAATCTCGTGCAGACGCTCGAGCACACGCCGGCTTTCGTCCACGGCGGCCCCTTCGCCAACATCGCGCACGGGTGCAACTCGTATCTGGCGACGGATTCGGCCCTGCGTCTGGCGGACTACGTCGTCACCGAGGCGGGCTTCGGTGCAGACCTCGGCGCCGAGAAGTTCATCGACATCCTCTGCCGCACCACAGGGCTGCGGCCGGACGTCGCGGTGGTCGTCGCCACGGTGCGGGCGATGAAGTACCACGGCGGCGTCGCGGTGGCCGACCTCCCCCGCGAAGACGTGGGCGCTTTGCAGCGCGGCACCGCGAACCTCGTGCGTCACCTCACGACCCTGCGGGAGACGTGGGGACTCCCGGCCGTCGTCGCCATCAACCACCGCGCGGAGGACACGGATGCCGAGGTCGCGGCGCTTGTGGCCGCGTCGGAGGCCGCCGGGGTCCCCGCAGTCGTCGCCCGGCACTTCGCCGAGGGCGGCGCCGGCGCGGAAGACCTCGCGCGCGAGGTCGTCCGGCTGTGCACGGAGCCACCGGCCACCCTCCGGCAGGGTCAGGAACCCGGGGGAGGACTGCGGTTCACGTACCCGGACGACGCGACACTCTGGGAGAAGATCACCGCGATCGCCACCCGCATCTACGGTGCGTCGGAGGTCACCGCGTCGACCGTCGTGCGCGCGCAGATCCGCCGGCTTCAGGACGAGGGGTACGGCACCTATCCGGTGTGCGTCGCCAAGACGCAGTACTCGTTCTCCACCGACCCCAAGCTGCGCGGCGCGCCGACCGGGCACGTCGTCGACATCCGGGAAGTTCGGCTGGCCGCCGGCGCACGGTTCATCGTGATGATCTGCGGCGACATCATGACGATGCCCGGGCTTCCGGCGGTTCCGGCGGCGAACAGCATCGACGTCGACGAGGACGGTCGCATCGTCGGACTCTTCTGAGCGCGATGCCCTTCCTCGCCATGCCCGCCGCGCCGGCGCTGCCAGGCGGCGAACGCCGCCCTCAGGCGGGCGGGAACGTGCGGACCCGCTCGACGCGCAGCGTGTGCGGAAGCGCGTCGACATCGCGCGTGCCGTCGGCGCGGGGCAGCTCGAAGACGTCGAGCATGAGCTGCACCTGGTACTCGAGGCTCTGACGGACCGTCTTGACCCAGCGGTGGTCGATGAAGAACGACACCGCGTCCGCGGTCCACTCCACTGCGTAGTCGTGCATGTCCGTCAGATCGCCGTCGACGCGGATCTTCTCGAAGTCGTCGCTCAGCCGCGGGTCGTGTTGCCGCTTGATGCCGACACCCACCCAGCCGCCGCCGTCGTCCATCTCGCTGCCGAAGATCTCGGCGATGCACAGTTCGCCGCTGTGTTCGGGGGTGTCCTCGAAGCCGATGGGCCAGAACGCCACCATCGCATCCGGGTGGCGGATCGCGGCCATTCGGACCTCGATGACGCCGAACCTCGGCAGATGCAGCCGACGCTCCGGCTGCATCTCGCGCACCACCAGGCCGTCGCGGAACCGGTGCTGGCCGACTGTGCTGCCGCGCTCGCCGGAGTACTGACCGGTCTGCAGGTGTGAGACGCGCACGTCGCCGTCGAACTCGAGCGACCAGGGTGCCGTCTCCGCGCCGATCGTCAACTCGAGCGCGTCGGGCGCGATGGAATAGCGGGCGGCCGTGCGATCGCGCGACGACCAGTGCGGCAGGTAGTACGGCCACCACACGGTCTCGTCGAGCACGCCCTCCCCGAAACGCTCGTCGAGGTCGGGCGCACGGCCGCCCAGGTCCAGGGGCGACACGTCGAGCACCCACACGTTGAAGGCGAGCTCGCCGCCCCGCCACGGCGCCGACCCCGTCCGCTGGTGCGCGAACCCGGTGCGGCGGCACAGCGCGTTGGAGGCCGGGTTGTCGACACCCGGGTACGCGACCAGCAGGTCCCGGTCGCCTCGCGAAGCAACCATGTGCGTGATCAGGCGCAGCGCCTGCCCGGCCAGCCCGCGGCCCTGCCACTCCGGATAGACATGCCAGCCGGTCTCCCATGCCGGGGTGCCCTCGTGGTCGACCTGCCAGTACCCGATGCCGCCCACCGGAGCGCCGTCGACCTCGATCCGGTACATCGCCGCCTCCCCGCTGCCCATCAGCCGCAGGTAGCGGCGATGGCGCTCCTCGAGTTCGGCGGGGGTCTCGGGGCCACCCAGGTGTCTGGTCATCTCCGGCGTGTTGGCGCGCTCGAGCAGCGGAAGGTCGTCCGGCCCCCACTCCCCGAGGGCCACGACTGGATCGGTCATGCGCCCATTCTCGGCCGTGGGGTTCGGCTGTGCGCGCTGCACAACGCGGGCTGCCCCTGTCGGGCACTCGGCTTGTGGGATTCCGCCAGCCGCTTTGAGTCGCGCTTGTGGGAGTTCTACGGTCGAAAGCGAATTCTCCCGCTGTCCATCGCACCGAGAGGTGATGCACATGGCCGACGCCGCCGTCCGCACGAAGAAGCCTGCCGTCCACAAGCGCACACCCGCCGGAGGGGCGCCGACCGCTCCGCACACTGCGGCGGAGGCATCCGAACCCCGCATCGACGTCGCGGCGGTGACCGATCTGCTGCTGGGAACCTGGGGCGACACCCGCCGCGAGGCCCGCGAGATGATCAAGGATCCCGCCTTCTGGCGCATCGACGGGCAGTCGATGCCGGAGCACCGTGAGCGCGTGCTCACCCAGCTGCACCTGCTGGTCGAGCACGGCGGGTCGCGGCGCGGGGTCCCCGAGAAGTTCGGCGGCCTGAACGACAACGGCGCGAACCTGGCCGGCTTCCAAGAGCTCGTGCTGGCCGACCCGAGTCTGCAGATCAAGTCGGGCGTGCAGTGGGGCCTGTTCGGATCCGCCATCTTCCAGCTCGGCACCGAGAAGCACCACGACGCGTGGCTGCCGGGCGTGATCGACATGAGCCTGCCGGGCGCTTTCGCGATGACCGAGACCGGCCACGGATCCGACGTCGCCGCGATCGGCACGACCGCCACGTACGACCCCGAGGCCGAGGAGTTCGTGATCCACACGCCGTTCCGCGGCGCCTACAAGGACTACCTCGGCAACGCCGCCCTGCACGGCAAGGCCGCGACCGTGTTCGCCCAGCTGATCACCGGCGGCGTCAACTACGGCGTGCACTGCTTCTTCGTGCCGATCCGCGACGACGAGGGCAACATGCTGCCGGGCGTCACGAGCGAGGACGACGGTGTCAAGGGCGGCCTCAACGGCATCGACAACGGCCGACTCGCCTTCGACCACGTGCGCGTGCCGCGCTTCAATCTGCTCGACCGCTACGGCCAGGTGGCGGCCGACGGCTCGTACACCTCTGACATCCCGTCGCCCGGACGCCGGTTCTTCACGATGCTGGGCGCGCTCGTGCAGGGCCGCGTGTCGTTGGACGGCGCCGCGACGACGGGCACCGCTCTGGCCCTGCACATCGCCCTCACCTACGCGAACCAGCGCCGCCAGTTCGACTCGGGCGCGGGCACCGAGGAGGTCGTGCTGCTGGACTACGGCAAGCACCAGCGGCGCCTCCTGCCGCTGCTGGCCCAGAACTACGCGCAGTTCTTCAGTCACGACGAGCTGCTGAAGAAGTTCGACGGCGTCTTCTCGGGTCGCAACGACACCCCCGACGAACGCGAAGACCTCGAGACCCTCGCCGCGGCGCTCAAGCCGCTGTCGACGTGGAACGCGCTCCAGACGATCCAGGAGGCCCGTGAGGCCTGCGGCGGCTCGGGCTTCCTCGCCGAGAACCGCATGGTGGGCCTGCACCAGGACCTCGACGTCTACGTCACCTTCGAGGGTGACAACAACGTCCTGCTGCAGCTGGTCGGCAAACGGCTGCTCGCCGACTACGCCAAGCAGTTCAAGGGAGCGGATGCCGCGAAGCTGGCGCGCTTCGCGGTCGGGCAGACGGCGGGCAAGCTCTTCCACGGCGCGGGACTGCGTCAGCTCGGCCAGGCCGTCGCCGACTTCGGCTCCACGGCCCGCTCGGTCGAGCTGGGCCTTCGCGAGGACCAGCAGCACGAGTTGCTCGGCGGTCGCGTGCAGCAGATGGTGGCCGATGTGGCCGCCGCGCTGCGTCCGGCGTCCAAGCTCTCGCCGGCGGAGGCCGCGGCGCTGTTCAACAGCCATCAGGCGGAGCTGATCGAGGCCGCCCGTGCGCACGGCGAACTGCTGCAGTGGGAGGCGTTCACCGATGGCGTGAACCGCATCTCGGACGAGGGGACGAAGCAGGTGCTGACCTGGCTGCGCGACCTCTTCGGGATGCACCTCATCGAGAAGCACCTCGCGTGGTACCTCATCAACGGACGCCTGTCGACGCAGAGGGCGGCATCCGTCACCCGCTACATCGACCGCCTCGCGGCACGGCTGCGGCCGCACGCCCAGGATCTCGTCGACGCGTACGGCTTCGCGCCGGAGCACGTGCGAGCCCCGATCGCCTCGGGCGCCGAGCGCACGCGACAGGACGAGGCCCGCGAGTACTACCGAGCCCTCGCTGCGTCGGGGGAGGCGCCGGTGTCGGAGAAGTCCCTCAAGAAGCGGTGAGCGGTCGGTGCCGCGGCGGCCGCGGCATCCAGGTCACGAAACGGTAACGATGATGCGATTGGTGTCAGGAATCCGACGCTGCCGGACATGACCCATATGAAGGCAGCTTCCGCGTCGCTGCGCCATCGGGCTTCGTGCGCGGCGAAGCGGCGTCTTCTCAGGGGACCGCGGATCGGGTACGCGGTCCCCTCCCTCATTCGTCGAGCCGCCTCAGGCGCTCCAGCCGCACATGCCGCATTCCCCGGTGGCCGAGACCTCGACGAAGCAGTTCGGGCACGTCGCGCGCTGGCGCTCGGGGACGACGGGCTTCGGTGCTCTGCGCTCGGCGGCGGGTCGTGAGGCGCTGCGCGCTGCGGTCGCGGGTGCCGCCGGCATCCGTCGCTCCACCTTCGGCACGTGCGCCGCGCAGTAGAAGCGCACGTACCCGTCATGGTTCTTCGGATGCCGGTGCTTGAACGCCCACAGCTCGGTGCGGGGAAGCGGCTCGGCGTCCGGGCCGCACGCGAAGCAGCGCGTCGGCTCACCGGGCACGACGTCGGCCACCAGCACCGGGCTCTCGAACGGGACGGCGTCCCGCCAATCCGACGACGCGACGATCCTCATGCTGTTCCCTCCCAGGTGCCGGTGCACAGCCCGACATTCCACGGTAAGCGACGCGAGCGGCGTCGGGGAATCGAGCCGGCGACGGCGTCGTGAAGGGACGGATGCCGCGACCATCGAGTCGCGGCCGGCCGCCGGTCCTGGGCAGGCCGGCCGCGCGTCCTCGGCAGGCCGGCCGCGCGAGTCGGCAGGTCGCGGGTCGGGGTCGTGGGTCGGGGTCGGGGGTCGTGGGTCAGGCCGTCTGGGCCGCGTGTGCGCCCTCGGCCACCTCTTCGAGCACCTTGGCGTTGAAGGCAGGGAGATCGTCGGGGGTGCGGCTCGACACCAGCCCGTGGTCGACCACGACCTCCTCGTCCACCCAGTTCGCCCCGGCGTTGCGCAGGTCGGTCTTCAGGCTCGGGTAGCTCGTGAGCGTCCGACCGTTCACGACACCGGCCTCGACCAGCAGCCAGCCACCGTGGCAGATGACGCCGACGGGCTTGTGCTGCTCGAAGAAGCTGCGGCCGAACGCGACGGCGTCGGCATCCATGCGCAGATGGTCGGCGTTGACCACGCCGCCCGGCAGGACGAGAGCGTCGAACTGCGCGGCATCCGCCTCCGACACCGCGACGTCCACGGTCTGGCGATGGCCGTTCTTGCCCTCGATCTCGTCGTCGGAGGGAGCGACCATCACCGCGGTGGCGCCTGCCGAGGTGACGGCCTCCCACGGTGAGGTCAGCTCGCTGTCTTCGTATCCATCGGTCGCGAGGAACGCGATCTTCTTGCCGCTGAGATCAGTCATGCCGCCACGGTACGTGCGGCGCCGCGCGCCCCGCAGGGGTTTGACAGCTCGACCGCCGTGCCGCCGCGTCGGTCCCCCGCTCTAGGCTGGCGCGGTGAGTCACGACGTCCGCCTCGGCGCCGACGGCCGCGCGCGTTGCGCGTGGGTCGGCGACGACCCCGAGTACACCCGCTATCACGACGAGGAATGGGGCGTCGCGCTGCACGGCGACCGGGCCCTCTTCGAGAAGATGAGTCTGGAGGGGTTCCAGGCGGGGCTTTCCTGGATCACGATCCTGCGCAAGCGCCCGCGCTTTCGCGAGGTCTTCGCCGGGTTCGAGCCCGAGGCGGTGGCCGCCTTCGGTGAGGACGACGTGGCGCGCCTGATGACAGATGCCGGGATCATCCGCAATCGCGCGAAGATCGAGGCCACCATCTCCAACGCCCGGCTCGTCCTCGACATGGAGCCCGGTGAACTCGACACCTTCATGTGGTCGTTCGCCCCGGCATCCCACCGTCGTCCAGGCTCGTTCGCGGAGGTTCCGGCCACGAGCCCCGCGTCGGATGCGCTGAGCAAGGCGCTGCGCAAGCGGGGATTCCGCTTCGTCGGCCCGACGACCATGTACGCGCTCATGCAGTCGGCCGGCATGGTGGATGACCACGTCGACGGCTGCTGGCGCGCCGGTTGATCGAGCCTTCACCTCCTGGCTCGCGCGACGCGGGCGGCAGCCGTTGACGCCTGATGCGTGATGCGTGATGATCGATGCATGCGCACCACGGTGACGATCGACGACGACGTGCTCGCGGCGGCGAAGCAGTTCGCCGACGCGCGCGGACTCACCCTGGGGGAGGCGCTGTCGCAGCTCGCCCGGGCGACGCTCACCGAGCGGCAGCGACACGGCGGCACCCGGAACGGCATCGTGCTGCTGCCGTCGCCGCCCGACGCGGGCCGTGCGAGCCTCGACGACGTCGATGAGCTGCGGGACGACGCACCGTGACCCGGCACCTGCTCGACGTCAACGCGATCGTCGCGCTGATCGATCCGCTGCACGTCCACCACGATCGGGCGCACCGGTGGTTCGCCGCTCGCGGCGGCGAGGCCTGGCACACCTGCCCCCTCGTGCAGAACGGCGTTGTGCGCGTCGTCAGCCACCCGAAGTACCCGAACACCCAGCCGGCGCCCGTCGTGATGGCGAGTCTCGCGAGCCTCGCAGCGCGACCCGATCACGTGTTCCTGCCCGACACGGTGAGCCTTCTCGACAGCTCGGTGCACACCGAGCGCCTGCTGGCCAGTTCGCAGGTCACCGACACCTACCTGCTTCATCTGGCCGCTTCGAACGACGCGCAGCTGGCTACGTTCGACACCCGCATCGTCACCTCGGTCGTTCCTTCGGGCGCGACCGTCGTGTTCCAGATTCCCTGACGCACCGACCCCCGCCCCGGGACCCCCAGCCCACATGCCCCGAACCTCGCCAGCCGGGGCGGGTACGGGGCCGGGAGGTCGCCCCGATCCCGCAGGTCGGCATCTCGGGTTTGGGGCGCGCGGCGTGCGATTGGGGCGCACGAGTCGCGCCCCGACCGGACGGACTGCGCCCCAAGCGCCAGTCAACGGACCGCGCCCCAATCCCAGGCAGACGCACTGCGCCCCAAACCCCGGTCAGCGGGCTGGCATCTCGGGTTTGGGGCGCGCGGCGTGCGATTGGGGCGCACGAGTCGCGCCCCGACCGGACGGACTGCGCCCCAAACCCAGGTCAACGGCACCGCCCCGAACCCAGGCAGACGCACAGCGCCCAAACCCACGAGAAACGACTGCGAGGGATGACGGGGCAGGCGGGCACGGGCCTCTAACACACGAGAAACGACTGCGACGGATGCCGGGGCGCAGCTGAAAACGGATAGTTCATCCGTTTCGGGTGTAGGCTGAGGGCATGTCACCGCGGGCCGATGCCGTGCGCAGTCGTGAGCGCATCCTCGAGACCGCGCGACGGCATGATGTGCGCGCACTCCGCCTGAACGACATCGCGCGGGACGCGGGCGTCGGGATCGGCACGGTGTATCGCCACTTCCCGACCGTCAGGGCACTCGTCGAGGCGCTCAGCGTCGACACGCTGGTGCGACTGGGCGACGCCGCCGATCGGGCGGTCGCCGAGCCCGATGCGCGCCAGGCGTTCCGCCGGTTCCTGGGCGACGCCCTCGCGCTCCAGCTCGAGGACGGCGGGTTGGAAGCCGTCCTCACCGACATGGCGCAGTCCGACCCCGGGCTGCACAACGAATGTGCCGCGGCGCGCGGAAAGGTCTTCGCCGGCTACGCCGCCGTGCTCTCTCGCGCGCAGCGTGACGGCGTGGTGCGCGACGACGTCACACCGGGTCAGCTGCAGCGGCTGATCTGCGGAATCGAGCACGCCGTGCGACTGGGGAGCCCCGCCGATCGCGACCTGCTGTTGGACATCCTTCTCGCGGGCATGCGCCCCGACGAACCCTCTGAACCGCCCACCGGCGCCGGCATGATGTCGGCGCGCGGCTGAAAGGAAACCATGGACTACGGACACGCGCTCGAGTTCGGCGCGTTCATCACACCCACCGCCGCGAGCCCCGAGGCGCCGGTGATCCTGTCGCAGGTCGCCGAGGCATCCGGGCTGGATCTCGTGACCTTCCAGGACCACCCGTATCAGCCGGCGTTCCTCGACACCTGGACGCTCATGACGTTCGTCGCCGCGCGTACTGACACGATCCGCATCTCGCCGAACGTGCTCAACGTCCCGCTGCGGCCGCCGGCCGTCGTCGCGCGCGCCGCCGCGAGCATCGACCTGCTCTCGGGCGGTCGTTTCGAGCTGGGTCTCGGCGCGGGCGGATTCTGGGACGCGATCGAGGCGATGGGCGGCACCCGGCTGACACCCGGCCAGGCGGTGACGGCGCTCGAAGAGGCGATCGACCTCATGCGCGAGCTCTGGCGCACCGACCAGCGCGGAGGCGTCTTCACCGACGGTCGCTACCACCGCGTGCACGGCGCCAAGCGGGGCCCCCGACCGGCGCACGAGATCCCGCTCCACATCGGGGCCTACAAGCCGCGCATGCTGGCCCTCACCGGCCGCAAGGGCGACGGCTGGCTGCCGTCACTGGCCTACCTCCAGCCGGGAGATCTCGCCAAGGGCAACGCCACGATCGACGAGGCGGCACAGTCCGTCGGACGCGATCCGCGTGAGATCCGCCGGCTGCTGAATGTCGGTCAGCTCGCGGCCGATCCCCGGGAGTTCGCCGAGCGCCTGGCGCGCCTCGCACTGGAAGACGGCATCGGCACGTTCATCCTCGCCGGCGATGACCCCAACCTGCTGCAGCGCTTCGGTGAGGACATCGCGCCTGCGGTGCGAGAGCTCGTCACCGCCGAGCGCGCCGCGCGGGGTGTCAGCGAAGGTCCGGTGAGGTCGGCGGCCGCGCTGGCGGCGCGCCGCGACGGCATCGCCTACGACGATGTGCCCGCGGGACTGCATGCGATCGAGCCGGGCGACTTCGAGTACGGCGACGTGCGCGCCACCTACATGCGAGGAGGGTCTCCCGGCCTCGTGCTGCAGCCGGCGTCGGCCGAGCAGGTCGCCGCGGCGATCGGCTTCGCGCGGCGGCATCCTGAGCTTCCGCTTTCGGTCCGCAGCGGCGGCCACGGCATCAGCGGCCGCAGTACGAACGACGGCGGCATCGTCATCGACCTGCGGCGGCTGAACGAGATCGAAGTGCTCGACACCGAGCGCCGCCTCGTGCGCATCGGACCCGGTGCCCGGTGGGCGCACGTCGCGGCGACGCTCGGCGAGCACGGGTGGGCGCTGACGTCCGGCGACTACGGCGGCGTGGGCGTGGGCGGCCTGGCGACCGCGGGCGGCATCGGGTTCCTCGCGCGGGAGCACGGCCTGACCATCGACCACCTGCGCGCCGCCGAGGTGGTGCTCGCCGACGGCTCGATCGTGCGGACGGATGCTGCGAACCACCCCGACCTGTTCTGGGCGGTCCGCGGAGCCGGCGCCAATGTCGGCATCGTCACGGCGTTCGAGTTCGAGGTCGACGAGGTGGGGCAGGTGGGTCATGCGCAGCTGGCCTTCCAGGTCGACGACGTCGCGGAGTTCCTGGAGGGTTACGGCCGCGTCATGGAGTCGTCGCCGCGCGACATGACCATGTTCCTGCTGACCGGCGCTCCTCGACCGGGCCAGCCGCAGATCGTGCAGCTGTACGGCATCGTCGATTCGGACGACCCCGACACGATCATCGCCCGCCTGCAGCCCTTCGCCGAGCTCGCTCCGCTCGTACAGCAGTCGGTGCAGCTGACCACGTACGCGCAGGTCATGGCCAACGCCGACCTCGGCCCGCAGCACGGTGCCGGCGAACCGCACTCGCGCTCGGGACTGCTCGCACACGTCACCCCCGCATTCGCTGCCGCGGCGGCCCGGATGCTGGAGTCCGGCGCGGTGCCGTTCTTCCAGCTGCGCGCGGTCGGCGGCGCCGTCGCCGACGTGGCCGAAGACGCCACGGCGTACTCCCACCGCTCGGCGGCCTTCTCCGTCGTGGCTCTCGGCTCACGCGCCGATCGCCTTGACGAGCAGTGGCGCACTCTCGCCGACCACGTCGCCGGCATGTACCTGAGCTTCGACTCGTCGGAGCGCCCTGAGCGCATCGCCGAGGCCTTCCCGCCCGCGACGCTCGCGCGCCTGCGTGCGATCAAGGCGGCGTACGACCCGACGTGCGTGTTCCGCGACAACTTCGCGGTCGAGCCGGTGCAATCCGACGCGGCCTGAGCCGCGGCATCCGTCCTCTCTCCTCCCGGGGGTGGTCTTCCCCGCCTCCTCCCGCGGGAAGGTCCCCCGCCGCGTCCTCCGGGGAAGGTCCCCGCCGCGTGTCCCGATCTCCAGCGTTCATGTCCCACTTTCGCGCGCACGACGACCGGTATACGCACGAAAGTGGGACATGCATTGCCGGGGGCGGGGGGACTGGGTGGAGGAACAGCGCAGGGTCGGAGATCGAGCAGGATTCAGGAAGCTGGGTGTCCGCGATCGTCGGCACAATGTAGCGTCGCCTTCGATCGAGAGGACCCCATGGCCGAGGCATCCGAGACGTCAAGCACCCCTTCATCCGGCGCCCACATCGCCGACTCGCACGAGATGATCCGTGTCGTCGGAGCGCGCGAGAACAACCTCAAGAACGTCTCCGTCGAGATCCCCAAGCGCCGGCTGACGGTGTTCACCGGGGTCAGCGGCTCGGGCAAGTCGTCGCTGGTGTTCGGCACCATCGCGAACGAGTCGCAGCGCCTCATCAACGAGACGTATCCGACGTTCGTGCAGCAGTTCATGGGTCAGCTGAGCCGGCCCGAGGTCGACGCGCTCGAGAACATCAGCCCGGCGATCATCGTCGACCAGGAGCGCATGGGCTCCAACGCGCGTTCGACGGTCGGCACCGCGACCGACGCCCACGCGATGCTGCGGCTGCTGTTCAGCCGCATCGGCCAGCCGCACGTCGGCTCGCCGCAGGCCTTCTCCTTCAACATCCCGTCCGTCTCGGGTGCGGGCGCCGTCACGTTCGAGAAGGGCGGCCAGAAGGTCAAGGAGCGCCGGTCGTTCGAGATCACCGGCGGCATGTGCCCGCGCTGCGAGGGCCTCGGCGAGGTCAGCGACGTCGACCTCGACGAGCTGTTCGACAGGACGAAGTCGTTGCAGGACGGCGCCATCACGATTCCCGGCTACAACCCCGACGGATGGATGGTGAAGGGGTTCACCGAGTCCGGCTTCGTCGACCCCGCCAAGCCGATCCAGGACTACACCGAGCAGGAGCTCGCGGACTTCCTCTACAAGGAGCAGACGAAGGTCAAGATCGCGGGCATCAACATGACCTATGAGGGCCTGGTGCCAAAGATCACCAAGTCCATGCTCCAGAAGGACCGCGACTCGCTGCAGCCCCACATCCGGGCGTTCGTGGACCGCGCCGTGAAGTTCCTGCCCTGCCCCGATTGCGGCGGCACGCGGCTGAACGAGGGTGCGCGGTCGTCGAAGATCAAGGGCATCAGCATCGCGGATGCCGCAGCCATGCAGATCACGGATCTCGCCGTGTGGCTCGACACGGTCGACGACCCGGAGGTCGCACCGCTCATGGCGGGCCTGCGGCAGACGATCGCGTCGTTCATCGACATCGGTCTCGGCTACCTCTCGCTGGATCGCGCCTCCGGCACGCTCTCGGGCGGTGAAGCCCAGCGCACCAAGATGATCCGGCACCTCGGCTCGCCGCTCACCGACATCACATACGTGTTCGACGAGCCGACCGCCGGCCTGCACCCGCACGACATCGAGCGGATGAACCGGCTCCTGCGGCAGCTGCGAGACAAGGGCAACACCGTGCTCGTCGTGGAGCACAAGCCCGAGGTGATCGAGATCGCCGACCACATCGTCGACCTCGGCCCGGATGCCGGCCGGGCCGGCGGCCAGGTGCAGTACGAAGGAGACGTGGCAGGCCTGCGCAGCTCCGGGACGATCACTGGTCGCCACCTCGACGACCGCGCGCGGCTCAAGGAGTCGACGCGCTCGCCGCAGGGCGCCCTCCAGATCCGTGGCGCGAGGCAGCACAACCTGAAGGACGTCGACGTCGACATCCCGCTCGGTGTGCTCACCGTCGTCACCGGCGTGGCAGGTTCGGGCAAGTCGTCGCTCATCCATGGCAACGTGCCCGCCTTCGACGACGTCGTGGTGGTCGACCAGTCGCCGATCAAGGGCAACCGGCGCTCGAGTCCCGCCACGTACACCGGCATCCTCGACACCGTCCGCTCGGCGTTCGCCAAGGCCAACGGCGTCAAGCCCGCACTGTTCAGCGCGAACTCCGAGGGCGCGTGCCCGGCCTGCCGGGGGCTCGGGGTGATCATCACGAATCTCGGATTCACGCAGACCGTCGAGACGCTGTGCGAGCTCTGCGAGGGCACCGGCTTCAGCGACGAGGTGCTGGAGTACCGGCTCGACGGGAAGAACATCGCCGAGGTGCTCGCGATGTCGGCCGCCGAGGCGGCGTCGTTCTTCACGAAGGGACCGGCGCACACCACGCTGGCGCGCATGATCGACGTCGGTCTCGGCTACCTCACCCTCGGCCAGGCGCTGAACACGCTGTCGGGCGGTGAGCGTCAGCGGCTCAAGCTGGCGATCTCGATGGCGAAGAAGGGCGCGATCTACGTGCTCGATGAGCCCACGACGGGCCTCCATCTCGCCGATGTCGACCACATGCTCGGGATGCTGGATCGCCTGGTCGAAGCGGGCAACAGCGTCATCGTGATCGAGCACCACCAGGCCGTCATGGCGCACGCGGACTGGATCATCGACATCGGCCCCGGCGCCGGGCACGACGGCGGCCGGATCGTGTTCGAGGGCACCCCGGCGGATCTCGTGGCGGGAGCGGATACGCTCACCGCGCAGCACCTGCGCGCCTATGTCGGGGCGCCCGCATTGTCGCCGGTGAGCTCCTGACCCCAGCGCGCTACGCCTCAGCGGCCCGCTCCGGACCGGGTGATGCGTGGGGTGAATTCCGGTCACCGGGCACGTTTCTCCGCTAGAAACGATGATGGTGCGCTCTGGCGGCTGGAATCGGTCTCGCCGGCGGGCGTGGGCGGGGATGGCGTCGAGCCGTACCTGCCGATTATCGGGGGAGCCTTCTGTGAGTCTGAAGTCGCGTCATCGCGTCCTGTCTGGTCTGCTCGCGGCGGCGCTCGCCGTCGGGCTCGTGAGTGCGGGGGGAGCGACCGCGACCGCGGTCACGAACCCGGCTGGTGGGAGCGAGCTGTATGCCCGCCAGGTCTTCTACACCTACGTGGGCGCAGGTGACACGTTGGATGTCGCCATAACCAAGGGGAGCGGCGCGGCCGCCACGGTCTCAGTGGTCGACCCTGCCGGAAACGAGGCCTTCTCGTGCACCGTCGCGGCGGGTGCTCCATCCCAGACGGCGTGCACCGACACCGGTCTCTCTTCGCTCACTGCCGGAGTCTGGACGACCGAGTTCCTGCCCGGCGGTTCCTCCGCCCGGTACAGCTACGACATCCGGGTTCGTGACGCCGGCGCCCAGGAGGTGACGGGCCGCACCTGGGTCACGAAGTTCGAGCAGTACCAGGCAGGCGCCGGCACGCAGTGGTACTGGATCGCCACTCGCGAGGGCTACCTCTACGAGGTCTCGCTCATCAACTACGGCGGCATCGGCTCCGCCCTGCGCTCGAACGGCTTCGGCCTGGTCGAGGCGGGTACCTGCACGCCGATCTATCGTTCGGCCGAAGGCACGACGACAAACGCCAACGGAGTGCCTCTCGAAGCGGGCGTCGATTACAGCACCGCCTGTGGCGACGACTTCCTTCTCTTCCTCGAGGAGCCGGCGGCCGATCTTCCCGCCACCGCGCCCTCCGCAACGGGCGAGATGTGGGTCCGCCCGCAGGTCGTCGCCCCGGCGGCGACGAACCTGCAGTTCGCGACCGCCTCCCCGCTGACCCGCGCGGGCGACATCACCTTCGATCTCGCCGGTGTCAACGGCGGATACACCGTCCAGATCGACACGAACGGCGACGGCGACTACAGCGACGACGTCGACCGCGTCATCCCGTGGGGGAGCCCGCCTGGCGCCGTCACCGTGCCGTTCGACGGCCTCGACGGGCAGGGCGCTCCGATCGGCGTCTGCCAGCCCATGAACGCGCGCGTCGTGGTCGACCGCGTGGGCGAGATGCACCTCGTGCTGGAGGACGTCGAGCAGCTGGGCAACGCCGCCGCGACCGCGGCCGGCATCCGCCTCACCGGGCGCACGACGGGCATCAGCGCGCCGGCGCCCCTGCTGTACTGGGACGACCGCAACCTGGACTACGTCAACCGGCAGGCGAACGAGCCGTTCGACGGGGTCGACGGACGCGCCGGGTTCGACACGACCGATCTGCCTGATGGTGATGGCGCCCACGGGTGGCGTTTCAGTTGGGGAGACATACGTTCCATCGAGAACTGGTCGTATTACCAGGCGACGGCGGGCGCGGAGGTGGCGATCGAGCCTCCCTGCAGCCCCGCGATGACGCTCGACAAGCAGGCGCAGCTCATCGACGCGAACGGGAACGGCCGTGCGGATGCCGGCGAGACCGTCGACTACAGCTTCCTCGTGCGCAACACCGGCAACTCGGCGCTGTCGGGTGTCACCGTTACCGACCCGCGCGTGTCGGGCATCGCCCCGGCCTCGGCCGACCTCGGGGTCGGCCAGCAGGTGCAGTTCACGGCCGCGCCCTACGCGGTGACGCAGGCCGACGTCGACGCCGGCCAGATCGTCAACACGGCATCCGCGACCGGTGTCTCGCCGCTGGGGGAGCAGGTTCAGACGCCCCCCGATTCCGAGATCCTGCTCGGCCCGGACCGGGCGCCCGCCCTCACGATCGACAAGCAGTCGCAGCTCGATGACGCGAACTCCAACGGTCGCGCGGATGTCGGCGAGACGATCGACTACACCTTCGTCGTGACCAACACCGGCAACGTCACGATCAGCGGCGTGAGCGTCGACGACCCGGTGGTCACGGGCATCACGCCGGCATCGGTCACGCTCGCCCCGGGAGCGACGCAGACCTTCACGGCGGCGCCGTACACCGTCGTCCAGGCCGACGTCAACGTGGGCGCCATCACGAACACCGCTGTGGCCAACGGCACGAGTCCGACCGGGCCGGTGCAGTCCCCGCCCGACACCGAGGTCGTGCTGACGCCCGACCCCGACCCGCGGCTCACGCTCGACAAGACCGGCGCCCTGCTGACCGACGCGGACAATGACGGCGAGATCACCCCCGGCGACACCGTGCGTTACACCTTCGAGGTTCGCAACGTCGGGACCGTCGACCTCGTCGACGTCGCCATCGAGGATCCGCACCTCACCGGACCGCTTTCGCCGGCTTCCGCCGACATCGCTGCCGACGGGACCGCCACGTTCACCGGGGACTACACGGTCGTGCAGTCCGATCTGGATGCCGGCGAGATTCGCAACACCGCCACCGCGGCGGGAATCTACGCGTCTCCGGGCGGTGACGTGCCCGTCCGATCCGCTCCGGACTCCGTGACGCTCCCGACGGCCGACCCCGCACCGGGGCTCGAAATCCTCAAGACCGGGTCGCTCGACGACGCGAACGGCAACGGGTTCGCCGACGCCGGCGAGACGATCACCTACGGCTTCGACGTGATGAATACCGGCAACACCACCCTGACCAACGTGGTGGTCATCGATGAGCGCTTCCCCGAGCTGGCGAGCAGCGGCGTGACCCTCGCACCGGGCACCGACACCACGATCACGTCGGCGCCGTACACGGTGACGCAGGCCGATGTGGACGCCGGCGGTGTGACCAACGTGGCCGTCGCGCGAGGCAACGTGCCCGGCGGCCCCGAGGTGGTCTCCGTTCCCGATGAGGAGTTCATCGAGGGTCCCCCGTTCGCGCCTGGTATCACGCTCGAAAAGGCCGCGGCGCTCGACGACGCGAATGCGAACGGCGCCGCGGATGCCGGCGAGACGATCGTCTACTCGTTCACGCTGCTCAACACCGGAAACGTCACGCTGTTCGACGTGGCGGTGGACGACCCGATGCTCGGCGGTCTCGTGCCTGAGGCGCTGGACCTCCTGCCTCCCGCCGTGCCCGCCACCGTCAGCGCCCAGCCGTACACCGTCACGGCCGAGGATGTCGCCGCCGGCGAGATCGTGAACACCGCCCTCGCACGCGGCACGCTCGCCGACGGGACGACCGGCGTCCAGTCACCCGAGGACACCGTTACGGTGCCGGCGGAGGTCGACGAACCCGTGCAGCCGCCTGCACCGGGGGGAGCCCCGGCGGGCGGCCAGCTCCCCAGCACCGGCGGACAGGTTCCGTGGGCTCTCGCGGGTGGCGCGCTCGCTGCATTGCTGATCGGAGCGGCGGCACTCCTGTGGAACCGCCGGCGGACGCGGGGAGCACGCGGCACCGTGTGACGGCGGCGGATCAGGCGGCGCGGGTCACATCGATGCACCGCGCCGCCGCGGCGGCCATGACGTCGGCTGTGGTCGAGTAGAACTCGGTCGCGATGGGCGCCTGCACCCAGACGACCTCGAGAAGCCCCCCGCTCTCCTCGACGTACCCGATGAGACACCGCGGGTCGTCGTGCGCGAAGGCGGTGTCGGTGATCACCAGGCCGTCTTCCGGCACCGGCACCAGCTCCAGGCGGTCTGTCTGCATTGCCTGGGGGATGGTGATGTGCATCGTTGCCTCCTCGATGAGCGTGACACCAGTGAACATCGCCCCACCGACAACGGGCGGACCCTTGCCCTCACGGCAGGAAAGGTGCTAGCGCCGGTCGGCGTGGCGCAGAAGCCGGGCTCCCGACACGCCGGGTGATCCACCGGGTGAAAAAGCGTTCGAACGGCGCGAAAGGCGGTATACCTCGATCTGGTGCCCGAAATCCGGCGGGAGTCGTCCTGCGGGAATGGGGGATGCCGCTGATCGGCGGCGGGAGAGGGGTGCGCATGAGGCAGCGCGATCACGGCGGCGTGCCGACATCGGGAGCGACGGGGAAGGTCCGGCGGACGTTGGCCGGGCTCCTGGCGGCAACCCTCACCGCAGCGGGCCTGACTCTCGGTCTGAGCGTCGCGCCGTCGGAGCCGGCCTCCGCGGCTTCTGAGGGTTGCGGTTACGCGGCCAACCAACCCAACAACGGCAAGTTCGCATCGACGATCTGCTGGTTCGACTTCACTGCGTTCGATGCGGCTGAGGCGCGCACGCCCGCGGGTCAAGAGATGCAGATCGCGCTTGACGGTGGCCTCGTCGCCGACTTCACGGTGAGGGTCACGGACGTCGCGAGCTACGCCCCGATGAGCTTCGAAAAGCGCGCTGCGCCGCTCGAGACACGGTTCGCCTTCGGAACGGACGCGTACCGCGGGATCCCCGGGTTGCACGCGCTGTACAGCCTCGGCTCGCCTGCCGGCAACAAGGCCGCGACGATCACGTTCGAGAACATCCAGGTGAGGGATGCCCAAGGCAATCCCGTCGGTGGATACTCGTTCGTCGCCGCCGACGCCGAAGACAACGTCATCAATGAGAGCTTCCGCTGGAGCTCTGACAAGCCGCTGAACGAGATCGAACGACTTGCACCCAACGGCGGGTGGGGTTGCAAGTCGCCTGTCGGCCTCGGCACGACATCCGTCTCTTGCGCGGGCACAGGATTTGGAGGAACCACGGAGGCCGGAGGCAAGTCCACCGCGCTGCTCGTGGCTGCTGATTCGCCGACGACGTTCGCGACCACCTGGGTCACGTCGGCTCGTTCGGCGATCGCGATCGGCGTGCAGACCGCCAAGCTCACCGTCGTGAAGCAGGTGAGCAGCCGCATCGCGCCGGCCGACGCGTTCCAGGTGACGGCGACGAACTTCTCGGGGGTCGTCGTCGGGCAGGGAACCACCGGCACCTCCGCCACCGCGTCGACCGGCGCGCTCGTCGTCGCTCCCGGCGGCACCTACACCGTCGCCGAGACCGCAGCGGCCGGTTCGCCGACGAACCTGGCGAACTACAACCCCACGTGGTCGTGCCTGAACGCCGCCACCGGGAGCACGACGGTGCTCCCCTCTGGGCCAGGTCTCACCCAGACGGTGGTGCCGTCGGCGGGCGACGACATCACGTGCACGGTGACAAACGCCGCGAAGGTGAGCGCCATCGCCCTCCAGAAGACCGCCGGCACGCCGGTGGACGTCAACGGCAACGGCATCACGGATGCCGGCGACACGGTCGACTACTCCTTCACCGTCACGAACACGGGGCAGACGACGGTCGAGTCGGTCGCCGTCAGCGACCCGAAAGCCGGCTCGGTGACCTGTCCCGCCGTCACCGTCGCACCCACCGCGAGCACGACGTGCACCGCGGATGCCCCGTATGTCATCACGGCCGCCGACGTGACGACGGGTGCGGTGAACAACACCGCGACCGCGACGGCGCACCCGCTCGGGTCGCCCGCGACGGTCACCTCCAACAGTTCTTCCACGAGCACGCCGACGGTGGCCCCGGCCCCCGCCCTGACGCTCACGAAGTCGGCGTCGCCGTCGGACGCCGCGGCCTATCGCGAAGGCCAGGTCATCACCTACAGCTTTGTCGTGCGCAACACCGGCAACGTGCCGATCGAGAACATCACGATCACCGACACCGAGTTCTCGGGCACCGGCACGCTGAGCGCGATCAGCTGCCCGCCCGGGTTCGGCACCCTCGCGCCCAACACGGAGGCGACCTGCACCGCGACGTACACGCTGACGCTGGCGGATGCCGACGCCGGCGGCCTCGAGAACGCCGCCGTCGCGACGGGCGAACCGGTCGGCGACCCCGACCCGGTCACGAGCCGGTCCGAGATCCGGATCCCGGTCGACCCGGAGGCGTCGATCACCCTGACCAAGCGAGCGACGCCGACCGTCGCCACCCGTCCCGGCGACGTGATCAGCTACGAGTTCGACATCACCAACACCGGCAACGTCTCCCTCAGTGCTCCGAGCGTCACCGAGACCGCGTTCTCGGGGACGGGAGCGCGACCCGCGCCGGTGTGCCCCTCCGGCGCCTTCATCCCGGGTGCGACCGTGACATGCACGGCGACCTACCCGCTCACCCAGGCGGATGTGGATGCCGGGACGGTGACGAACACCGCCACGGCCTCCGCCGCCGCGCCCAGCGGCCCGAATCCCGTCTCGCAGGTCTCGTCGGCCACGGTGACGATCCCGGCCGGGCCGTCGCTCTCGATCGACAAGACCGCCGAGGTCGCCGGTGAGGGGGTGGCCGGCGATGTCGTCACCTACTCGTTCGAGGTGACGAACACGGGCAACGTCACGGTCGGCCAGATCGGGATCGATGAGACGGCGTTCTCGGGCACCGGCTCGCTCAGCGCGATCGTTTGCGACGATGCCGCGCTCGGCGCGGGCGCCTCGACGACGTGTGAGGCGACCTATACGCTCACGCAGGCGGACGTGAACGTCGGCGCGGTCACGAACACCGCTGTCGCCACCGGCATCCGCAGCGGCACGGCGACCGAGGTGGTCTCACTGCCCGACGCCGCAGAGGTGCAGACCCTTTCGGCCGCCGACATCTCGCTGCAGAAGTCGGTGATCTCGGGCACCGTCACCTCGGCCGGCGACGTGGTGACCTACGCCTTCCTGATCACGAACACCGGCACGGTGGACCTCGCGAACCCGACGGTCACGGAGACCGCGTTCACGGGATCCGGCACGGCGCCGGTCGTGACCTGTCCCCCGGCGGTGCTCGCGCCGCAGGAGACGGTGACCTGCAACGCCACGTACACGGTGACACAGGCGGACGTGGACGCCGGATCCATCGGCAACACGGCGACCGCGTCCGCCACTGCGCCGACCGGGATCGCCGCCCCGATCTCGGATCCCTCCTCGGCGACGGTGACCATCGAGCCGGCGCCCGCCCTCAGCCTGGTGAAGTCCGCGTCACCGAGCGGTGAGGTCGACTTCGCCGCCGGACAGGTGATCACGTACTCCTTCGTCGTGACGAACACGGGCAATGTGACGCTGGAGGATGTGACGGTCGATGAGGGCGAGTTCTCCGGCACCGGGACGCTGCCGGCGCCGACGTGCGAGGCGGGAGCCGCATCGCTGGCACCAGATGCGCAGGTCGTCTGCGAGACGCAGTACACGCTCACCCAGGAAGACATCGACGCCGGTTCGGTGACCAACGCCGCCACCGCCACGGCCGATCCTCCTGGTCCCACCCCACCGCCGCGGTCGCCGAGTTCGGAGGTCACGATCCCGCAGATCGCCGACCCCGCTCTCGCCCTGGTGAAAGCGACCGAGACCGGGAGCATCACCGCGATCGGCCAGGTGGTGGACTACACCTTCAGGGTGACGAACACCGGCAACGCGACCCTGACCGATCTCACGGTCGTGGAGGGCTCGTTCACCGGAGTGGGGATGCTGACAGCCCCTGTGTGCCCGAGCAGCACGCTGCTGCCGGGTGAGGTCACGGTGTGCACCGCGGCCTACACCGTGGTGGAGGGGGATCTGACGGGCGAGCCGCTGGTCAACACCGCCACGGCGCGGGCCACCTCCGGGGACGGAAGCGCAGTCGAGTCCGGCCCGTCGACGGCGCGCGTCGACGATGTCTTCGACCTCCCCGCCGGCGAGATGGCCGCCACCGGCGGTGGGATCGCGTGGGGCGTGGTCGCGGCAGGCGCGACGCTCCTCGCCGGCGGGCTTGCGCTGGTGCTCCTGCGCCTGAGGAGGCGGCGCGTCTCGTAGCGTGACGGCATCCGACCCGATTCGACGGCCCATGGGGGAATCTCCCCATGGGCCGTCGGCGGTGCGCGCGGATAGTCTCGCCGAGGGAAATCGCATGCCGGGGACTTCGGATCGTCGGGTTAGGCTGAAACGACCCCCCGCGCGCGCCCGGCGTTCTTCGCGTCCGGCGCAGACCCACGATGCCGCAGAGACCCGGAGGAGGCCCCAGGTACCATGAGGTCGTTCGCGTGGCTTCGCTCGCGTCCGCGTGCGCTCGCGTCGGCCGGTGCCGTGACCGCCGCCGCCGTCACCATCACGACGCTGGCTTTCGTCTACCAGGGGCTTCCCACCACGGAGGTCGACCTGCACGACGGCGGCGTGTGGGTGACCAAGCAGTCCAACCTCCTCGTCGGGCACTTCAACCACGAGTCGCAGGTGCTGGACGGCGCGCTTCGCACGACCAGCGACGACTACGACATCCTGCAGTCCGGCAGCACGATCCTCGTCGTCGACGACACCACGTCATCGGTGAGCGTCGTCGACCCCGCGATGGTCGCGCTGTCGGGCGCCGCTAGCGTTCCCGCCGACGGGAAGGTCGCGCTGGGCGGCTCGACCGTCGCGATCCTCGACCGTACGGCAGGCGACCTGTGGGTCGTGCCCGCCGCCGCGGTCGGCTCCTTCCAGATCGAGGGGACCGATCCCACGGTCAACGTCGGCAAGGACGCGGATGTCGCCGTCGGGGTCGACGGCGTGGTGCATGCGGTCTCCGCCGAGACCGGCGAGCTCGTCACCGTCCGCCTCGGCGAGGACGGCACACCCGAGGACCCGGCCCGCAGCGGTCTGCCCGGGATCGACGATGCCGCGGAGCTGACGGTGACCGCGGTCGGTGACAGGGCCGCCGTTCTGGACGCCTCCGACGGCACCGTCATCGTCGACGGTCACGAGACGAAGGTCGACGGTGGGCGCAGCGCGGTGCTGCAGCAGCCCTCCGCGGCCGCCGACGCCGTGTCGGTGTCGACGCCCGGCGCCCTCGTGCGCGTGCCGTTCGACGGATCCCAGCCGAGTTCCGTCAAGGCCGGCGGCGAGGGATCCCCGGCGGAGCCGGTGTGGCTCGACGGGTGCGCGTACGGAGCCTGGAGCGGTTCGGGACGGTTCGTGCGGGACTGTGCGGGCGACCGCGACGACCTGACCACCGACATCGACGGCATCGACCCCACGTCTCTGCTGAAGTTCCGCGTCAACCGCGATGTCGTGGTGCTCAACGACGTGGTGGGCGGCGGAACGTGGATGGCCGCGGAAGACCTTCAGCGCGTCGACAACTGGGACGAGCTCACGCCGCCAGAGGGTGAGACCCAGGAGGACGAGGAGACGACGGAGGAGACCACCGAGACGGTCCTGCCCGAGCGATCCGAGATCAACACGCCGCCCGACGCCAACGACGACGACCTCGGCGTCCGCCCCGGTCGCACCACGATCCTCCCCATCCTCGACAACGACAGCGATCCCGACGGCGACGTGCTGACCACGCGCGTGCTCGACGGCGGCCCCTCGATCGGCGAGGTGCAGTCCATCGACAACGGCCGGTCGCTGCAGATCGCCGTGCCCGAGGATGCCGAAGGCGCGGCATCCTTCACTTACGAAGTCTCCGATGGCCGAGGCGGGACCGACACCGCGCGCGTCTCGCTGGCCGTGCACGGCTGGGACGTCAACGCGGCGCCCACGCAGAAGCGCGTCACGACGATCGCCGTCGAGGCGGGCGGCACCATCACCTACAGCGTGCTGCCCGACTGGATCGACCCCGACGGCGACGACGTGTTCCTGGGGTCGGTCACTCCCGCCGAGGGTGACGAGGCGGACTTCACATCGGACGGCCGCATCACGTATCGCGCCGTCGGCGGCACGCAAGGCCGCAAGGATGTCGAGATCACGGTCTCGGACGGTTCCGACGTCGCCGTCGGAACGGTGCGCTTCGACGTGCGCCCCGTGGGATCGATCGACCCCATCACCAACGCCGACTACATCGCGGTGCGCACGGGACAGACCGCCACCGTCGCCCCGCTGGCGAACGACGTGGGTGCGGGGCGCGAGCCGCTGCGCCTGGCGCGGGTCGACCCGGTCGACGGCGCCGACATCGTCCCCGACTACGCCAACAAGACCTTCACCTTCCGTTCCGCCTCTCCGGGCACCTACTACGTGCAGTACATGGTCGCCGCCGGCACCGCCGGCATCCCGGGGATCGTCCGCGTCGACGTGATCCCCGAGGGTGAGACGGATCTTCCGCCCGTGGCCGTGCGCGATGTGGCGCTGCTGCCCAGCGGCGGCGAAGTGCTCGTCAACGTGCTGACGAACGACTCGGACCCGTCCGGCGGCATCCTCGTCGTGCAGTCGGTGACGGTCGAGCCGAACTCAGGCATCGCCGTCGCGGTGCTCAACCACGAGACCCTGCGCATCAGCGACCAGGCGGCCCTGTCGGAGCAGGTGCGCATCAGTTACCGGATCTCCAACGGATCCCAATCGGCCGAGGGCGACGTCATCGTCATCCCGATTCCGGCGCCGCCGCAGCTCCGTCCGCCGGTCGCCAACGACGATCAGGTGGTCGTGCGCGCGGGCGACGTCGTCACGATCCCGGTGCTCGACAACGACTACCACCCCAACGGCGACACGATCCACGTCGCGCCCGACCTGGTGCCGCCTCTCATCGACCCCGAAAAGGGCGAAATCTTCGTCTCGCAGGACACCGTGCGCTTCAAGGCGTCGGACGAACCGGGCACGGTGTACGCGACGTACGAGGTCGTCGACAGCACGGGTCAGAAGGATGCCGGCTACATCACGATCCAGGTGCTTCCGGCGAACCCCGAGACGAACGCCGCGCCGCGCCCTCGCGATCTGACCGCGCGCGTCCTCGGCGGCAGCCGGGTGCGTATCGCCGTGCCGCTGGACGGCATCGACGCCGACGGCGACTCCGTTCAGCTGGTCGGTCTCGCCTCGTCGCCGGGCAAGGGGCGCATCACCGAGACCGGCTCCGACTACCTCGTCTACGAGGCGTTCGACGACACGGCCGGCGTCGACACCTTCACGTATCGCGTGCGCGACCGCCTCGGCGCCGAGGCGACGGCGACGATCCGCGTCGGCATCGCGCCGCCCGAGGGCGTGAACCAGGCCCCGTACGCCGTCAAGGACTCCGTCGTCATGCGACCGAACCGCTCGGTCGCTGTGCCGGTGCTCGCCAACGACTCCGACCCCGACGGGGACGAGTTCGGGATCGTCAAGAACGGGCTCATCCTGCCCGACGTGGCCGGTCTCAAGGCCAAGGTGGACGGCAACCGGGTGGTCGTGACCTCGCCGTCGGGGCCGGTGGAGACCTCGCTGCAGTACACGATCCGCGACGCCCGGGGCGCCGAGGCGAAGGCCGTGCTGCAGATCACCGTCGCCGACGATGTGCCGCTGCAGCGTCCGATCGCGCGCGACGACTTCGTCCGTGCCGCCGATGTCGACAACGGCGTCGTCGATCTCGAGGTCCTCGCCAACGACGAGGACCCCGACGGCACGGTGGACGACCTGGAGCTGAAGGTCGCCGACTCCGCCTCCCGCGTGCTCGCCGACGGCAAGGTGCGCGTGACCCTGGGCGACACCGATCGGCTCGTGACCTACACGATCACCGACCGCGACGGATACACGGCATCCGCGTTCATCCACGTCCCCGCGCTCTCTTCGCTGCCGCCGACCCTCATCTCGACCAAGCCGGTCGAGGTCAAGAGCGGTGAGACCGTCGAACTCCCGCTCTCGAAGTACGTGCGCGCGGCGGGCGGCGGAAAGGTCGTCGTCACGGAGGCCGCGAAGGTCACGGCCGCCCACAGCGACGGGGCGTCGCTGATCAAGGATCAGACGACGCTCGTCTACACGTCGGCGCAGGGCTACTTCGGCCCCGACGCCCTCACCTTCGAGGTCACCGACGGCACCGGCCCCGACGATCCGGAAGGACGCAAGGCGACTCTCACCCTCCCGATCACGGTGCTGCCGCCTGAGAACCAGCAGCCGACGTTCGTGAACGGACAGGTGGATGTCGCGCCCGGCGAGGATCCGACGACCCTCGACCTCGGCGGGCTCACCACCGACCCCGACCCCGAGGACGCCGACCGCATCCGCTACGAGATCGTGGGCGGGTCACCCGACGGCATGACGGCAGACGTGGAGGGCGACCAGCTGCGGGTGAGCGCGGCCGCCGAGACGAAGAAGGGCACCGCCGCCACACTCCGACTGCGCATCACCGACGGCACGACCGAGCCGATCGAGGGTACCGTCAACATCCGCGTGATCGCTTCCACCCGTGAGCTCGCGACCGCCAACGACGACGTCGTGCCCGAGGCCCACCAGGGCAAGACCATCTCGGTGCCCGTTCTCAGCAACGACGTGAACCCGTTCCCCGGTAAGCCGCTGAAGGTCACCACGGCGGTGCTCGAGACCGGTGAAGGCGACGCCGCCGTGTCAGGCGACCAGGTCAAGGTCACCCCGAACGCGAAGTTCTTCGGCACCATGGTGGTTCGCTATCGCGTGCAGGATGCCACCGGCGACCCCGATCGCGAGGTGGAGGGCCGCATACGCCTGACCGTGCAGGGCAAGCCGGACGCCCCGGGAACCCCGATCGTCTCCAGCGTGCAGGACCGCACCGTCGTGCTGTCGTGGACGCCGCCGGCGAACAACGGCGCCGAGATCGAGCGGTATGTGGTGTCGTCGACAGCGGGCAACTACGAGAAGGAGTGCCTCGCCACGACCTGCACGCTCGACGGGCTGACGAACAACGTCGAGTACAACTTCACCGTCGTCGCCGAGAACCGGGTGGGTGCGTCGGACCCGTCGGCGCCGTCCGAGACCGCACGTCCCGACGCGCGGCCCGACACCCCTGCCGCCCCCACGCTGGCCTTCGGCGACCAGAGTCTCACTGTCTCATGGGTGACGCCGTCGACCCCGGGGTCGCCGGTCGACAGGTACAACCTCGAGATCTCGCCGGCCCCGTCGTCGGGTATCGGTCAGATGACCGACGTCACGGGCAACTCGATGGTGTGGGAAGGGCTGCAGAACGGCGTCGCGTACCAGGTCCGGGTGCAGGCGCTCAACCGTGCGCCCGAGCCGTCGAGCTGGAGCCCGTGGTCGGTGAGCGAGATCCCCGCCCGCGCGCCGGAGGCGCCCGCCGCGCCCGCGGTGAACCGTCTGGACCCGGTGGGCGACCAGGCGCAGCTGCAAGTGGTGTGGAGTGCGCCGGCGAACAACGGCGACGCCGTCTCGGGCTACGAGGTGCAGGTGCTGCAGGGCTCATCGGTGGTGAACACGATCACCGGCATCCCGGGGACTCAGACGACCCAGGCCATCAACGTGAGGACCTCGACGAGCGACTACACGTTCCGCGTCCGCGCCACCAACAAGGCCGGCTGGAGTGCGTGGGGAGCGCCCTCGGCGCCACGGCGCGCGTTCGGTGTCCCGGGTGCGCCGCAGAACGTCGTCGCGTCCACCCCCAGCGGCGACAACATGATCCACGTGACGTACACCCCGGCAGCGGGCAACGGCGCCACGGCGGGCGAGCTGAAGTACGAGTACTCGGTCAACGGCGCAAACTGGCAGGCCTTCAACGGCAGCACGATCGGCGGCCTCAGCAACGGCACCCACTACACGGTGCGCCTGCGGGCGTACACCGCGATGGACGGGGTGCGGTACACCGGTCCGGAATCGGCACCATCGAACGACGCGGTCCCCTATGGTCCTGTGCGTAATCCCAGCGTCTCGGCGTCGCGCAGTGGCACCGACATCACCTTCTCGTGGAGCGCCCCGAGCGCCAACGGACGCGACATCACCCAGATGCAGATCCGTATCGACGGCGGTGGCTGGCAGAACGTGGCGAACAACGGTTCGCGCACCAACAGCTACGGGTACAGCGAGCGGCACACGATCGAGGCGCGCGCTCAGGATGCCGCCGGTCAATGGAGCCCGATCGTGTCGGATGCGGCGACGACGGTGGACAAGCCGAAGGCGCGGGCATGGGTCAGCCGTGGTGCCCCGGTCAGCGGCTGCAACACGCAGTGCTACAAGTTCCGCCTGAACGTCGAGAACTTCCCGGGCGGCAGGTACACGATCGGCTGCATCGAGGACGGCCGCCTCATGCCCGGCACGTCGCCGAACAGCTACGACGTCCCGAGCAACGGCTTCATCGACCTGTCGTGCTGGTACGGCTTCCCCGGGCACACCGTGGCGGCCGAGATCCACGGCTGGGGGATGTCCGAGTCGTACGTCTGGCCATAGCAGCGACGCTTCCGCACACGAATCGCAACGAGAGAACGAGACGAATATGACGATGAGCCCCGAACAGGCGGCGTGGTTCCAGGGCACCTTCGCCCGGTTGGTCGACAACGTCGATCAGGCGCTGATGGGCAAGCGCGAGGTCGTGGCGCTGGTGCTGTCGGCCATGCTCGCCGAGGGCCATGTGCTGCTGGAGGACGCCCCGGGCACGGGCAAGACGAGCCTCGCCAAGGCTCTCGCGGCCACGGTGCAGGGCACGAGCAGCCGCATCCAGTTCACGCCCGATCTGCTCCCGTCCGACGTCACGGGTGTCACGATCTACGACCAGACCTCGCACCGATTCGAGTTCCACCGCGGTCCGGTCTTCGCCTCGATCGTGCTGGCCGACGAGATCAACCGCGCTTCGCCGAAGACCCAGTCCGCGCTTCTGGAGGTCATGGAGGAGTCGCGTGTGACGGTCGATGGCGTCGCGCACGAGGTCGGTCGTCCGTTCCTGGTCATCGCGACGCAGAACCCGATCGAGCAGGCGGGAACGTACAAGCTGCCCGAGGCCCAGCTCGACCGCTTCCTCGTGAAGACCTCGATCGGCTACCCCGACCTCGCGGTGGCCGAGCGGATCCTCGCCGGTGCCGCCGACCGCAACCCGTCGGCGCATCTCCCGGCGATCATCACGACGGGCGCGGTGGCCGACATGGCCGACCTCGCCGCCACCGTGCACGTCGACCCCGCCGTGCTGCGCTTCACCGCGCAGCTGGCCGAGGCGACCCGTGAAGACTCGGCGACCCGCCTGGGGGTCTCGGTCCGCGGATCTCTCGCGATGATCCGCGTCGCCAAGGTCTACGCCGCGGCGCAGGGCCGGCACTTCGTGCTCCCCGACGACGTCAAGGCGCTCGCTGCACCGGTGTGGACGCACCGCATCGTGCTCGACCCCGAGGCGGAGTTCGCCGGCACCACTCCCGAGACCGTCATCGCGCGCGTGCTCGAGTCCGTCGCCGCCCCGCAGGCGAGGTCCGCCGCCTGATGACCGCCGAGACGCTCGGGCAGCCGGCGGCGGCCGAAGACCGCCGCGCCTGGTACGGACAGCTGGCAGTGGCCGTGCTGCGCCGTGCCGGCGAGGTGCTCGGACGCGTCTTCGGTGTCGTGCGTCCGATGGCCTGGGTGCTCATCGCGGTGGCGATCGTGCTGTGGATCGCGGGCCGCTCGCTCGGCTGGTGGGAGCTGACGGTCGCCGCGGTCGTCGTGGCGGCGGTGCTCGCGCTCTGCCTGCTGTTCCTCATCGGCCGCACCGCGTACGACGTGTCGCTGGATCTCAACCGCACCCGTGTGGTCGTGGGCGAGCGGGCCGTCGGCGCCCTCACCCTCGCCAACACCGGCACCCGCGCCATCCTGCCCTCGCGTGTCGTGCTTCCCGTCGGGGCCGGCCGCGGTGTCTTCGACGTGCAGCGTCTGGCCGCCGGCGAGGCGGCGGAGGAGCTCTTCGCGATCCCCACCTCGCGCCGCGCGGTGGTCAAAGTGGGACCGGTCAGCGTGGTGCGCGGCGACCCGCTGGGACTGTTCGAGCGGGTGCACCGTCGCGACGAGCCGGTCGACCTGTTCGTCCACCCCCGCACCGTGCTCTTCAGCGGGCAGTCGCTGGGGTTCCTGCGCGATCTGGAAGGGCTTCCGGCCACCGATCTCTCGCCCGACGACGTGTCGTTCCACGCCCTGCGCGAGTACCAGCCGGGAGACGACCTGCGCCACGTGCACTGGAAGTCGACCGCCCGCACCGGCCACATGATGGTCCGGCAGTACGAAGAGACGCGCCGGTCGCACTTCGTCATCGGGCTGTCCACGAGCCCCTCGGACTACCGCGACGACGACGAGTTCGAGCTGGCCATCTCGGCCGCGGGCTCACTCGGCCTGCGGGCGCTGCGCGACTCGCACCGCGTCGAGGTGCGCGTGCAGGGCCGTGCCCTGCCCTCGGCGACGGGCAAGCAGTACCTCGACGCCCTGTCGGCGCTCGGTCACTCCAAGCCGCGTGCCGGCTCCGTGGTCGAGCTGGCCGGAGCCGTCGCCGCGACGCTCCCCGCCGCGAGCGTCGTCGTGCTGGTCTGCGGCAGCCGCGTCGACGCGAACGAGCTGCGCACGGCGTGCAGCCGCCTGCCGTTCGGCGCTCGGGCCCTCGCGGTGGTTGCGGCATCCGCCGACACGCCGCCGTCGCTCCGGCGCATCGGTGACGCAGATGTGGTGACCCTCGGCGCGCTCGAACAGCTGCCGAACGCGCTGCGCAAGGTGCTCGCATGACCGCGCCCACCGGCTCCGCGCGCCGGCGTGCATCGTCAGCGCCCTCGGCAGCGCCATCCCGTGTCGCGCGCGGGGGCTCGCTGCCGACCCGCCGCTGGATCCTGGACCTCACCGCTGTCGCCGTCCTGCTGCTCATCGCGATCATCGGCTTCTGGCCCACGTTCGACGGTCCCCGGTATCTCGTCGCCGGGCTGGGAGCGCTCGCCCTCGGCATGGCACTCGGTGTGCTCGGGCGCCTGCTGGGCTGGGGCATCCTGTTGCTGACCGCCGCCACCGTTGTGACCTACTTCCTGTTCGGCGGTGCGCTCGCGTTGCCGCACACGGCCGTGCTGGGGTTCGTGCCGACGCTCGAGACGCTTCGGCAGCTGGCCCTGGGCGCGGTGCTCTCGTGGAAGCAGCTGCTCACCACGATCGCGCCGGTCGCGACCGACGACGGGCACCTCATCGTCCCGTTCCTGCTCACCCTGGTCGCCGCCGTGCTGACGACGTCGCTCGCGCTGCGACTGCGCAGCGCCGCCTGGGCGCTGCTGCCGGCCGCCGGGTTCCTGGCGGTCGAGATCGCCCTCGGCACCTCCCAGCCTGCCGTTCCGGTGATGCAGGGCATCGTCTTCGGGCTGGTCGCGGTGGTGTGGCTCGCGGTGCGCCAGGCGTGGGAGCCGCAGGCGGCGGCGATCTCGGTCGGCGAGGGCACCGCCCGCCGCGGCGCAGGTACCCGGCGAGTGCTCATGGGCGCCGGCGTGATCGCGGTCGCGGCCATCGTGGGCGTGCTGACGAGCGGCTTCGCCGCACCGTCTTCGCCCCGCTACGTGCTGCGTGACGTGGTGATCCCGCCGTTCGACATCCGCGAGTTCCCCAGCCCTCTGCAGTCCTTCCGCGCCCTCGTGCGCGACCACCCCGACGACGCCCTGTTCACCGCGAGCGGCCTTCCCGAGGGGGCGCGGATCCGTCTGGCCACCATGGACGCCTACAACGGCACGGTCTACAACGTCTCGGACGACGGAGCCGGGTCTTCCAGCGCCTTCGCCCCCGCGCGCGCCATCATGTCGACCGATGCGGACGGCACGCCGGCGACCGTGCACGTCGAGATCGACGCGCTGGAGGGCGTGTGGATGCCGGATGCCGGCGCCGTCCGCAGCGTCACCTTCGACGGAGACCGCGCCGACGACCTGCGGCGCACCGCGCACTACAACGAGGCGACCGAGACCGGCGTCGTGACGGCCGGCCTCGAGAAGGGCGACGCGTACACGCTGGAGGCCGTGATCCCCGACGTGCCCAGCGACGAGCAGCTCGCCGATTCCGCGTTCGCGCCGCTGAAGCTCCCCAAGCAGCACGGGGTGCCCGAGACCTTGGCCGACATCGCGTCGAAGACCGTCGCCGAAGCCGAGACGCCGATCGAGCAGGTCCGTGCGCTGCAGCAGATGCTCTCGGAGGGCGGATACTTCAGCCACGGCCTGGCCGGTCAGCCGCTCTCCCGCGCCGGACACGGTGCCGAGCGCATCTCGACCCTCCTCGGCTCCGAGCAGATGGTGGGCGATGACGAGCAGTACGCGACCGCCATGGCGCTCCTGGCTCGCGAGATCGGCATCCCGGCGCGCGTGGTGATGGGCTTCTACCCCGACGAGGACGAGGCCGCAGCGCCCGTCTTCACCGCGACCGGCGACACGCTGCACGCGTGGGTCGAGGTGGCGTTCGACGACGCCGGCTGGGTGCCGTTCGACCCGACGCCGCCCGAGGACCAGGTTCCCAGCGACCAGACCACCAAGCCCAAGGCCGATCCCAAGCCGCAGGTGCTGCAGCCGCCGCCTCCGCCCCAGGAGCCGGTCGACCTGCCGCCGACGGTGGCCGACGACCGTGGCTCGGACGATGAGGACGGTTTCGGCGCGGGACTGCTGTGGACGATCGTCTCCATCGGCGCCGGAGCGCTGGGCGTGCTGGCGGTGCTGCTCGCTCCGTTCGTCGTCATCGGCGCTCTCAAGGCCGCGCGCCGGCGTAAGCGGCGCGAGGCCGAGCGTGCCGCCGACCGCATCAGCGGCGGATGGGATGAGCTCGTCGACCGCGCGTCCGACTTCGGCGCGCCGGTGCGGCCGGGTGCCACGCGACAGGAGGATGCCGGCATCCTCACGGCGGCGTTCGCCGAGCCGCGAGTCGCGACGCTCGCATCCCGTGCCGATCTGGAGGTCTTCGGCCCGACCGAACCCACGCCGCACGACATCGAGAGTTTCTGGGCCGAGGTCGACGAGATCGTCGGCGGTCTGGGCCGCGACCGGTCGTTCTGGCAGCGGCTCGGTGCCCGCCTGAGCATCCGCTCCCTCCTCGACGGCACCCGTTTCGCGCTGCCGCCCCGGGTCGCGCGCCCCCCTCGGCCGCCGCGCAACGCCCGATCACCCCGTCGTGCGCCGGCGACGCCTCGGCCGGGCGCAGACTCGGCCGAGTCGGCTCCGGCCGCACCAGCATCGCGTCGCAGCCGTCGTACCTCCGGTGAACCCCCCGCACCCCCCGCACAGGAGCGGTCCCTTATACACATCTGACGCTGCAGACGATATGCAGAGGCGGGATCTGCGGGGGGGGCGGAGCAACATAAAAAAATAACAAAGAAGAGTGAGCCAGCACGATAAGAGAG
>NZ_OLMV01000004.1 GCF_900292075.1 Microbacterium timonense
CTGCTCGTACCGGCCCTGCCAGCCGATTCCGGATGCCTCGATCATGCCCATCACGTACAGTCCGTTGAACGTCGGCGGGAACACGTTGAGATACAGACGCGGTGCCATGCCTGTCCACGCGAGCTCCGCACGATCCACGAACGGATAGTCGAGCTTGTACCCGGTCGCCAGCAGCACCATGTCGTACTCGCCCGAGGATCCGTCGCGGAAGCGGACGGTGCGCCCCTCGAAGCGGTCGACGTCGGGGACGATGCGGAGGTCGCCCTGGCCGAGATGATTCAGGATCAACGTGTTGACGATGGGGTGCGACTCGTAGATCCGGTAGTCCGGCCGGGGGAAGCCGAAGCGCACCGGGTCTCCGGTGAACGCCCGGAGCACGCGGCTGTCGACGAACTGCTTGATCCGCGCGGGGAGGGGCCGGCCCTGATTGAGCGTGTCGGAGGGGCGGCCGAACAGATAGCGGGGCACGAAGTAGTAGCCGCGCCGCACGCTCATGTCCACCGACGCGGCGTGATGCACGGCGTCGACCGCGATGTCGCAGCCGGAGTTGCCCGCGCCGATGATGAGCACACGCTTGCCGGTGAGCTGAGTCGCGGACTTGTACGCGCTGGTGTGGAGCAGCTCCCCGGCGAACTCGCCGCGGAAGGCGGGAACGTTCGGCTCGGCGAGCGTTCCGTTGGCGAGGATCACCCCGTCGTAGCGCCGCGTGATCGACCGCGCGCCCGCGGCCGCCGCCACGTCCTCGGGGTCCGCCGAAGCGGGGACCTCCGGTGCCACCTCAGCCCGCAGCATCCAGCCCCCGTCGTCCGCGCGCTCCACGGCGGTGACCTTCGCGCCGAACCGGAACCGCTCGGTCAGCCCGAACCGGTCGGCGTACTCGCGGAAGTACCTGATGAGCTCACGATGACTCGGGTAGTCCGCTGCCGTGCGCATCGGGAACTCGGTGAACTCGGTGGTCGTGCGCGAAGAGATGAGGTGCGCCGACTCGTACATCGTGGAGCGGGGGTTGTCGATGTCCCACAGCCCGCCGACGCCCTGGGAGGCCTCGTAGCCGTCGAACGCGACGCCCGCCTTCTGCAGGGCACGCGCGGCGGCCAGGCCCGAAGGCCCGGCGCCGATGATGGCATACCGCTGATCGCTCATTGATCCCTCGCGTCCGTTCACACGTCGTCGTGTCGGCGTGACGATGCCGCCGACAGCACCCTATGGCCGGCGAGGCGGCAACAGAAATCGCGGTGAGCATGCGAGGGGGACCCCGCGCCCGACCCGTCAGAGAAAGAGAGCCAGGATGCCGCGGATGAGCACCACCGTCGCGCCCGCCCACGCGATCACCAGCATGGCGATCCGTGCGATCCGCGGCGAGATGTTCCGGGCGAGGATCGAGCCGATCGCGATCCCGGCGACGGTGGCGAGCACCAGCGCACCGACGTCCTCCCACGGTGTGAGGGGAAGACCACGCAAGGCGATCGACGCGACATCGAGCGCCACGAAGATCACCTGCGCGCTCGCCGCGAAGCGCACCTGGGCCCACCGGTCGCCCACCGCGTACGCCGCCAGCGGCGGACCGCCCAGCCCGCTCGCCGCGTTCATGAATCCGGCAGCCGACCCCGCGACGATCGCTCCGGGCCGACCGGAGAGCGAGGCGGAGAGGACGGGCAGGTGCCCGGCGACGAGGGCGAAGTAGGCCATGGCGGCGATCACGAGAAGCAGCGCAGCCTCCGGAAGCAGCCGCACGACGAGCACACCGAACGGAGCGGCCAGAAGGCCCGGCCACACCAGCCACCAGGTCCGGCGCCAGTCGATCCGCTTCCACACGAGCGGGATGGCGACGAGTGAGGCGACGAGGGCGAGGAGCACGGCGATCGTGATGCCTTCGACGGGACCGTACAGCAGCACGATGGGGCCGACGAGCACGAGGACGAAGCCGAGCCCGGTGACGCGCTGGATCACCGCGGCGACAAAGGCCGCGATGCCGGCGAGGATGACAGTCACAGACTCCCACTCTAGGCGGGTCGGACCGGTGCCCTCCCGTGTCGTCCATCGGAGCGCGCCGCGTGGACCGGTGCGGGGAGGATCGGATCTACGCCGAGATCTCCGCCTGCCGGGCGCGCACGATCGCCTCCACCTTCGGGAAGAGAGGATGTTCCGGCTCCAGGCCGGTCACCGACGCGGTGAACGACGCGGCATCCTGCTCACGCAGCATCCGCTGCAGGTCCATCGACTGGGCATCTTCTGTGTCGTCGAACGCGAGGGCCGCGCCCATCGCTGCGACCAGCGCGTCCACCCGCAGTCCCCGCTCGGCGGCCTCGGCCGCCGGCCCCACGAACCGCTCCTGGCGCGACAGCTTGCGCAGCGGCTGCCGTCCCACGCGCCACACGGTGTCGGGAAGACCCTCGTTGCGGAAGCGTCGAAGGATCGTCGCTCGGTACTCGGCGAGCGACTCGGGTTCGAACTCGTGCTTGGCGGCCAGCAGCGCCGATGTCTCCTCCAGCGCGGCGGTCACCTTGGCGGCGATCTCCGGGTCGGCGAGGGCGTCGGCGATGGTCTCGGCACCGGCGAGGGCGCCGAAGTACGCCGTCGCGGCGTGGCCGGTGTTGACGGTGAACAGCTTGCGCTCGATGTACGGCGCGAGGTCGTCGACGAAATGCGCGCCGGGGATGTTCGGCGGATCGTCGTCGAATGGCAGCCGTTCGATCGCCCACTCGAAGAACGGCTCGACGGTCACGTCGATGCCGGCCCCTTCGGGCTGCGCGGGCACGATGCGGTCGACGGCGGTGTTGGCGAACACCGCGCGCGAGGCCAGGGCGTCCCAGGCGTCGCCGGCGAGGGCACGCATCTCGTCGCGGAGCAGGTCGGTCGCGTTGATCGCGTTCTCGCACGCCATGACCTGCAGGGGTGGGCTCGACGGGTCGCGCAGCGCCAGCCCCGAGACGATGTGAGGCGCCACGAACTTCAGGATCGTCGGTCCGACGGCGGTGGTGACGACGTTGGCGCCCGCGATCTCTTCGATGACCTCATCGGGGTGCTCGGCGCTGTTGATCGCGCGGAACCCGGTCACCACGGTGTCGCGACCTCCTTCGCCCACCTCGTGCACCGTGTAGCGGTCGACGGCGTTGATCGCATCGACGAGGGGCGCCGCGACATCCGAGAACACCAGCTCGTAGCCGCCTTCATGCAGCAGCAGGCCGACGAAGCCCCGCCCGATGTTGCCGGCGCCGAAGTGGACGGCCTTCATCACACGCCCGCCGCCGAGACGAGCCCGAACAGCTCCTCGGGCGTCTGTGCCGCCTTGAGGCGGGCCACGTCGTCTTCGTCGGAGAAGAGGATGGCGATCTGCGACAGGATCTCGAGGTGCTCGTCGCCCTTGCCCGCGATGCCGATGACGAAGGTGACCGGGTTGCCGTCCCAGTCCACGCCGCCGTCGTAGCGCACCACGGAGAGGGCAGACTCGAGGATCTCGCCCTTCGTCTCGTTGGTGCCGTGCGGGATCGCCAGTTCGTTGCCCATGTAGGTCGAGACCGTCTGCTCGCGCTGCAGCATGGCGTCGTAGTAGGCGCCGGTGACCGCGCCGACGGACTGCAGGATGTCGGCCGCCTCCCGCATCGCCTCGTCGCGCGTCGCGCTGCCGGAGTGGATGCGCACCTGACCGATGCTCAGAACCTCGCGTGCCATGTTCTCGCCCTTTCTGTCTTCCTGTCGCTCGTGCTCTCTCGCGGTGCCGCCGGGAACGGATGCCGCCTCCGCCGTCTCGGTCCGATCCCGGACCGAGACCGGACCGAAGCGGTGGGGCCGGGGGCATCTCGCCGGCCCGGCCCCGCCGCGGTCTCAGCTACGCACCATCCTCGTGCTGCGCGCGGACCAGGTCCACGACCTCGTCGTACCTGGGCGAGTTCATGAAGTTGTCCACCGACACGTGGACCGAGTTCGGCGTCTTCTGCCGCGCGCGGTCGGTGAGCTGGTTCTGAGTGATGACCAGGTCGGCCGACGGGTCGAGGGCCGCGATCGCCTTGTTGGTGACCGTGACGTCCTCGATGCCCGCCTTCTTGATCTTGTTGCGCAGGACGCTCGCCCCCATGGCGGAGGAGCCCATGCCCGCGTCGCACGCGAACACGATGTTCTTGATCTCGCGCTCGGTCATGGTCGCCGGCTCGATACCGCCATCCGTCTGGGTGGCGGCGCCGCCGCGGAGACCGTCCAGGTGCGCCGAGGACTTGCCCTTGGCGGCCGCGGTCTGCGTGATCGCCGCGCCGAAGGCGTCGTCCGTCGCCGCCATCGCCTCCAGGTCGCGCTTGCGCGAGGCGCGCAGGATGACCCACGAGATGAGGAACGTCACGGTGGCGGCCAGCACCACCGACAGAAGAACCGCGAAATAGGAGTTGTTCGCGATCTGCGCGATCACCGCGAAGATGCTGCCCGGTGCCGCCGGGGCCCGCAGCGCGCCGCCGAGGAGCATGTTCGTGGTGACGCCGGTCATACCGCCCGCGATGAGCGCCAGGATCAGCATCGGCTTCATGAGCGCGTACGGGAAGTACACCTCGTGGATGCCGCCGAAGAACTGGATGACGGCAGCACCGGGTGCCGAGGCACGCGCGGCGCCGATCCCGAAGAACGTGAACGCCAGCAGCAGGCCGACGCCCGGACCGGGGTTGGCCTCGAGGAGGAACAGGATCGACGAACCGGTCTCGGCCGACTGCTGGATGCCCAGCGGCGTCAGCACACCGTGGTTGATGGCGTTGTTCAGGAAGAACACCTTCGCCGGCTCGATGATGATGCTCGTCAGCGGCAGAAGGTTCATCGAGACGAGCCAGTCGACCGCGTTGCTGAGGATCTGCATGAGTCCGTTGACGACCCAGGCGATCGGGTAGAAGCCGAGGATCGCCAGCGCGAAGCCCCAGATGCCCGCCGAGAACATGTTCACGAGCATCTCGAAGCCGGCCTTGATCTTGCCCTCCCACAGGCTGTCGAGCCACTTCATGGAGTAGGCCGCGATCGGCGCCATGATCATCGCGCCGATGAACATGTGGACCTGGCCGAGCTGGTTGTCGGCGGGCAGGTCGGCGTTGATCTGCGCGATGAGGTAGTCAGACCCCGCGATCGCGCCGAAGGTGCCGATCGAGGCGACGACGCCGCCGCGTACGCCGTAGATGATGCTGCCGCCGGTGTAGGCGATGAGGATCGGCAGCAGGTAGTGGATGAACGGTCCGACCAGCGTCGCCAGCGCCGGAACCGGAGTCCAGCCGACCGCGATGAAGAACGCGGTGAAGATGCCCCACGCGATCAGCGCGGGGATGTTCGGCATGATCATGCCGGACAGGAACGTGCCGAAGCGCTGGACTCCGACCCGTGCCTTGCTCGTGCCCGTGGCGGGCACTGACGCCGTTGTCATTTCACTGTCTCCTTGTGTGTGTTCGGGAGGGGGTGTTCATCGGGTGGCCGCCGGTGCGGCGGTGTTCGTGGCCGCGCCGGCGGCGTTCGCCGCCGCGAGGCGAGCGGATGCCGCGTCGGAGGCGGCGAGGGCGGCCGAGGCGATCTCGCGCGCCTGGTCGAGGGTGTGCTGCAGCAGCGTCGCCCGGACGTCGGCGAGCGCCGTCGGCGCCATGGACAGGCTCGTGGCCCCGAGGCCGACGAGCACGACGGCCAGAAGCGGGTCGGCCGCCGCCTCGCCGCAGATGCCGACCGGCTTGCCGGTGGCCCGGCCCGCCTCGCCGACCTCGCGCACCAGGCGCAGCACCGCCGGGTGCCACGGGTCCTGGAACGAGGCGACCGAGCCGAGCAGCCGGTCGGCGGCGAGCGTGTACTGCGTGAGATCGTTGGTGCCGATGGAGGCGAAGTCCGCTTCGGCGAGGATGCGATCGGCCAGCAGTGCCGACGACGGCACTTCCACCATGACGCCGGCCGTCTTGATGCCGTAGTCGCGAGCCATCTCGACGAAGTAGGCGGTCTCTTCCACGGTCGAGACCATCGGAGCCATGACCCACAGGTCCGCGTCGGTCGCGGCATCCGCCTCGGCAAGGGCAGTGAGCTGCTCACGCAGGATGTCTTCGCTGGCGCGCAGCGCGCGCAGTCCCCGCAGTCCCAGGGCGGGGTTCTCCTCGTGCGCGTCGTTGAGGAAAGCCAGCGGCTTGTCGGCCCCGGCGTCGAGCACGCGCACGACGACCTTCTTGCCGGGGAAGGCCGCGAGCAGCTTGGTGTACGACTCGCGCTGCTGCTCGACGGTGGGCGCCTGGTTGGAGCTCAGGAAGAGGAATTCGGTGCGGAACAGGCCCACGCCCTCGGCGCCGAGCGCGACCGCATCCGCCGCGCCCTCCGGATTACCGAGATTGGCCAGCAGCGGGATGGCCGTGCCGTCCGCGAGGGCGCCGTCGGTGATCGGCGCCGAGGCGGCCGCAGCACGATCGGCGGCCCGGCGGTCGGCCCGCTCCAGCTCGTCGGCGGTCGGCTCGGTGGTCACGACGCCGGCCGCGGCATCCACGATGACGGTCTCGCCGTCGCGCAGGCCTTTCGCGTCGACGGCGCCGACAACGGCGACGATCGACTTCTCCCGCGCGAGGATCGCGGTGTGCGAGGTCGGGCCGCCCTCCGTCGTCACCAGCGCGAGCACCTTGTCGAGGTCGAGCAGCGCCGTGTCAGCGGGAGCAAGGTCTTTCGCAACGAGGACGAACGGGTACCCCGGATCCGGCACACCGGGAGCCGCGACCCCGCGCAGGCGCGCGATGACGCGCTGGGCGACGTCATCGAGGTCGGCGGCCCGCTCGCCGAGATATCCGCCCAGCGCGGTGAGCTGATCGCGGAACGAGGCGAACGCGTCGAACACCGCGAACTCGCCCGTCTTGCCCTGAGCGATGCGCGCGTTGACCTCGTCGGCGAGAGTCGGATCCTCCGCCATCATCGCCTGCGCCTCGAGCACCTCCTGGGCGGCGCCGCCTGCCTGCGTGCCGCGTGCTTCGAGCTCGCGGGCGACGGCGGCGACGGCCTCCGCTACCCGTGCCTTCTCCTCGTCGGCGGCCAGCGTGCTGGGCTCGTCGGAGGGGGCCGGAAGCGGCTCCGCCATGCGCGCGACCGGTCCCTGGGCCACGCCCAGCCCGATGCCGACTCCTCGCAGCTCGCTCATGTCAGGCCTCCGCGTCGTGGTCGGTGGTCAACAGCTCCGCCAGCCGGTCGAGCGTGGGCTCGGCGCCCTCGCCGTCGGCTGTCAGCGTCACGTAGTCGCCCTGCTCCACGCCCAGCGCGATGACGCCCAGGATGCTCGCTGCGTTCACCGGGCTTCCGGCATCCTTGGCGATCGTGACCGGGATGCCGGCATCCTTCGCCGCCTGCGCGAACAGCTTGGCGGGGCGTGCGTGCAGCCCGTGCGCGGATCCGATGCGGACGGTCCGGGAGGTGGGTGGCATGTCGTGACCTCTCTGTCTGTCTCGTTCAGGTCTGTCGGTGTCGTCGGGTTCAGGTCTGTTCGGTGCCCGCCGCGGCGCGGACGAGGGCGAGCGTTCGGGTGCCGTCCCTGTCGGTGAAGATGTCGGACGGCAGCAGCACCACCGTCGCCCCCCGTGCGGCGGCATCCCGTTCGATGCGCTCGAGCGCATGAGCCAGGTGCGGTCCCACGAGGACGACATCCACGGCATCGAGATCGATCGGGAGCGACTGCTCGGTGCCGGCGAAGGCGGCGTAGTCGAGTCCCTGGGCATGGGCTGCGTGCCGCACGCGCTGTGCGACGAAGGTGCTCGAGGCACCCGCTCCGCAGACCACCAGGATCCTCATCGATCCGCCTCCTCACTGGCAATTCTTGTGAGGACGCTGAGAGTGGACAACCAGTCCTTCTTCCGCAGGGGCGGAAACGCGCGGGCCCCGCGGGCAGGCGGCCGTGGTTGACTGGGCTGGTGACCCGCGCCCGGCAAGATCGCGTGCTCGGCCTTCTCCTGCGCGACGGCGACTGGGTGACGGCGTCAGCTCTCGCGGACGCGCTCGGCGTCACGCCGCGCAGCATCCGGTCGTATGTTACGGCGGCCAACGCACGCGTCCACCCCGGCATCGCCGTGGAGTCCGGGCCGCAGGGTTATCGCGCCGGCCCGGACGCACCTGCGGCGCTGCGTGCGGGCACGGAGTCGGGCACGCCCCGCGACCGGCTGCACACGCTGGTGCGGGCCCTGCTGGACGCCCCCGACGGGATCGACGTCTTCGAGACCGCGGACGCGCTGCACGTCTCTCCCGCGACCCTCGATGCCGACCTGGCCCGGGTGCGAGGACTGCTGGGCGGCACGGACCTCACGCTGGAGCGGTCGGCGTCGCGCGCGCGGCTGCGCGGGACCGAGGGGGCGCAGCGCCGGCTGTTGAGCCGGCTGGCGCACGACGAGATGGATGCCGGTGCCTTCGATCTCGCGGCCCTGCGCCGCACGCTCGGCGAAGGGTCGGTGGGCGCCGAGGCGTTCGGGCCGTTCAAGACGGAGCTGGTCGCGCGCCTGGGCGACCTCGGCTGGTTCGTCAACGAGTTCGGCATCGGGGACGTCGTCATGCACATCGCGATCGCCGCCGACCGCACCGCCCGCGACCGGCCGCTCGACGCGGGGGAGGCCGTCGCGGGAACCTCGGAGCGTCCGACGCAGGCGCAGGTCGCCGGCATCATCGCCGAGCTGGCGGAGCGCCATCTCGGGGTGCGGCTGGGCACCGCCGATCTGCAGCACCTGTCGACACTCGTGCTCACGAGGGTGGTCGCTCCCGACGGACCCGGCGGGGCGGCATCCGGGTCGCCGCCCGCGCTCGATGCGGAGGTGGCCGCCGCGGTCCGGGAGGTCGTCGTGGCCGCGGCGGACGAGTTCCTCGTCGACATCGTGCACGAGGACTTCATCGCGCGCCTGGCCCTGCACGTGCAGAACCTGCTGCACCGCGCGCGTGAGCAGGCGTGGTCGCGTAACCCGCTCACGCGGTCGCTGAAGTCGACGTACCCGATGATCTTCGAGGTCGCGGTGTTCATCGCGAGCCGCCTGCAGCAGCGTCTGGGAATCCCGCTGCCCGATGACGAGATCGCGTACATCGCCATGCACGTCGGCGGCCGACTCGAACGCAGTCGCCGGGCCGATCAGCTGCTCACCGCGACGATCGTCTGCCCCGGGTACTACGACCTGCATGAGCTGCTGCGATCGAGCGTCGACCGGTCGCTCGGGCAGGCGATCGAAGTGGTCGGCGTCGAGACCCGCGTCGACCCCGACTGGGCGTCGATCGACACCGACCTCGTGCTCACGACGATCGACCCGCCGGTGGCGGGGGAGCGGATCGTCCGGATCCAGCCGTTCCTCACCGACGGCGACATCGAGCGTGTCCAGGCCGCGGCCAGCCGCATCCGCCGAACGCGGCGGCTGGCGCGCCTGCGCGCCGAGCTCGAGCGCTACTTCGAGCCGACCGCGTTCGTCCGGGGGCTGGACGACGCGGCCGGGGAGGAGGGCGTGATCCGCCGGCTCGGCGCGCTGCTGGAGGGTCGCGGCGTCATCGACGCCGAGTACGTCCAGCGCACGATCGAGCGCGAGCGGCTGTCGTCCACGGCGTTCACCGACGCGCTCGCGGTCCCGCACGCCCTGGAGATGACGGCATCCCGCACCGCCATCGCGATCGGCATCGCCGACCCGTCGATCGCGTGGGGCGACGGCCGGGTGCAGGTAGTCGCCCTGGTGGCCTTCTCCGAGACCGACCGCGAGGCGTTCCAGACCGTGTTCGAGCAGTTCGTCGAGGTGTTCAGCGAGCGCGAGAGCGTGCAGCGCATCGTGCGTCGCGGCACGGACTTCAACGCCTTCCTCGACGAGCTCGTCGCCGTCATCGACGGCTGAACTTCGGCATCCGCGCCGGCGTGTGGTCGTTTCGTGTCCGGGTTTGGGCGGATGCTCGCGCCCCCGCGTTTCCGGAGTCCCGGCCGGTCGGGTTTGGGGCGCATTCCGGACGTTTGGGGCGGAAGTCACGCGCCCCGAGCGGACGCGATGCGCCCCGAACGGACGCGAAGCGCCCCGAACGGATACCGTGCATGCCCGACTCACCGGGTTGTCCGGGTGCCGGGTCCCCTGTTCCCAGAGTCCCGGCCGAATCCGGGTTTGGGGCGCATTCCGGACGTTTGGGGCGCATTCCGGACGTTTGGGGCGGACATCACGCGCCCCGAGCGGACGCGAAGCGCCCCGAACGGACGCCCTGGATGCCCAACTCACCGGGCTGTCCAATGGGGAGGCCGGATCCCGAAGGCATCGAGCCGCAGGCGCAAGTCCGCGGCCGTCGTGATGTGGGGCCAGCCCCACCGGGCGTAGCGGCGTTGCGTCGTTCCGCGGATCCAGTCCTCGCGCTGCTTCTCCTCGTCGAGTACCTGCGACGACGTCCGTCCGTCGAGAAGATGTCCGTCGACGTACTTGAGTGATCCGTCGAACTCCCCGAACGCTTCGACGTCCTCCAAGCCGAAGTCGACGAAGTACAGGCGATGCCCGGGGCCTGGCACCGGGACTTGGAGACGGATGTCACGGAATCCGATCTCGTACAGCCGGATGCGGCTGATGCTCTCGCCAGGCAGCTGAGCGCGACCATCCGCGAAATCGAGCACCCGCCGCGCCCGGGTGACGCCGTGAGCGGAGCGGCGCGCGATCTCGAGCGCTGCCTGCCGGAACCGCTCCGCTCCATCGACGTCGTATTCGCCGCGGGCGCCGAGGAACTGCTGGCGAAGCGCCGCATCGGCCACCGTCACCGCCTGTTCGAACGTGGCCGTCCGCGCGACGTCGGAAACGGTGCGTGCGAGGGATGTGACGTGCAGTCCGTGCATCTCGACGACGTCATCATCGGCGAGCTCTCCGCGGTGGCGGATCACGCCACCCGCCCGCCCGGGCCGCGAATGCGGGGCGATGACGTGGGCACGATGGCGATCGGCGCGGTAGAGCGGCAGTCCGTGCACTGCCGCCGCTGTCTCGTGCGATATGACCGGACTGGTCGCGGCCGTCAGCGTCAGGGCGCGCGCCCGGCCCACGGCGCGGGCTTCGGGACTCGCTCGATCCCAGTCCGCGGAAGGCACATACACGCCGGGACGCAGCCGCATCAGTTGGCCCGCCCGCACCTGCGCCGCAAGTCGCCTGGGTGTCATCGTGCCGAGAAGCTGGTCGCGTCGGAACAGAGTCAGGTGAGTCACACCCGTGAGTCTGTGACGAACGCATCGCGAAATGGCCGTCGAGGACGGACATTGTGGAGAAGATCCGGCTGGGGAGGAGAGGACGCCCAACCCCGGGGCCTCCGGCGGTCGCCTGGGGTTTGGGGCGCGTTCCGGACGTTTGGGGCGCGACCTGTGCGCCCCGAACGCGCCCTGTGCGCCCCAAACTCCGGAGAGAAGCGACGTCAGGGGGACGGACGGATGCCGCGGCGCCGGTTAGCCCGGGCATCCGGTGCTCGCCTCGGGTTTGGGGTGCGTTCCGGACGGTTGGGGCGCGAGCCGTGCGCCGCGAACGCGAGCCGTGCGCCCCAAACCCGAAGACCCGAACGCACGTGGTGCGCCCCGAACCCGGGAGAGAAGCGACGTCGAGAGGACGGACGGATGCCGCGGCGCCGGTTAGCCCCGGCCTCCCGTGCCTCTCCCGGGGTTGGGGCGCGTTTCGGACGGTTGGGGCGCGAGCTGTGCGCCCCGAACGGACGTCGTGCGCCCCGAACGTACGTGGTGCGCCCCAAACCCGTACACCCGAGCCATGACCCCGGGCATCCGGTGGTCGCCTCGGGTTTGGGGCGCGTTCCGGACGGTCGGGGCGCGTCCCGTGCGCCCCGAACGGACGTCGTACGCCCCGAACGCGCGCCGTGCGCGCCAAACCCGAAGGCCCGAGCCGTACCCGGCGGGAGGAGGGGCGGATGGATGCCGCGGCCCCGGTCAGCCGCGGGCGAGGCGCTCCTGCAGTCCGAGCCGCACGGCGGGCCATTCGTGGGGGAGGATCGAGAAGACCACGGTGTCCCGAAGGGTGCCGTCCGGACCGAGGCGATGGTTGCGCAGCACGCCGTCCTGCTTCGCGCCGAGCCGCGCGATGGCGGCCCGTGACTGCCGGTTGTGCCAGTGGGTGCGCAGCTCCACGGCGATGGCGTCGCACGCGTCGAACGCGTGGCCGAGCAGCAGCAGCTTCGCCGCCGTGTTCACCGCGGTGCGCTGTGCTTCGACGCCGATCCACGTGTGGCCGATCTCGACGTGCCGGTTCGCCTGGTCGATGTTGCAGAAGGTCGTCGTGCCGACCACTCGTCCGGTGTCCAGGCGTCGCACGGCCCACGGGTTCATGTGGCCCTCGTCGCGCCAGGTCAGCCGCTGGGTGATGTCGGCCGCGACGGCCTCGGGACGCGGCACCGAGGTGTACCAGGTGTGCTCGAGGCCGATCGCCGCTGCACGGAGGTCGGCCTCGTGGTCGGCGCTCAGCGGCTCGAGACGGACGTACGCATTCTCGAGCGTGATGGGCAGGGTGAGCAGCATCCTCCGAGCCTACGACTCGATCTGCGCCGACTCATGCCGTCATACTTCGCAATTGTCGGCCCCCGTCGAGCTTCGTTCCGATGGGTCCGCTTAGGCTCGAACGGTGCGTCCATTCCGGCGCATGCACAGCGAAGAGGACCCGAACACGATGAAGACGAAGAGGCGACTGATCGCGCCCCTTGCACTGGCACTGGCTGCGACCATCGGCCTGGCCGCCTGTGCACAGGGCGGCGCCGCACCCGAGAACACCTCCGCCGCCGAGGCGACCGGCCAGCTCACGTACGCGATCGCGAGCGACCCTTCGTCGCTCAACCCGATCAACGTCAGCGACCGCTGGGGTCTGACCGTCACGAACCTCGTCTACTCGCCGCTGGCGCGCGTCGAGGCCGACGGCACAGTCGTCAACGAGCTCGCCGACTCCATCGAGCCGGCCGAGGACGGCCTCTCGGTGACGGTGACCCTCAAGGACGGCCTGAAGTGGTCCGACGGCGAGCCGCTGACGGCCGACGATGTCGTCTTCACCTACACGAACAAGGCGGTCCGCGAGAACGGCAACGCCGACCTCCTCTACGTGGGCGACCAGCCGATCACGGCCGAGGCGACCGACGAGCGCACCGTCGTGTTCCACCTGCCGAGCGTCAGCGCGGCGGCCCTCAGCAACATCGCCACCGAGACCTACATCATCCCTGAGCACGTGTACGGCGATGTCACCGACTTCTCCGTCACCGAGCTCGACCCGATCGCGGTCGGCTCGGGCCCGTACAAGCTGACCGAGTACGAGCGGGGCCAGTACCTCACCTTCGAGGCCAACGAGAACTACTACGGCGAGGCGCCGAAGATCCCCGAGCTGACGCTGCGGATCGTGACCGACGCCAACACCGTCAAGACGGCGCTGCAGACGGGCGAGGTGGATGCCTCGTTCGCGACGCCCGACCAGATCACCGAGCTCGAGGGCGCCGGTCTCAACGTCTACCCGTACGCCGAAGGCCGGGTCGCCTACCTAGGACTGAACGCCGCGAAGCTCACCGACCCGAAGGTGCGCCAGGCGATCTTCTTCGCGCTGGACCGTGACGAGATCAACACCGGCGCGTTCCTCAGCGACGACTACTACGAGAACGCGTACACGATCCTGCCGCCGAGCAACGCCTTCGCGACCGAGGACGTGGAGAAGTACGAGCAGGACGTGGATGCCTCGGCCGCCCTGCTCGAAGAGGCCGGCGTCTCGGACCTCAGCTTCACCCTCGCCTACGCGGGCGCCGACCCCGCCCAGACCACCGAGGCGACGCTGATCCAGCAGCAGCTGAAGGATGCGGGCATCACGGTGGAGCTGGCGGGCATCGAGCCGGCCGCGGTCTTCGAGGAGATCCAGAAGGGCGCCGACTCGCAGTACGACGCGTTCCTCGGCGGTTACATCATGGGCCAGGACCCGGACGCCTACAGCCTGCTGTACCGCACCGGCGCCTCCGCCAACTACTTCTCGTACTCGAACCCGGCCACCGACGCCTTGTTCGACCAGGGTGCCGTCGAGCTCGACCCCGATGCCCGCAAGGAGATCTACGCGGACCTGCAGGCGCAGATCGCCGAGGACGCGGTGGTCTTCCCGCTCGCCGACAACCTCAAGATCCTCGCCGTGAACCCGCGGATCGGCGGCGTCGAGGACGCCAAGCTCGTTCCGATCTACACGTTCGAGAACTTCGGGCTCCTCACCGAGCAGTGAGTCGCCGACGTCACGGGTACCCTCACGGGTGCCCGTGACGTCGTCGTGTGTGCAGCGGCCGGCACCGGGCGGCGGCCCGGGCATCTGCGTCGCAGCCGAACGGCACACGTGAAAGGAGAACGATGGCGGTCTACATCCTCCGCCGCCTGCTGCAGGTCGTGCCGATGCTGCTGCTGGTGACGTTCGTCGTCTTCGCGCTCCTGCACGCCGCGCCGTACGACGTCGTCGACACGATCACGACGCCGCAGATGTCGGAAGAGACCAAGGCCGCCATGCGCGAGCGGTACGGACTGGATCAGCCCGTGGTCGTGCAGTACGGCCTGTGGCTGGTCAACGTCCTGCAGGGCGACTTCGGCTACTCGCTGGCCAGCCGGCACTCGATCGCCGAGGAGCTGGCCGTGCGCATCCCCAACACGATCATGCTGGTGGCTCCGGCGTACCTCGCCGCGCTGCTGCTGGCGATCGTGCTGGGGCTTGTGGCGGGCTCACGCCGCGGCACGGTGGTCGACAAGACGATCGACGGCCTGGCCGGCATCGGCATCGCGACCCCGTCGTTCTGGTTCGCGCTGCTGGTCATCTACATCTTCGGGTACCAGCTGCGCTGGTTCCCGATCATCGGCATGCACTCGGTCGGCAAGCAGGGCGACCCGGTCGACTTCCTCCTGCACTTCGTGATGCCCTTCGTGGTGCTGGTGGTGGCGTTCTTCCCGGAACTGGCACGGTATGTGCGCTCCGCCACGATCACCCAGCTCTCGCAGGACTACGTCCTGGTCCAGCGGGGCTTCGGTGCCTCGCGTCGTCAGGTGCTGACCCGGCACGTCAGCCGGAACGTGATGCTGCCGATCATCACCCAGCTGGGCCTTGCCCTTCCGATCCTCGTCACGGGTGCGATCGTGACCGAGTCGATCTTCGGCTGGCCCGGCATCGGCCCCTACTTCCTCACGGCCACGCGGAGCCTGGACTACCCCGTCGTGCTCGCGGTGCTGCTGCTGTCGGCCGTGCTCGTGATCGTCGGCAACCTCATCGCCGACATCCTCTACGTCCTCGTCGACCCGCGCATCCGGATCGGAGCGGGATCATGACATATTCCCCCGACGTCGTCGGAACCCCCGAGACCGCCGGCGCCATCGACGCCACCACGCTCGTCCACCGCACGCGGTCGTTCCGCTCCGTCTCGGCCATCCTCGCGATCGCCTTCCTCGCCGTCATCGGGCTCGTCTCGCTCCTCGCGCCGCTGCTGCCGCTGGACCCGACCACGACCGATCTCGCCATCCGATGGCAGCCGCCGAGCGCCGCACACTGGTTCGGCACCGACGAACTCGGACGCGACTACTTCTCGCGCGTCGTTTACGGCGGCCGCATCTCGCTGACCGTCGGCATCCTCGCGATGGCGGCCGCGACGGCCATCGGCGTGCTGGTGGGACTGATCGCGGGCTACGCGGGCGGCCGGGTCGACGATCTGCTGATGCGCTTCGTCGACTTCCTGTCGTCGATCCCGTGGATGGTGCTCGTCATCGTCGCGAGCGTGTTCCTCAAGCCGGGTCTGTGGACGATCATCTTCATCATCGCGGTGTTCTCATGGATGGCCACAGCCCGCCTGGTCCGCGCCGAGACGCTGACCCTGCGCGAGCGCCCCTTCGTCCGGTATGCGCGCTACATCGGCGTGCGGCGCGGCCTCGTGGTGTGGCGGCACGTCGTGCCTGATGCGACGCCGACGATCATCGTGGCCGCCACCGCCAGCATCTCGACCGCGATCCTCACCGAGTCGGCGCTCAGCTTCCTCGGTCTCGGCATCCAGCCGCCGATGGCCTCGTGGGGCAGCCTGCTGGAGACCGCGCAGGGCAGCCTCCAGACCGCGCCGTACCTGGCCCTGATCCCCGGTGTGCTGATCCTCGTGACGGTGCTGTCGTTCAACGTGCTCGGCGACGCGCTGCGACAGTCGGTCAGCGAAGGAGGCGGACGATGACGGATGCCGAATCCCCGCGCCCGCCCGCGTCTGCGGCCGCCGCGGCACCGGGCGACGTGCTGCTGAGCGTCGACGGCCTCGACGTCGACCTCCCGGGCCGCACCGGAGGCCGTGTACAGGTGCTCGACGACGTCTCGTTCCAGGTGCCGCGCGGACGTGTCGTCGGGATCGTGGGGGAGTCCGGTTCGGGCAAGACCATGCTGCTGCGCGCGCTGATGGGGATCCTCCCCGACGGTGCGACGCGCGAATGGCGCCAGGTCCTCCTCGATGGGGAGGACATCACGGCGTCGCTGCCGCGCCGCCCGCTTCCGGCGGCGATGGTCTTCCAGGACCCGATGACGTCGTTCAACCCGCTCGTGCGCATCGGCAAGCATCTCACCGAGGTCGTGCAGCGTTTTCAGCGCATCGGGCGCCGACAGACGTACGACCTGGCGAGGGACGCGCTCACCGCGGTGCGCATCCCCGATCCCGACCGCGTGATGTCGCGCTACCCGCACGAGCTCTCGGGCGGCATGCGCCAGCGGGCCATGATCGCCATGGCGCTGCTCGCGCGGCCCGAACTGCTGTTGGCCGATGAGCCGACCACCGCGCTGGATGCGACGATCCAGGCGCAGATCCTGGCGCTCCTGCGCACCCTGCAGGCCGAGCGGGCACTGACGGTGCTCATCGTCACACACGACCTCGCGGTCGTCGCCGCGGTCTGCGACGACGTCCTCGTCATGAAGGACGGCCGGATCGTGGAGTCGGGCGAGGTGGAGCGCGTCTTCCGCGAGCCGCGGCATCCGTACACCCGCGAACTCCTGGCCGCCGTGCCCGGGGGCATCGAGAGCACGGCAGGAGCGGACTCGTGACCGACCAGACCCCGGCGCTGACCACCGGCGACCTCGTGCGCGTTCAGGGACTGGTGAAGACGTTCCCGGTGCGCAGCGCGTGGGGGCGCCGGCGCGGCGTGGTGCGCGCGGTCGACGGGATCGATCTGACCATCCGCCGAGGTGAGACGCTCGCCTTGGTCGGAGAGTCCGGCAGCGGCAAGTCGACGCTGGGACGCTGCATCCTGCAGATGGACGAGCCGACCAGCGGCACCGTCACCTACGACGGCGTGGAGCTCACGTCGCTCCCGCATGCTCGACGGGCCCCCTTCCATCGGTCCATGCAGGTGATCTTCCAGGATCCGTTCTCGTCCCTGAACCCGCACCGCACGGCACTGCAGAACGTCATGGAGCCTCTGGCCGTGCTCACGCCAGACGCCGACACCCGCGCTCAGGCGGTCGAAGCGCTCGCCGCGGTGGGGATCGACGGCGACGCGATCCACCGGCGCCCCCGCGCCTTCAGCGGCGGGCAGCGTCAGCGCATCGTCATCGCTCGCGCGATCGCCGTGCGGCCGGACTTCGTGGTCTGCGACGAGCCGCTCTCGGCCCTGGACATGTCGATCCAGGCGCAGGTGACCCACCTGCTGCTGCGGCTGCAGCGAGAACTGCAGCTGACCTATCTGTTCATCTCCCACGACCTGTCGGTGGTGCGCGAGATCGCCGACCGCACCGCCGTCATGAACCGCGGTCGCATCGTGGAGCTGGGGCCCACCGCCGAGGTCTTCGCCTCCCCGCAGCACGCCTACACCCGCCACCTGCTCGACGCCGCCCTCTCGACCGATCCCGGCACGGCCCGGCGGCGGCTCGAGCGCATCTCCGCCCGGCCCGACCCGGTCGGTCTGGAGCCCGACGGCACGACGCTCGCCGAGGTCTCACCCGGCCACTTCGTTCTGCGCTGAACCGTCCCCCTGGTTTGGGGCGCGCGACGGGTGTTCGGGGCGCGCTGGATGCGCCCCGGACGGACGTTCCGCGCCCCGAACCGGAGGGGGAGCGCCGATCGAGCCGAACGGATGCTGCGCTGGACCGTCCCCGGGGGGTTTGGGGCGCGCGAGGGGCGTTCGCGGCGCGCGGGCTGCGCCCCGAACCCGAGTGCTGCGCCCCGAACGGACGTTCTGCGCCCCGAACGGGCGTTCTGCGCCCCGAACCCGCGGGGGAGCGCCGATCGCGTGGAACGGATGCTGCACTGAACCGTCCCCAGGGGGTTTGGGGCGCGCGAGGGGCGTTCGGGGCGCGCGGGCTGCGCCCCGAACGGACGCCGTGCGCCCCGAACGCACGTTCTGCACCCCGAACCCGAGTGCTGCGCCCCGAACGCACGTTCTGCGCCCCGAACGGACGTCCTGCGCCCCGAACCCGAGTGCTGCGCCCCGAACGCACGTTCTGCGCCCCGAGCCCGGGAGGATCCCCGATGACGAGGTGATCGGGTCAGCCGCCGTAGGCGGCGAGGAGGGCCCGGGCGCCGTCGGCGAGGGCTCCGATGCGTGCGGCGGCGTCCTCGCGGGAGTCGCCGCGCGCATCGAGGTAGAGCTTCAACTTCGGCTCGGTTCCGCTCGGCCGTACGATGACGCGCGAGCCGTCGGCCAGCCACAGTCGCAGCACGTCTCCCGGGGGAAGGTCGTCGACTCCCTCGAGCAGGTCGTCCACGCGGTCCACCGCGACGTCGCCGACGGTTTCGGGATGCCGCTCCCGCAGCGCCGCCATGATGCTCGAGATCTGCGACACGTCATCGACCCGCACCGAGATCTGGTCGCTCGCGAACGACCCGAACGTCGCGTCGAACTGCGCCAGCAGATCGGACAGCGACTCGCCGCGCTCGCGGGCCTCGCACACCATGCCGAGGATCGCCACGGCGGCCGAGATCCCGTCTTTGTCGCGCACCGTCTCGGGGTTCACGAGGTACCCGAGCGCCTCTTCGAAGCCGAAGACGATCCCCGGTGCGCGTGAGATCCACTTGAAGCCGGTCAGCGTCGCGTGGAAGTCGAGGCCGTAGTGGTCAGCGACAGCCTGCAGGCCTGGCGATGAGACCAGGGAGCACGCGAGCGAGGCCCCGGCGGGCGCGTTGCCGTCCGCCGCGGCGCGTCGGGCGGCGCGCCAGCCGAGCAGCAGTCCGATCTCGTTGCCGGTGAGCCGACGCCACCCGCCGTCGGCGGAGTCGTCGGGCACCGCGACCGCCAGCCGGTCGGCGTCCGGGTCGTTGGCGATCACGAGGTCGGCGCCGGCATCCCGTGCCGTGGCGAAGGCGAGGTCCATGGCGCCCGGCTCCTCGGGATTGGGGAAGGCCACAGTCGGGAACGCGCCGTCGGGTTCGAGTTGAGCGGTCACCGGCACAGGGGCCGGGTAGCCGGCCGTCTCGAGGATGCGCGACAGCGTCTCCCACCCGACACCGTGCATCGCCGTGTACACCCAGGTGAGTCCGTCGGCGCCGGCCGGCGCCGACGCGACAGCCGCCGTCGCGGCGATGTACTCGTCGACGACCGCTTCACCGGCGATCTCGAAGCCGGAGGAGCGCGGGATGGTGGCGATGTCGCCCTCGTCCGCGATGCGCGAGATGTGGGCGGCGATCTCGGCATCGGCGGGGGAGACGATCTGCGAGCCCTGATCGGCACCGCCGAGGTACACCTTGTAGCCGTTGTCGTTCGGCGGATTGTGGCTCGCGGTGACCATGACACCCGCGGCCGCGCCGAAGTGCCGCACCGCGAACGCGAGGACCGGTGTCGGCAGCATCCGCGGAAGGAGGATCGCGCGCAGCCCGGCGCCCGCGAAGATCTCGGCGGAATCCCGGGCGAACACGTCGGAGTTGCGGCGGCCGTCGAAGCCGATCACCACGATGGGCGCATCACCCAGGATGCCGGGGACCTCGGGGCCTTCCGCCTCGAGCGCGTCGGGCGAGAGCGCCTCGACCAGCTCCGGCACCGGCTCCAGTCCCGACGACGGTTCGATGCGCGCGTCCGCGGCGCCCGTGTCCACGGCTCCTGCGGCGTCAGCGTCCTCAACGGCGTCGAGGTCGAGCTCCTCGGGAGTGGCGGCGGCGCCGGCATCCTGCCCGCGATCGCCGTCCTCGGGCTCCGTGCCGGCCTCAGGCGCCGCGCCGGACCCAGGCGCCGCACCGGACTCAGGCGCCGCACTGGACCCAGGCACCGGACCGGACCCAGTCGCCGCGCCGGGCTCGCCGAGCACGAGCGCGGTCGCCTCGTCGGCTGCGGCATCCCCGTTGCCGGCCAGCGGATCGCCGGTCGGGCCCGTGTGCTCGGCATCCGCCCCGATGGCCGGAAGCCCCGCCTTCTCCCGCAGGTAGGCCGCGAGCCCCGCGGCGGCCTGCGCCACGAGGACGCGGTTCATACGGTTGCTTCCCGCGCCGAGAGCGCCCCGGAGGCCCGCGGTGCCGAAGGCCAGCCGCATGGAGAAGCGATCGGTGAGATCCGCCGCGGCCCCGGGGTTCCCCGCCTCAGCGGCGTCGATGAGGGCGCGCAGCTCGGCGCGCGTCTCACCGTCGGGGTCCTGAGCGAGCCACGCGTGGGCCGCCGCGAGCACGGCGTCCGCGTCGGCCGAGGATGCGGCATCCGTTCCTGTCGGCACCTTGTCGGGAGCCGGCTCCTGCACCTCCGCGTCGGCGGCCGGGACTTCTTCGTCGTTCACAGCTGTCCGATCACGCGTGCGAGCAGGGACGAGATGACCGGCTCGGCCTCGCGGCCGGCATCCAGCACCTCCTGGTGGCTGAGCGGCGTCTTCTGGATGCCCGCCGCCATGTTCGTGATGAGCGAGAACCCGAGGATCTCCATGCCGGCCTGTCGCGCCGCGATGGCCTCGAGGGCGGTGGACATGCCCACGATGTGACCGCCGATCGCCTTGGCCATCTGCACCTCGGCCGGGGTCTCGTACTGGGGACCGCGGAACTGGCAGTACACGCCCTCGTCGAGCGTCGGGTCGACCGATCGCGCGATGTCGCGCAGGCGCAGGGAGTACAGGTCGGTGAGGTCGATGAAGGTCGCGCCCTCCAGCGGCGACGCGCCCGTGAGGTTGATGTGGTCGCTGATGAGCACCGGTCGTCCCGGACTCCAGGTGTGCTTGATGCCGCCGGCGCCGTTGGTGAGCACCATCGTACGGGCGCCCGTCGCGGCGGCGGTGCGCACGCTGTGCACCACCCGGCGCACGCCGTAGCCCTCGTAATAGTGAGTGCGGGCGCCGATCACGAGGACCCGGCGACCCTTGGGCGTGACGATGCTGCGCAGCGTGCCGACGTGACCGCTCAGTGCCGGCGCGCTGAAGCCCGTCACCTGCGTCGCGGGGAACGTCGCGGTGGTTTCGCCCAGCAGATCCGCGGCCTTGCCCCACCCGCTGCCGAGCGTGAGCGCGATGTCGTGACGCTCGACGCCGGTGATACGGGCGATGTCCTCCGCGGCGGTCGCGGCGACCGCGAACGGGTCGGCCCTGGGATCGTCGAGAGGATTGCCGGTGGTGTCTGACATGCCACCACTTTAGGAACCGCCGGGCACGAGAGCCAGCAGACCCCGCACGGCGCCGTGCCCGGGTGTGTCGCGGCCGGGTCCAGGCGAGGCCGCGCGCGTGTCCGGACGAGGCCGCGGGCGTGTGCGGACGAGGCCGCGGGCAGGGGAGAATGGAATCCATGTCGATCAGCTTCGAGACCACCCAGAGCGTCGCGATCCTCGGCGGCGGCCCCGGCGGCTACGAGGCCGCGCTGGCCGCCGCACAGCTCGGAGCCGAGGTGACCGTGGTGGAGCGGGCCGGCATCGGCGGCTCGGCCGTCATCACCGACGTGGTCCCGTCGAAGTCGCTCATCGCCACCGCCGACGCCGCGGTCGCCATCGCCGACGCGGGGGACCTGGGGGTGCAGCTGTTCGCGAAGGGCAAGGACGGCAAGCCGCTCAAGCCCGAGATCGCCATCAACCTGAGCGCCGTCAACAAGCGTCTGCTTACCCTTGCGCGGCAGCAGTCCGACGACATGCGGGCGTCGCTGGTCGAGGCGGGGGTCCGCATCATCTCGGGACATGGCCGGTTGGAGGGCGACCATGCCGTGGTCGTCTCGACCGGTCCGGGTGGCACCGACTTCGACCGCATCGAGGCCGACACCCTCGTCGTCTCGACCGGCTCGTCGCCGCGGGAGCTGTCCAGCGCCAAGCCCGACGGTGTGCGCATCCTCACCTGGACGCAGCTGTACAACATGAGCGCGCTGCCCGAGCACCTCATCGTCGTCGGGTCCGGCGTCACCGGCGCCGAGTTCGCCGGTGCCTACATGAACCTCGGTGCCAAGGTGACGCTGGTCTCCAGCCGCGACCAGGTGCTCCCGGGTGAAGACAAGGATGCCGCGGCCGTGCTCGAGCGCGTCTTCAAGCGCGGGGGCATGAAGGTGCTCTCCAAGTCGCGGGCCGAGCGGGTGGAGAACACCGGCGACGGGGTCGTCGTGACGCTGTCCGACGGGCGCACGGTGGAGGGCAGCCATTGCCTGATGGCGGTGGGTTCCATCCCGAACACCAAGGGGATCGGACTGGAGGAAGCCGGCATCCAGATGACCGACTCCGGACACATCCAGGTGAACCGCGTCGCCCGCACCTCGGTGCCGAACATCTACGCCGCCGGCGACTGCACGACCTTCGTCCCGCTGGCCTCGGTCGCGTCCATGCAGGGACGCACCGCGGTGTTCCACGCGCTGGGCGACGTGGTGATCCCGCTCGAGCGCCGCCGGATCGCCTCGAACATCTTCACCGCGCCCGAGATCGCCACGATCGGCTGGCAGGAGAAGGACATCGAAGACGGCCACATCAACGGCGTGGTGCACAAGCTGCCGCTGGCCGCCAATGCGCGCGCGAAGATGATGGGCGTCAAGGACGGCTTCGTGAAGCTCATCGCCCGCGAGGGCAGCGGCACCGTCATCGGCGGAGTCATCGTCGCGCCTCGCGCGTCCGAGCTCATCTACCCGATCGCGATCGCCGTCGAGCGCCGCCTCACCGTCGACCAGGTCTCCCGCGTGTTCGCGGTCTACCCGTCGCTCTCGGGCAGCATCACGGATGCCGCGCGCGCAATGCACGTCGTCGACCACAACGTCTACGGCGACTGACCCCCGCCGCGTCGCCCGGCGGTGCGCCGCGCCGTTTTCGTCGCGACCAGGCCCCGGCCTGCTCGGCACCGGAGCGGCATGCTGTGTGCCGGAGGGGCATGCTCGGGGGATGACGGATGCCGCTGCCGCAGCATCCGTCATCGCCGGCCAGTGAGGATGCCTGGGTCGTGGCATGTCGGTGCGTCGAGGCCTGCCGTTCAACAGGTCAACCGCGCTTGCACAGGATGTTCGGAGCCCTGATCGTCCTGTGGAAGCGCGGTTGACCTGTTGAACGCGGCGAAGAGCGGATGCGGCCGCACGGGCATGCCCGGCGGAGAGCGGAGGCCGCGGCCGAGGCGCCCGCAGGGCCGCCGCACACGCCGCCACGCCAGCGGCCCCAGGGATGTCAGGAGATGGTGAGCAGCTGGTGGCCGGCGGAGACGGTGGTGCCGGGGTCGGCGTTGATGGCGCCGATGACGCCGTCCTTGTGCGCCTGGATGGGCTGCTCCATCTTCATCGCCTCGAGCACGACCACGAGGTCGCCCTTGACGACCTGCTGCCCCTCTTCGACGGCGACCTTCACGACGGTCGCCTGCATGGGCGACTTGACCGCGTCTCCGGAGGCACCCGCGACCACCGACGGGGCGTGCGAGCGGCGCGACGGCGGCACGGCGGCCGGGCGTCCGGCGACACCGGGGGCGCTGACGACGCGGTCGGGAAGACTCACCTCGAGCCGCTTCCCGGCGACCTCGACCACGACGGTGTGTCGCGCCTCGGCCGGCTTCGGCGCCTCGAGCTCGCCGTCCCAGGGTGCGATGTCGTTCACGAACTCGGTCTCGATCCAGCGCGTGTACACCCCGAACCGGCCGTCCTCGGCCGTGAAGGCGGGGTCGCGCACGACCTTGCGATGGAACGGCAGCACGGTGGGCAGGCCCGACACCTCGAACTCGTCGAGGGCGCGGCGTGAGCGCTCGAGGGCCTCGGCGCGGTCCCGGCCGGTGACGATGATCTTCGCGAGCAGCGAGTCGAACGCTCCCGACACGCTGTCGCCGGCGGTGACGCCGGAGTCCAGCCGCACGCCGGGTCCGCCGAACGTCTTGAAGACGTGGATGGGTCCGGGCTGGGGGAGGAACCCGCGGCCCGGGTCTTCGCCGTTGATCCGGAACTCGATGGAGTGGCCCTCGGCCACCGGGTCGTCGTACCCGAGCTCCTCGCCCTCGGCGATGCGGAACTGCTCGCGCACGAGGTCGATGCCGGTGACCTCTTCCGAGACGGGGTGCTCGACCTGCAGGCGGGTGTTCACCTCGAGGAACGAGATGGTGCCGTCCGCACCGATGAGGAACTCGCACGTACCCGCGCCGACGTAGCCGACCTCCTTGAGGATCGCCTTGGATGCCTCGTAGAGGACGCGGTTCTGCTCGGGGGTGAGGAACGGCGCCGGTGCCTCCTCGACGAGCTTCTGGTGCCGGCGCTGCAGCGAGCAGTCCCGGGTCGAGATCACGACGACGTTGCCCGCAGCATCCGCCAGGCATTGCGTCTCGACGTGACGGGGCTTGTCGAGGTACTTCTCGACGAAGCACTCGCCGCGGCCGAACGCCGTGATCGCCTCTCGCGTCGCCGACTCGAACAGCTCGGGCACTTCTTCGATCGTGCGGGCGACCTTCAGGCCGCGCCCGCCACCGCCGTAGGCCGCCTTGATCGCGATCGGCAGGCCGACCTGCTCGGCGAAGGCGACGACCTCGTCGGCACCCGAGACAGGCCCCGGGGTTCCGGGCGCCAGCGGCGCGCCGACCTTCTCGGCCACGGCGCGCGCGGTGACCTTGTCGCCGAGCGCTTCGATCGCCTCGGGAGTGGGACCGATCCAGACGAGACCGGCGCCGATGACGGCGCGGGCGAAGTCGGCGTTCTCGGCGAGGAATCCGTAACCCGGGTGAACGGCGTCGGCACCCGAACGACGCGCGACCGAGAGGATCTTCTCGATCGACAGGTAGGTCTCCGCGCTCGTGGTGCCTTCGAGCGCGTACGCCTCGTCGGCCAGCCGGGCGTGCATGGCGTCGCGGTCCTGGTCGGCGTAGACGGCGACCGAGGCCTTGCCGGCATCGCGGGCGGCGCGGATGACGCGAACGGCGATCTCGCCGCGGTTGGCAACGAGAACCTTGGCGATCTGAGGCATGGATGCCAGCCTACCGACGCGGTCACTCGGTCTTTTGACCGGTTCGTACAAGAACCGACGAGAAACGTGGGATTCCTACTACAAGCCAGGACGGCCCTCGGCGCGTCGCCCGCCAGGGCTACTCCGTCGGTGCCTCGAGCGCCGAACCCAGCGACGGGTCGGTGGTGTTCCACAGCGCCGTCCACTCCACACCGAGTTCGCGCACGAGCCGGCGCAGCGTCGAGACCGACATCCCCACGACCGTCGAGGGGTCGCCGTCCACGCGGTCGATGAACGCGCCGCCGAGGCTGTCCACGGTGAACGCGCCGGCGACGTGCAGTGGTTCGCCCGAGGCGACGTACGCCTCGATCTCGGCATCCGTCACGTCCGCGACGAAGGAGACGGATGCCGCGGCCACCGCGTGCACCTCGCGCGGCGGCTGGCCGGGCTCGATCCGCACGACGGCATGCCCGGAGTGCAGGACACCGGTGCGCCCTCGCATGGCGTGCCAGCGCTCGGTCGCATTCTCGGGTGTGTACGGCTTGCCGAGGATCGCCCCGTCCAGCTCGAACATGGAATCACCCCCGATGACGATCCCGTCGAAGTCGGCGATGTCGTCGACCAGGCGCGCGGCGACGTCCGCGGCCTTGCGGCGCGCGAGCAGCAGCACGTGCTCCTCGGGCGCGAGCGTGCGCGACTCCGCCGCCTCGACCGCCGCGACCACGGCCTCTTCGTCGACGTTCGGAGCGAGGGTGAGGGGGCGGATGCCGAACTGCCGCAGCAGCATCAGCCGGGCGGGTGAGGTCGAGGCGAGGCAGACGCGCATGAGACCACCGTACGCGGGGGTGCACGGCCACCACTCCGATGGACCGAAGCGGCGAAAGACCACCGTACGCGGGGTGCACGGCCACAACTCAGGCGGATTGAAGCGGCGCGACACCACGGACGGCGAAATTCAGCGGTCGTGTGTCGGAGGAAGACGCGCAAGCCTGAGTTATGCCCCCCGATCGGTCGTAGGCTCGACGGGTGAGCGGAACCGGCGACGTCATCGACCTCGAGATCACCGACGTGGCCCACGGCGGGGTCTTCATCGCCCGCCACGAGGGGCGAGTCGTGTTCGTGCCCGACGCGATCCCGGGTGAGACGGTTCGCGTACGTCTTACCGACACCAGCAAGAAGTCGTTCTGGCGCGGCGAGACGCTCGACGTGCTCGAGGCGTCGCCGCACCGGCGCCCGCACGTCTGGCGCCAGGCGGACGTCGACGCGGCGCCCGAGAACCGGCCGGGCGGCGCCGACTTCGGTCACATCGAGCTGTCCCACCAACGTGAGCTGAAGCTGCGTGTGCTGCTGGACGCACTGCAGCGGTTCGGCGGCATCGAGAATCCCACGGCCACGATGTCGCCCGCGCAGCCCGTCGTCTCGGCGACGGGGGAGGTGCTCGCCGACGAGAGCGTCGACGGCACCCGGTGGCGCACCCGGGTGAGCCTCCACGTCGACGACGAGGGCCGTATCGGGCCGTACGCGGCCCGCAGTCATCGCGTCGTCCCTGTCGCCGACCTGCCGTTGGCCACCGCCCCGATCCAAGAGGCCGCCTTGTCGCTCCGTGCGGCCGAGCCGGGGCGGGTCGACCTCGTCCAGCCCGGCGACGGCCGCGTGCGCGTGCTGCCGCGACCGGAGCGGCGAGCGAGCGGTGCACGCAGGCAGGGCTCCCGCCGCCCGGCACGCCGCACCCCCGAGCGCGAGGTCGTGCTCGAGCGCGTCGGCGGCAGGGATTTCCGCGTCGACGCCGGTGGCTTCTGGCAGGTGCACCGGCTCGCCGCGCATTCGCTCACACAGGCGGTCACGGCCGCCGTCCGCGGGCGCGGAGCCGACGGCGCGACCACCCGCCCGGACGGCGCGTGGATCGATCCGGATGCCTGGCACCTCGATCTGTACGGCGGCGTCGGGCTGTTCGCGGCGACTCTGGGAGAGCTCGGCGGCGCCGCGACGCGTGTGACGAGCATCGAGTCGGATGCCCGCGCGACCGAGCACGCCGGCGAGAACCTCGCGGACTGGGTGGGCGCGCGCGCCGAGACCGGCCGCGTCGACCGGTGGCTGACGCGGCTGGCGGCCGAGGCATCCGCCACGCAGCGGGAGCGTCTCACGCGCGGGGTGGTGCTGCTCGACCCGCCGCGGTCCGGCGCCGGACGTGAGGTCGTCGAGCACATCACCGGCCTCTCACCGGAGACCGTTGTCTACGTGGCCTGCGACCCGGTCGCCCTCGCGCGCGACGTGGCGACGTTCCGAGCCGGCGGCTACGACCTGGCCCGGGTGGACGCGCTGGACCTCTTCCCGCACTCGCATCACATCGAGGCGGTCGCACTCCTCACCCGAGTCGGCGCACCTCGCTAGGCTGACGGCATGACGCGCGTGGCCTTCATCGACGACCACGAGTCGGTCCGGCTCGGGCTCGAGGCGGCCTGCGCCCGGGCCGATTCGATGACGGTCGCCTTCTCGGGCAGCACCGTCACCGAGTACCTGCAGTGGCGGGCGTCCACCCGGCAGCCTCCGGCCGACGTGGTCGTCCTCGACCTGACGCTCGGCGACGGCACCACGGTCACCGAGAACGTCCGCCGTCTCGTGCTGGATGGGTCGAGCGTGATCATTCACAGCGTCGCCGACCGCCCCGCCGCGGTGCGCGAGGCGCTCGCCGCCGGCGCGGCCGGCGTGGTCAGCAAGTCCTCGCCGATCGACGACGTCATCGCCGCAGTCCGCACGGTCGCGCGCGGCGAGCCCCTCAACAACGTGGAGTGGGCCAGCGCGGTCGAAGGCGATCGTGCCTTCGCCGACGCCCAGCTGTCGGCTCGCGAGCGCGACGTGCTGCGGCTGTATGCCGCCGGTCTCCCGCTGAAGGTCGTCGCCGAACGCCTGGGTGTGGCCTACTCGACCGCCAAGGAGAACATCACACGCATCCGCGTGAAATACGTGGAGGTCGGTCGTCCGGCACCCACCAAGATCGACCTGCTGCACCGCGCCGTCGAGGACGGCATCCTCGTCGAGCCGACCGCGGATGCCGGGGATGTCGCGCGTGGCCGCTGACACGCAGACCGGAGTGCTCGGCTCCGCGTGGGCCCGCATCCCCCACTCGCCTCAGGTGACCACCGGCATCGGCTCCTTCACCCGCGCGCGCGTGGAGCGGATCATCGCCCTGGCCGCCGGAATCGGCTCGCTGATCATCGGCGCGCAGGCGTTCTTCGCCGCGCTGGGCTCGTCGGACGCAGAAGCCGGCTGGTACCTGATCCTCATGGTCACGGTGTTCGGAAGCCTCGCGGTGATGCTGCTCGCCTGCCTCATCGGGCGCGGCGTGCGGATCTCGGCGGGCGTGTTCGCCGTCATCTACGTGCTCGCCCTCGCCGCATGGCCGGCGGCGACCACCGGCATCACCCCGACGACGGTCGACGAGCCGTGGATCTGGTACCTCATCAACCTGGCGACGCTCGCCGCGGTGCTCGCGTTCCCGTTCCCGCTGCAGATCGTGTGGACCGCCCTCGTGCCGCTGCTGTTCGGCGTCGTGCGCATGGTGCAGGTGCACTTCGACGCCGTGTACTGGCCGACCGTGGCGCTCGACGTCTCGTTCACCCTCATCCTCGGCGGGGTGATCCTCACCCTCGGATGGCTCTTCCGCTCGGTGGCCGTGAATGTCGATGAGACCCGTGCCGAGGCGGTCGCCTCGTACGCCAAGGCGGCCGCCACGGATGCCGCGGAGCAGGAGCGCGTCGCGGTGGCGGCTCTCATGCACGACAGCGTGCTGGCCGCCCTCATCGCCGCCGAGCGCGCCAGCACGCCGAGAGAGCGGACCCTTGCCGCGACGATGGCCCGCGAGGCCCTGACGCGCCTGGCCAACACCGAGCAGGACGATCACGAGGGCACCGACGAGCCGTGGGATGCCGACACCCTGGCGAACCAGGTCGCCGCGGCCGCCGCCGAGTTCGGCGCCGACGTCGACATGCGGCGTGAGATCGACCCCGCGACCGCCCCGATTCCGGGCCGCGTGGCCCGTGCGCTCGTGCTGGCGGCGACGCAGGCGGTGGCCAACGCCGTCCAGCACGCCGGTGGGGCAGGGCTCGCGATCGTCGTGGCGGCCGCTGACGGACAGGTGCGGGTCGAGGTGCGCGACGCGGGGGAGGGCTTCGACCTGGATGCCATCCCCGACGACCGTCTCGGCATCCGTGCATCGATCATCGCCCGCGTGGCGGCCGTGGGTGGGCGTGCCGACCTCGAGACCGGCCCTCACGGCACCGTGGTGCGTCTGACCTGGCAGGTGCCCGCCGCATGATCAGCGTCAAGAACGTCCTCGTCCTGCTGGCGGTCGCCTTCACCGCGTACCTCGCTGCACGCGGACTGGCGTGGGGCTCGGCGCCGGTGCCGCAACCCTTCCTCATCGTCGCGGCCCTCGCCTTCTATCTCGGCACGACGTGGCTCTGCATCTTCTGGGAGCCGGCGTCCAGCAAGGCCGCCTCGCCCGCGCCCGCCGTGCCCCCGGCTACGAGTGCTGAGGAGCCCTCGCCTGCCGGCCAGTCACCGGCGGCGGATGCGGGGGCGCCCACCCCTGCGGACGGCATCCGCGGTCCCATCCGACTGCCCGTTCCGGCGATGATCCTCGCGCTGGCGTGCGCGGTCGTCGTGCCCAGTGCCATCTCGTTCTCGGTGGGGGAGGCGTCGCGCCTGGCGTCGTTCGCCACCTGGTACCTCGGCGGCATCGGTGCGCTCATGACGATCGTCATGGTGCGTCGCCGGCCCTGGACGGCGTGGACGGGCATCGTCGTGCTCACGATCGCGTCGATGTTCTGGATGGGCCCGGTCAACGCGCTCGCGCTGGGGCTGGTGGGCTCGGTCGTGTGGGTGACCTGTGCGCAGCTGCTCGTCTTCTCGATGGATCGCGCCGCCCGCGACACCGCGCGGCTCACCCGGCTGCAGCGGGCCGCGAGCGCGTGGCAGACGTCGCAGGTCGTGCGACAGCGTGAGCGGCGGGTGCAGGTGCAGAAGGCTCTGGCCGTCGCCGGTCCGGTGCTGACGCGCACGGTGGCACAGCGCGGCATGCTCACCGACGCCGACCGGTTGGAGGCGCGCATCGCCGAGGGTCGGCTGCGCGACGAGATGCGGGGACCGCGGCTGCTCGACGACGAGGTGCGCGCCGAGCTGGAGCGCGCCCGCCGGCGCGGCGCCAACGTCACGGTGCTGGACGAGGGCGGCCTGGACGACGTCGACGAGCCCACCCTCGCCATCATCAGGGCGCAGCTGGCCGAGGCGCTCCGCTCCGCGAGCTCCGACCGCCTCTACATCCGCACATCGCCCGATGAGCGGATCGCGGTGACCGTCGTCGGCCGTTCGCCGTCGGTCGGCGCTCCGAGCGATGAGGATGCCGTCGATCTGTGGCGCGAGATCCCGCACCCCGGGAGGGCGTGAGCCCTCACGGACCCGCTGCTCGCGAGCATCCCGGGAAGGCGCGAGTCATCACCGGCGGCGGCGCGATTCGGCCGCCGAACCGGCGCGGACCCGGCGCACGACGCGGATCGCGCCGGCATCCGTCGTCCGACACGGCGCACGACGTCTCGGACGCGTGAGGGCTGCCGCGCTCCCCGCCCGGGAGGGGGAGGGGACCCCAGGCAGGGAGCGGAGTGGAAGGAGGCGAGGGGCGGCGAAGCCGCCCGCCCCTCGCCTCGCGGACGGTTACCCGAAAACCGTCCGCGTGGCCGGATCCGGGATTTCCGTCGAACGGAATCGGATCGGCCGAACGCAGAAGCGTTCCAGCGGAACAAGTATCCCTAGCGCACAACCGCGGTGTCTGTAGGTATTTCGGGGGACAAAACAGGATGCCGGGTATTCATAGTCACCGGCGTCCCGCAGATTCAGCCGAATCTGCCCCATCCGAGGTCGCGGCGCAGCGGCTGGCGGAGGGTGCGCTGCGACAGCTCCCAGGCGCTGCGCCGTACCCGATCGTCGGCGACCGCTTCCGCCTTCTCGCCGACGTAGGCCTCGCTCACGACGGCGATGAGAGCGGCGAGCTCCTCCTCGGTCGGGGTGCCCCGGCGGACGTCGATGGTCACACCGTCGGCGGTCGGATCATCGGCGCTCACAGCGCTCGCTCCCTGTCCATGGCAGTCCGGGCGGTCACAGCGGGATGTTCCCGTGCTTCTTGGGCGGAAGGCTCGCGCGCTTGCCGCGCAGGGCCCGCAGGGCCTTCGCGATCGACACCCGGGTCTGGGCCGGTTCGATGATGCCGTCGAGCTCACCGCGCTCGGCCGCCAGGAACGGCGAGGCGACGTTGTAGGTGTACTCGCTCGCCAGGCGTGCGCGCACGGCTGCGACGTCTTCGCCGGCCTCTTCGGCACGCTTGATCTCGCCGCGGTAGAGGATGTTGACGGCGCCCTGTCCGCCCATGACCGCGATCTCGGCGGTCGGCCACGCGAGGTTGATGTCGGCGCCGAGCTGCTTGGAGCCCATGACGATGTACGCCCCGCCGTAGGCCTTGCGCAGGATCACGGTCACCAGCGGCACGGTCGCCTCGGCGTAGGCGTACAGGAGCTTCGCGCCGCGCCGGATGACGCCCGTCCACTCCTGGTCGGTTCCGGGCAGGTACCCGGGCACGTCCACGAGGGTCACGATGGGGATGGAGAAGGCGTCGCAGAACCGCACGAAGCGGCTCGCCTTCTCGCCGGCCTCGATGTTCAGCGTGCCGGCCATCTGTGAGGGCTGGTTCGCGATGATGCCCACCGAACGACCTTCGATGCGGCCGAATCCGATCACGATGTTCGGGGCGAACAGCGGCTGTACTTCGAGGAAGTCCTCGGCGTCCACGATGCCGCGGATCACCTGGTGGATGTCGTACGGCTGGTTCGGCGAGTCGGGGATGATCGTGTTCAGCGAGCGGTCGGCATCCGTCGTCTGGAACTCGAACTCCGACTCGTAGGTCGGAAGCTCTGCCATGTTGTTGTCGGGCAGGAAGCCGAGGAGCGTGCGGACGTAGTCGATCGCGTCCTCCTCGTCCTCGGCGAGGTAGTGCGCCACGCCCGAGCGCGTGTTGTGGGTGTGCGCGCCGCCCAGCTCCTCCATGCCGACGTCTTCGCCGGTGACGGTCTTGATGACGTCGGGACCGGTCACGAACATCTGGCTCGTCTTGTCGACCATGACGACGAAGTCGGTGAGGGCGGGGGAGTAGACCGCACCGCCGGCGGCCGGGCCCATGATGATCGAGATCTGCGGGATGACGCCGGACGCGGCGGTGTTGAGGCGGAAGATCTCGCCGTACTTGCCGAGCGCGACGACGCCCTCCTGAATACGCGCGCCACCGGAGTCGAGCATGCCGACGATCGGGATGCCGCTGCGCAGCGCGAACTCCATCACCTTGATGATCTTGTCTCCGGCGACCTCGCCGAGCGAGCCGCCGAACGTCGAGAAGTCCTGCGCGTAGACGGCGACCGTGCGGCCGTGGATGGTGCCGACGCCCGTCACGACCGAGTCGCCGTACGGACGGGAGCGGTCCATGCCGAACGCGGTGGTGCGGTGGCGGACGTACTCGTCGAGCTCGACGAAGCTGCCGGTGTCGAGCAGCTGGTCGATCCGCTCCCTCGCGGTGCCCTTGCCCTTCGCGTGCTGCTTGTCCTTCGCGACCTCCTCGGGATCGAGCACGGCCTCCTGGAAGCGGGCGCGGAGGTCGGCGATCTTGCCGGCGGTCGTCGAAAGGTCGGGCTGCTCGGTCACGGATTCCACCCTATCGGCGGGCCCGCCGGCGGCGTTGGAGGGTTCGCACAAGGGGCCGCGGCATCCGCTGTCACCCTTCCCCCACACGTCCTCGCGCTCCGTCGAAGGGCACCTCCGTTCGAGTGATGGTCGCAGGTAGCGTGAACCCTATGACGATCGAGGCCGAGGGGTTCCCGCGCACCGCTGCTGTCAGCCCGCGCGTTCAGGTCATCCCGTCCACCGATTCGACGAACGCCGATGTGGTGCGTCACGTGCAGGAGGCGCCCCAGGACTGGCCGCACCTCTCGCTCCTGCTGACGACGGATCAGCGCGCCGGCCGTGGCCGTCTCGACCGCACCTGGGTCACGCCGCCCGGCACCGCGCTCGCGGTGTCGGTCGTCGTCAGGGTGGACGGCATCCCGGTTGAGGCCCGTGGATGGGTGCCGCTGGTTGCGGGCGCCGCCATGACACGGGCGATCGGCGCGCAGGTGACGCCGGCCGGACACTCCGCCACGCTGAAGTGGCCCAACGACGTGCTCATCGACGGATCGAAGGTCTGCGGCATCCTCGCCGAGGTGGTGCCAGGGCGACCCGATGTGGTCGTCGTCGGGAGCGGCGTCAACACGCGCATGCCGGTCGAGGCTCTGCCCGTCGAGACCGCGACGTCGTTCGCCGCCCATGGGCTGGAGTGCGACGAGGATCGCTTGCTCGCCGACTACCTCGTCGCGCTCGACGAGCACCTTCGTGCGCTCGCTGCGGAAGGCGGCGATGCCGCCGCGTCGGGGGTGCTCGGCGAGGTCGAGGCGCTCTGCGGCACCGTGGGAAGCGATGTGGCCGTGTCGCTCCCCGACGGTGCGACGCTGTGGGGTCGCGCGCACCGCATCGATCCCGATGGCCGTCTCGTCGTGCTGCAGGACGGCCAGTTCGAGAGCGTCGTCTCGGCCGGCGACGTCGTGCACGTTCGCAGCCGGCCGGTGTGACGCGGCCGACCGGGTTCGTGCCGCGGCGCCGAGGAAGCGGCCGCGCGTGTGTGACCTCAGACGGCGGGTGAGCGCCGCCCTGTCACATGCTCACCGCACAATGGATGCATGACGCAGCCGACGAGCTATGGCGGCAGGCCGCTGACGCCGGCCCCCGGCGCGCCGACGCCGGAGCTGCTCGTCGCGCGTTTCCGCCCGCACGCTCGGCGGCTGACGTGGTCGGCGATCGTGTTGATCGCGGTCGCCGGCGCGTGCGGCTACTTCTACGGCAACCTGCCGGCGCCGTTCGAGAACTGGATGCTGCTGACCGCCGCCGCCGTCATCGTGCTGCTGCTCGTGGTGCTGCCGTATCTCGCGTGGCTCGGTCACGCGTACACCATCACCACGCGGCGCGTCATGGAGCGGCGCGGCGTGTTCGGTGCCAAGCGCCGGGAATTGACGCATGTCCGCGGATACACGTTGACCGTGCGGCGGGGCGTCATCCAGCGGATGTGGGGCGCCGGCACGATCACGCTGCGCAACGGGATCGACGAGCCGCTGCGCCTGTCCAACATCCCCAGCGTCGCACTCGTGCACGAGGCGCTCGTCGACCAGGTCGAGGTGAACCAGATCCTCGCGCACCGCGACGCGCAGCCGCTCCCACCCGGACCGCCGCCCGCGGTGCCGCCGCAGCCGCCCCTTCCACAGCGCTGACTGCTCGGCCCCTTCCACAGCGCTGACTGCTCGGCCCCATCCCGGTGCGGGATGATGGAGGGAGTGTGCAGTCGAGAGGGAGTGGCATGACGCTGCGAGTCGGAGTCGTCGGGGGCGGGCAGCTGGCCCGCATGATGATCGCGCCGGCGGTCGAGCTGGGGGTCGAGCTTCGAGTCCTCGCCGAAGAGGAGGGGATGGCGGCGAGTCTGGCCGCGACCGCGGTGGGGGACTACCGCGACGCCGACACCGTGCTGGCGTTCGCCCGCGACGTTGATGTGCTCACCTTCGACCATGAGCACGTGCCGCAGGATGTGCTCGCCTCGCTCGTCGAGGCGGGTGTCGCGGTGCACCCGGGGCCTGACGCCCTGCGATTCGCGCAGGACAAGCTCCTCATGCGCGCACGACTGGAAGAGCTCGGGATGCCGCAGCCCGACTGGGCGGCCGTCACCGACAGCGAACAGCTGCAGGCATTCATCGACGAGCACGGCGGGCGTGCCGTCGTGAAGACGCCCCGCGGCGGCTACGACGGCAAGGGGGTGCGGGTCGTCTCGGCCGGCACCGAGGCCGAGGACTGGTTCACGACGCTCGCGGAGGATGCCCGTGGCGGCGCCCTGCTCGTCGAGGAGCTCGTGGACTTCACACGCGAGCTCGCCCAGCAAGTGGCCCGCCGTCCGTCGGGTGATGTGCGGGCGTATCCCGTCGTCGAGACGGTGCAGCGCAACGGCGTATGCGCCGAGGTCGTCGCACCGGCGCCCCACTCGGGTGAACGACTGCAGGAGGTCGCGGCCCGCATCGGGGTATCCATCGCCGAGGGGCTCGACGTGACGGGGATGCTCGCTGTCGAGCTGTTCGAGACCACCGACGAGCGGCTCCTCGTCAACGAGCTGGCGATGCGCCCGCACAACAGCGGCCACTGGAGCCAGGACGGCGCCGTGACCAGTCAGTTCGAGCAGCACCTGCGCGCGGTACTCGACCTGCCGCTCGGCGACACCGACCCGGTCACGGAGTGGGCCGTGATGGTGAACATCCTCGGCGGCCCCGCCGAAGACGCGCTCGACGCGCGGTTCGCCGCCGCGATGTCGGAGCACCCGCAGGCCAAGGTGCACACCTACGGCAAGGCGCCGCGTCCCGGTCGCAAGGTCGGCCACGTGAACGTCATCGGGCAGGACCTCGATGACGTCGCCTACCAGGCGCGGGCCGCGGCATCCTTCTTCCTCGACTGAGCCGCGCGTTTCGTCTCGGTCGCTGCGCTCCCTCGCTCAACGACCGGCACTCGCCGCCGGTCGTCGAGCGAGCGGGTCGTGTTCCCGGTCGTTGAGCGAGCGGGTCGTGTTTCCGGTCGTTGAGCGAGCGAAGCGAGACGAAACGCGCTCGCCCTCGGCCATCGAGCGAGCGAAGCCTGCGCCCGGTCGTCGAGCGAGCGGGTCGTGTTTCCGGTCGTTGAGCGAGCGAAGCCTGCGCCCGGTCGTTGAGCGAGCGAAGCGAGACGAAACGCGCTTGCCCTCGGCCATCGAGCGAGCGAAGCCTGCGCCCGGTCGTTGAGCGAGCGAAGCGAGACGAAACGCCTCGGTGCCGCGCCGTTGCGGGGATCTTCCAGCCTTCGCCCCTACCCTTGACGGGTGACTGCGTCCACACCTGAACCGCGGCCCCTGCACTCTGCCGACGCCCCGCTGGTCGGCGTCGTGATGGGCTCCGACTCGGACTGGCGGGTCATGAGCGACGCCTCGCAGGCGCTCACGGATCTCGGCATCCCGCACGAGGTCGAGGTGGTGTCGGCCCACCGCACTCCCGACAAGCTGATGCGCTACGGGCGCGACGCTCGCTCCCGGGGCCTGCGCGCCATCATCGCCGGCGCGGGCGGCGCCGCGCACCTCCCCGGAATGCTCGCTTCCGTGACCGCGCTTCCCGTGATCGGGGTGCCCGTACAGCTTGCGACGCTGGACGGCATGGACTCGCTCCTGAGCATCGTGCAGATGCCTGCCGGCATCCCGGTCGCCACGGTCTCGATCAACGGCGCGAAGAACGCCGGGCTGCTCGCGGCGCGCATCCTCGGGTCGGCAGACGGCGCCGTCGCCGACCGGATCGAGGCGTACGCGCGCGACCTCGAGGCCCAGGTCGAAGAGAAGAACCGGCGGCTCAAGGAGTCGCTGTGAGCGTCATGAGCGCGCCGCGTACCACCGCACGGAGTGCGGGCCCGTCGGTCGTCGAGGAGCGGCCGATGAGATACCCGGATGCCTCGTCACGGCCCATGATGACGCGGCGCGGGTGGTGGCTGGTGGCGCTCAACTTCCTCATCCCCGGTTCCGCACAGGTGCTGGCCGGTAACCGAAAGCTGGGCCGTTTCGGCATCGGCGCGACGCTCGTGCTCTGGGTGCTCGCGGTCGTCGCACTGCTGTTCGCCCTCCTCGCGCCGACGGCGGGGCTGAGCATCGTGACGAGCGCCTGGCTGCCGGACTGGCTGGGACTTCTTCGGCCCGTGCCGCTCCTGATCGCGCAGGGCCTGCTCATCGCCTACGCGATCCTGTGGATCGTGCTCACGATCGACACCCTGCGCCTGGTGCGTCTGGTGAGGACCGGCCGCATCGCGCGGTTCGGGATCGCGCTGGCCGCGGTCGCGCTCATGGTCGTGGCCAGCGGCACCGCGGCGTACGCGTCGAACGCGGTCGGCACGGTGCGCAGCACGATCAGCACCATCTTCGGCGCGAGCGGCCCCACGGTTCCGCCGTCCGACGGCTACTACAACATCCTGCTGCTCGGCGCCGACAGCGGCGAAGGTCGCGACTCGATGCGGTTCGACAGCATCTCGGTCGTGTCGGTCAACGCGCAGACGGGCGCGACCACGATCACCGGCATCCCGCGCGACATGCCCCGTTTCCCGTTCGCGGAGGGGCCGATGCAGGAGAAGTACCCCAACGGGCACGAAGGGCACGCCGACGCGAACTGCGGCTGGGGGAGCGGCATCAACCAGCTGCGCACCGAGGTCGAGGTGTGCCAGGACGGTAATCAGTTGTATCCGGATGCCGCCGCCAACGGCTCGGCGCCGGGCATCGAGGCGACCAAGGATGCCGCGGAGGGCATCCTCGGCATCGAGATCCCGTACTACGTCTTCGTCGACATGCACGGCTTCGCCTCGCTCGTCGACGCACTGGGCGGCGTCGACATCAACGTCGTCGAGCGCCTTCCCAAGGGCGGTCCGCCCGAGGGCGTGGACCCGCATGACGTGGATGCGTGGGCGATCGGCTGGATCGAGCCGGGGCAGCAGCACATGGACGGCGACACCGCCCAGTGGTACGCGCGCTCGCGCTACACCACCAGCGACTTCGACCGGATGCGGCGCCAGCGCGAGCTGCAGGAGGCGATCCTCGCGCAGTTCACGCCGCAGGTGGTGCTGACGCGGTTCCAGGAGGTCGCCGCGGCCGGTGCCGACATCGTGCAGACCGATCTGCCGCAGTCCCTCATCCCCACGCTGGTGGACCTCGCGCTCAAGGCGAAGGAGCAGCCGGTGACGACGCTCGAGCTGACGCCGCAGGGCGGCATCGACGAGTTCAACCCGGACTACGCCTACATCAAGGAGCTGGTGCAGACCACGCTCCACCCGCCGACCCCGACCCCCGAGGGCTGACCGGTGGTCGCGACACTGCGCGTCGTGCTGGACCAGCTCGTCGCGCCGACCGAGCCGGCGCTGGCCGAGGCATCCCGCGAGCTCGCCCGCGCGCTCGTGGCCGGGGCGCCCGCTGGCTGCGAGGTGGAGGCCGTCGCACCGGCCGGGGGCGATCCCGAGGCGTGGGCTGCCGTCCCCGGACTCGCGGGCGTTCGGCGAACCGCCCTGGCCAGACGCGAGCTGGCCGCGGCGCTGCAGCTGGGCGTCGGCACCGGGATCGGCGGCGGCATGATCCACTCCCCGTCGCTGTTCGCGCCGCTCGTGCGCCACGACCGGGTGCACGACCACGACCAGACCGTGGTGACAGTGTGGGACCTGCGGCCCTGGGAATCCCCGGCCGAGCTGCCGAAGGCGGCGGTGGCCTGGCACAAGGCGATGCTCAAGCGCGCAGTGAAGCACGCGGACGCGGTGGTCGTTCCGACGCATTCGATCGGTGAGAGGCTGGCGGAAATCGCGCCACGCCTGAGCGATCGCACCCGTGTCATCGCGGGAGCCGCGCCGCTGGGCTTCTCGGTGCCGACGGACGAGGTGGGGCGTCGCCGGGAGTTGGGCCTTCCCGAGGGATTCCTGCTCCTGGCGGGCGGACCGCTGGGCTCGGAGGGCCTGGGGGTCGGGCTGGCGGCGGTGGCGGCATCCGGTGTGGATCTCCCCGTCGTGGTGATCGACGTCGAGGATGGGCATGAGCCGGCCGTGGCGGATCTCGCATCGGCAGCGGGGATTCCCGAACGCGCGCTGCACGTGCGGGGTTCGTTGGCGGCCGCTGATCGCGCTGCCGTGTACGGCGCCGCTCTGGGGTTCGTGGCGCCGTCGCGTCGCGCGGCCTTCCCCTGGCGCGTGGTGGATGCCTTGACGCTCGGCGTGCCGGTGTTCGCGGCATCCTCCGCGGTACACGAAGAGGTCGTGCACGACGGGGGAGTGCTGGTGACCGCCTCTGATGCGGCCGAGCTGTCCGAGGGACTGGGCGCTGCCCTGACCGCCGGACTCGGGTCGACGTCCGCGGCGGAGCGGCTCGCCGTGCTGTCAGGCGACCGCGGGCGGGCCTTCTCGTGGCGCGAGGCGGCCGATAAGGTCTGGGTGCTGCACGCGGAGCTGTAGGCCGCTCGACGGCGACCGTTTCCGACAAAGTTCAGGCTGGCTCGAAGACGTGGCCACGCAGACCGCAGATCCAGCTACCGTCGATGTTCCGCATCGTCTGGTCGTGTGCGCGCTGCACGTGGTAATCCTACGTAGCCAAATAGCGCCGAAGCGATTCGTCCACAGGCGTGGTGACGAATCCGGTCGCTTCGATCTTGCTGAGATCCAGGACGCTGTTCCTCGGGCGCGGCGCGACAGGCCCAGGCACTGACGCGAAGTACTCCTCGGTGCTCACAGCTGTGACGCGGCCGGTATCGTATCCGAGGAGCGCGTACACGCGACGCGCGATATCCGCCCACGAAGTCGGTTCACCGGAGCCGGTCAGGTTATATGTCCCGTACTCTCCCTCAGCCTCGACGAGGTGACGTATAGCCCGAGCGATGTCGTCGGTGAACGTGAGCCTGCCTGTCTGGTCCATGACGACCTTCGGATCAACACCGCGGCCTGCCAATGACGCCATCGTGCGAACAAAGTTCTTGCCCTCACCGATGACCCATGACGTCCGAACGATGTAGTGGCGCGGCACCGTCGCAACGATCGCGTCGGCAGCGGCTTTCGTCTGGCCGTAGACACCGAGCGGGCAGAACAGGTCGTCCTCGCGGTAGGCGCGGTGCAGGGACCCATCAAAGACGTAGTCGCTGGAGACATGGACAAGAGTGATGCCGTGCTCAGTCGCCACTCTGGCAAGTGCAGCGACTCCGAACACGTTGGATGACCAGGCCCTGCGCCTTCCCTCGGGCGTCTCCGCCGTGTCGACGGCGGTATACGCGGACGCGTTGACGATGACGCCATAGTCTCGCCAATGCCGGGCAGTGCTCAGCTGCGCAGAAGCGATGTCCAACTCCGCCCGTGTCGTGAACTCAACGCTGTCCTGGTGCGCCAACTGTGCTCGCAGCGCCAGTCCGAGCTGACCACCCGCGCCGACGACGAGGATCTTTCGCGGCGCGATCGGCTTCACCTCGGAAAGGCGAGGGTGTGCAAGGTCCTTTGCCGAGATCTCTACGTCGGCCAACGGGATCGGCCAGTCGATCGCGACGGTTTCATCGGCGAGGTTCAGGAAGGAGTACGACGTCGAGGGTGACCAATGGTCGTTGACGAGATACGTGTAGGCGGTGTTCGGCTCGAGTGTCTGGTACGAGTTGCCGACGCCTCTGGGTACGAAGACCGCGCGCGACGGGTCGAGCTCGGTCGTGAACACAGCCCCGAACGTCGGTCCCTCTCGAAGATCGACCCAAGCCCCGAAAATCCGGCCTGAGGCCACCGATACCCACTTGTCCCACGGTTCCGCATGGATGCCGCGTGTCGTGCCGACGGCGTCGTTGAATGAGATGTTGTTCTGCACGGGGCCGAAATCCGGCAGCCCAGCAGCCATCATCTTCTCGCGTTGCCAGTTCTCCTTGAACCAGCCGCGAGAGTCGCCGTGGACGGGAAGGTCGAAGACGACGAGACCAGGGATGGGGGTACGGCTCAGGGACATCGTCTTGCCGAAAACGGTCATCACTGGCCCTTTGCGGCGTAGAAGGCCTCAACGCCGTCCTTTGTTCCCGCCCACCATGATTCGTTGTCTCGATACCAGCGGATAGTGGCTTCCAGGCCGGCACGGAAGTCGCGGTAAGCCGGGGACCACCCAAGTTCGGACCGAAGCTTGGTCGAATCGATGGCGTATCGGAGATCGTGCCCCGCGCGGTCGGTGACGTGGTCGTATGTGTCGCCCGGCTGTCCCATGAGTTCGAGGATCAGTTCGACGACTTCCCGGTTGTTCTTCTCGCCGTCGGCGCCGATGAGATACGTCTCCCCGATGGCGCCCTTGTCGAGGATGGTCAGGACGGCTGACGAATGGTCGTCGGCGTGGATCCAGTCGCGGACGTTCTCACCACTGCCGTAGAGCTTGGGGCGGATCCCGCGGATCACATTGGTGATCTGACGAGGAATGAACTTTTCCACGTGTTGGTAGGGCCCGTAGTTGTTCGAGCAGTTCGAGATCGTCGCCCGCACCCCGAACGAACGGACCCAGGCGCGGACGAGGAGGTCGCTTCCCGCTTTCGTGGCGGAGTACGGCGACGAGGGGTCGTACGGTGTCGACTCCGTGAAACGTTGGGGGTCGTCCAGCTCCAGATCGCCGTACACCTCGTCAGTCGAAATGTGGTGGAAGCGGCGATCGTGCTTGCGCGCCGCTTCCAGCAGTGTGTATGTGCCGACGATGTTCGTGTCGAGGAACGGACGCGGGTTGTCGAGAGAGTTGTCGTTGTGGGACTCCGCCGCATAGTGCACGACGGCGTCCGCGTCCGCGAAGAGCTCGTCCACGAGATTCCGGTCAGTGATGTCGCCCTGCACGAACCGGAAGCGATTCGCGGGAAGGCCGTCGAGGGACGCACGGTTTCCGGCATACGTGAGCTTGTCGAGAACCGTCAGGTGGTCGTCGGTGTGCTCCAGGACGTGGTGAACGAAGTTCGATCCGATGAAGCCAGCCCCGCCGGTCACGAGCAGACGCCGGCTCATCCCAGCCCGCCTTCCAGCACCTCGAGGAGATACGCGCCGTATCCGGACTTGGTGAGTTTCTCGGCGCGTGCGCGCAAGTCGTCGTCGGTCAGGAAGCCCCGGCGCCACGCCACCTCCTCCGGAACGCCGATCGACAGCCCGGTGCGCCGTTGCATGGTTCGCACGTAGTCGGCAGCGTCGGTCATCTGGTCAAACGTGCCTGTGTCCAGCCACGCGGTGCCCCGAGGCAGAACCTCCACCTGCAGCCTCTGCTCACGCAGGTAGGCGCTATTGACATCGGTAATCTCCAGTTCGCCCCGCGCGCTCGGCGAGAGTCCGCGCGCGATCTCCACGACGTCGTTGTCGTAGAAGTAGAGGCCGGGTACTGCGTAATTGCTCTTGGGTCGCGCTGGCTTCTCCTCGAGGGAGATCGCGCGACCGGACGAGTCGAACTCCACAACACCGTACGCGGACGGCTCGGCGACCCAGTACGCGAAGATGACGCCGCCGTCGACCTCGGTGTAGCGCTCCAGCTGGGAGCCGAGCCCAGGGCCGTACAGCAGGTTGTCGCCCAGCGCGAGCCCGACTCGGTCGCCGCCGATGAATTCCGCGCCGATCGTGAACGCCTGCGCGAGACCGTCGGGCGACGCCTGCACGGCAAACGAGAGATCCACGCCGAACTGGCTTCCATCCCCGAGGAGGCGCTGGAAGGCGGACTGGTCGTGAGGTGTGGTTATGACCAGGATCTCCCGGATTCCGGCGAGCATCAGCGTCGATAGGGGGTAGTAGATCATCGGTTTGTCGAACACCGGAACAAGCTGCTTTGAAACGCCCAATGTCACGGGGTGCAGACGCGTGCCCGAACCTCCCGCGAGGAGAATCCCCTTCAACTCCACTCCCTCTCTCTGCCGTCGACACCGACGCTATCAGCGCCGGTGTTCCCCGCCACGCAGATCTGCCCCGGTACGCTGGTCGGATGCCATATCGCGTGTCCGTCGTCGTGCGCACCAAGAATCGTCCGGCCCTTCTCGGCCGGGCACTCGAAGACATCGCGTCGCAGTCGTTCGGCGAAGCCGAGGTCATGGTCGTCAACGACGGTGGTGTCCGCGGGGAAGTGGACGCAGTGGTACGGTCGTCGTCGATAGCCGACCGCGTCTCAGTCATCGACACAGTCGCGCCGGGTGGGCGTTGCGCCGCGGCGAACCTCGGAGTGCGGTCGACCAGTGCGGAGTACATCGTGCTCCACGACGACGACGACTTGTGGCACCCCGACTTTCTCGCCAAGACCGTCGCGCTCTTGGACGCGAGTCCGCAGGATGCCGGTGTCATGGTGGCGACCGAGATCCTGGAAGAGGAGCTTCGTGACGGTGAATGGGTCGAGACGGCCCGCATGCCGTATTGGGCGGGGCTCACCCACGTGGACTTTACAAGCCTGCTCGAGATCAATCGGGCGGTGCCGATCTCGTTCGTGTATCGACGTGCCGTCCACGACGAACTGGGCGGCTACGACGAATCGCTCGAGACGGTGGAAGACTGGGAGTTCTACCTGCGCCTGACCGCTCGGCATCCCGTGGCCTTCCTCGGCGGGGTCCCGCTCGCGTACTGGATGCATCGCCCCGCCGCCGAGGGAGCGGACGGGAACAGCATGTTTGAGCTGCAGGGCGCCCATGCCCGCGACGACCTCGCGGTCCGCGACCGGGAGCTGACCCGCTGGGTGCGGGAGAACGGGCCCGGTTTGCCCCTCTACATCGCCCTAGTGGAAAAGAATCTCCGCGCCGAGATGGAACGTCAACATCAGGAACTGCTCGCCGCACTCTCCCGCCGTGACGAGGATCTCGCACGCGAGATCTATGCCCGCCATCCGGTCTGGCGACGACTGCGCCGGCTGCGTCGTCGGAAGTAGCCGTCCGCTCCGCGGGCTGCGTCCGCCTGCCTCAGCCGCGCATCACCGCGACGGCCTCCTTGCTGTCGCCGTCGAACGCGACCTGCCCGCTGCGGAGCAGGATCCCGCGGCTGCACAGGTTCGAGACCATATCCAGGTCGTGCGAGACGACGACCAGCGTCTTGCCCTGGTCGTGCATGTCGCGAATGCGCGCCAAGCACTTCTGCTGGAACGGCTCGTCACCGACCGAGAGGATCTCGTCGATCAGCAGGATGTCGAGCTCCGTGTGGATGGCGACGGCGAAAGCCAGACGCAGAAACATGCCGGAAGAGTAGTGCTTCACCTCCGTGTCGATGAACTTCTCGATCTCGCTGAAGGCGACGATCTCGTCGAAGCGGTCTTCCGTCTCCTTCTTGGACATCCCCAGGATGGCGGCGTTGAGGTACACGTTCTCGCGTCCGGACAGGTCCGGGTGGAAGCCGGCGCCGACCTCGATGAGACCGGCGACACGCCCACGCGTGCGCACTTGCCCGCGATCGGGAAGAAGCACGCCCGAGATGAGCTTCAACATCGTGGACTTGCCCGAGCCGTTGAAGCCGAGCAATGCGACCGAGTCACCCGGCTCGATGGCGAAGGACACACCGTCCAGCGCGTGGAAGTCGGTCGTCAGCGGCTTGCGTCGAACGGCAGCGAGGAACGTCTCCTTGATGGAGTGCGTGTGACGCAACTTGAAGTCCTTATGGACGTCTTCGACCAGGATGGCCGGCGTTTCACTAGAGCTCTTGTGCAAAGCGCCCCTCCAACTTGCGGAAGACGACCTGACCGATCAGGAGCGCTGCGACCGCGACGATCAACGCGTACAACGAGTACTGGGCGAGGTCGGGCATCGGGCGGCCGCCTTCGGGATCCAGAGCGAGCCAGAAGCCGAAGTGGAAGAGCTCCACGGCGGGGGTCAGCGGATTCAGCCTGTAGATGTCGAACCAGAGAGCGGAGACCTGCTCCTGCACCATCGACCACTGGTACATGACCGGCGACGCCCACATCGCACACATGATGATGATCTCGACGAAGCTCTGCGCGTCGCGGAATGCGACGTTGATCGCGCCGAACAGCAGGCCGAGGCCGGTGGACAGGATTGCGATGATCAGGAAACCGAGGATGATCGCACCGACGGCGGCGAAGGAGAAGTGCCAGCCGAACACGATCGCGATGACCCAGACCACGAGGACCTGGGGGAGGACGTTGACCGTCGCCACCAGCATGCTGGCCACCGGGAAGAGCTCTCGCGGAAGGTAGATCTTCTTGATGAGCGGCGCGTTGTCGACGATGCTCTTGGTGCCGTTCTGGAACGCCTCGCTGAAGAACGTCACGGCGGTGAAGCCGGCGAGGAGGTAGACCGGGTAGAACTCGATCGATGAGTTGAGGCCCAGGAAGATTCCGAGCGCCACGAAGAAGACGGCGAACTGGACGAGCGGCTTGACATACGACCAGAGCCAGCCGAGGACCGAGCCGCGATAGCGGATCTGCACCTCTTTGCGCACCAGCAGGGCAAGCAGGTGTCGTCGGCGCAGCACATCGATGAGACCGAGACCGGCGCCGGGGGACCGCAGGGCCGAGGCGGCGGAGGAGGGTTCTTGTGTCATAGGGTTCTGGCGTTGGTCGGGCACGCAACCACAACATCCTAATCTGCCCTGGCTGGCAGATCGTCTAGGAGCGCAGTGGATATCATGGGCGCACTGCCGGAAAGGACGACGTGCCCCGTTCCACAATCGACGTCATCGTTCCCGCGTGGCGTCACGGTCGCGAGCTGGCTCCGACAGTGCGTTCCGTCCTCCTGGCGGGCGAGGCCGCTCGCGACAACTTCGATGTGCGTCTGACCGTCGCCGCGAGCCCTGCTGTGGCGGCGCGGGTTCCCGAGCACGTGCGCGCCAACGCCACGGTGCGCGCGCTCGAGGTCGAGGATCCCGCGGCACTCGTTTCCCGCGTCATCGCCGAGTCGTCCGCGAACTACCTCGCGATCGTCGAAGCCGGGGACCTTGTCGACGACCAGTTCCTGCGTCACGCCGCCGAGAGCGACGGCGGCGCGGTCCTCCGGCCGGGCGAAGCAGTGACTTTCGGTCGTCGCACCGGAACGTGGACGCAGCCCACGTGGGAGCCGGTCCGGCCAGATGAGGTGCGAACCAGGCGGGCGCTGGCCCACGTCGAGGTCTGGGCACCCACGCTTATGGCTCGTCGCGAGACCCTCAGCGGCGTTGCACCCGACGAAGGGGGCAGCCTCGCCCTGACGGCGAGCCTGGTTCAGGCTGCCATCCCGCAGCGGGTAGTGCCCCATACCGCGACCTTCATCCGTCGCTGGGGCGACTACGACGCCAGGGTCCGATCAGGCCCAGTGCTCGGCGCGCTGCCGACGCTTGCGGATTCTGCTGTCGCTGAAGGTGCTGCGCTCCCTCGGCCACTGAGGGCAACCCGGCTTTTCCCCCGCGCTCGCCGCGTGGGAGGACGCCTCGCTCGCCCGTGGCTGGAGATGGCGGAGGCTCTTCGCCGGCGGCGCGCGAGCGCTGAGCGGTTCGAGCACACACTCGTCGATGCGTGGCGGGCCGCCAATCGGATCGAGCCCCTCGTGCCGTTCCCGAGGTCGGACGTCGCTCGCTGGGCCGAGGACTGGGACGCGCTCGCTCCAGGCGTCATGCGCGAGATCGAGGCGTACTGGTGGCTGCGGTCGCAGCTTCCGGATCGCCTTGACTACCTGTTCTTCGCGCCGTGGCTGCGCACCGGTGGTGGGGATCGCGTCGTGGTCGACTACATCGATGCGATCCTTCGCAACGACCCTGACGCGTCGATCGCAGTGATCACCACCGAGCCGGTCCGCTCGACCAGAATTGGGGAAGTGAGGGGCAAGGCGAGCGTCGTGGAGTGCGTGTCCGTCCTCGATCGCGGCGTGCACCGCGACGCGCTCGTCGGATGGATCGTTCCGCAGCTCGTCGGACAGCTGCGCCCGCACACCGTGCACGCGTTCAATTCCACTGTAGCTTTCGACGTCGTGGAGCGCTTCGGTGCGGCCTTGGCGAAACACTCCCGGCTCTTCCTCTCGACATTCGCGATCGACCGCAGCAACGACGGGGAGCGCCTGTCGGTCCTGTTTCTGAGATCGCCGCACTTCCTCGATCACGTCTCGGGGGTGCTCGTTGACACGCGGCAGTACATCGACCGCGTCGTGGACGAACTCGGATACGACCGCTCGAAGTTCGTCGTCCAGCGCAACGTCGTCGACGTCCCGCGTCGGCATCGGACCTCGCCGGCGGGGGTCGGTGCAGCCAGGCCCCTGCGCGTGTTCTGGGCCGGCCGGTTCGACCTTCCGAAGCGGCTCGACATCCTCGCAGGCATCGCGGAGACCTCTCGCTCGCGCGGGCTCCCGGTGGAGCTGCACTTCTACGGTCTCGAGGTGATGGGTGACGCGGCCCTGGCCGACACCCTGGACCGGCTCGAGCGCGCGGGTGCTGTGCGTCACCCGCCGTTCGCCTCGTTCCGTGAGCTGCCGGTCGACGATTTCGACGCCTACGTGCTCACCAGTGAGTGGGAGGGGCTGCCGCTGAGCCTCCTCGAAGCCATGGCCGCCGGCATCCCGGTGGTCGCTCCTCTGGTGGGCGGGGTCGGCGAGGTGCTCGACACCACGACGGGGTTTCCCGTACCCGCCTTCGACGACGTGTCGTCGTATCTCGACGCGTTCGCGACGATCATCGCGAACGAGCGCGAGGCGCTGGAACGCGCCGACGCCGCCCGCGCGCGCATCGAGTCGTCCTTCTCCGTCGACGCGTTCGATGCGCGACTGCATTCGGTCGTCGGCTACTTCCGTGAGGCCGCGACGGCGGCCGACGGCGCAGCCCCCGCGTCGTGACCCGGCCGCGCGAAGCGCCGGTCGAGCGACGCCGTCACCGGGGAAGCGGCCACGACGATGCGGTCTGGTCTAGTCACGCGCGGCGCTGGCGCGCATCGCCGCCTGGGTTCCCTCCGCCGTTTCGGGTTCAGGCTCCTTCGCGGCATCGGACGCGGAGTCGCTCGGTGCTGCGGTCGAGTCGTCGGTGACGGCGTGCTCTTGCTCGGCCCGTCGTGGGCCCGAGGGCGCGGCGCGCTTGCGCTGGGGTGTGAGCCACTTGCGGATGAATCGCCGGGCCGGCGTCTCCACCATCGTGTTGAGGCCGATCGCCATCGCGGTGAGGAAGATCACGCCGATAATCCACAAGAAGGTGTTCTTCTTGCCGAATCCGTTGGACAGGAGGCCGAGCGTCAGGTCGGCGCCGACCGACATGTGGATCAGGTAGAAGGCGTAGGACGCCTCGCCAAGCACGATCATGGGGCGGGTCGCGAGCCACCGGGTCGTGGCGAGATCGGGTGTCCAGGCGAGCCCTAGGATGAGCGCCGCGGAGGGAATGGCGTACGCGATGTTGAAGCCGGGGAGCCCGAAGTACGAAGTGCGCAGCCAGATGACCAGGATCGTCCACACGAGCCACAGCGCGAGCAGCACTAGGCCCCAGCGCGCGAGGCGTCGGTTGGACTTCGACCGGAGGTAGACCGCGCCCATCGCCATGCCGAGCACGAAGTCGCACAGCCGCAGCGGCGGGAAGACCGTGGCCGTTCCATCGCTCGTCCAGCCGATAGGCTCGGCAAGCACCGACTCGAGGACGACCGCGGCGAGGGCGATCCCAGCGAAGACCCATGCCCGTCGCGCCGATGTGAGCAGCGGTCGCGCGAGGAAGATGATGAGCGGGAACAGTGCGTAGAAGAAGAACTCGACGGAGACCGACCACGCGGGGCCGTTCCAGTCCCAGGCGATCGGGAGGCGGAACCACGCCTGCACGCCGAAGAGGTGCCCGAGCCACGACTCATCGATCGGGGCGCCATACGTGACGATCTTCCGCGGGGTGACCCACAGCAGGACGAGCAGGTACAGCGGGTAGACGCGGGCGAATCGCGCGACGTAGAAGTTCCAGATCTTGGCGCCCGTCGGCCTGGCGAGGGATCCGGCGTACGTGTAAGTGAGGATGAAGCCCGACAGCACAAAGAAGACCGTGACGCCGAGGTTGCCCTGCTCGAAGAAGGACTGGATGATTCGCGGGGTGTCGCCACCGGGGATGTTGTGGGACAGGAGCACTCCGAACGCCGCCCACCAGCGGATCCCGGTGAGGGCGCCGATCCGGCGCTCGCCCATGGGTGTGACCTCGACGGACGGGAAGGCGATGCCGCCGCCCTGCGGTCGGCGTGGTTCGGTCATCGGGAGCTGCTCCTCAGGGTGGCCGACCGGGGCAGAAGGGATCGGCGGCAGTGGAGATTCTTTCACGGCCACGCCCACATCCCGAATGGAGGGGTCGTCCGCGGCGCATGCGCGGTTCGACTATTCTCGCCGTGTGCTGAATATGGGTGCTGGGATCGTCGGGCTCGCCGTGCAATTGGCGGTGTTCCTCGTCGTCTACCTCCTCATGGCACCGAGCCGCGGTCGTTCCGTGTCGCTGCTCTTCGCGGCGGTCGCGGGTGTCTACGGCTACGGACTCGTCCTCGCTGGCCTCGCGGCGATCGGCCTGCCATGGCAGATCACCAACCTGGTGTGCGCGGTGGTGCTCGTGACCATCGCGTCGACGCCGCGCGCGCGCAGGCGGCTCGTCCGGAGTTCCGGCGGCTTGCGGCGCTGGACGTCGGCGGCGTGGCCGAGCGCCGCGATCATCGCCGCACTGCTGGCGATCCAGGTCTTCGCGGTGGTCATCACGCCCGAACTCTCGATCGACGGGCAGCTGTACCACGGACCGATCTTGGCGCAGCTTCTGCAGACGGGGACGCTCTGGGGATGGCAGTCCCCGAATCAGTACATGTTCTACACCGACCTGACCATGATGGGCGGGGTGAACCTCGCCTCGTTCACCGGGGCGACGGTGTTCGACAACGGCGTTCAGCTGCCCCATCTGGTCATCCTGCTGCTCGCCCTCAACGTCATGCTCGCGCGGCGATTCTCCCTCCCGTGGGTGCGTGTCGCCTTCGGCGCGCTCATCGTCTCGGCGCCCGTGATCTGGCTTCAGCCCCGCATTCTCTATGTCGACGTCGCGTACGGCGCCGCCGTCGCCACCCTGATGGTCGTCATCCTGGTGGTCAAGCGCGTCGGCGCACCCGAGATGATACTGGCCGGGACGATTGCGGCAGCCATCTTGGCCACCAAGCCCGCAGGCATCCTGACGAGCGCGCTGCTCCTGGTGGTGTGGCTCGTGACGGCGTTCCTGCGCCGACGCGGTGCCGGCGGCTGGTGGGCGGCGCTGTGGCCGGTGGTCGTCGGCGCGGCGGCGCCGATGGTGCTCGGGCTCGCGTTCTACGCCAGAAATCTGGTGTCGTTCGGCAACCCGGTCTACCCGGTCAAAGCCTCGTTCGGGCCCCTGCACTTCAACGGCGTCGTCGACTTCTCGATCTTCGTCTCGGGTGACCGCGGCTCAGGGCTCGTCGACCCCGGCCGCCTGATCACGTACCTGGGTTCGATCGCGACGGGAATGCTGCACGGCGTTGCGAAGCCCGACTACGACCCACGGGCGGGCGGCTTCGGTTACGTCCCCCTCGCAGTCACTATTCTCGCGGCGGTGGTCCTGGCCGCTCAGCTGGTACTCTTCCTCGTCCGGCGCCGCGATGACCGGCCTGCGTGGCTCTGGCGCCTGCAGCTGGGGGCGGTGGGTCTTGTCGCGGCCACGGTGATGATCCAGCCCTCGGCCTACGACGCGCGGTACGTGATCGGCCCGACGGTCGTCCTCCTCGGCGCCATCGTGCTGTCATCCTTCCTGGCGGTCCGGGTCGTCGATGTCGTCGCCGCGGTGTGCGCGCTGGTCATCGCGATCGTGCAGATCGCGTGGACCGAGGCCAACGCGTACCCCGGCCTGCATGTGGCCAAGGACTTGCGCACCCTCGGTGAATCGGCGCAGCCGTCGACTCCCGGCAATCCATGGGGAGCGGGCTCGGGGAGTTCCTGGCTGCCCCAACACGGGTGCTCCACCATCGCCATCGAGACTCTCGGCGGCGTCAAGGAGTGGGGCAACGCGGAGCAGACGATGCTCTCGGCGCTCCCCTATAGCCTTTATGGAGATCGCCTCTGCAACCTCGTGGTTCCGATGGAGCTGGCAGCGCTCGAGGCAGGCACGGCGACGGTCGACCCGCTGCGGTCAGCCGACTTCCTGGTCCTCTACGAGGGGAGCGAGGACCAGTGGCGAGAGCGCTATCCCGAGCAGTCGGCGTGCTGGCGGGAGCTGCAGTCGGTGCCGAGCTCGGGAATGTTCCCGACAGGCTCGACCGTCCTCGTCAACGCGTGCCGCTGACCGTCGGCCCCGGCGCCGAGGTGCGGCGGCGGGAGAGCACTCGCGCTTTCGCCCACCGGTAGGCGAATACGATCGCGACGCTCACGAGCACGACGTACGCGACGTTGATCATGTAGGTGATCAACCCGTCCCAGCCCGCGAAGTACGAGGGGATCGGCGTGTGGCCGTAGGTGTTCGCCACGAGTCCGTGCACGCCGAAAATCACCAGGCTGTTCGCACCGATGTAGGCCAGCAGACGGCTTGATTCCACATCTTGCGCGATGCGCAGGTAGAGGATGAAGCTCGCGACCGCCGAGGGGAAGTACCAGAGTGTGCCGATCGCGGCGACGTTGCCTGGGAAGTTGTACGCGATCACGAGCGTGAACGCGAACAGGGCCGTCGCTACCGGCAGCCCGACGCGGCGGACATCGAGCCAGCGGCGGACCAGGAACCCCGCGCCCATGAACCCGATCGCCACCGGGAGCACGTTGATCGCGAGCGGCGGGCGGCCGGGCAGCCAGTACTGGATCGGGATCGCGGATGCCATCACGAGGAGGATGACCGGAACGTAGACGACCATCGGCTTGATCTTCTGGATGAGTGGGAACAGTGCCGAGGCGACGAAGAAGATCGGCAGGAACCAGAGCGCGAAGTTGAACGTCGGGACCGTGTTCAGCCATTCGCTCGAGAGCAGGAACGCCTTCGCGGTTTGGCGAAGATCGAAGGGAGCGACCGGCTGGCCGAACGCGTATCGGACGATGATGTGGCCGTACAGCAGCGAGATGGCGAAGAGCACCGCGTACGGGATGAGGATCTGACGAGCCTTCTTGACCACGAGGCGCCAATACGGCGTTCCGGGAGTGTCGCGCCACATGTAGCCGCTGACGACGAAGAAGAGCGCCACGTTGAACGAGTAGAGGTACACCGCCCACGCGCCGCCGACGCCCGAGAGATCCACGTGCCCCATCGCCACGACGACGATGCCGATCCCTCGCAGGACGTCCACGCTGCGATCGCGAACCCGCGGGGACTGGGGCTCGGCGTTGGGGGACGTCACGGTCTCGCCGCTTCGGACGACAGCGAGTCGAAGATCGCCAGGTATGCGTTCTCGGGGACGGGAGGCAGGTACACGGACTCGAGGACGGCGCGCGAGCGAGACCGGTCGTAATCCGCCGACAAGGCCGCCTCGATGGCTTTGGCCAGACCCTCGGCGTCGCCCACGGGTGCGATCTCGCCGTAGCCGGTGTTCCTCGGGATGGTCCGCACGCCCGGGAGATCCGATGCGACCACGGGAGTGCCCGCCGATATCGCCTCCACCTGAACGATGCCGAACGCCTCGAACGAGTTCGTCGAGGGAAGCACGAAGAGGTCCAGCGACGCATAGAAATCTGCGATGTCGCTTTCTTCCAGGAACCCGAGGGAACGCACCCTGCCGGCGTCGATCAACTGCTGCAGTCGGGCCCGGTCGTATCCGACGTCAGCGCTCAGTCCGTCCAACGGCCCGGCCAGAGTTAGCATCACGTCGTCCGGGAGGCGGTCGAGCGCCTCCATGAGGACGTCGATTCCCTTCTCGGAAGTCGGGCGTCCGAGGAACCCGATCTGCCGGCGACCGGCCACCGCGAACCTCGGCGATCCGCCCGCGCGATCGAGGCTGGTCGCGGGGATGCCGAGGGACCCCACGGACCGGAAGAGCTTGCTGAGGCGCGAGTTGTTGGCGTAGTCCGTGCTCGACGTCGCGGTCGCTGCCGACCTGCGGATGAGCGCGCCGTGCGAGATGTCCAGAGCCTTGGCCGCCAGCGTGCCGAGGCGACCGATCATCGGGGCGTCGCACTGGTACGTCACGACGAGGGGGCGGTGCCGGAGGGTCCACGCGAAGAAAGCCGATTCCGGGAGCGGGAGATGGAAGTGGGCGATGCCCGGGAGGGAGCGGACCCGCCACGCGGCTGCCAGGAATCCGAACGAGAAGTTCCCCCGGCCCAGGGAGAACGACCGGCGGTACGCATGGACGGTGACGCCGTCCACCTCGCTCACCGTCGAGGCACCGGCTTTCGCGACGCAATGCACGTGCACGTCGTAGCCTTGGGCTGCCGCGAACTCGGCGAGCGTGGCCGCCATGTTGGTCAGCCCGCTGACATGGGGCTTGTAGTACTGCAGGAAGACATCGATTCGGCGTGTCATGACGGTGTGCTCTCGTCTTCGGTCTCGGCGGGTGCTCGGAATACCCAGTTGCGGCTGACGAAGAAGGAGGTCAGCGTCAGCAATGCGGTGATGCCGACCTGGCTGGGGAATGCGGGCAGACCCCACAGGGTCACGGTGAGGAACAGCAGGAAGGAGTTGACGGCGGAGACGGCCGCGTTGAGGACGAAGAACTTGAGCAGTTCGCCGTGCCAGGCGCCGCTCGAGCGCCAGACGAAGATGCGCTGGGCGATGAAGCCGTTGATGACGCCGAGGACGGCAGACGTCCAGTACACCGCTTGCACGCCGATGGTCTGGCCCCACAGGGTGTCGAGCACCCAGAAGGCCGCCAGGGTGAAGGCGACGTTGTACCCGCCGACGAGAAGGAACCGCAGTCCCTGCCGGGTGAGATGATCGCGGTCGCTCACGGTGTCTGGCCGCCGGGGATCAGCTGCTCCACGACCGGGACAGAGGCTGCCGCGAAGGCGAGCAGGATCACCGCGCCGGCGGCGAGGCTGGCACGGTCGCGGAGCGCGAAGACGAGCGGGTCGTCGTGCATCTGACCGCGGCCGGCCTTCAGCCACAGGTTCGCGACCCAGCAGAACGCGGTCGGTATCACCAGCCAGAGCGCCGTAGGAGAGGGGTAGATGTCGGACACTGCATCGCTCTGGATGTAGACCGCGGCCAGCAGGACCGCCGCGATGCCCGTGGCGCTGCCGAGTGCCAGAATCGCGTGCACGTCTTCGCCCGAATAGCCGCGGCCGGGGATCTCGCCGGTCCGCTCGCGCGACTCGTGCGCTTCGGCGTACCGCTTCACCAGGGCGAGGGAGAGGAAGAGGAAGAGCGTGACCGCGGTGAACCAGAACGACAGCTCGATACCGGTCACGACGGCGCCGGCGACGATGCGCACCATATAGAGGAGGGCGAGCACGACCACGTCGATCACTGCGATGCGCTTCAACCAGAAGCTGTACGAGGTGGTCGCCACGGCGTACACGAGCAGGACGACGAGGAAGGGCAGGCCGAGCAGGGCGCCGAGGGCGATGGCGGCGACCGTCAGCACACCGCTGGCGAAGACGGCGGTGAGCGGGGAGACCCACCCGGCGGCGATCGGACGCCGGTATTTGGTGTGATGCGCGCGATCAGCGGCCAGGTCGAGGGTGTCGTTCAGGAGGTAAACGCCGAACGCCATCAGCGTGAAGGCGATAAACGCGCCGATGGCGGCGAGCAGCATCCCGGGATTCGTGAACTCGTGAGCTGCGACGAGGGGCAGGAAGATGAGCACGTTCTTGAGGCTCTGGTGCACGCGGAGCGCGCGCGCCCAGGTCCGCAGGGGGCTGGGCGAGGCGTCCCGAAGAACCTCGTCGAAGTCGACCTCCCGCGCCCACCCGGGCTCGCCTTCCGGACGCAGGGTGGCGAGGTATCTGCCCTCTGAGCGCGCCCAGACATCGAGATCGGCGCGCGAGTTTCCGATGTAGTCGAATCCGCGTTCGCCGAAACGTTCGACCAGCACGCGTGTCTTCGCCGGTCCGATGAGATTGGTCGTGCCGTCGCTGGCCATCACACCGCTCAGGCCCGGGATGCGGGAGGCGACCTGGTCGGCGAGCATGCGGTCCGCTCCGGTGACGAGGAAGACCCTGCCTCCGTCCGCCATCCGCCGATGGACGAAGTCCACCACCGACGCGTTCAGCGGCGCCTGACGCAGATCGACGCCGTCAACCGCGAGCACCTGCTTCATCGCGGCTTTGCCGCTGCGGCCGAGGGTCGCCGAGGCATTCAGCAGCCGGACGGGATGCCGAAGCCCAGCCGCAACCGCCTCGTGAAGCGTGTCGGTGCGCAGGAGCGACCCATCGAGGTCGACGATCAACGGCCGCTGCTCTTCCAAGTCGCTCCTATCAGTGCGCGTGCGAATTGCCCCGATCAAGAGTAGTCGCGGGGGAGCGTTCGGATTGCTCGCAGCTGGCGGCACGGACTCACGATGTCTCGGTTCGCCCGCACAAGCCCGCGGTGATCGGGCGTACCGCGGGGTGCGTATCCTCGTCTCATCTGCTCAACTGGTAATTGTCGGAGAGGACGTGCCGAATGGAGCCAGCAAGCTCCCCTCCAGCGGTGTCGATCGTGGTGTGCGCCAACGAGGAGGGGCGCTCGCTGCGTCCTTGTCTGAACGCGTGGCTGGCGGCGGTCGCCGCATTCGAGCAGATGGGCGGTCGCGCTCACATCGTTGTCTCGGTGTTCGGCGATGTCGCCCGCACGTGCGAGGAGGTTACTCGACTCACCGACGCCGGAGTCGAGCTCGCGGTGGCGCAGGGGAAGACGATCGGTGAGGCGTTCAACCGCGCAGTCGAGCGCGCGCGCCACGACATCGTCGTCGTCGCGGACGGAGCGGATCTCGTCACCTCCACGACGCTCGTCGACATGGTCCGAGAACTGCAGTCCGCCCCGGAGAACGTGATCCTGCACCCGGCCGCGGTGCTTCGATTCGGACGCTTCAATGACGAGTGGCGTCCGAAGGATATGCGCACGCATGCGGTCTCAGCGGGAGACATCCTGTGCCACGACCTCTGGCCGCTCCTCGCCGTCGCGCGTCGCACCGTGTTCCAGCAGGTGAACTACCGCGAACTCTCGACCGAGCGTGGTCTCGGCCCCACCGCGTGGACATGGAACATCGACACCGTCGCCCGCGGATTCGTCCACGGTGTCGTCGATTCGGTCGTCCAGCTCCGCCGAGTCCCGTTTCTCGTGAATGGGCGTGCCGACCCGGTCCTGGTCCTCCCGCCCGTCGATGTGGAAGCGCTGGGCGCGACACTTCCACCTGCTCGCCCGGAAGAAGAGCCCCCACGGCATGCCGCACGAATACCGGAGCGAGTGATCAGCCGCGCGGCGCGGATGCTCGGACGTGCGCGCGACGCGGTCGAGCGGCGGCTGCCGCGCGCCAGCGAAGACAACGCAGCCGGTCGTGGTCTGGATCCGGTGCTGCGCGAACTCGCCTGGATCGACCCCGCGGTGTCATGGACGCTCGAGAATAGGGCCCATCTGCCCGTATGGGAGGCGGGTGACGACGGGTACGGCGCGATCCTCAGCGATGTCGTCACATCCTTGACGGGAGTGTCGGCGATCGTCGCGGTTCCGTGGTTGGGAACAGGTGGCGGCGATGCCGCCGCCGCGGCGTACGCCCGCGCCATCAGCGAGTTGCCGGAGTTCCGCGGTCGCACGGCGCTTCTCACCACCGCGGACCCCGCCAAGACCCACCACGAACGCGTCCCGGCCGGGGTGCGCCTGATCCAGATGCCGCGCGCATTCGAGGATCTGGCCCCGGACTGGAGGCAGCGCCTCATTGCACAGTTGATGGTCCTGGTCCAGCCGACCACCGTCCTGTCCGTCAACTGCCACCACCTCACCGACGCCATGCATCTCTTCGGGCCGCACATCCTGGGTTGCGCTGACATCAGGCTGACGCTGTTCGGCTTCGACACGCGCGGAGACGGTCTGCCGTCCAGCCCGATCGCGGACCAAGGGTTGCGCAGGAGTCTGGGCGGGCTGCGGCGAATCCTGACCGACAACACTGTGACAGCACGTTTCGCCGCGGACGCGCTCGGTCTCGATGCTCCCGCGATCAAGGTCCTTCCGCTCCCGGTGGGCAGCGATGTCCTACCCGCGCTCGACACGACGTCGGCCGCCTATTCGCAAGAGCTCGCCTCGGAAGACATCCGTCTGATCTGGCCGCACAGGCTGGACCCCGACAAGCGGCCGGATGTGCTCCCTCGGATTGCTCGCGAGCTTCGCGCGCGGGGCGTGGGGGCCCAGATCGATGTGTGGGGCGAAGCTGTGATGTCGGACGCCCAGGAGACGATCGCCGCCCTGGAAGGCGCGGGGATCCACTATCGGGGTCCGTACCGCGGCGGCCTCGCCGCCGTCGACACGTCTCCATACCATGGCCTGCTGCTGACTTCCGGCAGTGAGGGGATGCCGCTGGTGCTCGTGGAATCCCTTGTCCGGGGATTGCCGGTCATCGCGACATCTGTGGGCGGCGTTCCCGACCTCATCGAGGATGGCCGGACCGGGTTCCTCACCGCCGGACCGGAGGACATCGAGGGGTTTGCGGACGCGATCGAGTCGCTGCGGAGCGTGCGGACCCGCCGTGCCCTGATCGAAGCCGGCCATCGCGCCGCGCGGTCCCGTCACTCGTGGGAGGCGTTCCGGGCGGAAGTGGCCGAGGAGTTCAGCCCCCCCCGGGAAGGGGCAGCAGCCGCACTCGATAGAGTTGACGGATGACTGGGCACGGGAGCGACTCGCTCGAGGGCAAGCGCGTCCTCATCGCAGGCCACGGCACCGCCGGCCGCACTCTTGCAGAAGACGCCGCCGCCGCAGGAGAGGTGGTGGTCGGCTATCTCGACGACAGCTCGACGGCGCCAGAGGTGCTCGGGCGGCTCGCGGAGGTCGCCGAGGTCTGTCGTGCGCACGGCGTCGACATCGTCTACTTCGCGATTCCGTCGGCACCGGCCGATGTCCTCCGTGAGTTTGTCGGAAGAGTTCCCCGGCCGGGCGTCGAGCTGGCGATCGTGCCGCGCACGTACCGCATCGTGTCCCGCGATCGGGTGTCCATCTCCGACCTGACCGACGTCGACGTGCTCGATTTCGTCGGGCGTGCGCCGGTGAAGCACGACATGATGTTGGCTCGAGAGATCATCGCGGGCAAGCGGGTCCTGGTGACCGGCGCAGCAGGTTCCATCGGATCGAGGCTGGTCAACCAGCTGCTCAGCCTGGACCCAGCGCTCGTGGTAGGCGTCGATCGATCCGAGCCGTCGGTGTTCCATCTCGGGCAGTCGCTGCGCGGGGCCGACGCCCTGGAGCTCGAGATCGCCGACGTGCAGTCGCAGGCCCGGATAGCGCAGATTATGGAGCGCACCCGGCCCGACCTCGTCTTCCATGTCGCCGCCTACAAGCACGTTCCCCTCATGGAGTCCAACCCCATCGAGGCGTTCAACAACAACGTTGGCGGCACGCTCAACGTCTTCGAGCGAGCAGCGGATGCCGGTGTCAGCCGCGTCGTCTACGTCTCGACCGACAAAGCTGTCCGTCCGACCAATGTGATGGGTGCGACCAAGCGCATCGGGGAGCTGCTCCTGAGCGACATTGGCGCAGTCGCGAAATCGACGCGCTTCTCGGGCGTTCGGTTCGGGAACGTCTTGGAGAGTGAGGGCAGCGTCATGCAGACGTTCCGGCGCCAGCTGCTCCGCCGCCAGAACCTCACGGTGACACATCCAGAGATCACGCGATACTTCATGACCATCGACGAAGCGGCGCAGTTGGTGATCCAGACGGCGACCACCGGTCGGCAGGGTGACCTCTTCGTCCTCGACATGGGGGAGCCGATCCGGGTTTACGACCTCGCCCGCAGCCTGGTGGCGGCGGTCGACCCGACGCTTGACATCGACATCATCGGCCTGCGGCCGGGCGAGAAGATGTTCGAGGAACTGTCTTACCGGGCCAGCTCCGTCGATGCGACGACCCACCCGAAGATCTTTGTGCTGACGGAGGAGTCGGACCACCGCCCCGGCGACACGCTGGGCTGGGCGCGCGAGATGCTCGAGCGCACGCGCTCGTACGCGATCGAGGACTCGGAACTGCGAGGGGCGCTGCGAGACTTCGGCTTCGCGGCGTTGCAGTGAACCCGATGCAGGTCCTCGTGTTGGGCGGCGGAGGGCCCATAGGCGCCGCCCTCGCGCGCCGCGCGGCGGCGGTCGGGTGCCGGGTCCTCGTGACGACCCGCCAGGAGCTGGATGCCTCGGATGCCGCCGCGGTGAGAACGAGGCTGTCGCGGGTGAAGCCCGACGCCGTGATCAACCTGGTCAATCCTCCTCTCGCGGCAGACGACGACGGCATCGATACGGCGGCGGATGTAGCGGGTGCACTGACACGTCAGGCCGCAGAGTCCGGCGTCGCGCGGTTGATCTTCGCGTCGAGCGCCGCCGTGTACGGCGACGCCGGCACTGCGCCCTTTACGGAATCCGACGATCTGCGGGGCGTATCGGCGTACGCGCGGGTCAAGATCAGCAGCGAGCAGGCGGTTGCCGCAGAGGCCGAGCGCACGGGCATCTCCGCACTTTCGATGCGGATCTTCAACGTCTTCGGCGACGGATGCCATCGATCGCTCATCAACAAGCTGATTCGACGTGAGAGGCCCGTGCTGGCGATGTCCGCGAACTACGTGCGCGACTATGTCCATGTCGATGATGTCGCCGACGCACTGCTTGCGGCCTCTGGGAGGCCTGACTTCACGGGTGCCGTTAACGTCGCCACGGGCGAGGCCACGGACAATCTTATGCTTGCCCGAGCGGCACCGCCGGAGGCGTTCGAGGCGCTCCACGAGTTAATCGTCTCCTACAGCGTGGGCGATCCCTCCCTGATGTTGTCGTCGCTGGGCTGGAAGCCCACGCGGTCCGCCATCGCGGAGTTGCGCACGCGGCTCTCCTGAAACCGCTATCCGCGAGGTTGCGGCGCGATCCGCTCGCGCTGTGCCACGCTTGTGGGGTGGAAACGCACGGGAAAGGTCTGCGACGCGGCACAGCGACTCTGGTGCTCGTGTTGGTGGCGAGCCTGCTCCAGGCAGTCGCAACCTTCGGGACGCCTGCGACGCCCGCGCACGCCGCCGAGGCGGGCGTCTTCGACCCTGGGCGCATCATCGACGATTCGATCTTCTTCAACGGAGATGCGATGACCGCCCGCCAGGTGCAGGACTTTCTCGAGACGAAAGTATCGACCTGTCAAGCGGGCTACACCTGTCTAAAGGACCTGAGGCTGGACACGACCAACAAGCCCGCCGATCAGATGTGCGCCGGCTATACCGGCCGGGCGTACCAATCGGCGGCAGACGTCATCGCGGCCGTCGGAAGGTCGTGCGGCATCAGCCAGAAGGTGCTCCTCGTGACCCTGCAAAAGGAGCAGGGCCTCGTCACTCACACGTGGCCGAGCGAATGGCGGTACATGGCGGCCATGGGCCAAGGCTGCCCCGACACCGCGGCCTGCAACGAGGCATACTACGGATTCTTCAATCAGGTGTACGGCGCGGCGCATCAGATGAAGCGTTACGCGAACCCGCCGGGCACGTCGAACTTCTTCACGTGGTACGCGCCGGGCCGCACATGGAACGTGCTCTTCCACCCGAACACGGCGTGCGGGTCGTCGCCGGTCTATATCCAGAACCAGGCTACGGCGGACCTGTACTACTACACCCCGTACCAGCCCAACAGGGCGGCTCTCGCCGCCGGCTACGGTACCGGCGACGCCTGTTCGAGCTACGGAAACCGAAACTTCTTCAACTACTTCACCGCCTGGTTCGGCTCGACTAAGGGCTACGACGTGGGTGGCGAGTTCGCCGACTACTTCGCAGCGAACCGTGCCTGGCTGGGATACACCACGGGACCCATGACGTGCACACCCACAGGCTGTTCGCAGTCGTTCCAAGGCGGCATGGTGTTCCGCAGCGCCGCGGGCGTGCACGGGGTCCGGAACGAGTACCTCGCCTCCTGGGGCAATTACGGCCGGGAGTTCGGCGTGGTCGGTTACCCGACGTCTGAAGTAATTTGCGTTGACATGGGCAACGCCTGCCGACAGGAGTTCCAGGGCGGATGGCTCGTCCAGAACTCGTCCATCGGCGTGAGGTACATCTCTTCAGCGTTCCTCGCCGTCTGGTTCAACTGGGGTCGCGAGTACGGCGCCATGGGCCTGCCGATCTCGGACGCAGGCTGCAGCGCCGACGGCGTGTGCCTGCAGGCATTCAAGGGCGCGTGGATCGTTCAGCACGCGTCGGTCGGCGCCCGGGTCGTTCCCAACTCGGTCTTCGCGACCTGGTCGGATTGGGGCCGCCAGGGCGGAACGCTTGCCCTGCCGATCGCAGATCCGTCGGTTCCCGGCGGCGCCGACTTCATCCAGAGCTTCCAGGGCGGAACCGTCACCGTGCAGGCCCACGTGGGCCGTGTGTCGTCGACGGTGGATCCGTGGTTCGACACGGTGATCAAGAGTCCGTGGCTGGGTGCGGCGCAGGGTTCGCAGTCGTGCACGCTGGGTGGTGGTGGCTGCTATCAGGCGTTCCAGGGCGGCTGGATGGTCAAGAGCGATGTGGGTTCGTTCGCGGTTCCGAATGCGGTGCGTGACACGTGGATGAACTGGGGCCGGAATGTGGGTGTGCTCGGGTTCCCGAAGGGGGCGCCGTCGGCGGATCCGGCTTCGGGCAACTACACGCAGCAGTTCCAGGGTGGTGTGATCACCGTCTCGGGCGGCGTGGGCCGTGTGTCGTCGACGGTGGATCCGTGGTTCGACACGGTGATCAAGAGTCCGTGGCTGGGTGCGGCGCAGGGTTCGCAGTCGTGCACGCTGGGTGGTGGTGGCTGCTATCAGGCGTTCCAGGGCGGCTGGATGGTCAAGAGCGATGTGGGTTCGTTCGCGGTTCCGAATGCGGTGCGTGACACGTGGATGAACTGGGGCCGGAATGTGGGTGTGCTCGGGTTCCCGAAGGGGGCGCCGTCGGCGGATCCGGCTTCGGGCAACTACACGCAGCAGTTCCAGGGTGGTGTGATCACCGTCTCGGGCGGCGTGGGCCGTGTGTCGTCGACGGTGGATCCGTGGTTCGACACGGTGATCAAGAGTCCGTGGCTGGGTGCGGCGCAGGGTTCGCAGTCGTGCACGCTGGGTGGTGGTGGCTGCTATCAGGCGTTCCAGGGCGGCTGGATGGTCAAGAGCGATGTGGGTTCGTTCGCGGTTCCGAATGCGGTGCGTGACACGTGGATGAACTGGGGCCGGAATGTGGGTGTGCTCGGGTTCCCGAAGGGGGCGCCGTCGGCGGATCCGGCTTCGGGCAACTACACGCAGCAGTTCCAGGGTGGTGTGATCACCGTCTCGGGCGGCGTGGGCCGTGTGTCGTCGACGGTGGATCCGTGGTTCGACACGGTGATCAAGAGTCCGTGGCTGGGTGCGGCGCAGGGTTCGCAGTCGTGCACGCTGGGTGGTGGTGGCTGCTATCAGGCGTTCCAGGGCGGCTGGATGGTCAAGAGCGATGTGGGTTCGTTCGCGGTTCCGAATGCGGTGCGTGACACGTGGATGAACTGGGGCCGGAATGTGGGTGTGCTCGGGTTCCCGAAGGGGGCGCCGTCGGCGGATCCGGCTTCGGGCAACTACACGCAGCAGTTCCAGGGTGGTGTGATCACCGTCTCGGGCGGCGTGGGCCGTTACCCGTGATTTGGACCCGCAACACGTTCAGAGGGTGCCGAACTCCTCGCGGACGAGCGCTTCGAAGGCCTCCACGCTGTGATTCGCGCGGGCGAAGTCGTAGCCGCCGCGGATGAGCGTCCTGCGGAGCTCGCGTGATCCCGCGAGTGCCGCGATGGCATCGACGAAGCCGGTGATGTCGTCAGGCCCCGTGGTGAGCAGACCCGTCTCGCGATCCTTCACGATGTCGCCGACGCCGCCCACGGCGCTCGCGATCACCGGCAGGCCGAGGTGCATCGCCTGCACGATCGACAGCGGCAGGCCCTCTGATTCCGAGGTCAGCAGCATGCAGTGATACCGGTCGACGGGCAGCGCGGGAAGACCGCCCTTGTACGGGCCGTGCACCACGACCCCGAGGCGTCGCAACTGCGGTCGTAGGTCAGGGTCGCCGGCGTGCAACACGGCGGAACCGTGCACATTGATCCGCACCGCAAGCCCCCGACGCCGGACTTCTTCTGCGATCTTGACCAGACTGTCGACCCGCTTCTCTCGGTCCATCCGGTGGGGCCAGACGACTTCGAACGGGCGCTCCGCCGAGAACTGCTCGTCGATGTACGCGGATCCCTGGGCAATCGACTCGAACTCCGGGATGGATCGCATCGCCGGCTGACGGTGAACCTTGACCACGGTGTCGTCGATGCCCATCGTGTCGGCCACCAGGGCGGCCGTGGCGTGGTTGTCTGTGATCACACCGGCGAGTCGACTCGTGAAAAGGCGTCCTGCGTCGTCGGTGATCGGGTTGGTCGGGTAGCTCCCGCGGCCGATGCGATCGAACGCGAAGAACGTCAGATAGACGCGGCGGTCCGTGCACAGCTGCGAACCGTACGTGTTCAGGGCTCGCGAGAAGTCGAAGCAGTTGACGGAGATGATCGTGGCCGGCTTCAGCAGGATGATCGCCTGTGCGATGAGCTGCCGCTGCCGATCGTGCGGCAGCTTTCGGTACGACTCGGGGAGTTGGTGATGGAGCATCCCGGCCGGTATGAGATCCGTGTCGGTTCGGAATGCGTCCGCGGTGGTGATCAGCGCGGTCTGATCCGCCAGATCCGACCGCGCGATGAACGCATTCGCGTAGTTCTGCACGACAAGGTCGGCGCCGCCGATACCGACCCACGGTGCGAGCATGACGAGGCCGCACCGTCCGCGCAAACCGTCCCAGAGAGCTTCCAGGATGTCGGCGTAGGCGTCTGAGACGGGGCGCCAGACGTGCACCTCGTCGCGTTCGAGGTGGTAGAGCGTCCAGCTCAGGGCCGGCTCGATCTCGGCGACCCTCCGAATGCGGGCGGTCGTGGCCGCGTCGAGCGCGGTGGTGCTCCACATCGGCTTGCCGATCGCCGACCGCAGCATCCTGTACACCCGACGGCGGACGGTGAAGGGGACCGGGCGCGCGATGGGCTTCAACACGTGATAGGCCTGTGCGACCCCGCGGCGCGCGCGCTGAGCCAGCGTCGCGGGGGTCGTCGGCGTTTCGACCCGGGGGAAGTTGGCGCGCAGCGCGTCGAGATCGAACGGAGGAAGCAGAGCGCTGGCGTTGGCGTTGTTGACGCCGCCCGCGCGGCGCGTGCGGTAGAAGTGGAACGACCCGGGCACGGTGACATGGGGGATTCCGGCGGAGGCCGTGACCACATTCCAGAAGTAGTCCTCGGGACCATACCCCGAGCCCGGGGGCAGTTCCGGGTAGGGGAACTCCAGCAGAAGTTCGCGGGGGCTGACGGAGCACGACGGCCAGAGGTTGCTCGTGAGCAGGTCGCGGTAGGTCAGCGACGGATCGTCCGTGCTTCGGATCGGCCACAGCGCGCTGCGTTCCCCGAAGCTCACGACGTGCTCGGGGTGCACGATGGCCCGCCGGCCCCGCTCGTCGAGGATCCGGACGGCGCCCAGCAGCATGTCGGCGGTGAAGAGGTCATCGCCGTCGCACAGCGCGATGTAGGTGCCTTTCGCCGCGCGCACCCCGGCGTTGCGTGACGCACCCGGTTCACCGAGGGCGACCTCCAGCACGCGGGACTCGAACCGCGACTCGTGGGTCCACCGGGCAGTCTCGGAGCGGACGGCGGGAGTGGGGTTGTCGGCCACCATCAGCAGCTCGACCCGGTAGCCGGCATCCGTGACAGCCTCGATCGCGTCGTGGATGGCGCGCATCGTGGGGCGCAGCAGGTGGTCCTCGGCGTGGGTGGTGATCACCACCGTGAGATCGACGGTCACGGTCGAACCGCTTCGCCGGCGCTTTCGACCGCATCCGCGATCGTGCGATCGAAGGGGATCTGCGGCGCCCATTCCGTCTCGGTGCGCAGCCGCGATGCGTTTCCGATGATCACGAGCGGATCCGTCGCGCGCACCCGCGCGGGGTCGACCTCGATCCGCGGCAGCGGCAGCCCAGCGGCCTTGCACAGCTCGGCCAGGACCTCCTCACCGGAACGAGCGGCGCCCGAGGCGACGTTGTAGAGATCGTGGGCCAGCGTCTCAGCGAAGGCGAGTTCGAGATACGCCCGCGCAACGTCCCGAACGTCGGTGTAGTCGCGCCGGGTGAGCAGATTGCCGACGTGAAGCGGCTCTCCTGGTGGGAGCGTGCGAAGCTGCGCGAGCAGGTCCGGGACGATGAAGCCCGGGCCCTGCCCGGGCCCGACATGGTTGAAGGGCCGCGCAGTGACCGTCTGGAGTCCTCGCCCGCGGTAGTACGAGAGCTGGTTCTCGACCAGGACCTTGCTGACGACGTATGGTGACGAGAACGCGACGGCATCGCCCTCGGAACGCGCCGGGTCATCGCCGGCTTGCGCGTACACGGCGCCGGTGCTCACGCCCACGACGCGACCTTCATGGCCGCGCGCAATGAGGGCCTCGCACATGTTGGTCACCATCGCGCTGTTCGCTGTGATGTAGTCCTGCGGGCGATCGAACGAGGGCCCGACGGCTGCCAGCCCGGCAAGGTGGACCACGGCGGCATCGGCCGGGAGCCCGGTCGGCCAGAGCTCCCGCAGGTCGGCGGACACGTAGCCCGCGAGGTGCTCGCTCAATACCGGATCTGCGGTCCGGCTGCGCGAGATGCCGAACACCTCAACACCGGCCCGCGCGGCGGTGCGCGCCAGATGGCGCCCGACGAATCCGTCGACGCCGGTGACGATCAACCGCCGCGTCATGCGAAGGTGCGCTGCGACTCCGCCAGCTGGAGATCATGGGCGACCATGAGGCTCACGAGGCCGGGGAAGTCCACCTTGCGCTGCCAGCCTAGGACCGTCTCCGCCTTCGACGGGTCACCCAGGAGGATGTCTACCTCGGCGGGCCGCATGAACGCCGGGTTCTGCACCACGTACGGACGCCAGTCGTCGATGCCGATCTCGGCGAACGCGAGGGTCAGGAACTCTTCGATCGAATGGGTCTCGCCCGTTGCGAGCACGAAGTCGTCGGGGACGTCGTGCTGCAGCATCCGCCACATGCCTTCGACGAAGTCCCCGGCGTAGCCCCAGTCGCGCTTGGGCCACAGGTCGCCCAGCTCGATGGTGGGCTGGAGGCCGAGCTTGATCCGCGCGACAGCGTGCGTGATCTTGCGCGTCACAAACTCGACGCCGCGGCGCTCACCCTCGTGGTTGAAGAGGATACCGCACGACACGAACATGCCGTAGCTCTCGCGGTAGTTCTTCGCGATCCAGTGGCCGTAGAGCTTCGCCACCCCGTACGGGCTGCGCGGGTGGAATAGCGAGTCCTCGTTGTAGCCGGCCCCCGGTCGGTTGTAGTCGAGCCCGCCGAACATCTCGGACGTCGACGCCTGATACACCTTCGTCGCCTCGGAGCGGCCCGTCACCCGGACTGCCTCCAGCACGTTCAGCACGCCCTTCGCCGTGACGTCGGCGGTCAGCGTGGGGTTCTTGAAGGAGTAGCCGACGTGACTGACGGCGGCGAGGTTGTACAGCTCGTGGGGATCGGACGTCTCGACCGCCCGGATCAGGGAGGTCGGGTCGGTGAGATCGCCCTCGATGAGAGTGACGTACGGGAACTCCGCGACGACGTTCTCGCGGCGGGGGTTGTTCTGGCCGCGGATCAGGCCGAAGACCTCGTACCCCTTGTCGTGGAGCTGCTCGGCGAGGTGACCGCCGTCCTGGCCCGTGATACCGGTGATGAGTGCGCGGCGCGCGTTAGCCATGGTTCCTCCAGCTTGACAACCAGAACATCTTAGCCCGGGTGCCGCGTCGGCTGAGGTCGGCAGTCCCCTCAACCCGCGATCGGCTGCGCGTGATCGAGTTCGTGCAGGGAGCGCACGCACCGCCGCCAAAGCAGGAGCGTCGCCGCGGCCTCGGTCGCCATGTACCCGATCGCCGCCCCCACGGGCCCAAGGAACAGCGCGAGGCCGATCATCAGGGGCACCCCGACGACGGTCGCGATCAGCGTCGCGCGCACCACCGCCGCCGCTTCGCCCGCGGGGTAGAGAACGTGGCGGGTGACGGACGTCCGCAAGGAGAAGAAGGCGAAGGTGGTGCCAAGCGTCATGAGCACGGGCGTCGTGGCCGCGGCCTCCGCGCCGAAGAGCAGCGCGCTGGCCCAGGCTCCCAGAACGCCGAGGAACGCCCCGCCGACAACACCCATCCCGCCATGGGCGAGCATCGCCAGACGCATTCGGCGCCCGCGGGCGGGACCGTGCGCCTCGGTGATCCATGCCTGCAGCGCGTTGGCGAGCGTCATCGGGACGAACTGGCCGAGCTTGAGCATCTTGTCGGCGGACGCGAACCCCGCCGCCTCCCCTGGGGACGCCGTCAGTGCGACGAGCGGCGTCGGAACGCTCGAGTACGCCACCAGCCCGACATCGTTGACGGCGACCGGAGCGCCGATGCGGAAGAGCTCGCGCAGGTCGCGGCGGCTCGGCCACGTCGCGGGGTAGCGCCGGAGCACCCCGCGGGTGAACAGCGCGGTCCCGACCAGGGTGACCAGGATGCCGGCGAGCGGGTACAACTCGACGGGGGCACCCTGCGCGATGAGGATGGCACACAGCGCCGTCGCCACGAGCCGGGGGATGGAGTCGTAGAAGACGATCGCGGTCGGCCGGCCCACCCCCGCCGAGAACCAGGTGAACGACAGGGCGATAAGCGCCCCCTGCAGGCCCATCAGGACCGCGAGCCACTCGCTGCCCGGTGCGGCGACCACCCAACAGATGACCGCCATGACGGGGAGGGCGACGACGGCGACCAGCAGGCGGACGATGACCGACCCGCGGTACAGCGCTCCGCGCCGCTTGTCGTCGGCTGCGATGGACACCAGAGCAGGACCCAGCGCGACCCAGCCGTAGCCGATCGCGATGGATGCGACCGTCCCCACCGATTCGCCTGCGATCGCGCTCGCCCACCCCGACTGCCCCGCGGTCCGCGCGACGATCGGGAGGACGAGGAGCGGGGAGATCGCGGCGATCGCCGGAACCAGAAAGAACAGCATGAGCCGCCGCCCGAGCGGCACGGTCTCGGTCACGCCGGGCCTCTGTTCCGGGCAGCGGTGGACTCGATCAGACGCGCCGTCTCGGCCGCCGAGCGCTCCCAGGTGTACTCAGAGGCACGCCGGACGCCGTCGTGGCGTCGTTCCGACCCGTCCTCGTGGATAGCTCGGACGATGGCGGCGCCGAAAAGCTCCGGTGAGGTCGCGTCGGCGTACATGGCGACATCGCCGCCGACCTCGCGCAGCACCAAGACATCGTTGGCAAGAACCAGGCAGCCGCGGCGCATCGCGTCGATGACTGGAAGCCCGAAGCCTTCCGTGAGCGAGGGGCAGACGTAGACGGCAGCCACGGCAAAGAGCGCCTCCAGCTGCGCAGACGAGACCCACCCGGGGAGCACAACATCGTGCTGCAGGCCCAGCTTCTCGACCAGCGGCGCGAGCGGATCTTTTCCGTGACTTCCCGGGATCACCACGAGCGGTCGTGGACCGTCCAGCTGCGCGACAGCGCGAAGGAGGCCTTCGAAGTTCTTGTGGGGTAGGCGGTTGCCGGTGCTGAGCAGCACGGGGCGTCCCGGATGGATGCCGATCTCGGCGAGCTCGCGCCATGGGTCCTCGGACGCATTCGGGGCGTTCGTGCCGTGTGGGATCACTGTGATCTCGTCAGCGGCGATGCCCATGTGCAAGGTCACCGCCTCCTCGGCGGCGTGAGATCCGGTGATCACCGCGTCCGAGGTGAGAGCGGCGCGGGTCATGAGCCATGAGGTGATCCGTGTGACGGCCCCGCCGATGCCGCCCCCTGCGGTGTGGTACGTCACATCGTGGGTGGTCGTGACCCGCGCCGCACGCGACCGTGTGATCGGGGCGAAGTTGGCCGGACTCCAGATGACATCGACGCGCGCCCGCTTCGCGCGGGCGTTCACGGCGAGGACTTCGCCGGCCGCCCAGGACACACGGTCTGCGCCCACCCAGTCGACCACCTGCACGTCTCCGGGGAAGAAGCCGCGGATACGCTCGGCGCCGGCCCGATTCGCAAGAGCGGTGAGTCTGACGTCGGCGAACGCCTCCGGCATCCGCTTGATGATCTCGCGGGCGTACGTCTCCGTGCCGCCGCGCGTGCCGGTGTAGAAGAGCATGTCCACGAGGACGTGCACGGTCATCGCTCAGCTCTCGATGACCGCGTCCGGACGAGTCTCGCGTCGCGGCGTGGTCAGGACGCCGGAGAAGAAGCTCATCATCATGGTCTGGAACCCGAGCACGATCCCGAGGGCGCTGGGGATGGCGATGCGCACGACGGCGGCGGCGTCCTGTTCCCCGAAGTCGAGGCTTCCCCATCGGGCAACCTGGACGACGCCGATGACGACTCCGATGAGGAACAGCGACAGACCGATGAGCAGGCCGCGTTCAGCACTCCACTTGGCGACGATCGCCCGATAGCGCGGGCTGGCGGGCAGGAAGCCCTCTTGCGTCGCAAAGAGCTTGGTGAGCCAGAAGAAGAGGAGCGACTGGTACCCGATTACGCAGAGCGCGCTCGCGTAGACCATCGTCGTCACGTCGAAGCCGACTCCAGAGATCTCCACGCTTCCGAAGGCGAGCACCGCCACGGCGATCGCTCCCAGGAAGAACGCCACGAGGCCGGGGTAGACGAAGAGCCACCGGGGCGCGAACAGCAGGAGGAAGCGCAGGTGACGCCATCCGTCGTGCCAGCTGCGCAAATGCGGCGCCCGCGAGCGACCGTCCTTCTTCAGTGTGGTGGGAACCTCCTCGATCCGGTAACGCGCGAGGGATGCCTTGACGACCATCTCCGATGCGAACTCCATGCCCGTCGTCTGCAGGTCGAGAGCGCGGATGCGGTCCCGGTTGAAGCCGCGCAGACCGCAGTGGAAGTCGCCGATGTTCGGCCGGAAGAACAGCTGCCCGATCCCCGAGAGCACCGGGTTGCCCAGGTACTTATGCAGCGGAGGCATCGCGCCGGGGGCGATGCCGCCCTTGAACCGATTGCCCATGACCAGATCGGCGCCGCCGCGCAGGCGCTCGACGAAGGCCTCCAGATTGACGAAGTCGTAGCTGTCGTCGGCGTCGCCCATGATGATGTAGCGGCCACGCGCGTTCTCGATGCCGTTGATCAACGCGGCGCCGTAACCGCGACGTGGTGCTGACGATACGCGGGCGCCCAGTCGCTCGGCGATCCCCTGCGATCCATCGGTCGAGCCGTTGTCCGATATGAGCACTTCACCGGAGATCCCCGATCGCGCGAGGAAGCCCTGTGCCTTCTCGATACAGACGGCGAGCGTTTCGGCCTCGTTGAGGCACGGCATGAGAATCGTCAGTTCGACGGATCCTGCCGGGACAGGCTGGTTCACTTTGGTCCTTCTTCGGAGTCGGCGGGGTGGGCGTCCGCCCCCGTCGGCGCAGGCGAGGCGATTCCGAGCTCGGCGAGAATGCCTCCGACTGTGCGCTCGACGGTTCGGGTCTTGATGGCCGTGTCGTACCACGATCGCGCACGGCGCCGTAGCGGCGGGCCCGCCTGCACCGCCTGCACGATTGCCGCGCCGAGATCGGATGCGGACGCGGATGCCGCGACGACGCCGTTGACGTCGGGCTCGACGAGTTCGGTCGCCGCGTTGCCGGGATCGTCGACGAGTACGACGGGGGTGCCGTGGGCCGATGCCTCGACGACGACCAGGCCGTATCCTTCGCGACGCGACGGGTTGACGAGCACCGCGGCATTCGCCATGAGGTCATCGAGCTGCTCCTGCGGGACGAACCCCGGGCGCCGGGTCCAGCGGTCGCCGCCCGCCGCTTTCACCGCGGCCTCGACCTCGGCCGTGCTCGGACCCGACCCGAGCACGACCAGTCCGAGATCGGCGATGGTGCGGCGTGCGTGCGCAACAGCGGGAGGGACGGCCTCGACGCGCTTGTCGGGGATGTGTCGGCCGACGTACACCGCATACGGGGGCGCTGCCGCCTCCGGGACGAAGGCGTGGGGGGACTCGCCGTCGATGAGGCCGGGGCTCAGCAGAATGCGGCGCCGCATGCCCTCGACGCGCAGCTGGCGGGCGGTGAGCTGCGAATGGCACGTCGCGGTCGGGGTCAGCGCGACGGCGAGTCGCTGGAGCATCCAGGCGATCATGCCGACTGCGGGGCCGGCGTACTCCCTCCACTGCCGGCGACCCCAGACCTCGAGGTAGTCCACGACGAGGCGCGTGCGCGACCCCAGGAGCGCCGCACGCGCCGCGAAGACGTTGAGAACGGGCAGCCCGCTGACGACGACCGCATCGTAGGAGCGCCGACGGCGCACCAGCGCGCGGAACAGCCCCCACGCGAAGCGCAGGGCCACGGAGGTGCGTCGGACGCCAGCCTCGTCGTAGAGGCGCAGCCGACCGGTGACGGGGACGACTCGGAAGGCGGCCTCGTCAGGTGCCTCGCCGTCGGGCCACTGCTGCGCCGTGAGGTAGTCCACCGCTACGGCGCGGAGCGACATGTGATCCGCGTAGGAACGGTACAGACGCTCACCGCCACCCGTCGTGAACGGGTAGAGGCAGTCGTACGCGATCGCGATCCGGGCCGTCGACATGCGGAGTCAGCGCCCCCTGCGAGGACGGGAGGAGTGCCGAGGTGCGACGACTCGTGGGGTCACGGACATCGGTACCGCGACGGACGTCGCTTGCCTGGTCATGATCCTCCTCGTCGGCCCTGGACAACAGTGAGCCATCGTAGTCGATGGCGCCTGGGCGGGTTCCGGCCGTGGGCCGGCCCCCGGCCGCACGACGAGCCACAACTACGATGGCCACCGTGACAGTGGTGATCAACGGGCGGTTCCTTCTCAACTCGTTCGGAGGTGCGCGGCGCTTCGCCACCGAGCTCACCGAGCGCCTCGCGCGCCTGCGGGGCGACATCCTTCTGGTGACGCCCCCGCTTCCCGAAGGCACCCAGGTTCCCGACGTGCCCCATCAGGTCATCGGCCGCTTCGCCGGGCCGATCTGGGAGCAGATCGAACTGCCCCTGTGGCTGCGGGCTAACGGGACGCCGCTCCTGCTGAATCCGGCCACCATCGCGCCCTTCCTCTACAGAAGGCAGATCTCCGTCGTTCACGACATCGCCCCCGCGATGCGCCCGCAGGACTTCACCCCGTTGTTCCGCGTGCAGTGGTACCTGGCGGTGCGCCTCGGGATGCTGCGGCACGGGCAGCGGCTCGTGACCATCAGCAGGGCCTCCCAGCGTGAGATCGCCGAGCAGTTCGGGATCGACCCGGCCAGGATCGATGTCGTGTACGCGGGGGCGGACAGCTTCGTCGCGGCTCGGTCGGCGGCGCACGCCACGCCGACCGGTTCGACGTTCCTAGTCTTCGGTCGCCAGGGCGCGGCGAAGAACATCCGCACGGTCATCGATGCTGCCTCTGAGCTTCCCGAGGGGTCGGCTGTCCGTGTTCGGCTGATCGGTCAACTGGATCCGGCGCTCCAGCCGTACGCGGCGGAGAGGAACGTGCCGGGCGAAAGGCTCGACTGGAAGGGGCCCGTCACCGATGAGGAGTTGGCGCAGGACTACCGTGACGCCGTCGGGTTCATCTGGCCGTCGCTTCACGAAGGCTTCGGCATCCCCCCGGTCGAGGCGCAGAGCCTCGGTGTTCCCGTCATCGCCTCCGACATCCCGATCAATCGCGAAGTGCTGGGCGAGGCGGCCAAGTACTTTCCCGCCGAGGATGCGGGCGCGCTCGCCAGGGCGATGGTCGAGCTCGCCGAGGACTCGGATCTGCGTGAGGTGCTGCGGGCCCGCGGCGTAGAGAACGCCGGGCGCTTCACGTGGGAGAGGACGGCTCGGGGATGGGACGAGCTGATCCGTCGGGGAGAATAGCGATCGTGAACCTGGGCTTCATCGTCACCACTCTCGGTCGCATCGAGCCGCTGCGCGCGCTCCTGACCTCTCTCGAGGGGGAGCTCGCACCCGCAGACCGCGTCGTGCTCGTCGCCCAGGGCAGGTATGCAGAGGTCGTCGAGCTGGCAGACGAGTACTCCGCGGGTGGCCTGCCGGTGATCGTGACGCAGTCCGCACGGGGTGCCTCGTTGGGTCGCAACACGGGGGTCGCAGCCTTGCCGGCCGGGGACTTCGTCCTCAACTTCCCCAACGACACCACGGTGTTTCCCCCGGGCACCGTGGACCGCATCCGCGCAGCCGTCGGCACCGACTTCCTCGCCGGCGGGTTCTCGTCGTGGGACGAGCGGGGCCCCAAGACCGTGCTCCCCGCCCCTGGCACCGTTGTCGACCGCTGGAACGTGTGGACGGTCATCGAGATGGGCATCCTGCTACGGCGCTCGGTGTTCGAGGACGTCGGGGGATTCGATGAGGGCATCGGACCAGGCGCCTCGACCCCGTGGCAGGTCGCCGAGGGGACCGACCTCCTGCTCCGTGTGATCGAACGCCACCCCGAGGCGGCGACGCAGTTCGTGTGGCTGCCCCACGAAGTCCACGTCGACGGCATCTCCACGGCCTTCGGGCTGACGACTGAGGAGCGGCGTAGGAAGATGCGTGCCTACGGACGAGGCACGGGACGCGCCATGAGCGCCCACGGCTATCCGTGGTGGTGGCGCGCGGCGTTCACCGGAGCCGGGCTGCTGTACGGCGTGCGGAATGCGGCGCCAATCACCCTCGCCGACGGCTGGCCCATGTTCGTCGGCCGTCTCGAGGGGATGCTCGGGCGTACGTTCGGCCAGCGGCAGATGGTCTCGGCCACGCGCTGACGTGCGTGAGCCGACGGCCCTCGGCGGCGGGTGGGCGGGTGCTGTGCTCGGGTAAGCTTGCTCGGTGTCGTCAAGGATCCTCATCACCGGCGGAGCCGGGTTCATCGGTTCTCATCTGTCCGAGAAGCTTCTCGCCGAAGGCAACGAGGTCATCTGCGTCGACAACTTCTTCACCGGCTCGAAGTCGAACATCGAGCACCTCCTCGGGCATCCCCGCTTCGAGGTGCTGCGCCACGACGTGACCTTCCCGCTGTACGTCGAAGTCGACCAGATCTACAACCTCGCCTGCCCGGCCTCACCTGTGCACTATCAGCACGATCCGGTCCAGACCACGAAGACGAGCGTCGTCGGCGCCATCAACATGCTTGGCCTCGCGAAGCGACTGCGCATCCCTATCCTGCAGGCGTCGACCTCCGAGGTCTACGGCGATCCGGCGGTGCACCCTCAGACCGAGGAGTATTGGGGGAACGTCAACCCGATCGGGCCGCGGTCTTGCTATGACGAGGGCAAGCGAGCGGCCGAGACGCTGTTCTTCGATTACCGGCGCCAGCACGACCTGTCCATCAAGGTCATCCGCATCTTCAACACCTACGGGCCGCGGATGCACCCCAACGACGGTCGCGTGGTGTCTAACTTCATCGTCCAGGCGCTGCGAGGTGAGCCGATCACGATCTACGGCGACGGCTCGCAAACGCGGTCCTTCTGCTACGTCGACGATCTGGTCGATGGGATGGTGCGGTTGATGAACACCCCGCACGAGGTGACCGGACCGATCAACGTGGGAAACCCGGGCGAGTTCACGATGCTCGAACTCGCGCAGGCTGTACTCGAGATCACGGGCAGCTCGTCCAGCATCGAGCACCGCCCGCTTCCTCAGGACGACCCCAAGCAGCGTCAGCCCGACATCTCGCGTGCGCGGTCCGAACTGGGCTGGGAGCCGACGGTCGCTCTGGCCGCCGGCCTCCAGAGCACGGTCGACTACTTCCGGCGCGTTCTCACGGAGTGACGTTCCGGGGGCTGATCGAAGCGCTTCCCGCTGCCGCAGTGCCGCGGATGCCCCTTCAGCATCCGTCGATGCGGAAGAGGCGCGCGTTCGGACCCTCGGAGTCGACCAGGACGAGTCGTCGCGAGGGGACGAGGTCAATCACGCCGGCGTACGCCGATGCAGCCGTGTCATCGATGACGTCGCGGCTCCCGAAGTCGAGCACATAGTCGACGCCCAGCCGGTTCACCGCCGCGCACACCTGCGGATCGGTCTCGATGTCGCGTAGGTGAAGATCGAGGAACAGTTTGTCCGCGGACGGGCTCCCGAAGATGTGCCTCTCGGTCACCTCGCGGTCGGCGAGCGCGTACGCCAGCGACGCTCCGGTGCGTGGGCTGCCGATAATCAGGGCGTCGTCGGGCGTCTGTGTGTCCAGCCGGTCGAGCAGCTTTCTCTCGTCGTCGGAGATGAGCAGCGAGTCGGCCGTCGCGGTGTACGCCTCACGTACCTGTCTAAGAGATTTCGCAGCATTGGGGCCCATCGCGATCGATGCGAGCGCGACTACGCCGATCACCACCAGGCTTCCGGCAAACCACTTCGGGCGGGCGCCTCCAGGGGCCGAGCGCTGAGCGACCCATCGCTGCACGAGATCCACGAGGAACACCGCTCCCGCGGTGGCGATGGGGATCGCGGCGATGGGAAGCAGCGCGGCCAGGCGATTGGAGTCGCTGTACCAGGGGTTCGTGAGCAGGGATCGGAAGGGGTAGCCGACCGGGAACCCGGAGGCCAGGACGAACAGTGTCACGGCCGCGATGAAAGGCAGCGCGAGCGGCAGCAGGCGCGGTGTGGTGACCAGCGCCACGAAACCGGATACGAGGAGCACCGTCGTGACGATCGTGGGCATGAATCCGCGCGGCGAGACCAGCAGAGCTTCGCCGACCGCCTGGGCGGCGTTCTGCCATGGCAGCCAGCCGGAGTGCTCGGGGGGTGTCCGGGCGACGGTCCACAGGACCACGCACGCCACCGCCCCGCCGGCCCCGATGATCGCGGTGCGGATCCAGACCGCACGCGAGCGCCGGTCGCTGAGATCGCGCACGCAGATTCCGAGGGCGAGGAGCCACCCGAACAGCGTCGCGGCCAGGAGGGCATTGGGATGCGCGAGGAACATCCCGGTGGTGACCACGGCGAGGAGGAGTCCGTCGCGGGTTCGCGCGGCCCACCCCTGCGTGCCGATCAGCGACAACCCGGCGGCCAGAGTGGCGGGGATCAGCGAGTAGCCGAGGACGTTCGGGTACAGCACGCCCCAATTGAAGAAGAGCGCCGGAAACGCGCCGAAGCCGGTCGACAGCGCGGCGGCCGTGGCATACGCGGCAGCCCTGCCCGAGAACAGCACACCGGCCAGGGCCATGTTCGATGCGGTCCAGACGACGGCCACGATGATCAGATTCGCGGCGTTCACGGACACGGCGACATCGGCGCCGCTCAACTGAGCCGTGAGCGCGGTGAGCGCGTGCCATGCGTTCGGGTAGAAGCCGATGTCCGACGTGGCGCCGATGTTGAACGGCGACGCGTTCCCCGTATCCAGCGCCCACTTCACGCCGTTCAGATGGACGATGTTGTCGAATCGCTGGGCGATGCTCGAGGCGGTGCCGAAAGCGCGGACGAACTGGATCAAGAGGATGGATGCCGCGGCCGCCAACGCGAGGGGTACGGTGATCGCCGTGCGGCGCGGCGTGGGGATCGGCCCCTCGACGACGCGTCGTCGCAGCAGATACGCGCAGCCCGCCGCGACGGCGGTGAGCACGAGCAACGGCACGATCGACCAGTTGATGCCCACGAGGGGAGCGATGGTGGCGCTGACGCCGACCAGGGCGATGGAGACCGCCGGTGCAAGGAGGAGGTGAGTGACGCGCAGCGCTCCCCAGCCGGAGAACACCACGATCAGCCCCGGTACCGTCACGAGCAGCGCGCCAACAAGAGCCGGCAGCGCTGCAGGAACCCAGTCCTCGATCATGACCCTCCGTTAGTGGCGCAGACAGCAATCAGCAATCGTAACCGACCGGTCATGTGCGCCGGATATCGAAGCCGCCGAGTCAGCCGATCGCCGACGGGTACACTTGCTCGGGGCTATGGCACGTCAGGCCTCGCCCTGTCCCGCGTCGACCCTGAAAGCAAACTCTCCATGGACCTCCTCATCGTCGGCTCCGGCTTCTTCGGCCTCACCATCGCGGAGCGTGCTGCAGCGTCCGGCCGCAAGGTCACCGTCATCGACCGTCGTCACCACATCGGGGGCAATGCGTACAGCGAGGATGAAGCGACGACGGGCATCGAGGTCCACCGCTACGGTGCGCACCTGTTCCACACTTCCAACCGCGGAGTGTGGGAGTACGTCAACCGATTCACGACGTTTACGAACTACGTCCACCGCGTCTACACCAACCACAACGGCGTCGTATACCCGATGCCCATAAACCTGGGCACAATCAACCAGTTCTTCCGGGCCGCATACTCTCCCGACGAGGCGCGGGCGCTCGTCCACGAGCAAGCAGGCGAGTTCGACGCGAAGGATGCCGCGAATCTCGAGGAGAAGGGCATCGCGTTGATCGGACGCCCGCTGTACGAGGCCTTCATCCGCGACTACACCGGCAAGCAGTGGCAAACGGACCCGAAGGAGCTGCCGGCCGAGGTCATCAGCCGCCTCCCGGTCCGGTACAACTACGACAACCGCTACTTCAACGACACGTGGGAAGGCCTGCCCACGGACGGATACACGGCTTGGCTCGAGCGGATGGCCGACCACGAGAACATCGACGTAAAGCTCGACACCGACTTCTTCGACCGATCCCAACCGCTGAACAAGAACGCCACCGTCGGTCAGCTTCCGATCGTCTACACCGGGCCGGTCGACCGTTACTTCGACTACACGGAGGGTGCCCTTTCCTGGCGGACGTTGGATTTCGAGCAGGAGGTGCTCGACGTCGGCGACTTCCAGGGGACGCCCGTGATGAATTATGCCGACGCTGACGTCCCGTACACGCGGATCCACGAGTTCAAGCACTTTCACCCCGAGCGCGCCGACCGCTATCCCGCGGAGAAGACCGTCATCATGCGCGAGTTCTCGCGATTCGCATCGCGCGACGACGAGCCGTACTACCCAGTGAACACGCCGGAGGACCGCGCCAGACTCATGGCATACCGTGAGCTCGCCAAGGGCGAGCGCGACGTGCTGTTCGGCGGTCGTCTGGGCACATATCAGTACCTCGACATGCACATGGCCATCGGGTCGGCGCTCTCGATGTGGAACAACCAGCTCGCGTGACTCCGCCCTCGTAGACTCGTCTCGTGAGCACTGCCGCCGTTGGCGCCCCCGGATCGCCCCGGCGCTACCTCCACTCGCTGTGGCTGCTGTCGGCGCGCGACCTCAAGGTGCGCTACTCCACGAGCGCGCTCGGCTATCTGTGGTCTGTCCTCGATCCGCTGGTGATGAGCGCGATCTACTGGTTCGTGTTCACGCAAGTGTTCCAGCGAACTGTGGGCCACGAACCGTACATCGTGTTCCTCATCACTGCACTGCTGCCCTGGGTGTGGTTCAACGCGGCGGTCTCTGACTTCACGCGTGCTTTCAACAAGGATGCGCGACTGGTCCGCTCAACTGCCATTCCTCGCACCATCTGGGTGAACCGGATCGTGCTTTCCAAGGGGATCGAGTTCCTGTGCTCGATACCAGTGCTGGTGTTGTTCATCGTGATCGCGCAGTTCGGTGAGACGCCCGCTGAACTGAACTGGGGCTTGCTCTGGTTCCCCGTGGCGATCCTCCTTCAAGCGGTCCTTCTCGTCGGGCTCGGTCTGCTCATATCGCCGCTGTGCGTGCTGTGGACGGACCTGGAGCGCACCACGAAGCTCATCCTCCGCGCACTGTTCTACGCGTCGCCGGTCATATACGGCGTCGAGGACCTGCCCGGTGCTTTCGAGACCATCGCCGCTTTCAACCCCCTGTCAGGCATCTTCGCGCTCTATCGCGTCGGGTTCTTTCCCCAGGAGTGGGACCCGTGGGTCATCGCGATGGGCGCGGTGATGTCGTTCTTGTTCCTCGCTCTCGGGATCTTCACCTTCCAGCGACTCGAGCGTCCCATGCTGAAGGAGCTGTGATGACGGCAGCCGGGCTGGCGATCGAGGTCAGGGACCTGGGCGTGCGATTCCGTCGCAATCGTCGGGGTCGCCGCAGCATTAAGGACCTCTTCGCCGATTCCTCGCGCCGCTCGAAGCCGGGTGAGTTCTGGGCATTGCGGGATGTCGACTTCGACGTGAAGCCCGGCGAGTCGATCGGCGTGGTCGGCCGCAACGGACAGGGAAAGTCCACTCTGCTCAAACTCGTCGCCGGTGTGTTGCTGCCCGATGAGGGAACCGTCTCGGTCAACGGTGGTGTCGCCCCACTGATCGAGATCACTGGCGGGTTTGTGGGCGATCTCACGGTCCGCGAAAATGTGCGACTCACTGCTGGACTGCACGGTATGTCGAAGGCGGAGGTCACGCGGCGCTTTGACGGGATCATCGACTTCGCCGAGCTCGACGACTTCGTCGATACGCCGTACAAGCATCTGAGCAACGGTATGAAGGTGCGCTTGGCCTTCTCCGTGGTGTCGCAGCTTGAAGAGCCGATCCTTCTCGTCGACGAGGTGCTTGCGGTGGGCGACAAGGCCTTCCGTGAGAAGTGCTATGCCCGCATCGATGAGCTCCTCGCCGACGGCCGCACCCTGTTCTTCGTCTCGCACAGCGAGCGAGATCTGCGGCGCTTCTGCGACCGCGGCCTCTACCTCGACAAGCATCGGTTGGCGATGGATGCTCCGATCGGCGAGGTTCTCGACCGCTACAACGCCGACTACACGACCGGCGGCTGACCGCGTTTCGTCTCGCTCGTTCCTCGCTCGCTCAACGACCGAAGGTCGTCGCAGTCTCCAGCGGCGGCATCGGTTCCCACGAGGCGTCCTTCGCGATCTTCCGTCCATCGCTCAGGCCGCGGAAGAGGTTCGAGGTGCCGCGGACCGTCCGCTCCACGAAGACCAGGCGAATCAGCTCCTTGCCGAAGGTCAGCGCCGTGCCGAGCGCGAACGGCACGGGACGGTAGACGCCCAGCGCGCGGTAGTACTTCTTGATGTATGCCCGGTTGCGCATGATGTAGTAGCGGTAGGCGTTGCTCGACGCGTTCAGGTGGCGGATGCCCATGTCCCACTGCTTGATCTCGCGGGTGCGCCGCAGGACGAAGTCATCCACGACGACGGACTGCGTGACACGCGAAGCCAGCCAGCCGTAGGTCTGGTCATCCCAGTAGATGAAGAAGCGCGGGTCGGGGAGGCCGATCTGGCGGACGATGTCGCGGTGGATGAACATGCCCTCGAAGCATCCGGAGTTCATCGGCTTGTAGCCGGACTCGTCGAACCCGGCAGGCGCGAAGGGGATCGGAATGCCGAGCGGCTCGGCGACCCGATACTGCCAGTAGAACGGGCTGCCGTCGTAGTCGTAGCGGCGCCCCTGGATGCTCTTGAAGCGGGGCGCCCACTTACCCATCTTCGCGAGGCCGTCCGGCAGCACCTCGACATCGTCGTCCATGAGCCAGATCCACTCGGAGCCGAGCTCGTACGCGACGCGCATGCCCTCGCTGAACCCACCGGAGCCGCCGGTGTTCGTCTCCATCCGGCGGTAGACGACGGCGACAGGAGCGAGAGCCTCGCGGAGGGACTCCACGACGTCCGTCGTGTCATCGGTCGATGCGTTGTCGATCACGACGACGTGGCCGGGCTTCGGCTCCATCTCCGAGATGCTGGTCAGCAAACGCGTCAGCAGGCCGGACCGGTTGTAGGTGACGATCGCGATGGTCGCGGTCGCGGGTTCGAAAGTGGAAGGTGTCGCGCTCATCGGACAACCTCAAAAGTGCGCTGCCAGGCAGTCGGCGACGTCAGTTCCTGCCTGGCGGATCGGTACTCTGCCGCCAACCGTGGCCACTCGCGTTGGAGTCTTCGGTGTAGGCGCACACTCTCGAGCAGCATCGAGCGGAAGAGTCTCCGATCGCGTGTGTAGACGTTCTTGCCGGAACCGTCCGCTGAGTTCACGAGTGCGCTGTCATACATCGGAACACGCCACCAGTGCGCGTCGTTCTTTCCGAACTCCACCTCAGGCTGCTGGACATTGACGCCTTCTGGTTTGTGGAACCAATGCGACATCAAAGTCCTGGCTGTGAAAAGTCGGAGCCGCAGACCCGTGGGACTGTCGAACTCGTTTCGCCGGGTGGTCTTGAAGACGAGGCGCCCTCGTCTAGACCTGAGCGGTACGCCACTGTCCCGGTGCACAACGGTCTCGGGGAAGTCCTTGGCCAGAGCTCGTGCGCGCGGCATCGCCGTTGCCAGGTTGGAGCGCATGTGCTCGGGGCCCGACAGGACGTCGCGCAGGGCGAGATGACGCAAAGCGACGGGGTAGTACTGCATCATCATCAGATGCTTGAGGTCCACGCGCCGGCTGTGGCGGATCAACGTGCCGCCCTTGGGGACGGGCGAGTGAAGCAGGCCAGCCACGATCCGGTTACGCGCATGGAAGTACGCCTGCCAGTCGATCGAGTCGTCCTTTCCCACCCACGAGACGTGCCAGAGTGCCACGCCAGGCATGGACACAGTGGGATAGCCCGCGTCTCGGGCGCGGAGACAGTACTCGGCATCGTCCCATTTGATGAATGCGGGAAGCGGGAGACCGACCTCGCGAATGATGGAGACCGGGATGAGGCACATCCACCACCCGTTGTAGTCGGCATCCAGGCGCATATGCAGCATGGGTGTCTGCCGGAGGTTGGAGACGCTGAAGTCGTGCGGCAGCTTCTCCTGGTAGAGCGCCCGCCACATGAACGGCACGTCGTCGACGACTTCGGCCCACGCGTGAAGCTTCGGTCGGTCGAGGAGATCGAACATGTGGGCGCCGACGATCGTGGGCACGGTCGCGAACCGGCCGAAGATCACCGAACGGCGGATGGACTCGGGTTCGATCCGGACGTCATCATCGAGGAGTTGAACGAAGTCGCTCTCGGGGCGGTCGAGTGTCTCGGACATCGCGCGAGCGAACCCGCCTGAGCCTCCCAGATTCGGCTGGGTGATGACCTGCAGCGTGTCGCCCAGGCGCTCGGCTATTCCCGCATATTCCGGCTGCGCATCGACACGTCGATCACCCTGGTCGATCAGGAAGATGCGGTCGACGACCTCGAGGACCTCAGGCGCGTCTGCCAGATTCATCAGGGTCCAGATGCAGTAGTCCGGCTTGTTGAAGGTCGTGATTCCGATCGACGCCTTGCCCTCACGTGCCGGCGCCTGCTCCGTCGTCCACTCTGCGCCGTGGAAGACAGCGTTCTTCTCGTCGGCCACGATGTCGAACCAGATGAAACCGCCGTCGCTGTACTGGTCGAGCACGAGCTCGAAGGTCGAAACGGCCGACCCTTCCACTTCGCGAGTCTCGATCCGCTGTCTAACGCCGGAGCCATTAGATCGGTAGACGAGGATGGTCGCTGGCCCGTCGGTTCGCACGGTCAGCGTGACGTTCCGAACGGATGTCCAGTGCTGCCAGTACGACGCGGGGAATGCGTTGAAATAGGTGCCGAACGAGACGCGGCGCCCTGCCACGATGCGCGCGGAGGTCCGCGACAGGATGTTGCCCAGCTGAGCCCTGTTGGAGACACGCACCGGTTCTTCGTCGATCACGGACCACGTGTCGGGATCCACATAGAGAGGAAGCAGATCGGGATCGCGGTCAAGCGGGAAGACGACGTTCTGGAGGACGTGGGTCACGGGGGATTCTCCGGGGACGGTGCGGCGGGCGCCGAGACGTCGGGCCGGAGAGAAGCCTACCCTGCCGTCCTCGGCTGACCCTGGGCGCGCGGCGGCTCGTCCCGAGGCCGCGGCTGCTGGCCGGGCGGCGTGCCCGGTTCGCCGCCCGAGCGCGTCGCGTCGCCGCCCGACGGCAGGCCCGAGCCCGTCGTGCGCTGCTCGCCACCCGCGTGCGGCAGCCCCGAGCCCGCGCCGGTGCCGCCGTCGCCGGCATCCGTCCCGCTGTCCAGGCGCTCGCGCCAGGACCGCGACTGGCCGGCACGCACCGCGCACAGCACGAGCATGAGCCAGCCGAGTCCGGTGAGCGTGAAGCTTTCGAACATCGAGTCGACGAGCAGGGCCACGAGGATGAGGGGCGTCCACGCGTAGATGACCGAGCGGCGCTCGCCGGCGACGAGCCAGGACCGGGCCAAGGCGAGGGCACCGAGGGCCAGGAACAGCACCAGTCCCACCCAGCCGAGCTGCAGGGCGGTGTCGAAGTAGGCGTTGAGCCCGCTGGCATGGCTGGTGTCGAGCCAGTAGTTGATGGCGTTGAACGGATACTCCTGCTGGTCCCACACGCCGTACCACCCGAATCCCTGCACGGGCCGCTGGCGGAGGATGTCGACCATGAAGTTCCAGAGGTCCACCCGCACCGAGAAGTCCGTGCCGGCGCCGAGGAACGCGATGATCGGATGCCGCGCCGCGTAGCCGATGAACACCCCGACGACCACGAGCGCTCCGAGCAGAAGCTGCAGTCCCGCGCGACGCTCAGGCCGGGAGTGCCGCACCAGCGCCAGCGCCCCGACCGCGAGGCCCACGCCGACGGCGAGGACGACGACGGTGGGGGAGTCGCTCAGCACCGCCAGCCCGCCGGCGAGCACGACCGATGCGACCGACACCCCGGGGCGCACCGACTGGGTGCGGTACTCGACGAGGAACGTGATGAGCGCGAGCACGGCGACGAAGCCCAGCAGGTTGCGCGTGCCGAAGATGCCCTGCACCGGCCCCAGCAGGGCGAGATTGCCCTGGATGCCCAGGAACGTGAACGGCACGTCGAGCAGGATGCCCGACAGCACCTCGAGCCCGAGCGATACCCCGAGCAGCACGCGCAGCACGTCGCCGAGCGCCCGCACCGTCTGGAGCGTGTCGCGCACGTGGCCGATCACTACCGCCAGGAAGGCGACCGCGGCCATCGACACCCAGCTCCAGAACGACGCGCTCGCGTCGCTGCTCCAGAAGATGCTCGCGAACGCCCAGCCGATGAACACCACCACGGTGGTGGGCACCAGACGCAGCAGCGAGATCTCGCGCCGGCGCGCGATCATCACGGCGATGCCGAGCAGGCACAGCCCGGTGATGATCGTGACGTAGGTGACGCGGCCCGCGATCCGCTCGATCGCGAACGCCGAGAAGACGGCGGTGAAGACGACGAGCGTGTACGCGCGCGCGAAGGATGCCGACGCCAGCACCGCGCCCCACCATCCGGGCGATGCGGAGCGCGGCGCGTCGGTCACTCCGTCGTTCCCCGGCGGTGGGAGCCGATGGGCTCGTCGAGGCGGAATCGGCTGCCCGCTCGAACGCGCTCACCGCGTTCGATGGCCGCGCTCTGCTCGGCGGGCCCGACGCCGACGTGCGGCGACTGCTTGATCTTGGCGCCGAGCATGACGACGAACAGCCATCCCCACAGGAGAAGGGGGCTGGATTCCGCCAAGCCCTGCACGAGGACGATCGCACCCACCAGGGTGGGCAGGAGCGTCACGGGGGAGTAGGGGCGATCGGCTCGGAGATCCCAGCGTGGGCGGTCGACGGCGAAGAACCAGGCACGCCACACGAACGCGAGGTACAGCAGCGTCAGGAGCACGACGCCGATGATGCCCAGCTGCATCGCGACATCCACCCACATGTTGTGCGCCTGCATGACGGTCTGGCCGTGGTCGATGATCCAGCGGTCGAACGCGGGATCCGACGGGACCCACGGTGTCGCGAAACCCCACCCGGTCCACGGGCGCTCGGCGGCGCGCGAGAGCACCGCCTCCCAGATGCGCTCCCTCCCGGTGAGATCGGCGCTGCGACCGAGCGCCGAGAACAGCGTGTCGCGCAGCAGCCAGAGCGACGCGAGACCTCCGACGCCGACGATCGCGTAGGCGATGTAGTACTTCGTGCGCTCGCCGGGCCGCGTCGCCCGGCGCATGAGGAGCACGGTGACGAGCACGACGGCCACAGCGGCCGCGGTCACATAGGCCGTCGCCGACGAGGCTCGGATGAAGAGGAACGCCGAGAGCCCGATCCAGATCCACAGGAACGTTCGGCGCGGAGCTCCGGATGCCAACCGGATGCCGAACACGACGATCGCCAGGAGTGCGACGGGCGCCAGCAGGTTGGCGTTGCCCATGATGCCCTGGATCCGCTTGTCCCACTCGAACAGGTTGTCGCGCGACCAGTACTCGATCGGGTCGTCCGCCTTGCCGATGATCCAGCCCGGCAGGATCGGCGCTCGCACGAAGACCCACACCCACAGCTCGAACAGGAACGACAGGGCGACGACCCACTTGAGGGCGGATGCCGCGGCGCGCACCAGTTCGCGCCAGGTGAGGACACTGCCCACGAACAGGGCCTGCACCGTCGTGATGTACAGCAGCAGGAGCGTCAGCGCGGTGGTCTGCGGCCAGGCCGACCACGCCAGCGAGAGGGTAGCCCAGCCGACGTACCCGACCACGAACCAGGGGAGGCGACGCCACTGCACCGGGGGCCGGAGCACGATCCACAGCACCACAGAGAGCACGCCGCCGCCGATCGCGACGCCGGCGGCGACCGGCTCGCCGAAGGCGTTCACCCAGGCGGTGCCCGACAGCGACAGGAACAGCACGAAGATGCACCAGCCACGCAGCAGCAGGTGGCCGGTCTTCTCGCGTACCGGCGGTCCCGGCGGCGCCGACGCCGGGTGCTTCGAGTGGACGGCCATCATCGCTCTCAGGGTACCCGGGGCCGCTCGGCGGATCCTGCAGCCTGGCTAGGCTGTTCGCGTGCTGATCCCGCTTGCCAATGCGCCCCGTGATTACGCGTGGGGCTCGACGTCCCTCCTCGCCGGTCTCGAGGGGCGGCAGCCCGCCTCCCGGCCCGAGGCCGAGGTCTGGTTCGGCGACCACCCGGGGGACCCGGCCGAGCTTCCCGACGGTCGTACGCTGGACCGCTGGATCGCCGACGAGGGCGGGGCCGCGGGCCTCGACGGACCGCTGCCGTATCTGCTCAAGCTGCTGGCCGCGGCATCCCCGCTGTCGATCCAGGCCCACCCGTCGAAGCAGGAGGCCGAAGCGGGCTTCGCCCGCGAAGACGCCGCCGGCATCCCGCGCGACGCGGCCGAGCGCACCTACCGAGACACCAACCACAAGCCCGAGCTGATCGTCGCCCTGAGCGACACCTTCCGGGCGCTCGCGGGCCTGCGCGACCTCACGGCGACGCGCCGCCTGGTCGCGGCGCTCGGACCCGGTGCCGCGCCGCTGGCGGAGAAGCTGACGGATGCCTCGCTCTCAGACGTCATCGGCTGGCTCCTCTCCGACGGCTCCGACGTCGCCCGTGAAGTCATCGCCGCCGCCGTCGCCGCGCACTCCGACGAGTTCGCCGCCGAGCTGGACCTCGCTCGTGCACTCGACGAACAGTTCCCCGGCGATCCCGGCATCGTGGTCGCCCTGCTCATGAATCTCGTGACCCTCCGGCGCGGCGAGGGACTGTTCCTGCCCGCGGGCGTGCTCCATGCGTATCTGGAAGGGCTCGGCGTCGAGCTCATGGCGGCCAGTGACAACGTGCTGCGCGGAGGACTCACCCCCAAGCACATCGACACCGCGGAGCTCGTGCGGGTGCTCGACCCGACGCCCGGCCTGCCGCCGATCATCGCGCCGCGTCCGGTCAGTCCCGGTGTGCACCAGTACGACGTTCCGGTGCGGGACTTCGCGCTGCTCGCCGTCACGCCGCCTGCGCTCGGCGTCGACGTGCCCCTCGCCGGCCCCGCGGTCGCGGTCGTCACCGCCGGTGCGATCGAGGTGACGGGGCTTTCGACCGGTGCTTCCGAGCGGCTCACACCGGGCCGGGCGGCGCTCATCACCCCAGACGAAGGCGGCGTCCGAGCAGCCGGCGCCGGGGACCTCTTCATCGCGCTGCCGGGGCGCTGAGAGCTCGCTCGCGGTTTCTCATCTGACCGTTACACAGCGGGGCGCGTCGTCGGCGCGTCGTGAAGCTTCAAGAGCCGGTTGAGCCTTTACTATCTGCGACTTGACCTCCGGGAACTACACGAGTGTAATTATCGGTACACGCACCAGCGTGGAGCAGGATCACGGGGGGTGAGAACGACATGGCGGTTTCGCAGTACCGTTCCGGCGTTCCCGACGACTGGTTCGTCGATCCGGTTCAACTGGGGGTTCCGGGGGTACGTCGCAACATCGATGCGGAAGAAGACAATCCGCTCGCATGGCAGACCGACGCACTGTGTGCGCAGACCGATCCGGAGGCGTTCTTCCCTGAGAAGGGCGGCTCCACGCGCGATGCCAAGCGCATCTGCACGTCGTGCGATGTTCGAGGCGAATGCCTCGAGTACGCGCTGCAGAACGACGAGCGCTTCGGCATCTGGGGCGGTCTCAGCGAGCGCGAGCGTCGCAAGCTGAAGCGTCGCGCGGGCTGAACGCACGTGGGTCGGCCGGTGGATCCGGCCGATCCGGCGCGTGCGCCCGGCGTCCCGCACCGGCGCGCCTAGGCTGGCCAGGACATGCCCGCTGCCCCTTCGAACGACACCCTGTCTGACGCCGCCCGGTCCAACGCGGTGACCCCGAACGCCACCCCTTCGCCGGCGGCGCTCCCCGCCTACCGGGTGCACGCCGTTCTGGTCGTCCGTCCCGACGGGCGGACACCGGCCGCCTTCCACCTGCGCCGGACGCTGGCCGCGGTCCGTGAGCAGAGCCGTGCGGTCGACGTGCTGTCGATCGTGGTGTGCGGCGGCGACGACCACCTGTTCGAAGTGGTGGATGCCGCGGGCGCCGGCACCGTCGTGAAAGCTCCGGCGTCGACCGGGTTCGCAGCCGCGACCGCGCTGGCGACCCGGACACTCGAGGGCGAAGCCGTCTGGCTGCTCGCCCAGGACACCGCGCCCGAGCCCGACGCGCTCGCCCAGCTGGTGGGTGCACTGGAGCGCTCGCCCTCGGCGGCTTTCGTCGCGCCCAAACTCGTGCGGTGGGACGATCGCTCCGAGATCGTGTCGCTCGGCGTCGGTATGACCCGCTTCGGCCGGACCGTCGGGCTCTCCGACGGCGAGCTCGACCAGGGCCAGCACGATGCGCTCGAGGATGCTCTCGGCTCCGACGTGCGAGGCATCCTCGTCCGTGCCGATGCGTGGCGGCGGTTGAGCGGACTGGATCGCGGGCTGGCGGGCGCCGACGAGGGTCTCGACCTCGGTGTGCGCGCGCGGCTGGCCGGTGGCCGGGTGGCGCTCGCTCCCAGCGCCCTGGTGGCGACCGCCGGCGACGGCGTGGCTGGCGCCCCCGCGCCGCTCACCCCGCAGCGGCGCCGCCGCGCGGTCTACGCGGAGCGCGTCGCGCAGCTGCATCGCCGCCTGGTGTACGCCCGCCCACCGTGGGTGCCGTTGCACTGGCTGTCGATCCTTCCTCTCGCGCTCTGGCGTACGATCGTCGACCTCGTCCGCAAGCAGCCGGGGAGGATCGCGCCCGAATGGGGCGCCGCCGTGGTCGTCCTCGTCGGCATCGTGCCCGTGTGGCGGGCACGGCGACGGCTGAGCCGTGCGCGCACGGCCACGTGGGCGCAGATCACCCCGCTGCGCACGAGCCAGGGCGAGCTGCGGGAACGCCTCGACGATGAGCCCGAGGTCGCCCTCGGCGGTCACCGGCGCAGCGACCTGCGCTTCTTCTCGGGCGGCGGCGCGTGGCTGGTGCTGGCGGCGCTGGCCCTTTCGATCGCAGCGTTCCCGGCCCTGCTGGCCTGGCCCGTCCTCGGCGGGGGAGCGGTGCAGCCGCTCGCGACGACGATCGGGCAGCTGTGGGACGACGCCGCGTTCGGCCAGCGGGCCCTCGGGCTCGACACGATCGGTCCGGCCGACCCGTTCGCCGCAGTGGTCGCCGTGCTCGGCTCGCTCACGGCCTGGTCACCGTCGCGAGCGCTGGTGCTGCTGTGGATCGCGGCCCTGCCGCTCGCGGCGCTCGGCGGCTGGTTCGCGGCAACCCGCGTCACCGAGCGATCCAGCCTGAGGCTGCTGGGCGGCGCGGTCTGGGCGCTCTCGCCGACCCTCCTGGTCGCGCTGACGCAGGGCCGGCCGACCGGCGTCATCGTGCACCTGCTGCTGCCGTGGCTGTTCTACGCCGGCAGTGTCGCGCACCGCTCCTGGACAGGCGCCGGGACAGCCTCCCTCCTTCTGGCGGCGGTGCTCGCGACGGCTCCCACGCTCACGCCGGCGCTCGCGGTGATCTGGCTGGCCGCCGTGCTGCTGGCCATCGTCCTGCGTGCCGGTCGCGGGGTCGCACGGCTGGTTTGGACCGTCATCCCCGCCGCCGCCCTCGCGCTGCCGCTCGTCTGGAACACGGTCGGCCACGGTGGTGCCTGGGGGCTGGTCGCCGACCCGGGCGTCCCCTGGGCCGGGCCGCAGGTCGCCGCCGACGCGGCCGGGCGCGCACTCCTGGCCGCCGGCATCCCGACACCGGATCTGGCCGGGTGGACCACCTTCACCGACGGCCCGGTGTGGTGGGTGCCCCTGCTCAGCGTCCCGCTCGCGCTCCTCGCCCTCGCCGCTCCGCTGACGCAGCGATGGGCCGTCGGCACCGCGCTGCTGGCGGTCACCGCCCTCGGACTCGGCACGGCGTTCATGGCGGTGGGGGTTTCGGTGCAGTTCCTGCAGTCCGAGACCGTGCCCCTCTGGCCCGGCACAGCTCTCAGCCTCGCTTGGCTCGGTGCGCTCGGCGGGGCGCTGGTCTCGCTTGACGCCGGGCTCGCCCCCCGGGTCGCCCTGGTGCGCGGGATCGCCGCCGCGCTCGTTCTCGCCGGAGCAGTGGTGCTCGCCGTGCCGTCGCTCACGGCCCTCTCGCGCGGTGCCGCGACCATCGCGAACGGCCCCGCCAGCACGCTGCCCGCCTTCGTGGCGGCGGAGGGTCGCGACAACCCCGATGTCGGCACGATCGTCCTCACGCCGCAACCGGACTCCGGCGTCGCCGCGCAGGTCGTGTGGGGGGCGAGCGAGACGATCGGGGGGCAGTCGACCCTCCTCTCCACGCGCACCGACCCGACGCCTCAGGACGCGGAGCTCGCCGATCTCGCCGCCGACCTCGTCACACCGTCATCCGACGATGTCGTGACAGAGCTCGCCGAGCGCGGAATCGGCTTCATCCTGCTGGCGCCGACGACGCCTCCCGAGACGGACGGCGCCCGCACCACGCGCCTGTCGGCCGTGACCGCGCTGGGCCAGCGCGACACGCTGGTGGTCGTGGGCGACACGGCCAAGGGCGAGCTGTGGCGCGTCGTGGACGAGGTGGCGCCGCGCCCGCAGGAGCCGGCATCCGTCACGTCTCTCGGTCAGTGGATCGCCGTCGGCCAGCTGGCCGTGTTCGGCATCGCACTGCTGCTGGCCGTGCCGACGGGCGCGTCGATCCGCGAGGCGCGACGCACACCGCGGGTCGTGGGACCGCACTGGCAGGAGGGGCGATGAGCGATCGACGGATCTTCCGCTGGGCGACGACGAGCGCCCGCCTGCTGATCGGCACGCTGGTCGCGATCATCGCGGTCATCGCGGTCGTGACCGCGGTGTCGGTGCCCTGGCCGACAGTCGTGCGCGAGCCGCTGAGCCTCGCCGCCACCCCCGCTCCCGCGGCATCCATCGTCGCGTGCGATGGTGCGCTCCTCTCGATCGGCCGTGACCCGACGGATGCCGACGCCCTCACCGTCGCCGCGCCGCAGTCGGTGATCAGCGGTGCCGCCGAGGGCGGGGACCCGCGGGAGGAGCGGCTGTACACCACGGACGTCGGCCCCGGCCCGCTGGCGTTCGTCGCGCCGCCGTTCGACGACCACGCCGTCGACGTCGCCGCCACGGGCGCCGCGACGGTCGCCGCGGACGATCTCGCCGGGTTCGCCGCGTCCGCGTGCCGCCCCCCGCTGCTGGACTCCTGGCTCGTCGGAGGATCGGCCGCCACCGGCGCCGCCGACCTGGTGCTGCTGGGAAATCCCGGCTCCGTGCCGGCGACGGTTCAGCTCACCGTGTACGGCGCGTCGGGAGCGCAGACGCCGCCGGGCGCCGCCGATCTCGTCGTCGCGCCCGGAACGCAACGCGTCGTGCCCCTGGCGGGCATCGCACTGGGTGAGGAGACGCCCATCGTGCGCGTCTCCGCGGTCGGCGCGCCGGTGCACGCGTCGCTGCAGACCAGCATCACGCGCACCCTCACTCCGGGCGGTGTCGACCAGGTGGGTCCCGTCGCGCAGGCCGAGAACACCCAGGTGATCGCCGGCGTGACGGTCACCCGCTCCGGGACGGCGGCGGGTGCCTCCGAAGCGGCGACCGTGCTGCGGATGCTGTCGCCCTCCGCGGCGGCGACGGCGCGGGTGACGATCGCGTCGGCCGGGGGCTCCGGATCGACCGGGGAACCGCAGGAGGTGCAGCTGGAGGCCGGCAAGCCGCTCGAGCTCGCCCTCGACAGCCTGAGCGCGGGGTCGTACACCGTCACCGTCGACGCGGACGCACCCGTCGTTGCCGCGGTGTGGCAGGCGACCGGCGTGGAGGAGGGCGACGACTTCGCGTGGTTCACGCCCGCCCCCGAGGTGGCGGTGCCGTCGCTGTTCGCCACTCCCAGCGGCCCGACCCCGTCGCTGACGGTCGTGAACCCGGGCGATGATGCGGTCGCCGTCGCGGTGACGCCGCTCGACGGCGGCTCGCCCTTCGACCTCACGGTGCCCGCGAGCGGGTCGATCGAGGTGCGGTTGTCGGCGCGGACGCTCTACACGCTCGATCCCGAGGCTCCCGTTCGAGCCGCCCTGTCGTTCGCCGGCGACGGCGCCTTGGCGGGCGTGCCGATCTGGCCCGCGGACGTCGCGACCGCCGAGGTCATCGTCTACCCCTGACCTCCCGCCGTGCGTGGTTCCGGGGCGGCGCGCGTGGTGGTGGGGGCGGGTTCCGATACGGCTCGTTCCTCGCCTCTCGACCGGCGGGGGCTCGGCGCACGGGAACGCCGGCAGGGGGATCAGAAGTAGCGGAACCGCTCGGGACCGAGGTCCCAGGGGTCGCGGTCGAGGTACTCGGCGGCGGCCCGGAACACCGCGCCCTCGACCATCATCCGCCGGTGCAGCTCGTCGTCGCGGTGCATGTGCGTGAGGCGCTCGATGGGCAGGTGGTACAGGATGATCCGCTGTTCGCCCGGCAGAACGGTCCACCGCGGGATGCCGTCGTCGTCGGTGGCGGCGGGCATGTCGGCCACCTCGAAGCGCACGTCGCGCAGCTCGGGCCATGCGGAGCGGAGGAACTCGGCGGCAGTGCCGACAGAGAGATCGAACCGCTCGACGCGGGTGTCCAGCGGGGGCAGCGGCGGACGCACTACAGAGCTGCGTCCCTCACGGCCGTGGCGGCCATGACGGGATGCGCGCCGCGGCGCGCGTTCGCTGGTCCGGGTCCGACGCCACGCCATGCCCCCATCCTAGGTCGCGGCGGCGAGCCGCGTCCTCGGGAAGTGCGTGCCCGGACGAGGACGAATGCCGAGATGAGGAGCCCGTGCGGGCAGCCGATCCGCATCTCGGCGCTCTTCCGCCTTCGAGGAGGGCAGACGTGCGGCGCGGCATCCCGACCGCTGTCGGTGGCGGGCGGTAGCGTCGAGCCGATGCGCGAGAGAGTCTGCTCCAAGGTCGGGTGCGCCCGAGAGGCCGTGTCGACCCTCACCTACGACTACGGCGACCAGATGGCCGCGATCGGGCCGCTCGGCGCGGCGGGCGACCCGCACGCCCACGACTTGTGCGCGGTGCACACCGACCGCCTGTCCGTCCCGAAGGGCTGGGTCGTCGTGCGCCACGAGACGCTGCAGGCCTGACCGCCCGGCATCCCGCACCCCCGCGCCCGTCGCCGGCGCGGCATCCGTCCCGGCGGCCTCTGACGTGTCGGGGCGCGAACCGGCGTGGGAGAATGGGCGGATGCCGACCCACACGCCCGTCGCCACGCCTGCTGCCTCCGCCGAGACTCCGTCGACGCGGCTCGAGTACGAGGTCGCAGACCTCGCGCTCGCCGATGCCGGGCGGCACCAGCTGCGTCTGGCCGAGAACGAGATGCCGGGGCTCATGGCGCTGCGCGAGGAGTTCGGCGCCTCGCAGCCGCTGAAGGGCGCGCGCATCGCCGGGTCGCTGCACATGACGGTGCAAACGGCGGTGCTCATCGAGACGCTCGTCGCGCTCGGCGCGCAGGTGCGCTGGGCCAGCTGCAACATCTTCTCGACGCAGGACGAGGCGGCCGCCGCCGTTGTCGTCGGGCCCAGGGGCACCGTCGACGCTCCGGCCGGGGTCCCGGTGTTCGCGTGGAAGGGCGAGACTCTCGAGGAGTACTGGCGCCTGGCGGACCGGATCTTCGACTGGTCCGCCGAGGGCTTCGACGGCCCCAACATGATCCTCGACGACGGCGGCGACGCCACGCTCCTCGTGCACAAGGGCGTCGAATTCGAGAAGGCCGGGGCGGTGCCGGATGCCGCGGCCGACGATTCCGCCGAGTACCGCATCGTCCTCGATACGCTCCGGGCCAGCCTCGCCCGCGACCCGCAGCGCTTCACGCGCATGGCCGCCGACCTGCTCGGGGTGACCGAGGAGACCACCACCGGAGTGCACCGGCTGTACGAGCTCGCGGCATCCGGTGATCTGCTCTTCCCCGCGATCAACGTGAACGACTCGGTGACGAAGTCGAAGTTCGACAACAAGTACGGCATCCGCCACTCGCTGCCGGACGGCATCAACCGCGCCACCGACGTGCTGATGGGCGGCAAGATCGCGTTCGTGTGCGGCTACGGCGATGTGGGCAAGGGCGCGGCCGAGGCTCTGCGCGGCCAGGGCGCTCGCGTGATCGTGAGCGAGGTCGATCCGATCTGCGCGCTGCAGGCAGCGATGGACGGCTACCAGGTCGCGCGGCTGGCCGATGTCGCCGACCAGGTCGACATCGTGATCACGGGAACCGGCAACAAGGACGTCGTGACGGTCGATCACCTGCTCGCCCTGAAGCACCTGGCGATCGTCGGCAACGTGGGGCACTTCGACAACGAGATCGACATGGCGGGGCTCGAGGCCCTCCCCGGTGTCGAGAAGGTCGAGATCAAGCCTCAGGTGCACGAATGGCGTCTTCCCAACGGGCGGAGCGTGCTCGTGCTCAGCGAGGGCCGGCTGCTCAACCTCGGCAACGCGACGGGGCATCCGTCGTTCGTCATGAGCGCGTCGTTCACGAACCAGGTGCTGGCGCAGATCGAGCTGTTCACTAAGCGGGACGAGTATCCGACCGCCGTGTACACGCTGCCCAAGCACCTCGACGAGAAGGTCGCGCGCCTGCACCTCGACGCGCTCGGTGTGAAGCTGACCACGCTGTCGGACGAGCAGGCCGCCTACATCGGGGTTCCCGTCGAGGGCCCGTACAAGCTCGACCACTACCGCTACTGACGCCGGCGTCGCGCCGGGCGTTGCGCGAGCCGCACGTCCGGGGCGCCGGAGCGCGGCACGTTCGGGGCGTCGGAGCGCCGGCACGTTCGGGGCGTCAGCACGGCCGGGGCGTCGAGCGCCGCACGGTGCCGCGAGACTTCAACGGGCTGCCGAGACTGCGGTTCGGGGCCGAAGTTTCGGCGCTCGGATGGAGTCTCGCGGGTGGAGGGCGCGTGCGAGGCGGGAAGAGGGTCAGGCGCAGGCGGCGGCACGCAGGGGGGCGGCGCGGGTCAGCGTTGCGGGAAGCCGCGAGGCGGCGCGGCAACGGGTGCGGCCAGCGCCTCGGCGCGCGCCGTCTCGAGGCGGAGGGCGCGCAGCTCGCGCTCGCGCCGCAGGGCCACGACGCCGATGAGGAACGTCTCGGGATCGACCGCCGGCACGGGTGCGACGTGCTGAGCGGCTTCGTGGGCGAGGGATGCTGCGACGCGGGCGCGTGCGGCTGGATCCAGGCTCGCCGCCGAGGCCGCGAACTGGGCCAGGCGGCGTGAGAGCCGTTCGGGAAGGCGGCCCACGTCGGCGATCTGCGCCCACGCGGCGAGGACCGGCGGCACGCCGAACGACGTGTCGGGAAGCCTTGGGGTTCGTGTGCGCTCGGAGTACGTGCCGGCCATGAGGTCGCCCAGGCGCTGGGACCGCGGCGTGAACGCGCCCACCAGCGCCGCGACCGCCCCGAGTGTGAACCACAGCTCGAAGACCCCCACCAGCGCTCGGATGAACGCGTGCCGGAACCCCGCAGCGCCGCCGTCGGTGCGGACGATGCGCCCGCCGACCACCAGGCGCCCGAGACTGCGGCCCCGCGTCGACGTCTCCACCACCGTCGGGACGACCACCATGACGAGCACCAGCACGACGATCGTGAGGATCGGCAGGACGTTCGCATCCAATGCGCCGGCGCCGACCAGCCAGGTCGCGCCCCACGCGAACAGGAGGAGCACCACGACGCCGATCAGCATGTCGATGAAGACACCGAGCGCCCGCAGGAAGTACCCGAGGGGCTGCACGTCGAGTGCGACGGCCTCGCCCGTCAGCACCTCATCCTGCTGGATGTCGACGATCGCACCGCCCGGGACGCTCGGAGCGGGGGCGGGCTGCGGAGCGCTCATGGCTACAGTAAAGCGCATGGACCTCGATGCGCTCACCGCCGCCCGGCGGGAGGAGTGGGCGCGCCTGGAGGAGCTGAGCCGCACACGCCACCTCAGCGGGGCGGAGGTCGACGAGCTCGTCACGCGCTACCGCGCGGCATCCGCTGATCTTGCCGACGCGAAGACCTCCGCAGGACGCAGCGTGCAGAGCGACCATGTGTCGACCATGCTCGCGCGCGCCCGCCTGCGCCTGACCGGCGTCCCCGAGAATCCCCTGCGCCAGATCCCGAGATTCTTCGTGCTGCAGCTGCCGGCGGCCCTGTACCGGGTGCGCTGGACCACCCTGGCGATCGCGATCGGTTTCGTGGCGGTGTGGGTGGTGACCGCGCTGTGGGTGTCGGGTGATCCCGCGCTCGTGGCGAGCCTGGGAAGCCAGGCGCAGCTCGAGCACTACGCCGAGAACCAGTTCACGGAGTACTACAGCGAGAACCCGGCCGCCGTCTTCGCCGGAACCGTCTGGACGAACAACGCCTGGATCGCGGCGCAATGCGTGCTCTTCGGAATCACCGGGATCTGGCCCGTCATGGTGCTCGTCCAGAACGCCGTCGGCGTCGGCACGGCAGCGGCGATCCTCACCGCGTTCGACCGCGCCGACGTGTTCGTGCTGTACATCCTCCCCCACGGGCTGCTCGAGCTCACATCGCTCTTCGTGGCGGGGGCGGCGGGCCTGCACATCTTCTGGGCGTGGGTGGCGCCGGGACCCCGGTCCCGCGGAGAGGCGCTCGCCGCGGCGGGGCGATCGCTGGCCACCATCGCGATCGGGCTCGTCTTCGCCCTCGGGTTGTCGGGGCTCATCGAGGGCTTCGTCACGGCGCAGCCGTGGCCGTGGCCGGTCAAGATCGGCATCGGCGCCGCGGCGCTGGCCGCCTTCCTCGTCTACATGCTCGTCGTGGGCCGGCGCGCCCAGCGCCTCGGCGAGACGGGCGACCTCACGGAGTTCGAGGCCGGCACGCCGACGCTCGTCACCGGCTGATCCGGCGCCGGCGTCAGCATCCGTCCTCGCCGCCGTCCTCGCCGCCGTCCTCCGGGCGCTACTGCCTGAAACGGTTCACTTGCGCTGAACGTACGCGAGAGGGGGGCAAATCGCGTACGTTCAGCGCAAGTGAATCTGCTGTTGTTTTGAGCTACTCAAAACAACGGTAGGGTGGAGGCATGACCTCCGCACACGCCGTCGACACCGTCGCGCGGCTGCGCGCGGCGGGACTGCGGGTCACCGACTCGCGGCGCGCGGTCGTCGAGGCGCTCATCGAGCGGCCGCACGCGAGCGCCGACGAGCTCTACGGCATCGTCGCGCAGACCGTCCCGGGTACGAGTCTGCAGTCGGTCTACAACGCGCTCGGCGATTTCGTCGACGCCGGACTGGTGCGCCGCTTCGAGCCGGCGGGACGCCCGGGTCTGTTCGAACTGCGTGTCGACGACAACCACCACCACCTCATCTGCTCGCGATGCGGCGCGGTGCAGGACGTGGACTGCGTGGTGGGCGAGGCGCCGTGCCTGACCCCGTCCGAGACGCACGGCTACGCCGTGCAGGTCGCCGAGGTCACGTTCTGGGGACTGTGCCCCGCGTGCGCGGCGACCGAGACCGAGGCGCTCGCGGCGCCCGGCGATGCCGGCTCGCGTGCCGCGGCCACGGCATCCTGACTTGTCCGTCCGATTCCCCTAGCCCACACCGATTGGAAGGAAGCCCATGACCGACACGAACGAGACGATTCCCGAGATCGGTGAGAACCCCACCGACGCGGATCAGGCGGTCACCCCGATCGACACGCCGGTCGACGAGCGCGAGGACGGCGAGACCCGTCCGCGCCCGAACGAGGCCGAGGGCTGCCCTGTCATCCACGGCGGTCAGCCGCACCCGACGACCGGCAACGCGAACGGCGTCTGGTGGCCGAACCAGCTGAACCTGAAGATCCTGGCGAAGAACCCTGCGGTCGCCAACCCGCTCGGTGAGGACTTCGACTACAAGGCGGCGTTCGAGGCCCTCGACCTCACGGCTGTGAAGGCCGACATCGCCGAGGTGCTCACGACGTCGCAGGACTGGTGGCCGGCAGACTTCGGCAACTACGGTCCGCTGATGATCCGCATGGCCTGGCACAGCGCGGGCACGTACCGGGTGACCGACGGCCGCGGCGGCGGTGGCGCCGGCCAGCAGCGCTTCGCGCCGCTGAACAGCTGGCCCGACAACGTCAACCTCGACAAGGCCCGCCGCCTGCTGTGGCCGGTCAAGAAGAAGTACGGTCAGTCGATCTCGTGGGCCGACCTGATGATCCTCGCCGGCAACGTGGCGCTGGAGTCCATGGGCTTCAAGACCTTCGGCTTCGCCGGCGGCCGCGCCGACGTGTGGGAGCCGGACGCCGACGTGTACTGGGGCCCCGAGACCACGTGGCTCGGCGACGAGCGCTACTCCGGCGACCGTGAGCTTCAGAAGCCGCTGGCCGCCGTGCAGATGGGCCTCATCTACGTCAACCCGGAAGGCCCCAACGGCAACCCCGACCCGCTGGCTTCGGCCCGCGACATCCGCGAGACGTTCGGCCGCATGGCCATGGACGACGAGGAGACCGTCGCCCTGATCGCCGGCGGTCACACGTTCGGCAAGACCCACGGCGCCGCACCCGACACCAACGTCGAGGACAACCCCGAGGCCGCGGGCCTGGAGATGCAGGGCCTCGGCTGGAAGAACAACCACGGCACCGGCCACGGCGACGACACCATCACGTCGGGTCTCGAGGTCACGTGGACCTACCACCCCACCCGCTGGGACAACGAGTTCTTCCACATCCTGTACGCGTACGACTGGGAGCTCATGCGCAGCCCGGGCGGCGGACACCAGTGGCGCCCGATCAACGGCGGCGGCGCCGACATGGTGCCGCTCGCGCACTCGAACGGCCGTCGCGAGCCGCGCATGCTCACGAGCGACCTGGCCCTGCGCATGGACCCCGAGTACGACAAGATCTCGCGTCGCTTCAAGGACGACCCGGATGCCTTCGCCGACGCGTTCGCCCGCGCCTGGTTCAAGCTGACCCACCGTGACATGGGGCCCATCGAGCGCTACCTCGGCCCCGAGGTGCCGTCGGAGGAGCTGCTGTGGCAGGACCGCGTCCCCGCGGTGGATCACGAGCTGATCGACGCCGCCGACGCGGCGGCCCTCAAGGCTCAGATCCTCGAGTCGGGCCTGACGGTCTCGCAGCTCGTCGAGACGACCTGGGCGGCGGCATCCTCGTTCCGCGGCAGCGACAAGCGCGGCGGCGTCAACGGCGCCCGCATCCGCCTCGCGCCGCAGAAGGACTGGGAGGTCAACAAGCCCGCCCAGCTCGCCACCGTGCTCAGCACGCTCGAGCAGATCCAGGCCTCGTTCAACGACGGCCGCACCGACGGCAAGAAGGTGTCGCTGGCCGACCTCATCGTGCTGGCCGGCAACGCCGCCGTCGAGAAGGCTGCCAAGGATGCCGGAGTCGACGTGGAGGTCCCCTTCCACCCCGGACGCACCGACGCCACGCAGGAGCAGACCGATGTGCAGTCGTTCGCGTTCCTCGAGCCGGTCACCGACGGGTTCCGCAACTACTACGGCCCGAACGCGTTCATGCCGGAGGAGCACCACCTCATCGACCGTGCGAACCTGCTGACGTTGAGCGCACCCGAGATGACGGTGCTCGTCGGCGGCCTGCGGGTGCTGGGGACGAACTGGGATGACTCCGACTACGGCGTCTTCACCGACCGCAAGGGCGTGCTCACGAACGACTTCTTCGTGAACCTGCTCGACCTCGGCACCACGTGGAAGCCGCTCGACCCGGGCTCCCACGCGTTCTCGGGCACGAAGGACGGTTCGGGTGAGCCGGTGGGCATCGGCACGCGCGTCGACCTGCTGTTCGCGTCGAACTCCGAGCTGCGCGCGCTCGCCGAGGTCTACGCCTCGGACGACGCCCAGGAGAAGTTCGTGCGCGACTTCGTGAAGGCGTGGGGCAAGGTCACCGAGCTCGACCGCTTCGACCTCGTCTGAATCATGCGAGAAGCGGCCCGCCCCGGCAGGGGGCGGGCCGCTTCTGCTTTCGTGCGACGTGGCTCGGCGGCGTCAGCGCACGCGTGCCTCTGCGCGGTCCGCGGGCAGCGCCTTCGGCTCGAACAGGGCGCGGTGCAGCAGGCCGGCGAGCAGGCCGCCGACGATCGGGAACACGATGAACACCCACACCTGCGAGAGCGGGCCGGGTCCGCCGTAGATCGCCGCGGCGATCGAGCGGGCCGGGTTGACCGAGGTGTTGTCGATGGGAATCGAGATGAGGTGGATCAGGGTCAGCGTGAGGCCGATCGCCAGCGGAGCGAGGGCGGCCGTGCCGCGGACCGTGTGCGTGACCCCGAGGATGATCAGCACGAAGAGCCCCGTGAGCAGGATCTCCGCGATGATCGCGGCGCCCAGGCCGAAGCCGCCCGGCGACAGCTCGCCGTAGCCGTTCGACGCGAAGCCGCCGTCCTGCGCGGTGGCGAGCCAGTCGGCCGGGCCGAACAGGCCGATGAGCACGAGGAGCGTCGTGCCGAGTGCACCGCCGATCAGCTGCGCGATGATGTAGCCGATGGTGTTGCGCCACTCGAAGCGGCCCGCGACGGCGAGCCCGAGGGTGATGGCGGGGTTGAAGTGGCCGCCCGAGATGGGACCGAATGCGTAGGCCCCGGCCAGGACGGTCAGACCGAAGGCCAGCGCGACGCCGACGAAGCCGACCCCGAGCGGGTTCCCCTCGGATCCGGCCGGGAAGTTGGCGGCGAACAGCGCCGTGCCGACGCCGCCGAACACGAGCACGAACGTGCCGATCGCCTCGGCGACGAGCTTGGTCGCCGTGGACGGCGGATTGGTGGTGGTATCCGACATGGCGGACTCCTTTCCTCGACGCGAGGCTAGCGCTACGTCCAGCGTTTTCCCAGGAATCAGCGGCGGAGTGTCGACTTGTGACGCCGGATGTCCGAAGTTTCACCTCCTGTTCAGGCATTCATGTCCGCTCGGATCCGACAGCTCCCGCCGGTCTCAGAGACGCCCGGCGGCCTTGAGCGCCAGATAGCGGTCGGCGATGCGCGGAGGCAGCTCTTCCGGGGTGGCGGCCATGGCCTCGCCCCCGGCGCGTCCGATCGCGGCTGCGACGACCGCGGCATCCTGCGCGCTGCGTTCGATCGCGGCGGCGCGGTAGACGTCGGCCGCGTCCGGGCGCACCGGGAGCGGGTCGAGCTCGTCGGTGACGGCTCCCACCAGGACGTGGGCGCTCCGGGTGAGTGCGGGAAGGGACCCGAGGAATCCGCGCGCGGCCTCGGCGGCGTCCTGTGCGGTCAGCAGCACCACCAGCGAGGGGCGCGAGGTGAGGGCACGCACCTGCGCGAAGGCGGCATCCCAATCCGTGTCGATCAGCTGCGGCTCCACCGGCGCCATGGCATCCACCAGCGCGGGCAGCAGGGCGGGCCCCTCGACACGTGTCACGCGGGCGCGGATCACGCGGTCGAACATCAGCAGGTGGACGTGGTCGCCCGCACGGGTCGCCAGGGCGGCGAGCAGCAGCGCCGCCTCCATGGCGGCATCCATCCGCACGCCGTCGCCCACGCGGGCCGCGGCCGTGCGGCCGGTGTCGATCACGATCACGACGTGGCGGTCGCGCTCGGGTCGCCACGTGCGGAGCATCGTGGTGCTCGCCCGGGCAGTGGCCCGCCAGTCGATCGAGCGCACGTCGTCGCCCCGGACATACTCGCGCAGGCTGTCGAACTCGGTGCCCTGACCGCGCACCTGGATGCTGGTGTTCCCGTCGAGTTCGCGCAGTCGCGCCAGCCGCGAGGGCAGATGGCGGCGCGCCGTGAAGGGAGGCAGGACGCGGACGGCACCGGGCGCATCCAGGCGCGCCTGGCGACCCGCGAGGCGCAGCGGGCCGAGCGCGCGGATCACCACGAAGCGGGAGCGCAGTTCCCCGCGCCGGCGGGGGAGGAGCGCAACGGTGACGGTGCGGGCCTCACCCGGTGGGATCTCGATCGCGGGCCGGTCAGCCGGCGCGCCGGCCGTCGGCTGCCAGGCGTCGCGGATCCGCCCCCGGATCGTGCGGTCCCCGGTGTTGCGCAGGGTCAGGTCTGTGCGCGCCGGCTGGCCCAGGAGCACACGGGGGGACGTGGCCCGCGTCACACTCACCCGGCGCGGATCGGGAGCCGCCGCGGCATCGCCCAGTGCCGCCAGGACGCACAGCAGGACCCATCCCGCCGCCGCGAGCCACGCGTCCACGCCCGCTGCCGACAGCAGCACGACGGGCGCCGCGCCGACGGCGACGAGGAGCGGAAGACGACCGGTGACGTACATGTTCTCCCTGGATCTCGATGCGCTCGTTCCTCGCTAACCGATCTTGGCCCGGGCCGCGTCAACGCGCTGGCGCTCGCCTTGACCCGTCCCGCGTCCAGGTCACATCGGAACGCGCGTCTGCTGCAGCACCGAGCCCAGCACGGCGTCGACCGAGACGCCCTCCAGCTCGGCGTCGGGGCGCAGCCGGATGCGGTGGCGCCACGTGGGCACCAGCATCGTCTGCACATGATCGGGCGTGATGGCCGGATAGCCGCCGAGCCAGGCCCATGCCTTCGATGCCGCCAGCAGCGCGGTGGCCGCTCGAGGGCTGACCCCGAGCTGCACCGACGGGCTGCGGCGGGTGGCCTGCGCGCGGGCGACCACGTAGCCCAGGACATCGTCCGAGACGGTGACGGATGCCGCGGCGTGCTGCGCGGCGCGGATCTCGTCGGCCGTGGCGGCGCGACGCAGTCCGGCCGCGGCGAGGTCGCGCGGATCGAAGCCGCTCGCATGACGGCGCAGCACGGCCAGTTCGGCATCCCGTGCCGGCACGTCGACGATGAGCTTGAGGAGGAACCGGTCCAGCTGCGCCTCGGGCAGGGTGTACGTGCCCTCGTGCTCGATGGGGTTCTGTGTCGCCGCGACGAGGAACGGGTCGGGAAGGGCCCGGGTGACGCCGTCGGTCGAGACCTGGCGTTCCTCCATCGCCTCCAGGAGCGCGGCCTGTGTCTTGGGCGGTGTGCGGTTGATCTCGTCGGCGAGCACGACGTTGGTGAACACGGGACCTTCGCGGAACTCGAACTCGCCGGCCTTGGCGTCGTAGACGAGGGAACCCGACACGTCGCCCGGCATCAGATCGGGCGTGAACTGGATGCGTTTGTTGTCCAAGCCCAGCGCCGTGGAGAACGCCCGCACCAGGAGGGTCTTCGCCACGCCGGGCACGCCTTCCAGCAGCACGTGGCCGCGGGCGAGCAGCGCGATGAGAAGCCCCGTGACGGTGCCGTCCTGACCGACGACCGCTTTGCCGACCTCGACGCGCACGCGGTTCATCGCCTCCCGCAAGGCCGCGTCGTCGGACTGCGGCCGGCCGGGATCCGGCGTGGCCGTCGTGGTGGGGGAGTCGGTCATCGTGGGCTCCTTTCGGGGCGGACGGCCGCGTGCACGGCGTCCTCGAGGTCTCGCAACCGGATGCTCAGGGCGACGAGGTCGGCGTCGCTTCGCGGGATGTCGTCGATCAGGATGCCGCGCACGATGCGACGGTCAGCCCCGGCGACCGCCGCCGCGGCGTCGGCGATCTCGGTGGCCGCGGCGCGCGGTCCGAGCCCGAGCCGCCCCGCGATGCGGCGCAGCGCCCCGATGCGAAGACGGTCGGCGGCGTGCAGCGGATCGCGCGCACGCGCGTACAGCCGCGCGCGTCCTTCCGTCGTCTCCGAGGCGCGCACGGTGACCGGAAGACGCTCCGTCACGAGCGGACCGAACCGGCGCCCGCGCCACACGCCCGCCGCGAGGGCCGAGAACAGCAGCAGCACGATCACCGGGCTGAGCCACGGCGGCGTGAGCTCGCCCAGGGTGGGATCGGCGTCGGCGAGGTCGGTGTCGCCAAGGCCCGGCACGTACCAGACGACGACCGGATGCCGGCCCATGAGGTTGACCCCGAGCGCGGCGTTGCCGTCGTCGGCCAGGACGTCGTTGGCGAAGACGGTGCGCCCGTCGATGGCGGCGATCCGCCCGGCGTCGGTCTGCGTGACGACCAGTCCGAAGCCGTCTCCCGCGGGGTAGCACGCCTCACCCTCAGCGGGACGGTGGTAGACGCTTCCCGGCGCGATCGGGCCCGCGCGCCCCGCGTCACCGAGGTCGCACGACGGGCGGACGGCGCCACCGGGGTTGGCGCCGGCGGGGGAGGAGCCGGGAAGCAGCAGATCGAGCGTGCGGGCTCGCGGCTCGATCAGCACGACGTCGGTCGCCGCGTCGGCGAGCCCTTGGACGGCGTCGTCGGAGAGAGCCGGCGCATCGGGCAGCACCAGCGTGGCCGGTCCGACGGTCAGCGCATCGGCCGCGGCCGCGCGGTCGCGCACGACGCGCACGTCCACCCCGTGGTCGCGCAGGACGTCGGCGATCGCGCGAGCTCCGTCGGGGCCGGCGGACTCGGGATCGAGCACACCGCGGGAGGCCCATTGGCTGGCGGTCGAGACCGCGGCGCCGATGCCGCCCACGACCAGCAGCGCGAGGCCGATGGCCACCCAGGCGACCACGCGCCGCCGCCGGGAAGCCGGAAGCCCGGGCTCGGGCGACCCCGACGGGGAAACATCGCCGGCGGTGCCGGCCGCCGCAGGGACGGGCGGGCGGGCCGCGCTCACCGCGGTGCTCACGCCGTCGCCCCCTCGAGGACGGGCGGCCGTGCCGCCGCGAGTTCGTCGTCCACGGCCGCGACCGCGTCGTACAGCTCGGGCGTTCCCGGTCTGCGCAGATAGCGCACATCGTCGAAGGCGGATGCCGCGTCTTCCAGCCGGCCGGCCAGCGCAGGGAACACGCGGGCGGCGGCGCGGGCGAAGGCGTGCACGGTCGCCCCCGGTGGCAGATCGACCAGTCCCCGCTCCAGGCACCCGCGGGCGAGAGCACGGAAGCGCAGCACGATGGCCGCTTCCCATTCCGCCGCCCGCGCGCGTTCGGCGGCGGCCGAACGCAGCTCCGCCGCCGAACGCTGTCCGTCTTCGCCGAACAGCGCCGCCGCCCGCGCCGGGGCGCGCCGGGTCGCGCGCGGCATGCCCCACACCAGAAACGCCGCGACGATGATCGCGACGACGACGACGGCCGCGACCAGCGCGAAAGTCGAGCCCCATCCGCCCGAGAGATCGGGGTTCAGCAGCGACGTAATGAAGTCGCCGATCGCCCGTGCGATGCGATCGAACGGTGTGGGTTCCGCGATGGCGTAGGCCGGGTCGGAGAGCTCCTGCTCCGCCCACCGCCGCGCCTCGTCGCCGTCGGGCGTGAGCGGCGGGACGCCGTCCGCGGCCCGTGCGAGTCGAGCCCACACGATCGGGATCACGCCCACGGCGACTCTCGGTCGGTGCCGTCGGCTGCGGCGCCGGGGGCCGTCCACGTCGTCGGCGACGGGTCGGGAGACCGCGGCGGTTCGGCGGTCCGGGGGTCGGGGGATGCCGGGGACGTGGGGGATGCCGTCGGCTGCGGCGCCGCCGCGTGCGCGGCCGGTCCCGCCGGGGGGACCGCGTACGGCGGGTACGCCGGCGCGGGTGCCGCGGCGGAGCCGACGCCCGCAGACGGGGCGGGGGCGGACGGCGCCGCGTAGACCGGGGGGGCGGGCTGCGGGCCGCCGGCCAACGAGGGCGGGGACGGCTGTCCCGGCGGCGGGAACGGCTGTCCCTGCGGCGAGATCCAGCGCGGCGCGATGGCGCGGCCGACGTGCTGCCGGTACGGGTCGGGAAGGCCCCGTGCTCCGGCATCCCGTCGTTCCACATACGCGAGCAGGTCGAGGTCCAGCCCCTCATGGCGCATGCGGCAGTCGATGTAGATGAGCGCCGTCGCTGTGGACTGCACCACCACCGCGACGGACTGGAGCAACAGCGTGAGCACCTGGGTGAGCACCGCCGTCGCCAGGAAGCCGATGATCGCCGTCGGCTCCGGCGCGCCGGTCGGGGCGATCACGGTCGTCAGTCCCAGCGAGAGGAAGGTCATCGGGATGCTGACGACCTGAGCGACCACGGCGAAGATGACGCTGATCAGGAGGATGATCCCGAGCGCGGGCCAGAATCGCCGCCGCGTGAGGGTCCACGAGCGCGAGAGCGCCTGCAGGATCGTCGCGTGCTCGATGATGATCGCCGCCGGCACGAGCAGCAGCTTGATCATGAGCCACCAGGTGAGCGGGATGGCCGCGAGGATCACGACGATGGTGAGCGCGATGGCGGCCGGCGGGGCGACCATCGCGATGCCGACCACCGCGACGACCACGACGGCGAGCAGGGCGACGACGGCGAGGATGAGCAGGAGGGAGTAGCCGATGAGCCGCCAGGCGATCGGCTTGACCTGTCGCCACAGCGCGCCCAGGGTGAGCTTCTCGGCGACGGCGGCGTGCGTGACCTCGACCACGACGATGCCCTGCACGATGACGCTGAGCGCTCCGGCCGCCAGTGACAGGACGATGCCCGCGACGGCCGTGAGGCCGATCGACCCGGCCATGACTGTGTCGTACTCCTCGGTGCCATAGGTCAGCGTGTCGAGGCGGGAGAAGCTCGCCCACATCACCGCCAGCACGCCGGCCAGCAGCGCGACGTACGCGAGCGTCTGCACGACCAGCGCGAACCCCAGCAGCACACGGGGGTTCTGCCGCAGCGCGGCGAACGAACGACCGAGGATGGTGCCGAACGTGAGCGGGTGCAGCGGGATGATGCCGGGGCGGGACGCCGGCGTCCAGGCCGGGTACGCGGTCACAGTTCCCCTCTCCGTCGGCGCGCGACCCCGCGCGTGGCGCGGGAAGGCGCCGTCTGGTCGGCGTTGCCCCTATCGTTCCACATCGACCGGATGCCTCCGCCGCCGTCCGCCGGATCCTGGGGACAGCGGTCGCCCGGCTCCCGGCGACGGTTGGGGCGAGGTTCGGCCGCTCCACAGGCGGTGTCGACTACTCTGTGGGAAGCGCATGGGGACGGCGCGTGCCGGTCCCGTGCCTGAAGAGAAGGAACGAACCCGCGCGATGACTTCACGCATCCTGGTGGTCGACGATGACACCGCCCTCGCCGAGATGATCGGCATCGTGCTGCGCACGGAGGGGTTCGAGACCGTGTTCTGCGCCGACGGCGCCCAGGCTGTGGACGCCTGGCGCACCGAGCGGCCCGACCTCATCCTCCTCGACCTCATGCTTCCCGGCATGGACGGCATCGAGATCTGCACCCGCATCCGCGCGGAATCCGGCATCCCGATCATCATGCTCACCGCCCGCACCGACACCGCCGACGTGGTGAAGGGTCTGGAATCCGGCGCCGACGACTACATCGTCAAGCCCTTCAACCCCAAGGAGCTGGTCGCCCGCATCCGCACGCGGCTGCGGCCCACGGCGCAGCCGGCCGGCGACACGCTGCGCATCGGCGACCTCACCGTCGACGTCGCCGCGCACGAGGTGCGCCGCGGCGACGGCCCGATCGCCCTGACCCCGCTCGAGTTCGAGCTGCTCGTGGCGCTGGCCTCCAAGCCGCAGCAGGTGTTCTCCCGGGAGATGCTGCTGGAACAGGTCTGGGGCTACCACTACAAGGCCGACACCCGCCTGGTCAACGTGCACGTGCAACGCCTGCGCGCAAAGGTCGAGAAGGATCCCGACAATCCCAAGATCGTGACGACGGTGCGCGGCGTCGGATACCGCGCCGGCGCCGTCGTCTGAGGTCGTCGTGACAGCGCCGATCTCGGGCGTCATCACCGCGCGCCCGGCGGTCCCCTGGTGGCGCATGTGGCGCTCCTGGCCGGGAAGCGTCGCGACGCTGTGGCGGCGGTCGCTGCGCTTCCGGACGATCCTCGTCACGATCGGGCTGACGGCACTGGCCGTCGTGGTGGCGTGCGTCTGGATGGCCCTGGCCATCCAGAACGACCTCTTCGCCTCGCGCAAGGACCAGGTGCTCATCGACGCCGAGCAGGCACGGGCGGCCGCGCAGCGCACACTGGATGCCGCGGTCCAGAGCGACGCGGTGCAGCTGCAGAACGTCATGACGCTGGCCAACTCGGCGCTGCGCGATCAGTCCTCGGCGACGATGGTCGCCGCCTACCGCATCGGGCCGCCGGTCCCCAACGCCCCGCAGGACTTCAGCACCGCCGAAGGGGTGGTGGACGAACTGCTCACGCCGGCCATGCGCGCGCTCGTGGAGGCGAATCCCGACCAGCAGATCTGGCAGCCGGTCGCCCTCCCCGAGGGGAGCGGCAGCGTTCCGGGAATCATGGTCGGCCAGCAGCTCGACATCCGGGGTGTCGCCTCCTACGAGCTGTACCTCGCGTACGACCTGGCCAACGCGCCGCAGACGCTCACGTTCGTCCAGCGCACCCTCTGGCTCGTCGGCATCGCGCTCGTGCTGCTCATCAGCGTCATCGCGTGGTTCGTGCTGCGCTCGGTCACCGTGCCGATCAGCGAGGCAGCCGACACCAGCGCCAAGCTCGCCGCCGGTCGCCTCGACGTGCGCCTGCAGGTGCACGGAGAGGATGAGCTCGCCACGCTGGGGCGGTCGTTCAACGCGATGGCCGACAGCATCGAATCGCAGATCAAGGAGCTCGCCGACCTGTCACTCGTGCAGCAGCGGTTCGTGTCGGATGTCTCGCACGAGCTGCGCACGCCGCTGACGACCATCCGACTGGCCGCCGACATGATCAACGATCAGCGTGACGAGTTCGATCCGGCGACGGCGCGAGCCGCCGAACTGCTCAACGCACAGGTGCAGCGGTTCGAGACGCTGCTGAGCGACCTGCTCGAGATCAGCCGCTACGACGCGGGCTCGGTGCAGCTGGAGCTCGAGCCGACGAGTCTGGCGCAATTGGCCGAGGACGTCATCGGCTCCATGCAGCAGCTGGCCGAGCAGCACGGCACCGATGTGCGGCTGGTGGCACCCGGCGGGTACTCACCCGTCGACATGGACCCGCGGCGCGTGCGGCGGATCGTGCGCAATCTGCTGGGCAACGCGATCGAGCACGGTGAGGGCAGACCCATCGTCGTCACGGTCGACAGCGATCAGCAGGCAGTCGCGATCGGTGTGCGCGACTACGGGATGGGCATGCGCAAGCAAGACGTCGACCATGTGTTCGACCGCTTCTGGCGGGCCGATCCTTCGCGCAAGCGCACGATCGGCGGCACGGGCCTGGGGCTGTCCATCGCGTTGGGCGATGCGAAGCTGCACGGCGGGGAACTGGCGGTGTGGTCGGAGCCTGGGCGCGGGACGAACTTCGTCCTCACCCTGCCGCGCCGTGGTGCCCACCTCACGGGGGCGTCACCCATTCCCGTGGATCCCGGGGACGACACGGTGGACGGGCGGGAAGACCTCGGCATGACGGCGCCCATCGATCTGCCTCCCGTCGACGCGCCGGACGTCGGCGGGGCGACCGGGCGACGCGGACCGGCTGCGACTCCAGGAGGTTCCGCATGACCCGCGCTCGCGGCATCCTCGCCCTCCTGCTCGCACTGAGCGCGATGATCGTCACCGGATGCACCGGCTTTCCCACGAGTGGACCGCCCGAGTACGGGCTGGAGTCCGGCGGGACCGGAAACGGATCGCAGAACGTCGCGTTCATCCCGAACCGGCCGCAGCCCGGCGCGACGCCGCAGCAGATCGTGGAGGGATTCATCGACGCCGGCTCCGGTCCGGGCGTGGCCGGCAACTGGGCCGTCGCGCGGGAGTTCCTGGCGCCGTCGCTGGCCAAGACATGGAAGCCCGAGTCCAGCGTCACCGTCGATGAGCGCGCCGAGCGGGACTACGTCGACACCGGCGACGGCACCGTGGACTTCGCCTACGACGTGGTGGGCACGGTCGACGACAAGGGCTCGTACCAGCGCGCCGAGCTGGCGCCCGGGAGCACCGCGTTCCGCCTCGCGAAGCAGTCCGACGGGGAGTGGCGCATCACCGAGGCCCCCGACGGCATCTGGCTCGACGAGGAGCAGTTCCCGAGCGTCTTCCGCCGCTACCCGCTGATGTACTTCGATCCGTCGTGGGAGTACCTCGTCCCCGATGTGCGCTGGTTCCCCGTCACGAAGGCCGCGGGGAGCATCGCGGGGACCCTCGTCAACAAGCCGAAGAGCGAGTGGCTCGCCGACTCGGTGGTCACCGCCTTCCCCGACGACGTGGCCGCGGTGCCGTCGGTGATCGTCGATGACGACGGCGTGGCCGAGGTGGTGCTGTCCGAGACGGTGCTGGCGGCCAGCCGTACCCTGCAGGACCGGATGCTGACCCAGCTCGAGGAGAGTCTGCGGGCGGCCGGGGTGAGCGACGTCGTGATGAGCGTGGACTCGACCCCCATCGACGCGCAACCGGTCGCGGTGCGCTCCACGCGGGTTCCCGCGGCGCCGCTCGTGCTCACGGAGGACGGATTCGGCTTCCTCACCGGCGACGAGATCGACCAGATCCCGGGCCTGTCGGCGGCGGTCCAGAACGCGGCGCCCGTGAGCGTCCAGGTGGGACCTGAGCGCGATCTCGCCGCAGCGCGCACGGCGGCCGGACAGGTCGTGCGGCTCGACTCCGGCGGGGCGGACCCCGCCGTGCTCGACACCCGCAGCGGCCTGGTCGATCCGACGATCGACCGCTTCGGCATCGTCTGGAGCGTGCCGCGTGAGGATCCGACCGCGCTGCGGGCCTTCCTGCCGTCGGGAGACGTCGTCGACGTCCCCGACGCCTGGAGCGACGCGACGTCGATCGTGGCGATGGCACTGTCGCGCGACGGCGCACGTCTGGCGGCCATCACCGCCACGGGCGGCCGGACCCTCGTCTCCGTCGCCGGGGTCGTGCGCGACCCGGACGGCGTGCCCGTCGGGTTGGGCACGCCGCTGCAGCTCGCCGTGGTCGGGGGATCCGGCGTCGGCATCACATGGATCGACGAGCTGAGTGTGGGAGTGCTCGGGCGAGGAGACGGGCAGTCCATCGTCGTCGAGCAGCTCGTCGGTGGTCCGACCGCGACCTCGTCGGCGCCCGCCGACATGGCCTCCATCGCGGGCGGCAACGGGATCTCGAGCCTGCGCCTGCGCGCGGAAGACGGGACGCTGTACGTCAAGCGCGGCACGTCGTGGCAGGCCACGGCCGCCGGCATCCAGGTGCTGGCCACCGAGCAGGGCGAGCCGCAGTAGCCGTCGCCTCCTCCCCAGCGGGCGCCGTCGCGTCATCGTCCCCGGATCCAGATGGGCGCGCCCCGGAGGGGGACCCGTGCGGCGAGGCTGGCACCGTGGACAGCACATTCGCCAAGGCGGTTCGCGAGGCGTGCGCCGACGCCCTCGCCCTTCTGCTGCCGGTCTCATGCGCCGGATGCGACGAACCCGATGTCGCCCTGTGCGAGCGGTGTGCGCTCGCGCTCACGCCCGACCCGCAGCGTCAGGTGATCCGCACCGCCGTCGGCGACGTGCCGGTGTGGAGCGGACTGGAGTTCGACGGCGTGGCAGCGCGCGTGCTGCGGGCACTGAAGGAGGACGGGCGCACGATGCTGGCGACGGCACTGGCTCCCGCCCTCGCGGCGGCGCTCGCCCGGACCGGTGCGGCTGATGCGGAGCTGGTGCCGATGCCGACGTCACCGGCGGCGTTCCGGCGCCGGGGCTTCCGCGTGCCCGAGCTGCTCATCCGGCGTGCCGGGCGGCGGCCCCGCCGACTGCTGCGTCACGCGCGGCGGACAGCCGATCAGCGCGGTCTCGACCGCGACGCGCGCCGCCGGAACGTCGCCTCCAGCCTGGTCGCGCGGACCCCTGTGCGCACCCGCTCCAGGGGCTCGGCAGCCGCGTCGGAGGCGCATGCGAGTAGGGCCGAAGGTCCGCGCGTCATCGTGGTCGACGACGTCGTGACGACCGGTGCGAGCCTGTCGGAGGCGGTGCGCGCGCTCCGTGCCGCGGGGGTGGATGTCGTGGCCGCAGTGACCGTCGCGGCCACTCCGCGCCGCTTCGCCGGGCGGAGGTGAACGGGCGTCGACGCATTCCAAACTCACAGGTGACAGAGTCCGAACGCCCGGCTACCGTGGGGTGCACAAGGCGACTGATGGTCCGCCCTTGGCCGGGAGGACCGGAACAAGGAGGTCAGGATGGAAACCAGCATCGTCGGCGTGGGAGTGGGCATCACGGATCGCTTCCGCAGTGTCGTCGAGGAGAAGGCCGTCCGCATCGGGAACATCGCCCCCCGCGCGCAACGCGTCGACGTCAAGGTCACGCACCGCGCGTATCACAACGGTCGCATGGAAGACGAGACAGTCGAACTGACGGTCAACGGCAAGGGTCCGGTCATCCGGGCCGAGGCCACCGACGGTGACAAATTCACCGCGCTGGATCTCGCCGTCGACAAGCTGTGCGAGCAGCTACGGCGCGCCAAGGACAAGCGCGTCGACGCGCGCAACCACCCTCGCGGCGCCAAGTTCGAGAAGGGGAGCGGTGCTCTTCAGGGCATCGACGTGCAGCCGGCATCCGCCGACGTGCTCCGCGCCGTCGCGACCGGCGAGATCCCGATCGTCACCGGAAGCGAGGAGGAGGAGGGGTACACGCCCGTCGTCATCCGCACGAAGGAGTTCCAGCCGGAGTGGATGTCGGTCGAGGAGGCCGTCGACCGCATGGAACTCGTCGGTCACGACTTCTTCCTCTTCATCGACGCACGCACCGACCACCCGAGCGTCGTGTACCGCCGCAAGGGATGGGACTACGGCGTGATCTCGCTGGCCACGCAGGCGCAGCCGGAGGAGCTGGCATCCTGAAGCACCGCGCGTCGGTGTGACAGACGAGGAGGGTGCGGCCCCGGGGCCGCACCCTCCTGCTGTCGTCGGTGGTGTTCAGTCGAAGATGCCGTCGAGGATGCTGCCGATGACGAGGCCGCCGAGGATCCCGCCCATCACGTCGGAACCGCCGCCGCGGCGACCGCCGTAACCGGGACCGTAGCCCTGGCCGAAGCCGGGAGCGCCCCACTGGTCGGGCTGCGGGCGGGCGGCGTCGATGTCGCGCTGGGCCAGCTGCAGCGCCTCGCTGGCGAGGAATGCGGCGCGACGCGCCATGGCGAACGCCTGCTCGCGATGATCTTCGTCGATGGAGGTCGCGGCGGCCGCGGAGGCGCCGAGGTAGCGGTCGAGGTCGGCGCGCACCCGCTCGGCTTCGGCGAGCCGGGTGCGTGCGTCGGCGCCGATCCAGCCACGGTGACCGGCGATGACGTCCCGTGAGACCGCGAGCTGCCGGTCGGCGTCGTCGATCGCGTGCCGCACGTGCTCGAGCGGCGGGATCGGGCGAGCCGCGCGCTCGCGAGCGGCGGCGATCGCAGCGTCCAGTCCGGCGTTCGCCTCGCGCAAGCGGGTCAGCTGCTCGAACGGATCGGTGTTGACGCCCGCGGCGGGCAGGGCGGCAAGGGCACCCTGCAGCTCGGCGATGGCAGCGGATACCGCCGGCGTCTGCGGCTCCTTGAGCGCCACCACGAGATCGTTGCGGGAGTCCTCGACGATGGCCGCGAGCGTCGACTCGGCGCGCAGGGCCTCGACCTCGAACGTCTCGACGGCATCGAGGAGGGTCTCGGCGCGGCGGACGGACTCGGCGGATGCCTCCAACGCCATGTTCGCCTGCTCACGCTGGCCCGCCTCACGCCGGCGCTCGGCGACCCCGGCGCTGTGCTCGGCGAATCCGAGCAGCTGCTCGGCCTCGGCCGGGTTGGCATCGATCTGGGCGAGAGCTTGAGCGGAGTAGCGCGCGGCGAGCCGTTCGACGGTGGCGCGGGCGTCGGGAATGCGCAGGCGCAGCCGCGCCGCATCCGCCCTCACCTTCGCGATGATCTCCGGCGCCCGACGCGCCCGCTCGATCGCGGCGGCGAGAGCCTCGGTGCGGTCGTCGAGGAGGTCTTCCGCCCACTCGCACAGCTGCACGATGCGCGCGTTGCGCGTGCGCAGCTCTTCCGGGGTGTCGGGGATCTCGTCGTGGTTGAGCTGGTGCAGGTGGAAGGCCTCCTGCAGGTGCGTGCGCACCGCGTCGAGCGCCTCGCGGAGCTCCTGTGTGGGCCCCGCGCCGAGTTCCGCGTCGGCGAAGACGAGCTCGTCGGCGGTGAGGCGGATGCGCTCGTCGGCGGCGACGAGGGCCTGCTGCGCGCGCCGTGCGAGGTCGGCATCCTGCGCGGTCAGCTCTTCCTGTTCACGCTTGCGTCTGCCCCAGAATCCGGCCATGGATCGATCCTACGGGGCTGACTGGGAGCGGGCTGAGGCGGGCGGGTGCGACGGGGGGATTTTCGCGCAGGGCGTGACCGTCCGCGAGGGCTGCGCCCAGGCCGGAGGGAACGGGTCAGCCGTCGCCGCGCTTGTGCCGGGGCTTGCGCGCCGGACGGTCGTCGCCGTACGAGCCGCGCGACTGCGAACGGCCGGCATACCGGTCGCCGGACCCGCGGCTGTCGCGGTACGAACCGCCCGTAGCGTCCTTGCGGCGCTGCGGGCGACCGGTGTCGGGACGCAGCTCGATGAGCTGCCCCGAGATGCGGGTGTCGGCCAGGCGGTCCAGCGCCCCCGCGGGAAGGTTCGCCGGCAGCTCGACGAGCGAGAAGTCGGGCATGATCTTGATCGCGCCGAAGTCGTCGCGGCGCAGGCCGCCCTCGTTCGCCAGCGCGCCCACGATCTGGCGCGGCTCGACGCGCTGCCGCTTGCCCACGTTGATGCGGTACGTCGCGAAGCCCTCACGCGGCGTGCGGCGCTCGCCGCGCTCGGGGCGCTCGCCACGCTCCGGGCGCTCCCGGCGCTCGCGGGCGGGCGCGGGCTCGGGGTCCGGCTCCAGCAGCAGCGGCGTCTCGCCCTGAGCGACGACGGCCAGTGCGGCCGCGACATCCACCTCGGGCACATCGTGATGCCGCACGTAGTGCGCGACGATGTCGCGGAAGCGCTCGATGCGCTCGGCCTCGTCCAGGGCCGCCGTGATGCGGTCGTCGAACCGCGACAGGCGCGTCTCGTTCACCTCGTCGACGCTGGGCAGCGGCATCTCGGTGAGCTCCTGCCGCGTGGCGCGCTCGATCATGCGCACGAGACCCCGCTCGCGCGGAGTGACGAAGCTGATGGCGTCGCCCGATCGGCCCGCCCGGCCGGTGCGGCCGATGCGGTGGACGTAGGACTCGGCATCCGTCGGGATGTCGTAGTTCACGACGTGCGACACGCGCTCGACGTCGAGCCCGCGGGCGGCGACGTCGGTGGCCACCAGGATGTCGAGCTTTCCGGACTTCAGCTGGTTGACCGTCTTCTCACGCTGCGGCTGCGCGATGTCGCCGTTGATGGCGGCGGCCGAGTAGCCGCGCGCCCGCAGCTTCTCGGCGATCTCCTCGGTGACGCTGCGGGTGCGGCCGAACACGATCATCCCGTCGAAGTTCTCGACCTCGAGGATGCGCGTGAGCGCGTCCATCTTCTGCTGCCACGCGGTGATGAGGTAGCGCTGGGTGATGTTGGCCGACGTCTGCGTCTTGGCCTTCACCGTGATCTCTTCGGGGTCGTGCAGGTACTGCTTCGACATGCGGCGGATTTGCGCGGGCATCGTCGCGGAGAAGAGCGCGACCTGCTTCGTCTCGGGCGTCTCGGCGAGGATCGTCTCGACATCCTCGGCGAAGCCCATCTTCAGCATCTCGTCCGCCTCGTCGAGCACGAGGTACTGCAGCTCGGAGAGGTCCAGCGTGCCCTTCTCGAGGTGATCGATGATCCGCCCCGGCGTGCCGACGACGATGTGCACGCCCCGCCGGAGGGCGGACAGCTGCACCCCGTAGCCCTGACCGCCGTAGACGGGAAGGATGTGCACGTCCTTCAGGTGCGCGGCGTAGGTCGTGAACGCTTCGCAGACCTGCAGGGCGAGCTCACGGGTCGGCGCGAGGACGAGAGCCTGCGGCGACTTCTGGCTGAGATCGAGCCTGTCGATGATCGGCAGCGCAAACGCGGCCGTCTTGCCGGTTCCGGTCTGCGCCATGCCCACCACGTCACGCCCGCCGAGGAGCGTGGGGATGGTCGCCGCCTGGATCGCCGAGGGGGTCTCGTAGCCGATGTCCTTCAGCGCCTTGAGGACGGGCTGGCTCAGCCCGAGGTCGGAGAAGGTCATCGCTGCGGGCTCGGTCGGAGCCTCTGTTTCGGTCTGGTCGGCGTCGGTGTGCACAGTTCAGCGTAGCGGGGCCCGCCTGGGAGGCGACAGGATGCCGTGCGCCCGAGCGCTCCGCGCCCGGCTCAGCGGCGGCGCGCCCGGCTCAGCGGGGCCGCACGCTCTGGACGGCGAGCTCGGTGATGTCGACCGGCTGCGTCGGCGGCAGCACGATCGAGGCGGGGTCGACGGCGGGCACGGTGGGGGTCATGTCACGTCCTCTCATGAACGACCCGGTGCGGGCCCTTCACTGGAGAGTGTCCGGCTGGGGCCGATCCGTCTCACGTGATGACGGTGCGGCGCGTGAGCTCGGGATGTCGCGGGGGAACGATCCCGTTCACGACGGCGATGGCCAGCGGAAGCGCCAAGACCAGACCGGTGATCAGCCACCACGGGATGTCGTCCACGCGCTGCGTGCCACCGGACTGGATCGAGAACCCGATGGCGGGGAGCACGCCGGTGACCGCTCCGGCCGCCGTACCGAAGCCGGCGATGATCAGCCCCTGCCAGAAGCCGATGCGCCGGCGCAGCGACCGCGTCGCTCCGACGGCGGCGAGCGTCGCGTCGTCGGGGCGTCGTTCGAACCTCGCCAGGCCCAGTGCGACGGCGCTCGCACCGAGCACGAGCACGCAGACGGCGGTGAGCAGCGGCACGACCCAGACGGCATCGCCGGGGGGACCGCCCTCGACTGTCGGCGAGAGTGTGAAATCGGGCGTGCTGAGGACCTCCGCTCGGCTCTGCATCCGGTCGCGGGCCTCCTGGGTGAGCGGCTCAGGGGTCGTCGCCACGACGCGCTCAGGCGCGAGCCTCATGCCGAGGCGCTCGGCGGTCTCGGGCGTGACGGCGATGATCACGGACTGCAGGGGCGCGGCGACCGTGATCGCGTCGATCCGCTGAGACGCCACCGGTCGGGCATATCTGGGTGCATCCGGATGCCGATGGAAGATGTTGTCCGGCACCCTGCCCTCGTACTGATCGAGGCCCCGATACGTCTCGACCGTGATCGCGCCGTCCGTCACGAACCGGCCGTCCGCTACGATCGCCGCACCGGCCCGGTAGGCGTACAGCTCGGATGCCGGCAGATCGACGCCGAGCGCGGTCTCGATCTGGTCGGCCGCCACCACCGTGATCGGGTTGCTCGGGTCCTGGCCCTGGGATGTGAAGGACGCGCCGGATTCGGGGTCGAGGAGGTATCGATCCGGAAGCCGTGCGATGGAGACGGCCGCCTCGTCCGGGATCTCGTCAGGGGTGCGGTACACCCACATCAGCTGCTGGCGCGCGAGCACCGCGACATCCTCCGCGCCCGCGTCTTCTGCCAGGTGCACCGCCGCACTCGCCGCGTCTTCTGCCTGGTCGCCGGCGAGGGCTCCGGTCGTCGCGGCCGAACCGGGCCAGATGGAGACGGCGATGCTTCCGACGGGGGCTTGATAGAACCACAGCCGCGCCGTCTGGGCGGACTGCATCGAGGACTGTCCGAGCGCGAAGACGCCGAGGAACACGGTCGCCGCGATCGCCGCGAACGCCGGGACGGTGCGCGAGGGGTTGGCGGCGGCATCCCTCGACGCGAGCTTGGGGGCGGTGCCGAGCTTCGACAGTCCCCGCGAGCACATCGACAGCATCCACGGGCCGGACATCAGGATGCCGAACTGCGCGAGGACGGGGCCGACGACGATCCCGTACGCGGGGATGTAACGCCAGGCCGAGTCGTAGCCGACGGCGTCCGTGGCGTTGATGGTCGCGACGGCCAGCGCGCTGAGGAGCGTGATCGCGACGCCTCCGGCCAGGAGAATCGATCCCCACACGGGCCGGGAGGCGACGGGCCGCTGCGGACGACGTGCGCCTCGCAGCGCCTGCAGGGCATCGGAGCGGGCGACCCGGCGCGCGGGCATCCATGCGGAGACCGTACCGACGACGACGGCGAACACCAGCACGGCCGCCAGCAGCTCCCACGGCACATGGAGGCCCCAGAACTGCGTGGCGCGGCCGTCCGAGGTCGCTAGCATGACGAGCGCAGCGAAGCCCACGCCGGCGCCGACACCGGCCGCGCCGCCGACGAGACCGAGCGTGGCCCCCTGGAACAGGATGATGCGGGACAGGTCGCCGCGATCGGCCCCGACGCCGGCCGCGACTGCGAGTGACCGCTGCTGGCGCCGGGCTGCGACGGCGAAGGCCGCTCCCGCGAGCATCACGACGACATAGCCGGCGAAGAGTCCCGCAACCGTCAGCAGCAGCACCAGCGGCCACATCGTCGCCCACCTGTCCGTCGATGCGGGCGAGGAGTAGAACCTGTTCGTGAACCGCGGTGGGTCGAGGACGACCTCTCGCGAGAATGCGACGACCCCGTCCTCGTTGAGTTCCTGGACCTGCGGCCAGGACAGCTCGTCCTCGGGGAGGTACCATCGCGTCGCGCCCCCCACGTGTGCGCGTGCCGCGGAAGGGAGGAAGACCGCGGCGTCGTCATCGGCGAGGGTCGCCGCCTCGAGCGTGCCGACAAGGGTGTAGGGGTCCGCGATCCCCGTCAGGTGCAGCTGCCCACCCAGCCCGACACCGAGACGCTCGAGCGCGGCAGGGGTCGCCATCGCTTCACGCTCGCCGTCGGGGCGCTCGCCGGCGACGATCGTGAATGCGCCCTCGAATCGGGGCTCCCAAGCCGGGCCGGCCCATGCGGGGACCACCGCGGAGCCGGCACGGGTCCGCACCGTGGCGGTGCCTTCGGTCAGCGCGATCGTGTCCGTTCCGGGCGGCAGAACCGTCGTGGGATCCGGGATCGGCGTCCCGTCGGGGATCGTCATGGCACCATCGGCGTCGATCGGGTAGCCGTTCCACTCCGGCTCCGATGGCACCTGCCAGAACCCGGCGTCGGGGACGCCGAGCGGCTTGATCCATGCCTGCATCCGTCCCAGTTCCACGACGACCCGTTCCGCCGGCGTGGCGATGCTGCTCATGGAGATGATGAGGAATGCCGTCATGCCGGCGATCGGCAGAGCCACGAGCGTGGCGACGAGGGTGCTGGACACCCATGCGCGCCGCACCTGGCGACGTGCCATCCGTGCGGAGACGCGCCATCGTCGCCAGGCCACGCCACGGCGGTGTGAGCCCGGCTCGGGGTCATCGCGCCCCAAAGCCGCCGGGATGCCCCGGGCGCCGGTCATCGTGCGCCCGTCAGCAGCGCCTCCGCACCCTCTCGCCGGGTCTCATCGACCATACGGCCATCGCGGAGGAAGACGATGCGGTCGGCGAAAGCGGCATGGCGGGCCTCGTGGGTGACGAGGATGCCGGCGGCCCCGGCATCCACACGCGCACGCAGCATCTTCAGCACCATCTCGCCCGTCACCGAGTCCAGAGCGCCCGTCGGCTCGTCGGCGAGGATCAGACGGCGTCCGCCGACGACCGCACGGGCGATCGCGACGCGCTGCTGCTGACCGCCTGACAGATCGTCAGGGTAGACGCCGCCCTTGTCGGCCAGCCCGACCGATGCGAGGGCGTCGCGACCCGCGCGCCGTGCGATGGGCGGGCGGAAGCCGTCGAGCTCGAGGGGAAGCGTCACGTTCTCGAGCGCAGTCAGCGTCGGGATGAGGTTGAAGTCCTGGAACACGAAGCCCAGCGAGCGCCGCCGCAGCAGTGCGAGCTGCTTCGGGGACTGCTCGCTGAGGTACGAGCCCTCCACGACCACCTCGCCGGTCGTCGGGGTGGTGAGCCCCCCGGCGATGGCCAGCAGGGTGGATTTCCCGGATCCTGACGGGCCCATCACTGCGACCAGCTCGCCCTGCCGCACCTCGAAGTCCACGCCCGACAGCGCGGAGACGGCCGTGGCGCCGCTGCCATACTGCTGCGTGACGCCGATGAGGCGCAGCACCGGCTCGGAAGCCGACGGCGAACTCACGCGCCTGCCTCCGCTTTCGCCGGCCGTCCGCGCTTCGGCTTGTCGGTGGACAGCGCCAGCGCCAGCGCGTGATCAGGATGCATGGCCAGGCGCTGCTCGGAATGATCCAGCCAACGCACCTCCGCTTCGGCGGCGAAGATCATCGAGTCCACGACGAGGGCCCACGCGAGCTCCTCGGGGCCGTCCGGGTTCGCGCCGGCGTACTTCGCACGGTTGAGCTCCTGCAGCTGCGCGAGCGAGGCGCGGCGCTGCGTCTGGATGATCTCCGACACATCGACCCCAGGCAGGGTCGCCGCGACGGCGAGCTTGATCGCCAGCTCGTCCCGCGTGCCCTGCGCGCGGTGGACGGGCGAGGCCAGCCAGCCGCGCACCTCGGCGGATCCGGCATCCGTGATCTGCCAGTAGACGTGACCGTGCTCGTCGACATCGCCCTTCTCGACGAGGCCGTCGCGCTCGAGCCGATCCAGCGTGTTGTAGATCTGCCCCACGTTCAACGGCCAGGTCGACCCGGTGCGCCGGTCGAACTCGGCGCGCAGCTGGTAGCCGTAGCACGGCCCCTGATCGAGGATGGCCAGCAGGCTCTGTCGGACGGACATGGGATCTCCTTCGGGCGGGGAGGGTGGGTGGACTCAGAAGCGGAGCGCGTCGATGACGTTGGAACGGACCGCCATGAGGGCGGGGATGAAGCCGGCGAGGGCACCGATCGCGACGGCCGCGATGAGCCCGGTGACGGCCGCGCGCACCGGGAACGGCGGGATGTCCTGCAAGCCCTGGAACATCTCCATCACGAACGGGGCCTTGAGCACCGCCACAGCGATCGCGATGCCGATCACGCCGGCCACCGCGGTGGCGACGACGCTCTCGAGCAGCACGGACGAGAAGATGCGCCCCTGCGTGGCACCGAAGCTGCGCCGGACGCCGATCTCGCGGATGCGCTGGCGCATGGCGACGAGCTGGATGTTGACGAGTCCCAGCCCGCCCAGCGCGAGCACAAGCAGGGCGATGGCGCCCGTCACCAGTTCGAACGTGGCGCTCGAGCTCTGCATCTCGGGACGCGACGCCCAGTCCGTGCGGCTGACCGAGACCTGCATGCCGTCATCCAGGCCGGCGCGCAGATCCGCCGCCAATACGGGGCCGAGCTCCGCGGCCCCGTCTTCGGGCGCCCACAGCTCCCACGCGATCATCGCGTCGGCCGGCAGCGCGTCGCGGCGGGCGGTGTAGGAGTCGTACATCATCGTGAGGCGCTTCTCGTCGTCACCGACGTACTGCCGGGGCGTGACGCCGATCACCGGGTACGAACCGGCCGCGTCGCCGGTCAGGCGCAGCGCGAAGCCGGCACCCAGGTCGGGGCGGCCGTAGACGTCCCACAGCGCCTCGGAGATGACGACGGGCGGGGCGAGCAGCTCGGTGTCGGTGTCGAGGAACCAGCGGCCCTCGAGCAGCGGAGTGCGGTGGATCACCGGGTACGCCGGGTCTACCAGCCGGGCCATCAGCGGCCGCACCTGCTCCGGCGTCTGCACCTGCAGCTGCACCGGGTCGACGATGCGTGAGATGTGCGAGAAGTCGTAGCGCTCCGACACACGAGCCAGATGCGCGTCGAAGGCCGCCCAATCCATCGGTGCGCCGTCCGTCCGGGATGCCGAGACCGAGAGTGTGGCGGGACGGCCGCCGCTCTGGTCGGACTGCTCCGCCATCTGCTGCTGCTGGTACTCGCTGAGCGCCACGACCGCGGTGAGCGCACCCACCGAGACCGCGATGCCGATGAGACTCAGAAGCACACGGAGCTTGTGGTGACGCAGCTCCGACCATGCCTCGCCCAGCGCGCCGACGACCCCGCTCATGACGGCACCTCCACCGGGTTCTGCGCAGAGATGCCCGCCGTGACGGATGCCGCGGCCGCGGCATCCCGCGCATCCTTCCTCGTCGGGGCAGGACTGCCGAGCTCGTCGACGCTCGCGGCGAGCGCGGGTTCGCCGGCCTCCGACGGATCGCCGGAGCTCGGCTGCGTGAGATCGAACGGCGAGAGCACTCCGGCGTCGAGCCGGAAGTGACGCCGGGCGCGCGCTGCGACGTGCAGGTCGTGCGTGATCGTCACCAGCGCCGCATCGGCCTCGGAGGCGATCTCATCGAGCAGCTCCATGACCCGGCCGCCGGTGTCGACATCGAGTGCGCCGGTGGGCTCGTCGGCGAGGATCAGCGCGGGGCGGCGCACCAGGGCCCGTGCGATCGCCACCCGCTGCTGCTCTCCTCCGGACATCTGCTCGGGCGTCGACTCGAGGCGGTGGCCGAGTCCCACTCGCTCCAGCATCTCGGTGGCGGTGCGCCGCCGCGACCAGAACGCTCGGCCCGACGCGTAGGCGAGGGGCATCTCGACGTTCTCCAGCGCGCTGCGACCGGCCAGCAGGTTGAACTGCTGGAACACGAAGCCGACGTTGCGGCCGCGCAGCCGGTCCAGCCGGCCGCGGCGCATCTTGCGCACCGGCTCACCTCGGAACCAGACAGCACCCTCGGACGGGCGGTCGAGCATGCCGAGCAGATTCAGCAACGTGGACTTGCCCGACCCGCTGCGTCCGACGATCGCGACGTGGTCGCCCGCGTCGATGGCCAGGTCGATGCCGCGCAGGATGTCGAGGCGCGTGTCGTCGGGAAGCACGACGTGCTTCGCGACGCCCTCGAGCCGGACGAGGGTCACCAGCTCCACCCCGCCGGCTCGCAGAACTCGCCGCCCATGCCGTCGTCGTAGCAGACGGGCTCGTCGGCTGCGGCGACACCCGGAACGTACTGGCGCACCTGGTCTCCCTCGGCGAGCCCATCGGTCACCTCGACGAGCGTCCCGTCACTTACCCCGAGGGCGACCGTGCGCTCCTCCAGCTCGCCCGACCCGTCGTCGACCCAGATCACCCCTGACCCGGCACCGCCCTTGACCGCGGTGGTGGGTACGACCAGCACGTCCGTGACGGTGCCCAGATCGATGTCGAGCTGCGCCTGCAGTCCCGCGAAGACGGTCTGATCGGCGGGCACGGCGCAGGCGACGGTGGTCGTTCCATCCTCGGCGACCTCGACCTTCAGCCCCGTGCAGGTGAACGGGGCGGGACCGTTCTGGATCGTCACCGAGCCCTCGGTCGGCGCGCCCTGCAGTCGGTACAGCTGGACCGGCTCGACGGTCGCCTGCACGTGGTAGCGCGCGGGCGTGAGGGTGGCGAGCTCTGTGCCGATCGACGCGGGCTGCCCCTTGACCACCGCCAGCTCGGTCACCTCGCCGGCCTCGGCGGCCAGCACATCGACGTTCTTGACCGGATCGGTCTGCTTGATCGTGAACAGCTTCTGCCCGGCGGCGACGGACTGGCCCGCACCCACGTGCACCGCCGTCACGGTGCCGTCGACCTCGGCGCGCACCGGATAGGCGGTGTCCCGGGCGATGGTCCCCGGAAGGCTCAGCGCATTGGCGACCTCGCCGCGCTCGACCGCGACGACCGGGTCGGAGATCTGGGCGGAGGGCTGCAGGGCAGCGGCCGGAGTGGAGTCGGGGAAGAAGGCGATCTTCACCAGGGAGGCTGCGGCGGCCCCCAGCACGATCACCATCAGGATCGGGAAGATCCATCGACGCCAGACCACCATGTCGCACCTCTCCGTCGGGGCATACCGAGTATGTAGTCACCGAGTATATGCATACTCGGCATACGCCGTCGTGCGATGCGCGCGGTTCTGGCTCGCGGTGCGCGTGCACCCAGCGCACACCAAGGTCACGGGTGGATAACATAGGCAGGTATGCCTGGGGCCATGCGTCCCGGGCGGCAGCGGCGCCGTGGCGCCGATCCGAACGCCTGAAGATGGAGAAACTCCGTGGCCAACCCCCTCGAGAAACTGCTTCGTGCCGGTGAGGGTCGCATTCTCCGGCGGCTTCAGCAGGTCGTGAAGGCAGTCGGTGCGCTGGAAGAGGATTACGAGCACCTCACCGACGAGGAACTGCGCGGCGAGACCGCGGAGCTCCGGGCCCGATACGAGGCGGGCGAGACCCTCGATCAGCTGATGCCCGAGGCGTTCGCCGCCGTGCGCGAGGCCGCCAAGCGCACGCTCGGCCAGCGCGCCTACGACGTCCAGCTCATGGGCGGTGCCGCCCTGCACCTGGGCAACATCGCCGAGATGAAGACCGGTGAGGGCAAGACGCTGACCGCTGCCTTCCCGGTGTACCTCAACGCCATCGCCGGCAAGGGCGTCCACGTCGTCACCGTCAACGACTTCCTGGCGTCCTACCAGTCCGAGCTCATGGGTCGCATCTACCGCGCGCTGGGCATGACGACCGGCACGATCGTCTCCGGCCAGACGCCCGAGGTGCGCCGCGAGCAGTACAACGCCGACATCACCTACGGCACCAACAACGAGTTCGGGTTCGACTACCTGCGCGACAACATGGCGTGGCGCAAGGAGGACCTCGTCCAGCGCGGCCACTTCTTCGCGATCGTCGACGAGGTCGACTCGATCCTCATCGACGAGGCGCGCACCCCGCTGATCATCTCGGGGCCCTCGTCGGGAGAGGCCAACCGCTGGTTCGTCGAGTTCGCGAAGATCGCGAAGACCCTCGAGGCAGGCGTGGACTACGAGGTCGACGAGAAGAAGCGCACGATCGGCGTGCTGGAGCCCGGCATCGAGAAGGTCGAGGACTACCTCGGCATCGACAACCTGTACGAGTCGGCCAACACGCCGCTGATCTCGTTCCTCAACAACTCCATCAAGGCGCTGGCGCTGTTCAAGCGCGACACGGACTACGTCGTGATGAACGACGAGGTCATGATCGTCGACGAGCACACCGGGCGCATCCTGGTCGGTCGGCGCTACAACGAGGGCATCCACCAGGCCATCGAGGCGAAGGAGGGCGTGCCGGTCAAGGCCGAGAACCAGACGCTCGCCACCGTCACGCTGCAGAACTACTTCCGCCTGTACGAGAAGCTGGCGGGCATGACCGGTACGGCCGAGACCGAGGCCGCCGAGTTCATGTCGACGTACCAGCTCGGCGTGGTGCCGATCCCCACCAACAAGCCGATGATCCGCAAGGACCAGCCCGACCTCGTCTACAAGAACGAGGCGGCGAAGTTCGCGCAGGTCGTGGAGGACATCGCGCGGCGTCACGAGACCGGGCAGCCGGTGCTCGTCGGCACGGTGAGCGTGGAGAAGAGCGAATACCTCTCGCGACTGCTCGCCAAGAAGGGCATCAAGCACGAGGTCCTCAACGCCAAGAACCACGCTCGCGAGGCCGAGATCGTCGCCCGCGCGGGACGGCTGGGTGCGGTGACCGTCGCGACCAACATGGCCGGCCGTGGCACCGACATCATGCTCGGCGGCAACGCCGAGTTCCTGGCGGTGCAGGAGATGAAGGCCAAGGGGCTCGACCCGGTCGAGACACCCGAGGAGTACGAGGCCGAGTGGGATGCCGTGTACGAGGCGGTGCGTGATCGCGTCGCCGAGGAGGGGGCGAAGGTCGTCGAGGCCGGCGGCCTCTACGTGCTCGGCACCGAGCGGCACGAATCGCGCCGCATCGACAACCAGCTGCGCGGTCGCTCGGGGCGTCAGGGCGACCCCGGTGAGAGCCGCTTCTACCTCTCACTCACCGACGACCTCATGCGGCTGTTCCAGTCGGGGGCGGCCGAGGCAATCATCGCCCGCACGAACTTCCCCGACGACGTGGCGATCGAGTCGGGCATGGTGACCCGTGCGATCAAGTCGGCGCAGAGTCAGGTCGAGGCGCGCAACGCCGAGATCCGCAAGAACGTGCTGAAGTACGACGACGTGCTCAACCGCCAGCGCGAGGCGATCTACTCCGACCGCCGGCACATCCTGCAGGGCGATGACATCGCCGACCGCGTCCAGCACTTCATCGAGGATGCGATCAACGCCGTCATCGACGACCACACCGGGTCGGGCCACAGCGAGAACTGGGACTTCGATGCCCTCTGGACCGAGCTGAAGACGCTGTACCCGGTCGGTGTCACGATCGACGAGGTCGTGGCCGAGGCCGCCGGCCGCAAGGGCGGGATCACCGCGGAGGGCCTCAAGCGCGAGATCCTGTCGGACGCCCGCATCGCGTACCAGAAGCGCGAGGAATCGCTCGGCGAGGCCGCGACCCGCGAGCTCGAGCGTCGTGTCGTGCTGCAGGTGCTCGACCGCCGGTGGCGCGACCACCTCTACGAGATGGACTACCTCAAGGACGGCATCGGCCTGCGGGCCATGGCCCAGCGCGACCCGCTCATCGAGTACCAGCGCGAGGGGTACCAGATGTTCCAGGCGATGATGGGGCAGATCAAGGAGGAGTCGGTCGGCTACCTCTACAACCTCGAGGTCGAAGTGCGTCGTCAGGGCGAGGCCGGAGCAGAGCAGGTCACGCAGGTCGAGGCGAAGGGGCTCGGCGCCCAGCCCGTCGAGGGTCAGCGCCTGCAGTACTCGGCATCCAACGATGCCGGCGAGGTCGAGGTGCGCAACGACCGGGGTCAGGTGCAGCAGGCGGCGACGTCGCGGCTGCGTCAGGCGGCGGCCGCTGCCGCCGCGACCCCAGCGCCGCAGCAGGCCCCCGCAGCCGAGCCGCAGCGCGGTGCCTTCGGCCAGCGGACGGATGCCGCCGGCCCGGCGCCGCAGCAGGCCCCGCTCAACCGCGCTCAGCGCCGCGCCGCCGACAAGCGCAAGTAGTCAGGTCCCGGGCCACCGGCGGTCGATTGGCCGCCGGGGCTCGCGGATATCCTGAAGCGATGAGTCCACTGCGCCCCCTCGATCAGTCGAGCAAACTCCAGAACGTTCTCTACGAGATCCGCGGGGCAGCACTGGCCGAGGCCGACCGGCTGGAGGACGAGGGACACACGATCCTCAAGCTGAACACCGGGAATCCCGCGGTCTTCGGCTTCGAGGCCCCGTTCCAGATCGTGCGCGACATGATCGAGGCGGTGCCCCACGCGCATGGGTACAGCGACAGCAAGGGCATCATGTCGGCGCGGCGTGCCGTCGTCTCGCGGTACGAGCAGGTTCCCGGATTCCCGCAGTTCGATCCGGACGACGTCTACCTCGGCAACGGTGTGTCCGAGCTCATCACGATGACGATGCAGGCCCTGCTCGACGAGGGTGACGAGGTCCTGATCCCCGCGCCGGACTATCCGCTCTGGACGGCCATGACGAGCCTCGCCGGCGGTACCCCGGTGCATTACCGGTGCGACCCCGACGACGGCTGGCAGCCCGACCTCGACGACATCCGGGCGAAGGTCACGCCGCGAACCAAGGCGATCGTCGTCATCAACCCGAACAACCCCACCGGGGCGGTCTACTCGCGGTCCGTGCTGGAGGGCATCGTCGAGATCGCCCGCGAGAACTCGCTGCTGCTGCTCTCGGACGAGATCTACGACCGGATCCTCTACGACGACGCCCAGCACATCCCGCTGGCCACCCTCGCGCCCGACATGCTGTGCCTCACGTTCAACGGCCTGTCCAAGACCTATCGCGTCGCCGGGTACCGGTCTGGTTGGCTCGTGATCACCGGACCGAAGAAGCATGCGGCGGGCTTCCTCGAAGGCATCCAGCTCCTTGCGTCCACCCGACTGTGCCCGAACGTCCCGGCACAGCACGCGGTCCAGGCCGCCCTGTCGGGGGTGCAGTCGATCGACGCGCTGATCGCCCCAGACGGGCGTCTCCACGAGCAGCGGGATGCGGCGTGGGAAGGGCTCGAGCGCATTCCCGGTGTGACGTGCCACAAGCCGCAGGGTGCGCTGTACGCGTTCCCGCGACTGGATCCCGAGGTCTACGAGATCCGCGACGACGCCAAGCTGGTGTACGACTTCCTGGTGGCCGAGCACGTCCTGCTGGTACAGGGGACGGGCTTCAACTGGCCGACCCCCGACCACGTGCGCATCGTCACGCTCCCCGAGGCCCGGGTGCTCTCGGAGGCCGTCGAACGGCTGGGTAACTTCCTGTCGTCGTACAAGCAGTGAGCCGAAGCGTGCCGTAGGCCGCGGCATCCGTCAAGGGCCTGCCGGCAGGCGGGCGGCCGGTCGTAGCCTCGCGGCATGTCCATCGAACTGAACCAGCCGGCGCTGCGCCATGCGCGAGCGCTCATTCGGGACGGCAAGGTCGTGCGCGATGAACGCGACGATTGGTCCGAAGCCGCCCCCACCGCCGCGGAGGAGAACGAGTTCATCGAGCGAGAAGGATGGACCGAGTACTCCCACTGGCACCTGGGCGTCGACCGCCGCGAGAACGACGAGACCAAGCAGGCGTACTCGTTCCCGGTCGGTGACTTCAAGAAGATCCACCGGTCCGGCGTGATCTCGGCCGAGAGCCGGGCAGGCCAGTACGACCATTACGAGATCCGCGATGCGCTGCGTTCGCTCCTGGAGCTCATCGACAAGGATGCCGGAGACTGACGCGAGGCGGCGACACGGCCGGCATCGACCCGTCGCCCTGCCCCCGGGGCGGGGTCGGCCGGCTACAGCAGGGCGAGCGACGTCGCGCGCCAGCGGCGGTCCATGCCCTCCAAGCGCACCGCCAACGCGCGTGTGCGTGCAGGACCGCGCACGACGACGACGGCCTCGACGATCCCGTCGGCCGGCGAGGACTCGTGCACGGACAGGATGGCGTGCACGGGCCGCCGAGCGGCGACACCGCGTGCGCTGCGGGCGCGCGCGGCGAGGTTGGCACGGGTGACGAGTCGGCGATACGCGTCCTCGGTGAGCCAGCGCGCCAGCTGGTCCACCTCTCGCACGCCCGCGAAGACCTCGAGCACGCCCACGGTGAGGTTCCGGAGGAACGGCTCGGGGGCGGGCAGCGCGGTGGACGAGGTGCGCTGCGGGGCGAAGAAGTCGGCCAGATCCGCGGAGCGGGATCCGGGGGAGACGCGGGCCGTGCCCGCGGGCGTCATTGCCATGGGAGCCTATCTCGACGTGGGGGATTCTCGTCTGCATCAGGGATTGTCTTCCGGACAGTACAGCACACGGCGAACTCCCAGGAAACTACGGATTCGTGAATTGTGGATAACTCGGGGGACGCTGTCCGCCGTGTGCCCTACTCTCACAGCGTGCGTTGGGACCGCTTCTTCGATGACCTCGAAGACCAGCTCGCCTCCGAGTGGGAGGCCGAACGCGCCGCGCTGGACACGGAGGCGGAGCGGCTGCGGCTGTCACGGGTGACGCTGGCCGAGCGGCTCGCGCTCCTCTGTTCGCGCGACACCGGGCCGGCCACGGTGGCGTCCTTCGACCTCACGGACGGGACATCCCTGCGGGCGACGGTGACCGGCCTCGGTGCGGACTGGGTGGCGCTGGCTCCCGCGGAAGGATCGGCCGCCGCAGTGATCGCCCCGCTCGCGGCCATCACGACGGTCGGCATGCCTCACGCCGACCTGTTGCGGACGGCGCGGCCGGCGCCACCGCGATCTGCGCTGGCGGATCGGCTCACCTTCGGTTTCGTGCTGCGCGACCTGGTGCGCCGGCGTGCGCCGGTGGCGGTGCACCTCGTGTCGGGTCGTGTGCTCACCGGCACGATCGATCGCGCCGGGGCCGACCACCTCGACCTCGCTCTGCACGAGCCGGGCTCACCTCGCCGCGCCCATGCCGTCTCCGGCTATCGTCTGGTGCCGTTCGCGGCGGTGTCGTGGATCCGCGCCGACGACGTCCCGACGCTGACCTGACGCACCCGGTGCTGCCGACCCGCCCGAAGGGCGTCGCGGTCGTCCTAGTCGGGGTTGCGTACGATGCCGCTGCCCCAGAGCTCGGGAAAGCTCGCCGTCTGCGACTGACGCCACAGCGCCATGCGCCGGGCCTCCTCAGCCTGATCGTCGAGGTACTCCCCGACGCTGGAGGCTTCGATCCTCCAGCGCGCCGGAGCGCCCACCCGCAGCCCGCGCAGCCGGCCCTCGAGCACCAGAGCCATCACCTCGTCCACCGAGACGCCGAGCACCTCGCCCACCTGAGCGGGGGCGAGCAGACGCACGTCGGACGTCGGGTCATCGGGCATGCCCCCATTATGGACCCGGCCTTCCGGGGTGGGTCCGGGGCGCACCGCCCTGTGGATAACGGCCGACGCGGTGCGGCCGAGTCGGCGACCATGGACGCATGACCGGAGTCAACGATCCCGTTCGCAATCCGCGTCGCGCCTTCTGGGGTGACGCGCGCTTCTTCCTCGGTGTCCTCCTCGTCGTGGCCTCGGTCGTCGGGGTGTGGCTGGTCGTGAGCGCCGCTCGACAGACCGTCCCCGTGTACGCGGCGGCCCACACGATCGTTCCCGGAGAGGCCATCGCCGCCGGCGATCTCAAAGTCGTCGAGGTCGCGCTGGGGCCGCTGTCGGGCACGTACCTCTCCGCCGACGGCCTGGAGGAGGCAGCAGTGGCCACCCGCACCATCGAGGCGGGCGAGCTTGTCCCGGCGGCAGCGGTGGGCGAGGCGGATGCGGCACGCACCACGAGCGTGGTGGTGCGCAGCGCGGTCGATGTGCCCGCATCCGTCGATGCCGGCACCGTGGTCGAAGTGTGGGCGGCGCCGCTGCGGGAGCCCGGCGCCTATGACGAGCCACGCGTGCTCGTCGCCGACGCGACCGTGGTGTCGGTCACCCGGGACGAATCCATGATCGGGGGCGGAGCGGCAGCTCTGGAGCTGGTGATCCCGCGCGCCGACGTGTCGGCGACCCTCGCGGCGATGGCGGATCAGTCGGCGCTCTCGATCGTGCCGTCGACGGGAGCCGGATCGTGAAGATCGTCGTCGCCGTCGACGACGCGGGGCTGCTCGTCGACGGCCTTCGTCGTGAGGGCATCGATGTGATCGCCCAGTCGGCCGCCGACGCGCCGGCGCTCGCTGCCGCCGACGGGATGCTGGGGGCCGATGCCGAGGCGTTGCTCGGCGCGCTGGCCGAGGCGGATGCCCTCGTGATCGAGGTGTCGCGGACGACGATGTCACCTGCCGTCGTGGCCCTGTGCGATCGCGCCGGCACGCGTGTGGTGCCTCTGGTCGACGACGCGGCGGGGGAGAGGCTGGCCGCCGCGTGCGGGCTGGAGAAGCCGCTGCAGCGATCGACCGATCCTTGGCGCATCGCCGACGCGCTGATGGAGGGTCCGGTGGCGCCGAACTCGCACGCCACGCCCCGACCACAGCCACGGCTCATCACCGTCTGGGGTCCTGCCGGAGCCCCTGGGCGGTCCACGGTCGCCACCGAGCTGGCGGTGGAGCTCGCGCGCGGCGGCCGGCACGTCGCGCTCGTCGACGCCGACACCCACGCGCCCTCTCTCGCCCTCACCCTGGGGCTCGCCGACGAGGGACCGGGTTTCGCCGCTGCGTGCCGACAGGCGGAGCTCGGCGGCCTCGACGGGCGGGAGCTCAGCCGCATCGCCCTGTCGCTGGGAGGCTCCGGCGTGGACGTGCTCACCGGGATCAACCGTCCGTCCCGGTGGCCGGAGCTCAGCGAACGCCGCGTCGGCATGGCGCTCGCGGCCTGCCGCGAGTGGGCCGACTACACGGTCACCGACGTGTCGTCGTCGCTCGAGCGCGACGAGGAGATCGTCAGCGACCTCGAGGGTCCTCGCCGCAATGCCGCCACGCTGGCGGCACTGCAGGCGGCAGATCTGGTGGTCGCGGTCCTCGCGGCCGACCCCGTCGGAGTCGCGCGCTTCCTCCGCGGGCACGCGGAGCTGCGCGCGACGATCGGCACGACGCCGATCGCCGTGATCGCGAACCGGCTGCGTCCCGGAACGCTCGGAATCGACGCCCGTGGCCAAGTCCGCCGAACCCTGGACCGCTTCGGAGGTATCGAGGACGTCTGGTTCCTCCCGCAGGACCCGCGATCGGCGGATGCCGCGATCCTGGCAGGGCAGCCCATCGCCCAAGTCGCCCCGCGGTCCCCGCTGACCCTCGCGATCCGCCGTTTCGTGGGGGAGGCCGTCGTGCCGGCCCCCGAACGGGGGCGGGAGCAGGAAAGAGGTCGAGCGCGCAGAGCCGGCCGCCGGCGTGTGGCCCCGGCGGACCGGGTCGGCGCACCGGTGGGCTGACCACGGCCATCTAGGCTAGGTGCGTGTCGACCCTCAGCGATCTCGTCTACGCCCAGGGCCGCTCCAGCGAAGACGACGTGGAGTGGCTGCACCGTCTCGCGGGAGACGGTCAGCTCCTCGCCGATCTGGCCTTCGCCGACATCGTGCTGTGGGTGCCCACGGCCGACGACTCCTTCGTGGCGGTCGCCCACACCCGCCCCAGCGGCGCCGCGACCCTCTTCTATCGCGACATCGTCGGCGACCGCGTGCGCCCGCAGTGGCGCACGCAGGTGCGGGACGCGTTCCAGACCGGCACGATCGTGGATTCCGCGTCGCCGGACTGGTTCGAGGAGACGCCGACGCGGGTCCGGGCGGTGCCGGTGGCGCGCAAGAACGGCGGCGAGAAGACGCTCATCGGCGTGGTGACCCGGCACACCAATCTCGGTGAGGCGCGCACGCCGTCGCGTCAGCAGATCACGTTCAACGACTGCGCCGATGACCTCTTCGGCATGATCGCATCCGGCGATTTCCCGGACCTCGCCGCCCCCACGTCGCCGCGTCGCGGCGCTCCCCGCGCGTCGGACGGCCTGATCCGCCTCGACGTCGACGGCGTCACGACGTTCGCGAGCCCCAACGCGCTGTCGGCGTTCAACCGGCTCGGCTTCGACGACGAGCTGGAGGGGGAGTCCCTGGTCGAGGTCGTGACCGCCATCCTGCCCACCAAGCGGCAGTACGACGAGTCGCTGCCGGTCGTGGTCACCGGGCGCGCCCCGTGGCGCGCAGACCTCGAGGCACGAGGAGTCACCGTGTCGCTGCGCACCATTCCGCTGCGCGACCACGGCACGCGGATCGGCGCGATCGTGCTCTGCCGCGATGTGACGGAGATCCGCCACCAGGAGCAGGAGCTCATCACCAAGGATGCGACGATCCGCGAAATCCACCATCGCGTCAAGAACAACCTGCAGACCGTCGCATCGCTGCTGCGCATCCAGGCGCGGCGGTCCCACACGGAGGAGGCGCGCGAGGCGCTCACCCAGGCGATGCGCCGCGTCTCGGCGATCGCCGTCGTGCACGACACGCTCTCGGAGGGACTCGCGCAGAACGTCGATTTCGACGAGGTCTTCGCCCGCGTGCTGAAGCTCGTCGCCGAGGTCGCCGCGGCCCCCAACACCCGCGCACGCACCCATTCCACCGGGCGTTTCGGGACGCTGCCGAGCGAGTACGCGACACCGCTCGCGCTCGCGCTCACCGAGCTCGTCACCAACGCCGTCGAGCACGGGCTGGCGGGTCAGGAGGGCGATGTCGAGATCGTCGCCGAGCGCAGCGACGACCGGCTGGAGGTGCGGGTGCGCGATACCGGATCCGGCCTGCCCGAGGGCCAGGTGGGCCGCGGCCTCGGCACCCAGATCGTCCGCACCCTCATTCAGGGCGAGCTCGGTGGCACGATCGACTGGCACACCATCATGGGAAGCGGTACCGAGGTCACCATCGACATCCCGTTGCGCTACATCGAGCGCGGCAAGAGCTGACCGTATCCGGACCAGCCGCGGACGGGGCTCGCACGACGGTGGCTCGGCAGGATGCCGGGGCTACGGCATCCGTCCTCTCCCGGAGTGCCCGAGGGGGGACCGGCGCGGGTCAGGAGGCGCGGCGCGCGCGGGCGGCGCGACGCTTGAGGGCGCGACGCTCGTCTTCGGAGAGGCCGCCCCACACGCCCGAGTCCTGGCCGGTCTCGAGGGCGTACTGCAGGCAGATCTCGGTGACGGTGCAGCGGGCGCAGACCGACTTGGCCTTCTCGATCTGGTCGACGGCGGGGCCCGTGTTGCCGACCGGGAAGAACAGCTCGGGGTCGACGGTCAGGCAGGCGGCCTTGTCGCGCCAGTCCATGGTGGTGCTCCTTGATACAGAGGGGTGGGACGTAAAGGGTCGGTTCGGGTCCGATACCCTGTGGGATGTGCGAGATCACTCGCCCCACGTCGCTGTGGGAGCACACGGCTTCACCAATCGTCCCACAGCGGTTTACCTGAATCAAGGGTTCACCGGCGGGTTTATGGAGGACTTGCTGAGTGTTCCCCGGGTGGACTGGAGGTTTTGCACAATCACGCGTCCGGAGCAAGAGGAGTCGACGGAGAATGCGGACAAACCTGTCCGGAAGGATCGCGGCGGTTCTCGTCGGCGCTGAGGGCCTCGGCCTCGGCGTGCTCATGGTGCGCGAGATCGTCGCGATCGCCGGCGGCGACACCGACTCGATCGAAAGCGCGATCGCCTTGGTTGTGCTGACCCTCGTCGGCGCTGCGGCGATGATCGCGTTCGCCGTGGCCACCTGGCGCGGCCAGTCCTGGGGGCGATCGGGGGGCATCGTCGCGCAGCTGCTGATCCTCGCCGTGGCACTCGGCGCAGCCACCGGTGCTTTCGCGGATCCGGCGGTCGCCCTGGCTCTCGCCGTGCCGGCGATCGTCACTCTCGTGCTGCTGATCCTCGCGGTCCGCCATGCCGGACGGACGGCGGACCGGCGCGACGGCGAAGACTCCGGCGGCATCGCGAACCACTGAGCCGCCCTCGGTGCTCCGGTGGAACCCGGCCGCTCAGACCCCGAGCAGATCGCGCACGCGGGCGACGTGGCCGGTGGCGCGGACGTTGTAGAGCGCCTGCGAGATGCGCCCCTCCTCGTCGAGGACGAAGGTCGAGCGGATGACGCCCATCACGGGCTTGCCGTAGTTCATCTTCTCGCCCCACACGCCGTACTTCTCGTGGACCGAGTGGTCCGGGTCGCTCAGCAGGTCGTACGTCAGCCCGTCCCGCTCGCGGAACCGGCGCAGCTTCTCCGGCTCGTCGCGGGAGATGCCGAGGATCGTGTACCCGGCGGCCTGCAGCGGGGCCAGGCTGTCGCGGAAGTCACAGGCCTCGGTCGTGCAGCCGGGCGTCATCGCCTCGGGATAGAAGAAGAGGATGACTCGGCCGCCGCGCAGGTCCTCCAGCCTCACCTCCCGCTCGTCCTGGTCGACGAGGGCGAAGGCGGGTGCGAGGGAGCCGGGTTCCAGGCGGGTCGTGGTCACCGTCCCACTCTAAGCCGACCGCGAACCGGGCGCGGAGGGCTGTTCACGCACCCGGCTTCTGAGATTTCTCGGCGAACGTCTCGAGCAGGCGCTGCAGGGAATCCAGGCGTGCCGCGCCCCCGGGCCCGAGCCGGCCCTCCTCGACGGCCTCCACGATGGCGCAGTCCGGTGCGTCGGGGAGGTGGGTGCAGCCGCGGGGGCACTCCTCGGCGACCTCGGCGAGGTCGGTGAAGGCGCGGAGGATGTTCGCGGGGTCGACATGCCCGAGGCCGAACGAGCGCACGCCGGGCGTGTCGATCACCCATCCGTTGCCGTCGTCTCCGCGATAGCGCAGCGACACCGTCGAACTGGACGTGTGCCGTCCCCGGCCGGTGACGACGTTCACGTGCCCGATGGCACGGCGCGCGTCAGGGACGAGCGCGTTGACGAGGGTCGACTTGCCGACGCCGGAGTGCCCGACGAAGACGGTGGAGTGGCTGACCAGCGCTGCGCCGATCCGTTCCAGCGGCATCTGCTCCCGCCCGCTCGTGAAGACCTCCAGATCCAGGCCGTCGAAGTGCGACAGGAACTCCGCGGGATCGGCCAGATCGGTCTTGGTCACCACGAGCAGGGGACGGATGCCGGCATCCAGCGCCGCCACCAGGTACCGGTCGACCAGGCGGGGACGCGGCTCCGGATCAGCGGCGGCGACGACGATCAGCATCTGATCGGCGTTGGCGACGATGACGCGCTCGACCTGGTCGGTGTCGTCGGCGCTGCGGCGCAGCAGCGACGTACGCTCTTCCAGGCCGACGATGCGGGCGAGCGTTCCCTCGTCTCCGGAGGCGTCGCCCACGATCCGCGCCCGGTCACCGGTGACGATGGCGGTCTTGCGCAGCTCCCGCGCACGCGCGGCCAGGACGGTGCGCTCGTCGGGCTCGTCCTCGTCGACGAGCACGGTGTACCGACCCCGGTCGACGCCGAGGACCCGCGCGATCCGTGCGTCGCTGTGCGCCGGGCGGCGCTTGGTCCGCGGGCGGTTGGCCTTCGGATTGGGCCGCACGCGCACGTCGGTCTCGTCGAACTCCGGCTCGTCGTCGTCGTCGAAATCGTCGAGCCAGCTCATGCGCTCGCCCCGCGTCGCGTCACGGTGTCATCCCTGGATCGCTCCTCACGTGTCATCGGGGCCGTCTCGGCCTGTGCGCGCTCAGGAGGCGCGCATGCTCTCCTCGGGGAGCTCGCCACGGTGGGGCCCGCCCTCGCTCTGCCCGCCCTCGAGCATGCGCCGCCACAGCTGCGGGAACTCCGGCATGGTCTTGGCCGTCGTGCCGATGTCGTCGACCTCGACCCCGGGAACCGCGAGCCCGATGAGAGCACCGGTGGTGGCCATGCGGTGGTCGTGGTACGCGTGCCACGTGCCGCCGCGCAGCGGGCGCGGAGTGATGCGGATGCCGTCCGGCAGCTCCTCGGCGTCGCCGCCGAGCGCCCGCAGCTCGGCCACGAGCGCAGCGATCCGATCCGTCTCATGGCCGCGGATGTGACCGATGCCGTGCAACGTCGACGGCGAGTCGGCGAATGCCGCGAGGGCGAAGATCGTCGGGACCAGTTCGCCCGCGGCCGACAGATCCAGATCGATGCCCTGGATGCCGCCCCCGCCGGTGACCGTCAGCGCACCGCCGCGGCGCACGACGCGGGCGCCCATGAGGGAGAGGATCTCGGTCAGCATCGCGCCGGGCTGGGTGGAGTGGGCGGGCCACCCGGTGACCGCGACCGAACCGCCGACCACCATGGCGGCGGCCAGGAACGGGGCCGCGTTGGACAGGTCGGGTTCGATCGCGACGTCCTTGCCGCGTATCGGTCCCGCCGGAGCGATCCACTCGCCGACGCGCGGACGCTCGACGTGCACGCCGCGGTGCGAGAGCGCCTCGACGGTCATGTCGATGTGCGGGATGCTGGGAAGCCGGTCGCCCGCGTGCACGAGGTGCAGTCCCACATCGAAGCGGGGCGCGGCCAGTAGCAGGCCGGAGACGAACTGACTGGAGGCGCTGGCGTCGATGGTGACCTCGCCGCCGCGCACGTGCCCGTGGCCGCGCACGATGAAGGGGAGGGCCCAGTGGCCGCCGTCGTCGATGTCGACCCCGACGTCGCGCAGGGCCGCGATCATCGCCCCCATCGGCCGGTGCAGCGCACTCTCGTGCGCCGTCATCGTCACATCGCCGACGGCGAAGCCGCCCAGGCCCGCCACGAAGCGCATGACGGTGCCCGCCTGCCCGCAGTCGACCTCGGTGTCGCCGCGCAGCGGCCACACCGGCGTGACCTCGATGTCATCGCCATAGGGCCCGCTGCCGGGGACCAGCTCGATGCCCACGCCCAGCGCCCGCAGCGCCTCGATCATGCGGGTCGAGTCGTCGGAGTGCAGGGGAGCGCTCAGCCGGCTCGGCGTCTCGGCGAGAGCGGCCAGGACCAGCTCGCGGTTCGTCAGGGATTTCGAGCCGGGGACCGTCACCGTGGCATGCAGCGGGCCGTCCGCGACGGGGGCGCGCCAGGGCTCGCGCCCGGCCGGCGCGGAGGTGGGGGAATACCCGTCGGCTGTCATCGGGTTCTACCCTACTGAACCCGGTGGACAGCAGCCGGGACAGACCCACTGAGCGGAGACGGATGTTCGCCACCCTGGATCGCCTCGACCTCGAGACGGACCTGAGCCGTGTGCCCGATGCGCGGGCGACCGGCGGCCTGAGGACGGCCGCCGTAGACTGGCGCGTGATGAGCGACTCGACCGACCTGGCTGATCAGAGCGACCAGCCGCAGGACCAGCGTGCGCAGTTCGAAGAGCAGGCGCTGCCCTTCATGGACCAGCTCTACGCCGCCGCGATGCGCATGACGCGCAACCCGGCGGACGCGGCCGACCTGGTGCAGGAGACCTTCGTCAAGGCGTTCGCGTCGTGGAAGACGTTCACCCAGGGGACGAACCTCAAGGCGTGGCTCTACCGGATCCTCACCAACACCTACATCAACACCTACCGCAAGAAGCAGCGCGAGCCGTATCAGGGCACCATCGATGACCTCGAGGACTGGCAGCTGGGCGGCGCTGAATCGACCACCGCGACCAGCACCCGCTCCGCGGAGGCCGAAGCGATCGACCATATGCCCGCATCGGTCGTGAAGGACGCGCTGCAGTCCATCCCGGAGGACTTCCGGCTGGCGGTGTACCTCGCCGACGTCGAGGGCTTCGCCTACCAGGAGATCGCCGACATCATGAAGACCCCCATCGGCACAGTCATGAGCCGCCTGCACCGTGGCAGGCGGATGCTTCGTGAGCTGCTGGCCGAGTACGCAAGAGAGCGCGGCATCGCCACTGCCGCCACGAGGAGCACGAAATGACCGATTGCGGCTGCGAAAAGGCGCGGCGCGACCTCGAGGAGTACCTGCGCAACGAGGTCTGCAAGACCGAGCACTCCGACATCGCCGAGCACCTGGAGCATTGCCCCGCGTGCCGTGACGAGGCGCTCGTGGCGCGCACCCTGACCGAGGTCGTCGCGCGCGCGTGCAAGGAGACCGCTCCCGAGGAGCTGCGCGACCAGGTGCTGGCGCGGCTGCGCGCGGTGCAGGCCGTCCACAGCTGACGCCTCCGCCGCCCGCCCGCGAGGCGAGTGAGCCGGTCGCAGGCATGTGCGCGCCCGGTGACCGAGCGCCGCTGCACCGTGTGGTCACTCCAGACCCAGGGTTGCGGCCGCGCGGACGACGTCCCGACGACTGCTCACGCCCAGCTTGGCGAGGACGGCCGAGACGTGGTGGTCCGCCGTCTTGGGCGAGATGTACAGCTCCTCGGCGAGTTCGACGTTGGTCAGCCCGCGGGCGATGAGCCGAGCGACATCGAGCTGGCGGTTCGTCAGACCCGAGGGATTGGCGAGCGTCCGCGCGCGCGGACGCGAGGGCAGGGATCGGATGCCGCGGCCCATCAGCAGCGTGCGCGCCCGCGACGCCGTCGCGGGGACCTCCAGTGCGTCCAGATCGGAGACGGCGGATGCCGCGATGTCGGCCTGCGTCGCGTGGAGCGCCGCGAGCGCCGCGTCGTACGGGGCGCCCAGCTCGCGCCACACGCGGGCGGCTTCGTGGTGACGGCCGCCGAGTTCGAGAAGGTACGGCTCCGGCACCTCCCCACCGTCGGGTGCCTGCTCGCCCAGACGCCTGAGCCACACGCGCAGGTCGCCGGCCGCCCACTGGGTCCCCGGGAGGCGCTCGGCCGCGGCCAGCGCGTCGCCGGCATCGGCCAGCCGAGGATCCGGCTCCCCTCGGTGCCACGAGACCTCGGCGGTCGCACTGCGCACCGCGAGCGAGACCAGGGGCTCATCGAGCTCACCGGACAGTCGCCATGCCGCCGCGAGGTGCTCCTCGACCTGCGAGGACCCGTCGCCGCGACGGACCGCCAGCAGCGCCGCGACGGTGTGCGGCCACACCGCGGCCAGCGGCGCACCTGCGCCGTTCAGCACCGCCATCGCGTCCTCGGCGGACGCCGCCCAGCGCCCGCGGAGCAGGTGCAGTCTGGCGCGCATGCCGGTCTGCCACTGTCGACAGATGGGGATGTCGCGCTCGATCGTGAGGGGGAGGGACTCCGACAGGACCACCTCGGCGTCAGCCAGGCGCCGCTGCTCGATGTCGAGAGCGCAGAGATTGGAGTAGGCGGTCGTTCCGATCTCGTCGAGTGATCGCGTCAAGGCGGAGGAGGCATGACGCAGCAGCTCGGATCGGGCGGAGGTACGTCCGTCGATCAGATCCGCAGCCGACTCGGTGATCGACAGACGGAGGTCGGCGGCCTCCGTCGTCGGGCCCCGACGCTGTGCGCGGACGATCTCGCGGGCGGTGTCGAGGTCGTGCCGACGGTACGCCAGGTACGCCCGCGTCGCTTGAGCGGACGCGAGCGCCGCCGGTCCCGCATCGCCGAGGGCCGCGGCATCCGCATCGCGTTCGGCGTCACGGCGCCGGGCCGAGTAGTACTCGATCACGGCGCGGCGGTCCTGCGCGGTGCTGACACCCGTCTCGTCGCCCAGGCGCCGGCGGATGCGCAGCGCGGCATCGATCGCCTCCAGTGAGGCCGGGAGGCGGCTGACCATGTACAGCTCGGTGCTGAGCTGCTCGAGCAGCCGCGCCCGCTCCGCCGTCTCGGCGTGCAGCTGTTCCAGGGCCAGGCTGAGGAACGAGACGGCCTCGGTGTGGGAGCCGGTGCGGGTCGCGTCCTCGGCGGCGCGCACGGCATAGTGCAGCGTGCGCTCGGCGTCGCCCGCGGCCGCCGCATGGTGGGTGAGGACGGCGTCGTCGGCGGAGCCCACCTCCTCCCACGCGTCCAGGACCCGCCGGTGCAGGAGCGACTCCACCCCCGGCTCGGTGCTGGCCACGATCGCGAGTCGTGCCAGCTCGTGCCGGAAGGCGATGCCGTCGCTCGTGCGGACCAGGAGTCCTGTCGCCTCGAGCCGGCGAAGCGTCGGCACGTCCAGTCCCACGGACGGCAGGAGGCGATCATCGAACGCATCGGGCGCGGTGGCGATCAGCTGCAGCGCCTCCAGCTCCCTCGGTGAGAGACCCGCGGCGCTGGCGATCACGGCGTCCCGGATGCTTCGTGGCAGGCTCTCACCCGGATGGCGGGCGATCTCGGCCACGAAGAACGGGTTGCCGCCGGTGAGCGTGAGAACGTGGTCCGGATCCACCGCGTGGTCTTCCAGCATCCTGCCCACAGCGGCAGCCGACAGCGGCGGCACCGTGAGGCGCACGGCGGACTCCATGCGGGCGATGTCTCCGAGGAGCGCCCACAGCGGATGCCCGAGAGGCGGCTCCCGGTGCGAGACGATCACGACGAGCCGAAGCGGCTCGATGCGCCTGACCAGGAACCGCATCACCTCGACGGAGGCGTCGTCGATCCACTGCGCGTCGTCGATGACGAGAACCGTCGGCCGATCCGACACGGCGGTGGCGAAACGGGCGTCCACCTCCAGCAGCGATCCGGTCGGGGAGGACGCGTCGCCGAGCATCGCCTGCACGTCGCGGACCGGCCCGAGCGGCCGGGGAGTGGAGAGCGGATCGCACGCCGCGCGCACGACCCGCAGGCCCGTCGGTGCCTCATCGGTCGCCGCTGAGATGAGGCTGGTCTTGCCTGCTCCGGCATCGCCTTCGAGCGTGATCACCGCGCCGGGCGCGGAGTCATGCGCCGTCACGATGCGGGTCATCGCGTCGGCCAGCGCCTCGAGCTGCGGCGTCCGCTCGAACAGCCCCATGGCGCCATCGTAGGCTCCACGGGGCTGTTCTCGCGCGGTCGCTGTCACCGCAGTCGCGGTCCGCCCAGTGCGGCATCGGCGTAGGCACCCTGGCGCAGGGCCTCGAGGGTCTGGGCGACCATGCGTCGTCGCGCCATCTCGGCGTGGTCCACCGTGCGTGCGCGGGGCGTTCGCCCGCCCACGGCGGCTGCGGCCTCCGCGGCGAGCCGGCGCATCCGCCGCCACAGTCGCCGCACCGTGGCACCGTGCTCGGCCATCGCGGCCGGCGTCGCGAAGACGGCGGGCATCGCGCTCATGCTGCTGCCTCTTCCGCGGTGTGGGGGCCGAACTGCGCGACGACTTCCGAGACGAGGTCGGCCGGGAAGCCGCCTCGACGTGCGTGCTCACGCACGGTCTCGGGGTCGCCGGTGCGGTGCACGCAGTAGAGCTTGTCGCCCGCGACATACGTCGTCACCCACTCGTACGGGACGCCGAGCGAGTCGACCGCGCGGTTGGAGGTGCGGGAGATCTCGACGAGGTCCTCGTGGCTGAGCTGCGCGGCGCCCGGGACGTTGCGTTCGATGATGAAGGTGTTCATGAGGTTCTCCGATCAGGTGGCTCCGGGATTCCGGATGCCTCCATGCTCGGCAGTCGTGCGCCTGCCGACATCGGGAGGAGTTCCCCATGTTCGCTCGCGACGTTCCCCAGATGTCAGGTCGCCGGGGCGAAGACGGTCAGGGCACCGGGAACGACATCGACCGTCAGCGGGAGAGGGCCGATGGGGTCGCCGTCGGCGTACGCGGTGACGCCCGGGGACGCGAGGCGCACAGAGCGGACGCGGTGCATCTGCACCTCGGCGACGGTGCCATGGGTACCGCGGTAGACCCGCGGCAGCAGCCGGAGAAGGCGGAGTCGCCCAGCGGGGTGCACGAGGACCAGATCCAGGAGGCCGTCCGCCACGTCGGCGCCGGGACAGATCGGGATGCCGCCGCCGTAGCTGCTCCCGTTGCCCACGGTCGCCATGACCAGGTCGCCGGTCACCGTCTGGACCAAACCCGCCGGGGTCACGAACTCGATCTCGTACGGCATCCCCGCGAGGGCGAGGAACTCGACGAGGATGGCGATGTTGTACCGGGCTGCGCCTCGCGGCCACCGCATGCCGTTGGCGCGATCGTTCACGCGGGAGTCGAATCCGCTGGCGAGCACGGACCCGTAGAACGCCGTGGAGGCATCGGCACGGGTCACCCGTGCCAGGTCGACGCGGCGGGTGCGGCCGGCGGCGATCACGTCCGCTGCGGCGATGACGTCGAGCTCGTGGAGCCCCAGACTGGCGGCGAAGTCGTTGCCGGTCCCGATCGGGACGATGCCGAGGGGGATGCCGCGGCCCGCCACCTCCTGGATGGCGAGGTTGACGGTGCCGTCGCCGCCGGCCACCGCCACCGCGTCGGCGCCGACCTCGATCGCGGCGCGCAGCAGCTGCGAGGACTCCGTCGCGCTCCCGCCGCTGAGCACGGACGTCTGCACACCTCGACTGCGCAGGCGCTCGGCGGCGGTCTCGGCGGCACGCGAGTGGGCACCACCGCGTGCGGCGGGGTTCACCAGCAGCGCGACTCTCATTCGCGCGTCGCCGGTCCGGACCGGCCTGACGGCGTCGCCGCTGCGCCCTCGGGGGGAGCGGGAGGAGCCGCGACGAGTGTTCCGGGGTTCATGATGCCGTCCGGGTCGAGCACCGCCTTGACGGCGCGCAGCACGTCGACGCCGAGTGCGCCGATCTCCGCCTCGAGATACGGACGGTGGTCCCGGCCGACCGCGTGATGGTGGGTGATCGTTCCGTGGGCGTCGATGATCGCGCGGGAGGCGGCATCCTTCGCATCCGCCCACTGCCGCTGCGGGTCGGCGGTGAGCGCGGCCACCACGGTGAAGTACAGCGATGCGCCCGCCGGATACACGTGCGAGATATGGCACAGCACGATCGGCTTCGTGCCGGCGGCGGTGAGACTCGCGGTGAGGGCGGACGTCACGGCGTCCTTGAGGGCAGGGAGGCGGAGCCACGTCGTCGCGGTCTCGAGGGTCTCGGCGAGAACGCCCGCGTCCAGCAGCGCGTCGCGCAAGGCGGGGGAGGAGAACCGGCCCCGCTCCCAGGAGCGCGCCGGGCCCTCGCCCCGGGAGGTGGCGCCGTGGGCGGCGAAGACGTCGTGCAGCGCGTCGCGCGTCGCCTCCGCCTCGTCGGCGCTGTTCCCCTCGAAGGTGGCGATCGCCAGGCTCCCGCGCATGCGCATGAGATGCCCGCCGAGTGCGGCGTTGACCCGGGTCTCGGTCTCATCGCTCAGCCGCAGGACGGTGGGGCGGATGCCGCGCTGGGTCGCCGTGCGCACGGCCTCGGCACCGGAGGCGAAGTCGGCGAACGACCAGGCGTGGTACGCGGTGGCCGCCGGCACCGGCCGGATCCGCACAGTGATCTCGGTCAGCACGCCGAACGCGCCCTCGGAACCGAGGAAGAGCTCGCGCAGGTCCGGCCCCGCGGCGCTGGCCGGTGACCGTCCGAGGACGAGGTCGCCCGCCGGGGCCGCGACGCGCAGGGCGTGCACCAGATCATCGAACCGTCCGTAGCCGCGTGAGGCCTGGCCGCTGGATCTCGTCGCGGCGAATCCTCCCAGCGACGCGTACTCGAAGCTCTGCGGGAAGTGCCCGAGCGTGAAGCCGCGTGTACCGAGCAGCTCCTCCGCCTGCGGACCGGTGGTCCCGGCGCCGAAGGTGGCCAGCAGCGACACCTCGTCCAGGGCCAGCAGCGCGGCGGTGCGCGACAGGTCCAGCGCGATGACCGCTCGATGGGCGCCGCGAACCGGGTCGACTCCGCCGACGACGGACGTGCCGCCGCCGAACGGCACCACCGCGATGCCCTGTTCGGCGCACAGCCGGATCACTGCCACCACCTCGTCGTGGTCGGCGGGGGAGACGACGGCGTCGGGAGCCGGCTGCGCGTCGTCGAGGCGGCGCCGCAGCAGATCGGGCGTGCTCTTCCCGCCCAGATGCTGCATCCGCACGGCGTCCTCGCGCGTCACGTGCGACCCGCCGATCAGTGCGGACAAGGCCGCGATGTCGCCGTCGGTGAGCCGGGACGCGGGGAGCACCGGGACGGCTCGGCGCGGGACGGGGTGCGCCCGGCCCGGGAGCAGGGTGGTGATGATGGCCTTCGCCGCGGCGGGAAGGGCGGCGGGGGTCGTTCCCCAGGCATCCCATGACCCTCGTGCGCGGGGCGCCGGGAGCGTCGCCTCACCGGCGTCATCGGCGGTCACGTCGCCGCCCGGATCGTCGGAATGCGCCATCGCAACCATGGCGACAGTATGACACATTCTGTATGGTTGTCACATGGCCGACGGAGTGTCCGACACCGAGACCGCGATCCTCGACGCGGCGCTGGCGGAGGTGCTGGCGCACGGCATCCGCCGCACGACGGCATCGGACATCGCGCGGCGCGCCGGACTGTCGCGACAGACCCTGTACCGCTACTGGCCCGACGCGCAGGCGGTCTTCGCCGCACTGGTCACGCGCGAGCTCGTGGCGTCGCTGCCGGATGCCGACACGACCAGTGCCGACCTCGACGCGCTCGTCGAGCTGTTGGTCGAGACCGCCGACCGCGTGCGGCGGCTGCCGCTCGTGGAGCGGCTGCGCGACACCGACCCCGAGCTCTTCGCGCGCTACATCCTGGACCGCGTGGGCACCAGCCAGCGGGCGATCCACGCCGAGACCGTCCGTCGCGTCGACGCCGGCCAGCGGGCCGGGTTCATCCGGGCCGGCGACCCGGTGCAGCTGGCCGCCATGGTGCTGCTCATCGCGCAGTCCGCCGTGCAGTCGGCACCTCTCGTCGCCGAGTGGCTGCCGGACGAGGCCTGGCGCGCCGAACTGACGCACGCCCTGCGCGGCCACCTGGCGCCGACCCGGGGGATCCCGTGAGCGCGCGGGCCGTCGGCCGCACGCCGCACCCGAGCGCACTCTCGGCCGGCCGGCGTCTGCGGGAGCTCGAGGCCATCGCCGACGGCGGCGAGATCGATGTGCTCGTGATCGGCGGGGGCATCACCGGTGCGGGCGTCGCGCTGGATGCCGCGAGCCGAGGTCTGCGGACGGTGCTCGTGGAGCGGCACGACCTCGCACACGGCACCAGCCGCTTCAGCTCGAAGCTCGTCCACGGCGGACTGCGCTACCTGGCGTCGGGGCAGCTCGCCATCGCGCGGGAGAGCGCAGCAGAGCGTCACCTGCTGCTGACGCGGACTGCGCCGCACCTCTCGCGCGCGATGGCCCAGGTCGTGCCCCTGTTCGCGCCGGGGCATCTGGCGCGCGGAGCGTACATCGGACTGGGGTACGAACTGGGCGACGGGCTGCGACGCGCCGTCGGCACTCCGGCAGCGGTGCTTCCGGCCCCTGCGCCGATCAGCGCCGCCCAGACGCGCCGCCTCGTTCCCGCCGTCCGCGCGGAGGGCCTGCGCGGCGGTCTGCGCGGCTGGGACGGGCAGCTGATCGACGACGCCCGGCTGGTGGTGGCGGTCGCCCGGACGGCCGCCGGCTACGGGGCATCCATCCTGACGCGCGTCGAGTGCCTCTCCGCCGGCGACGGCCAGGCGCGGCTGCGCGATCGCGTGACAGACCAGACGCTCCACCTGCGGGCGCGCGCCGTCGTCAGTGCCACCGGGGTGTGGGCCGGCGACCTGGACCCCGATGTGCGCCTGCGGCCGAGCCGCGGTTCCCACCTGGTGGTCGCCACCGAGCGTCTGGGCGGTGCCGACGCCTCGCTCACCGTGCCGGTCGACGGCTCGTCCAGCCGCTTCGTCTTCACGACCCCGGCAGCTCACGGCCGTACCTACATCGGGCTCACCGACGTGCCCGTCGACGGTCCCGTCCCCGAGGTGGCGCACGCCACCGAGGCCGAGATCGACCTGCTGCTGGACACCGTCAACACGGTCCTCGCCGAGCCCCTGGACCGCTCCGACGTGATCGCCACCTACGCCGGGCTGCGACCTCTGCTCGCCGCCGGCGACGGCGACACCAGCGACCTGTCGCGTCGACACGCCGTCCTCGAGTCGCGGGAGGGCGTGCTGAGCGTGGTCGGCGGCAAGCTGACGACGTACCGCCGCATGGCCGAAGACGCCGTGGATGCGGTGATCCGCCGCGATCCCGCCCTGCCCGCACGCGGGTCGCGCACCCGCACGATCCCGCTGGTCGGCGCCTGGCCCCGGCACCGGCTGCCCGAGATCGCCGCCCCGGCGAGGCTGATCCGCCGGTTCGGCGCCGAGGCGCCGTTCGCCGCCGCGCTGCCCGACGGGCCGGGCGGTGCGTGCGGAGTCACCCCTCAGGAGCTGGAGTGGGGCGTTCGCGTCGAAGGCGCGCTCACCGTCGCGGACATCCTCGACCGGCGCACGCGGCTGGGACTCGTCACGGCCGACCGTGAGGCGTCGACGGATGCCGCAGCCGCCGCTTTCGCGCGCGCCGGAGTGGTGCCCCTCGGAGAGTGACCCGGCCCGCCGATGCCGCCGCGGCGGAGGTTGGCAGGAATCCGCGCCAGGACGGCCGCGGCCGAAGCGCGGATGTCGGACGCGACCTCCACACTGGAACGGTGACACGCGTGAGTCGACACGGTCTGGGGGTCGTGCAGGGCACCGCGCTCTACATCGCGTCGGTGCTCGGGACGGGACTGCTCGTGCTCCCCGGACTGGCTGCCGACGTGGCCGGACCCGCGTCGATCGTGTCGGTGCTCGCGGTCATCGTGCTGTCGGTGCCGCTGGCGGGCACGTTCGCGGCGCTCGCCGCCCGCTACCCCGATCCCGGCGGAGTGGCCAGTTACGTCCGTCGCGCGCTGGGGCCCACGGCCGCCCGGGCGACCGGCTACTGGTTCTTCTTCGGCGTCGCGGCCGGCTTCCCGGTCCTCGCCGTGCTCGGCGGGGAGTATCTGACCGCCATCCTGCACCTCGACCGGGCGGCGGTGCCCATCCTCGCGCTGGTGATCGTGCTGCCGCCGTTCGCGATCAACCTGCTCGGCGTGCGCGTGGCCGGGTGGGTCCAGTTCGTGCTGACCGGGCTGCTGGTCGCCATCGTCGTCTTCCTCGTCAGCGCCGCGTTCCCGGCCGTCGACGGCGCCGGCTTCTCGCCGTTCCTGCCGCACGGCTGGCTCGGCGTCGGCACCGCGATCAGCCTCTTCGTGTGGGCCTTCGCCGGCTGGGAGGTCGGCACGCACATCTCGGGGGAGTTCCGCGACCCGCGCCGGAGCATCCCGATCGCCACCGCCATCGCTCTCGTGGTGACGGGCCTGGCGTACCTCCTCCTCCAGGTCGTGACGGTCGGCGTTCTGGGGGAGCACGCCGGTGACGGTGCTGTTCCGCTGCTCGCCCTCGCAGACGCGGTCGCGCCCGGGGTCGGACCGACCGCGGTCGGGGTCATCGCCGCGATCGTCGTGCTGGGCGTCATGAACGCCTACCTCGCGGCGTTCGGCAAGCTGGGGGCCTCGCTGGCCGTCACCCGGGATCTGCCGCGCTTCTTCGCCCCCGGAGCCGAGTCCGGAGGCATCCCGCGCCGGGCCCTCCTGCTCTTCTTCGTGATCGCGATGACGTACCTGGGGATCGCGCTGCTGACCGGGGGTGCATTGCAGACGTTCATCCTCATCCACACCAGCAACATGGTGTCGATCTACACCGCGGGCATGATCGCCGCGACGCTCATCCTGCCGCGGTGGAGCGCCGGCTGGTTCATGGCGGCGATCGCCGCCGTGCTGTCGGTGGGTCTGCTGATCCTGGCCGGCGCCAATCTGCTGCCCGCGGCGCTGCTCGCGCTGGCCGCCGTCGCGGTGACGGTGTGGTGGCGGCTCCGCCACCGCCGGCGCCCGGGCTCGGCCGCCGGCGATCCGGCGACGCGGGCAGATGCGGGTGCGTCGCTGGTGACGGAATCCGGGACCATCGTCGAGGTGAAGACGACGGCGGTCCCGGCAGAACGCCGGCCGGCCCTGGACGCCTCGCAGAGCTGAGGCGGTCCAGGGCCGGACGGCGACGCGCGGTCTTACCGCGTGAGCGCCTGCTGCATGATCGCGGCCTGCTCGGCGGCGTGCACCTTGGGAGAACCCGTGGCAGTGGATGCCGCCGACGCGCGGGAGACGCGGCTGATGGTGCGTCCGCGCAGGTGCTTGACCACCTCGAGAGCGATGAAGGGCCACGCACCCTGGTTCTCCGGCTCGTCCTGCACCCACACCAGCTCGGCGCCGGGGTAGGTGTCGATGACCGCGTTGAGCTCGTCGATCGGCGCGGGGTAGAACTGCTCCAGCCGCACGAGCGCGATCTCGGGGTTCGGGTTCTTCTCCAGCTCGGCCCGGAGGTCCCAGTGGATCTTGCCGGCGTGGAGCAGCACGCGCTTGACAGCAGACTTGTCCAGTCCGCGATCGTCGTCGAGCACCGGCTCGAACCGCCCGGTGAGGAAGTCCTCGACAGGGCTCGTCGCGCCGCGCAGACGCAGCATCGCCTTGGGCGTGAACACGATGAGCGGCCGCCGCGGCCGCGCATACGCCTGACGGCGGAGCAGGTGGAAGTACGACGCGGGCGTGGAGGGGCGCGCAACGGTCATGTTGTCCTGTGCGCACATCTGCAGGTAGCGCTCGATGCGCGCCGACGAGTGGTCGGGACCCTGGCCCTCGTAACCGTGGGGAAGGAGCAGCACCACACTCGACTGCTGGCCCCACTTCTGGTCGGCGGACGAGATGAACTCGTCGATGACCGACTGGGCGCCGTTGGCGAAGTCGCCGAACTGCGCCTCCCACAGCACGAGCGAGTCGGCGCGCTCCACGGAGTAGCCGTATTCGAACGCCATCGCGGCGTACTCGCTCAGCAGCGAGTCGTACACGTAGAAGCGGCCCTGATCCTCACTGAGGTTGGTCAGCGGGATCCACTCCTGGCCGTTCGACCGATCGTGCAGCACGGCGTGTCGCTGCACGAACGTCCCCCGACGGGAGTCCTGGCCGGCCAGGCGCACGTTCGTCTTCTCCAGCAGCAGCGAGCCGAACGCGAGCAGCTCGCCGAAGCCCCAGTCGATGGAGCCGTTGCGGCTCATGTCGAGCCGCTTGTCGAGGAGCTGCTGAAGCTTGTTGTGGACGGTGAAGCCGTTGGGCTTGTTCACGAAGGTGTCGCCGATGAGGTTGACCACCTCACGCGAGACCCCGGTCGTCTCGGGCTCTCCGGCGACCGCGTCCGCGGCGGCATCTTCCACGACCACCACCGGCGACGAACCGGTCTCGGCGGCGTGCGTCTCGGCGAAGGCGATCTCGAGGCGGTTCTGGAAGTCCTGCTTGGCCTTCTCGTACTCCTCCTCGGTGATGTCGCCGCGGCCGACCAGCGCCTCCGTGTAGAGGCGTCGCACGGAGCGCTTGGCCTCGATGAGGTTGGTCATCAGCGGCTGCGTCATCGACGGGTCGTCGCCCTCGTTGTGGCCGCGGCGGCGGTAGCACACGAGGTCGATGACGACGTCGCGGTGGAACCGCTCGCGGTACGCGAACGCCAACTGGGCGACGCGGGTCACCGCTTCGGGGTCGTCGCCGTTCACGTGGAAGATGGGTGCCTGGATGGTCTTGGCGACATCGGTGGCGTACACCGAGGTGCGGGCATCCACCGGAGTCGTGGTGAAGCCCACCTGGTTGTTGACCACGACGTGGACCGTGCCGCCGGTGCGGTAGCCGCGCAGCTGCGACATCTGCAGCGTCTCGACGACGACGCCCTGGCCGGCGAAGGCGGCGTCGCCGTGCACCAGGATGGGCAGCCAGGTGAAGGTGCCGATCGGCTTGCGGTCCTGCTTGGCGCGGACGATTCCTTCGAGCACGCCGTCGACCGTCTCGAGGTGCGACGGGTTGGCGGCGAGGTACACCGGCAGTTCGGCGCCGTTGTCGGCGACGAACGTGCCCTCGGTGCCGAGGTGGTACTTCACGTCACCGGAGCCGCTCTTGGAGCCGATGGCGACGGAGCCCTCGAACTCCCGGAAGACCTGCCCGTAGGTCTTGCCGGCGATGTTGGTGAGCACGTTGAGCCGCCCGCGGTGCGCCATGCCGATGGCCGCGCCGTCCAGGCCCGACTGCGCGGCGCCCTGGAGGATCTCGTCGAGGAGCGGGATGAGGGACTCGCCGCCCTCGAGGCTGAACCGCTTCTGGCCGACGTACTTGGTCTGCAGGAACGTCTCGAACGCCTCGGCCTGGTTCAGCTTGTCGAGGATCCGCAGCTGCTCGTCGTGCCCCGGCTTCTGGTACTTCACCTCGACGTTCTCCTGGAACCAGGCGCGCTGCACCGGATCCTGGATGTGCATGTACTCGATGCCGATGGTGCGGCAGTACGAGTCGCGGAGCACGCCGAGGATGTCGCGCAGCTTCATCTGGCGCTTGCCGCCGAAGCCGCCGGTGACGAACTCGCGGTCGAGGTCCCAGAACGTCAGGCCGTGGCTCTCGATCTCGAGGTCGGGGTGCGTGCGCTGCACGTACTCGAGCGGGTCGGTGTCGGCCATGAGGTGACCGCGGACCCGGAAGGAGTTGATGAGCTCCTGAACGCGGGCCTGCTTGTCGACGCGCTCGGCGAGGTCGACGTTGATGTCGGCCGCCCAGTGGATGGGGGCGTAGGGGATGCGCAGCGCGGCGAAGATGTCCTCGTAGAAGCTGCGCTGGCCGATCAGCAGCTCGTGCACCTTCTTGAGGAACTCGCCCGAGCCCGCGCCCTGGATGACGCGGTGGTCGTAGGTGCTCGTGAGCGTGATGGTCTTGCCGATCGCCAGCTCGTTGAGCGTCTTGTCGCTCGCACCCTGGAACTCGGCCGGGTACTCCAGCGCGCCGGCGCCGACGATGCACCCCTGCCCCTTCATGAGGCGCGGCACCGAGTGGACGGTGCCGATGCCGCCGGGGTTGGTGAGCGAGATCGTGGTGCCCTGGAAGTCCGCCGCCGTCAGCTTGTTGCTGCGCGCGCGGGTGACGAGGTCTTCGTAGGTCGTCAGGTACTCGTTGAACGACAGCTGCTCGGCCCGCTTGATGCTCGGGACGAGCAGGGACCGGGTGCCGTCCGGCCGCGGCAGGTCGATCGCGATGCCGAGGTTCACGTGCGCCGGCGCGACGACCGACGGCTTGCCGTCGATCTCGGCGTAGAACACGTTCTGGCTGGGGAACTCCTTCAGCGCCTGGATGATCGCCCAGCCGATGAGGTGCGTGAAGCTCACCTTGCCGCCGCGCGTGCGCGACATGTGGTTGTTGATGACGATGCGGTTGTCGATCATCAGCTTCGCCGGCACGGTGCGCACGCTCGTCGCGGTCGGCACCGTGAGCGACTGGTCCATGTTGGCCGCGAGCGTCTTGGGCATGCCCTTGAGCGTGGTGACGACGTCGGCCTCGGCTTGGCCGTCGGCGGCGGACGGCTGCGCCTTGGGCGCCTGGGCCGGGATGGGCTGCGGCGCCGCCGGGCGGGCGGTGGTGCGCGCCACGGGCTGTGCGCCGATGACGGGGATGGGCGCCGTGACCGGGCGGGGCTCGGCGGCCGCTTCGGGCTGGCGGGCGGACCCTGCCGCGGGCGCGCCGGACGCCGCCGCGTCAGCGGGCGGTGCAGGCGGAGCCGCTGTCGGTGCTGTGCCGTCGGCGGGATGGTAGGCCTCGAGGACGGGCCACCATGCCTTGTCGACGGAGTTCCGGTCGATCTTGAACTGCTCGTACAGCTCCTCGACGAGCCACTCGTTGGCTCCGAACTCTCCTTCGTTCGAAACCCCGACGCCCGTCACCTGGCTCGACACGCTGAATCGCCTGCTTTCATCGGTGAAGTTCTGGGATGCGCGCGGGGCCTCGGGAGCCCTGTGCACGCCTCGGTTAAGCCTAGCCCAGTCCGGGGGAGCGGTCCCGGCGGTCGACGTGGCCCCGCCGGAAAGATCCCGCGTGATTATCCCCACAGGAAGTGTCACTACCCTTGGCGGTCATGGAGTTCTACGGCGAAGCGCCCGACGTCGATCTGACCTACTCTGACGTCTTCCTGGTGCCCAGGCGGTCCGCGATCACGAGCCGCCTGGACGTGGATCTCGCCCCCGGTGACGGCACGACGGCGACCATCCCTCTGGTGTCCGCCAACATGAACTCCGTCACCGGTGCCCGCCTGGCCGCGACGCTGGCCCGCCGAGGCGGTCTCGGAGTGCTTCCCCAGGACATGCCGCTGCAGGAGCTCGACGCCGCGATCCGCTGGGTCAAGGCGCAGCCGGTCGCGTGGGACACGCCGCTCGTGCTGCCGCCCGAGGCGACGGTGGCCGATGCCGCACGACTTCTGCCGCCCACCGACGGCCACGGCATCGTGGTCGCCCGGGCATCGGGGGGACGCGTCGACGCGGACGACATCCTCGGTGTCATCCCCGCCGCTCGCTTGGGAACGGCGCTGCCCGACGCCCGGCTGGGCGACCTCGCGCGCACCCGCGCGGCATCCGTCGACGCCGACGACATCGAAAGCGCACGGCACGCCTTCGACGTGATCGTCGCCGCGGAAGCCGAGACGGTGTGCGTTCTGCAGCATGGGCACCTCGTGGGCACCCTCTCCCGCCGCAGCGCGCTGCGCTCCACGCTCTACCGGCCGGCGGTCGACGCCTCGGGCCGCCTCATCGTCGCCGCGGCCGTCGGCATCAACGGCGACGTCGCGGCGAAGGCGCAGGCGCTGGCCGCGGCGGGTGTCGACGTCCTCGTGGTGGACACCGCGCACGGCCACCAGGAGGGCATGCTGCGCGCGCTGCGCGCGGTCGCCGACCTGGACCTCGGCATCCCGATCGCCGCCGGCAACATCGTCACCGCCGAAGGGGTCCACGACCTCGTCACGGCCGGCGCCACGATCCTCAAGGTCGGCGTGGGCCCCGGCGCCATGTGCACCACCCGCATGATGACCGCCGTCGGTCGCCCGCAGTTCTCCGCGGTGCTGGAGACAGCCGAGGCCGCCCGGATGATGGGGGCTCACGTGTGGGCCGACGGCGGCGTGCGCTACCCCCGCGACGTCGCGCTGGCGCTCGCGGCAGGCGCGGCATCCGTGATGATCGGCTCCTGGTTCGCGGGCACCATCGAGGCGCCGGGGGAGCTGCAGCTGGACGAGGCGGGGCGCGCGTACAAGGAGTCGTGGGGCATGGCCTCGACGAAAGCCGTGCATGAGCGGTTCGGGCGCCTCGACCCGTACGAGCTTGCGCGCAAGGAGCTCTTCGCCGAGGGCATCTCGTCGTCGCGCATCTATCTGGACCCGCTGCGCCCGGGCCTGGAGGACCTGCTCGACATGATCACCTCGGGTGTGCGCTCGTCGTTCACCTACGCGGGCGCGTCGACGGTCGCCGAGTTCCATGAGCGCGCACGGGTGGGCCTGCAGTCGGCCGCCGGGTACGAGGAGGGCAAGGCCCTGCCGGTCAGCTGGTGAGGTCGGGATGCCGGCAGTCACGGCATCCGCTCTCAGCCCTCGCCCGGCCGGCGCCCGCCGGTCCGGTCCTCGGGTTCGCCGTCGTCCTCGTGCGCCCGCCGGATGCGGCGCCCCTCCGCCACATCCTTTCGCTCCTTGTCGCGCACCTTGTCGCTCTTGCGCGTGTCCCGCGGCGGCAGCTGGATGTCCTCTTCGGCCGCGATGCCGGCCTGCAGCTGGCGTCCGCGCTCGAGCTCGGCATCGAACTCCGCACCGAAGAGCAGGGCGATGTTCGCGATCCACAGCCACAGCAGGAAGATGATGACCCCCGCCAGCGAGCCGTACGTGCGGTCGTAGTTCGAGAAGTTGGCGACGTAGAGACCGAACAGCACCGAGGCGATCACGAGGGTGAGGATCGCCAGCAGCGATCCCATGCTGATCCACCGGAACTTCGGCTGCTTGGCGTTGGGCGTCGCGTAGTAGAGGATCGCGACCATCAGGACCACGATGAACGCCAGCACCGGCCACTTCGCGATGGACCAGATCGTCGTGGCCACGTCCCCCAGGCCGAGCGCGGAGCCCACCGCATCGGCGACGGGTCCCGAGACCACGAGGATCACGAGCGCGACCACGATGAGGGCCACCCCGATCACCGTCACCAGCAGCTGGGCCGGCTTCAGCTTCCAGAACGGGCGGCCCTCCTCGATCTCGTAGACCCGGTTCATCGCGCGGGTGAACGCACCCACGTAGCCGGAGGCCGACCAGATCGCCATCAGGAGGCCGAGGATCAGCCCCCACCCTGCCGCCGGGGAGTCGGCGAGCTGCTCGAGGGGCCCTCGCAGCGTCTCGGCGGTGTCGGGGGAGGCGGATTCGACGACGCCGAGGATCGCGTCGGTGGCGCGCCCGTTGCCGGCGATGAGACCGAAGATCGAGAATACCGCCACGAGCCCCGGAAAGATGGCGAGCACGGAGTAGTACGTGAGGGCGGCGGCGATGTCGGTGCACTCGTCCGACGAGAACTCTCGCGCGGTCTTCACGAACACGTACTTCCACGAGCGCTTCTCGATCTCGCGAGGGGAGTCGGGCTTGTCCGCGTGCTCGGGGTCGGGGGCTCCGCGCCCGTCGCGCTGGTGGTCGGTCGTCGTCATGGCCTCTCCGATCCGTCGTGCCGTCCAGCGGGCGGTGCCCGGATCGACCATGGTGCGAGCGGGCGGCGAAGACCGCGAAGGGGGTTGACAGGCCGCCGGACGGGCGCGGCGGGCCTGTCGTAGACTTGTCGGCACGATGGACGACCCCCCTAGTTGCAGACGTTCGCCCCACCGACCCGCCTCCCGACTGAACGGGGGTGAAGCGTGATGGATTACGTCATGTTGGGCGTGGGGCTTCTGCTCACGGTCGGGACCGGCCTGTTCGTGGCGAGCGAGTTCGCTCTCGTCAACCTCGACCGGGCCGACCTGGAAGCCCGCCAGGCTGCGGGCGAGAGCCGTCTGTCGCTGACGATCAGCGCCCTGCGGATCACCTCCACGCACCTCTCGAGCGCACAGCTCGGCATCACGCTGACCACGCTCCTCACCGGTTACACGATGGAGCCGGCGATCTCGAGCCTGCTCGCGCCGGTGTTCGACGCATGGGGCCTCCCCGCCGGCGTCTCGCGTCCGCTGGCCGCGGTCATCGGCGTGGCGATCGCGACGGTCTTCTCGATGATCCTCGGCGAGCTCGTCCCGAAGAACTTCGCCCTGGCGATCCCGCGCCAGACCGCGAAGCTCGTCATGCCGTTCCAGGTCGCGTTCACCACCGTCTTCCGCCCCGCCGTCGTCGTGCTCAACGGCAGCGCGAACGGGGTCCTGCGGGCGGTCGGCGTCGAGCCGAAGGAAGAGCTGTCGGGCGCGCGCACCGCCGAGGAGCTCTCCAGCCTGGTGCGGCGCTCCGCCAGCGCCGGCGTGCTCGAGGAGGACACCGCCTCGCTCCTGGACCGCAGCCTGACCTTCGCCCGGCTCAGCGCGGCCGATGTCATGACGCCGCGCCCGAGCGTCCACGCCCTCGCGGCCGACGACTCCGCCGAGGAGGTCATCCAGCTCGCCCGCCGCACCGGCCACAGCCGGTTCCCGGTCTACGGCGAGGACATGGACGACATCACCGGCATCGTGCACCTCAAGGCGGCCGTCGGCGTGCCGCGCGAGCGCCGCGCCGACGTCCCGGCGGCCGCGCTGGCCACCGAGCCGCTGCGCTTCCCCGAGACGGTGCACCTGGACGCGCTCGTGGCCGAGCTGCGCGCCCGCGGGTACCAGATGGCGATCGTGGTCGACGAGTACGGCGGCACTGCGGGTGTGGTCACCCTCGAGGACCTCGTCGAGGAGATCGTCGGCGAGGTGCTGGACGAGCACGACCGCCGTCGCGCGGGGATCGTCCGTGTGGACGACGCCGTCATCTTCCCCGCCGAGCTGCGACCCGACGAGGTGCGCGATCGCACCGGCATCCGCATCCCCGAGGGTGACGTCTACGACACCGTCGGCGGGTACGTCATGAGCGTGCTCGAACGGATCCCCTCCGTCGGCGACACCGTCGAGATCGAGGACGGCACGCTCGAGGTGCAGCGCATGGACGGCCGCCGCGTCGACCGTGTGCGCTTCACCCCCACGCCCATGCCCCACGAGGACGCGAGCGAAGGGGGTGATCGCCGATGAGCGACTGGGCCGGAATCGCCTGGCTGGTGGTGCTGCTCATCGCCAACGCCTTCTTCGTGGGCGCCGAGTTCGCCGTCATCTCCGCGCGCCGCTCGCAGATCGAGCCGCTCGCCGAGAAGGGGTCCCGTTCTGCCAAGACGGCGCTCTACGCCATGGAGCACGCGACGCTCATGCTGGCGACCAGCCAGCTCGGCATCACGATCTGCTCGCTGCTGATCCTGAACGTGTCGGAGCCGGCGATCCACCACCTGCTCGCCGAGCCTCTGGGTCTCACCGGCTGGTCGGAGGGCGTCGTCGACGGCATCGCCTTCGCCGTGGCGCTCGTGCTGGTGTCGTACCTGCACGTCGTCTTCGGCGAGATGGTGCCGAAGAACCTCGCGTTCTCGGTGCCCGACCGCGCGGTGCTGATGCTCGCGACGCCCCTGGTGTGGATGTCGAAGCTGTTCCACCCCATCATCGTGAGCCTGAACTGGATCGCGAACCACGTGGTGCGCCTGTTCCGGGTGGAGCCGAAGGACGAGGCCGCGTCGACGTTCACCCTCGAGGAGGTCGCGACGATCGTGAACCAGTCGCGCATCGAGGGGGTCCTCGACGACGCGGCCGGCACGGTCGCGGCCGCCGTGGAGTTCACCGACAAGAAGGCCGCCGACGTGGCCGTGCCGCTGTCGCAGCTGGTGACGCTGCCCGAGACCACCACGCCCGAGGAGATCGAGCGCGCGGTCGCCAAGCACGGCTTCTCGCGGTACGTGATCGTCGACGGCGAGGGGCTCCCCGTCGGGTACGTGCACCTGAAGGACATCCTGCGGGCAGCGGAGGGTCCGGATGCCGCGACCGACGTCGCGCGCCGGATCCCCGCCAAGCGCATCCACCACATGGTGCCGGTGCTCGAGACGACGGACCTGGAGGACGCGCTCGCCCTCATGCGTCGCGCCGGACGCCACCTGGCACAGGTCCGCAACAGCGAAGGCGCGACCACGGCGGTGCTGTTCCTCGAGGACATCATCGAGGAGCTCATCGGAGAGGTCCAGGACGCCACCCGGCGCCGCGGCTTCTGAGCGGCATCCACTCTTCCGTTTCCTGGACCCCACCGGGTTTGGGGCGCATGACGAACGCTCGGGGCGCAAGGCGCGCGCCCCGAATGCGCGCGCTGCGCCCCAAACCCGGAGAACGGCTGGGGTCAGGCCCGGCGCCGGGCGCGCAGGTACTGCGGCGGCCAGTAGTCGATGTCGACGCCGAGCTCCGTTGCGGCCCGCAGCGCGTAGTGCGGATCGCGCAGCCACTCGCGGCCCGCCATCACGGCATCGGCCGCGCCCTCGGCCAGGACGCGTTCGGCGTGGTGGGCATCGTCGATCATGCCGACGGCGTTGACCGGCACCCCCGCCTCCTGGCGCACCTGCGCCGCCAGCGGCACCTGGTAGCCCGGTCCTGTTGTCAGCTGCTGGTGAGCCACCAGGCCGCCGCTGGAGATGTCGAAGAAGTCGGCGCCGCGGTCGGCGGCCCAGCGCGCCACGGTCACCGTCTGCGGGGGATCCCACCCGCCATCTGCCCAGTCGGTGGCCGAGAGCCGTACGATCACGGGCACGCCGGGGACGGCATCCCTCACGGCGTCGAGCGTGCGCAGCAGCAGCCGCGCCCGGTTCTCCAGCGTGCCGCCGTACTCGTCGTCACGCGCGTTCGACAGCGGCGACAGGAACTGGTGCAGCAGGTAGCCGTGAGCGGCGTGGAGCTCGAGGACCTGGAACCCGGCGGCGACGGCCCGGCGCGCAGCGGAGGCGAAGTCCGCGACGACGCGGTCGATCCCGGCGAGGTCGAGGGCGACTGGCTCGGCATACCCGTCGAACGCGATCGCGGAGGGTGCGACCGTGGCCCAACCGCCGTCCGCCACCGGTACCGAGCCGCGCCGACCCGAGAAGGGGGACCACGTCGACGCCTTGCGCCCGGCGTGAGCCAGCTGCACGCCGGCGACAGCTCCCCGGCGGCGGATCGCCGCGACGATCGGCGCCCAGGCGTCCCGCTGCTCGTCGGTCCACAAGCCCGTGTCCTCCGGTGAGATGCGCCCCTCGGGCGCCACGGCCGTCGCTTCGGCGATGATGAGTCCCGCACCCCCCGAGGCGAACTGCGCCAGGTGCGTGTGATGCCACTCCTGCGGCACGCCTTCCACCGCGCTGTACTGGCACATCGGCGAGACCCACAGGCGGTTGCGCATCGTGACGTCGCCCAGGGTGAGGCGTGTGAACAGACGGCTCATCGGTTCTCCGGATCCGGGGGAGTGTGCTGGGTCCTGCCCGCGGTACCGTGACGGTATGGCGGGGTCCCACGCATTGACGACATGGACGCGCGACGATTGCGCTCGCTTCCTGCGGAGGCCAACCGTCGCCGACGACAAGTATTCCCGAGGCGTGCTGGGCATGCGGACCGGATCCACCGCCTACCCGGGGGCGGCCGTGCTCGGCGTCGAGGCGGCCTGGCGCACCGGTCTCGGCATGGTCAGATACCTCGGTCCCGAGCATCCCCGCACGCTCGTCCTGCAGCGCCGGCCCGAGACGGTGACCGCCGACGGGCGGGTGCAGGCGTGGGTGATCGGATCCGGGACGGATGCCGCGGCCCGCGGCGAGTCCGAGACCCAGGCGCTGCGCGAGCTGCTGTCGGGGACGGTGCCGGTCGTCGTGGACGCCGGCGCGCTGGATCTCGCCCCGGCCGCGACAGCGCCGCGCATCCTGACCCCGCATGACCGAGAGCACGCGCGTCTGCGGCAGGCGTTGGGGCTGCCGAGTGCGTCGGGGGATCGTGTCGCCGACGCGCGGCAGACCGCAGAGGCCACCGGCGCGGTCGTGCTCCTCAAGGGCGCCGAAACGCTGGTCGTCGCCCCGGACGGGTGGGCCGGGGTCGTCGACGCCGGTACCCCGTGGCTGGCGACCGCGGGAACAGGCGACGTCCTGGCCGGGGTCATCGGCGCGCTCGTCGCCGGGTGGGCCGCGGGCGGACAGCAGGTGGATGCCGCGCCGCTCGCGCCGCTGGCGGCCACGGCCGCGTGGCTGCACGGCCGGGCGGCCCGCTTGGCGGCATCCGCGGCCGGCGTCGCCCCGGCGTCGGGCGCCGCGGCATCCGGCGACGGCCCGATCACGGCGCTCGACGTCGCCGAGGCGCTGCCCCGCGCGGTGGCGGAGGCCCTGCCGCGCTGACGGGTCGCGCCGAGCACAAAAGCGCCCCTCCCTAGGATGGTGGGGTGTCAGGGCGGGCGGTGCTGTGGGTCGCGTTCGCCGTCGTGCATGCTGCGGTGATCTGGCTGGGGTTCGCCGGTGATCACGCCGCGTCGTGGGACGTCGACCAGCTCTACCGGTGGTGGGCCGGCCGGGCTCTGGCCGGCCAGGCCGTCCCCGGCATCACGGAGGACTGGATCTATCCGGTGCTCGCGCAGGTCCCGATCCTCCTCGTGGGCGCGCTCGGTCCCCTGATCGACTACACACTCGGCTGGGGCCTGCTGGTGACCGCGCTGGATGCCGGCGCCTTCGCGCTCCTCGTCGGCCGCGGCCGGGCGCGCGGGCGCCCACTGGCTGCGTGGTTCTGGCTCGCGGGCATCCTGGCGCTCGGCGGCGTCGGCATGTTCCGGCTGGACGCGGTCACGGTGCCGCTCGCGATCGCGGGATGCCTCTGGCTCGTCGGCCGACCGTGGCTCGCCTCCGTGCTGTTGGCCGTCGCGACGTGGATCAAGGTCTGGCCGGCGGCGCTCCTGGCGGCCGCGGTCATCGCGGTGCGGCGGCGGTGGGCGCTCGTCGGCGGCGCGGCAGCCGTCTCAGCTGTCGTGGCCGTTGCCGTGGTGCTCGCCGGTGGAGGCGGCCACCTGCTGGGCTTCATCGGGGACCAGACCTCGCGCGGCCTGCAGATCGAAGCTCCGGTGAGCACCGTGTACATGCTGCTGGCCGCGGCAGGGGTGCCCGGCACCGCCATCGTGTACGACGAGGACCTGATCACGTTCCAGGTGACAGGTCCTGGCGTGGACGTCGTGATCGCCGCCATGACTCCGGCGCTGCTGGCCGGCATGGTGGCCGTCGCCGTGCTCGGGGCAGTCAAGGCCTGGCGCGGCGCCACCTACGTCGCGCTCTTCCCGCCGCTGGCGGCCGCGTTCGTCCTGGGGTTCATCGTGCTCAACAAGGTCGGCTCGCCCCAGTACATGACGTGGCTGATCGTGCCCGTCGTCGCCGGATTGGTGCTCGACCGGCGGCGCTGGGTGCGTGCCGCAGTCGCGGTCCTGGCGCTTCTGACGATGACGCAGCTCATCTTCCCGTTCTGGTACGACGCCATCCTGTGGCTGGCGCCCGCCGCCGTCGGGCTTCTCGCGGTGCGTAACCTGCTGCTGGTGGCCCTGTTCGTCTGGGTGCTCGTGCGCCTGGCGCGCGTGCCGGCGCGCGGGCGGGCCCCGCAGCGCGTGGCAGGGTAGAGGGAGCCGCGGCATCCTTCGCGGTCAGATGCAGAACCGGAGGTCCGCAATGCTCGTCGCCTTCTCCGTCGCCCCCAGCGGCACCGGCCGCGCTGACGGCTCAGTGCACGACGCGGTCGCCGCCGCCGTGCGCGTGGTCCGCGACAGCGGTCTGCCCCACCGCACGACGTCGATGTTCACCGAGATCGAAGGCGAGTGGGACGAGGTCTTCGACGTCGTACGGCGCGCCACCGAGGCGGTCGCGCCCTACGGATCCCGCGTCTCGCTGGTACTCAAGGCAGACATCCGTCCCGGCTACACCGGTGAGCTGGACGGCAAGATCGAGCGGCTCGAAGCCGCCATCGAGCGCCAGTCCGCCGACGACGGCACGGATTGATCCGGAGAGACCGGATGCCGCCACCGTCGCCTCAGCCGGGTGAGGGCGCAGCCGCCGCACCGGGGGAGGCAGCCGTCGAGCCGGGCGCGGCAGCCGTCGAGCCGGGGGCGGCAGCCGCCGAGCCGGGGGCGATCGGGTCGTCGACGTCGCGCGCGCTGCGTGAGGTGGCGGACTCGGTGACGCACTCGCGACCTCGTCGTCCCGGCGACGGGACGGACCCCGGCATCCCGGTCGCCGCGACCGTGGTGGTGCTGCGCGACACCGATCGCCGGCTCGAGGTGCTCATGATGCAGCGCCCGGACCGTGGGTCGTTCGCCGGCGCGTGGGTCTTTCCCGGCGGCAAGCTCGAAGCGGCCGATCGCGCCGGCGTCGGCGAGCCCGAGATCGACATCGCGCGGCGCGCGGCTGTGCGGGAGACGCGCGAGGAGACCGGGCTCGAACTGCCGCCGGACGTTCTCGTACCGCTGTCGTGCTGGGACCCGCCGCCGGGAGTGGCGCTGCGCATCCGCACGTGGTTCTTCCTCGCGCCTGCCCCGCAGGGCGAGCTGTCACTCTCCGCGGACGAAGCGGTCGCGGCCGCGTGGGACAGCCCGGCCGAGCTGCTCGCCCGCCACGGTCGCGGCGAGCTCACCCTCTACCCACCGACCTGGGTGACCCTGCACGGGCTCGCCACTCACCCGGATGCCGCCTCCGCGTTCGGAGCGGCCAGCATGGCCGGCGTCGAGCGCTTCGAGACCGTCGCGCGTCGCGGCGGCGAGGGTCCCCTCCTGATGTGGGAGGGTGATGCCGAGTACGAGCCGGATGCCGAGGCGACGGCATCCGATCCTCTTCCCGCTGCGGCGCGCCACCGTCTGGAGATCGGCGCGCTGCCGTGGCGCTATCTGCGCACGGGCTGAGCTGAGGACCAGCGGTCGACCCCCCGTGCGTCGACTCAGGCTTCGAGCAGACGGCGCAGGTGGGCGCCCACGGCCTGCGTCTCGATCAGGAAGCCGTCGTGGCCGAAGTCGCTGGACAGCACGACGGCGCGATCGCCGTCGAGGGTGTTGCGGATGCCGCGCGCGATGCGGTGCTGGCCGTCGATCGGGAAGAGCCGGTCGCTGTCGATGCCGAGCACCAGGGCGGTGGCGGTGACGCGGGCGAGGGCATCCTCGATGCCGCCACGGTCGCGCCCGACGTCGTGGGAGTTCATCGCCTCGACGAGCGTGATGTACGAGTTGGCATCGAAGCGCCGTGTGAACTTGTTGCCGTGGAAATCCAGGTACGACTCCACGGCGAAGCGGCCGCCGTGCCCGAGCGGGCTGACACCGGACTGCCAGCTGCGCTGGAAGCGCTGGTTCAGCTCGGTGGGAGAGCGGTAGTTCAGCAGCGCCATGCGGCGGGCCAGGGCCAGACCCCTGGTCGGTCCGTCACCGTCCGCCGCGTCGTAATACTCGCCCGCCTGGAAGCGCGGATCGATCCGGATGGCCTCGAGCTGCACCGAATTCAGTGCGATCTGGTCGGCGGTGTTGACCGGGGGCGAGGAGAGGATGCCCACCCGCGCCACCCGCTCAGGGTGCATGATCGCCCACTCCAGTGCGTGCATCCCGCCCATGGAGCCGCCGACGACCGCCGCCCACACGTCGATGCCGAGCGCGTCCGCGAGCCGCGCCTGCGCGGCCACCTGATCCCGGATCGTGAGGTACGGGAAGCGGGAGGCCCACTCGTAGCCGTCGGGACCGATGGATGCCGGACCCGTCGACCCCTGGCATCCGCCGAGCATGTTCGGGGCGATCACGAACCAGCGGTCGGTGTCGATCGACGCGCCGGGACCGACGACCTCGTCCCACCATCCCGACGTCGGATGCCCCGCACCGGCCGGGCCGCGCACGTGGCTGTCGCCGGTGAGCGCATGCAGCACGAGCACCGCGTTGTCGCGAGCGGTGTTCAGCTCGCCCCAGGTCTCATAGGCGATGCGGTAGCCCGGCAGCTCGCGGCCGCCCTCCGTGCGGAACGCGCCGAACGCCGCGAAGTTCCGATCGCCGACCGGGTCGCCGTCGCGCCACGCCCCGGTGGCGGGCGGGCGTCCGCCCAGCAGGCGCGCATCGGCCTCCGTCACCGGCGCGCTGGGCACCGTGTCTTCGGAGGTCTGCCAGTCCATCCGTCCATTCTTTCGGGCTCGACGGGATATCGGTCGCGTATTACACAGTCCGCGAGTGTGCGTGGCGTTCCGGTCGTTGAGCGAGGGAGCGCAGCGACCGAGACGAAACGGTTCGGGTGTGCGGGTGGGCGTTTCGTCTCGCTTCGCTCGCTCAACGACCGGGAATGGGGTGTCTCGGTCGTTGAGCGAGGGAGCGAAGCGACCGAGACGAAACGCACTGGCGGTGTGCGGTGGGCGTTTCGTCTCGCTTCGCTCGCTCAACGACCGGGGAGGCAGAGGGGTTCGGTCGTTGAGCGAGGGAGCGAAGCGACCGAGACGAAACGCGGCGGGGGTGCGGGTGGGCGTTTCTCGCTTCGCTCGCTCAACGACCGGGGAGGACGGGTGCGTCGTTTCGCTCTTCGCTCGCTCAACGACCGGGCGGTGCGGGTGGGCGTTTCGTCTCGCTTCGCTCGCTCAACGACCGGGGCAGGAGGGGGTGGACGTTTCGTCTCGCTTCGCTCGCTCAACGACCGAGACGAAACGGTTCGCGTGTGCGGTGGGCGTTTCGTCTCGCTTCGCTCGCTCAACGACCGGGCGGGGACGGGGTGGGCGTTTCGTCTCGCTTTGCTCGCTCAACGACCGGGACCGGGTGGGTGTGCGGGTGGGCGTTTCGTCTCGCTTCGCTCGCTCAACGACCGGGGACGGGGTGTGCGGGTGGCAACGGCGGGAGGAGGCGGGCGCGGGAACGACGGATGCCCCGAGCCGGCGCGGTGCGCCGGTCGGGGCATCCCATCGTCCCTGAGGAGGGGGTCGTCAGGCGCGCGCGGCCTCCGAGACCCGACGCGCCGCCGCGAGGGCCTGCTCGAGGTCGGCCTTGAGGTCGTCGATGTTCTCGAGACCCACCGAGAGGCGCACGAGCCCCGGCGTCACGCCGGTCGTCAGCTGCTGCTCGGGGGTGAGCTGCGAGTGCGTCGTCGACGCCGGGTGGATGACGAGCGAGCGCACGTCGCCGATGTTGGCGAGGTGGCTGAACAGGGTCAGCGAGTTGACGAACTCGCGGCCCGCCTCCACGCCGCCCTTCAGCTCGAACGAGAGCACCGCGCCGACGCCCTTGGGTGCGTAGGTGTTCGCGGCCGCGTACCACGGCGAGGTCGGCAGACCCGAGTAGTTCACCGAGGCGACATCGGGGTGGTTCTCAAGCCACTCGGCGATCTCCTGCGCGTTCTGCACGTGGCGCTCCACACGCAGCGAGAGCGTCTCGATGCCCTGGATGAGCAGCCACGCGCTGTTCGGCGAGATGGCCGCACCCAGGTCGCGCAGCAGCTGCACGCGGGCCTTGATGATGTAGGCCAGGCCGTCGCCGACCGCGGCGGTGTACGACGCGCCGTGGTACGACGGGTCGGGCACGGTGAGGCCGGGGAACTTGTCGACGTTCTTCGACCACTCGAAGGTGCCGCCGTCCACGATGACACCGCCGATCGTGGTGCCGTGACCGCCGAGGAACTTCGTCGCGGAGTGGATGACGATGTCGGCGCCGTGCTCGAACGGCTTGATCAGGTACGGCGTCGCGATCGTGTTGTCGACGATCAGCGGCACGCCGTTCTCGTGCGCGATGTCGGCGACGGTGCGGATGTCGAGCACGTTGATCTTCGGGTTGCCGATGGTCTCGGCGAAGAAGAGCTTCGTGTTCGGGCGCACCGCGGCGCGCCACTCCTCGGGGTCGTCCTGGTTCTCGACGAACGTGACCTCGATGCCGAGCTTGGCCAGCGTGTACTTGAAGAGGTTGTACGTGCCGCCGTAGATCGAGCTGGAGGCGACGAAGTGGTCGCCGGCCTCGGCGATGTTCAGGATCGCGAAGGTCGACGCGGCCTGACCGCTCGAGAGGAGGAGGGCGCCGGTGCCCCCTTCGAGCGCGGCGAGGCGCTCCTCGACGACAGCCTGCGTCGGGTTCTGGATGCGGGTGTAGATGTTGCCGAACTCGGCCAGCGCGAACAGGTTGGCCGCGTGATCGGCGTTGTCGAAGACGTACGACGTGGTCTGGTAGATCGGCGTCGCGCGAGCCTTGGTCACCGGGTCGGGCTGAGCCCCCGAGTGGATCTGCTTGGTCTCGAAACGCCAGTTCTCGGGTGCGGACATGGCTTGCTCCTGCGGGTTCGGATGCCGGGGGCGTGCCCCCCAGCCGGATTCGAGAGTACGGAGAACCCCGGGTTGTCAACAACGCGTCGGAAATGTGACGTAACGTCGCTCGGGCGCCAGGGACGGTACCGGCCGCAGCGCGCGCGAGGCCGCAGTGCGGGGATGGGTAGCGTGGAGGCATGGCGAACAGACGTGCAGTGGTGACCGGGGCCAGCTCGGGGATCGGCGAAGCGGCGGTCCGAGCGCTGCGGGCGAGCGGGTGGGACGTGGTCGGCGTGGCGCGACGGGCCGACCGGCTCGCGGCGCTCGAGTCGGAGACCGGCGCGGTGGCCTTCGCCGCCGATCTGACGACGGATGCCGATGTGGCGGCGCTCGCGGAGTTCCTGCAGGATTCGGGACCGGTGCACGCGCTCGTCCACGTGGCCGGCGGCGCGCGGGGGACCGACCGCGTGGAGGACGGACGCGTCGAGGACTGGCAGTGGATGTTCGAGGCGAACGTGCTCTCGGCCCAGCGGCTCGTGGCGGCGCTGCTGCCGCAGCTGCGGCGGGCCGCGGCATCCTCCGGCCACGCCGACACGCTCTTCGTGACCTCGACCGCCGCGCAGGCGGCCTACGCCGGCGGTGCCGGGTACAACGCGGCGAAGGCGGGGGAGTCGATGCTCGCCCACGCGTTGCGTCTGGAGCTGAACGGCGAGCCGATCCGGGTCGTCGAGGTCGCGCCCGGCATGGTGCACACGCCCGAGTTCACGCTCAACCGCCTGGGCGGGGATGCCGTCGCGGCCGAGCGCGTCTACGAGGGCGTGGCGAACCCGCTCACCGCCGAGGACGTCGCCGACGTCATCGCGTACGCCCTGAACGCACCCGGACACGTCAACCTCGACCTCGTCACGATGCGGCCCGTCGCGCAGTCCGCGCAGTTCCTGCTCGCCCGCGGCCCCTTGCGCCCGCGCGGCATGGACCAGTCGTGAGCGTCGCCCGGGGCACCGTGGTGACCTACCCCACGGGAGCCGTCACCTCCACGGGGACGGTCGTGCAGGTCGCCGACGCCGGCGATGGGCGGATCGCGGTCGTGCTCGATCGGACCGCGTTCCACCCGGTCGACACGGCCTGGCCGGACCAGCCCGCCGATCGCGGCGTGCTGCGGGTGGACGAGGTCGACCATCCCGTGCTCGACGCCGTCGTCGGCGCGACGCAGGACGGCTCGCTCCTGCTGGGCACGGACGTGCCGGTACGCACGGGCACCGAGGGATGGACGTTCGTCGTCGCGCATCTGATCGACGCGGCGGCCGGTGTGCGCGCGGGCGACACCGCCGCCGTCGTGGTGGACCCCCAGCATCGCGCCGCCCTTTCGGCCGGGCACACCGCCTGTCATCTGGCCTCCCTCGCCCTCGATGCGGCACTCGGCGACGCGTGGCGCAAGGAGGTCGCCGCGGACGCGCTGGGTGCTCCGGCGTTCGACGCGCTGGCCATCCAGGAATCGCGGATCAGCCCCGACGGCTCCCGCGACGTCTACCGGATCGGCAAGTCGCTGCGGCGCAAGGGGTTCGACCCCGCCGCGCTGGGGGACCTGGACGAGCTTGCGGACCGGGTGAACCGGCAGCTGACGACCTGGCTGGCGGCAGGCGGTGCTGTGCGGATCGAGCGGGACGGCGACACCCTCGCCGACCGGCGCACCTGGGTCTGCGAGCTGGCGGTGGGCGAAGCCCGGATCCCATGCGGGGGCACGCACCTCACGTCACTCGCCCAGCTCGCGCGCGTCACGGTCGCGTTCTCCGCGACGACGGCCGAGGGCGGCCTCGAACTCGTCATGACGACGACCGCCGTCCGTGCCTGATCCGTCGGACTTCGCGATGGCGGCTCGGGCTGTCCGGGCATCTAATCTGGACGCGGCGCTCGGACAGGGCGTCGGCGGCGCGGAGGAGGTCACGGAGCAGATGGCGATGACGCTTGCCGAGCTCGCCGAGGCGGGGCTCATCGACGCCGGCTGGGCGGCAGCGCTGGCACCGGTGGCGCCCGACATCGCGGCGCTGGGCGAACGTCTGCGCGCCGAGGTGGCGGCCGGTCGCCGCTACCTGCCCGCGGGTGACCGCGTGCTGCGCGCGTTCCAGCGCCCGCTCGCGGAGGTCAAGGTGCTCATCGTCGGGCAGGACCCCTACCCGACGCCCGGCCACCCGATCGGGCTGTCGTTCGCCGTCGACGCGCACGTGCGTCCCCTGCCCCGGAGCCTCTCGAACATCTATCAGGAGCTCGAGGCCGATCTGAGCATCCCCCGCGCGACCCACGGCGACCTGTCGGCGTGGAGCGATCAGGGCGTGATGCTGCTGAACCGGGTGCTCACGGTCGCGCCCGGCGCCCCGGCATCCCATCGCGGCTGGGGATGGGAGAAGGTCACCGAGCACGCCATCCGCACGCTCGTCGACCGCCATCAGCCGCTCGTGGCGATCCTGTGGGGGAGGGATGCCGCGAACCTCCGGCCCCTTCTCGGCAGCACCCCGATCATCGAGTCACCGCACCCGTCCCCGCTGTCGGCCAGCCGGGGATTCTTCGGCTCCCGCCCGTTCTCGCGGGCGAACGAGCTGCTCGCGCAGCAAGGGGCGCAGCCCGTCGACTGGCGTGTGCCGGCCCATGAGCTGTCCGCGGCGGCGATCTGAGGAGGGCCCATGCTGGAAGAGGAATACGACAAGGATCGTCGCCGGCTGCCGCGGCACCTGCAGCGCCGACCGGAGCCCGAACGGCCGTTCTCGTACGCCATCCGGCCGGTCGAGGATCGCGACATCCCCGACATCCGCGAGATCTACAACTACTACGTCACCAACTCGGTCGTCACCTTCGACGAGGACACCTGGTCGGTCGCGCAGTGGCGCAAGAAGCGCGAGCACCTGCGCAGACTCGGACTGCCGTTCCTCGTGGCGGAGTCGCCGACCGGCCAGATCCTCGGCTATGCGCTCGTGCAGCCGATGTCGAGCAAGTCCGCCTACCGGTACTCGGTGGAGAACTCGATCTATCTCGGCCAGGCGGCCACAGGCAAGGGGCTCGGGCGCGCGCTGCTGGAAGCGCTCATCGACGCGTGCGAGCAGGCGGGGATCCGGCAGATGGTCGCCGTTATCAGCGACAAGGGTGCGGAGGGTTCCATCGCGCTCCACGAGCGGCTCGGGTTCGTCGAGGTCGGCCGCATGGGGCGGGTGGGATACAAGTTCGGTCGCTGGCTCGGCACGATCTACCTGCAGAAGTCGCTCAACCCGAAGAAGGCGGCCGCCGCGAAGAAGGCTGCCGCGGACGCCGCGTCGGAGGATGACCGACCGGCGGGAGCGAAGCGGCGGCTCTTCGGACGCTGAGTCAGTTCCCGGCGTGCTCGGGATGCCGGCCCCGCCGACTCCAGTCCCGCACGGCGTCGACGAGCTCACGCCAGGCGCCGACGAGTTCCGGGTCGGGCAGCTCGGCCTCGCGTGGGTCCCGTCCCGACCAGCTCGCCCGGATCCACCACACGAACCCGTCGGGCATCGGCCCGCCCTCGCGTGCCGAGGGGCCCGGGGCATCCCCGGCGCTGTCGTCCGCCGCACGCGGGCGCGCCCGCTCCCACGGGCAGCGATCCAGCAGCGGAACCCACTCCTGCGCCTCGTCGTCCGACAGCCGCGCCGACCAGCGGCGCGTCATGCCGGCGATGCCGCCGGTGCGGGCGACCTCGACCTCGGCCGCGGGCGCGCGGTCGGCGTCAGGGCTGTGCGGGTCGGGCGGGTTCGTCATCAGGGATCACGCCGACGCCGGTCCACCCGGCGCGGACGGCATCGACCTCCTCCGACTCCTCACCGTACTCCGCCGCGGCTGCCGCGAGCGTCGCGTGCGCGAACGTGGTGAAATCGGCGGTCGACGGCAGAGTGCCCGCCGTCAGGGTGCGGTACCAGATCAGTCCCGCCCGCTCCCACGCGTGGCCGCCGAGCGCGGTCGCGACGAGATAGAACGCGTGGTTGGGGATGCCCGAGTTGATGTGCACGCCGCCGTTGTCGTCGCGGGTGTGCACGAAATCCCGCATGTGGGCGGGCTGAGGATCCTTGCCGAGCACGTCGTCGTCGTAGGCGGTGCCGGGTGCGGCCAGGGAACGAAGCGCCCGTCCCTGCACGGCGTCGGTGAAGATGCCCTCGCCGATCAGCCAGCTGGCCGTGTCGGCGGTCTGACCTGCGCGATGCTGCTCGGCGAGTGCGCCGAAGACGTCGGCGACCGACTCGTTGAGGGCGCCTGACTGGTCCCGGTACTCCAGGCCGCCCTCGTCCTCCACGACGCCGTGCGCCAGCTCGTGGGCGATGACGCTCAACGAGCCGGTGAAGCCGCGGAAGACCTCGTCGTCGCCGTCGCCGAACACCATGCGCTCGCCGTTCCAGAAGGCGTTGTCGTAATCGCGGCCGTAGTGCACGGTCGCCAGCAGCGAGCTGCCGGAGCCGTCGATGCTGTTGCGGGCGAACGCATCCCACCAGAAGTCGAAGGTGGCCCCCAGTCCGTCGAACGCCTCGTCGACCGCCTGGTCGCCGCTCGCCGGGTCGTCCTCGCCGCGCACTCGGACGCCGGGAAGGACCTCCCGCTGCTGAGCATCGGAGATCTCGCGGTCGGGGGCCGGCGTCGCCTCGGCCACGAGGGTGCCGGGTTCCTGGATCGACAGCCGCAGCCGCGAGCGCGCCTGGCGGTACTCGCGCGGGGCGGTCAGCGTCGCCCGAGCGGCCTCCGCGGCGCGGGCCCAGTTCTCCTCCTGGAGGGCCGCGATGCGAGCGAGCAGATACGGCGGGACGATTCCGGGAGCCATGCTCCGAACCTAACGCGGCCCTCCGACCCTGCCGGGATGCGCGCCCACCCCGTTCCGCTTCGGACCGGCGCAGGCGGTGCGAGGCCGCTCTCAGCCGTCCGCTCAGCCGTCCGCGTCGATCACGGGGATGGAGGCGAGCAGGCGCCGCGTGTACGAGACCTGAGGTTGCAGCAGCACCTTCTCGGTGGGGCCCTCCTCGACGATCCGGCCGTCCTTCATGACGACGACCTCGTCGCACAGGTTCTGCACGACGCCGATGTCATGCGACACCAGCAGCAGCGTGAGGCCGTCGCGGGCCCGCAACTCGCCCAGCAGCTGCAGGATCTGCGCGCGCACCGTGACATCGAGCGCCGACAGCGGCTCGTCGCCGACCAGGAGCCGCGGGCGATGGACGATCGCGCGGGCGAGGGCGATGCGCTGGCGCTGCCCGCCCGAGAACTCGTGGGGGAATCGGTCGGCCATTCCGGCCTCGAGGCCCACGTCCTCGAGGACGTCGCGGACGCGAGCGCGCCGGTCGCCGGCGATGCCGAGCGCCCACAGCGGCTCGCCGACGATGCGGCCGACGCTCATGCGCGGGTCCAGGGACGCGTAAGGGTCCTGGAACACGATGCCGGTCTGCCGGCGGAGCCAGTGCAGCGCGCGTGCCGGGGCGCGCGCGTCCACCGTGCGGCCATCGAACTCGACGGTGCCGGCGGTGGGGGCATCCAGCGCCAGGAGCAGTCGCACCAGCGTCGACTTGCCCGAGCCCGACTCGCCGATGAGGCCGACCGCCGAGCCCTCGCGCACGTCGATGTCGGCGTCCTCGAGTCCGGTCGTGAAGGTGCGCCGCTCGAACAGTGCGGTCTTGGGCGTGGGGTAGCGCCGCGTGAGTCCACGCGCGCGCAGCAGGGCCGGAGCGGGGGACGCCGAACGCGTCTCGCGTCGCTGACCTGTCATTCCGCCCCTCCCGGTCGCCACAGCGTCGCCGTCGCGTCGCGCAGCAGCGCCTGCGTCACGACGGATGCCGGAGCCGACAGCAGCTGCGCCACCGGAGCCTCCTCCACCACGCGGCCGCGGTCGAGAACGACCGCATGCGTGGCGATCTGGGAGAGCACCGCGAGGTCGTGGGTGATGAACACCAGCGACATGCCGTCGTCGCGCACCAGCGACAGCAGCAGCTGGAGGATCTCGGCCTGGATCGTCACATCGAGCGCCGTCGTCGGCTCGTCGGCGATGAGCAGCCGTGGGCGGCACGCGAGGGCCATCGCGATGGCGACCCGCTGGCGTTGACCGCCCGACAGCTGGTGCGGGTAGCGCGCGACGACGCGCTGCGGGTCGGGGAGAGCGACACGGGATGCCTCGGCGACGGCCCGCGCCGCGGCATCCCGCTTCGACAGCCCCTCGTGGATGCGCGCCGACTCCGCGATCTGGCGTCCCACGGTGCGGATGGGGTTGAGCGCGGTGCGCGGTTCCTGGAAGACGATGCCGATCTCGTCGCCGCGCAACTGCGCGAGCTCCCGGTCGCGCAGTCCGAGGATCTCACGCCCGTCCCACCGCACGCTCCCCGAGGCGACCGCCCCGTCGGGGAGGAGCCCGAGGATCGCCAGCGCGGTGAGCGACTTGCCCGAGCCCGACTCGCCGATGAGCCCCATCCGGGCCCCGTCGGGCACCTCGAACGACACACCGTCCACGACACGGCGTCCGCCGATGTCGACCGCGAGGTCGTGCACCTCCAGACTCACGAGACGACCTCCGGAATGTGCAGACGCGCGCGGCGCGTCGCGAAGGGGCTGCGCGAGAGGGTCGGGTCGGTGACTTCGCGCAGGGCGTCGCCGAGCAGGTTCAGCCCCAGCACGGTGAGGGTGATCGCCAGACCCGGCCACACCACCGACAGCGGGTGCACGCCGATGAACTGCTGGAGCTGAGCCAGGAGCAGCCCCCATGAGGGCTCGGTCACGGGTGCCCCGAATCCGAGGTACGACAGCCCTGCCTCGGCGAGGACGGCCACCGCCATGCCCCACGACAGCTGCACGATGAACACCGGAGCGACGTTGGGGAGCAGGTGGCGCCACAGGTTCTGCGCAGGCGTGAGTCCTGACGCGCGACCGGCCAGCACGAAGTCGCTGTGCAGCACGCGGCGCAGCTCGGGACGGGTGACGCGGGCGATGTTCACCCCGAAGCCGATTCCGACGGCCCAGATCACGACCCAGAGCGAGCCGCCCCACACCGCCGAGATCATCATCGCGATGATGAGGACGGGGAAGGCGATGAGGATGTCCACGAAGACGGCGACGGATTCACGGATCCACCGCGCGGTCAACGCGCCGAGGGCGGCGAGCATTATGCCGATCACGGTGGCGATGACGCCGGCGCCGACCGCGACGAACACCGTGGTGCGGGCGCCCGCCATGAGAAGACTCAGGATGTCGCGCCCCGACCCGTCGGTTCCCAGCACGTGGGGCCAGTTCGGCAACGCCCAGCGGTTCGAGATCTCGACCTTCTGCGGGTCGAAGGGCGTCCAGAAGCCGGCGATCAACGCCGACAGGCAGACCACGGCCACGACGATGATCCCGAAGCGACCGGTCCCCAGCGACCAGAGCCGGCGCAGCCACGCCCATCGGGACCGGCGGCGCCGCGTCGGAGGCGGCGAGGCAGTCACGATGCCTCCCGCTGGCGCGGATCGATCATCCGGTGCACCAGGTCGACGACGAATCCGACCACCAGCACGAATCCGGTGAGCACGAGCAGCTCACCTTGCACCTTCGGGAGGTCGCGCGCCGCCACATCGGCCACGAGCATGCGTCCGATGCCGGGGAGGGAGAACAGCTGTTCGATGACGACGGCGCCCACGATGATGCCCGCCACCTGCAGACCCAGCACGGTGATCACCGACAGCCCGACGACGGGCAGTCCGTGCCGGAGCAGCGCCTGGTCCCGGGTGAGGCCTTTCGCTGCCGCCGTGCGGACGAAGTCCAGCCCGACCGCCTGCAGCGTCGCGCTGCGGACGAACCGCAGGAGCATCGCCCCCTCGACGATGCCGATCGTGAGGGCCGGGAGGATGAGCGCGCGCAGCGCGGTCCACGGGTCGGTCCAGCCGGTGCGGGGGAAGCCCTGCGCCGGCAGCCAGCCGAGCCACACCGCGAACACGACGACCAGCATCATGCCGGCCCAGACGACGGGCACGGCGGCGAGGGCCTGGGCGCCGACGTTCAGCGCGGTCCCGTCGGCCCGGCCGCGCCGCATGGCCGAGAGCACGCCGAGGGGGCCGCTGATCAGCACGGCGATGAGGAGCGAGAGGATGCCGAGGGGCACCGTGACCTGAGCCTTCTGCGCCAGCTCCTGCACCACGCTGGTGCCGGTGAGGAGCGAGGTGCCGAGGTCGCCGCGGAAGACGCCGCCGATCCACTCGAAGTACTGCTCGGTCAAGGGGCGGTCAAGGCCCAGGCGTTCGCGCACCGCGTCCTGCTGCTCCGGTGTGCTGCCCACCCCCGCGATGAGATGGGCGATGTCACCGGGGAGCACCCGGAGCGTCAGGAAGATGAGCACGCTGGCGACGAGGAGCCCGAGCAGGAGCAGGGCGAATCGGGTCAGCGCGTAGCGGATCACCCGTTGCTCTTGGCGATCTCGGCGAGATTGAGGCGCTCGTTCACGTTGATCGAGGGCATACCCGTGATGTTAGTGCCGACCGCGATGACCGACGCGCCGTTGTACAGCCAGTCCGCCGCGGCGTCCTCCGACACGATCCGCGCGGCCTGCTTCAGCAGATCCGCCGCCTCGGCCTCGTCCGTGGCGGCGAGGGACTGCGCGTACAGGCTCTGCACCTCGGGGTTGTCGTAGGTGAAGTAGTAGTCCGGGTTCGCCCAATTCTCGAAGTCCCGCGCCTCGGTGTGCAGCACGAAGCTGAGGTCGTAGTCCTTGTTCGTGTACACGTCGGTCAGCCACGTGGTGAAGTCGACGGAGTCCACTTCGAGCGTGATGCCGACCTCGTCGAGATCCGACACCAGGATCTGCGGAATCGTCGTCGAGTAGAAGTTGGGGATCGTGAGGGTCAGCTCGAGGTCCTCCACGCCGGCCTCCTCGAGGAGCTTCTTGGCCGCCTCGGGATCGTAGGGCGCGACGTCCGAGAGGTCCTCGTAGCCGGGGTCGAGCTCGGGGATCGGGCCGTACTGGGTCTGGCCGGAGCCGAGCGCCTCGATGATGGCGTCGTGGTCGATCGCCTGACGGATCGCCTGGCGCACCCGTTTGTCGGCGAGCGGACCCGACGTCTGGTTGAACGCGAGAGTGCCCTTGTCGGTGGACTTGCCCAGCACCAGGGCGAAGTCGCCGTTCGCCTCGACCTGGTCCTTCAGGTTGGCGTCGAACCCGGTCAGCACGTCCACCTCGCCCGCCAGGGCGGCGTTCAGCGCCGCCTGGTTGTCGGGGATGTAGTCGAAGACGACCTCGCCGACGCCGGCCCTCTCACCCCAGTACGCGTCGTTGCGGGTGAAGGTGATGCTGTCGCCCTGGCGCCAGTCCGACAGCACGAACGGCCCGGTACCGTTCGCCTCCGTCTGGTAGTCGACGGTGTCACCCTCCTTCAGCACGATCCCCGCGCGGCCGGTGAGGTTCCACAGCAGGCTGGAGTCGGGCTCGCTGAGGGTCAGCGTGATGTCCTGCCCGTCGGCCGTGATCGAGGTCACGTTCGCCAGGCGCGCCGAGTCTCGCCATTCGGGTGTGTCGCGCCGGGTCGTGAGCGACCACACCACATCCTGCGGGGTCAGCGGCTGGCCGTCGTGGAACGTCACGCCCTCGCGCAGCGCGAAGGTGTACGTGAGGCCGTCGGGAGAGACGGTCCAGTCGCTCGCCAACGCCGGGACGATGTCCTGCTCGGGTGTGCGTGCCACCAGGCCCTGGTAGATGTTGTCGACCAGGATCTGGTCCAGCGCCGAGCCGGCCGTCTCGCGGATGTCGAGGTTGCCCGGCTCCAGCACGAGGCGGATCGCCACCGAGGCGTCGGGGTCGGGCTCGCCGCCGACGGGGGTCGGCGTGGCTCCGCCGCCTCCGCTGCTGCAGGCGGTGAGTGCGAGCAGACCCGCGGCCAGGAGCGAGACGGTGGCAAGGGCAGTGCGGCGGAGCATGGAGGTCCTTTCGGGAGGGGTCCCGTGTGCTGTGCGAGGTCTGCATCCCATCGGCGCGGGCGCAGCTGCGGTAACAGCCTAGGGATTTCGCGAGCGCGTACGGCAACCCGCTACTCGGAACGCAACAGAACCGTGAGACCTTCCCGCGCTGCGCCCGCCACGGCGTCTCAGGACGCCAGGGCCTGCGTCCGCAGGCGCTCGCCGAGCTCGATCGGGATCTCCTCCTGCACGTTGTGGCCGGACGGCACGACGACGACGGATGCCTCGGGCAGGCGCCGCAGGAACTCCGCCGCGTCGTCCGCCGTGACGTAGCCGTGGTCTCCGCGGATCAGCGTCGTGGGGGCGGCGACGCCGGCCAGGTCCTCCCACCCGGATTCGCCCAGCACGGCGGACACGGCATCCCCGTCGGCGGCCGGCGTCGCGGAATCGGCCTTGGACGCCCGCGAGGCGGCGTTGGCCAGATGCGCGAAGTGGTGTTTCCACTCCACACGGCCGTCGGGGCGGACGCGCGAGTTGAAGTACACACCGCGCTCGGCTTTGAGGCGGGTGCCGCCGCCGAGCCCGAACGCGAGCGCCCGGTCGACGAGCTCGTCCCGCGAGGCCCAGTCGACGGGGCCGGCGAAGAACTCGCGGATCTGCGTCGGGCCGGCGTTCGCGTCCACGCCCGGCGTGATGTCGATGACCACGAGCTCGCGCACCAGGTCCGGCCGCGACGCTGCGAGGGCGGCCGCCGTCAAGCCGCCCAGCGACTGCCCCACCAGCACCTGCGGGCCCTGTGTCCACGCCTCCATGCCCGCAGCGACATCCGGCGCGAGGACTCTCGCCACATAGGCGAGGTCGCTGCGCCACGACGAGTCGCCGTGACCGGGAAGATCGATCGCGAGGGCGGGAAGACCGAGCGCCAGCACGGTGGTGTCCCAGGTGTGCGCGTTCAGCCCGGCGCCGTGCAGGAACGTCACGACCGGCGACGCGTCCGGAGCATCGGCGGGGGAGTACCGCAGAGCGCTGAGCGTGCGGCCGTCCGGAAGGGTGATCGACACGCGCTCGCCGCGAGGCACGGCGCGATCGATGCCGGCCTCGGCGGCCTGCTCGGGAAGGAACGAGAACTCGTCGATGGGGTCGCTCACCCGCTCATCATGCCTCACGGCCCCCGGTCCCCGCCTCGTCGTGCCGCGCCATCGGTAGTCTGGCGTCATGACGGCAGAGCACCGCGTACATCTCTCCCGGGCCGCCCGGCCCGCGTACCAGGCGCTGGCCGCGTTCTCGAAGACCGTGGGGCAGATCGCCGCAGACAACGGCATCGACGATCGTCTCAAGGAGCTCGTGCAGATCCACGCGTCCCAGCTCAACGGCTGCGCCTACTGCGTGCGCGTGCACGTCGAGCGCGCGCTGGCTGCGGGCATCACCGCCGACGTCATCGCCCAGCTGGCGGTGTGGCGGGACTCCGGCGTGTTCACCGACCGCGAGCGAGCCGGCCTCGAGCTTGCCGAGGCATACGTCTTCATCCACGACGAGGGGATTCCCGACGAGGTCTACGACCGCGTGGGAAGCGTCCTCAGCGAGCAGGAGTACGTCGCGCTGAGCTGGATCCTCGTCTCCATCAACGCGTTCAACCGCATCGCCATCGCCGGCCGCTACAGTGTGCCGCCGCGCGACGACCTGGTGGGCGAAGACAAGGACGCCGCCGCGGGCGCGGCATGGTGACCGTCCCCGACCCCATCGTCTCCGGCGCCGTAAACCTGCGGGACGTCGGCGGTCTGCCCGCCGGTGGAGCCGTCACCCGCCACGGCGTGCTCTACCGCTCCGGGAACCTCGCCCGGCTGGACGAGGTGGGCACCCGCGCCCTCGCCGGGCTGCACCTGCGACGCATCATCGACCTCCGCGCCGACGACGAGGTGCGCAACGAACCGAGCCGGATCGCCGGCATCGATGTCGTCACCCAGCGCGTGCCGCTCTTCCTCGGCTCGGTCGAGTCGTTCTTCCGCGACGACATCAGCCTGGACGAGATGTACCGCCGCCTGGTGGAGGACTCGTCCCGAGGCGTCGTCGACGTGGTGCGCGGCATCCTCGCAGACCAGCCGGTGCTCGTGCATTGCACCGTCGGCAAAGACCGGACGGGCGTGACGGTCGCGCTGACCCTGGCGGCGGCGGGGGTGGATGCCGAGGCTGTCGTCGCCGATTACGCGCGCACCGAGGGCCTGCTGCCTCCCGACCGCAACCGGCAGGTGGTCGAACTCCTGCGGAAGATGCATCCCGAGGCCGTCCACCTGGAGGACCTCGCCACGCGATCGCCGGCGCCGGTGATGCGGGCGCTTCTGGAAGAGGTCGCCCAGCGCTACGGCTCGGCGGCGGAGTACCTTCGGGCGCACGGCCTGTCCGATGACGAGGTGCACGAGCTGCGGAGGGTGCTCCTGCAGCCGACCTGAGCGAAGACGACCGCACGGTGAGGTAAGGCAACCCTTCGCTGCGGGGTATAGTGGATCCGTCATGGTCCAGATCGCCCAGCCTCATCGCACGGCCGGCAGTGCGCACAACCCGTCGGCGTGCCGTTCGTCGCGTCACACGCGCGTGCAGCACCTGATCACCGCGGACGAGTCCTCGCTCGTCGAACTGGAGGCTCTGCTGGCGACGCTGCCCATCTGCTCGACCGGTCGCGTGTTCATCGAGATCCCGGATGCCTCGTGGCTGGCCGACATCGCAGCGCCGAGCCGCATGGTCGTGACGTGGCTCGATCGTTCGCAGCGCTCCGGCGCGCCGGGCACCGGCCGCGGATGCGCGTCGGGCGAGGCGCTCACCCGCGCCGTCACCGCGTGGGCCGACGAGATGCTCTGCGCGCAGGACGATCAGACCCGCATCCACCTGCTCGGCGGGTATCTCGGCACGGCCGACATCGTCGACCACCTGGTGGAGCTGGGCATCCGCCCCGAGGCCATCCACGCCCCCGCGCAGTACGGCCTGTCCACCTCTCGCTGAGCCGCGCCTGCGGCGCGGGAGCGCGCGTGGTCGGTACAGTCATGCGCATGACGCAGACCGCCGAGCCTTCCGCCGCCTCCGAGCCGTCTTCCACCCTCGCCGCGCGAGACCTGCGCCTGCCCACGTGGGTGATCGTGTGGCTGACCGTCTCCGCCGTCATCCAGACCTACGACGCGTGCTACGTGCTGCTCGGGCCGCTCTCGCACTCCGGCGGCCCGCTCGCCGGCTTCTGGCCCGGCCACGTCTTCTACGGCACGTTCGATCACCGCTACGGGCAGTTCGACGCCTTCGGCAGCGCGCAGAGCTGGGCGAACCTCGTCGAGGTCGTCTTCATCGTGTGGGCGCTGTTCCACGCCCGACGGTGGTCGGGCGTCGTGGTGGGGCTGCTGGTCACCGTGGCGACGTTCTGGAAGACCGTCATCTACTTCCTGGTCGAGGCATCCAGCGGGCTGGAGATGACGCGGCAGTCGCTCGAGCGCGGTGACATCGTGGGCTTCCTCATGGTCGCGGTGCTGCCCAACCTGTTCTGGATCGTCTTCCCGCTGGCCGTCGTGATCGCCCTCGGCCGCCAGGTCTACCGCGTCGGCAGGGCCGCGGCATCCGTGCCGGCGTGAGCGCCGCGTGCGGTGACGGCGATCATGCGGCGCCGCGCGGGATGTAGTTCCCGTCGGCCAGCCCCGCCTCGATCTCGAAGCGGTTGCGCAGCGGATCGCGGCCGGCCAGCAGATACAGCACCGGCATGAGGAATCCGTAGCGCTGCCACTGCCGCTTGTGAACGGCCTCGTGCCGCAGGAGGGCGTCGGTGAGCCGGCCGTCGCCGGTGAGGAAGCACCCTCCGACGCAGGTGCCGCCGCGCGGGAAGGCCCATTGCGGCATGCCGCGGAACACCCACAGCCCTTCGCGACGTTCCACGCGACCGGTGCTCCACAGCGATCCCCACACCCATCCCACGACGCAGCCGTACCAGTAGCCGACGCGACTGATCGGGGAGTCCAGCAGGAACGACGGGATGACGGCGTCGAGCCGGCGCCCGCGGATCACCGCCCGTTCGGCGGCGGCGCGCCATCCCGGGGGCGGGGGCGGGATCGGGCTCACGCGAGCGCTCCGACCACGCGGAGGATCGCACCCAGGTCGTCGTCTGCGGCAGAAGGCGACGCGGGGGAGTAGCCGGTGAGGGATGCCCCGACCAGCGGCATCCGTTCGCGCAGCCGCCGCAGGGCCGCGGTCAGCTCGGCGACGGTGATGCCGAAGGGCTCGGGGTGCGCGTTGCCGGCGATCTCCGCCGGGTCCAGCGCGTCGATGTCGACGTGGACGTAGACTCCGTCGGCGCCCGTGGCGACCACGGCGTCCGCGAGGGCGTCCGCGTCCCGGAGGTCGTCGACCGAGAGCAGCGAGATCCCCCGCCCGGCGATCACCTCGAGCTCGGGTTCGTCGAAGGACCGGGCACCGCCGACGACGACGCGTGCCGGTGGCACGGTGCCCTCGGGCAGTGCCAGACCGGCGTCGCCGTCGCCGATGACCGCCCGCAGCACCATGCCCGCGAACGCGCCGGACGGGGAGGAATCAGGGGAGTTGAGGTCGGGGTGAGCGTCGATCCACACGACCGCCAGCCCGGGGGAGCGCCGCGCAGCGTGCGCGATCGGCGCCAGCGCGATGCCGCAGTCGCCGCCCACGGTGAGCACCGGCTCTCCGGGCGCGGCGGCCTCCTGCGCGTCCAGCGCGTCGGCCACCATCCCGCGCACCCGCTGCAGGGCACTGAGCCGGTGGATGCCGGTGCCCAGCGCCTCCCCGGCCTCCATCGGCACATCCAGCACCGTCGTCGTCGCCCGCGGCAGGTCGCCCGCGATCGCTTGGGCGCCGTCGATGAGCTGCATCGCGCGCGAGGACGGACTGCCCTGCCATTGCGGGACCACGAGGTATCGCGTCATCCCCTCATCCTCCCGTACCGCGGTGTGCCGCGGCATCCGTCCTCCCCATCCCGTTTGTGCGGAGGCACATCCGTCCTCCCCATCCCGTTTGTGCGGAGGACACGCCGTTCTCGGACGACCGATGACGGCGTGTTCTCCCCACTGGCTTTACCGGCGCCTGGGAGGCGTCGGCGCCCGTGGGGCGTTGGGCGCGGAGGCACGTTGACGCGGGGGGGCGTGGGGGCGAGGGGAGAAGCAGGGGCGCCGGGTCGGACCGGCGCCCTTGACGGACGGATCAGTTCTCGATCGCGGCCTGCTGAGGGGTCGCGCCGGACTTGAGGGCTGCCAGCCGCGCCTCGACCTCGGTGAGCTCGCCGACGTCCTCGAGGGCGTTGAACTGGGCGTCCAGGGACGACGCGGCCAGCTCCTGCTTGCCGGCCGCCAGAGCCTCCTGGCGACGCACCTTGTCCTCGAAGCGACCGAGCTCGCTGGTCGGGTCGAGCACGTCGATCGACTTGACGGCGTCGTGCACCTTGTTCTGGGCCTCGGCGACCTTCGCGCGCGAGAGCAGCTCGGTGCGCTTGGCCTTCAGCTGCTCCAGCTTCTGCTTCATGCCGTTGAGGCCGTCCTTGAGCTTGTCGACGACCTCGTTCTGCGCGGCGATCGTCGGTGCGATCGCCTTCGCCTCGTTCTCCTCGGTGATCTGACGCTGCAGCGCGATCTTGGCGAGGTTGTCGAACTTGTCGGCGTCGGTGGGGTTGCCGGCCGCTCGCAGCTCATCGGCCTTGCGGCTCGCGGCGAGAGCCTTGTTGCCCCACTCAGCGGCCGCCTGGATGTCTTCCTGGTGGTCGCGCTCGAGCAGGCGCAGGTTGCCGATCGTCTCGGCGATGGCCGACTCGGCGTCGGCGATCGAGTTGGTGTAGTCGCGCACGAGCTGGTCGAGCATCTTCTGCGGATCCTCGGCGGAGTCGAGGAGAGCGTTGATGTTGGCCTTCACGAGGGTCGAGATGCGACCGAAGATGGACTGCTTCGCCATGGGGTTTCCTTCCTATCGGACTTCAGTGCTTGTCAGGTCGAGTGCGGACGGATGCCGCCGGGAGAACGGATGCCGCGTCACGGGCGCGGCCGGTGCCAGAGCGTCGGGTCAGAAGCGCCCACCCCCTCGGCGGGCGCGGGTGCCTCCGCCGCCGAAGCTGCCGGGCCGGAATCCGCCGCCTGAGGAGCGTCCGCCGCCGCCGAACATCCCGCCGAGGCCGCCTCCGCCGGAGGAGCGTCCGCCGCTGAGCATCGAGTTCAGCACGATTCCGCCCAGCACGGCCCCGAGCATTCCTCCGCCGGACTGGCCGCCCTGCGGCGCGCCGAACATCCCTCCCATGCCGCCGCCGAAGGCTCCGACGTCGTTCTGCGCCAGCTGAATGGCCAGCCCCGCGAGCTGGTCGGCACGTTGGGCGTGCTGCATCGCCTGCTGCGGGTCGCCGGATTGCAGCGCCTGGGCGCGGGCCAGTGATGCGCCGGCCTCTGCGAGCCGGGTGCGGGCCTCCGCGCCGACGGCGCCGCGGCGCGCAGTGATGTAGTCCTCCGCCGCCGATACCTGCGCCTGCGCCTGCAGGATCAGCTGGCCGACCATCTGGCGTGCGCGCTGCGCCTGAGCGGCGGCATCCCGCACGCCCTGCACGAGCGTGTCGATCTGCGTGTTGGCCGCCTCCAGGCTCTGCAGGGCCGCGAGCGGGCGCTTGCCGCTGCCGGTCAGCTGCGACCGGGCGGCGTCCAGCTGCTGGCGGGTGGCCGCGATGACACTCGCGATCCGGCCGTCGCTGTCGGGGAGCGCCGCGGCGGCGGCGATGTCGCTCTCGAGCTCGGCGACCAGCGCCGCCGCACTGCGCTCGCCGTCGGCGAGGTCGGCCGCAAGCTTCTCGATCGCGTTCTCGAGCAGTGTCGCCTGGCCGACGGCCTCCTCCGCGGCGCGGATTCCCACCGCCGCGGCGCCGCCGTCGCCCGAGGAGATCGCGGTCCGCGCGGACGCGAGCTGCTCGTCGGCGAAGGCGAGCCGCTGGCGCGCCTGGTCGGGGTTGTCGGCGATGGTCGCGAGCGCCTCGGGTGCGTACTGGGAGCGAAGCTCCTGCAGCCGGAGGCTCGCCTGGTCGAGGGATGCCGCAGCCTTGGCACGCTCGTCCTGCACGCGCGCCAGCGCCTCGGGGGCGTTCTGCTCCAGCTTGCGAAGCTCGTCGAACGCCGCCGCTTTCTCATCCAGCAGCGCGTTGGACGCCTCGCACAGCGCGATGATGCGCTCGTTCCACGCTCGCGTGTCCTGCGCGGAATCGGGAGTGGCGTCGTCGAGCTTCTGCTTGAGCCCGAACGCCTCGTCGAGGCTCTGCTGCGCGGTCGAGAGAGCCGCCTCGAACTCCGCGGTCGCGGCATCCCCGAACTGCGCCTTGGCGAAGCCGAGCTCCTGTGCGCTCGTCTTGAGGGCGTCGTCGGTCTGCACGAGGAGGGACGACGCGCGGCGTTCGAGCTCTTCGAGGCTGGGCTGAGGAGGTCCGCTCGGTGCGCCGGGCGCGCCGGCCGGCGTGCGCCGACGGCGGAGGAAGATGACGAACAGGACGATCCCGACGGCGATGACCACGATGACGAGGAGCCACGTGAACCAGCCGGCGCCGCCGGACGGGTTCTTCGCGTCGGTGATCCCGGTGGCTGCCGCGTCGACGGCGCCGAGCCAATCGTCGCGCTGCAGCGCGGGCTGGATCTGCTGCTGCTCGATGCTCGCCAGCTGGTCCTCGGTGAGAGGACCGGCGGAGTCGCCGGACAGGTAGTACTGGCGGCCGTCGGTCGCGACGGCGAGCAGGTACTGTGTCACGCCAAGGCCGTTGTCGTCGGCGGTCTGGTTCGCCCAGTCCGCGGCATCGGAGGGATCCGTGAACTGGTCGACGTACACGACCCACAGATCCAGCCCGGTGTCGGTCTTGAGCTGCTCCAGCCGGGCCTGGGCATCCGTCTCTTCCGCAGGCGACAGGACATCGGCGTCGTCCACGATGTAGCCGGCCCCGAGCGAGACGGGTGCGATGGCGACGGCCGCGGTCCCCGCGAGCACCGAGACCGCGACAGCCGCAGCGGCCAGCGGCGCTGCCGCCCATCGCAGTCGCATCGATCCCCCTCCGGGACTCGGGTTCCCCCTCCGGCGAGTCTATTCAGCCGCGGGGATACGACGATAGCCCACGCCCCCGGCGTCGCTTGTGTGTTCGCCGAGAACGTACGGCCGGGATCGGCGGGCGCCGCCCCCGGAGTCGACCAGCACGCACGGTCTCGGCGCGGGGTGCGGGCGTGCGGGCGGGTAGCGGGTAGCGTTTCGGATCCGGAGGACGAGGATGGACGATCGCTACGGTGCAGACGTGCTGGCCACCGGGTGGAAGGGCCACGGGGTGCGGCAGCTGCCGCGTGTCGCGGCATCCCGGGACCTCGTGGTCGAGGTCGCCGACGACGGGTTCTGCGGTGCCGTGGTCGGCGTGACCGGCGGCATGGTCGAACTCGAGGATCGCCGCGGGCGACGGCGCATGTTCCCGCTCGGCGCCGGGTTCCTGATCGACGGGCGCGACGTCGTGCTCGGACCCCCGGCCGCAGCCCCCGCCGCGCGTGGCCCGCAGCGCACCGCGTCGGGATCGTTCGCGGCGCCCGACGCGCGCGCCCGGACGGCGCGGGCGAGCCGCATCCTGGTGGAGGGACGGCATGACGCCGAACTCGTCGAGAAGGTGTGGGGAGACGACCTGCGCGCCGAGGGGGTCGTCGTCGAGTACCTGCAAGGCGTGGATCTGCTGCAGGCCACGCTCGACGACGAGCCGCCGTCGGCACAGCGCCGTTACGGGGTCCTGGTGGATCACCTGGTGCCGGGTTCCAAGGAATCCCGCATCGCGGACGCCATCGCCCGCGGACGCCACGGCGCCCACGTCCTCATCGTCGGTCACCCCTGGATCGACGTCTGGCAATGCGTCACCCCGCGTGCGATGGGCATCCAGCGGTGGCCGGATGTACCGCGCGGCATCGAGTACAAGGTGGGGGTGTGCCGCGCGCTGGGCTGGCCCGCCCGCGACCAGGCGGACCTCGCCCGCGCCTGGCAGCGCATCCTCGGATCGGTCAAGAGCTACCGCGACCTGGAGCCCGCGTTCCTCGGCCGCGTCGAGGAGCTCATCGACTTCGTGACCGCGCCGGCCTGACCGATTCGTGCGGCCGGCGTCTCGCGGCGGCGTCGAGCGTCGTCGGTAGCCTGGAAGCGTGACGAATCCTGCCACGCCCGCGTCCGGACCCCGCCCCTTCCGCGAGAGGCCGGTGTCGTTCGTGCGGCGCAGCGGGCGGATGTCGGAGGCCCAGGAACGCGCATGGGGCGAGCTGGCGCCGCGCTATGTGATCGACGTGCCGCGGGATGCCGCGGCGACCAGCATCCTGCCGGATTCGCAGATCGACCCTGCCGCGGTGTGGGGTCGTGACGCTCCGCTCATCGTCGAGATCGGGTCGGGTCAGGGCCACGCCATCGTGCACGCGGCGTCGTCTCGGCCGGACGTCGACTTCCTCGCCATCGAGGTCTTCAGGGCGGGCCTGGCCCGAACGATGCTCGACGCCGATCGCGCCGGCGCCGGGAACCTCCGCCTCGTCGAGGCCAATGCGCCGGAAGTGCTGGAGCACCTGCTGCCGGCGGCATCCGTCGATGAGCTGTGGGTGTTCTTCCCCGATCCCTGGCACAAGAAGAAGCACACGAAGCGACGCCTGGTCACCGGGGAGTTCGCCGCGGTCGCCGCGACGGCACTGAAGGACGGCGGCGTGCTTCGTCTGGCGACGGACTGGGAGGACTACGCCGTGCAGATGCGCGACGTGATGACGGGGGCCGGCGACTTCGAGCCCGCGTTCACGGGCGAGTGGGCGCCGCGGTTCGACGGGCGGGTGCTGACGGCGTTCGAACGCAAGGGTGCACGGGTGGGTCGCGACATCCGCGACCTGGCCTACCGCCGGCGCGCGCGATCATGACCGGCGCCCCGGGCCCGCTGACCGGGCCGGTGCCGCTTCCCGGCCCCGGCTCCTCCGGTGCGCGCCGCGATCCGTGGCGCTTCCTCCGGCCCTTGGGGCACCGCGACTTCCGCATGCTCTTCGGTGCCGTCGTGCTGTCGATCTTCGGCGCGGGCATGTGGGCCGTCGTCATGGTCTACACCGTGATCGGAGCCGGCGGCGGACCGGTCGAGCTGTCGGTCGTCGCGGCCGCGAACGCGGTCGGCCTGCTGGTCTGCGCGATCCCCGGCGGGATCGCCGCCGACCGCATCCCGCGACGCCTCGTGCTGCGCGTGGTGGAGCTGCTGAACCTCCTCGCGATCACCTCCGTCGCCGTCGCGGGCACGATCGGGGCCGTGACCGTGCCGCACCTGGTGATCGTCGCGCTCGTGATGGGCGCGGGCGCCGGGTTCTTCTTCCCCGCCTACAGCGCGATCCTCCCGCGCATCCTGCCGCCGGCGCAGCTGCTTGCCGCGAACGGGCTCGAGGGGGCGATCCGCCCGGCGCTGCAGCAGGCCGCCGGACCCGCCGCCGCGGGCATCATCGTCGCGGCGGTGCTCGCGCCGGCGCACGCCGCGTGGGGCGTCGTGGCGGCGCACGCCCTCGCCTTCGGGCTGCTGATGCTCGTCCGGCCCGAGCCGCCGGCGGCCGCGGGGGAGGAGCGCGAGGCGCCCGAGGGAGTACGAGGCGTGCTCCACGACTTGAGGGAGGCCGTGGCGTTCACTGTCCGCACGTCCTGGCTGCTGTGGACACTGCTGTTCGCGACCGGGTGGGTGCTCGTGTTCGTGGGGCCCGAAGAGGTGCTGCTGCCCTTCATCACCCGCGATCGCGTGGGCGAGGACCCGCGACTGTTCGGCTATCTGCTCGCCATCTACGGGATCGGCGGCGTGCTCGGCTCGATCGTGGTGTCGTCGATGAAGCTGCCCCGCCGGTACCTCACGGTCATGATGGGCGTGTGGGGCGTGAGCACGCTCCCGTTCGCGATCGTGGGCATCACGCACGAGTACTGGCTGATGGCCGGATGTCTGTTCCTCGTCGGGTTCGGCTTCAGCTACGGCAACGTCATCTGGGGCACCCTGCTGCAGCGCCGCGTGCCGCGGCACATGCTGGGGCGCATCTCGAGCCTCGACTTCTTCGTCTCGCTCGCGCTCATGCCCCTGTCGATGGCGCTGGCCGGCCCTCTGGCCGAGGTGGTGCCGATCGAAGCGATCTTCGTCGCCGCCGGGGTCATCCCGCTGTTCCTCGGCGCCGTGGCCTACCTCGTGGCCCGCATGCCGAAGGACGAGCTCGCCCATCCGCTCGACCACTGACCCGGAGCACGATGCCCGCCCACCCCGACGCCGCACCCGTCCACGCCGGCCCGTCCTGGTCCTGGCGACTGGCTCCCGCGCTGCTGGTCTGTCTGGCAGCCCCCGCGTTCTTCGTCGTCCGTGTGCCGTGGGTGGGCTGGCTGCTGCTGGCGGCAGGGATCGCCCTGGCGCTGGCCGCCGAGCGCGCCGGGGGCGTGCGGCCGGCACGGCCCAGGGACGGGAAGCGGCGCCCGCCCAGCGCTGCCTCCGGCGCAGACGCTCATCGCGCGGGCTCGGGCGCAGAGGCTCGCCAGGCGGGCTCGGGCGCAGAGGCTCGCCGGGCGCCATCGCTCATGCGGGACCTGTCGCTCATCGCCGTCGGGCTGCTCATCGTCAGCGCGATCCCGCTGAAGGCGGAGCTCGACAACGCGGCGATGCTCCGCTTCGCGCTCGCCCTCGGCGGGGCGGTGGCCGTGCCGTACGCGCTCTCGCGCTGGCTGTACCGGGATCGCGCAATCCGCTTCCCCTGGCGCGGCGGCGGCCGGTGGACGCGCTTCCAGTGGCTCTGGCTGGTCGCGGTCCTGGCCCTCGGCTGGCTGATCCTGCCGTTCTACTTCATCACCTCCGGCGTGTACCTCAACTGGCCCGTCGTCGACACTCCCGAGCTCATCGCGCGCCTGTTCGTCGGGGTGGGCGCCGTGGGCCTCTGGGACGAGCTCTTCTTCATCTGCACCTGCTTCGCACTGCTACGACGGCATTTCGGGTTCTGGCAGGCGAACGTGCTGCAGGCGATCGTGTTCGTGTCGTTCCTGTGGGAGCTCGGCTATCAGGCGTGGGGACCGGTGCTCACGATCCCCTTCGCGCTGCTCCAGGGCTTCATCTTCATGAAGACGAGGTCCCTCGCCTACGTGGTGACCGTGCACCTGCTCTTCGACGCGGTCGTGTTCCTCGTGCTCGTGCACGCGCACAATCCCGGGATGCTGGACGGGCTGTTCCTCGTGTGACGAGGCGGCGTGCGAACGGGCCCCCGCCTGCACAGGGGATGAGCAGGTGGGTCGGATACGGTGGAGTCCGGATCCCCGACCGGATCCCCGGACGACGGTTCAGTACCCGGTGTGCGACAAGACTGGCCAGGGGGCACAGTCATGTCGTGGGTCATCCTCATCCTCTCGGGCGTTCTCGAAGCCGTGTGGGCCACCGCCCTGGGCAAGTCCGAGGGCTTCACGAAGCTCTGGCCGAGCGTGGTCTTCGGTGTCGCGCTGGTGGCCAGCATGGGCGGGCTCGCGTGGGCGATGCGCGACATCTCCACCGGCACCGCATACGCGGTCTGGGTCGGCATCGGCGCGGCGCTCACCGTCGCGTACGCGATGATCACCGGCGCCGAGCCGTTCTCGGTCGTGCGCCTGCTGTTGATCCTGGGACTGGTCGGCTGCGTCGTCGGCCTGAAGCTCGTGGGACACGAGTGAGATGGGGACGGATGCCGCGGCATCCGTCCCCGTCTTCACATGAGGCCTCGATGAAATCCCCGGCCCGACCCTGGAAGTGCGCGGAGATGATGTGGGAGCATCCGGGCAGGCAGCCGGCGCCAACGGGGTCGTCGGCGGAAAGGCACGATCATGCCGAGCAGGAACAGGCGCACCTGGGCCATCGCCACCGCGGCGACCCTGACCGCCACAGTCGCACTGGCAACCCCCGCGTACGCGGCACCGAACAACAACTCGGTGAAGAAGATCACGAAGGCCGTGACGCTCGAAGGCGTCATGAGCCACCTCGAGGCGCTCCAGTCGATCGCCGACGAGTACGGCGACCGTGCGGCGGGCCGGCCAGGGTACGAGGCATCCGTGGATTACGTGGTTCAGCAGCTGACCGCGGCCGGTTACACGCCCGAGGTGCAGCAGTTCGAATTCGACTACTTCGACGAGAACAACGTGCTGCAGCGCGTCTCGCCGAATCCGACGTCGTACATCGACGGCGACGACTTCCTGCGCAACCGCTTCGACACGGGCAGCCCCGAAGGCACCGCGACCGGGACGCTGACGCTCGTCGACCTGCCGTCTGCGAACAACACCAGCGGCTGCGAAGCCACCGACTTCGCCGGATTCCCCCAGGGCAACGTCGCCCTGATCCAGCGCGGCGGCTGCGGCTTCGCCGTGAAGGCGGTCAATGCCCAGGCCGCAGGCGCCGCCGCGGTCATCATCATGAACAATGCCGGCGACGAGAGCCTGGTCAACATGATCGGAGAAGCGCCAGGGCTGACGATCCCTGCCGTGTTCACGAAGAACTCCGTCGGCCTGGATCTCGCCGCCACCCCCGGTGCGACGGTGACGGTCACTGTGGACTACGACGCCGAGACGCGTGTGGCGTACAACGTCCTGGCTGAGACCGCCGCGGGCAACGACGCCAACACGGTGATGGCCGGCGCGCACCTGGACAGCGTGCAGGACGGGCCCGGTATCAACGACAACGGTTCCGGAAGCGCGGCGCTGCTGGAGACGGCGATCCAGATGAAGAAGGTCAAGCCGAACAACACGGTCCGCTTCGCGTGGTGGGGAGCCGAGGAGGAGGGGCTGCTCGGGTCTGAGCACTACGTCGCGGAGCTCTCGGAGGACGACGCCGCCGACATCGCGCTGTACCTCAACTTCGACATGATCGGCTCGCCCAACTACTTCCAGGGCATCTACGACGGCGACAACTCCAGTGGAACAGCGGAGGAAGGGTTCATCCCCGAGGGGTCGGCGCAGATCGAGGACGTGTTCGAGCAGTACTACACCTCCATCGGGGAGCCGTTCGAGGACACCGACTTCTCCGGACGCAGCGATTACGGCCCGTTCATCGCCGTCGGCATCCCCGCGGGGGGCCTGTTCACCGGAGCCGAAGAGCTCAAGAGCGCCGAGCAGGCTGCCGTGTACGGCGGGACCGCGGGAATCCCGTTCGACCCTTGCTACCACCAGGCGTGCGACGACATCGACAACCTCGACGCCCACGCCCTGGACGTCAACGCGGATGCCGTGGCTGCCGCGGTCGTGACGTTCGCCTTCGACACCTCCGCGGTCAACGGCGTGCGCTCGCCGGGCAAGTCCCACGGTGCCGGGAAGAGCACGGACGCCATGAAGGACCGCTTCGCCGAGTAGGAGGGCCTCCGCGAGTTCGGCGCCCCCGGTCGTCTGGGCCGGGGGCGCCGGCCGTGCGGGGCGGTCAGCGCCGGCACGGTGAGAAAGCACTGCGCGCCAGGGTGCGCTCGTGCCAGGGTGGAAGTTGTCGCCTGCACGGACGGGCGCACGCGTCAGCACCCCAGGAGCCGGAATGCAGCGACCCCTCGCCGGACTGACCCGAAGCAACCTCATCACCGAGCTGACGGCCGGCGTCACGCTGCTGGCCATCGCGATCCCGCTCAACATCGGGTACGCGCAGATCGCCGGCCTGCCTCCGACGGCCGGGCTGTACGCGCTCATCGTGCCCACCGTCGTCTACGCGCTCGTCGTGTCCTCGCGTCAGGTCGTGGCCTCGCCGGATGCCGCCGCGGCCGCGCTGGTGGCGTCGTCGGTTGGCGGGTTGGCGGTTGCGGGAAGCGCCGACTACGCGGCCCTCGCGCTGGCGCAGGCCATCATCAGCGGCATCCTGTTCGTCCTCATGTCGGTGTTCAAGCTCGGGTTCCTCGCGAACTTCCTGTCCAAGCCGATCCTGGTCGGCTTCGTCGGGGGATTGGCTCTCGACATCATGGTGAGCCAGATCGCCAAGATGCTCGGCGTGAAGATCGACTCCGGCGGCGAGTTCGCCGACAAGGTGTCCGATCTCATCTCAGGGATGAGCACGTTCAACGCCTGGTCGCTGCTCGTGGCCGCGGTCTCGGTGGCGGTGCTTCTGCTGGGCCGCGCCTTCCTCCCGAGAGTCCCGTGGGCGCTGGTGGTGCTCGTGCTGTCGACCGTCGCGGTGGTCGCAGCCGACCTCGACGACAAGGGCATCGCGGTGCTCGGCGAGGTGCCGGCCGGGGCTCCCTCGTTCACCTGGCCGGTGATCGACTGGAGGATGTGGCTCGCGTTGGTGCCCTCTGCCGTTGCGCTCACGCTCGTGACGACCGCTGAGGGACTCCTGGTGTCGCGCTCCTACTCCGAACGACGCGGCTACCCGTTCCGCGCGAACCGCGATCTTCTGGCGTTCGGCCTCGGCAACATCGCGGCGGGTGCGCAGGGAAGCTTCGCGATGGGTTCGTCGACGTCGCGCACCGCCGCGATGGATCAATCCGGGTCCCGGACGCAGCTGCCCTCGATCGTCCTGGCCGCGGGCACGCTCCTCCTGCTGCTGTTCGGCACGGCGCTGCTCGCCGACATCCCCTCCCCGGCGATCGGCGCCGTGGTCGCGGTGGCCATCCTCCCGCTCCTGGGCATCGGCGAGTTCCGTGAGCTGTGGCGTCAGGACCGGTTCGAATTCGCCGTCGGGGCGGTGTGCTTCCTGGTGACGCTGCTGGTGGGCGCCATCCCCGGCATCGTGGTCGCCTTCGTCCTGGCCCTCGTCAACCTCGCCAAACGGGCGGCCAAGCCGGCGATCGACATCCTGGCCGACGACGATGAGACGCAGCGATCCCTCGTCGACGATGCGCCGGCGGGTGACTCCACGGCCCCAGGGCTTCTGGTGGTGCGCCTTGCCGCTCCGCTGTTCTTCGCCAACGGCTCGGTGTTCACCGCCGCCGTCACACGCGCCGTCACAACGGCTCACGAGCCGGTGCGCCACGTGGTGATCGACATGGAGGCTGTCACCGACATCGACGTGACCGGAGGCGAGGCGCTCAAGACGCTGCAGACGTGGCTTCAGGACCACGATGTGGCCCTCGCCTACAGCCGCGTCCGTCCCGAGACCCGGGCTCGGCTGGTGCGGCTCGGTCTGCTGGACGATCAGCCGGTCTTCGCCACGAACCGGGCAGCCCTCGACGCGCTCGCGCCTCCGCCGGAGCCCCCGCAGGCCCCGGTGTGAAACCGGGGCCCGTCCACGAGCCGCTTCGTCCGGGCGAGCGCTATCAGCGATCGTCACGCGGGCCACGCGGCTAGCAGGCGCGTATGGGCAGGTCAAGGCGCTCCCGACCGGCGTCGCGACATATGAAACTGGAGGCATGAACCGGTGGCGACGCGCATGGAGCGTGCCCCTGCTGGTGATCGCCCTGTGCGTGAGCGGCTGCGGCCTCACGATCCCGAGCGATCCGCAGGGCACTCTCGAACGCGTGCGCGACGGCGAGCTGCGCGCCGGTGCATCGGCATCGGGCAGCCTCGTGACCGTCGACGGGACCGACGTCGGCGGACCGCTCGCCGAACTCGTGGAGGGTTTCGCCGATTCCGTGGACGCGCGCGTGACGTGGACGGTGGGAAGCGAGGAGGACCTCGTCGACGAGCTGGAGAACGGCGACCTGGACCTCGCCATCGGCGGCATGACAGAGGCGACGCCCTGGTCTGACCGCGTCGCCGTCACGCGCGCATACGATTCGATCCCCGGTGCGCATGGCCCCGTCGTGATCCTGCTGCCGCTGGGCGAGAACGCCATGCAGGCGGCGCTGGAGACCTACCTCGACAAGGAGCTGTCGAAGTGAAGTCGATGGGACGCACCGACCTGCCCGCTGCGCAGCAGCAGGCGCTGCGCAGCGCCATCCGATGGGAGTGGTTCACCATCGGCTACACGGCCGTGACGATCTTCGTCATCGCGCTCGTAGTCGGGGGGTCCCAGGCGATGAAGACGGCGTGGATCGAGGACATGCTCTCCCTCATCCCGCAGATCTCCTTCCTCGTGGCTCTCCTGTTCATCCGCAAGCCGCCGACCCGCGCCTTCCCGTTCGGACTGCACCGCGTGATGGGGGTGGGACATCTCGTCGCCGGGGTCGCCCTGCTCGCGGTCGGCGGCAACCTCGCCTTCGAAGCGATCAGCGGTCTGGTGGCAGGCGAGCACCCCTCGATCGGCACGGTGCAGCTGTTCGGACACACCATCTGGCTCGGCTGGCTCATGGTCGCGGTGATGACGGTGATCGTGATCGGGCCGTTCTTTTACGGCCATGCGAAGGCGAAGCTCGCGCCGCGCCTGCACAACAAGGTGCTCTACGCGGATGCCGACATGGCCAAGGCGGATTGGACCTCCACGGTCGCCTCCATCGTCGGCGTGCTGGGCGTCGGCGTCGGGCTGTGGTGGCTCGACGGCGCGGCCGCGCTGTTCATCTCCATCGGCATCGTCTGGGACGGCTGGCGCAACTCGCGGGCCGCGATCCTCGACCTCATCGATCAGCGCGCCCGTACCGAAGACGACGCGCGTCCTCACCCCCTGATCGCCCGGATCGCCCACCGGGTCGAAGAGTTCCCGTGGGTGCGCGAGGCCGCCGTGCGAATGCGCGACATGGGTCAGGTCTTCCACGTCGAGGTCTTCGTGGTGCCGCGCCAGGGCGAGATCGGCATCGACGACATCGAGACCGTGCGCGAGACCGTCGCAGCCTTGGACTGGAAGGTGCAGGACGTCGTGGTCATCGCGACACGCGCGCTCCCCGAAGAGGCGATGCCCGCCAAGCCGCAGCAGTCGCACCGGGACGCGTGACGGCTGTCCGGCTGTTCGGCGGGCTCGTCGCCGTTGCCGGCGAGTAGGGGGCGTCAGCCGGCGACCGGCGGGCCGCCGTCGGTCCACACGGCGTCCGGTTCCACGCCGTTCTCGTGCGGGATCGGCACGATCGCCAACGGCACTCCCGGCGTCAGCAGCAGATGCGCGACACGCATCATGCCCTCGCCGTCGTTGACCTCCAGCCAGTGGGAGCCGCTGTCCAGACCCGACTCGATCTCTCGCTTGAGATCATCGAGCTGTCGCCCGCCGACGCTGTAGTGGTCACCGCCGTAGTAGATGTCGATCCGCATCATCGTCCGCTCCGCTCCGTCGGTCGATCACAGCCCCCGGTGCCGCTGCGCGGCGAGGGCCTTGACAAGCGGTCAGCCGACCATGTCGTGGTCGGCTGTGTCCGCCGTGGACGGCATCGCCGGTTCGGGTACGAGGTACAGCCCCGCGGGGGAGTTGGCGGTGTAAGCGAGCGCGTCGATCCACGCGGGGTTCAACTGCGGCTTCCTGCTGCCGTAGAACTTGTACACCAGCGCGCAGCGCGGGTGGAGCCAGATGGTGGTGCGGCCGTCGCCGATGCTGGCATCGTCGCGCCAGGTGAAGTGGAACGGCTCGTTCCGGCGCAGCTTGGTGCCGATCACCAATTGCAGATGGGCGAGAGTCCTGTCATCGAAGTCGACCTTGACGGTCCCCTCATAGATCAGCTTCCCCATAGTGGGCCTCCGAACCGGCGCTGCCGGCGAAGTCGAGCGCGGGGGGCGCGCAAGAGGAGAAACGCCGATCAGCTCCACCCTCGATGATCCTCCTGCCCGGGCCATCCCAACAGGGGTTGACAGGTTTCCGAGCCGGATGCGACGCGCGCGCGGCGCGTGTCTCACTCGCTGGAGACGGACGACTGATGATGCGGCGCTCCGACCGGCTTGGACTCGCTGGAACCGCGCTGGCGCAGGAAGATCGACAAGGCGATCATCGAGCCGACCGCGAGGAACTCCGACTGCCAGTTCTGCAGCGTCCGGTTCCAGAAATCGGGAGTGCCGAGGTACTCGAGCCAGGTGATCGGCGGCTGTCCGTGCTCGGCGTTCTCGGTGTTCATCACGACCGTGCCGGCCAGCGACTGCGCGAACCAGGACAGCAGGAACACCGCGCCCATGACCAGCAGCAGCGAGTTGGAGTAGACGGCGAGGCGGATGCCGCGCGCTCGAGCCCACGGCGGCGAGTCCGGCCGCGCGTATTCGCCCACCAGCTGCGCCTTGTCGCTGTCGAGACCCTCGTCACCCGGCTTCTTGGATTCGGGTGAGCCTCGCTGGACCAGCCAGATCGTGGCGGCGATGAACAGGAAGAACTGGAGGAACTCGGACTGCCAGTTCTCGGCGACATCCACCACGAAGTCCGACGAGGTGAGGAACGCGCCGTAGGCCTCGGGCGGCAAGCCGTGCTCCTGAAGGCGCTCGTTGTTCTCCAGCCATCCGGCGATGGACTGGCCCGCCAGGGCGAGGATGAAGATCGCGCCGAACGCGAGGCTGAGGGCGTTGTCCCTGATGGTGCGCATTTCACTGCCCCGCCAGCGGAATCGCGATCATGTATGCCAGGCCTAGCCCCAGCACCGCGATCCAGGACCAGAACATCACGACCTCACCGCGGCGAGGTCCTTCCTCTTCGGGAGTGAAATCCGCCATGACGCCCTTCTTCCAGCGGAGGTCGAGGATCCGCCGAGCCCATCCTGGAACTCCTCCGCCACGGCAAGAACGGCCTTGACACCGCAGCGACTGATCCCTATGCGCGCCGGCCGTGCGCACCATGCGCGTGCCCGCGGATCGATGCTCCGGGCCGCCGCCGTGGCAGGCGCACCCGGCCTGGGATGGTAACCTCGATCGGCACGCCTCCGTAGCTCAGGGGATAGAGCGTTGGTTTCCGGTACCAAAGGTCGCAGGTTCGATTCCTGTCGGGGGCGCCAGTCGAGACAAGGGGTCGCGGGGCATTCAGCCCTCGCGGCCCCTTTTCCGTCGACCGTGCGCACGGGATCCGAGGTGAAACAGCTGAAGGAGCCGGCCAGACTCTCGCGGCGTTTGTGATTGTCCCTTCCCTGGGACGGGCTGTCCCAATAGTGTGCGAACAGGGGCCGAGCTGGTTCCCTTGCGGTTGTGACGTCTGTGAAGAAGGGAAACCCCGTGCCTCGCGATTTCCAGGGAAAGATCGAACTCGACGTCCGCGACTCCGTCGCCGATTGGGACGCATTCCTGCCGACCAAGGCGCCGAAGGAGGCACCGAACGTGCTGGTCGTGCTGTACGACGACACCGGCATCGCCGCCTGGTCACCCTACGGCGGGCGGATAAACATGCCCACGATGGACCGCCTGGCCGAGAACGGCCTGACCTACTCACAGTGGCACACGACCGCGCTGTGCTCTCCCACACGCTCCACCTTCCTCACCGGCCGGAACCACCACCTCAACGGCTTCGCCACCATCTCCGAGTCGTCGACCGGCTTCCCCGGGTACAACTCGCACATTCCTGATTCGAACGTCACGATGGCGCACCTGCTCCGCGACGCCGGGTGGTCGACGTTCTGGGTAGGCAAGAACCACAACGTGCCGATTGACGAATGGACCGCCGGCGCCAGCAAGAAGCACTGGCCCCTGGCGCAGGGGTACGACCGGTTCTACGGCTTCATCGGCGGCGAGACGAACAACTGGTTTCCGTCGCTCGCCGAGGACAACCACTACATCGACCAGCCGTACCTCCCGGAGCAGGGCTACCACCTGTCGAAAGACCTCGCAGATCAGGCGCTCAAGATGATCCGCGACGTCAAGCAGACCGATCCTGACAAGCCCTGGTACCTGTGGTTCTGCCCGGGCGCCAATCATGCTCCACACCACGCCCCGCAGGAGTACATCGACAAGTACAAGGGCAAGTTCGACGACGGCTACGAGGCGTACCGGGAATGGGTGCTCGAGCGCATGAAGAAGAAGGGCATCGTCCCCGAGGACACGACGCTCACGCCGCTGAACCCGATGCCGGCGGGCACCTTCTCGCAGACCGACGAGGTGCTGCGATGGGACACACTCCGCGACGAGGAGAAGGCGATGTTCTCGCGCATGGCGGAGGTGTACGCCGGCTTCAGCGAGTACACCGATGCGCAGGTCGGCCGTATCATCGACTACCTCGAGGAATCGGGCCAGCTCGACAACACGCTCGTCATCTACTGCGCCGACAATGGCGCCTCGGGGGAGGGGAGCCCTTACGGGTCGGTCAATGAAGGCAAGATCTTCGGCGGCTACCCCGACGACGAGCAGCAGAACCTGTCGATGGTCGACAGGTTGGGCTCGCCCGACACCTACAACCACTATCCCACCGGATGGGCGGCAGCCTTCTCGACGCCATACAAGATGTTCAAGCGGTACACCTACCAGGGCGGCGTGGCCGATCCGCTCGTGATCCATTGGCCGGCCGGCTTCGCGGCCAAGGGGGAGATCCGTCACCAGTACCACCACTCCGTCGACATCGTCCCGACGATCCTCGAAGCCTGCGGCGTGGCATTCCCTGACACTTACCACGGCGTCCCGCAAACGCCTCTGTCGGGCGTTTCGATGGTGCCGTCGTTCACGCAGGCACCTGACGGGCCGACGAACAAGAAGACGCAGTACTACGAGATGTTCGGCCAGCGGGGAATCTGGCACGAGGGCTGGAAGGCCGTCACCGTGCACGGACCGGTCAGCGGCAAGGGCGACTTCTCCGCCGATGAGTGGGAGCTCTATCACACAGACGTCGACCGGGCGGAGGCGCATAACCTCGCCGCCGAGTATCCGGACAAGCTGGAGGAGCTCAAGGCTCTGTGGCTGGAAGAGGCCAAGGCCAACCTCGTGCTGCCGCTGAACGACCTGCAGGTCATCGGCAATCCGAAGGACTTCGAGACCTTCGTCAACATGGAGTTCCACCAGCCCTCGCCGCCGTCCGGCCAGTTCGTGTACTACCCGGGGACGAGCGAGATCCCCGAGCGATCAGCCGCGAACGTCCACGGCGGGTCGTACAAGATCGCGGCCGAGATCGAGTTCACGCCCGAGACCGAGGGGGTGATCTTCGCGCATGGGTCCCGGTTCGGCGGCCACGCGCTCGTGGTGAAGGACGGCCAGGTGCACTACGTCTACAACTTCCTCGGCATCCCCCCAGAGGACCGCGTGTCGGCTCCGGTACCGACGTCGGGCAAGCACATCATCGGGGTCGAGTTCACAAAGGAGGGGACGGGCGACTACCGGGAGCCGACCGGCCCCGTGAGGCTCTATATCGACGACCAGCAGGTCGGCGAGAAGCACATCCGGACCGTGCTCGGCCATTTCTCGCTGTGCGGCGAGGGTCTCACGATCGGCCGCGACAGCGCCGACCCGGTTTCGTCGTTGTACGGCTACGGTTTCGACTTCGTCGGCGGTCAGATCGCGAAGGTGGTGTTCGATATCGCCGGCGACACATACATCGACCTCGAAGCCCACCTCGCGGCGGCGTACGCACGCGACTGACCGGACGAACGAGAGGACGGATGCTGCGCACGTCCGCCCTCTCGTCGGCCGAAGGTGTTCGAGGGGTCAGTGGGACGCCGCGTCCAGCCCCTCCTGAACGGACTCGTGCACGCGGCCTCTGGCCTCGAGGTCCTGGTACCAGGGTGTCTTCCGCGCGACGGCTGCCGCGGACTCGGGCAGCGCGGCGATGCGCAGGACCACTCCGAGCTCGCCGAGTTCGCGCTCGAGGTCGGTGAGCGTGTCGAGCACCGTGATCGTGATGAGGTCCTGGCGCTCGAGATCGAGCACGACGGCGGTGACCTTCTCATCCCTCGCGAGCCGCAGGATCGCCTGTTCGTTCTCGAGCGCGTTCGCGGTGTACATGGCGCGCAGCAGGTGGATCGCGATCGCGGCGCCGTCCCGGTCCTCGATCTGAAGCTTCGGGATGTTCAGCTCGTGCAGCACCATGATGAGGGTCACGACGACGCCGAGGAACACGGCCGGAAGCAGCCCCGCGACGAGCCCGATCACGGCGACGGCGACGGCGACCCAGAAGTCGCGCGGGCTGATGCGGGCCCAGCGCGCGAGCTCGGTGACATCGATGAGACCGATGACGGCGACGAACACCATTGCGGCGAGCGTGGCCTGCGGCAGCATGCTCAGCACCGGTCCGAGGAAAAGCGCGACCAGCACGGCGACTGCGACGGTCACGAGCGTCGAGAGCTGCGTCTTGGCGCCCGCGCTCTGGTTGACGGCGCTCTGTGAGAAGCCGCCCGCGGCCGGCATGGTCGTGAAGAACGCGCCCGCGACGTTCGCGGCACCCGTCGCGAACAGCTCCTGGTTGCTGTCGATCTGCGGCTCGGACGTCCGACGGATGCCGCGGGCCACCGCGGCCGACTCCAGGAAGGCCATGACCGCAATGGCGAGGGCACCGGGCACGAGGGCCGCCAGGTGCGCGACGTTCGGCAGACCCGGCACCGGGAGTCCGGACGGGACCGGGTCGATGAGATCGACCCCGGCATCAGTGAGTCCGGACAATGCCACCAGGAGGATGCCACCGACGACCACGATGAGGGTCCCCGGCACTTTGGGTGCGAAGCGCCTGAGCGCCAGCAGTGTCGCAATCGACGCGGCCGAGAGCGCGACGGTGGGCCAGTTGACGCTGCCGAACGCCTCGCCGACAGCTACGAGCGAGCGGATGAAGCCGTGGCCCGAGAAGTCGTCGGTCTCCCCGAGAAGCTTCGGCAGCTGCCCGACGGCAACGGTCGCGCCGACACCGATCTTCATGCCGAGGAGCGTCGCGCCGCTGATGTTCTCGACGAGAGCCCCCAGTGTGAAGAGGCGGCACAGCAGCAGAATCGCCCCGACGAGGAGCGTCAGCATCATGAGCGAACCGAGCGCGTCGTCGGCGCTCCCGGCGTTCGCGGCGACCCCGCTCGATACGAGGGTCGTGGCGGTAAGCGTGGCGATCGTGGAGGTCGTTGAGACACTCATCGCGCGGCTGCCGCCGAGGAGCGCGTAGACGAGCATCGGGACGATGCAGGTGTAGAGCCCGACCTGCACAGGCAGGTTCGCGATCGTTGCGTACGCCATCGCCTGCGGCACCACCACGGCGGCGGCCGAGAGGCCTCCCACAATGTCAGCGGCGAGCCACTCGCGGCGGTACCCGGCGAAGGTGGGCAGCAGCCACCGCGGGCGCTGAGCCGGCGAAGCGGTGGTCATGTGCCGAATCTAGCGGCCCGCCCGGTCAGGGGACGGCGGCGCCGCCCTCGTGCGGGGCGTCCGCGACGACGGCGGGCTGGCGCTCCATGCGCTCGATCGCCGCGGCAACGCGCTCCGCCAGGTAGGCGTGGCCGTCGGTGGAGGGGTGGTCGCGCCCGATCGGCCCGGTGTCGATGACGCCGAGGTAGTTCGCCTCGGTGATCCAGTCTTCGGCGATGGGGGAGATGTACCACCATCCCCGGGCCGCGGCGAGGTCGCTGAGGTCCTCGTCGATGCTGCGTGTCGCATCCTCGACCGGAAGCACCTGGGGCGCGGGGCCGAGGATCACGATGTCGGCGTCGGGGTAGCGGGCCTGGAGTGCATCCCAAGCGGCGGTCACGGCATCCCGGTACCCGTCGGGGTACAGGCGGCGATCGTTGATCGACCCCTCCACGAGGATGACGTCGGGATCCAGCGCCGGATCGAGGGCGGCGATACGCTCGCCGTACGACGGTCCGTCGATGCCGGGCTTGAGGTAGCCGCTGCCGCGGACACCGTCGACGAGCGTCTCGACGCCGAGCCGGTCGGCGAGAAGATAGGCGAAGCCGAGGGTGGGCACCGTGGCCGCGGAGCCGTACACCCACGAGTCCCCGAAGACCAGCACGCGCGCCCCGTCGGCCACGACCAGCGGGGCCGGCGCAGCAGCGGCCGGCGCCGGAACCGACCCCTCGGCGACGGCGGCAGGGGCCACCGGTTCCGTAGCGCCCCACGGCCGCAGGACGGCGACCGCGCACACGGCGGCGACAGCGAGGGCGGCGGCGAGCAGGGGGAGCCCGAACCGCCGTGCGCGGAAGCGGCCGGGCGCGTGCATGTGAAGAGGGTAAGTCATCTCCAGCCCAGCGCCGTACGCGCGCTGGAGAGCATGGCCAATGCGAGGCCGATCCTGAGCTTGCGATGCGCGACTCACGGCGGCTGAGCACCGGTGTCAAGCCCGGGTTTCGAGCCCCGTACGCCGTGCGAGGATACTGCGGTGCAACGCGTCGTGACCGCTGAGATGGACCTCGATCTGGGAGCATCCGTCGACCTCGTCTTCCAGATCGCAGCCGCCCACGGGGTGCCGGTCTCGAGCGAGAGACTGACGTTCACTCAGGGTGAGCGCATCTACACGCCGACCGAGATCGTCGACCAGGCGGGCAGCCGCCTCCACCGGCTCACCGGCGAGCCCGGTCGTCTCGAGGTCCGCTATCAGGCGACCGTCGACGGGCACGCCACGACTTCTCGCACCAGCGATCTGGAGGCCATCACCTACCTCCGGCCCAGCCGGTACGCGCAGTCCGACGAGGTGTTCGCGCAGGCGCGGCGTCAGTTCAAGGGCCTGTCCGGCCACGACCTCATCGCGGCGGTGTCGCAGTTCGTCTCCTCCAGCACGACCTACACGCCGGGGCTCAGCCAGGGGACCGACAGCGCGGTGACGACCCTGATGACCGGGCGGGGCGTGTGCCGCGACTACGCGCACGTCGTCATCGCGCTGCTGCGGGCTATGGACATGCCGGCCCGGTACGCCGCCTGCTACGCCCCGGGGCTGCGCCCGATGGACTTCCACGCCGTCGCCGAGGCATACCACGACGGCACGTGGTACGTCATCGACGCCACCCGGCTGGCCCACCGGGCGTCCCTCGTGCGCATCGCGACGGGACGGGATGCCGCGGACTGCGCGTTCCTCAGCTACCACGGCGGGTACGTCGGGCTGGAACGTCTGCGCGTCGACGCGTGCGTGGTGCCCGAGGCGCCCCCTCTGGACGGACTCGATGCCGCCCCGGCCGCAGCCGATCCCGCCGCCGACGACTTCGGCGCGCTCGTGCAGATCTCCTGAGCGGCCTCGGAGGAGCGGCCACGGCCGCCCGCTGCCCGCGAACTAGACTGGTTCGCCTATGGATCCCGAAGCCCTCTCCGCCGCACTGCTCGCCGTCATCGCCCCGCTCGCGGAGGCGCGACGACCGGGCGCGGCCGACGGGCTGACGGCCGCCGATCTTCCCCTCGAGCGCCCGAAGAACCGTGACCACGGCGATTGGGCGTCCAACGCGGCGCTCAAGCTCGCCAAGGCCGTGGGCGCGCCCCCGCGCGAGTTCGCCACCGAGATCGCGCGAGGCCTCGCCGCCGTGGACGGCATCGCCGACGTCGAGGTCGCCGGCCCCGGCTTCATCAACATCCGATTGGATGCCGCGGCCGCCGGCGCGTTGGCGAAGACCATCGTCGAGGCCGGCGCCGCGTTCGGCACCAACGACTCGCAGCGCGGGAACACGATCAACCTCGAGTTCGTGAGCGCGAACCCGACCGGGCCGATGCACATCGGGCACACCCGGTGGGCTGCTCTGGGCGACTCCATGGCGCGCTTGCTGCTGGCCAGCGGCGCGACGCTCGTGCGTGAGTTCTACATCAACGACGCCGGTGCGCAGATGGAGCGGTTCGGCCGCTCGGTGGTCGCGGCGATCAACGGCGAACCCACCCCGGAGGACGGCTACGCCGGCTCCTACATCCAGGAGCTGGCCTCCCGCGTGAGCGCCCACCGCGCCGACGTGCGTGAGCTCGATCGGGCCGAGCAGCTGGCGGTCGCCACCGAGCTCGCGTACCAGTTCCAGCTCGGCGAGCTGCAGTCCTCCCTCGAGAAGTTCAACGTCCACTTCGACGTGTGGTTCTCCGAGCGCACGCTCCACGCCAAGCCCGAGGGCGGGGGCCCCAGCCTCGTCGACGAGGCGGTCGAGCGACTGCGCGAGCAGGGCCATGTGTTCGAGCAGGACGGCGCCGTGTGGGTGCGCACCACCGACTTCGGCGATGACAAAGACCGGGTCATCCGCCGGTCCAACGGGGAGTACACGTACTTCGCGGCTGACGCGGCCTACTACCTGAACAAGGGCGACCGCGGTTTCGCGCACAAGATCTACCTGCTGGGAGCCGACCACCACGGCTACGTGCACCGGCTCAAGGCACTCGCCGGCGCCGCCGGGGACGACCCCGACAAGGACATCGAGGTGCTGATCGGCCAGCTCGTGTCGGTCAACGGTGCGCGTCTGTCCAAGCGCGCGGGCAACATCATCGAGCTGGACGACCTGCGGGACTGGCTCGGCACCGACGCGCTGCGGTACTCGCTGGCGCGGTACCCGGCCGACTCGCCGTTGACGCTCGACCCCGAGATCCTCCGCAAGCGCACGAACGACAACCCCGTCTTCTACGTGCAGTACGCGCACGCGCGCACCCACAACGTCGCGCGCAACGCCCACGGTTCCGGCGTCGACCGCTCGCAGTTCGCCCCCGATCTGCTGACGCACGAGACGGAGTCCGCGCTGCTGGGTGCGCTGCAGGAGTTCCCGCGCATCGTGGCCTTCGCCGCGGAGGTCCGCGAGCCGCATCGCGTCGCCCGCTACCTCGAAGAGCTCGCCGGCCTCTATCACCGGTGGTACGACAACTGCCGGGTCATTCCGCTCGGCGATGAGCCCGTCGAGCCGGTGCACCGCACCCGCCTCTGGCTCAACGACGCGACCGGGCAGGTGCTGCGCAACGGCCTGGACCTTCTGGGCGTGAGTGCGCCGGAACGGATGTGACCCGCGATGACCAGCGCCGACGCGCAGCCCACGCTGCCGCTCCCGGATCTCTTCCCCGCCGGTGAGCCGGAGCCGCCACGGCGGCGCGTCTGGCCCTGGATCGTCGCGTTCGCGATCGTGGCCGCACTCGCGGTCGTCGCGTGGTTCGCGGCGGAGGCCATCGCGCGGCAGGTGGTGACCGGCGTCGTCCGCGAGCAGGTGCGCACGCAGCTGTCCCTTCCTGCGGACCAGCCGATCGACGTCGACATCCCCGGCGCGCTGATCCCGCAGCTCATCGGGGGCTCGATCGACGATCTCACGATCTCGTCCGACGACGTCACGCTGGGGGGTGTCACCGGCGATGTGACGGTGACCGCCCACGACGTGGCGATCACCGGCGCCGGACGGATGAGCGGGGCGGACGGCACGCTCTCCCTCGACGAATCGCAGTTGCGCACGCTGCTGTCCTCCGTGGACGGGTTCCCCGAAGAGACGGTCGGACTCCAGGACTCCGACGTCACGATGACGCTCGACCTCCAGCTCTTCGGAGCCGGCATCCCCGTGGGCGTGGCGCTGGCCCCCGCCGTCGCCGACGGCGGCATCGTGCTCACGCCCTCCGCCTTCCAGCTCGGCGGTGCGACGGTGACGGCGGACGCGCTGCGCGACCAGTTCGGGGGATTGGCCGACGCGGTGCTCAGGGACTGGAACGTGTGCGTCGCGCAGTACATCCCGGCCGGAGTGACGCTGACGGCCGTCGCCGTCGACGGCGGCCGGCTCGTCGCCGACTTCGAAGTGGACGGTGCCATCGCCACGGACCCGTCGCTGCGTCAGAGCGGCACGTGTGCCTGACGCCGCACGACGTCACACGGCACCGGGCTCTCGCGCGGTGTGCCCTAGACTGCTAGCACTGCCCGGCGCGTGACCCTTCCGGCCGTGGCATCGCCGCACCCGGGAATCCGGGCGGCCGCAGCCCGAAACTGCCGCGTGCAGCCGCAGGCCGCATCGCGTCGAAGCTCCCACCGATTGGTCCCCTGTGTCCGCCGACCCGCACTCTCGCTCCGTCGCCCCCGCATGGCTCGAGCGCCCGGCCCACGCCAACCGGCTGGCGCCCGCGGTGTGGCCGGAGCGGGCGACCCGGGACGACGACGGCGTGCTCGAGCTCGGCGGCATCCCCGCGACCGCGCTGCGCGAACGATTCGGCACGCCGCTGTACGTGCTCGACGAGGACGAAGTGCGTGCCACGGCACGCCGAACCCTGGAGGCCTTCCGCGCGGCTGCCGCACGTCACGGGGTGCAAGCGCGGGTGTACTACGCCGGCAAGGCGTTCCTCAGCACCGAGATGGTGCGGTGGGTCACCGAGGAAGGCCTCGCGGTCGACGTCTGCACGGGGGGAGAGCTGGCGGTCGCCCTGGCCGCCGGCGCCGACCCGTCGCGGCTCGGATTCCACGGCAACAACAAGTCCTCCGCCGAGCTCGAACGGGCCGTCGAGGTCGGAATCGGCTCGATCGTCATCGACAGCCTCATCGAGATCGAACGACTTGCCGCCATCGTCGAGCGTCGCGGCGCCACCCAGCCCGTGCTCCTGCGGGTCAACAGCGGAGTGCACGCCGAGACGCACGAGTTCCTGGCGACCGCTCACGAAGACCAGAAGTTCGGCTTCACACTCGCGGATGCCCCGGCCGCCGTGGCGCGGATCCGCGAGCTTCCCGGCCTGGAGTTCGTGGGTCTGCACTGCCACATCGGCTCGCAGATCTTCGGCACCGCCGGATTCGAGGAGTCGGCGGCCCGCATCGTGGAGCTGCATGCCGAACTGCTTCAGGGCGGCGAGCTTCCGGTGCTCAACCTCGGCGGCGGGTTCGGAATCGCGTACACCTCGGTCGACGACCCGACGCCCATAGAGACCTTGGCGGCCGGCATCGCCGACGCCGTCGCGCGGCAGTGCGAGGTGCGCGGCATCCCGATGCCCCACCTCGCGTTCGAGCCCGGGCGCGCGATCGTCGGGCGCGCCGGAGTGACGCTCTACGAGGTCGGCACCACCAAGCCCGTCGCGCTGGACGGCGGCCACTCACGGCTGTATGTGAGCGTCGACGGCGGGATGAGCGACAACCCCCGTCCGGCGCTCTACGGGGCGCAGTTCTCCGCGCGGATCGCCTCGCGTACGAGCGACGCCGAACCGGCTCTGGCCCGCGTGGTCGGCAAGCACTGCGAGTCGGGCGACGTCGTCGTGGACGCCGAGTACCTCCCCGGTGACATCGCACCGGGCGACCTGCTGGCGGTGCCGGCGACCGGCGCGTACTGCTTCTCGCTGTCGAGCAACTACAACTACGTCCCCCGCCCGCCCGTCGTGGCGCTTCGCGGGGGCCGGGCGCGCGTGATCGTGCGCGGTGAGACGGTCGAGGATCTGCTGGCTCGCGACGTCGGCGTCCCCGCGTCCGCGCGTCCGCTCGATGCCGCCTCGACGGAAGGGACCGATCAGTGACCGACTACCGCCGCCTCCGGGTCGCCCTGCTGGGAGCGGGAGCCGTCGGCTCCCAGGTCGCTGCGCTGCTGCGTCAGCACGCCGACGAGCTCGCCGACCGGGCGGGAGCGCGACTGGAGCTGGTGGGCATCGCCGTGCGCGACGTCGACGCCAAGCGCGACGTCGAGCTGCCACGCGAACTGTTCACGACCGATGCGGAGTCCCTCATCGTCGGCGCCGACATCGTCATCGAGCTGATGGGCGGCATCGAGCCGGCGCGCGGCTATCTGCTGCAGGCGATCAACTCCGGTGCCGACATCGTGACCGCGAACAAGGCGCTGCTGGCCACGCACGGTCCCGAGATCTTCGACGCGGCCGACCAGGTCGGCGCCGAGGTCTATTACGAGGCGGCCGCCGCCGGCGCCATCCCCATCATCCGGCCGCTGCGCGACTCGCTCGCCGGCGACCGGGTGCAGCGCATCATGGGCATCGTCAACGGCACGACGAACTACATCCTCGACCGGATGGACACCGAGGGTGCCGAGTTCGCCGACGTGCTGGCCGACGCCCAGCGCCTGGGTTACGCCGAGGCCGATCCCACGGCCGACGTCGAAGGGTATGACGCCGCGCAGAAGGCCGCCATCCTGGCGAGCCTGGCGTTCCACACCACCGTCCCCCTCGATGCCGTGCATCGGGAGGGCATCACGGCCGTCGACAAGTCGATGATGGATGCCGCGCGACACGCCGGCTACGTCATCAAGCTGCTTGCGGTGTGTGAGCGCCTGCACGACGAGTCGGGCGAGTCCATCTCGGTGCGCGTGTATCCCGCGCTGATCGACCGCGCGCACCCGCTGGCCAGCGTGCACGGCGCGAACAACGCCGTCTTCGTGCAGGCCGAGGCCGCCGGCAACCTGATGTTCTACGGCGCGGGAGCCGGTGGTGTGCAGACCGCCTCGGCTGTCCTCGGCGATGTCGTCTCCGCCGCACGGCGTCACATCGCCGGCGGCGTGGGCGTGGGCGAATCGACGCTCGCGAACCTGCCGATCGTTCCCGTGGGGCGGGTGACCACCCGCTACCAGATCACGCTCGAGGTCGACGACCAAGCCGGAGTGCTGGCGACCGTCGCCGGCATCCTCAGCGAGGGTCGCGTCTCGATCGCGACGGTGGAGCAGACCGTCATCCAGGACGGCAACGGCCGACCGGGCGTGGCGCGCCTCGTGATCGGCACGCACAAGGCTTTGGAGCAGGACCTGAGCGAGACGGTGGACCGTCTCGCCGCGAGCGGCGTCGTCGAGCGCGTCGTGTCGGTGCTGCGCGTGGAAGGAGACTGACATGGCACATGTTTGGCGCGGAGTGCTCCGCGAATACGCAGATCGGCTCGGGGTCACCGATACGTCGACCGTCGTCACGCTCGGCGAGGGCGGCACGCCCCTCTTGCCGGCGCCGGCGCTGTCCCGCCGCACCGGGACGGACGTGTGGGTGAAGTTCGAGGGTATGAACCCGACGGGCTCGTTCAAGGACCGCGGCATGACCGTCGCCGTCTCGCGCGCGATCGACCACGGCGCGAAGGCCGTCATCTGCGCCTCCACGGGCAACACCTCCGCCTCAGCGGCCGCGTACGCCGCGCACGCCGGTATCACCGCCGCCGTGCTCGTACCAGAGGGCAAGATCGCGATGGGCAAGCTCAGCCAGGCGGTGGCGCACAACGGCCGGCTGATCCAGATCCGGGGCAACTTCGACGACTGCCTCGAGATCGCGCGGGAGCTGGCCGACAACTATCCGGTGCACCTGGTCAACTCGGTCAACCCCGACCGTATCGACGGCCAGAAGACGGCGGCCTACGAGATCGTCGAGCAGCTGGGCGACGCGCCCGACTTCCACTTCATCCCCGTGGGCAACGCGGGCAACTACACCGCCTACACGCGCGGCTACCGCGAAGAGACCGAACGCGGCGTCTCCACGCGCGTCCCCCGCATGTTCGGCTTCCAGGCGGAGGGATCCGCGCCGCTCGTCCGCGGCGAGGTCGTGAAGAACCCCGACACCGTCGCGAGCGCCATCCGCATCGGCAACCCCGCCTCGTGGGACCTCGCGCTCGAAGCGCGTGACGCCACGGACGGCTGGTTCGGCGCCATCGACGACGACCGGATCCTCGCGGCGCAGAAGCTGCTGTCGGGGGAGGTCGGCATCTTCGTCGAACCCGCCTCGGCCATCAGCGTCGCCGGGTTGCTCGACCGTGTCGAGGCCGGGGTGGTGCCGCAGGGCGCCCGCGTCGTGCTCACCGTGACCGGTCACGGGCTGAAGGATCCGCACTGGGCGCTGCGCAACGCCGACGGCACGCAGGTGGAGCCCACCGTGGTGGACGCGGCGACCTCGGAGGTGGCATCCGTCCTCGAGCTCGCGCCCGCGGCGGCGTCGGCGTGAACGCAGCCGTCGTGCCGGCCCCGGGACGGCGGGTCCTCGTCCGGGTCCCCGCGACGAGCGCGAACCTGGGGCCCGGGTTCGACACGCTGGGCCTGGCGCTCAGCGTGTACGACGAGCTCGACGTGACCGCCCTCGCCGAGGGCGAACTGGAGATCGAGGTCGAGGGCGCGGGCGCCGCCGATGTGCCCCGCGACGCCTCGCATCTGGTGGTGCGGGCGATCGCCTACGCGTACGAGTCGGTGGGCAGGCGCATGCCCGGTCTGCGACTGGTGGCGCGGAACATCATCCCGCACGGGCGGGGCCTGGGATCGTCGGGGGCGGCCGTGGTGTCGGGTCTGCTGGCGGCCAAGGGTCTGCTCGAGGGGGATGTGGAGTTCGGACCTGACGCGCTGCTGCGCCTGGCGACCGAGCTGGAAGGTCATCCCGACAACGTCGCGCCGGCGCTCTTCGGGGGGCTCACGATCGCGTGGGTCGACGAGTCCGGTCCGCAGCACAAGAAGCTGCTGGTGCACCGCGGCGTGTCGCCCCTGGTGTTCGTGCCCGAGTTCACGATGTCGACGAAGCTCGCCCGCAGTCTGCAGCCCACCCAGGTGCCGCGCGAGGATGCCGTCTTCAACGTCTCGCGCTCGGCGCTGCTGATCGCGGCGCTCACGCAGAGCCCCGAGCTGCTGCAGGCCGCGACGGAGGACAAGCTGCACCAGAACTATCGGGCCGGCGCCATGCCGGAGACCGACAAGCTGGTGCGCGCGCTGCGTGCGGCCGGATTCGCCGCCGTCGTCTCGGGGGCCGGGCCCAGCGTCCTCGTGCTGGCGGACGGTCCCGGCCGTCGGCTGGAAGCGGCTGCGCTGGCCGCTGCCACGACCGACACCCCGTGGGAAGCCCTCATGCTCGCCGTCGACTTCAAGGGTGGTACAGTGAGGGAGTACGCGGAGGGTTCCACGTAACTCGTGAATCTGGCCTCCGTCGCAATTCTGCGAAACCACCGCACGGCATTCTGACCTGCCGACGTCCGCTGAGCACCCTCGCGGTCCCTCACCCCGTCGGCGGGTGATTCGGCAGGCCTGACAACCGGTCGAAGGGGCACCCGCCCCGGAGAGAACGCCGTGTGATCGTGCACAACCATTCGTACTCACAAGGGAGAACTCGTGGAGTCCATCTCCGAGATCCACGCCGACGTTCCGGCCGACGAGCGCGCGGAAGCGCCTGAGGCCGTCGAGAACGCGGCATCCTCCGAGGCGTCGGCCGAAGCCGCCGCCGATGACACCGCCGCGGCCGCGCAGGCTGCCGATGCGGCCGTCGCCGAGGCCGAGGACGCCGACGCGGTCGCGGCCGAAGCCGTCGTCGAGGCCGTCGTGGCCGAGCAGGTCGCCGAAGAGGCGGTCGCCGAGGCGCAGGCCGCCGCGGACGCGGGTGACGAGGCGGCCGCCGACGCGTCTGCCGTCGTCGCCGAACAGGCGCTCGCCGACGCGTTCGTTGCCGAGGCCGTGGCCGAAGAGGCCGTCGTCGATGCCGCGGTGGCCGATGCCGCCGCCGATGCCGCGGTCGCAGAGGCCGTGGTCACCGAGACCGAGGCACCGGCTGCGGAGGCGCCGGCTGCGGAGGCACCGGCCGCGGAGGCACCGGCTGCGGAGGCACCGGCTGCGGAGGCACCGGCCGCGCCGGCGAAGGCACCGCGCAAGCGAGCGCCCCGTCGGGCCAAGAGTGCCGACACCGCGCCCGCCGAGACCCCGACCGAGGTCGTGAGCGAGGCCCCCGCCGAGGCGGCCGCCGGGGCGGCGAGCGAGGCCCCCGCTGCGAGCGCGGCCGACGCCGAGGCCGCGACGCAGCCGGCGGAAGCGGCATCCGCCCCCGCTGAGGGCACGGCCGACGCCGAGCCGACCGCGGACCAGGCGGAGGGCGGCGAGCAGCAGGTCGAGACCGACGGGGCTGAGGCGCCGTCGCGCGGCCGCAGCCGCAGCCGGAGCCGCAGCCGCAACCGCAACCAGAACGGCGACAAGGCGCAGGGTGGTCAGAACGCCCCCGAGAAGCAGAACGCGCCGGCCGCAGAGACCGCGAAGGCCGAGACCGCCGAGGAGGAGCCGCAGGCTCAGGGCAACGGCCGCGGACGTCAGCGCAACAAGCGTCGCGGCGGTCAGCCGACCGGCGACGAGTTCGAGACCGAGATCGGCGAGGACGACGTCCTCATCCCGATCGCCGGCATCCTCGACGTGCTCGACAACTACGCCTTCGTGCGCACCACCGGGTACCTCCCGGGCCAGAGCGACGTCTACGTCTCGCTCGGTCAGGTGAAGAAGTACAACCTGCGCAAGGGCGACGCGGTCGTCGGCGCGATCAAGCAGCCGCGCGAGGGCGAGCAGTCCAGCCGCCAGAAGTACAACGCGCTGGTGAAGGTCGACGCCATCAACGGCCTGTCGATCGAGGATGCCGCCAACCGCGTCGAGTTCGGCAAGCTGACGCCGCTGTACCCGCAGGAGCGCCTGCGGCTGGAGACGGCGCCCGAGAAGCTGACGCAGCGCATCATCGACCTCGTGGCGCCGATCGGCAAGGGTCAGCGCGGCCTCATCGTCGCGCCTCCCAAGGCCGGCAAGACGATCGTGCTGCAGCAGATCGCCAACGCCATCGCGATCAACAACCCCGAGGTGCACCTCATGGTCGTGCTCGTCGACGAGCGCCCCGAAGAGGTCACCGACATGCAGCGCACCGTCAAGGGCGAGGTCATCGCCTCGACCTTCGACCGTCCCGCCGAGGACCACACCACCGTCGCCGAGCTCGCCATCGAGCGTGCGAAGCGCCTTGTGGAGCTCGGCCGGGATGTCGTGGTGCTGCTCGACTCGATCACCCGCCTCGGTCGGGCGTACAACATCTCCGCCCCGACCTCCGGTCGTGTGCTCACCGGTGGCGTCGACGCGTCGGCGCTGTACCCGCCCAAGCGCTTCTTCGGCGCCGCGCGCAACATCGAGAACGGCGGATCGCTCACGATCCTCGCAACCGCCCTCGTCGAGACGGGCTCCAAGATGGACGACGTCATCTTCGAGGAGTTCAAGGGCACCGGCAACAGCGAGCGGCGCCTGACCCGCCAGCTCGCCGACAAGCGGATCTTCCCGGCCGTGGACGTCAACGCGTCCAGCACCCGCCGCGAGGAGATGCTGCTCTCGCCCGACGAGGTCAAGATCACCTGGAAGCTCCGCCGCGCGCTGGCCGGTCTCGAGCCCCAGCAGGCGCTGGAGGTCGTGCTCGGCAAGCTCAAGGAGACCCAGTCGAACGTCGAGTTCCTGGTGCAGATGCAGAAGTCGATCCCCGCGCCGGTCCACGGCAACGGGCATGGTGGTGGCCACAGCCACGCGCACGACAACAGCATCCGCTGACCTGGCGATGTTCGAGTCCGTCAAAGGGCTGATCGAGGAGCACGCGGCAGTCCAGGCCGAGCTGTCCGACCCTGCTGTGCACGCTGACGTGGCCCGTGCCAAGCGGGTGAACCGGCGCTACGCCGAGCTGTCGCGCATCGTGAAGGCGCACGAGGACTGGACGGCGGCATCCGTCGATCTGGATGCCGCCCGAGAGCTTGCGCGTGAGGACGAGGCGTTCGCCGAGGAGGTCCCTGCGCTGGAGGCCAGACTCGCCGAGGCGCAGGAGAGGCTGCGGCGTCTGCTGATCCCGCGCGACCCCGACGACGCGCGCGACGTGATCATGGAGATCAAGCAGGGGGAGGGCGGCGCCGAGTCGGCGCTGTTCGCCGCCGACCTGCTGCGGATGTACCTGCAGTACGCGGCATCCAAGGGCTGGAAGACCGAGCTGCTCGAGCGCAACGAGTCCGATCTCGGCGGTTACAAGGACGTCCAGGTCGCGATCAAGGGCACGTCGAGCGACCCGGCGCAGGGCGTATGGGCGCACCTGAAGTACGAGGGCGGCGTGCACCGCGTGCAGCGGGTGCCGGCGACGGAGTCGCAGGGGCGCATCCACACCTCGACCACCGGCGTGCTGGTGTTCCCCGAGGTGGACGAGCCCGAAGAGATCCACATCGACCCGAACGACCTGAAGGTCGACGTCTTCCGCTCGTCCGGGCCCGGCGGCCAGTCGGTCAACACGACCGACTCGGCGGTGCGGATCACGCACGTGCCGACCGGGATCGTCGTCTCGATGCAGAACGAGAAGTCGCAGCTGCAGAACCGAGAGGCGGGCATGCGCGTTCTGCGGGCCCGTCTGCTCGCCCGGCAGCAGGAGGAGCTCGAGGCGGCGGCATCCGACGCCCGCAAGTCGCAGATCCGCGGCATGGACCGGTCCGAGCGCATCCGCACGTACAACTTCCCCGAGAACCGCATCGCCGACCACCGCACCGGCTACAAGGCGTACAACCTCGACCAGGTCATGGACGGCGCCCTCGACCCCCTGATCGAGTCGGCGATCCAGGCCGACGAGGAGGCGCGCCTGGCCGCCCTCGGCTCCGACGACGCCTGACGCGCGGTCCCTCCTCCGGGCGCGCGTCGCCTCCGGGGGCGCCTCGTCGTTGCGTCGCCGCCTCCGCCGCCTCGTCGCTGCGTACCGCGCGTCGCCGCCCCCGCCCTGGATCGTTTCACTTGCGCTGAACGTACACCGGAACGCCATCTCGGCGTACGTTCAGCGCAAGTGAAACGTTTTCGGGCGACGAGGCGGGACGACGGCGGCGACGGACGGGAGGCGACGGGCGCGTGACGAAGACGCCCGCGCCAGCCTGTGGAGAGATCGACGGATGCCGTGCCGGGACGTGGCAGAGTGCGCTCGTGTTTCCTCTCGACGGGCCAGCCTTCCGCGTCGCCGATGCCGTTCGCGCCGGGATGCCGCGCCGCGCGATCGATCATCCCGCCCTCGAGCGACCTTTCGCCGGCCTTCGCGCCCAGCGCGTGGTCGAGGACGACGCCGCGGACCGGCACCCGTTCGAACTCGCCCGTGAGGCGCACTGCCGCCTCGCCAGGCAGTTCGTCGTCCATATGCATGCGCACGAGTGCTTCTCGCATGTGACTGCAGCGTTGCTGTGGGAGCTGCCGCTGCCGCCCGTGGACACGGAGCGCATCGACGTCTCCGTGCCCGCTCCGCGTCGCGCGCCGGCGGGCCGGGGTGTGCGTGGCCATCAGCTGCGGCCGGCGCAAGTCACAGTGGTGAGGCATCCCGAGGGGTTCGCGATCACGTCCCCCGTGTCGACTTGGGCCCAGTTGGGTTCGATGGTGCGGCATCCGTACGATCTCACGGCCATCGCCGACGCGATCATCCGGACCCCACGGGTGGCGGGGCCCCACGGGCGCGTGCTCAGACCTGCCTACGCAACGGTGGGCGAGCTCGCCGTCGAGCTTGCATGCGGCCGCAGGATCGGCATCCGCGCGCTCGAGGACGCGCTGCGCCGTACGCGCCCCAGGGCCGCATCGCGGCCTGAGACGTGGACTCGGCTCACGATCACGGATGCCGGGCTGCCGGAGCCGGTCCTCGATCATGACGTCTACGACGACGTCGGCGCCTTCATCGGCTGCGTCGATCTCGCGTACGTCGCCGAGAAGATCGCCATCGAATACGAGGGGGACCACCACCGTGTGAGCCAGGCCCAATGGCTGCGCGATCTCGAGAAGCACGATCGGCTCGCCGCACTCGGGTGGCGCGTCATTCGCGTGACGCGGGCCGAGGTGTTCGAGGCGCCAGACGTACTCGTCGGTCGCGTGCGCGGCGCACTCGGTTCGCGCTCGTGAGGCTGCGTCGCTCCCGGTTGCCCCGGCACCCATTTCACTTGCGCTGAATGTACGCCGAGCGGCCGTTCGCGCGTACGTTCAGCGCAAGTGAAACGAATCAGCCGGAGCGACCTCGCACCGTGGCTCCTCCGGCTCACCCGGCGTCCCGCTGCCGGCGTGGGCATCGACGGACCGCTCGCGTGGACCCTCGGCACGCTCGTCGTGTGGCTGGTGACGGCGCTGGCGGCGTGGCTGCTGCCGCCGCTGTTCATCCGGGAGCGTGCCGAGGACCGCCGCCGCGGCTGACGGCCACAGACGCGACACGGCGTCGGACCCACCTGCCACAATGGGGACGTGCAGGTAGGGCATGTGCCGCTCATCGGCCGTACCGCCGATCTCGCTGACCTCCGCGACGACCTGGCCGCCGTCGGGCGGTCCGGTCGCGCCGTCGTCATCTCGGGCGACGCCGGCATGGGCAAGACCCGCCTTCTCCGGGAGTTCACGGCCGCACTGGACGACTGGGTGGTGCTGCGCGGCGGCTGCGTCGACTCAGGTTCCGGTCCCGCGCCGCTCGCGGCGATCGTCGACCTGCTCCGCAGCGCCCAGGACGCGTTCGGCGCGGACGTCGTGCGCGAAGCGGCCGGCCGGGGAGCGGACGCGCTCGGCGTGCTCGTCCCGAGCCTGGGCGGCGGCGGTGAAGGGGCGGAACGGCTCGTCGACGTCGTGGTCGAGCTCATGTCGGCGCTGGCCCGGCTGCAGCGGCTCGTCGTGGTGGTGGAGGACCTGCACTGGGCCGACGGCACGACGCTCGAGATCATCGCCCGGCTGGTCCGTCGTGCCGCCGCGGTCCCGCTGTTCGTCGCGCTCACTTACCGCACCGACGACGTCGGTCGCGGCCACCCGCTCCGACCGGTGCTGACCGAGCTCGAGCGCGCGCGCCTGCTCGTCCACCGGCCGCTGTCGCGACTGAGCGACAGCGAGGCCGGCGCGCTCGCCGGCGCGATCGGCGGCGACGCGGTCGCGGGCGAGGTGCTGCGCGACATCGCCGCCCGCAGCGAAGGCATCCCGTTCTACATCGAGGAGCTCGCCAGCTTCTCGGGCGATCGCCTTCCGACATCGCTGCGCGACGTCCTCCTGCTGCGATACGAAGCACTGGATGCCGACACCCGCGCCTTCATCCGGGTGCTGGCCACCGGCGGTGTCTCGGTGGCGCACGGGGTCGCCCGAGAGGTGCACGGCGGGAGCGAGGCGGCGTTCGAGACGGCGGTGCGCGCCGCCGTCGACGCGCAGGTGATCGTGGTGCACGACGACGACTACGCCTTCCGGCACGCCCTCATGCGCGAAGCCGTGTACGCGGAGCTCCTCCCCACCGAGCGCGTTCGCCTCCATATCGCGTACGCGACCGCGCTGGAGGCCGTCGACCCGACGCCGCGGGTGCTCGCCGACGTCGCGCACCACTGGTGGGCGGCCCGCGCCGCCGACCGCGCCCTGGCCGCAGCGGTGAACGCGCAGCGCGCGGCGAGCCGGGCATCGGCATGGTCGACGGCGGCGGAGGCGGGCGAGCGGGCCCTCGAGCTGTGGGACGCGGTGCCCGATCCGATTGCCGTCGCCGGTGTCACGCGCGTGCACCTGCTGCGCCGGACGGCGGCTGCGCTCGTTTCGGCGAACCGCCACGAGCGCGCACTCGCCTTCGCGCGCGAGGCGGTGGCCGACTGGCCCGAGGACGATCGAGCGGGTCTGGCGTCGATGCTCGGGGAGCTTGCCACCGTCGAACTGCAATCCGGTACGTCGGACGGGCTGGCGAGCATCGACCGCGCCCTTGCCATCCTGGGCGACGACCCGCAGTACGACCTGCTGCGCGCCGACCTGCTGCTGAGCTCGGCGCGCGTGCACATGCTCAATCGGCGGCAGCGGCTCGGATGGGATCTGGCCATGGCCGCCAAGTCGACCGCAGAGCCCTTCGCCGATGCCGGGGATCGGGGCGCCGCCGAGATCGTCGCGCAGGCCCTTCTCATCGCGGCGACCTGCCGCACCTCCAGCGGCGACGCCGACGGGGTCGAGCTGTTCGAGGAGGCGCGGCGGCGCTCGGAAGGCTTCATCCGGGCGATGATGCGCTTCTACATCAATTACTCCAACAGCCTCATGCTGGTGGGGCGCTACGACGACGCGGTGGCGTTGGCCCGAGAGGGGACCGCCTACGGCAGGGAGCACTTCGCCGACCGAGGGCCGTTGCTGATGGTCGAGGCGAACCTCATAGAGGCGATGATGTACGCCGGGCGGATGCGCGAGGCGGAGCAGATGGGCGAGCAGCTGGCGCCGCTCATCGAGTCCGGCCTCTTCTCCGCGTTCCTGCGTGAGCGGCTGCTGTGCCTCGCGGTCTGGCGCGGCCGCCTCGACGACGCCGAGCGCGCGCTGGACGACGTCCTCGACGAGCTGGCGCCGTTCGGCGTGTACGAGTACCAGACCCGCCTGGGGCTCGCGTACGACCTGGGTGAGCTCGCCCTGGCTCGCGGCGACGCCCGCCGGGCGCTCGAGCACGCGTCCGCCGCCCGCGAGTTCGCGGCGGAGGGCAACGCGCCGCTCGATCTGCCCTTGGCGGCGGTCGCCGCGCGTGCCGTCGCCATGCTGCGCGCGCAGGGTGCGGGGGAGGGGACGGGTGCCGAGCTCGCCCCGTTCCGCGCGATCATCGACCGCCTCACCGGCTGGCCCATCGCTGCGCTGTGGGCCGCGGTGTTCGCGGCCGAACTGGGCGAAGGGCCCTGGAGTGCCGCCATAGATGCCTCGGGGCCGGCGTACGTGCGTGCGTACGCCATGCTGCGCGACGGGGAGCGGCTCGTCGACGCGGCCGAGCGCGCCGCCGCGAAGGAGCGTCTGGAGCAGGCCGCGGCGTTCGCCGAGGAGATCGGCGCCGACCGGCTCGCGCGCCGGGCGCACCAGCTCCTCGCCGACGCGGGGCTGTCGACGGGCGCGACCGATACCGCCCTCACCGCTCGCGAGGAGCAGGTGCTGGCGCTCGTGGCCGAGGGGCTCAGCAATGCGCAGATCGCCCGCCGGCTCTACATCAGCGCCAAGACGGTCTCGGTGCACGTGTCGGCGATCCTGCGCAAGCTGGGCGCCTCCTCACGCACGGAGGCCGCTGCCATCCATGCACGGCGAGTCGCCTGAAGCGCCGTCGGATCCGGTGAGCCGAGTCGCCTGAAGCGCCGTCGGATCCGGCGAGCCGGTCGCCTGAACCGTCGTGGCATCTCGTGAGCGGTCACCATCCAGCTGGATGCGTGGCCCGAAGCCCCTCAGATGGAGTACTCGGGCGCGGTCAGCAGGGCGCGCGTGTCGTCGCCGGTGCGGCGCGCGCGGGGCTTGGCCGGGACACCCACGAGCACGCTGTCAGCGGGCGCGTCCTTCGTGACCACCGCGTTCGCGCCGACCACGGAGCCGGCGCCCACGGTGACGGGGCCGAGGATCTTCGCCCCTGCGCCGATCGCGACGCCGTCCTCGATCGTCGGGTGGCGCTTGCCGCCCTCGCGCTGCCGGCCGCCCAGCGTGACGCCGTGATACAGCATGACGTCGTCACCGACCTCGGCGGTCTCCCCGATCACCACGCCCATGCCGTGGTCGATGAAGAATCGGCGGCCGATGGTGGCGCCGGGGTGGATCTCGATGCCCGTCATCCAGCGTGTGATCTGGGATCCGGCGCGAGCGAGGAAGCGGAAGCCGCGGGTCCACAGCGCGTGCCACACGCGGTGCGCCCAGATCGCGTGGAGGCCGGGGTAGAGCACGGCGATCTCCAGGCCGCCACGGGCCGCCGGATCGCGCAGGCGTGCCGCCGCGACGTCCTCGCGCACTCTCGCGATGATCCCGATGTGCTGCGTCGTCACTTCGCCGCCTCCTCGGGGTCGCGCAGGTGCGCGTACAGAGCCGTCGAGAGGTACCGCTCGCCGGAGTCCGGGACGATCACCACGATGCGCTTGCCGACCGACTCGGGGCGGGCGGCGATCTGCAGAGCGGTCCACACCGCCGCTCCCGCCGACATCCCCGCGAGGATGCCTTCGCGTGCGGCGAGCTCTCGGGCGACGCGGATGGCGTCGTCGAACTCGACGTCGACGATCTCGTCGACGACCGACCGGTCCAGCACGTCCGGTACGAAGTTGGGGCCGATGCCCTGGATACGGTGGCCGCCGGCGCGTCCCTCGGTCAGGACGGGGGAGTCCTTGGGTTCCACCAGCACCACCTTGACGTCGGGGTTGCGCTGTTTGAGCACCTGTCCGACGCCGGTCACGGTGCCGCCGGTACCCGAACCCGCCACGAAGACGTCCACGCGGCCGTCGGTGTCGCGCCAGATCTCCTCCGCCGTGGTCTGGCGGTGGATGGCGGCATTCGCCTCGTGCTCGAACTGGCGCGCGAGCACGGCGCCGGGTGTCTCGGCCGCGATGCGCTGCGCCGTCTCGACGGCCTCCGTCATGCCCTTGTACGGGTCGGTGAGCACGAGCTCAGCCCCGTACGCCTTCAGCAGCGTCCGCCGTTCCTTCGACATCGAGGCCGGCATGGTGAGGACAACGCGGTACCCCCTGGCAGCCCCGATGAGCGCGAGGGCGATGCCGGTGTTTCCGCTGGTGGACTCCACGATCGTCCCGCCGGGCTGCAGCTCGCCCGACGCCTCGGCCGCTTCGACCAGCGCGTAACCCAGCCGATCCTTCACCGATGAGCCGGGGTTGTAGAACTCGAGTTTCGCGACCACCTCGGCCTCGAGCCCCGCGGTGAGGGTGTTCAGGCGCACCAGCGGGGTCTGGCCGAAAGCCGTCGTGATGTCGGGATGGATGCCGGGCACGGAGCTGCTCCTCGGATTCGAGCGGTGCGGACGAAAACGCCGACGGCGCGCCGGTCCCCGAACGGGTCGCCCGGCGCGCCGTCGTGATGGATCAATCTTCGCGCAGATCCTCGAAAAGCGCGGTGGAGAGGTAACGCTCGCCGGTGTCGGGGGTGACCACGACGATCTTCTTGCCGGCGTTCTCGGGGCGCGCGGCCACCTGCAGGGCGGCCCAGACCGCCGCACCGCTGGAGATGCCGACGAGGATGCCTTCCTTGGCGGCCAGGTCGCGCGACGTCGCGATGGCGTCGTCGAACTCGACCGTGACGACCTCGTCGTAGACGGTGGTGTCGAGGATCGGCGGCACGAAGTTCGGGCCGATGCCCTGGATCTTGGCAGGGCCGGGGGTCCCGGTGGACAGCAGAGGAGACGCCGACGGCTCGACGGCGACGACGCGGACGTCGGGCTTGCGCTCCTTGAGCACCTGGCCGACGCCGGTGATGGTGCCGCCGGTGCCGATGCCGGCGACGAAGATGTCGACGTCACCGCCGGTGTCACGCCAGATCTCCTCGGCGGTGGTCTTGCGGTGGATCTCGCGGTTCGCCTGGTTCTCGAACTGCTTGGCGAGGATCGCGCCCGGGGTCTCAGCAGCGATGCGCTCGGCCTCGGCGACGGCGCCCTTCATGCCGCCGGCCGGGTCGGTGAGCACGAGCTGGGCGCCGAATGCCTTCAGCAGCAGGCGACGCTCGACCGACATCGACGACGGCATCGCGAGGATGACCTTGTAGCCGCGCGCCGCCCCGACGAGGGCCAGCGCGATGCCGGTGTTGCCGCTGGTGGCCTCGACGATCGTGCCGCCGGGCTGGAGGGCACCGGCCGCCTCGGCGGCGTCGACGATCGCGATGCCCAAGCGGTCCTTGACGCTGGAACCGGGGTTGTAGAACTCGAGCTTGGCGTAGACCTCGGCCCCCGCGCCGTCGGTCACACGGTTCAGGCGGACCAGCGGGGTGTTGCCGAAAGCAGCGGTGATATCGGAGTGGATGCCGGGCATGTCGGGCCTTTCGGAAGGTTCACGGCAGATCGTGCACCAGCCTAGGGGGAGGGCCCTTCCGTGAGTCCTTGTGTGACGCGAAGCTGGTGCAGACGCGGTACTCTCGCGCCCCGCCACGCGCCCGGTCCGCGACGCCGCGGTGGGGCGCACCGGCATAGGGTTGATCGGTCATGTCATCCTCAGACGACTCCCTTCCGCTGTCCGAGGCGCTCACGCGCGCCGCGTCGCGCCTGGCCGGTGCCGGGATCGCCGACCCGCTGGTGGACGCCGAGCTCCTGACCGCTGTCGTGCTCGGCAGCGGGCGCGGGGGAGTGCAGGCAGCCGCCGTCCGCGGAGACCGGCTCACGGCCGACCAGGCGGCACGGCTCGACGGACTCGTCGCCCGACGTGCGACGCGCGAGCCGCTGCAGCACATCACGGGGACCGCACCCTTCCGGCACCTCGAGCTCCGGGTCGGCCCGGGGGTCTTCGTGCCCCGGCCCGAGACCGAGATCCTCGCGCAACTGGCCATCGATGCGCTGCGCGCGGCGGCATCCCCCTCCCCGATCGCGGTGGATCTCGGCACCGGCAGCGGCGCCATCGCACTGGCGATGGCGACCGAGGTGCCGCACGCGCGGGTCTTCGCCGCCGAGAACTCGGTTGACGCGTTCGTGTGGACGAAGGAGAACTTCGCGCTCGTGGGTGCTGAGAACGCCCATCTGGCCTTCATCGACCTGGAGCGCGCCTTCCCGGAACTCGACGGCACCGTCTCGGTCGTCGCCTCCAATCCGCCGTACGTGCCGGATGCGGCCATCCCGCGCGACCCGGAAGTGCGGTTCTACGACCCGCCCGCGGCGCTGTACGGGGGAGAGGACGGCCTGGACGTCGTTCGGGTGCTGAGCCGGGTGGGGCTGCGCCTGGCGCACCCGGGCGGCACGATCGTGATCGAGCACGGCGAGTGGCAGGGAGAGCAGGTGAGGGAGGTCCTCGCCGCCGACGGCTGGCGCGCCGCCGCCACCCACCCGGACCTCACGATGCGCGATCGCGCGACGACCGCCGTGCGGCCCTGACGGCCATGCGCGGAAGCGATCACCCACCCGCACGCCTCTGCGGGCGCGGGGCGAGCGCCGTCGCCGACTAAACTGTCGGGCGACATGTCCCCCATCTTCGACTGCCGTGACGAGGCGCAGCTGCTCACCGGCATGCGCCAGGCGCGCCAGGCCATCGCCCGGGGCGAGCTGGTCGTCATCCCCACCGACACCGTGTACGGGGTCGCCGCGGACGCCTTCGATCACGAGGCGGTCGCACGCCTGCTGGCTGCCAAGGGTCGTGGCCGGCAGTCGCCGCCGCCCGTCCTGGTCGCCGGCGTCACGACGCTGCGCGCGCTCGTGGCCGAGGTGCCCGAGCCCGTCGAACGACTGGTCGAGGAGTTCTGGCCCGGGGGCCTCACGATCGTGCTTCCGGCGCAGCCGTCGCTGTCGTGGGACCTCGGCGAGACGCGCGGCACCGTGGCGGTGCGCATGCCGGCGCACCGGATCGCCCTCGAGCTTCTCGAGGAGACGGGACCCTTGGCCGTATCTAGCGCCAACCTGACCGGCATGGCCGCCGGGATCACGGCCGAGGACGCGAGGGACATGCTGAAGGACTCCGTCGCCGTCTACCTCGGCGACGGGCCGTCCAAGACCGGCGTGCCCTCCACGATCATCGACGCGACCAGCCTGGTGGGCGGCACGGAGCCCCGTGTGCGGGTGCTCCGGGACGGCGCCGTGACCCGCGAGCAGCTGCGCGGTGTGCTCGGGGACCTGCTGGAACCCGACCCCGGCTCAGAGCCCGACCCCGGCTCGGATGCCGAGCCGGCTCCTGCGCCCGAGGCGCGGGAGCCGGACCGCTCGTGAAGCAGTACGTCTTCACCATCCTCCTCACGGCGGCGATCACGTTCGTCCTGTCCTGGGCGGTATGGCGCCTGAGCCTCAGGTACAAGCTGTATCCCGGCATCCGTGAACGCGACGTCCACAAGACGCCCACCCCGCGGCTGGGCGGGGTCGCCATGTTCCTCGGCGTGGTGGCGGCCTTCGCGGTCTCGTCGCAGCATCCGTTCTTCGCGATCATCTGGACGCAGCCGCAGCAGATCTACGCACTGCTGGGCGCCACGGCCCTCATCGTCGTGATCGGCGTGCTGGACGACCTGTGGGACCTGGACTGGATGATCAAGCTCGGTGCGCAGTTCCTCGCCGCCGGGCTCATCGCCTGGTTCGGTCAGCTGCAGATCTATGCGCTGCCGATCGGGGGAATGACGATCTTCTCGAGCTGGGTCAGCTTCACGCTCACCGTCTTCTCGATCGTGATCGTCATGAACGCCGTCAACTTCATCGACGGGCTCGACGGGCTGGTCGCCGGCGTGTGCCTCATCGCGAACGTGGTCTTCTTCGCGTACTCCTACATGGTGGTGCGCGACACCGGTGCGAGCACGTTCTTCAACCTGGCCTCGTTCATCGCCGCCGTGCTCATCGGGGCGTGCATCGGGTTCCTCCCGCTGAACTGGAGCCCGGCGCGGCTGTTCATGGGGGATGCCGGAGCCCTGATGCTCGGCCTTCTCATGGCCTGCTCGGCCATCGCCATCACCGGGTCGTTCGACCCGGCCATCGTGGGCGACAACGACGAGTTCGGCCGGTCGCAGCTGCTCGGTGCATTCATCCCGATCCTGCTGCCGGTGGTCGTCGTGCTCCTGCCGCTCCTGGACTTCGGGCTGGCCGTCATCCGGCGCATGAGCAAGGGCAAGTCCCCGTTCTCCCCGGACCGCAAGCACCTGCACCACCGCATGCTCGACATGGGGCACTCCGACCGTGACGCGGTGCTCATCTTCTACGCGTGGACGGCGCTGGTCAGTCTGTCGGTGCTGCTGATGTACATCGGCACCACGCTGCAATGGCCCGGCGACTACCTCTTCGGCGTGGCGTACGGGATCGTGGGGATCGCCGCCTGCCTGGTCGTCACCTTCCTGCCCTCGCACAAGCGCGCCGTTCACGCCGCGCCCGCTCCCGATCCCGCGCCCGCACAGGAGGACGCCCGATGAGCCAGACGCCCCTCTCCAGCACACCGATCCTGCGCACCGTCCTGGTGTGGTCGGGATCGGTCACCGCCGGGCTGCTCGTCATCGGCGCGGTCATCGGCTTCCTCGTCGCCGGCGCGGACGGCCTGTGGAGCGCTGTGGCCGGCGTGCTCATCGCCGCGGTGTTCCTCGGCATCACGGCCGCCAGCATCCTCATCGCCAACCGCTGGTTCGGCGACGCACTGTATGTGCCGATCTTCTTCGGGATCGTGCTCGGCGGCTGGATCCTGAAGTTCGTCGTGTTCCTCATCGCGCTGTTCGTGCTGCGAGATCAGCCCTGGATCGTCGGTCCGGTGTTCTTCCTCGCCCTGGTCGTCAGTGTCCTCGCGTCGCTCGTCATCGACGTGGTCGTGCTGCTGCGGATGCGCATGCCGCACGTCAGCGATGTGGAGCTGCCGACAGACCCCGACGCGGGGGACCGCACCGACGACCGGGGTGCGGGGCAATGAGCCGCGTGCGCGCGGATTCAGCGACCTCTCAAGTTTGATAGGCTGGCTGAGCGCCCGCCTGCTCGCCTTGCGAGCTCTTGCGGAGTGACGCTCACCGACCATCGTCGCAACGGTTCTCGACCGATGCCCCGAAGCTGGAGCCAGCGCTGTTTACTCAAGCTGCGACCCTGATCGCCCCCCTTGCCGCGGATGCGCCGCCGGAGTTCCACGGACCTTCGATCGACGAGTTCTTCCCTGACGTCATCTTCGACGCCTTCGGGCTCATCCCGGTGACACGGATCAACCTGATCCAGTTCCTCGCGACGATCGCGATCGTCGTGATCTTCTGGCTCGGCACGCGCCGGATGCGTGTCGTACCCGGGCGCTTCCAGAGCCTCGTCGAGATGGGGCTGGACTTCGTCCGCGTCAACATCGGCGAAGACCTGCTGGGCAAGAAGGACGGGCAGCGGTTCCTGCCCATCCTCACCACGATCTTCTTCATGGTGCTGTTCATGAACATCACGGGCATCATCCCGTTCCTGAACATCGCCGGGACGAGCATCATCGCGGTGCCGCTGACCCTCGCCGTGGTGAGCTACGTCACGTTCATCTACGCCGGCATCAAGAAGAGCCCCAAGAACTTCTTCAAGAACTCGCTGTTCCCCGCGGGCGTGCCGTGGCCGATCTACATCATCGTCACTCCGATCGAGCTCATCTCGACCTTCATCATCCGGCCGGTCACGCTGACCCTCCGACTCCTCATGAACATGATGGTCGGCCACCTGCTGCTCGTGCTGTTCTTCGCCGCCACGCAGTTCTTCCTCATCGACATGGGCGGATGGTGGTCCGCGCTCGCGGCGGGTTCGCTCGCGTTCGGGTTCGTCTTCACCTTGTTCGAAATCCTGGTGGCCGTCCTCCAGGCGTACGTCTTCGCTCTCCTCACCGCGGTCTACATCCAGCTCGCGGTCGCCGAAGAGCACTGAAAGCGGGACGGCTGGAAGGCCGCCCACAACTGAAAGGAAACACCCCCGTGGACGCAACTACGGTTCTCGCAGAGCTCAGCGGCAACGTCGCGACGATGGGCTACGGCCTCGCCGCGATCGGCCCGGCCATCGGCGTGGGCATCGTCGTCGGCAAGACGATCGAGGGCGTGGCGCGCCAGCCCGAGCTCGCGGGCCGCCTGCAGGTGCTCATGTGGATCGGTATCGCCTTCACCGAGGCGCTCGCCTTCATCGGCATCGCAACCTACTTCATCTTCCAGTAATCGCCGATCCAGACCTAAGGAGACAGGATGCTGCACGCTCTTGTCGCGTACGCCGCGGAAGAGGGGCACAACACCAACCCCCTCATCCCCGCCTGGTACGACATCATCTGGTCGTCGGTCTGCTTCATCGTCATCCTTCTCATCTTCTGGAAGGTCGCCCTTCCTCGGATGAAGAAGCTGCTCGACGAGCGGTCCGCGGCGATCGAAGGCAACATCGCGAAGGCCGACGAGGCCCAGCGCAAGGCCGAGGCCGCGCTCGAGGAGTACACGGCGCAGCTCGCCGAGGCGCGCAAGGAGGCCGGTGAGATCCGCGACGCCGCCCGTGAGGACGGCAAGAAGATCGTCGCCGAGGCCAAGGAGACCGCTTCGGCGGAAGCCGCGCGCCTGACCGCCACCGCGCACGCACAGATCGAGGCCGAGCGTCAGACCGCGCTCGTGTCGCTGCGCAGCGAGGTGGGCACCCTCGCCCTCGACCTCGCCGGCGGCGTGATCGGTGAGACGCTGTCCGACGACAAGAAGGCTCAGGCCGTCGTCGACCGGTTCCTCGCCGAGCTCGAGGAGTCCGAAGGGGCCAAGGCGTAATGGGCAGCGCGACCACTCAGGCCATGGCGGCGACGACCGCGGCGCTGGGCGCCGCGTCGGACGTCGACCTCGACGTCGCCCGCGAGTTGTTCGCCGTGGCGCGCGCCGTGGCCGACTCGTCGCAGCTGAGCGGCGCGCTGGCCGACTCGGCGGCTCCCGCCGATGCCCGTCGCAAGGTCGTGACCGACGTCTTCGGGTCGGCTGTGAAGGCCACGACGACGTCGCTGCTGACGACGGCCGTCGCCGAGCGCTGGTCGTCGGCCGACGACCTCATCGACGGCATCGAGGAGCTCGCCATCCGGGCCGCGGCGGTCGCTGAGGCGAACGCCGACGTGGAGGCCGAGCTGTTCGCGTTCTCGCGCACCGTGGCCGACAACGCCGAGCTCGAGCTCGCGCTGGGCAGCCGTCTCGGCGATGCGTCGGCCAAGGGCGCGCTCGTCGAGTCGCTGCTGGGCGGACGCGCCAGCGCCGCCTCGACGCTCATCGCGGCATCCCTGGTCCAGCAGCCGCGCGAGCGGCGCGTGCGTCAGCTGCTCTCCCGCGCCACGAGGATCGTCGCCGACCAGCGCGGCCGGGCGGTGGCCACCGTCGTGGCCGCAGCCCCGCTGAGCGCCGCGCAGAGCGAGCGGCTCGCCGCGGCGCTGTCCCAGCGATACGGCACGCGCGTGTCGCTCAACACCATCGTCGACCCGGCCGTGGTGGGCGGTCTGCGCGTGCAGATCGCCGACGACGTGATCGACGCGAGCGTGTCGTCGCGTCTGGCCGATCTTCGTCAGCGGCTCGCCGGCTGACACAGGCTTCCCGCACCGTCCGCAAGGACACAGGCGGAGATTTCGGGGCCGCGGCCCCATGAACGAAGGAAAACAATGGCAGATCTCTCTATCAGCCCCGACGTCATCCGTGACGCGCTGAAGGACTTCGTCGCCGCCTACGAGCCCACGGGCGCCGCGGCCACGGAGGTCGGCACCGTCGTCGACGCCGCGGACGGCATCGCCCACGTCGAGGGTCTTCCCGGCGTCATGGCGAACGAGCTCGTGCGCTTCGAGGACGGCACGGAGGGCCTCGCCCAGAACCTCGACGAGCACGAGATCGGTGTGGTCGTCCTCGGCGACTTCGCCGGGATCGAGGCCGGCCAGACCGTGACCCGCACCGGCGAGGTGCTCTCTGTCGGTGTCGGCGAGGGCTACCTCGGCCGCGTCGTCGACCCGCTCGGAAACCCCATCGACGGTCTCGGCGAGATCGCGACCACCGGACGCCGTGCGCTCGAGCTGCAGGCGCCGGGCGTGATGCAGCGCAAGTCGGTGCACGAGCCGCTGCAGACCGGCATCAAGGCCATCGACGCCATGATCCCGGTCGGTCGCGGCCAGCGTCAGCTCATCATCGGCGACCGCCAGACGGGCAAGACGGCCATCGCGATCGACACGATCATCAACCAGAAGGCCAATTGGGAGTCGGGCGACGTCACGAAGCAGGTGCGCTGCATCTACGTCGCGATCGGCCAGAAGGGCTCGACGATCGCGGCTGTGAAGGGCGCCCTCGAGGACGCCGGCGCGATGGAGTACACGACGATCGTCGCCGCCCCCGCGTCCGACCCGGCCGGTTTCAAGTACCTGGCCCCTTACACCGGCTCTGCGATCGGTCAGCACTGGATGTACGAGGGCAAGCACGTCCTCATCATCTTCGACGACCTCTCGAAGCAGGCCGAGGCCTACCGCGCCGTGTCGCTGCTGCTGCGCCGCCCGCCGGGCCGTGAGGCGTACCCGGGTGACGTGTTCTACCTGCACTCGCGCCTGCTCGAGCGCTGCGCGAAGCTGTCGGACGAGCTGGGCGCCGGCTCGATGACGGGTCTGCCGATCATCGAGACCAAGGCCAACGACGTGTCGGCGTACATCCCGACCAACGTCATCTCGATCACCGACGGCCAGATCTTCCTGCAGTCCGACCTGTTCAACGCCAACCAGCGTCCCGCCGTCGACGTCGGCATCTCGGTGTCGCGCGTGGGTGGTGACGCTCAGGTGAAGTCGATCAAGAAGGTCTCGGGAACGCTCAAGCTCGAGCTGGCCCAGTACCGCTCGCTCGAGGCGTTCGCGATGTTCGCGTCCGACCTCGACGCGGCATCGCGCCGGCAGCTTGCCCGCGGCGCGCGCCTGACCGAGCTGCTCAAGCAGCCGCAGTACTCGCCGTACCCGGTGGAGGAGCAGGTCGTCTCGATCTGGGCCGGCACCAACGGCAAGCTCGACTCGATCGAGGTCGAGGATGTGCTGGCGTTCGAGCGCGAGCTGCTGGACTACCTGCGTCGCAACACGACGGTCCTCGACACGCTGCGCGAGACGAACGTCCTCGACGACGACACCGTCGCCGAGCTGGACCGCAAGACCGACGAGTTCATCCTCGAGTTCCAGGCCGGCAAGGGCCAGGCCATCGGCAAGCCCGGTCACGAAGAGGTCGCGGCGGCCGAGGCCGAGGACGTGAACCAGGAGAAGATCGTCAAGGGCCGCCGCTAAGGCGGGCCAGGGCTAGGACCATGGGCGCACAACTCCGGGTCTACAAGCAGAAGATCAGTTCTGCTCAGACGACCAAGAAGATCACGAAGGCGATGGAGCTCATCGCGGCCTCGCGCATCCAGAAGGCGATGGCGCGTGTGCGCGCGTCGTCGCCCTTCGCGCGGGCCGTGACGCGCGCCGTCTCCGCCGTGGCCACGCATTCCAACGTCGATCACCCGCTGACGGTCGAGCGCGAGACGATCCGCCGCTCCGCGGTCGTGATCTTCTCGTCCGACCGGGGCCTCGCCGGAGCGTTCAACTCGCAGATCCTCCGTGAGGGCCTCGAGCTCGCGCAGCTGCTGCGGCAGGAGGGGCGCGAGCCGGTGTTCTACCTCGTCGGCCGCAAGGCCGTCGGGTACTTCCAGTTCCGGCGCATGGACAGCGCCGCGGAATGGACGGGTGACACCGACACGCCGCACTTCTCCACCGCGGAGGAGATCGCCGCGACACTGCTGGACGCGTACGACCGCGGGGGCGACAACGGCGGGGTCGACGAGATCCACCTCGTCTACAACCGCTTCGTCAGCATGATGACGCAGACGCCCGAGACGGTGCGTCTGCTCCCGCTGGAGGTCGTGGAGGCCGAAGAGAGCTCGACGGCGCAGGTGTACCCGCTGTACGAGTTCGAGCCGGATGCCGCGACAGTGCTCGATGCGCTCCTGCCGGTGTACATCCAGAGCCGTGTCTTCAACGCGCTCCTGCAGTCGTCGGCCGCCAAGCACGCCGCGACGCAGAAGGCGATGAAGTCCGCCAGCGACAACGCCGACAAGCTCATCACCGACTACACCCGCCTGCGCAACAACGCGCGCCAGGCCGAGATCACGCAGCAGATCGCCGAGATCGTCGGCGGTGCCGACGCACTGGCGTCGGGCAAGTAGACCACACGAAAGAGAAGAAGCCATGAGCCTCACCGCTGAAAACACGGGAACGGCGACGGAGAAGACGGTCGTCGGACGCGTCGCCCGCGTCACCGGCCCTGTCGTCGACATCGAGTTCCCGCACGACTCGATCCCCGACATCTACAACGCGCTGAAGACGACCATCACGATCGGCGACGACTCCACCGAGATCACCCTCGAGGTCGCTCAGCACCTCGGTGACGACCTGGTCCGTGCCATCTCCCTCAAGCCGACCGACGGCATGGTCCGCGGCCAGGAGGTGCGCGACACCGGCGAGCAGATCACGGTTCCAGTCGGCGACGTCACCAAGGGCAAGGTCTTCAACGTCACCGGCGAGGTGCTCAACGCCGAGCCCGGCGAGACCATCGAGGTCACCGAGCGTTGGCCGATCCACCGCCAGGCGCCGAACTTCGACCAGCTCGAGTCGAAGACGCAGATGTTCGAGACCGGCATCAAGGTCATCGACCTGCTCACCCCCTACGTGCAGGGTGGCAAGATCGGCCTCTTCGGTGGTGCCGGCGTCGGCAAGACCGTCCTCATCCAGGAGATGATCCAGCGCGTCGCGCAGGATCACGGCGGTGTGTCGGTGTTCGCCGGTGTCGGCGAGCGCACCCGTGAGGGCAACGACCTCATCCACGAGATGGAGGAGGCGGGCGTGTTCGACAAGACGGCGCTCGTCTTCGGCCAGATGGACGAGCCGCCGGGGACGCGTCTGCGCGTGGCCCTGTCGGCGCTGACGATGGCGGAGTACTTCCGCGACGTGCAGAAGCAGGACGTGCTGCTGTTCATCGACAACATCTTCCGCTTCACGCAGGCGGGCTCCGAGGTCTCGACGCTCCTGGGCCGCATGCCCTCGGCGGTGGGCTACCAGCCGAACCTGGCCGACGAGATGGGCATCCTCCAGGAGCGCATCACGTCGACGCGCGGCCACTCGATCACCTCGCTGCAGGCGATCTACGTGCCCGCCGACGACTACACCGACCCTGCTCCGGCGACCACGTTCGCGCACCTCGACGCGACCACCGAGCTCTCGCGCGAGATCGCCTCGAAGGGTCTGTACCCCGCCGTGGACCCGCTCTCGTCGACGAGCCGCATCCTGGACCCCCGCTACATCGGCGAGGACCACTACCGCGTGGCGACCGCCGTGAAGCAGATCCTGCAGAAGAACAAGGAGCTGCAGGAGATCATCGCGATCCTCGGTGTCGACGAGCTCTCCGAAGAGGACAAGATCGTCGTGTCGCGGGCGCGCCGCATCCAGCAGTTCCTCTCGCAGAACACCTACATGGCGAAGAAGTTCACCGGTGTCGAGGGCTCGACCGTTCCGATCAAGGAGACCATCGAGTCGTTCGACGCGATCGTGAAGGGCGACTTCGACCACGTCGCCGAGCAGGCGTTCTTCAACGTCGGCGGCATCTCCGACGTCGAGGAGCGCTGGGCGCAGATCCAGAAGGAGAACGGCTGACATGCCGCTGCACGTCAGTCTCGTCTCCGCGGACGCGGAGGTCTGGTCGGGTGAGGCTTCGCTCGTCGTCGCCAAGACCGTCGAGGGCGAGATCGGCTTCATGACCGGTCACGAGCCGGTGCTCGCGATCCTCGCCGAGGGTCAGGTGCGCATCACCCAGACATCGGGGACGAAGATCATCGCCAACGCGCAGGACGGTTTCCTGTCGATGGAGGGGGATGACCTCACCATCGTCGCCGGTAACGCCGCCCTGATCTCCTGAGACATCACCACCAGACTCGGCCGGTCCCTTCGGGGATCGGCCGAGTCGTTTGATCCCGCACCTTCGAGGCGTCCATGCTGATTCTCCTGCCACCCTCCGAGACGAAGAGAGCCGGTGGCAGGGGCGTTCCCCTCGATACGCAGCGCCTCTCCCTGCCACAGCTCGCGCCCCATCGAGATGCGGTCGTGAACGCCCTCATCGCGCTGTCGGACGACGAAGACGAGGCGGCGCGGGTCCTGAAGCTCGGCCCGACGCAGCGCGCAGAGATCGCCGTGAACGCCGCGCTGCGCGAGGCCCCGACGATGGCTGCGATCGACCGGTACACCGGGGTGCTCTACGACGCCCTGGATGCGGCATCCCTCCCGTCGCCGGCCCGTCGCTGGCTGGGTGCCCACGTGCTCATCCACTCCGCTCCTCTCGGCCCGGTAGGCGCTCTGGACCCGATCCCCGCGTACCGGCTCGGTGCCGGCACATCGCTGCCGGGCGTGCCGCCGCTGCGACGACTCTGGGCGGATGCCGTGACGGCGGCGATCGCCGCCGCCGCGCCCCGGTTCGTGCTCGACCTGCGATCCGAGGCGTACGCGGCGCTGGGACCGCTGCCCGACGGCATCCCCTCGCGCTTCGTGCGGGTCGTCAGCGAGAGCGAGGACGGGGCCGTGCGCGCGCTCAACCACTTCAACAAGCACGCGAAAGGCGCGCTCGTGCGTCGTCTGGCCGAAGACCGTCCGCGGGTCGCGTCGGCCGCGGGTTTGCGCACCTGGGCGGATGCCGCAGGGCTGCGTGTCCGCGAAGGCGCGGCCGGTGAGCTCGAGCTGTTCGCCTGAAGCGGCCTGTGCTCGAGCGCCGCGCCCTCAGCGCCGCGTGTGCTGGGCGGTGCGCTCGGTGTTCTCGGCGATCGCGATGAGGGCTACGACCGCCTCGATGATGAATCTCAGCAGGATGATCGCGAGGAACGTCACGACCGGCACGATGATGATCGTCGCGATGAGCCCGGTGACCCCGGCGCCGACGTTGAGCCACATCACCGACACGGCGCTGATGATGCCGCCGACGAAGTAGACGATGAACCCGATGGCGATGGCGACCAGCCCGACGAAGTAGAACACGCCGGCCAGGCGGCGGGTGATGAACGTGCGGAACGACAGGTCGAACAGCGCGGAGAAGAAGCCCTTCCCGACGTCGCTCGCCTCGCCGGCGACGGTGGGAACGCCCGTGTCGTCCGGGTCGGCCGCCCGCGCCGCCTCGGCGGCGGACTGCGGGGGAAGAGGCGGGGGAGTGGGAGCGGACGGGGTCTGGTCGGTCATTGCGCGGCCCTTCGGTCGGATTGTGCTCAGGTTACCCAGCGGCCTGCACCGGAGCCATCTTTGCGGGCGAGCGCCGTCGAACGGGGGCCAACCCCCGAATCGCGCCCGAATGCTGACAGTTGGCTGTGAGCGTCGCTAGCATGTGAGGCGCGGAGCAGGGGCTCCGCGGTCGCGTCTGAGCGCGATCCGAATCGACTCTCTCGGAGGTCGCTCCAACATGTACGACGACGATTACGGCGTCGGGGTCGCGCTCGCGTGGCTCTTCTTCCTGCCGTTCCTCCTGCTCTTCATCGTTGCCGCCTACGTCATCGGCTCGTGGTTCCTGATGAAGATCTTCGACAAGGCCGGCGTGCAGGGCCGCTGGCGCGCGTGGGTGCCGGTGTACAACACCCTGATCTTCGTCAAGCTCGGCGATCTGAACCCGTGGTGGCTGCTCGTGCTCTGGGGCGGTGGCATCGTCCTCGGCTGGGTGCCCGTGCTGGGCACCCTCATCGGCCTCGCGGCGTTCCTGTACACGATGCTCGCGGCCTGGCGTGTCGGGCTGAAGCTGCAGAAGGAAGCCGTCTGGCTCATCCTCTACTTCTTCTTGGCCATCGTGTGGCTCGGGATCAACGCGTTCGACCGCTCGCGCTGGAACACCGCCATCCCCGCCGCGCCGTGGGCGCGCAACTTCCTCGCCGACAACACCGTGTGGAGCGGCATCCCGAATCAGGCGCCCGCCGGCGGGTACCCCGCGAACCCGGCGACCGCGCCCGGCTACGGCGCACCGGCCGGGTACCAGCCGCCTGCCGGTTACGCCGCACCGCCGGCTCCGCCCGCCGGTTACACGCCGCCGCCTGCGCCGCCCGCGGCGCCGGTTCCGCCGCAGTCGGCTCCGCCGGCCGCCGCGCAGCCGCCGGCGACCCCGCCGGCCTCGCCCGAGCCGCCGACCGCAGAGCCGCCCGCCACCGAGCCGCCCGCCACCGAGCCCCCGGCTCCGGACGCACCGCGGCCGTGACATCCTCGACAGCCCCTTGCCGACCGGCGAGGGGCTGTCGCCTTTCCGGCATACCGGCGCTGCGTGCGGCAGCCCGCCTCGGCATCCGCCGGGGCACTGTGCAGAACTCCGCACATCCGGGCCGTGTCGGGCCAGACCGGGCGCGATCGCCGGCCGAAACGTCGCGATCGGGGAGTTCTGCCCGGCCGGGTAACGTCGAGGCATGACTTCCTCCGTTCCGCTGCGCCGCGTCGGCGCCTCCGGCCTGCTCGTATCCGCCGTGGGCCTCGGCTGCAACAACTTCGGCCGGGAGGGCACGCGCACCCAGACCCTCGAGGGGACCCGCGCGGTGCTGGATGCCGCGATCGACGCCGGCGTGACGTTCCTGGACACCGCCGACATGTACGGCGCTGAGCCCGGACTGTCCGAGACGCTCATGGGGGAGGCGCTGAGGGGTCGCCGTGATCAGGTGATCGTGGCCACGAAGTTCGGCCACCCGGGCCGGGACATGGGCTACCCGCCCTCGGGTTCGAAGGGGTCGCGGTCGTACGTGCGCCGCGCGGTCGAGGCATCCCTCACCCGCCTGCAGACGGACTGGATCGATCTCTACCAGCTCCACGTCCCCGACGACGAGACTCCCATCGAAGAGACACTCGACGCGCTGGCCGACCTCGTCCACGAGGGCAAGGTCCGCTACATCGGGCACTCCAACCTCTCGGGCTGGCAGATCGCCGAGGCGTACTTCACCGCGCTGATGCGCCACGGCGTCCCCTTCGTCTCGGCCCAGAACCAGTACAGCCTGCTCGCCCGTGACGCCGAGCGCGACCTGCTGCCGGCGGTGGAGAAGTACCGCCTGGGCTTCCTCCCGTACTTCCCGCTCCACAACGGCCTGCTCACGGGCAAGTTCACCCGGGATGCCGCGCCCGCCGACTCGCGGATCATGCGGCAGCGGCGCCACCTGTACGATGACGCGCCGTGGGATGCGCTCGAGGCTTTCCAGGCCTTCTGCGACGAGCGCGGCATCACCATGCTGGAGGCCACGTTCGGCTGGCTGCTGTCGCATCCCGTGCTTTCCAGCGTCATCGCGGGCGCCACATCGCCCGAGCAGGTGCGAGCCAATGCCGCCGCAGCCTCCGCGTGGACGCCGACGCCGGCGGATCTCGAGGCGATCGACGCCCTGTTCCCGCCCCGCGGGCCGGCCGCCTGAGACCCGCGTCGCGCCCTCGGGCGGAGTTCGCCGACGGCGTACCCCACAGGTTGTCGCTCGCACGCGCGCAGGCGTAGCGTCGCTTTCCGTGCGCGGTCCCGCGATGGCGGGGGTCCCGCGCGCCGGAAAGGTCCGCCGTGCTCGGAAGGCTCCTGGTGCGTTATCTCCGGCCCGCATGGCCGCTCATCGTGGCCGTGGTCGTGTTCCAGCTGGCGCAGTCGCTCGCGTCGCTGTGGCTGCCCACCCTCAACGCCGACATCATCGACAACGGCGTGGTGACAGGCGACATCCCGTACATCTGGTCGACCGGCGGCGTCATGCTGCTGGTGAGCCTGGCTCAGGTGGTGTGCGCCGTCATCGCGGTGTACTTCGGCTCGCGCCTGGCGATGGGGATGGGTCGCGACCTGCGCGGCGATCTCTTCCAGCGGGTGGTGGCGTTCTCGCAGCGCGAGGTGGGTCAGTTCGGGCCGCCGTCCCTGATCACCCGGAACACCAATGACGTGCAGCAGGTGCAGATGCTCGTGCAGGTCTCGGCGACCCTCATGGTGTCCGCGCCGATGCTCGCGATCGGCGGCGTCATCCTGGCGATCAGCCAGGATGTCGGGCTGTCCTGGCTGATGGCGGTCGCGATCCCGGTGCTGCTGATCATCGTCGGACTCATCGTGTGGCGCATGGTGCCGGCGTTCACGCAGATGCAGAAGCGCATCGACCGCGTGAACCAGATCATGCGGGAGCAGCTGAGCGGTATCCGCGTCGTGCGCGCGTTCGTGCGCGAGCGCCACGAGCGGACCCGGTTCGAGTCCGCGAGCGACGATGTCATGCAGACCGGGCTGCGGGCGGGCAACCTGATGGCCCTGATGTTCCCGGCGGTCATGCTGGTCATGAACCTGTCGAGCGTCGCCGTGATCTGGTTCGGGGCGTTCCAGGTGCAGAACAGCGGGGTCGAGATCGGCACGCTCTTCGCCTTTCTCACCTACCTCATGCAGATCCTCATGGGCGTCATGATGGCGACCTTCATGTTCGTCATGATCCCCCGCGCCGCGGTCTGCGCCAATCGCATCGGCGAAGTGCTCGAGACGACGCCGTCGGTGTCGGCGCCGAAGGTCGCCGCATCCGCTCCCGCCCCTCTCGGTCGCATCGAGTTCGACCATGTCGACTTCGCCTATCCGGGGGCAGACGAGGCCGTCCTCCACGACCTGACCTTCACGATCGAACCGGGCACCACAACTGCCGTCATCGGCTCGACGGGCGCGGGCAAGACGACGCTGGTGAGCCTGGTGCCGCGGCTGTTCGACGTGACGGCCGGCAGCGTCCGCGTCGACGGCGTCGACGTGCGCGAGTACGATCCCGACGAGCTGTGGACGCGTGTCGGGCTCGTCCCGCAGCGGGCGTTCCTGTTCTCGGGGAGCGTCGCGTCGAACCTGCGCTACGGCGATCACGATGCCACCGACGAGCAGCTGTGGACCGCGCTCGAGCTCGCACAGGCCGCGGACTTCGTGCGAGGCATGCCCGAGGGCCTGAACGCGCAGATCGCGCAGGGCGGCACGAATGTGTCGGGCGGCCAGCGGCAGCGTCTGGCGATCGCGCGTGCCCTGGTGAAGCGCCCAGAGGTGTACATCTTCGACGACTCGTTCTCGGCACTGGACCTGCGAACGGATGCCGCGCTCCGCCGCGCGCTCGATACGCACCTGCCCGACGCGACCCGGCTCGTCGTCGCGCAGCGGGTCTCGACGATCCAGCACGCGGATCAGATCGTCGTGCTCGACCACGGGCGCATCGTCGGCATCGGCAGGCACGACGACCTCGTCGAGACGTGCGAGACCTACCGCGAGATCGTCGAATCGCAGCTGGCAGCGGAGGCGGCGGCATGAGCGGCTCGACGCGGGCACCGGCCCGGATGCCGATGCAGCGGGGTCCCATGGGACAGGTCTCGGGCGGCGAGAAGGCGCAGAACTTCGGTCCGAGCGCGAGGCGCCTGCTCGGCACGCTGCGATCGGACACCCCGAAGCTCATGCTCGTGCTGGTGTTCAGCATCCTGTCGGTCGCCCTGTCGGTGATCGGCCCGAAGCTGCTCGGCGAGGGCACCAACATCGTGTTCGCCGGCTTCATCTCCTTGCAGGTGCCGTCGGGCGTGACGAAGCAGCAGGTGATCGATCAGCTGGTGGCCTCCGGCAGCCAGGACCAGGCGAACCTGATCGCCGCGACGGACTTCGTTCCGGGTGCGGGCGTCGACTTCGCCGCGCTCGCGCGGATCCTGGCGCTGGTGCTCGCGGTGTACGTGTTCTCCAGCATCTTCGGGTGGCTGCAGGCGCGGATCCTCAACGGCGTCGTGCAGCGCGCGATGCACCGACTGCGCCTGCAGGTCGAGGACAAGGTGCAGCGCCTGCCGCTGTCGTACTTCGACCGGGTGCAGCGCGGCGAGCTCCTGAGCCGCGTCACGAACGACGTCGACAACATCGGGCAGTCGATGCAGCAGACGCTGTCGCAGGTGGTCATCTCGCTGCTGACGGTCATCGGCGTCCTCACGATGATGTTCATCATCTCGCCCCTGCTCGCGGTGATCGCGCTCGTCACGATCCCGCTGACGCTCGTCATCACGGTGCTGGTGGCGCGGCGCTCGCAGAAGCTGTTCGTGCAGCAGTGGAAGACGACCGGCGTCCTGAACGCGCGCGTCGAGGAGACGTTCTCAGGCCACTCGATCGTCAAGGTGTTCGGTCACCAGACGGAGGTGGAGTCCGACTTCCGCACCGAGAACGAGGAACTGTACCGCGCGAGCTTCGGAGCGCAGTTCCTCTCGGGTGTGATCATGCCCGCGATGATGTTCGTCGGGAACCTCGTCTACGTCGCGATCGCCGTCGTGGGCGGGCTGCAGGTGGCGGCCGGTCTCATGTCCATCGGCGATGTGCAGGCCTTCATCCAGTACTCGCGCCAGTTCACCCAGCCGCTGAGCCAACTGGGCTCGATGGCCAATCTCCTCCAGTCCGGCGTCGCCAGCGCCGAGCGCGTGTTCGAGCTGCTGGACGAAGCGGAGCAGACGCCCGACGACGAACAGGCCGAGACCGCTCCCGAGTCGGCCAGCCGGCTGGAGTTCGACGGCGTCTCCTTCCGCTACAGCCCCGACAAGCCGCTCATCGAAGGGCTCTCGCTGGCCGCGCGACCGGGGAGTACGGTCGCGATCGTCGGCCCGACCGGCGCCGGCAAGACCACGCTCGTGAACCTCATCATGCGGTTCTACGACGTCGACGGCGGCCGGATCACGCTCGACGGCGTCGACACCCGCCACATGACCCGAGACGACCTCCGGGCGCGCACCGGCATGGTGCTCCAAGACACGTGGCTCTTCGCCGGCACCATCCGGGAGAACATCGCGTACGGCCGGCCCGACGCGACGGAGGAGGAGATGGTCGCCGCGGCGACCGCCGCGTACGTCGACCGCTTCGTGCACGCGCTGCCCGACGGCTACGACACGATGCTCGACGACGAGGCGACGAACCTCAGCGTCGGCGAGCGGCAGCTCGTGACGATCGCGAGGGCGTTCCTCGCCGACCCGCGCATCCTGATCCTCGACGAGGCGACATCGTCGGTCGACACCCGTACCGAGCTGCTCATCCAGCGTGCCATGTCGCGGCTGCGAGAGGACCGGACGGCCTTCGTGATCGCCCACCGGCTCTCGACCATCCGCGACGCCGATCTGATCCTGGTGATGGAGGACGGCACGATCGTCGAGCAGGGCCCCCACGACGAGCTGCTGGCGGCCAAGGGAGCGTACTGGCGCCTGTACAACGCCCAGTTCGAAGGCGCGGCCGAGGACGAGGGCGCCGTCGCCGTGTCGGCGGCGCCGCTGGCACCGCCGCCGACGACCGCGCAGATCGTGGTCGACTCCCTCGCCGAGTCGGAAGAGGCACTGGAGTGACCCACTAGTATGTGAGGACGTGGGGCCGACCGGCCCCACGTCTGCCGACGGGAGGACTGGGCGTGCCCGACGTATCCACCCAGTCCGTTGCGGTACCCGTCCCCGGCGGCGAGCTCGAGCTCTCGTGGGCGGCCGTCACCGACACCGGACGGCGCCGCGAGGTCAACCAGGACGCCATGTACGCGTCCTACCCGCTGTTCGTGGTCGCCGACGGCATGGGCGGGCACGTCGGCGGTGAGATCGCCAGCGCGAGCGCGATCGAGCGACTGCGCGCTGTGGCCGACACCGGCAGCGTGAGCCCGAAGACGATCGAGAAGGCGCTGGCCAAAGCGGTCAAAGACATCGCATCGCACCCCGAGGCCACCGACGACGGCACAGGGACGACGGTGACCGGCGTGTTCCTCGACACCAGCGGGGATGCGCCGCACTGGGTGACGCTCAACATCGGCGACTCGCGCGTCTATCTGGTCCGTGACGGCGCCATCGTGCAGGTGACCACGGACCACTCCGTCGTGCAGGAGCTCGTCGCGGCCGGTCGCCTCAGCCCCGAAGAGGCCGAGAACCACCCGTACGGCAACGTCATCACGCGCGCCGTGGGCCCCAGCGAGGGCGTGACGCCCGATTATGTGCGGCTCGACGTCGCCGAGGGCGATCGCTTCGTGATCTGCTCCGACGGCCTCACGAAGGAGCTCACGGATTACGGCATCCGTCACTTCCTGGATGAGAATCCCGACCCCGCCGACGCCGCGATGGCGATGCTGGACGCCGCCCTCGAGAACGGCGGACGCGACAACATCACGGTGATCGTGCTGGACGTCGGCCGGCCCGGCGCTGATCCTGACGATGCCGAGGCGTCCGAGGGCGCGGCCGGCGACGAACGTGCGGAGGCGCGCGAGGCGGACATCGAGGCCGACGGTCACGAGGCCGGGGCCGACGGCTCCCCGGCGGGCGACCCTTCCTCCCCAGAACGGGACTGAACGCCGGCATCCACAGATCCGGCCATCCACCGCCGCGGGCATCCGCCGCCGCGGTGAACTGAGGGCATGCGCTCGCTTCACCGCCCGACCGGGGACCCGCGAACCGGCGTTCCGGAGGGGTCCCGCCCCGCTCCGGCCGCGACGGTGGCGGCGGTGCTCGACGACGAGCCGTTGCAGCTGCCCCCCGCCTGGACTCCGCCCGCGCGACCGCCCCTGCCGCTGGTCGCGGCGATCGTGCCGGTCGTGGGTGCGGTCGCGCTGTGGCTGGTCACCGGCTCCCCCTACACGTTGTGGTTCGCCCTGCTGGGCCCGCTCATCGCCGGGGCCACCATGCTCGACGCGCGGCGAGCGGCGCGTCGGGACGGTCGCCGGGCGGCGGCCGAGGCGGCTCGGTCGCGCGAGGAGGTCGCGGCGGCGGTCGCTGCGCGGCACGAAACCGAGCGCGCGCAGCTGTGGGGGAGGCATCCCGACGTTTCGCGGCTGGTGCATGGCGAGGGCGACATCTGGCGTTCGGGTTCGGTCCCCTCGCTCGTGGTGGGGCGCGGCGAACGCGCGAGCGGCGTGAAGGTGCGCGGAGGAGACGGCGACGCGGATGCCGCGGCGCTGCGCCGTCGGGCAGCGCAGCTCGCAGACGCCCCTGTCACGGTCCCCGCGTCGGCGGGTGTCGCGGTGGTGGCGGGCGGCGCACTGGGCGCGGCGGTGCAGCGGGCCCTCGCGATGCAGTTGTGCCTGGCCGTGGCGCCTGGGGATCTGTGTGTCGTCGGCCCACTCGGCGAAGGGATGCAGTGGGCTGAGCGTCTGCCGCATCGCCGGGCAGACCGTGGTGCACGGCTCGCCCTCCTGTCTCCCGGTGACCTGCACACGGCGGATGCCGACATCGTCATCGCCTGCTGCGGCCCCGGCGAGACGCCACCGCCGCGTTGCCAGGCGGTCCTCACCGTCGCCTCTCCCGACGTCGCCCGACTCGATCATGACGGCCGGACCGTGTCTGTGCGGGTCGAGGCCCTGTCCGCTGCACAGGCGGAACAGATCGCTGCGGACCTCGCGTCACGGGCAGAGCGGGTGCTCGGCATGACCGGGGGAGCTCCCCAGCCGATCAGCCTGGCGTCGCTGCTGTCCCCGGCCGGCGCCCAGGGGCAGGCCCCGCGCGACGACCTCGCCGTCGCCCGCACCACCCTTCCCGCCGCGATCGGCCTTGCCGGCAGGGAGCAGGCGATCGTCGACCTCGTCGACGACGGGCCGCACGCCGTCGTCGCCGGAGTCACCGGAGCGGGCAAGAGCGAACTGCTCATCACCTGGATCCTCGCGCTGTGCGCGACCCGCTCCACCGACGAGGTGACCTTCCTGCTCGCAGACTTCAAGGGCGGCACCGCGTTCGACGGGCTGGCCGGGGTCCCGCATGTGACCGGTGTGATCACCGACCTCGACGGCGCAGGGGCACGGCGGGCGATCGACAGCCTGCGAGCCGAGCTGCGGCGCCGCGAGGCGACGATCGCGGCCGCCGGTGCGCGCGACATCCGGGATCCTCGCGTGCGGCTGCCTCGGTTGGTCGTCGTGGTGGACGAGTTCGCCGCGCTGATCGGCGAGAACCCGGAACTGCACGGGCTGTTCGCCGACATCGCGGCACGCGGCCGTGCTCTCGGCATCCATCTGGTGCTCGGCACGCAACGGGCCTCAGGCGTGATCCGCGACAACCTGCTGGCGAACTGTCCGTTGCGCATCAGCCTGCGCGTCACCGACCCTGCAGACAGCCGGGCGCTCCTGGGCAGCGACGACGCCGCGCGCCTGCCGGGCGGCGCTGCCGGCCGTGGCGCGGCGTACATCCGGCGTGCGGGCGACACCACCGCGCAGCTCGTGCGGATCGCGCTGTCCGGCCCGGACGACGTCGCACGGGCGGCACTGAACGTCGGCACGCGCGTCCCTGAGCGGCCGTGGCTTCCCGCGCTGCCGGCGATGCTGCCTCTGGAAGAACTGCGGCGACGTCATGCAGGCGACGCAGGACCGCTCGGCGCGGTGCTCCTGGGGCTGGCCGACGAGCCCGAGCGCCAGCGGCAGCCGCCCGCCGTGCTGCTGCCCGGCGACAGGGCGTTGCTCGTGCTCGGCGGACCCGGGTCCGGCGTGACCAACGTGCTCGATCTCGTACAGGCGCAGCACGCGGATGCCGCCGTGCGCGTGCCGGAGGACGCCGAGGATATGTGGGATGTCGTCTCGGCGCTGCATGCGGCCGCCCCGCCTCCGGGCACCGTGGTGCTCATCGACGACGTCGACGCGCTCGCGCAGCGGCTGCCCGCCGAGTACGCGCAGGTGCTCCTCGAGCGCCTGGAGGCCATCATCCGGCGAGCCGGGAACGGCGGCCTGCTCGTCGTGGCGGGTGCACACCGCGCCACGGGTGCTGTCTCCCGGCTCGCCGACCTCTTTCCCCGCCGCCTTATGCTGCCCTACACCACGCGTCTGGAGCACGCGGCGGCCGGTGGGGACGCGTCGTGGTTCGACCCCTCGGCGCCGGCGGGCAGGGGACGCCTGGACGGGTGCCCGGTCCAGATCGCGCTGGCCCCGCCGCCGGTCGTCCCGTCGCGGGTTCTTCCGGCGCCGTGGGCTCCCGCAGCCGCCGTGACCGGTGTCGTGGCTCGGCGCTCCCCGGCAGGTCGCCGCGCGCTGGCGGCATGGGCAGCGGGCGGCGTGCGTGTGGTCGGGCCCGATGAGTACGTCGCCGATCCCACGCCGGTCGGCGACGGGCGGGTGGTGGTCGTGGGCGAGCCCGATGACTGGCAGCGCCACTGGCGGCTGCTGGCCGACCTGCGCGGCGACCACGACCTCGTCATCGACACGTCGTGCGCCGCCGAACTGCGCGTGCTCGCCGGGTTCCGCGGCATCCCGCCGTATTGCGAGCCGGGCCGGGCGCGCGCGTGGCTCATCGCCGCCGGCGCTGAGCCGGTCCGCATCGTCCTTCCCGGCGACGACGTCGCCCCGCACCGACAGCCAGATGCGTTGACCTGGCCCCATCCATCCCCCTAGCGTCGCTCTGTGGCTACTTCCCCGATTCAGCTCGACCGACCGGACGGAAAGGGGCTCGCAGCAGGGACGCTGGGGCTCTGGGGTTCGACCGTCATCGGTCTCGCATCGACCGCACCGGTCTACTCCCTCGTGGCGACCCTCGGGTTCGTCGTCCTCGCCGTGGGCGCACAGGCGCCCATCGCGTTCGTCGTCGCCTTCATCCCCATGCTGTTCATCGCGTTCGCATACCGGGAGCTCAACCGCGACATCCCCGACTGCGGCACCACCTTCACGTGGGGCACCAAGGCATTCGGCCCCTGGGTCGGGTGGATGGGCGGCTGGGGCGTCGCGGTGGCCGGCATGGTCGTGCTGGCCAACCTCGCGCAGATCGGCGGCATCTACTTCTGGGCGCTGGTGGACGGCATCGTCGGAAACAGCGACGACGCGCTCCTGTCCGACAACGTGCCCCTCGTCACGGCGACCGGCGTCTTCTTCATCCTCGCGATGACCTGGATCAGCTGGCGCGGTGTCGAGATCGGCGAGCGCATCCAGAACGTGCTGCTCGGCATCCAGTACGCCGCCCTCGCGATCTTCGTGATCGCGGCCCTGTGGCAGTTCTTCGCCGGCACCGCGCCGGACCCGACGCCCTTCGAATGGTCGTGGTTCAACCCTGCGGCATTCACCGACTGGAGCGGATTCACCGAGGCCGTGCTCCTCGCGCTCTTCATCTACTGGGGATGGGACACGTGCCTCGCACTGAACGAGGAGACGAAGGACCCGAAGCGGATCCCCGGGTTGGCCGCTCTGCTGACCACGGTCATCCTGCTCGTCACCTACGTCGGGGTCACGGTGGCCGCGATGATGTACGCCGGACTCGGCGAAGACGGCACGGGCCTGGGCAACGAGGCGAACGCCGACGACTTCTTCCTCGCCATCAAGGACGGACTGCTCGGGCCGTTCGGCTGGGTGCTCGTCGTCGCCGTGCTGATCTCGGCGGTGTCGTCCACGCAGACCACCATCCTGCCGACGGCCCGGGGGACGCTGGCCATGGCGGCCTACCGGGCGCTGCCGCGGCGCTTCATGGCGGTGCATCCGCAGTACCGCACCCCGTCGTTCTCCACGATCGTGATGGGTGTCGTGGCGAGCGTGTATTACATCGGCATGACCCTCATCAGCGACAACATCCTGCAGGACTCGATCCTGTCGCTCGGCCTCGCGATCGCGTTCTACTACGCCATCACCGGCTACGCCTGTGTCTGGTACTACCGCAAAGAGCTGTTCCGGTCGGCCGGCGCGTTCTTCTTCAAGGGTCTGCTTCCGCTGCTGGGCGCCCTCATGCTCACCTACGCCTTCATCCAGTCCGCGATCGACATGTACGACGTCGACTACGGCTACACCGTGCTCCTGGGCATCGGCGGCACGTTCGTGCTGGGTATCGGCGCGCTCGCGCTCGGTGTCGTGCTGATGCTGCTGTGGTTCCTCTTCCCCGGGGCCAAACCGTTCTTCCGGGGAGAGAGCCTCAACCGCGACACGCCCGTCCTGGTGCCGGAGGACCCCGCCGACTACTCACGGTCGATCGACGGCGGGCTCGCATAGCCTGTCGTGGGACCGGCCGCCGGCCGGTCCCACCGCGATCACGGTCTCACACCAGAACTGCGTCCAGCGGTGCGAGATCGAGCTCGTGCGCGGTCGCCACCCCGGGGTTCGCGACGCGGCCGTCGACGGTGTTCAGACCACCGGCGAGCGCGGCATCCGCGCGCAGCGCCTCCCGCCAGCCGCGGCGGGCGATCTGGCGCACATAGGGGAGTGTGGCGTTCGTCAGCGCGGAGGTCGACGTGTTCGGGACGGCGCCGGGCATGTTGGCGACGCAGTAGAAGACGGTGCCGTGCACGGCGAACGTCGGGTCGGCGTGGGTCGTCGGATGCGTGTCCTCGAAGCAGCCGCCCTGGTCGACCGCGATGTCGACGAGCACCGAACCCGGTCGCATGCGCGAGACCATGTCATTGGTGACGAGCTTCGGCGCCTTCGCACCCGGGATGAGCACCGAGCCGATCACGAGATCCGACGCGACCACGGCCCTGTCCAGGTCCAGCGGGTTGGACGCGGCGGTCTTCACCCGTCCCTGGAAATGGTCGTCGAGGTAGCGCAGTCGCTGCACGTTGGTGTCGAAGACCGTCACGTCGGCGCCCATGCCGACCGCGATGACGGTCGCGTTGGCTCCCGCCACACCGCCGCCGATCACCGTCACGACCGCGGGACGTGTGCCCGGCACCCCCGACATGAGCAGGCCCCGTCCGCCTGCGGAACGCATGAGGGTGTTGGCTCCCACCATCGGAGCCAGACGCCCGGCCACCTCGCTCATCGGCGCCAGCAGGGGCAGACCGCCGCCCGGAAGCTGCACCGTCTCGTACGCGATCGCGGTGACGCGGTCGGCCAGCAGGCGCTCGGTCAGCGGTCGGTCCGCCGCCAGGTGCAGGTAGGTGAAGAGCACCAGGTCGTCGCGGAAGTACCCGTACTCGCTCGCGATGGGCTCCTTGACCTTCAGCAGCAGCTCCGCCCGAGCCCAGACCTCGGCGGGATCGTCCAGGAGCACGGCGCCCGCGGCCTCGTACTCGGCATCCGGCATGGATGAGCCCTCACCTGCCCCGCGCTGCACGAAGACCTCGTGACCGGCAGCGGCCAGGTCGTGCACCCCCGAGGGGGTGAGGGCGACCCGATACTCGTTGTTCTTCACCTCGGTGGGGACGCTGATCCTCATCGTGTGGTCCTTTCCGCTCCGCCGTTGGAGCGCTCAGGCTCCTCGTGGGAGCGCCTCTAGAAAGCGGGGCGGATGGCCCCGACATCCTTCCCGCCGCCGGTGACCGACAGGGTGAGCTTCGACAACGTGTCGGCGACATCCGGCGATGCCAGCGCGCCGTGCCGTTCCAGCAGACGCAGAGCGACCGCCGTCGCCGCGCGCAGGCTGCCGTCGAGCACCTTGAGGGCGACCGTCGTGCCGTCGGGGGCTACCATCACCATCACGCCCTCCGCGCCATGCTTGGCGAACACGCCCAGCCGCTCGACCGCGATCGTGTCGGGGGACCCGGGCCCCTGGATGGTCCACGGGTGGGTGCGGACGGCTTCGACCAAGGCGCCGGCGCTGCGATGCAGCGCGAACGGCGAGGTCGTCGAGGAGGTGCCGATGCGGTGGATGGCCTTCGCGAGGCCGAACAGCGTCATGGCGTAGACCGGTGCGCCGCAGCCGTCGATGGCCGTGGCCGACACCTTCTCGCCGATGAGGCGTTCGACGACATCGCGGATGAGGACCTGGACGGGATGCTCGGGAGAGAGGTACCCCTCCGGATCCCAGCCGTTCACGACGCTGGTCAGGAGCATGGCCGCGTGCTTGCCGGAGCAGTTCATGCGGACCGGCGCCGGCTGGCCCAGTTCGCGGATGAGCTCGTTGCGCGTCGCCGTGTCACCCGGCCAGGCGGCCGGGCACGCCAGCGCGTCCTCACTCAGCTGCGCGGCGGCGAGGATCTCGCGGACGACCCGCACGTGCCGGTCGGTGCCGGAGTGGCTCGCGGTGGCCAGGCCCAGGCGCTCGCCCTCCAGCGGCGCTCCCGCCGAGAGGCACGCGAGCGCCTGCAGGGGCTTGAGGCTCGAGCGGGGGAGGATCAGCGAGGAGGGGTCGCCGATCTTCTCGGCGATGCTGCCGTCCGCGGCCAGCACGATGGCGATGCCCGAATGACGCGACTCCACGAAGCCGCTGCGTTCGACGACGGCGAGCTCGACGGCATCGGCTGCGGCGAAGGTCTGCGGCACCCCGCCAGCCTACCGCCGCAGGGGTGGTGGTCCCGCATGACAGACTGGCCTCATGTGGGGTGAGCATCGCTACGCGGTCCGTACCACCTGGACCGGCGATCGCGGGACGGGCACATCGGGCTACCGCGACTACGACCGGGCCGTCACGATCGAGATCGACGGCAAGCCGGCGCTGCTGGCGTCGTCCGACAAGCCGTTCCGCGGCGACGTCACGAGATGGAACCCCGAGGACATGCTGGTCGCCGCCCTGAGCGAATGCCACCTGCTGTCGTACCTGCACGCCTGCGTCCAGGCGGGTGTCGTGGTGGTCGGCTACGAGGACGACGCCTCCGGCCTCATGGTGGAGGACGGCCGCGGCGGAGGTGCGTTCCGCGAGGTGGTGCTGCGACCGCGCGTGACCGTGGCGGACGCCTCGATGACGGATGCCGCGACCGCCGCGCACGCACAGGCGCACGAGTGGTGCTTCATCGCCAACTCGGTGAACTTCCCGGTGCGCCACGAGCCGACGATCGTCGTCGCGGGCGTGGCGGTCGCACCCAACCCCTGAGCGGTGCCGCTCCAGCTCAGCGACGCTCGTGCGGGAGCACCTGCTTGATGCGGTCGATGGGGTTCTGCGCGGGGACCTCGTTGTACGCTCCCGCGAGCTCCTGACCCGACAGCGCGTGGATGGCGCTCATGATCTCGTCCGTGGCGAGACGACGCGCCCTCCCGGACGACGCCGCCCCGTGGTGCGAGAGGTCGAGCGGCTTGCCGAACCTGACCGTGACCCGGTGCTTGCGCGAGGGCATCCTGGCGCCCACCGGCATCGCCTTGTCGGTGCCGATGAGCCCCACGGGGACGACGGGCGCCCCGGTCTGCAGCGCCAGGAAGGCCACGCCGGTGCGGCCCTTGTACAGACGCCCGTCGAGCGAGCGCGTGCCTTCCGGATAGAGCGCGACGGCGCTGCCGTTCTCCAGCAGCGCCCGCTGCTGGTCGAGGGCGTCCAGCGCCGCCTGGCCCGCGCCGCGCTGAACCGGAACCGCCCCGATCGCGGTGAAGAACCACCGCGATGCGGGCGTGTCGAAGTAGCTCGACTTCGCGAGGAAGTGCACCGGGCGCGGCGCGGCGACGGGGATCGCGATGGAATCGATGAACGACAGGTGGTTGCTCGCGAAGATCACCGGCCCGGACTTCGGGACGTTCGCCCGTCCCTCGACGTGCGGCCGGTAGACCAGGCGCGCGAGCGGCGCGACGACGAACCGGCCGAACGCATACGTCGCACCCATACGGCGCACCGCACCGGCCGGGGTCTCTCGCGCCGCCGCGCTGTCGTCAGAGGTCTCGTCGGCGCCGGGTACGAGGTCCGAAGTCACCCGTAGAGGGTACTCCCGTTCGCATTCCGTCATCGGCATAGCCACCTCTCAGCGTGAACCGAGCAAAGATGCGGAAGGATGGAGTCTCACCTTCCATCGACTCGAGGTTCCTCCGTGCGCATTCGCCCCCTCGTTGCCCTGTCCATCGCCGCGCTGTCGGCTGTCGTCCTGGCCGGCTGCTCCGGATCGGGCGAGCCCGACGCCGACCCCACGCCGTCGGCGACGCCGTCCTCGGCATGCGTGCTGGACGCTCAGCCGGGTGCGGACTCCGACGCCATCCAGGTGACCGGCAGCGGCGCCGACCTCACCGCGACCGTGCCGACCTCGCTCGCGTACGAGGACATCCAGCGGACCATCGTCACGGAAGGCTCGGGAGACGATCTGGCCACCGGGGACCTCGTCAGCGGCTTCTACTCGATCTACGACGGCTCCACCGGCGAGCTGCTCCAGGACTCCTCGGAGACCTCGCCTGACGAATCCGGCGCCGTGCCGATCCTCCTCGACGAGCAGAATTACTCGCTGTTCGTCGCAGCCCTGGAGTGCGCACCGCTGGGCTCGACCGTGGCGATGACCATTCCGGGCAGCGCGTTCGGAGAGGGGGCGTCCCCGGTCGTCGTGGTCGCCCAGACCGCCGACCTCCTGCCGACGACGTCCGGCGGCGCCGACCAGAGCCCCGTCGACGGCATGCCGACCGTCGAGCTCGACGACGACGGCGCCCCGACGGTGACGATCCCCGACGCCGACCCGCCCACCGAGGTGCAGATCGCCGACCTGAAGACGGGGGACGGCCCCGTCGTGCAGTCCGGCGACACCGTCTTCGTGCAGTACACGGGTGTCAAGTGGTCTGACGGCAGCGTCTTCGACTCGAGCTGGGATCGCGGACAGCCCTCGGCGTTCTCGACGACCGGCGTGGTGGAGGGCTTCCAGCAGGCACTGGAAGGCCAGACGGTCGGCTCGCAGGTCCTGGTCGTGATCCCGCCGGCATTCGGCTACGGCGAGGGCGAGATCAACGACACGGACCTCAAGGGCGAGACGCTGGTCTTCGTCATCGACATCCTCGGCGTGCAGCGCGCCGCCGCCCAGCAATAGCCCCGGCGGCCGCATCCGGCCCGGCGCTAGGCTGGCCGGATGCGGCGCGTCCTCATCCTCGGCTCGACGGGTTCCATCGGCACGCAGGCGCTCGATGTGGTGCGTGCCAACCCGCGGCGGTTCGAGGTGGTGGGGCTCGCCGCCGGATCCGATCGGGCCGGCGTTCAGGCACAGGCGACCGAGTTCGGTGTCGAGCACGTCGCCCTCGGCGCGGTCGAAGCCGAGCAGCTGGTGCGCGACGTGGAGGCCGACGTGGTGCTCAACGGCATCACGGGCTCAGTGGGGCTCGGGCCGACGCTCGCCGCGCTGGAGACGGGCCGCACGCTCGCGCTGGCGAACAAGGAGTCGCTGATCGTCGGCGGCGACCTCGTCACGGCCGTCGCCCGTCCCGGACAGATCGTGCCGGTCGACTCCGAGCACTCCGCCATCGCGCAGGCCCTTCGCTCCGGTGAACGGGATGAGGTGCGCCGACTCGTCCTGACGGCATCCGGAGGACCCTTCCGCGGCCGCAGTCGTGAGTCGCTCGCCGAGGTCACCCCCGCGCAGGCGCTCGCGCACCCGACCTGGGACATGGGCCGCGTCGTCACCACGAACTCCGCGACGCTCGTGAACAAGGGACTGGAGGTGATCGAGGCCCACCTGCTGTTCGGCATCCCGTATGCCGACATCGACGTGGTGGTCCACCCGCAGTCCATCGTGCACTCCATGGTGGAGTTCGTCGACGGCTCGACCATCGCGCAGGCCTCGCCCCCCGACATGCGGCTCCCGATCTCACTGGGGCTGGACTGGCCGCATCGTGTGGCCGGAGTCGGGCGGCCGCTGGACTGGACGACCGCCGTCTCCTGGACCTTCGAGCCGCTCGACGAAGCCGCCTTCCCCGCGGTGAAGCTCGCCAAGCGCGTGGGACGCGCGGGCGGGACCTACCCGGCCGTCTTCAACGCCGCCAACGAGCAGGCCGTCGACGCGTTCCACGAGGGCAGGCTCGGATTCCTCGGGATCACCGACGTCGTGGAGCTCGTGGTCGACGCGCACGAGGCGCCGGACGCCCTCACCCGCGAGTCGCTCGCCGAGGCCGAGGAGTGGGCACGCCGCGCCGCCGACCAGGCGATCGCCGCGGCATCCTGACCCTTCCCCCCGTCGTCACGTCGCCACTCCCGCGATGATGACTTGGCCTATGTGTACGCGACACGCCGCGTGCCGCGTACATTTAGGCCAAGTCATCGTGGTGGACGAGGGCGAGAAGCGACGGGGACGGCGTCCGAAACGGCGTCGGCGACCGTCAGGCGTCGGGGAAGACCGGGCGCAGGGGATCGGATGCCGGGGTCTCGTGCTCCGGATACGGCACCGGCCAGTGCGGCTCGGGCACCGGCCACCCGGCGTCGCGCAGGGCGCGCCGGGCGAGCTCGCGGGCCGAGTAGGGGGTGCGGACTCCGCGGATGTCGCGGTAGTCCTGGTGGCCCGGGCCTGCCCACAGGATCGCGTCGCCGTCGCCGACCAGCGCGACCGCCTCGATGATCGCGCGCTCGGGCGGGGAGTACTCGTGGATCTCGGCATCGGGCCGTGCGCGCCGGGCGCCCTCGATGAGCGTCGCGCGGATCGAATCGGGATCCTCATGCCGCGGATGGTGGTCGGTGATGACCAGGATGTCGCTTCCTTCGACGGCGGTGCGTCCCATGTCGTGGCGCTTGGTGGCGTCGCGGTCGCCGTCGGCGCCGACCAGCATGACGACCTTGCCCGGGGTCACCCGTCGCACCGCGGCGAGCGTCTTCTCGAACGCGTCGGGGGAGTGCCCGAAGTCGACGTACACGGCCGGTCCGCTGTCGCCCGAGACGAGCTCGGTGCGGCCGGGGAGATAGGCGTCGATGCGGCCGCCGTCGAGCGCGTCGACGATGCGCTCCCACGCATAGCCGCCCTCGAGGATCATGACGATCGCCAGGCCCGCGTTGGCGGCCATGTGCCGGCCGATCACCGGAACCAGCGTCGTGAGCGCGCGGCCGTCACGGGCGGTCAGCCGGAACCGCGTGCCGACCTGCCGCTCATCGAGGATCTCCACCACCCAGTCAGCTGCGGCCGCCGCCTCGGGGTCCGAGGCCAGCGCCGGCGTCCCCACGGTCACGGTCGGCACCTCGCTGCGCGCCACGACCTCCGCGCCCGGCTCGGAGTCGATGCAGACGACCGCACGGCGCGCGCGGTCCGGTCGGAACAGCGGCAGCTTCGCCTCGAAGTACTCCCGCATGTCGGCGTAGTCGTCGAGGTGATCGTGCGTGAGATTGGTGAACCCGGCGACATCGAACACGATGCCGTCGACGCGGCGGCGGCTCAGCGCCTGTGCACTGACCTCGACCGCGACCGCTTCGACGCCGCGCTCGCGCATGAGGGCCAGGAGCGCGTGCATCTCGTACGCCTCGGGCGTCGTGAGTCGGGACACGATGACCTGACCGGCGATGTGCCGTTCGGCGGTCGAGGACAGCCCCGTGATCGCGCCGAGCTGGCCGAGGATGCCCTCGAGCAGATGGGAGACGCTCGTCTTGCCGTTGGTGCCCGTGGTGCCGAACAGTGTCGGCAGATCGTCGTCGCGGCCGGTGCTGTACACCCACGCCGACAGCTCGCCGAGAAGCGCCCGCGGATCCTCGACGAGGACGACAGGAAGCCCGCTGGTGGCAGCGAGGTCGGCGCCGGCGGCATCGGTCACCACGGCGACCGCACCCTTCTCGGCGGCGGTGGCGGCGAAATCCGCTCCGTGCCGATTTACGCCCTGGACCGCGACGAACACGTCGCCCGGACGCAGGTCGGCGGTGGCCAAGGTCAGTCCGGTGAGCGTGACACCCTCGACGTCTCCGCGCGTGTCGACGGCGAACCGCGCCACGAGGTCGGCGAGGGAGTGGATCGGCGGCGCGTCGGGGCGGAGGACCGGAGGCAGGTTCGAGGGCGCGTCGGTGGGCATGGCGCATCCATCCTCGCACGGCGTGGGCCGCCCCCGCCGCGCGGGCGAGGGCGGCCGGGCGCTCAACTCTTCGTGCGACGGCGCAGGAGCACCACCGCGAGCGCGGCGATGCCCGCCGCCAGACCACCGGCCGCGAGCCAGCGCGCGACCGGGTCGGCCGAGACGGATGCCGTCGCCTCGGCTTGTGCCTCGGCGTCGGTGTCACCGCTCGCGGTGCTGTTGCCTCCGTGTCCGCCGTGGTCCGCCTCGGGCGTCGAGGCGGAGGCGTCGCCGACCTCGACGATCGGCGCGGGGGCGTCGAGGTCTTCGGCGTCCTGACCATCCTCGGCCAGCTGTGTCCACGCCGTCTCGCCGGTCACGCAGGTCTGCGTGACCGGGAAGGCAAGCACCGTCCCGGCGGCGCTCTCGGTGAACAGCACGTCCATGGCGACGTTCGCCTTGAGCCCGCTCTCCACGGGCGTGTCGGCCGTGTAGACCACGCGGGTCGGCACACCATCCGCGCCGAGCTCGCGGGAGATCGTCCACCCGCCCTGCACGACGGGGGCGGCGTTGCCGACGCCCTCGGGGATGTCGATGGTCAGAGCAGTGGTGGGGGAGTCCTCGCAGCCGTGGGAGAACGAGAACGTGAGGGTCTCGGTGTCGCCGGCGGTCGCGGTGCCGGGATCGACGTGCACGTGCGCGGATGCCGCGAGCGGCGCTCCGAGGGCGAGAGCGAGTCCGGCGACCGCGCCGAGGGCGATGCGGCGGGTGCGAGGGGTGGGTGAGGTCGTCGTGATCATGGGTCTTCGTCTTTCGTCTGGATGGTGCGGCACCCGGGTGCACGGCATGGTGCGGGCGCACGCGAAGGAGAGCCGGCTCGCCAGGGGGGCGGCCGGCGGCGGCGCTCAGCGCGCCGCGGCGACGAAAGCGGGAGGACCCCGCCGCGACAGAGGTGCGAGGACGAAGGCTGCGCCGGGGTGCAGCAGCGCGCGCTCGGCAGCGACCAGGCGGGGGGAGGCGGGGCGAGGTGCGATCGCGACCGCCCGCGTGAAGAGGGTGCGGATGCCGGCGGCCAGCGCGCGCAGCATCCGTTCGCCGCCGTACAGCGCCGCGACCGTCAGGACGGCGGCCACCGCGTGCGCCGCAAGCATCGGCATGTCGGGAAGGGCGACGATGGCAGGCCCCGACAGGTGGGCTGCGTGGTGCCCGTGGGAGGCGTTCGGGTCGGCCCCAGCCGTCATGGCGAAGGAGGCGTGGAAGAGCCCCTGACCGCCCACCACGACGAGCGCGGCGCGCCAGACGGCGAGACGGCGACCGACGAGGACCATCGCCACGGGTGAGACCAGGATGCCGATGACGGCGACGAACACCGGCGAGGGTGCGCCGCCGCCGGCGAGCGTGTGAGCGGTCGCGGCGACGATCGTGGCCATCCACGCGGCGGCGGAGCCGCGCAGCGCGCGGACGTGGCGTGGACTCACGGCTCCTCCTCGCTCCGAGCCTACGGCAGACTCGCGCCCCGGCACGGACCGGGTCGCGTGGCCGTCACACCCAACTCAAAGCCTCGCGCGGGTACCGTGAGCGTGTGGAGATCCTCGCGTTCGTCATCGGCGTCGTGCTCATGGTCGTCGGCCTGGCCGTCTCGATCGCGCTGCACGAGCTGGGGCACCTGTGGCCGGCCAAGAAGTTCGGTGTGCGCGTCGGTCAGTACATGATCGGTTTCGGCCCGACGCTGTGGTCCCGCCGCTTCGGGGAGACCGAATACGGGTTCAAGGCGATCCCGCTCGGCGGCTACATCTCGATGGCGGGCATGTACCCGCCCTCTCCCGCCCTGCGAGAGGAGGAGCAGGACGCCGCGCACGCAGCGGTGGTGGTGCCCCGCGCTCAGGGCGCGGCCGGCGGCCGCGCCGGACGCGCGGGCGGCGGCTTCTTCGCGACCATGGTGCAGGACGCGCGCGACGCCAACGACCAGACCCTGCGCGGTGACGACGACACGCGTGTGTTCTACCGTCTGCCGGTCTGGAAGCGGGTCGTCGTGATGCTCGGCGGGCCGCTGATGAACCTGCTGCTGGCCATCGTGCTGTTCGCGATCCTGTTCACGGGCATCGGCGTGCAGACCGCCACCACCACGGTGGCCCGCCTGTCCGACTGCGTCCCCGCCGACAGCACGAGCCAGTGCAGCCCGGACGACCCCACCACGCCCGCCGAAGCGGCGGGCATCCAGCCCGGCGACACCATCGTGTCCATCGACGGTCAGGCGGTCGCGGACTTCGCCGAGGCATCCGCGATCATCCGCTCGTCCGCAGGCCAGCAGCTGACGTTCGTCATCGAACGTGACGGCGCCGAGCAGACGCTGCAGGTGACTCCGGCCACGATCTCGTCGGAGGTGACGGCCGCCGACGGGACGACGTCGACGGAGCAGGTGGGATTCGTCGGGATCGGGCCGACGACCGAGTTCGTGCGCCAGCCGATCTGGGCGGGGCCCGAGATGGCCATCCAGAACGTCGGCGCCGTCGCGGGGATCATCTGGCAGCTGCCGGCGAAGGTGTGGGACACCGGCGTCAGCCTCGTGACCGGAGGCGAACGCGATCCGAACGGTCCACTGAGCATCGTCGGGGCGGGGCGCCTGTCGGGCGAGGTGGCTGCCGCCGACTCGCCGATCATCAACCGCATCGCCGGTTTCCTGTCGCTCCTGGCGTCGCTGAACATCGCGCTGTTCGTCTTCAACCTCATTCCGCTGCTGCCGCTGGACGGCGGCCATATCGCCGTCGCGCTGTGGGAGGGCATCAAGCGCGCGTGGGCGAAGCTGTTCCGCCGGCCGCCCCCGCAGCCGGTGGACGCGACGAAGCTGGTCCCGGTGACGTTCGTCGTCGTGGTCGCCCTCATCGCGATGGGCGCGGTGCTCATCCTCGCCGACCTGGTCAACCCCATCTCGCTGTTCTGAGCCTGTCGCGAGGGGATCGGCGGTCTGCACGGCGGCGCGAGCCCCGCCGCGCGGCGCGGTTCGAGACGACCGCGCAACATCTGTCGGCTCAGGTTGTCGAAATCCGTCTTGCCCGTTCGCTGTGAGGGTGCAACGGTTCCACTGACGAAAGGACGACGACCGTGAAGTACGTGATCATGTTCACCTCCACCCCCGAACTCGACGCCGCGGTTCCCGAGGACCGGGCGCAGGAGGTCTACGGGCGGATCTGGGAGTGGTTCCAGACGAACTCCGCCCACATCGCCGACGGCGGGGCCGAGCTGCAGCCGGTCTCCACCGCGACGACCGTGAAGTACGGCCCGGACGGCCCCGTCGTGGCGGACGGGCCGTTCTCGGAAGCGAAGGAGGTCGTCGGAGGCTTCAGCGTCCTCGACGTCCCGCACCTGGATGCCGCGATCGAGCTGGTCAAGACCTGGCCGTCGATGCAGTTCCCGGGCGTGGCGATCGAGATCCGTCCGATGGTGACCGACTACAGCCAGTTCGAGCAGTGACCGAGTCGGATGCCGCGGCGCCGCAGGGTGCGGACGCGCGGGATGCGCCCGGCACGCACGCCGGCGCCGCGGCATCCGATCGGCTCCTCGCGGTGGTGGTGCGCGAGGAGTCCGCCCGCATCACGGCCGCTCTCACCGGGTCGTTCGGGAGTTTCGACCTTGCAGAGGAGTCCGTCGCGGAAGCGGTGGAAGAGGCCTTGCGGGAGTGGCGCCGGCGGGGCATCCCGCCCCGGCCGGGCGCATGGCTCATGCAGGCAGCGCGCCACAACGCCCTCGATCGCGTCCGGCGTGATCGCGTGCTGCGCGACAAGGTCGCGTTGCTGGTCCCGACCCCGACGGCTCCCGGAGCGCCGGCGGACGAGCGGCTCCCGCTGCTGTTCGGCTGCTGCCACCCTGCCCTGGCTCCCGATGCGCAGCTCGCCCTCACACTGCGAGCCGTCTGCGGCCTGACGACGGCCCAGATCGCGCGCGCCACGTTCTCGAGCGAAGCGACGACCGGTCAGCGGATCTCGCGCGCCAAGCGCAAGATCGCCGCGAGCGGGATCCCGCTGCGGGTGCCGGAAGGACCGGATGCCGCAGCCCGGCTGGATCTGGTGCTCACCGTCGTCTCGGTGATGTACAGCGAGGCGCACTTCCTCGCCGGCGCGGACGCCCGCGCCGACCGGGACCTCGCCGACGACGCGCTCTGGCTGGCGCAGGTCGTCGCGGACGCGCTGCCCCGCGCCGCGGAAGCCTGGGGTCTGCTGTCACTGCTGCGGTTCCATCGGGCGCGGGAGTCGGCCCGCTCCGCCGACGGCGAGCTGGTGCTCCTCGGCGACCAGGACCGCTCGCGCTGGGACCACGCGCTTCTGGCGTCGGGCCATGACGCGCTCGAGCGCGCCGCGCGGCTCCGCCGCCCCGGCCGCTGGCAGCTCCACGCGGCGATCGCGGCGTGTCACGCCGACGCGTCCGATGCCGCGGCGACGGACTGGCTGCAGGTGCTCACCCTCTACGACATGCTGCTGGCATACGACCGCTCGCCCGTGGTGAGGCTCAACAGGGCGGTCGCCCTCGCTCACGTCGAGGGTGCGGTGGCGGCGCTGGCCGAGGTGGAGGCTCTGGCTGATCCCCTGGCGCGCTCGCACTTGTGGCACGCCGTCCGAGCGTGGCTGCTGCGTGAGCTGGGACGCGACGACGAGGCGCTCGCCGCCGATCTCCGTGCGCTCGAGCTGACCGCGAACGAGGCCGAACGCCGTCTGCTGGCGGCGCGAGCTCGACGCTGAGGCCCCGACATCCTCCGCTGCGCGCGACGGGAGGGTGCGCTCAGGCGGTCACGGGCATCAGCGCCTGCTCGACCAGTCGCTGCAGCGTGGTCATCCCGTCCCGCGAGAGGATCGATTCCAGGTGGCCCTGCACGGACGCGAAGCCGGGCCCCCGAAGAGCGTAGACATCGCCCGAGGCGTCGGCGGCGACCTCCGCGACCCCGACGCGCGTGGTGCCGGCGGCGACGCGAGCGGTGAAGGTGTTGTAGAAGCCGATGGATGACGGCTCGCCGAAGAGGTCGACCGTCTTCTGCAGGCCCTGGTGAGGCGCGTCGAGCGGCGCGAGGGCGATGCCGAACGAGTCGGCCAGGATCTGGTGGCTCAGGCACACCGCCAGAAGCGGCCGACCTGCGGCACGGCGTCTCGCGACGACCTCCCGCATCCGCCGGATGCGTGCGTTCGAGACGTCGCGCGGGTCCCCGGGCCCAGGACCGGCGACCAGCAGCTCGGCCTCATCGACCTGAGCGTCCGTGACCGCACTCCACGGCGCGATCTCGACGGTGAGGCCGAGGTGGCGGAGCTGATGGGCCAGCATCGTCGTGAACCGGTCCTCCGCGTCCACGACGAGCGCGGTGCGGCCGGCGAAGGGGCCCGGGGCGCCCGCGCCCTGAGGGTTCAGCCAGAACTCCGCGAGCCGCGCATTGCGCGAAGCCAGCAGCTCGGCGATCTCCGGATCGTGGGCCAGCCGGCGGGGAGCCGGTGTCGGTGCGTCCTCGTCGACCACGTCCGTCTGGGCCTGCGCCGCTCGCGGCACCGCGCCGATCGCGCCCAGCACACCGGCCGCCTTGCCGTGCGTCTCGCCGACCTCGCCGTAGGGGTCGGAGTGGCGCACGAGCGTGGCGCCCACGGGCACGCGCAACCGACCGTCCTGCAGATACGCGGTGCGGATGAGGATCGGGGCGTCGAGGTCGTGGGTGGGTTCGGGGGTCTCTGCGGCTCCGTCTGCGCGTCCGGCCGCCGAGGGGGTCGCCGCCGCCGTGCTGCTTCGCGGTGTGAACAGCGCCGCCACGCCCGAGTAGTAGCCGCGTGGCGTCGTCTCATGGCGCGTGATCACGGTGCAGGCGTTCTGCATGGGAGATCCGGTGACGGTGGGAGCGAACATCGTCTCGCGCAGGATGTCGCGGGGGTCCAGTCTGCTGCGCCCGCGCAGCACGTACTCGGTGTGCGTGAGGCGAGACATCTCCTTGAGGTGCGGGCCCGTGATGCGACCGCCGTCCGAGCAGACCGCGCTCATCATCTTGAGCTCCTCGTCCACCACCATGAACAGCTCCTCGGTCTCCTTCGTCGACCGCAGGAACTCCGAGAGCGTGGCCGGGGTGGGCCCGCCCGCCGGATGCCGGAAGGTGCCCGAGATCGGATTCATGGTGACGACGCCGTCTTTGGCGCTGACGTGCGCCTCGGGGCTCGCGCCGACGGCGACGTGGTCGCCGGTGACGACGGCGAACGTCCAGTAGGCGCCCCGTTCGTGCTCCAGCAGCGCGCGGAACCAGGTGAGTGCGGCGGTCGTGGCATCCGTCGACACGCCGGCGGTGAAGTCGCGCCGGATGACGAAGTTGGCGCCCTCACCACGTCCGATCTCGTCCGCGATCACCCGGCGGACGATGTCGGCGTAGTCCTCGTCGGAGATGTCGAAGCCGGCATCCTCGAGGTCGATACGCTCGGCCGGCAGTGCCGCGAGCACCTCGCCGCGAGGGAGGGACGACCGCTCCCGCACGACGAGGCAGCGCAGCGGGGCGCCGTCGTCGTGGCATTCGAAGCGGCGCTCCCGCACCTGCCGGAACGGGACCAGTGCGAGCACTTCGCGCGGCGTGCCGTCGGCATCGCTGAGGGGGATGTCGGCGAGGAGGTCGACGTCCACCACATCACCGGTGAGCACTTCGACGGTCGCGCCGTCGCGCGCGATGAGGGCGAACGGGATGCCGCGGTCGGCGATCTCGCGAAGCGTGGAGTGGGCGAGCCCGGTCATGGCTGTGGTTCTTTCGTCGTGGGGTGGCTTCCCTTACGAAAAAGAAGACCGCCCCGGGGGCGGTCTGAGTCGCGCGAAACCCACCGCCTATGCGGTGAGCCACCAGTTCAGGCGTGCGGACATGCGCCGAACCTATCACACGGCCGCCGCCGGCCACCGCGTCGGCCCACGCGAGCGGCGTTTGGCTGGATACTGAGGCCGACCGCTTCTTTCCACTCTCGCCCCGGAGGCACCATGAGCGACGTCACGATCGTCGAGCGCCCGTCCCGCTCCACGCCGCCCGCGCGCCGGCGCAGCCGAGGGCCCTCGATCGCCGACCGGATCCGCGACCTGGGGGAGCAGCGCACCGGCGCTCTGCTGCTGGTCCTGGCCACGCTCGTCGCCATCATCTGGGCGAACCTGTCCGCGGCGTCCTATCACGACTTCTGGGAGACCGACCTCACGATCGGGTTCGGCGACATCGAGCTGCAGTTCACGCTGCACGCGCTCGTGAACGACGCGCTGATGGCGATCTTCTTCTTCACCGTGGGACTCGAGGTGCGCCGCGAGTTCGCGATCGGTGAGCTGACCAGTTGGTCGCGCGCCATGATCCCGGTGGTGGCGGCCGTCGCCGGCCTGCTGGTGCCCGCGGCGCTGTACCTCGCCGTCGCGGCGGGATCCGGCTTCGAGCATGCGTGGGGCGTGGTCATCTCGACCGACACCGCATTCCTGGTAGGGGCGCTGGCCCTGATCGGGCCGCGCGCGTCGGGACGTCTGCGGGTCTTCCTCCTGGCCCTCGCCGTCGTCGACGACATCGGTGCGCTCAGCATCATCGCGCTGTTCTACACCGAGAACTTCACGCCGCTGCCGCTGCTCATCGCGGCAGCGGGACTCGCCGGCATCTTCTTCACCCGGTACATCCGGCGCGGACGGGGCCCGATCTACGCCACCCTGTCGATCATCGTGTGGCTCGCCTTCCTCGCATCAGGCGTGCACCCGACGCTCGCGGGCGTCGCGATCGCCCTCCTCATCCCGGTCTACCGGCCCAATCGCCGCGACGTGGAGCAGGCGCTCGAGCTGGCGCGGGTGTTCCGCCAGTCGCCCAACACCGAGTATGCCCGGCAGGCCGCCAACAGCCTGCGGGAATCGATCTCGATCAACGAGCGCCTGCAGTCGGCGTACGCCCCGTACGTCGCGTATGTGATCCTCCCGCTCTTCGCCCTCGCCAACGCGGGCGTCGAGATCTCGGGTCCGATCCTGGCGGCGGCTGTGCGGTCGCCCGTCACGTGGGCGATCATCGTGGGCCTGGTCGTGGGCAAGTTCGTCGGTGTGTTCGGTGCCGCTGTCGTCATGAAGGTCTTCCGGCTCGGGGAGTTCGGGCTCGGGCTGACGCTGGACCGTGTCGCCGGCGGCGCGATGCTGTGCGGCATCGGGTTCACGATCTCGCTGTTCATCATCGACCTCGCGATCGACGATCCGGGCGTGCAGAACGAGGCACGTGTCGGTGTGCTGGCTGCGTCCCTGCTGGCGTTCGCCTTCGCAGCGGTGGTCTTCCGGATCTCCGACGCCCGACGGCCCGACGACGACGGCGGTCGCACGCTGGTGCGCCCGGTCGACCCGAAGCGCGACCACATCTACGGCGACGTGAACGCGCCGCTGACCATCGTCGAGTACGGCGACTTCCAGTGCCCGTTCTGCTCGAAGGCGTCCGGCTCCATCGAGGAGGTGCGCCGCGAGCTCGGCGACCGGCTGCGGTACGTGTGGCGTCACGCGCCGCTCGAGCGGCAGCATCCGAACGCGCTCGCCGCGGCCGAGGCGGCTGAAGCGGCCGCGCTGCAAGGCAAGCTGCCCGAGTTCTCCCGCAGTCTGTTCGCGGACCAGGAGCACCAGCTTCCGTCGGACATGATCCGGCGCGCCCGCGAGCTCGGCCTGGACGTCGATCGCTTCGAGGAGGACCTCAGCTCGCCGAAGGTCACGGGGCGCGTGAGCGACGACATGTTGGATGCCGAGGCGATGGACATCAGCTCGGTGCCGACCTTCTTCGTCAACGGCATCCGTCACGTCGGCCCGTACGACGCGCAGACCCTGATCCGCGCCCTCACCGCGTCGGCGCCGGACAGGGCGGCCGACGGGGCGTCCGCCGCCTCGACGGAGGGGTCGGCGGGAGGCGGCGCCGAGAAGTGATCGGCGCCGGCGAACCCGGCCTCAGCTCTGCCGGGCGCGCTCCAGCATCTGCGCGCCGTGGCGCCACCCGACGGTCTCGTATCCGACGACCACGACGGCCGGGGCGCACGCGATGAACAACAGCGCGACGCCCAGGGTCGCCCCCAGCGTGACCGCAACGACGCTGGCAGCGAGAGCGAGCACCGAGCCGAGGTAGAGCCAGACGTGGAACGGGTCGAACTGCATGACGGTCAGCGCGTAGATGCCGAAGAGGAACGTCTCGTAGACCAGGACGGGGATCGCGATGCTCAGCACCGCGAAGGTCGTGTCGACGTGAGCCTCATGCGCGATCACGTTCGCGGCGACGTGAAGGCCGGCCCCCACCGCGATCAGCGAGCCGAACACGAACAGGTGCAGATATCCCCACGGGAAGCCGCGCAGCCGGTGCCGCTCCAGCACGTCGCCGAAGGGGATCACGAAGTAGTTCCACCACATGCCGAAGGCGAGCGCCGTCCCACTGAAGGCGATGAGACCCGCCTCGAGCGACCACCCCAGCGTCTCATCCTGCACGACCGCCGAGATCGCGAGGATCGTCCCGAGGATCACCTCGCCCAGCGTGATGATGACCAGCAGCCCGTAGCGCTCCGCGATGTGGTGCGCATGCCACGGAGTCGGGCCGAACCGGGTCTCGGCGAAGAGCGGGCCGGCGAGCTCGAACAGCATGAGCAGCGTCGTGAAGACCAGCGTGATGCCGACCGGCATGTTGAGGAAGATGAGGGCGATCCAGCCGAGCTGCGCGATCGACACGTTGACGATGTACGCGATGCACGTCTTGCGCCGGGCCTGGTCGTGCACCGCGGCGCGGATCCACAGCGCGATCGTCGCGACGCGCATGACGACGTACCCGGCGACCATCACGGTGTTGTCCAGATACGCGCCATCCTCCATGGAGTGGAAGACGTCGGGCACACCGAGGGCCACGATGAGCACGCCCACCATCACGACCAGCGTCGAGACGCGGAAGTAGATGTCGTCGGTGTCGTAGGCGGAGGCGAGCCAGGAGTAATTGATCCACGCCCAGGTGACCGCGAAGGTCGAGAACGCGAAGCCGATGAGCGCCGTCGAGACGTTGCCCAGCTCGAGGTAGTGCGCCATCTGGCTGGAGATCTGGCTGAACGCGACGACGAAGGTGAGGTCGAACAGCAGCTCCAGCGGGGTCGCCGTCCGGTGCGCCTCGTGGGGGTCTCTGCCGGTCATGCGTCCGAGGTGATGGCTCAGGCTCATGGCGGGAAGATACACCGTGCGCGCGGCGTGCCCCGCGAGCCCGCCGCCTCCGAGCCGACGATCAGCCCGCGCGCGTAGGCTGGAGCCGTGCCAGCCGTGAACATCGGGATGCCCAAGGTCCCCGAAACGCTCGCCCCCCGCCGCAAGAGCCGCCAGATCAGGGTGGGCAAGGTGCTGGTCGGTGGTGACGCCCCCGTCAGCGTGCAGTCGATGACGACGACGCCCACCACCAACATCAACGCCACGCTGCAGCAGATCGCCGAGCTCACCGCCTCGGGCTGTGAGATCGTGCGCGTCGCCGTCCCGTCTCAGGACGACGCCGATGTGCTGCACATCATCGCCGCGAAGAGCCAGATCCCGGTGATCGCCGACATCCACTTCCAGCCGAAGTACGTCTTCCAGGCGATCGACGCCGGTTGCGCGGGCGTGCGGGTGAACCCGGGCAACATCCGTCAGTTCGACGACAAGGTCGGTGAGATCGCCCGTGCCGCCAAAGCGGCGGGGGTGTCGCTGCGCATCGGCGTGAACGCGGGGTCGCTCGACAAGCGACTGCTCGAGAAGTACGGCAAGGCCACGCCGGAGGCGCTCGTCGAGAGCGCCGTGTGGGAGGCCTCCCTCTTCGAGGAGCACGACTTCCACGACTTCAAGATCTCGGTCAAGCACAACGACCCGATCGTGATGGTCAAGGCCTATCGCCTGCTCGCCGAGCGGGGGGACTGGCCGTTGCACCTGGGAGTGACCGAGGCCGGGCCGGCATTCCAGGGCACCATCAAGTCGGCGACGGCATTCGGCATCCTGCTGGCCGAGGGCATCGGCGACACCATCCGCGTCTCGCTGTCGGCGCCGCCGGCTGAAGAGGTCAAGGTGGGCCACCAGATCCTGCAGTCGCTGAATCTGCGGGAGCGCAAGCTCGAGATCGTCTCGTGCCCCTCGTGCGGGCGCGCCCAGGTGGACGTGTACTCGCTGGCCGACTCGGTGACCGAGGGGCTGAAGGACATGACCGTGCCGCTGCGCGTCGCGGTCATGGGCTGCGTCGTCAACGGCCCCGGTGAGGCTCGCGAGGCCGACCTCGGTGTGGCGTCCGGCAACGGCAAGGGGCAGATCTTCGTGAAGGGGCAGGTCATCAAGACCGTGCCCGAGGCCGAGATCGTCGACACGCTCATCGAGGAGGCGAACCGCATCGCCGATGAGATGGGTCCGAACGCTCCGGTCGGCACGGCCCAGGTCGTCACCTCCTGATGGGACTCGGGCGGCTGTCGGCCGCTCAGCGTGCGCTTCTGGACGCTTGGCTGCCGGGTTTCCGCGCCGTCGAGGACCTGAGCTGGGATCAGGCTGACACCGTGGTGCTCCGGGTGTCCGCCGGTGACCAGCAGCTCGTCGTCAAGGCCGGCGGCGAGCGCAACCATCACCTGCGCCGCGAGATCGACGCGCACGCCGGCGGGTGGACGGACGTATGGGTTCGCACCGGACGCGCAGCGAGGCTTCGCTGGTTCGATCGGTCCGCGCGCATTCTCGTCGCCGACTTCCTCACCGGCGGGCTCGCGTACCGGACCGCGGCGGCCACCGACCCGGCGGTCCACCGCCAGGCCGGCGCGCTGCTGCGAGAGTTCCACGCGCAAGCGAGCCGCCCGTCCGAGGGGACGGATGCCGCGGCCACTCGTCGCGCGCTGCATCAGCTCGACACCTCCGACGCGATCGCGCCCCCGGTCGCGGAACGTCTGCGGGCAGCACTGGCCGCACTGCCGCCCGTCGAGGCGGACCTCGTTCCGACCCACGGCGACTGGCAGCCCCGGAACTGGCTGGTGGCAGGCGGCCTGGTGCGTGTGATCGACTTCGGGCGATTCGCCTTCCGGCCCGCGGCGACCGACTTCGCGCGCCTGGCGGTCCAGGAGTGGCGTGAGAACCCCGCGTGCGAGGCCGCCTTCTTCGAGGGGTACGGATCCGACCCGCGCGAGGGGGAGCACTGGCTGCTCATGCGCCTGCGCGAGGCGATCGGCACCGCGTGCTGGGCTCGCGAGGTGGGGGACGCGGCGTTCGAGGCGCAAGGGCATCGGATGATCACTGACGCGCTCGCCGAGTTCGAGGGCTGACCCGGAGAGGGCGCGGAGTCCGTCGGCATGGCATCACGAACTCGACTCTCGGTATGGCGCAGCTCGTCACTCCCCAGCCGGGCAGCGGGCGATCGCGCCCGTGATGATCGTGCGAGGCGTCTCGAGACGTCGGGTCACGACGGCGCGGTCAGCTGCCCTTCCGCTCCCGCGCGCGACCGCGCCGCAGGCGACTCGTCCAGGGTCCGGATCAGCCGCGCCGGCACACCGCCGTACACCGCCCCGCCGGCGAGATCGCGGGTGACCACCGCGCCTGCGGCGACGATGACGTCGTCGCCGATCGTGACGCCGGGCAGCACCGTGACATGCGCCCCGAGCCAGCACCGGTCGCCGATCGTGACGGGTGCGCTCACGCGAGTGTGATCGATTCCCGCCGGGCCGACACCGTGCGAGCTCGTGATGATCGTCGTGAACATCGCGATGTGGCTGTCCTCGCCGATCCGGATGGGCGCCACCGCCTCGAAGTAGCACCACACGTTCACCGACGTACGTGCGCCGATGTGGATGTCGCGGCTCCCCGTGAAGGTGCATCGCGACTGCACCTTCGGAGTGCGGACATCGAAACCGCGCAGACGCAGGATGGCGTAGCGCACCGCTCGCGGGCACAGCGGCGATCCCGCGATGCTGTTCGTGATGAACGACCGGAATCCCCACGACAGGTCCTGCACGATGCTGCGCACCAGCGGACGGATGCCGACGGCCTCGGCCATGCTGTTCACCGGTCGCCTCCTGTCGGGTCGATCGTCGCGCCGGTGTCGTCGAGCTGATCCGCGGGGGTGTACGAGATCCAGTCGATGAGCATCCGGTTGGTCTCCGGCGTCGTCGCATCGGGGTCCCCGGGCCAGTTCCCGCCCACCGCGAGGCTGAACAGCGCATGCGTCGGGTCGTCGAACACCCAGCGGCCGGGGATCGGCACATCCCACTCCTCGACGTCCATCACGACCTGACCGTCGATCGCGAGGATCACCCGCCCCGGCTGCTTCTCGACGGTGTAGACGTGGAAGTCGTCGGCGAGGCGCACCGGCATGTCCACGCCCTCATTGAGCGCCCACTTGTTCGTCAGGCCGGTGGGGCCGTGCAGGTGGTGGATGCTCCGGCTGGTGTCGTTCGGCGTCTCGATGACGTCGATCTCGCCGGCGGCGGGCCAGCCCACGCGATCGATCGAATCGCCCAGCAGCCAGAAGGCCGGCAGCAGCCCCTGTCCCTCCGGGAGCTTGATCCGGGCCGAGAGCCGCCCGAAGGTGAACGACCACTTGCCCTGGCTGGTGATGCGGCCCGAGGTCGGCGTGCCTTCGGCGGGCACATGGGCGGTGATGGCGAGATGCCCGTCGCCGTCCAGGGCGACTGCGTCCTCGGTGTACTCCTGCAGCTCGTTGTTGCCCCAGCCCCCGCCGCCCGTCTGGATCGTCCACACGTTCGGGTCGGGCTTGGCGCCCGCCGGACCGTCGAAATCGTCGTAGAGCGGTGCGCTGTCGCTGTAGCGCGGGCCGAGGAACGACAGGAACGAGAACCCGGTGAACCACCACAGGCCTGCGAGCACCAGGAGCCCGACGAGGAGGACCGCGGGGATCACGAACACCGCGCGGCGGCGCCGAGCGCGCGCCGCGGCCTGCGTGGCCGCGACGCCGCCCGCCTCGGGCGGGTCCTCCACGGTGCTCTCGTCACGCGGGGTCGAAGTCACAGTCACGGCAGCAGTCCTTCCGGGTCGCGGCAGAGGAGCTCGGTCGCGGCGGCGATCGTGTCGCGGTCGTACATGGAGCCGTCGAAGCTCATCGACACGTTGAGGCGCCGGCGGAGCACCGCGGTGAGAGCGGTGATCCCGTTGGGTGAAGAGGGGTCCACAGACACCCGCACGACGCCGCCCTCCGACGCCCACGGGAGCGGCTCGAGGGCGCGGAGGAATCCCATGTCGCTGACCGTGGGCCTCACCGCGGCAGGTATCGTCGTCGGGGCCTCGCGCCGCCAGCGGCTGGTCAGGATCCCGGCCGCGAGGGCGGCCAGCGGGCGGCCGACGTGCAGGTCCCGGTGGAAGCGGGCGCCGGCCGCGTCGATGCCGGCCGATACCGAGACGGGATGCCCCACGACGAAGTTCCCGAGCGTCGAACGCCCGGACGGCAGGTAGCGGCGCAGATCGACGAGAACGGCGCCCTCGTTCATGACGGGCAGGCCCACTCGGCGCAGCGCGATGTGCAGGGCGAACATGGTCGCCACCGACAGGGGCACCCTGCCCCGGCTCCAGGCGGCCAGTGCGCGGTACGTGTCGTGGTCCATCCGGCGCGAGATGAGCTCGAGGGACCCGCGGGGGGCCGGCACCGTGGGGCCGGCGTGAGGCGTGCGGCGGTCGGTGAGGCGGTCGTGCACGACGTCGGCCACGCGCCGAGGGTGACGCAGGAACGTCGCGGCGGCGGCTGCGGGCAGCGGATCGTCGTCGTCGGCGTGGGCGAAGACGACCGGGGGCTTTCCGCCCGAGAGCGCGCCGGCGGTCAGCATGACTCCGAGGAACCCGTCGCCCAGGCGATGGTCGATGCACAGGGACGCGCGGTCCTCACCGAGGAAGACCGTGACCGGCAGATCGGGATCCACGGCCTCGCGGAGCCGGGGGAGACCCTCATCGCCGCTGAGCTCCGGGGGCAGCGACCGCACCATGCGTTCGGCCTGCGCGTCGAGCGTGGCGGGGTCGTACGTCCATCGGCCCCCGCCGAACGTGCGGCCGGCCCGTGCATCCGCGCCGAAGCCGATGAGGGCGCGCACGGCCTCCACGACCGACGTGCGGTCGGGCACGCGCAGCGGCGCCAGCTCCACGCTGATGCGCACGCCGGCGGAGAGCAGATCGCGGCTGCGGATGCGACCGGACGACGCAGCGACGGATGCAGAGTCCCGCGGTCGGGCGCCGGAGCGCTCCCCGGGCGGACCTGCCGCGGGATGCTCGTGACGCGCGAGGACCATGACTAGACCTTCGCCTCGGCGGCCGGCAGGTCGGGTGCGAACTCGAGCGGGAGCGCAAGGTCGTCGAGCCACGTCCGGGCGTAGCTCGTGAGCTTGCCGTTGGCATTGTCGATCGCGATGACGCGGCGTCCGATCTGAAGGGCGACCAGCATGGCGTGCAGTCGATCCGTGATCACCGTCTCGCCGGGTGCGAGCAGCGCGATGCCCGTCGCCAGACGCGTGGCGGCATCCGCGAACCAGCGGTGCGTCGAGCGGTTCATCGTCCGCGTCACCGCGCCCTCGACCAGGGTGCGCCGCAGGCGCTGCGCAAGCCGGTCGGCGAACGTCATCGCGGGCCAGTCCACGGCGGTGCGGCTTGTGCCGGGGGCGAGCGCGCTCTCATCGTCGCGGCGCAGCAGTCGCACCACGTCCCGTGTCGGCGGGGCGGCGTCCAGCCGGCCGAGCATGTGCACGCTGTCCGGGGCGAGGTGCACGTCGTCGACCACATCCTCGACCGCCGCGAGCGAAGCGGTGTCGCGGACGGCGAGGCGAAGTCCCGGCCGCGGCGCCATGCGGCGCGCGAACTCATCCCGATCCGCGTCGGTCGCGAAGTGCACGGACTGCGGCTCCTGGATGAGCACCGTCTCAGGCCGCAGTCGCTCCGCCAGGCGATAGCGGTGCTCGCTGTGCTGCGGGTACAGCCCGCCGAAGTTGCCGCCGCCCTGGATCGCGACGGGTGTGCGCGATCGGTAGACGCGCGGAGCGATCGTCCGCCACGAGTACGTCGCTTCGACCTCGATGCCGGCCCGCCGCCAGAACTCCGCCTGCCCGAGTGCGATGACGGAGTCGCCGATGTTCTCGTAGTCGGGGAAGTCCGTGAGCACGAGCGTGTCGATGCCATGGTGCAGCCTGGTCAGCGCGTCGGAGGACCGCCGCCGCAGCTCCTCGATCGGATCGGCCGCGGCGTTTCGCGCAGCTCCGCTCGTGTTCTCGACGGGCAGCGTCATGAGGCATCCTCCCCCTGGGTGGTCTGCGTCGTCCGTACGCGGGTCCGCCCGGCACGGGAAGGGCCGGGCAGCGCCGCCCACACACGCGCCAGTTGCCCGCGCGAGGTCGCGTCGAGCCCGAGAAACAGGTACACGAGCACCGCGGCGACGATCCAGACGCTGGAGAACACGACGACCAGCGGCAGCGGCGGCTCGAGCATGCTCGCGGCGTACAGCAGCGCCGCGAGGGGTGCGACGGTGCCGAACGGGATCAGCAGGCAGCGCACGGCGAACGTCCCCGCGGTCAGGCTCAGCCGCCGCAGCGCGATGACGATGTAGATCGGCTCGAGGACCACGATGGGCGCCGCCAGCCCGAGGGCGATGCCGCCGACCCCGAGCGCGCTGCCGAGCACCACCGCCAGGGCGGTCCCGGAGACGGCCCAGATCGCGTGCAGCACGGCATAGCCTCGCACCGATCCCTGCGCCGTCAGGATGGGGATCGCGAGCAGGTGGTTGTTGTTGGCGAACATCGAGAGCACCAGGATCTGAGCGACCACCGCGGCGTCGGCTCCTGCCGCGCCCAGCCAGAGGTCCATCACCTCGGGCATGAACACCAGCACCGGCACGAGCACGACCGTCATGAGCATGTTCGCCAGACTCGTGCCGCGCAGGTACAGCTCGCCCAGCGACTCGCCCGCCTCGCCGCCCTCCCGCATGGACGCGGTGGGAAGGATCGCGGTGGCGAGCGAGCCGGTGACCTCCTTGACGAGAAGGTAGATGCGCTGCCCGGCGGCGTAGACCGCCGTGAACGGGAGGGGAAGCAGGAGCGCGGTCAGGATGCCGCCCACCTGCATGATGACGACACCGGCGATCCCGATCACCATCAGCTGCGCGCTCACGCGGAAGAGCTCGCGGAACACCGACCACCGGAAGTCGCGGAAGCGTGCCGTGATCTCGGGCGCACGGCGGCGGCGGAGCACATACGTCGCGACGCCGAACAGCAGGATGCCGGTCACGTCCACGACGGCGACCGCGACGATCCCCACACCGAGCGCGCAGACGAGCAGGGTGAAGGCGACGCGGAACAGGGCGAGGCCGATGAGGAGGTAGTTGACCTCGTGCAGGCGGCCCACGCCCGCGAGGATCTGCCGGTTCGAGGAGAACACCAGCAGCACGAAGACGTTCGCGACGCCGAGGATCGCCAGCGCCCAGGCTGTGCCCGGCGCCTGGTCGCCGAGCGCGACGTTCGGCAGTGTGACGGCGAACGCCGCTGCCGTCCCCGACGCCAGGACCGCTGCGGCCACGAGGAAGAACACCGTGCTCGCAGAGGCGACGGCACGCATCCGCGGGATGTCGCGAGAGGGCGCGGCGACGCCGATGAAGCGGGTCGTCGCACCGCCGATGCCGAGGTCCTGCTGGAAGAGCGAACCGAGGGCCACCGTCAGCACGTACAGGCCATAGGCCTCGGCCCCGAAGGCGGTGAGCACGACCGGAAGCAGCGCGACATACGCGATCAGCGACGCGAATCGCGCCACGTACGTCGTGACGACGGCGCCGGCCATGCCGCCGGCGGCCGGTGTGGCGGTCGCGTCGCGGCGGCCACGCGCGGTGCGCGACGCGAGGGCGGAGGGCGGAGTCATGGCGTCAGTCCCCTCCCGACATGCGGGCCGACGTCAGATCGAGCCGATAGACGAGCGTCTCGTCCGACGCGTACGACAGCACCCACCGCGGGTCGTCCTCCAGGATGCTCTCGAATCGGTCGAGCGCACCCTCGGGGAGGGTGCCGTAGTACGCGCTGTAGGCGCGCATCTGCTCGGTGATGACGATCAGGGCGGGGCGCTGCTCCCACACGAGACTGTCCGTGAGTCGCGTCACGCGCCGTGGGTCGGCGAACTCCTCGTTCTCCCACCCCGGCCACGACGTCAGCCACATGTCGATGCCGCTGTCGAACTGCTCGTTCGCCCGGACGAAGTCGACGTACTCGGCGACGAGCCGGCCCGGCGCGCCCGGGGCGACGCCGATGGTGAGGGTCGAGGGATCCTCCTCCTTCAGAACCTCGGTGGTCAGGCGCACCGACTCCGGCGTCACCAGGTTCGCGAACCAGCCGCCGTAGGACGTCTGGATCGACGCCAGCGCCACCAGTGCGACGAGAGCCGTCGCGGCGACCTGGGCCGTCCGACGGGCGCGGGGGATCGCCCCGCGGAGCACCCTGGTGAGCGCCGGGGCGATCATGAGCATGCAGCCCGGGATGGAGTAGAGGAAGACGCGGAACAGCGCCTCACCGCCGTAACCTTGCGCGAGCAGGATGAGCGCGGGGGAGAAGGCGACCACGGCGGGCACCACGACGGTCCGCCATTCGCTGCGGCGACGGATGAGCTGTCCCACCACGATCACCGCCGTGGAGATCCAGACGACCGCGGTGATCGACCGCGCAGCCCACGAATTCGCGACCTGAGCGATGCTCGGATGGCCGAGGACCTCGTTACGCGCGGACGGCGTGAGCACGTTGTTCAGCAGGTCGAAGTTGAGCAGCCGCCCGAACTGGCTCACCACATTCAGGTGCATCAGCAGGTATCCGAGCGCGATCGCCGCGAAGATCACGATGAGATAGCGCGGACGCACCCGCCCGAGGAGCGTGAGCACGAAGACCGCGGCGAGCAGCCAGTACGGGGTCAGCTGGTGGGTCACCACGATCGCCGCGAAGATCGGCACCGCCACCCATGCCGCCGCCCTGCTCCGCGGCGACGCGAGCACCAGCGCGACCACGACGATCCCCAGCGCGAACGCGATCGCCTGCGGCGAGAGGTAGTCCTGCCCGACCCAGTTCGCGACGTGCGCTCCGAAGGCCGCCACGAGGGCGGTCGGGTTCGTCAGCCCGTACGTGCGGGCCAGGAAGAACACCGCCGCGGTGAATGCGAGCTGCGAGCCCACGGTGAACCACTGAGCGATCACGATCGTCTCGGAGCCGGTGATCGTGTTCACCCATGCGATGAACGAGAACGCTCCCGGCCAGTTGTGATAGATGTCGGCGGTCACGTCGACCGCGCCGAACCGCTGGATGTAGTCGATCGGTCCGAAGTGCTTGTACGTCCACGAGTACAGCGGTGCATCCGTCGAGACGGCGGTGGGCAGCCGCATCATGAGCACGGTCGCGACCAGCGACACGACCGCGGTGCGCATGGCCCCGACGGCGATGGCGACGCAGAACCCGATGCTCACCAGAGCGATCGACAGCGGGAAGAGCGGACTGGCCGCGGGGACGAGGCCGAAGAGGTTCCAGGGCGCATCGCGCAGACTCGGCAGGGCGATCGCCCACGCCGCGATCGCGATGACGAGGATCGTCGCCGGCAGCACCCATCCACGGCGGCGGACGGGCGGTCCGCCTGTCTGCGGCTGCACCAGCGGACGGGTCGCTGTCGCCGTCATGCCGGCCTCCTCGCCTGGAACGAGACGGCCGCGGCCACGCAGGTGAGCGCCGCCATCACGAGCAGCGCGATGCCCGGATCCCACCACCGGGCGTACACGAGGCCCGTCGTCAGCAGGATGACCGCACTGATGCCGACCGCGGGGATCACGAGGGGCGCGAAATGCTGCGGCAGCACGACCCACGCGCGCAGCAGCGCCCCCGGACCGATGAGGACGAAGATTGCGAGGAACGCGAACGACACCCCCGGTGGAAGGGGAAGCAGCGCGAGCAGCCCGAAAAGGCCGCCGATCGCCGCGACGGCCGCCCAGCACCGCCGCTCGAGCTGCCGGCCGCGGGTCTGCGGCCCGGCGAGCGTGCCGGCCTCGCGCTGCGCGCGCCGCTCGGCGAAATAGGCCCGAGGACCGCCCAGGATGCTGCCGAGCTCGAGCCGCCCCACGCCCTTCGCCTCGTCGGAGAGGACCGCCGCCGCGCCGGACGCGTCGTCCACCGTGCTCATCGGCTTGTTCACCAGTCGCGCGACGGCTCGAGGTGAGCGTGCGAGGGCTGCCCCCACCATTCGCGGCTCCAGCATCACCGTCGCCGCCCACGCGCCGAATCCCCGGCCGTAACCGATCGCCTGCGCGCTCAAGGCGGCGAGGTCGTCGCGGTGACGGTGCCATACCAGCGCGGCCGGCTCGACCACGATCGCGTGCCCGTCGTAGAGGACGCGCACGAACATGTCGAGGTCTTCACCGCCCTTGGTGCGGGTTCCCGCCCCCAGAGCGGTGTCGAATCCGCCGAGACCGAGCACGTGGTCCCTGCGGACGGCGAAGTTGGCCCCGGTGCCGAACTCGCCGACGCAGAACGGGAACATCGGCAGATCTTCCGGCGGGTCGCTCAGCCGGAACACGCGCCCGGTGGTGAGCTTCGACCAGCTCACGCGGGCGTCGAAGTACGCCTGCACGTCGTTGCGCAGCTCGCCGCTCGGCACGACGCCGCTCACGCATCCGATGTCGTCACCGCGGGCGAATCCCGACGCGATCGCCCACAGCCACTGCGGGTCGACGATGACATCGTCGTCGGTGAACGCCACGATGCCGCACGTCGCCGCGCGAAGCCCCGCATTGCGGGCGTGCGACAGGCCGGGGGAGTCCTCCCTGACATAGCGGAATCGGGGGTACTCCTCGGCGAGTAGTTCGCGGGTCTCGTCCGTGGCGGGGGCGTTGTCGACGACGACGACCTCCATGGCCGGGTAGTCCACCGCGGCGATGGCATCGAGCGCCTCGCGCAGGAGCGCCGCACGGTCACGCGTGCACACGACCACCGAGATGGGCCGAGCGGCCGGGCGGGATGCCGCGGGCACGGCCGGCAGCGCGTCGACGGCGTCCGCCAGCGCCGAGGCATCCACAGCGCCGTCGACGACGGGGAGGGTCACGTAACCGCGCACCGAGCCGCGGTCGCGCACCAGGAGGCGAGCGCGGTCGAACAGCTCGCCGGACTCGAGCTCGACGCGATCGGGCACTTCGGCGGCCTCGCGAGCGTCGACGAGACCGACCCACGTGGCCGCGGCCCGGTCAACATCGCCGTGGAGCGACATGGCGGGCGTGAGGGTCAGCGTCGTCATGCGGGTGCCCCTTCCGGACCCAGGGTGCGCGACCGGGTGTCGCGCACGTGATGCAGGCCCACGCTCCCGATGGCGGCGAGAGCGAGGGCGCCGCAGGCGACGGCGATCGCGGCGCCCAGGGCGCCCAGCGTAGGCACGAGAGCGAAGACCAGCGCGAGGAGGATCACGACGTACACCGCGTTGCCACACAGCACCGGACGCACCCGATGGCGTGCTCGCACGAGGGCCGACCAGATGTCGTAGCCGGGACGGATGGTGCTGGCGATCGCGAGCACGCCGACGACGGCCATGCCGTAAAGGGGCGGGTAGTCACGTCCCACGACGAAGAAGAGGACGGGGGTCGCGAGCGTGGCCGCGGCCCCGAGGAGCCCGACGACGCAGGCGATCTTGACGGCGTAGCCGCGCGCCAGGCCGGCGCTCGAGTCGTAGTGGGCTGCCGCGCTGCGGGCGAGCGCGGTCGCGACGCCGACCCCCACGAGGTCCAGGGCAACGCTGAACTGGTACGCGATGGCGAAGATGGCACCTTCGGCCGGGGATGCGAGCGTCGTCACGAAGAACGACAGCGACAGGCCGGCGCACATCACGAACCCGACCGCGGCGGCGTTCTGCGCGACGAAGACGCGGAACGTGCGGCCCAGGGCGCGGTCCCATGTCCGGCCGGTGGGGTGCTCGGACTCCTGCCGGTGCAGGGCGCGGGGGACGAGGACCGCGATGCTCAGGGCCGCCGCAGCCGCTGCCGGCACGATGGTGGCCGTCACGAGCGGCTGCGGCATGCGCGGCTCACCGTACACGAGCAGGGCGAGAAGCCCGAGCTTGACGACGTTGGCCGCGCCGTTGATCAGGAGCGTTCCCCGTGCGTCCGACGCGCCGGCGAGCGCCTGCGCCTGGGTGTTGAACAGGGCCCACGCGACCGTGCACAGGCTGATGCCCGCAACGGTCGCCGCCGGTGGAGCGGAGGTCGGGAGCGCCGTGGCGACGACGACACCGCCGACGGCCCCGAACAGCGCGCCCAGCGCTGCGGTGGTGACGCACGCACGGCGCAGCGCCGCCCACGCGGCACGGCCGCCCAGCGGAAGCATCACCACGAGCGCGCTCCCCGGGCCGTTCGACGCGAGCGCCGCCGCCGCCATCACGATCGCCAGCCGCGATGCCTCCACTCCGACGGCGCCCTGGGGGATCCACAGGGCCGCCAGCATCCAGAAGGCGAACCCCGACAGCGAGGTCGCGGCGTATCCCGACGTCAGCCACAGCGAGTCGCGGGTCACGCGGCGGCGGACCGCCGCGGCAACCGTCGTCATCGTCGCCGCGTCGGGCGCGGGGCTCGTCATGTCGTGACTCCGATCGTCAGTGCCGGACGTACGGCGCCCGCGCGCACGCGCGCGAACCGGCCGCGGACGTATCCGGCACCTGCCAGACCCAGAGATGTGACGACCGCCATCGCGGGAACGACACCGCGCGCCCCGCGACGCAGTTCACGCCACACCGCGGCGGGCAGCACCCGCGAGGCGTACGCCGATTCCGCCGAGAGCGCGTCCTGCCGGCCCACGGTCCGGGCGATCGCCGCCTTGGACAGCCCCTCGCACCAGCTGCGCCGGGCCACATAGGCGAACCGCACGCGGTCCTCACTGACGTGGTGACGCACCCGCGCCGTCGGCTCGTACCACACGATCGCGGAAGGGTCGGCCTGCCGCAGCTTGATGCACACCTCCGTCTCCTCGCAGCCGATCGGGAGCTTGCCGACGCGCCCCGTGTCGGGGTTGAATCCCCCGACCCGCAGGAGCGGGTCCTTGCGGAAGGCCATGGAGCATCCCATGACGTTGCGCACCTCTCCGGCCTGCGTCGGCAGCCCGCGGTAGCTGCATCCGACGATCCACAGCAGCTCGTCCGGCAGCACGGCCGGCGCCGTCCCGGGCCAGATCGGAGCCGCGCTTCCTCCCGTCGCGACGACGGCGGAGTCGTCGAAGGGTGCGACGAGCGTCGCGAGCCAGCCTTCCTCGGCGTACGCGTCGTCGTCGAGGAACGCGACGACGTCGCCCGCGGCGACCCGCAGCGCGGTGTTGCGTCCGGACGACAGCCCACGCGGTCCCTCGTTCGGCATCACGGTGGCATGCGGCCACCGCTCGCGAGCCCGCAGCAGGAGCTCGTCGTTGTGATCGACGACCAGGATGGTCTCGTGCTCAGGCTCCTGCGCGGCGACGGACTCCATCGCCAGCACGAGCTGATCCCAGCGGTCGAGCGTGTAGGCGCAGATGACGACGCTGACCGACATGGGCTTATCCGACCGACCTCGCGGGAACCTCCAAGCGCGACGCGTCCCGCGCCGCCGACGCGCCGATCACCGCCGAGACGCCCGCGGCATCCGGCGCAGGCGTCGCCGAAGCGGCCGGATGCGCGGGAGCGCTGAGCGCGGGGGAGAACTCTGTGCGCACCGTGCGCCGGCGTCCCCACCGCTTCCGGCGCTCGTCGAGAACCGTGCGCAGCACGCGGAGACCGTCGCTGATGGCGTTGAGGTTGCTCTCGCCGTGGATCCGCGGCAGCTCGACGCTCGGCACCTCGACGACGGTGAGGCGGTTCTCGGCGAAGCGGCAGTTCAGGAGCGTCTCGATCTCGAAGCCGTCGCCCCACACCATCTCCCCGTCCGAGCCGGAGATGTCGGCGGGCGGCAGATCCAGCACAGGCAGGATGCGGCGCCAGAAGGCGTTGTAGCCGTAGCAGAGGTCGGAGTACTTCGTGCCGAGCATCACGTTCGTCAGGATGTTGAGACCCTTGTTGCCCAGCTGACGGTGGAACGTGATGTCGTCGCTGGAACCGCCCGGCATGAAGCGGCTTCCCTTGCTGACATCCGCACCGTTCACGAGGGCCTCGACGAAGCGCGGGATCTCGTCGGCGTCGGCGGACCCGTCGGCGTCGAACATGACGATGATGTCGCCGGTGGCGCGCTCGAAGCCGCACACCAGGGCGTTCCCCTTGCCCTTGCGCGTCTGCGTGATCACCTCGACCTCTGGCCGCACCCGGCGGGCGACCTCCGGCGTTCCGTCGACGGAGTGGCCGTCGACGACGATGATCTGATGGACGTCGGGGAGGAGGGGGAGGACGATCTCGAGGTTCTTCGCCTCGTTGCGCGCGGGGACGATGATCGAAATGAGCGGATCGGACTTGTGGGGAGGGGTCACGGGAGTCGCCTTTCGCGGAGAGAGTGCGTCGTCGTTGTGGGGATGCGTGCAGGCCCGGACTCGCCTGCACGCGGCGCTGCGGTCCTGCTGGAACCCCCTCACTCGTTCTCCTCCTGGCGGCGAGCGTCCGGATGGGGCGTTGATTCGACCCTCGCGCGCGGGTGTTTCCTCCGCGTGAACAGCGCACCAGATTCGCGTTAACGCGCGCGTGTCGGGTGTCCCCTTTTCGGAGGACATCAGGGCATTTGCGGCCGAATTCGTCCCCCGTTCGGTGGACACACAGCAAAAGGGAGCACAATGGGCACCGGTAAGGGGAGAACTTCGCGAAGCGGCAGGAATGCCATCGCGCGAACGTCGGCCGAAGGGGGCGCGACAGATGAGAAGCGCTAAGAAGGACACGTCGCAGGCGTCCGCCATGTGCGCCTGCGGGCACGCCCGCGAGGCGCACGAGCACTACCGCCGGGGGACGGAGTGCGCGATCTGCGACGTGACCGTCTGCTCGGCGTTCACGCCGGTCGCCGTCGCCGAATACACCCGCTCCTCCTGACCGCGCCGCTGGCTGTCGACAGCGCGACGCGCGACGACCCGCGCACCATCCGATAGCGTCGGGGGTCGATGGACCCCTCCGCGAATCCGCCCGCCCCGTTGTCGCGCCCGATAATCGCGGGCGTCGTCACCGCACTGGTGGGGGTGACCAGCTCGTTCGCCGTCGTGCTGACCGGGCTGGATGCGGTCGGAGCCTCGCCGCGAGAAGCGGCGAGCGGCCTTCTGGTGCTGTGCCTGACGATGGGCGTGGCATCGATCCTCCTCGCGTGGCGATACCGGATGCCGATCACCGTCGCCTGGTCGACACCGGGCGCCGCGGTGCTCGCAGCCACGGGAGCAGTGGAAGGGGGGTGGCCGGCCGCCGTCGGTGCGTTCCTGGTGACCGCTGGACTCATCCTCCTGACCGCACTGTGGCCGCAGCTCGGCCGGCTGATCGCCCGCACCCCGCCCTCCCTCGCCCAGGCGATGCTGGCGGGCGTCCTTCTTCCGTTGTGTCTGGCACCCGTCTCGGGCATCGTCGTCAATCCGTGGGGCGTCGCACCGGTCGTGCTCACGTGGCTGGTGTTCGTACGGCTGGCGCCGCGGTGGGCGGTGCCGCTCGCCTTCGTCGCGGCATCCGTCGTCGTAGCGGTGGATGTCGCAGTCACCGGCGCGACGGTCGACCCGATGCTGTTCGTGCCGCGGCTCGAGTTGACGATGCCGACACTGACGCCGGAGGCGGTCGTCGGGCTCGCGCTGCCGCTGTTCCTCGTGACGATGGCGTCGCAGAACGTGCCCGGCGTCGCCATCATGCGCAGCTTCGGCTACCAGGTCCCCTGGCGCCCGGCGATGCTCGTGACGGGCCTCGGCACGGCTGTCGCCGCCCCCGCGGGCGGTCACGCGATCAACCTCGCGGCGATCAGCGCCGCGCTGGCGGCCGCGCCCGACGCGGATCCGGACCCGAAGCGCCGGTGGGTCGCCGGCGTGTCGACGGGCGTCAGCGCCATCGTGCTCGGGGCGCTGTCGGCGGCGCTCGTCGCACTGGTGGTGATCGCACCGGATGCCGTCATCGCCGCCGTCGCGGGTATCGCGCTGTTCGGCGCATTCGGCTCGGCCGTGCAGCAGGCGATCGACGACCCCGGAGAGAGGCTCCCCGCGGTCATCACCTTCCTGGTCGCCGCGTCCGGCGTGGCCATCGCGGGCGTCAGCGCGGCATTCTGGGCGCTCGTGGCGGGACTCGTCGTGCGGGAGGTGCTTCACATCGGCCGCCGGCGAGGCTGATGCGGGTCAGTGCAGCGTGCCGCCCGGCTCGGTGGAGTCCGTGACCACGTCGAGGCTGGTGCGCACCGCGACCTCCAGGGCGCGCGCGATGTCGTCGATCGGCAGGGTGGGGAGGTCGGCGCCGCCCGGCGTGTCATCGGGCGCGTGCTCCGTCGACCACGGCACGTGCACGAAGCCGGCGCGCGTCGCCGGTGGTGCCGCATCCAGCGCCGTGAAGAAGACGTGATTGCAGACGAACGTGCCTGCCGAGTACGACACCTCGGCGGGGATGCCCGCCGCCGCGATGCGCCTGACGATCTCCTTCACCGGAACGGTCGCGAAGTGGGCCGTCGCGGCGCCCGGCGCACTCGGCTCGTCGACGGGTTGCGCTCCGTCGTTGTCGGGGATCCGTGCGTCCCTCAGGTTCAGCGCAACGCGCTCCACTCCCACGGCGGCGCGGCCTCCCGCCAGGCCCGCGCCGATCACGACGTCGGGTCGATGCTCGGCCATCAGCTGCCGAAGTCCTCGAGCGGCGCCGTGGAAGGTGACCGGCAGCACGGCGGTGACCAGCTGGTCGGGTCCGTCCCAGCGTGAGGCTACGAGGTGAACGGCCTCGCCCGACGGGTTGGCGGCATCCCCGCCGAAGGGCTCGAAGCCGGTGAGGAGAGCGATCGTCACCGTGACAGGCTACGGGGGCACGAGTTCCACGGATCCGGTCGCGATGTCGACGGACCGCAGCCGCAGTCGGACGGTGGTGCCCGCGGGGAGGTCGACCGCAGCCACCTTGGCGGTGACGGGCGGATCGGTCAGTTGCACGCGCACACCGCCGTTGCGCGCGCCCAGAACGACCGCCTCGAACTCCCGGCCTTCCCGGCCGGACAGGAGAGCGGCCTCGACGCGATCCAGCGTGGCGCCGGCGAGTCGGCTGGCAAGACCATCGCTGCGCCCCATGATCTTCGGCAGGGTCGGCAGGCTCTCGCGCGCCCATCGGGGAACCGCGCGGCCGTTCGCGAGCGCTTCGCAGACGACCAGCGACCAGCGGTCGACCAGCCGTCGCAGCGGTGCGGTGGTGTGAGCGTACGGCGCCCCGATCGCAGCCTGCGCCGGGTCGCTCGGCGGGGCGCCGTCGAAGGCGGCGTATCCGGCGCCGCGGAAGAGTCCCGCCGCCGCGTCGAGGATCGCCAGCGCGGCCGGAGATGTGCGGTCGAGGCCGCGCAGATAGTCGCCGTAGCTCACGTCGTCTTTCCAGGGGATGCCGAGAGCAGCGGTCTGTGCGCGGAACGCGGCGATGTCATCCGGGTCAGCCGCCGGCATCGTGCGCAGGATGCCGACACCGCCCCGCAGCATGATGTCGGCGGCTGCCATGCCGGTCAGCAGTGACACCTGCGCGTTCCAGTCCTCGATCGGCAGCGGCGCGTCGCGTTCCAGCCGGTATCCGCCGTCGTCCGCCACGATGCGGGTCTCGGGGACGTTCAGGCTCGCCCCGCCGCGCTCTGCCTCCCGCGCGAGGCGCTGACCGCCGAACCACTCGAGCGCGTGGAAGGTCGGTGGAGCCGTTCCGCCCGCGACGGCGGCCTGCGCGTCGACGTAGGTCCACTGCGCGCGGGATCTGATCGTGGCGCGCCGCAGCGTCGTCTCGAGGGGGCGCGCGCCCTCGTCGAGCACGAATCGCCACACGAACGCGCGCCGGTCACGGTCGGGGAGGAGCGATGCCGCGTCCTCGCTCAAGACGACCGGGTGCAGCGGAATGCGTCCGTCTGCCGCGTACAGCGTCTGCCCGCGCAGCCGCGCTTCGGCGTCCACCGCTCCGCCCGGCTCGACGAAGGCCGGCACGTCGGCGATCGCGTAGTGCAGCACTGCTCCGGTCGGCGTGCGTTCCAGGTGCAACGCCTGGTCGAGGTCCGTCGCGCCTTCGGGATCGATCGTGAGGAAGTCGACGTCGCGCAGGTCGTCCACCGCTGCCGCGGCGGGTGCGATGGGCACGCCGTCGGCTGCCCGCCGCGCGTCACCTTCCACGTCGGCCGAGAACGCGCCGGGAAGCTCGAGCTCGACGTGCAGCTGAGCAAGCGCCTCGACCAGCTCGCCGTGGACCGACGCGGGGACGATTCGTGGGCGGTGTGCGGGCACCCGCCCAGTGTAGGCACCGGCGTCACCTGTCTCGGCGGCTGCGCGGGCCGGGGGTTCGAGGGCGCCGACTCTCGTCAACGCCCGCAGCTCCTGCCACCGCGCGGGGCCGCGGCATCCCGCGCCCTAGACTTGACCCTCGTGGTCACCCGTCTGTCGCACTTCTTCCTCCGCACACTCCGTGAAGACCCCGCTGACGCCGAGGTCACGAGCCACAAGCTGCTCGTGCGCGCCGGCTACATCCGCCGTGCGGCGCCCGGTGTGTTCACGTGGCTGCCGCTGGGGCTGAAGGTCAAGGCGAGGATCGAAGCGGTCATCCGCGAGGAGATGACGGCCGCCGGGGCCTACGAGGTGCATTTCCCCGCCCTCCTGCCGCGCGAGCCCTACGAGGCATCGGGACGATGGACGTCCTATGGGGACGGCATCTTCCGTCTGCAGGACCGCAAGGGTGCCGACTACCTGCTCGCACCGACGCACGAGGAGATGTTCACCCTCCTCGTGAAGGACCTGTACTCGTCGTACAAGGACCTGCCGCTGACGATCTTCCAGATCCAGGACAAGTACCGCGACGAGGCCCGGCCGCGCGCGGGGCTGCTGCGGGGGCGCGAGTTCACGATGAAGGACGCGTACTCCTTCGACTACACCGACGAGGGACAGGATGCCTCGTACCAGTCGCAGCGCGACGCCTACGAGCGGATCTTCCAGAAGCTCGGCCTGGAGTACGTCATCGTCGCGGCCGACAACGGACTGATGGGCGGCGCGCGCTCCGAGGAGTTCCTGCATCCGACACCCGTCGGCGAAGACACCTTCGTGCGCTCGGCCGGCGGCTACGCTGCCAACGTCGAGGCGTTCACGACGATCGCGCCCGAGCCCGTCCCGTTCGACGGGCTCGGCGCCCCGGTGATCTTCGACTCGCCCGACACGCCGACGATCCAGACGCTCGTCGACCACGCGAACGCACACCTGGAGCCGCCCGTCTCCGGGATCGCGGGGCCGGCGACCGACGGCGCGTCGGAGTGGACGGCCGCGCACACCCTCAAGAACGTGGTCCTCGCCCTGACGCACCTCGACGGCACGCGCGAGCTCGTCATCGTCGGCATCCCGGGCGACCGCGAGGTCGACGACAAGCGCGTCGAAGTCGCGTTCGCGCCCGCGGCGGTCGAGCCGGCCACCGAGCAGGACTTCGAGAACAACCCGCTCCTGGTGAAGGGCTACATCGGACCGTGGTCCGAGACAGGGCCCGTGCTCGGGGAGGACTCCGCCACCGGCATCCGCTACCTCCTCGACCCGCGCGTGGTCGACGGCACGGCGTGGATCACCGGAGCCAACATCGACGAGAAGCACGTCCACACCCTGGTGGCCGGTCGCGACTTCACCGGCGACGGCTTCGTGGAGGTGGCGAACGTCCGCGCCGGTGACCCCGCCCCCGACGGCTCGGGCCCGGTGGAGCTGGCCCGGGGCATGGAGATCGGCCATGTGTTCCAGCTGGGCCGGTTCTTCGCCGAGACGCTCGGGCTCAAGGTCCTCGACGAGAACGGCAAGCTGGTCACCGTCACGATGGGCTCGTACGGCATCGGCGTCACCCGCATCCTGGCGATCATCGCCGAGCTCAACAACGACGACAAGGGCCTGATCTGGCCGACGTCGGTGGCGCCGTTCGACGTGCACGTCGTGGCCACCGGCAAGGACCAGGTCGCCTTCGGCGTCGCGGAATCGCTGTCGGCGCAGCTGGAGGCATCCGGTCTGGATGTGCTGTACGACGACCGGCTCAAGGTCTCGCCGGGCGTGAAGTTCGGCGATGCCGAGCTGGTCGGCGTTCCGCGGATCGTCATCGTAGGCCGCGGAGCCGCCGACGGGCAGGTCGAGCTCTGGGATCGTCGCACCGGGGATCGCGAGGTCGTCCCGGTGGCCGAAGCGGTCGCCCGTCTCGCCGCGCGCTGATCACGCCAGGGGGCTCCGCCCGCCGGCGCGGGCCCGCCCGCCGGCGCGGGCCCGCCCGCCGGCGACCCCAGCGCCCGGGACACGTGGCACGCTGGCTTCATGGCTCCAAGCGACGCGGCAACGATTCCGCACACCGTCACCGAGCAGCTGCGCGCCACGATCGACGCGGCCGGCATCACCGAGAACGTCGACCTCGTCGCCCGCATCCTGGCCACCGGCATCGGACTGGGCATCGATCCGGCGGATCGGCTCGACCTGAAGATCGCCAGCGCTGCCCTCACCGAGATGCGCGCGGCCTTCCAGCTGTTCGCTCCGTACGAGGACGTGCCGAAGGCCACCATCTTCGGGTCGGCCCGCACGCTCCCTGACCACGCGATGTACCGCCAGGCGGCGGAGGTCGCGGCGGCGCTCGCAGGACGCGGCTGGATGGTGGTGACCGGCGCCGGGCCGGGCATCATGCAGGCGGCGGCCGAGGGAGCCGGCCCGCAGAACTCGCTCGGCGTGTCGATCCGGTTGCCGTTCGAAGAGAAACCCAACGCCGTCGTCGGGTCGGGAGCCCGCAACGTCGCCATGAAGTACTTCTTCACCCGCAAGCTGATGCTCGTGAAGGAGTCGCGCGGGTTCGTGTGCGTGCCCGGCGGATTCGGAACCCTCGACGAGATGTTCGAGCTGCTCACGCTGCAGCAGACCGGCAAGGCGGACCCCACGCCGATCGTGCTGCTGGACGCCCCAGGCGGGACGTTCTGGTCGGGGCTGCAGCGCTTCGTCGACGAGCAGCTGCTGCCGACCGGTGTCATCTCGGAAGGCGACTTCGACCGGGTGCTGATCACCGACTCCGTCGCCGCGGCCGTCGACGAGCTCACCGGCTTCTACCGCAACTACGACTCCCTGCGATGGGTCGGCAGGCGTCTGGTGTTGCGATTGAAGGCCGAGCCCACCGATGCCGAGGTCGAGGCGCTGAACGCCCGCTTCGGCGACCTCCTCGCCGAGGGTGCCATCGAGCGCCGCGAACCGCTCCGCGTCGAGCGCGAGGACGATGACCAGCTCGAACTTCCCCGTCTCGTGCTGCGGCTGAACCAGTTCCGCGTGGGCGAGCTACACCGGTTGATCCGCGCCCTGAACCAGCTCGAGTCCGCGCCCGCCGCGTGATTGCGGCGCCCGCGTGTACGGGCGCTGCCGAGGGTGCGGCGCCGAGACTCCGCGCAGCATGAAGGCGTTCTCATGCGGTGGACGCCAGCCGTTCACCGGGGGTTCCGGTAGACGTCGCCGGGCGCCGTGAAGCTGGCGCACGCCGGCGCCATCGCGCATCCGGCAGCACGACCGCCCAGCAGAGAGGACGCCCGTGAGCATCGTCGAAGGATTCCGCCGTTCCCTTCCCCTGGCAGAGCACGCCCGGGGCAAGCGGCTCGCCGTGACCTGCCGGTTGAAGTGCGCGAACGCGTGCCTGGGACCGGAGTGCAACTCGTCCCACAACCCGACGTTCCAGGAAGTGGCATCCGCCGCCCTGTCGCGCCGCGCTCTGCTCGGGCTGGGCGCCGCCGGAGCGCTCGCCATCGCGGTCGGCGGTCTGCGCTCGCAGGCGCCGGTGTCCGCGCCCGGGTCGTCGGGACTCGGCGGCGCCGGTGCGGCGTTCGCCCGGCCGGGCGGCGGCAGCCTTCCCTTCCAGGCGATCTCGCCGGTGAACCGGCTCGTCGACGAGTTCACGGTTCCTGCCGGCTACACCTGGCAGCCGATCATCCGCTGGGGCGACCCTCTCTTCTCCCACGCGCCGGTGTTCGACATCAACGCGCAGTCGGCCGCAGCCCAGTCGCTGCAGTTCGGCTACAACAGCGACTACCTCGACATCGTGGCCGACCCGAGCGGCAAGACCGGGGTGCTCGTCAACAATCACGAGTACTGCAACCCCGGCATCATGTTCCCGCCCTCCAGCGACCCCGCCGAACTGCGCCGACGCGGTGACATCTTCAAGGCCGCGCAGGGCATGTCGGTGGTGGAGGTCGCGCGCAAGCGCACCGGAACGCCATGGTCGTACGTCATCGACGGCAGGCGCAATCGCCGCATCACCGTCGAGACGGTCTTCGAGCTCACCGGCCCGGCTGCCGGCAGCGATCTCGTCAAGACCGTCGCGGATCCGGAGGGCCGCTGGGTGCGCGGAACGCTGGGCAACTGCGCAGGGGGCACCACACCCTGGGGCACGATCCTCTCCGGCGAGGAGAACTTCAACGGCTACTTCGCCTGGGCTGCCGACACTCCCGCGCAGAAGCGCTACCAAGCGACGTCATCCACTTCGACGGAGACCGGCTGGGAGAAGTACGACCCGCGTTTCGACGCACATGACCCGGACTACGTCAACGAGCCGAACCGCTTCGGCTACATCGTCGAGATCGACCCCCAGGACCCCACCTCGACCCCGCGCAAGCACACCGCAATGGGGCGCTTCAAGCACGAGGGTGCGAACGTCATCGTCGCCGAGGACGGTCGCGTGGTCGCCTACATGGGCGATGACGAGCGCAACGACTACCTGTACAAGTTCGTGTCAAAGAACAAGATCTCCGGTTCGCGCAAGAAGAACATGCAGCTGCTGAGCGAAGGCGACCTGTACGTGGCCACGTTCACCGGCAACTCGCCGGCCGGCGAGATCCTCGGCACCGGTGCGCTGCCGAGCGACGGGCAGTTCGACGGGTCGGGACGGTGGATCCCGCTGACCCAGAACGGGAAGAGCGTCGTGCCGGGCTTCACCACCGAAGAGGTCCTCGTCTACACGCGGCTGGCGGCGGACGCCGTGGGCGCGACCAAGATGGACCGTCCCGAGGACGTCGAGCCCAGCCCGAAGACCGGCAAGGTCTACCTCGCGCTGACGAACAATTCGGCGCGCTCGGCCGCCACGCTCGACGAGGCCAACCCGGTGACGGGCAACCGCTATGGCCACGTCGTGGAGCTGACCGAGACCGCGGGTCAAGCCGGCACGACGTTCGGGTGGAGCATCCTGCTCCTCTGCGGCGACCCGGCCGTGTTCGCCAATTCGTACTTCGCCGGCTTTCCCGCAGAGCTGGTGTCGCCGATCTCGTGCCCCGACAACGTCGCCTTCGACTCGGCGGGCAACCTGTGGATCTCCACCGACGGCGCGCCCAGCACCATCGGCTACAACGACGGCCTGTTCCTCGTTCCCCTCGAGGGCGCCGAGCGTGGCCACGTGCAGCAGTTCCTCTCGGTGCCGCGTGAGGCCGAGACGTGCGGGCCGCTCATCCACGACAAGGACGGACTGGTGTTCGTGGCGGTGCAGCACCCGGGCGAAGGAGGCACATTCGCTGCGCCGACGTCGCTGTTCCCGGACTACGGCTCATCCGAACCCGGTGACGTGGCGACCGCGCCGCGCCCGGCGGTCGTGCAGGTCTACCGCGCCTGATCCTGATCCCGGATGCCGCGCCGGCACGTCGGCGCGGCATCCGCGTGCGTCAGCAGGTGACCTTGCCGTGCGACATCGTGCCGTCGGGGGTGTCACGGGTCACGAGCGCCTTGAGCATGCCCGCCGCGGCCACGATCTTCCCGTGCTTGGGCTCCCAGTACTCGCATTCGACGGGGGTGACCCGCAGCAGGACGATGCCGGGGGTGTCCAGTCCGTCCTCGAACCAGATGTCGAGGTCGGGGGAGTACAGCTCCTTCATCTTCGCTTCGTCGCGGACCACCTCGGCGCGGCCGGCGACGGACACGTAACGGTGACCCTTCGAATCCAGGTACGACAATCCGACGTCGTGCTGCGGGTCGGCCTGGGATTCGGCGACCTTCGTCGTCCCCGCCAGGGTGAAGAACCAGAGGTCTCCCGCGTCGTCCATCTGCCGTGTGCTCATGGGCCGGCTCACGAGGTTGCCCGCCGGATCACGGGTAGTCAGCATCGTGAAGTCAATGTCTTCCACCAGTTCCTTCACGCGTGCCATCGCCTCCCGCCCGGTGACGAGATCCTGTTCTGTGTGCGTCATGCCACCACGCTCGCGGCGGCCCCGCCCGTCCGACAGGGCATTGACAGCGCGGATGCCGCGGCTTACCGTCCGGCGGATGCCGCCTGTCGCGGCGGAATCTCCCCGGCCGCGCGTGGCGCGTCACATCCTGGCGAAGCGTGCGCGGGCGACGGTGAACGCACCGTAGGCGAGGAACCCGAGGCCGACGATCCATGCCAACGCGGGACCGAGCGGCAGTGCCAGCAGCGCGTCGACCGCGCCATCGAGGCCTCCGGCCGCCTTCGCGTCGGCGTGGAGCGCCGCGATGACCAGCAGGACTCCGACGACACCCAGCGCGATTCCCTTCGCGATGAAGCCGACGACCCCCAGAGCGCTGAGCGCCCGTCCCAGACCGTTCCGGGGGATGCGCATCCGGTTGCGGAAGCTGCGACGGACTCCCATCACGATGAAGGCGACGCCGCCCGCGCCGATGGCCAGGCCCACGAGGACCAGCACGATGGGGCCGCCCGGGATGTGCAGCAGGCTCCGGCTCGCGCCCTCCGCCGCCCGCTCGCCGTTCGGCCGCGCGCCCATGGCCACGCTTGCGGCGATGACGCCGAGGGCCGCGAACACCACGGCCTGGCCCCACTCCGCCAGTCGCCGGCCCCACTTGTGCGCCGCTCCCTTCATGTCACCGGACGGGTCGTACGCGAGGAGTCCCTCGGTGGCGTGCCAGACGCCCAGCGCCCACAGGCCGATCGCGAGGAGCCATAGCGCGACGAAGCCGGCCGGCGCCCCGGCGACGGCCTTCATGGCCCCGGCCTGATCGCCCTCGCCGTGCCCGCCCGAGGCGATCACGAGCACGATGACCCCGATGAGTCCGTGGACGACACCACTGGCGACATACCCGGCTCGAGCCAGCGCCTCGAACACCGGGTTCGACTCGGCCTTGCGCGCGACATGCTTCGCCTCCGCCTTCACGGGATGCCGCGCGTCCGTGCTCACGACCCTCAAGCTAGACCGTCGCGGGGTCCCGCAGATGGCCCTTGACGCGACAGCACTCGAGTGCCAGCGCCGCAGCTGCGCCGTCGGCGAGAGCGCAGCCCGGCCGGGCCGCCTAACATGGAGCGGATGATCCGCGAGGGCCGTCGCACGCCCGCGTCCGGATGGAGCATCGTTCCTCGCCTGGTCCGCGGGGCTCCGCCGGTCGCGCTGGTCGTCGTGGGTGCGCTGGCCCTGCTGGTGGGCATGCTGATCGTCACGCGCCCGCTGACCTCGCTGCTCCTGCTCACGGTGTACGTCGGCCTGAGTGCGATCTTCACGGGACTGGCGCGCATCTTCTCGGCACCCGAGACGCCGATGTGGTCGCGCATAGCGTTCGGGGGCGCGTGGGTGCTGCTGGGCCTGGCGATCCTCGTCGGCCTGGGCCGCACCCTCGAGCTGCTGCCCGACCTCATCGGGGTGCTCCTCGTGCTCGGCGGCCTGGCCTCGCTCTACGACGCGCTCGCCCGCGGCAGCGTCAGCAGGCGCGTGCTGGCGGCGGTCTGGGGCGGCGCCCAGATCGCGTTCGGCATCCTGTCGTACGCGTGGCCGGACGTGACGATCCTGGTCGTGGCGGTGGTCTTCGGGGTCCGCACGATCGTGTTCGGCGGCACGCTCCTGGTGCGCGCCGTGCGCGCACTCGTCGAGGGCGGGCGCAGCGTGCCGGGCGCCGCGGCGGGGGAGCAACAGCAGAAGGACGCCGCGCGGGCTGATGCGGCATCCCGTCCGCAGCAGACCGGCGTGGCCCGGCGCCGGCGCGCGAGAGCCGTCTGGCTGGCGGCCGGCCGCTACGCCCTCGCGGCGGTGCTCATCGGTCTCGTGTCGGCGGGCTGGTGGGCCAACTCCTGGATCCAGGACGGGGCGCAAGCCGTCGACGCCTTCTACGACCCGCCCGCAGTCGTGCCGTACGAGCACGGCCGACTGATCCGGGTCGATGATTTCGCCGGGCAGAAGCCGCCGGGGGCCGACGTGCACCGCATCCTGTACACCACGCGCGACGCCGTCGGTCAGCCCGCGGTGGCCAGCGCGCTGGTCATCGTGCCGCAGGACGCGCCGGCCGGGCCGCGCCCCGTCGTCTCGTGGAACCACGGCACCACCGGCGTGGCCCGCGGCTGCGCCCCCAGCCTGCGCGACGCGTCGGCCACCAAGTGGGCGATACCGGGGTTGGACCAGGCGGTCGCCCGCGGCTGGGTCGTCGTCGCCTCGGACTATTCGGGCCAGGGGGCGCCCGGGGTCTTCCCCTACCTCATCGGACGTGGTGAGGCGCGTTCCTCACTGGACGCCGTGCTGGCCGCGCGGGAGCTCGAGGACCTCAATCTTTCGCGGCAGACCGTGGTGTGGGGGCACTCCCAGGGCGGGCACGCGGCGCTGTGGACCTCGCAGCTGGCCGAGGACTACGCCCCCGACATCGACGTGCGCGGGACCGCGGTGCTCGCTCCCGCGGCGGAGCCGGTCGAGCTGGCGGAGGAGCTCACCAGCGGCGACGCGAACGCGCTGCTGTCGATCCTCATCTCCTGGGTGCTGGTGCCGTACGCCGACACCTACGACGACGTCGACCTGTCCCGGTACATCGCTCCCGGCGCGGAGGCGATCGTCCGCGAGATGACGCAGCGCTGCCCATCCGAACCCGGTGTGGTGGTGTCGGTGGCGACGGCGCTCGGCGTCTCGGAGGACCGGCCCCTGTACGTCGGAGACCTCACCGCCGGCGCGCTCGGTCGGCGGCTGCAGGACAACACGCCGACCGGTCCATGGGCGCAGCCGATCCTCATCGCCTGGGGGGACAGCGACGAGGTCATCCCGCCGCATCTGCAGCACCAGTTCGTCGAACGACTCTGCGCGCAGGGCGACCGGGTGCGCAGCCTCGAGTACCGCGGGTACGACCACCTGCGCACGCTGCTGCCCGGGTCGCACTTCGTCCCCGTGCTCATCGACTGGACGGACGCCCGTTTCCGCCACGCTGCCACGCACGTCGACGACTGCGTCCGGTGAGCGGCCGCGTTGCGGCGCGCACCGGACTCCCAGGAGCGCCGGACGCGGCATCCGGTAATGTTGGAGGGTTCCGGCGTGCAGCGACGCGCCGGTGAGAGCTGAATACGGAGGCCACTGTGGACATCGATCTCGGACTTCTGCGGACCGTCGAGCGCGAGAAGGAGATCCCCTTCGACGAGCTCGTCCGGATCATCGAGCAGGCGATCCTGACCGCCTACGCCAAGCACACCTCGCCCTCCGGCGAGCTGCCCGAGGGCGCTCGTGCGGAACTGGACCGCAAGACGGGCCACGTGGCCGTGTACATCCCCCTCCGCGACGACGAAGGCGCCGTCATCGGCGAGGAGGAGTCGACCCCCGAGGACTTCGGCAGGATCGCCGCCTTCGCGGCCAAGCAGGTCATCAGCCAGCGCCTGCGCGACATCGCCGACGACGCGGTGCTCGGAGAGTTCCGCGGCAAGGAGGGCGACATCGTCGCGGGTGTCGTGCAGCAGGGGCCGAACCCGCGCATGGTGCACGTGGATCTCGGCACGGTCGAGGCGATCCTGCCGCCCGAGGAGCAGGTGCCCGGTGAGGACTACGCGCACGGCTCGCGTCTGCGCGTGTACGTCACGTCGGTCGCCAAGGGTGCCAAGGGGCCGTCGATCACGGTCTCTCGCACGCACCCGGGCCTGGTGCGCAAGCTGTTCGCGCTCGAGGTCCCCGAGATCCCGGCGGGCCTCGTCGAGATCGTGTCGCTGGCACGCGAGGCGGGCCACCGCACCAAGATCGCCGTCAAGGCCAACGATCCGTCGATCAACGCCAAGGGCGCGTGCATCGGCGAGCTGGGCCGTCGTGTGCGGGCCGTGACCGAGGAGCTCGGCGGCGAGAAGATCGACATCGTCGACTACGACCCGGAGCTTGCGAAGTTCGTCGCCAACGCGCTGTCGCCCGCGAAGGTGACCTCCAGCTTCGTGCTGGATGCCTCCAGCAAGGCAGTGCGGGCGCTGGTGCCCGACTACCAGCTGTCCCTGGCGATCGGCAAGGAGGGGCAGAACGCCCGCCTGGCGGCCAAGCTCACCGGCGCCAAGATCGACATCCAGCCCGACTCGATCCTCGAAGAGGGCTGAGGCTCGCTCCCCGGCGGCGCTGGCTCCCGGCCCTGAGGTGTACCATGGAAGCCGTACGAACGTGCGTCGGATGCCGCACGCGTGCTCCCCGGTCCACCCTCCTCAGGGTGGTCTCCATCGATTCCGTCCTCGTCCCCGACGAGCGCGCGTCGATGCCCGGACGAGGCGCGTGGGTGCACGAGACGCAGGAATGCGTGGATGCCGCCATCCGGCGCCGCGCGTTCGTGCGGGCATTGCGTGTGTCAGGCCCGCTTGACACGCAGACCATCGAAGAGCACATCCAGCGAAAAGGCTGAACGGCTATGGAAACAAAGTGAACGGCTCGAAATGAGTTCCGTCCGCGAATAACGGTCTGCCCTGTCTGGGTGGACCCAGACAGGAGAATTTGTGGCTGCCAAACCACGCGTGCACGAGATCGCTTCCGAGCTCGGCGTCGACAGCAAGGTCGCGCTCGAGAAGCTGAAGGCCCTCGGCGAATACGTCAAGAGCCCCTCGTCGACCATCGAGCCCCCCGTGGCTCGCAAACTCCGCGCCGCCCTCGAGGCAGATGGCGCGGCGAAGCCGGCTGACGCACCCGCAAAGCCGGCCGCTGCCACCTCGGCAGCAAAACCGGCATCGCCCGCGGCACGTCCCGGCCCGGCCGCCAAGCCCGGTCCGGCTCGTCCGGCCGCGCGGTCGGCTCCGGCACCGGCCGCCCCCGCGGCCCAGGCGCCCGCGGCCCCCGAAGCTGCTGCCCCGGCCGCCAAGGCGCCGGCTGCTCCTGCGACGCCCGGCGCCCCCAAGCCCGGTCCCGCCACGGGAGCGCCGCAGCCGCCGCGACCCGGTGGCACGCCTCGCCCCGGCAACAACCCCTTCGCGTCGCAGCAGGGCATGGGCCAGCGCCCCGCCGGGCCTCGCCCCGGCAACAACCCGTTCGCTTCGGCGCAGGGCATGGGCCAGCGTCCGACGCCCGGCAACATCCCGCGTCCGCAGGCGCCGCGCCCCGGCGCCCCGCGTCCTGGCGCTCCGCGTCCGGGCGGCGCGGGTCGCCCCGGTGGCGGCGGTCGTCCTGGGGCACCGTTCCAGCAGCGTCCCGGCGGCCCCGGCCGTCCGGGTGGCGCCGGCGGCGGCTTCCAGCGTCCCGGTGGCGGGGGAGCGCCCGGTGGGGGCTTCGCCGGTCGACCCGGCGGTGGCGGCGGTCGTGGCCGTGGCCCCGGCGGTGGTACCGCGGGTGCCTTCGGCAAGGGCGGCGGCAAGTCGAAGCAGCGCAAGTCGCGTCGCGCGAAGCGGCAGGAGTTCGAGATGCGGTCGGCGCCGGTCGTCGGCGGCGTCAACGTCCAGAAGGGCAACGGCGAGATCATCCGCCTGCGCCGCGGCGCGTCGATCGCGGACTTCGCCGACAAGCTCGAGGCGCTGCGCGGCTACACCGTGCAGCCCGGCACGCTCGTCACGATCCTCTTCAACCTCGGCGAGATGGCCACGGCCACCGAGTCGCTCGATGAGGCGACGTTCGAGGTGCTCGGCGCCGAGCTCGGCTACAAGATCCAGATGGTCTCACCCGAGGACGAGGACAAGGAGCTCCTGGAGGGCTTCGGTCTCGACCTCGAGGCCGAGCTGGAGGCGGAGAACGAGGAAGACCTCGAGATCCGGCCCCCGGTCGTGACCGTCATGGGTCACGTCGACCACGGTAAGACGCGACTGCTCGACGCCATCCGCCAGACCAACGTGGTCGCGGGCGAGGCCGGCGGCATCACGCAGCACATCGGTGCCTACCAGGTCTGGACCGAGCACGACGGCATCGAGCGTGCGATCACCTTCATCGACACTCCGGGTCACGAGGCGTTCACCGCCATGCGTGCCCGCGGTGCGCAGGTGACCGACATCGCGATCCTCGTGGTCGCCGCCGACGACGGCATCATGCCGCAGACGGTGGAGGCGCTGAACCACGCCCAGGCGGCGAACGTGCCGATCGTGGTCGCGGTGAACAAGGTCGACAAGCCCGAGGCCAACCCGGCCAAGGTGCGCCAGCAGCTCACCGAGTACGGTCTGGTCGCCGAGGAGTACGGCGGCGACGTGATGTTCGTGGATGTCTCGGCTCGCCAGAACACCGGCATCCAGGAGCTCCTCGACGCGGTGCTGCTCACCGCCGACGCGGGCCTGGACCTCACGGCCAACCCGAACAAGGACGCCCGCGGCGTCGCGATCGAGGCGAAGCTCGACAAGGGCCGCGGCTCGGTGGCCACCGTGCTCATCCAGTCGGGAACGCTGCGCGTCGGCGATGCGATCGTGGCCGGCACGGCCTACGGCCGCGTGCGCGCCATGATCGACGAGAACGGCGACCCGGTCGAGGAGGCCGCGCCGTCCCGGCCCGTGCAGGTGCAGGGTCTGAACTCGGTGCCCCGCGCCGGTGACACGTTCATCGTCACGGAGGAGGACCGCACCGCTCGCCAGATCGCCGAGAAGCGAGAGGCCGCTGAGCGCAACGCGCAGCTGGCCAAGGCCCGCAAGCGCATCTCGCTCGAGGACTTCACCCGCGCTCTGGAAGAGGGCAAGGTCGAGTCGCTCAACCTCATCATCAAGGGCGACGTGTCGGGTGCCGTCGAGGCGCTCGAGGAGTCGCTGCTCAAGATCGAGGTCGACGAGTCGGTCCAGCTGCGGATCATCCACCGCGGTGTGGGTGCGATCACCGAGTCCGACATCAACCTGGCGACGATCGACAACGCCATCGTCATCGGCTTCAACGTCCGTCCCGACACGAAGGCGCGCGAGCGTGCCGCCCGCGAGGGTGTGGATGTCCGCTTCTACTCGGTCATCTACAACGCGATCGACGACGTCGAGCAGTCGCTCAAGGGCCTGCTCAAGCCGGAGTACGAAGAGGTCCAGTCGGGCGTGGCCGAGATCCGCGAGGTGTTCCGCTCCTCGAAGTTCGGCAACATCGCCGGTGTCATCGTCCGCTCGGGCACGATCACGCGCAACGCCAAGGCGCGCGTCATCCGCGACGGCGTCGTGATCGCCGACGGTCTGGCGATCGAGTCGCTGCGCCGCTTCAAGGACGACGTCACCGAGGTCCGCACGGACTTCGAGGCGGGTATCGGCCTCGGCAAGTACAACGACATCCAGGTGGGCGACGAGATCGAGACCACCGAGATGGTCGAGAAGCCCCGCGCATAAGTCGCGGACGTGAGGGACGCCCCATGCGGGCGTCCCTCACGCTTCGAAAGGAGTAACCATGCCCTCGGAACGTCAAGCGCGCCTGGCCGACCGCATCCGCGTGCTCATCGCGGAACGCCTCGAGAAGGGTCTTCGCGACCCGCGCCTGGGCTTCGTCACCATCACCGATGTGCGGGTGACCGGAGACCTGCAGCACGCGTCCGTGTTCTACACGGTCCTCGGCTCCGAGGAGGAGCGCGAGGGGTCTGCGGCGGCCCTGAAGGCGGCGACCGGGATGCTGCGCAGTGAGGTGGGACGCAAGCTCGGCGTGCGGCTCACCCCGACGCTGGAGTTCATCCTCGACGCGATCCCGGAGAACGCCGGTCACATCGAGGACCTGCTGCGCGAGGCGCGCGAGCGCGATGCGGCCGTCGCCGGGATCGCCTCCACCGCCACGTACGCCGGTGAGGCGGACCCCTACCTCAAGCCGCGGGAGTCCGACGAAGAGGACTGACGCGTCCTCTGCAGAACGCCACGAGCGCGGCGTCCGCCGTCGGCGCTCAGGACGGCAGCCGCAGCATGCCTTCGACGGCCTCGGCGAGACCGTCCGCGATCAGCGAGTCGATGGCGCGATCGCGCTGTCGCGCGTCCGGCCAGTCCGGCACGACGTGCGCCAGCGCGACCGCGTGGGTCCCGGCATCCCGCAGTGTCTTCAACACCGCACCACGCGCCTGCCGGTCGCTGCCCTCGTACCGGGCCTGCCTGCGCCGCTCGTCACCGGTGTCGGGGTACCCCGCCGCGCGCCAGGCGCATCGATCGCTCAGCGGACATACTCCGCAGCGGGGGTTGCGGGCGACGCAGACGGTGGCTCCGAGTTCCATCGCGGCGGCGTTGACCACGGCCGCCGTGGCGCGCTCGTCCGGAAGGATCGCCGCCATGGCCTCGAGGTCGCGCCGCGACGGTGGCCCGGGCTGCGACCTGCCGTCCACCGCGCGTGCCAGCACGCGACGGGTGTTCGTGTCGACGACCGAATGCCGGTCGCCGTATGCGAAGACCGCCACAGCACGTGCGGTGTAATCGCCGATGCCGGTGAGCGCGAGGAGGGCGTCGACGTCACGCGGCACGACCCCGTCGTGCAGGTCGCGGATCTCGACCGCGGCCCGGTGCAGCCACAGCGCGCGACGCGGATAGCCGAGGTTCGCCCACTGGCGGACGGCATCCGCCGGCGTCGCCGCTGCGAGGTCGTTGGGTGTGGGCCATCGCTCCAGCCACGCGTCCAGGTGCGGGATGACGCGGTTCACGGGCGTCTGCTGCAGCATGAACTCGCTCACGAGCGTGCCCCACGCGCCGAATCCCGGCCGCCGCCACGGCAGATCCCGGGCGTTGGAGCGGTACCACGTAACGAGCGGAGTCGCCAGATCGGGCACGCGCTCCAGCCTAAGCCGCCGGCGGGCGAGCCCCGGCATCACGACGTCATCACGATCGCCGCGCCAACTCTGGACGTGATGCCTCCGCCCCATAGCGTATGGGGAGACAGCCGAGAGGAATCGATATGCGACTGTGGACGTCCGTCACCGTGTTGGCACTTTCCGCCTTGGTGCTCAGTGGTTGTGCGGGCGCGACGGCGAGCACCAGCCCGTCAACCTCGGCTCCTTCCATATCAGCGGAGCCGACGCCCACGGAGTCGTCCACGCCGAGCCCGACGCGTTCCGCAGACCCGGACGACCCTTCGACCTGGACCATCACGAACGAAGGCATGGGTCCGGTCACTCTCGGCATGCCGTTCTCCGAAGCACGAGCCACCATGCCGCACGGGACGACGAACGACCCGGAGAGGTGCGGATGGCTGGCATGGTGGAACTCGCCCGGCGAGCAGTACAACGTCTATGCGGCCGGGTCAGCAGAAGCACCGGATGCCGGACCGGTCACGTTGGTGGCGGCCGAGGAGTGGGCCGATCCGACGTCAGCGCCCGGGCCGCGGACGGCCGAGGGCATTGGCATCGGGTCGACGGTGGACGAGGTCCGCGCAGCGTATCCCGAAGTGAGCGAGATCTCCGACAGCGTCGATTCGAGCATGGTCCACCTCCGAGTCGGGCAAATGTTCTTCACCTACCGCGAGGAGCCCGTGATCCGCTCCGTGACCGTGACCACCGCGGACCTGCCGCCGTACGAGCTGTGCGGCTGAGCGGGACATTCCGGCGCGGTGGCGCGCCGTAGGCTGGAGGCATGCGCCTTCCCGTCACGCCGACCACGACGCTGTGGCGCGAGCTGCGTGACGAGGTGCGCCGGCGGTACCGTGCCGGGCGTGTCATCGTGGCGGTGGACGGGCTGGACGGCGCAGGCAAGACCGTGTTCGCCGACGGCTTGGCCGACGTGTTCGCCGAGGCCGGCGACGCGGTGTTCCGGGCGGGGATCGACGGCTTCCATCGGCCGCGCGCCGAGCGGTACGTTCGCGGCCGGCGTGATCCCGAGGGCTTCTACCGGGACTCCTACGACTACGCGACCTTCCGGCGTGTGCTCATCGACCCGTTCCGCGACGGCGCGCAGACCGCGGGGACGACCGGCTTCCAGCTCGCCGTCTTCGATGTGGCGCGCGACGCGCCCATCGACTCCCAGTGGGTGACTGCCCCGCGGGATGCGGTGCTGGTGGTCGACGGCATCTTCCTGCACCGCCGGGAGCTGCGGGAGCTGTGGGATTGGTCGGTATGGCTGGACGTGCCGGTGGAGATCGCGGCGCGGCGACTGGCGCTGCGCGACGGCTCCGACCCCGACCCGGAGGCGCCCTCGAACGCGCGCTACCGGCAGGGGCAGGAGCTGTACCTGCGCGAAGCCCACCCCCGGGACGCGGCATCCGTCGTCGTGGACAACTCGGACCTCGCCCACCCGCGCATCATCGGGCGCAACTGATGGCGGCCCCGGGACTCCTGCTCGTCGACAAGCCGGGCGGCATCACCTCGCACGACGTCGTCGCGCGCGCCCGTCGAGCTCTCGGCACACGCAAGATCGGCCACGCCGGAACCCTCGACCCGATGGCCACCGGGCTGCTCGTGCTGGGCGTCGAAGGGGCCACGCGCCTGCTGACGTTCATCGTCGGTCTTGACAAGACGTACACCGCCACCATCCGCCTGGGCATGGCGACCGCCACAGACGACGCCGAGGGCGCCGTGGTCTCGTCGACGGATGCCTCGCTGCTCGACTCCGCTGCGATCGAGACCGCCGTCGCGGCTCTGACCGGCAGGATCTCGCAGGTGCCGAGCACCTTCTCGGCGATCAAGGTGGGCGGACGGCGCGCATACGACCTGGCGCGAGCCGGCGAGGACGTCGAGCTGCGAGCCCGCGACGTCACCGTGTCGCGATTCGAGGTCCTCACGGAGCGTCGGAGTCCGATCTCCGCGGAAGCAGGCGTCGTCGACCTCGATGTGGTCGTCGAGTGCTCCAGCGGCACCTACATCCGCTCGCTGGCCCGCGATCTCGGTTCCGCGCTCGGAGTCGGCGGCCACCTGACCGCGCTGCGCCGCACCCGGATCGGCCCGTTCGACGTCGCCGACGGGGTGGAGGTCGGCGCGCTCGACGGCGCCCGACTGCTCGACCCCGCGGCCTCGGCGGCAGCCGTCCTCGGCCGCTTGGACGTCACCGCCGACGAAGCGCGGGACCTTCGTCACGGCAAGCGTCTCCTCGGCGCCGCATCCCGCCTCGGAACGAATCCGACCGCGGCGATCGACCCGGCCGGTGTGCTGGTGGGCGTCGTGGAGCGGCGCGGAGCCGACGTGAAGAGCGTCATGAACATGCCCGAGGAGCCCCGATGATCCTGTGGTTCACGATCGCCCAGGTCGTCGTCGCGGTCGCGGCCGGCCTGTTCTGCCTCATCGCGGGGTTGGCGGGTCGTCGTCCGAGCGACTGGACGGTCGGATCGCTCGCGCTCGTGGAGCTGCTGCTGCTGGCGCAGGTCGTCATCGCGATCGTCGCGCCGTTCGTCGGCAACCCGCCCTCTGGAAGCCTTCTGGAGTTCTGGGTCTATCTGGTCTCGGCCGTACTGCTGCCGTTCGCGGCTGTCGCCTGGGCCCTGCTCGAGCGCAGTCGATGGAGCACCGTGATCATGGGCGTCGCCGCGCTGTCGATCGCAGTCATGATCTGGCGCATGCAGGTGATCTGGACGATCCAGGTGGCGTGAGCCTGCGTCGGCTCGCGGATGCCGGAAGGAGAGGCATCCCGATCTGCGGCGATACCGGGGCGCTGGCACGAAATAGACTCGTGGAGTTATGTCGTCGCCCGCCCGTCCCCGCATGACCGGCATCGGCCGTGTGCTTGTGATCGTCTACGCGATCATGGCGCTCGGCGCCACCGGTCGCTCCTTCGTGCAGATCGTCGAGCGCTTCGACGAGGCACCCTTGGCCTATACGCTGTCGGCGCTGTCCGCCGTGGTGTACATCGTCGCCACGCTCGCGCTGGTGTTCGCGGGTCGCCGCGGCTGGTATGTCGTGGCCTGGGTGGCCATCGGCTTCGAACTCGTCGGGGTGCTGCTCATCGGCACCCTCAGCCTCGTGATGCCCGACCTGTTCGCCCACCCGACGGTGTGGTCCTGGTACGGCATGGGCTACGTCTTCGTTCCGCTGGTACTGCCCTTCCTCGGCCTGTGGTGGCTGGCGACGCACCGTCCCGGGGCGCGGGTGCACGCCGAACGGCCTGCGGCGGTGGCGTCGTGATCGTCTTCCGCGATCCGCGCGACGTGCCGGCCGGCTTCGGCCCGTCCGTGGTCGCGATCGGCAAGTTCGACGGCGTCCACTCGGGTCACCGCGCGGTCATCGACCGAGCGCGGGTGGATGCCGCGGCGGCGGGCGCACGCGTGGTCGCCGTCACGTTCGACCGCAATCCGCTCGCACTGCTGCGGCCCGAGATCTGCCCCGACAGCCTCGTGGGAGTGGACCAGAAGCTGCGCCTGCTCGCAGACGCCGGCGTGGACGCCACGCTCATGCTCACGTTCGATCGGGCCCTGGCCGACCTCGAGGCGCGGGCGTTCGTCGAGCACGTGCTGGTGGGTGCGCTGGGTGTGCGCATCGTCCTCGTCGGCGCGGACTTCCGGTTCGGCAAGGGCGGTGCGGGCAGCCCCGAGCTGCTGCGCGAGCTGGGCGCCGAGTTCGGATTCGACGTCGACGTCATCGACGACGTGCGAGCGATCGACGAGGGGCGGCGGGTCTCGTCCACGTGGGTGCGCGAGCTGCTGGACGCCGGAGACGTCGCCGGTGCCGCGCGACTGCTGGGTCGTCCGCACGCAGTACGCGGCGAGGTCGTCCACGGGCTCAAGCGCGGACGCCAGCTGGGATTCCCGACAGCGAACCTCTCCGCGAGCCTGGAGGGCTTCGTTCCCGCGGAAGGCGTCTACGCCGGATGGCTCATCGACGAGGGCGGGCAGGAGGCGGCCTCCGAGCCGCGCAGCAGCGTGCGTTACCCCGCTGCGATCAGCGTGGGCACCAACCCCACGTTCGACGACGTCGACGTGCGGCAGGTCGAGGCCTACGTCCTGGACGAGACCGACCTCGATCTGTACGGCCACGTCGTCGAGATCGAGTTCGTCTCGCGTATCCGGGGCATGGTCGCGTTCGACGACGTCGACGCGCTCATCGTCCAGATGACCGACGACATCCAGCGGGTCCGGGCGTCCCTCGCCTGACGGACACGACGGGGTCTTCACCGCGATCCGGCCCCACGCGGGCTTGACGCGTCTGGGCGCGATGCTCATATGAGCAAACTCTGTGCAGATGTTGCCGGTCCTTCGCGGGCGTGTCAGGCTGGACGTGACGACGGAGGGAGGATCGTGGACGCCGTCGACGAGCTTCTTTCGATTCGGGCCGCCGAGCTGTACTACGAAGAGAACCTCACGCAGGAGGAGATCGGCCGCAGCCTTCAGATCACGCGCTGGAAGGTCGGGCGCCTTCTCACCCAGGCGAAGGAAGAGGGCTTCGTCCGCATCGAGATCGTGCACTCACGGGCGCGACGACCTCAGCTCGAGCGTCGTCTGCGCGAAGAGCGCGGTCTGACCGACGCCGTCGTCGTCTCGCGCGCCGGGGTGCGCAGCGACGACGAGCTGCTGCGTCGTGTGGCGCAGGCCGCCGCCGACTACCTCACGACTCTGCGTCCGAGCCCCCGCGTGCTCGGCGTCAGCTGGGGGCGCACCCTGGCCGAGGTCGCACACCACCTGCGCGAGGGCTGGTCGTCGGGAACGGACGTCGTCCAGATCAACGGCGGCGTCAGCATGAGCCCGCGGCCGGGGACGGCCGCGGCGACGGCGGTCAGCATCGCGCAGAAGGGCGGGGGGAGCGCGGCGCTGCTGTCCAGCCCGGCGATCCTCGAGCACCGCGCCACCAAGGAGGCCATCGAGGCCGACCGGGTTGTGGCCCGTGTGCTCGACCTCGCCCGCTCGGCGGACGCGTACCTGTTCAGCGCCGGCGCCGCCGATCATGGTTCGGTCCACGTCGACAGCGGCTACCTCACGCCCGCCGACATCGACCGGCTGGTCCGCGCGGGCGCGGTGGGCGACGTCGTCGGGCGCTACATCGACAGCCGGGGGCGCGTCGTCGACGAGGTCCTCGACGCGCGGACCGTCGGACTGTCGCTTGACGAGCTCCGTCGTGCCGACGTCGCCATCGCCGCCATCGCGGGAGAACCGAAGCGCCCGATCGCCGCCGCGGTGGTGGCATCCGGGCTGTGCTCCGTGCTCGTGACAGACGAGTCGACGGCGCGACACCTGCTCGACGACTGAACGGCCATCGTCGAGGCATCCTCACACATCCAACGAAAGCCAGGTCAGGACATGTCAGGCACTTCCATCGTGACGCTGCCCGAGCGGGCGGTCGAGCTGCTGGGCGGGCAGCCCGACGACACGACGTTGCGGCGCTACCTCCACGGGCTCCCCGGCGTGGACGCCGTCGGACTGGAGCAGCGCGCTGCGGCGCTGGGCACCCGTTCGATCAAGACGACGTCGAAGGCGTGGGCCCTCGACAAGATCATCGGGCTCATCGACCTCACCACGCTCGAGGGCGCCGACACGCCCGGAAAGGTGCGCTCGCTCGTGGCGAAGGCGCTGAACCCGGATGCGGGCGATCCCACCACGCCGCGGGTCGCCGCGGTGTGCGTGTACGGCGACATGGTGCCGTATGCGGTGGAGGCGCTGGGGTCGGCGCACGGCGACCCCGACGAAGGCGGGGTGAGCGTCGCGGCCGTCGCCACCGCGTTCCCCAGCGGGCGCGCGTCGCTCGACGTCAAGCTCGCCGACACCGCCGAAGCGGTCGCGCACGGCGCCGACGAGATCGACATGGTGATCGATCGCGGCGCGTTCCTCGCGGGTCGTTACGGGCAGGTGTTCGACCAGATCGCCCGGGTCAAGCAGGCGTGCCGGCGCGCTGACGGCACGTACGCGTCGCTCAAGGTGATCCTCGAGACCGGCGAGCTCAACACCTACGACAACGTCAAGCGCGCCTCGTGGCTGGCGATCCTCGCCGGCGGGGACTTCATCAAGACCTCGACGGGCAAGGTGCAGCCGGCTGCGACGCTGCCGGTCACGCTCCTCATGCTCGAAGTCGTGCGCGACTGGCACCGGGCGACCGGAGAGAAGGTCGGCGTGAAACCCGCCGGCGGCATCCGCACCTCGAAGGACGCGATCAAGTACCTCGTGACGGTCGCCGAGACCGTCGGCGAGGAGTGGCTGCAGCCCCACCTGTTCCGGTACGGGGCGTCCAGCCTTCTCAACGACGTGCTGCTGCAGCGCCAGAAACTGAAGTCCGGACACTATTCCGGCGCCGACTACGTGACGATCGACTGAGCTGGGAAACAGAACATGAGCTTCCTCGAATACGCGCCGGCCCCCGAGTCGCGCGCGATCCTCAACCTCAAGTCCGAGTACGGGCTGTTCATCGACGGCGAGTTCCGCGACGGCTCGGGCGAGTCGTTCGCGACGATCTCTCCCGCCGACGAGAAGCACATCGCGACCATCGCGTCCGCGACCGAGGCAGACGTCGACGCCGCAGTCGCCGCGGCCCGCCGTGCCTACGACAGGGTGTGGTCGAAGATGAGCGGCCGCGACCGCGGCAAGTACCTCTTCCGCATCGCGCGTCTGGTTCAGGAGCGGGCGCGAGAGCTCGCCGTGGCCGAGAGTCTCGACAACGGCAAGCCGATCAAGGAGAGCCGCGACGTCGACGTGCCCCTGGTGGCCGCCTGGTTCTTCTATTACGCCGGCTGGGCCGACAAGCTCGAGTACGCCGGACTCGGTGCCGCCCCCCGCTCGCTCGGCGTGGCCGGTCAGGTGATCCCGTGGAACTTCCCGCTCCTCATGCTCGCGTGGAAGATCGCTCCGGCCCTCGCGGCGGGGAACACGGTGGTGCTCAAGCCTGCCGAGACCACGCCGCTCTCCGCGCTCATCTTCGCGGAGATCCTGCAGCAGGCCGACCTTCCGCCGGGCGTCGTCAACATCGTCACCGGGGCCGGCGTGACCGGGGCGGCCGTGGTGCGGCATCCCGACGTGAACAAGGTCGCGTTCACCGGCTCGACGGCTGTGGGACGTGAGATCGCGAAGGCGGTGGCCGGGACCGACAAGAAGCTCACTCTCGAACTCGGCGGCAAGGCCGCGAACATCGTGTTCGAGGACGCTCCGATCGACCAGGCCATCGAGGGCATCGTCAACGGCATCTTCTTCAACCAGGGCCACGTCTGCTGCGCCGGAAGCCGGCTGCTCGTGCAGGAGTCCATCCATGACGAGGTCGTCGACCGGCTCAAGGACCGCCTCTCGACCTTGCGGCTCGGGGACCCGCTCGACAAGAACACCGACATCGGTGCCATCAACTCGCGCGAACAGCTGGACCGCATCCGCGAGCTCAGCCGCATCGGCGAGGAGGAAGGCGCGGACCGCTGGAGCGCCGACTGCGTCATCCCCGACAACGGCTTCTGGTTCGCCCCGACGATCTTCACGAACGTGCAGGCCAGTCACCGGATCGCGCGCGACGAGATCTTCGGGCCTGTCCTGTCGGTGCTGACCTTCCGCACGCCGGCCGAGGCCATCGAGAAGGCCAACAACACGCCGTACGGCCTGTCGGCGGGCATCTGGTCCGACAAGGGCTCTCGGATCCTCGCGGTAGCCGACAAGCTGCGCGCCGGTGTCGTGTGGGCGAACACGTTCAACCGATTCGACCCGTCGTCGCCGTTCGGAGGGTACAAGGAGTCCGGCTACGGTCGCGAGGGCGGCCGGCACGGGCTGGCGGCGTACCTCAAGGATGGCTCCGCCGCTTCCCGGTCGTTCATCGAGCGAGGAACGAGCGAGACGAAACGCGACGCCGGCCGCTCGAAGAAGGAGGTGTCGGCGTGAGCGCTCGTCTGGCCGTGCCCAAGACCTACAAGCTCTACATCGGCGGCGCGTTCCCGCGCAGCGAGTCGGGTCGCACCTACGAGGTGACCACCCCGAAGGGCGCATTCCTCGCCAACGCCGCGCTCGCGTCGCGCAAGGACGCGCGGGATGCCGTCGTCGCAGCGCGCGGCGCGGTGAAGGGCTGGTCCGGGGCCACCGCGTACAACCGCGGACAGGTGCTCTATCGGGTGGCCGAGATCCTCGAGGGCCGCCGGGCGCAGTTCGTCGACGAGATCACGCAGCAGACCGGCGTGTCGGCGGCGGCCGCAGGAGCCGAGGTCGACGAAGCCATCGACCGCTGGGTCTGGTACGCCGGCTGGTGCGACAAGTTCGGCCAGGTGGCAGGCAACGGCAACCCCGTCGCGGGCCCGTACTTCAACATCTCGGTGCCCGAGCCGACCGGCGTGGTCGGTGTCATCGCCCCGCAGGACACGGCGCTCGTGGGCCTGGTCTCGGCGATCGCCCCGGCACTGGTGACCGGCAATTCGGTCGTCGTGGTCGCGTCGCAGCGCTTCCCGCTTTCTGCGATCTCGCTCGCCGAGGTGCTGGCCACCAGCGACCTGCCCGGAGGAGTGGTCAACGTGCTGACGGGCTCGCCCGCCGAGATCGCGCCGTGGCTCGCGTCGCATCCGGACGTGCACGCGCTGGACCTCGTCGGGGCGGGCGACCTCGATTGGGTCGACCTGCAGATCGCCGCTGCCGACACGCTCACCCGCGTCTTGCCGCCCGAGAACGGACCGGATGCCGCGGCCCCGAGCCTCGCCCGCATCACCGCGTTCACCGAGACCAAGACCGTCTGGCACACCAAGAGCCTGGTCTGACCCGCATCCGGCGCTCGGGGCGTTTCGTCTCGCTTCGCTCGCTCAACGACCGGGTCCGGGTTCCGGTCGTTGAGCGAGGGAGCGTCAGCGACCGAGACGAAACGCCTCGCGCTCGATCGGGTCAGGATTCCGGTCGTTGAGCGAGGGAGCGCCAGCGACCGAGACGAAACGCGCTGCACCGGGGCCGGAGTTCAGGGGCTCCGGTCGGGACGAACGCGCTGCACCCGACGCTTGGGGCGTTTCGTCTCGCTTCGCTCGCTCAACGACCGGGTTCGAGGCATCGGGCTTCCGGTCGTTGAGCGAGGGAGCGCCAGCGACCGAGACGAAACGTCCTGCACCGGGCGCTCCGGGCGTTTCGTCTCGCTTCGCTCGCTCAACGACCGAGACGAAACGCGCTGCACCGGGCGCTCCGGGCGTTTCGTCTCGCTTCGCTCGCTCAACGACCGGGGCCGGAGTTCAGGGGCTCCGGGGCGGGACGAGACGCCTTGCACCCGGCGCACGCCGTGCGCTCTTCAGGCGAGCTCGAGCCCGCCCCATTCGCCGGGACGCGTCAACTCGCCGTAGTGCACATCGACGTCGTGGGCAGTGACCGAGGCGACGCACGCCAGCAGTGACAGCGTCGGGTACCCGTACGGGCGGTTGTCGCGGATGATGGCGCTGTCGTCCGTGGGCGGCAGCGCAGCGGAGCGCTCGAGCACCCCGAGCCACGGGGTCCACCATGGTCCATCGGTCGCCGGCCCGGCCACCTGGAACTCGGGCAGCCACCGTGCGATGCGCGGGGTGCCGCTGTCGTCGACGTCGTCGTGCGCGATCATGTGGGTGCCGGGCTCGAGTTCGACAGCGCGCAGGGCGGCGCCGTCCCACGTCAGGACGCGCGCGTGCGCACCGTCGACCTCCACGAGGTTGAAGCCGTGCGTACGCGGGTCGCCGGTGGGGGAGCGGCCGGCGACGGAGTCGAGAACGATGCCCCCGCGGGAGACGAGCTCGGACTCGGGACGCGCCGACTCGTCGGCCCGGTTCAGCAGCACCGCGAGCCTGCCGGTCGACGGCTCGGCGGCGAGCCACGCGCCGCCCGCGCGCACGTCGCGCACACCGACGACGCCCTCGTGCGGTTCAGGCCACCAGCGCCCGAGGGGGTTCCATGGCCGCTGCGGGTCTTCGTCGCGGATCGCGAGCACGCGCGTGGGCTGGTCGGCCGAGTCGGGGACGCGGATCACGACGGTGCACATGCGGGTCTCCTCGAAGGGCGGGTCGGACGAGTGGCCGGGGTGTCGGGCTGTCGTGCCAAGATCGGAGGGTGTTCGTCGTGGTCGGGGTCACCGGTGGCATCGCCGCCTACAAGACGGTGCAGCTCGTGCGCCTGCTCGTCAAGACGGGGCACGAAGTGCACGTCGTCCCGACGGACGACGCGCTGCGGTTCGTGGGGACGCCGACCTGGGAGGCGATCAGCCGCCATCCGGTCACCACCTCCGTACACGACGACGTCGCACGAGTGCGACACGTCGCGCTCGGCCAGGCCGCCGACCTCATGATCGTCGCACCCGCGACGGCGAACACCCTGGCGAAGATGACCGCAGGACTGGCGGACGACCTCCTCGGAACGACCCTACTCGCCACCACGGCACCGGTCGTCGTGGCCCCCGCGATGCACACCGAGATGTGGCGGCATCCGGCGACCGCGCACAATATGGCGACGCTGCGCGAACGCGGTGTCATCGTGGTCGGTCCCGAGGAGGGGGAGCTCACCGGCGGCGACAGCGGGCCAGGTCGGATGTCCGAGCCCGAGACGATCCTCGACGTCGCGCTCGCCGCCGCCGGCGGTCCGCGCGGCGACCTCAGCGGCCTGCGCGTCGTCGTCAGCGCCGGTGGAACGAGAGAGCCGATCGACCCGGTCCGCTACATCGGGAATCGCTCCAGCGGGCGGCAGGGCGTGGCCGTCGCCCTCGCCGCCGCGCACCGGGGAGCGGAGGTCGTGCTGGTCGCCGCGCATGTCGACGACGGCGTGCTGGCCGAGGCGTCGGCACACCCCGGTGTGCGGGTGGTGCGTGCCGGCACGGCCGCTGAACTGGGCGCCGCCGTCCGAGCGCACACCGACGCGGACGTGATCGTGATGGCGGCGGCCGTGGCCGATTACCGCGTGGCCGAGGTGTCTGAGCTCAAGCGCTCCAAGGAGGGCGCATCCGACGGCGCGATCACGCTCGACCTCGTCGAGAACGAAGACATCCTCGCAAGTCTGGTGAAGGGGAAACGCGGGGGGCAGACGGTCGTCGGCTTCGCGGCCGAGACGCCGGGAGACGGTGAGACACTGCTCGACCGCGGGCGGCGTAAAGCCGCGCGCAAAGGTGCCGACCTGCTGGCACTCAACGAGGTCGGGTGGGCGAAGGGGTTCGAGGCATCCGACAACGCGGTCACGGTCGTCGATGCTGTGGGGACGGTCGTCATCGAGCGGCGCGGAACCAAGCGCGACGTGGCCGAAGCGCTCTGGGACGCGGTTCTCACGGTCCGGCAGAATAAGTAACGAAACCATAACGGTCGCATGTAGAGTGGTGCGCACCGCGTCGACGAGGACGCGGCTGCACGACCCGGAGGACATGCCCGATGCCCCGTTCCGCGGCATCCGATCGCGCCCGCGACCGGATCCACGCCCTTGCCGTCATGTGCGTCCTCGCCGCGGCCAGCCTACTGATCGCCGTGCTCGGCGCGTCTCCCGCTCGCGTCAGCTCCCGAGAACTCATGGGTGATACCCGCGCCCCCGGCGAGCCCGCCTTCGTCGCCAGCCATCGGGGAGGGGCCGCTACCGCGCCCGAGAACACCCTTCCCGCGGTGACGGCCGCGCTGGCCGCCGGGTTCGATTACGTCGAGGTCGACGTGGCCCTTACTGCCGACGGTCATGCGGTGCTCATGCACGACAAGACGGTCGACCGCACCACGGACGGGCACGGGCGTCTGGCCTCTCTGACGCTTGCCCAGGTGCGCGCGCTCGACGCGGGCGCCTGGTTCGACCCCGCCTACGCCGGCACCGCGGTCCCGACCTTCGAGGAGTTCCTCGACACGCTGGCGGGATCGCGCGGCCGGGCGATCGTCGAGCTGAAGGGCATGTGGGATGCCGCAGCCGTGAGCGCGGCGGTGACCGCGGTGCATGACCGCGGGCTCGACAGGCGCATCGTGCTCGCGAGCTTCGACGGGCGCACGCTCGCGCTCGCGGCGGCGCAGTCCCGTGTCGTCTCCCGGCTGCTCATCCTCAAGCAGCTTCCGGCCGACGTCGTGAGCGCCGTGCGTGAGGCGGGCGCACGCGGCGTCGTGGTGAGTCGCAAGGCGGTGCTCGCGCGCCCCGGGATCGTCGACGAGCTGCACGCCGCAGGTGCGCGCCTGGTCGTCTATACCCTCAATGACGACGCTCAGTGGGACGCCGTCACGGCTCTCGGCGTCGACGGCATCGTCACCGACGACCCGCACACGCTGTCGGAATGGCAGAGCGCCGACGGCGACCGGTGAGAGGTGGCGCCGGCGCGGCGTGGCCCCCGGCATCCGCACCCCATGGTGGTTAGGGTCGGAAGCGCATCGCCTCGACGGCGGCGATGCCGAGCGAGAGGTGTGTCGTGCGAATGCGTGGGCGGAACCCGATGAGGCAGGTCGTGATCGGGTGCGTGGCATTGGCGGCGGTGGCGCTGCTCGCGACCGGCTGTCGTCCCGAGCCCGCCGCCACGCCCTCGACCACTCCGTCCGTGACCGACAAGGGCCCCACCCCTGGGCCCTCGGTCTCGCCGGTCGAGACTGAGAAGCCACAGGCGGACTTCGACGTCCCTGCCGCCTGTGAAGACATCTATTCGGCCGCGATGCTGGCTCAACTCCAGTCGGGCAATCCGCCGCTGAACGACCCCGGCGTCACGATGCTGTCGACCGAGAACGCCGACCTCCTCGAGATCATCCACAGCGGCGCCCCGACGCTGCGCTGCTCGTGGGGCAAGCCCAGCGAGTACGGGCTCGCGACGAACGTCACCGCCATCGACGCCGACCAGGCCGCGGCGGTCCTCGCCGCGCTGCCGGCTGCGGGCTTTGGCTGCGAGGCGATGGGCGACGGCACGGTCTGCCGCATCGAGCAGAAGGGCGTGACGCTCGACGACGAGGAATACACGCGCGGCGAGACGCATTACATCGGGGACGGTGGGCTGGTCACGACGGCGTGGATCAACTTCGCGCCCGAGGGCTACACCGAAGACGTCGTCTCCACCGTGTGGGGCTGACGGCAGTCGCGTCCGGCCGGGGTTGATGCCGTCGTGCCTCAGGACACGCGTCATCGTCATCCCTTTCCGTGAAGGCGGTGGCGTCCCGTAGAATGAGGGGCGGGGAATCCGCTGACGACGTCGCAGCTCGCAGAAGCGAGTGCCCGCGACCGCCGGCGCCACCCTCGGTCTCACGTTCGTGACGGCGCCCGCGCCGTCCCCGGGAGCACGCACAACCATCGGTGTCATCCGATCCTCGCCGGTCCCGATCCGGCACTCACGCTCAGGAGGAGCATGCCGACCACGGCACCCGCCCAGGCGGCGCAGCGTCGCCGCAAGTCCTCGTCCGCGCGCCGCGACGACGAGGCCCCCATCATCCCGATCCTCGCCCGGAAGGTGCGCGAGGTCGAGGCCAAGGCCCAGCGAGGCAAGCTGGGCCCGACCAACCGCGTCAAGTTCCAGGTGATCGCGTTCCTCGTGCGCGAGGAGCGCGCCCGCGTGAAGAACGACGGCGAACTCACGGATGCCGCCCGCGCCGAGCTGCTGAAGCGGCTCGACGGCGTCGCCACCATCCTCGCCAAGACCGCTGCCCGCGACACGTCGCTGATCCAGCTGCTCGAGGTGGACCAGGCGACCTCGCCGGTGGCCCGCCGGATGCGCCGCGACTGGCTGCTGGAGTCAGGCGCCGAGCTGCCGCCGGACGAGCTCATCATCACCGATGTCGCGCCCGTGGCCGCCCCGGTCGTTCCCGCCGCGCTCGCCGAGCGCCAGGTGGTGCCGCCCCAGGTCGAGGCGCGGCGCGAGGCCAACCCGTTCCTCGCCCCCGACCTCTCGGTCCGCGCGCCCAGAGAGACGCCGCGCCGCCGGCTAGACAGCTGGGAGCTCATGGGCCCGCTGTACAAGGCGTTCGAGACCGGCGCGGGCGGCGGCAGCGCCACCATGGAGCTTCCGCCGGTGCCCGAGTTCGACCGGCTCTCACCCAAGGGGCTCGAGATCATGCCGCACCAGTCCCGGTTCCTCGAGGCGGTGCGCGCGGGTCATCGCACCTTCCTGCTCGCCGACGAGCCGGGCCTCGGCAAGACGGCGGAGTCCGTCTTGGCGGCATCCGTCGCGAACGCGTATCCGCTCCTGGCGGTGGTTCCCAACGTCGTCAAGATGAACTGGGCTCGCGAGGTCGAACGGTGGACGCCGCAGCGGCGCGCCACGGTCATCCAGGGCGACGGTGAAGACATCGACGCCTTCGCCGACGTCTTCATCGTCAACTACGAGATCCTCGATCGTCACCTCTCGTGGCTCAGCTCGATCGGTCTCAAGGGGCTGGTGGTCGACGAGGCTCATTTCATCAAGAACCTCTCGTCGCAGCGCTCGCAGAACGTTCTGGCACTGGCCACCCGCATCCGCGAGCAGGTGCGCAACCCACTGCTGCTCGCCCTCACCGGCACGCCGCTCATCAACGATGTCGAGGACTTCGACGCGATCTGGCGGTTCCTCGGCTGGACCAACGGCGAGAAGCCCGGGCCGGTGCTCATGGAGAAGCTGGATGACACCGGCCTCACACCCGCCGACAAGGCCTTCTACCCCGAGGCGCGCGACGCGGTCATCTCGATGGGCATCGTGCGACGCAAGAAGAAGGATGTCGCGGCCGACCTGCCCGACAAGCTCATCGCCGATCTGCCGGTGGAGCTGGACGACGAGTTCGGCCGTTCGATCCGCCAGGCCGAGCGCGAGCTCGGCGAGCGGCTGGCGGCCAAGTACCGGCGCATCATCGAGGCGCGCGGCGACCGCGGGCTCGCGCCCGGCGAGGTCGACTCCGACATCGTGCGGCTGGTCGCCCACAACGAGCTCGAGGAGTCCAAGGCCGCCGGCACGGGCTCCGAGAACGTCTTCACGATGGTCCGGAAGATCGGCCAGGCCAAGGCGGTGCTCGCCGCCGACTATGCGGTGCAGCTGCAGCGATCGGTCGGCAAGGTCGTCTTCTTCGCCAAGCACATCGACGTCATGGACACCGCCGAGGCGCATTTCGCCGCCGCCGGGCTCAAGACCGTCTCGCTGCGCGGCGACCAGGCGACTTCGGCGAGACAGCAGGCGATCGATGCCTTCAACAACGACCCCGACGTCGGCATCGCGGTCTGTTCGCTGACCGCCGCCGGCGTCGGCGTGAACATGCAGGCGTCGTCGAACGTGGTGCTCGCCGAGCTGTCGTGGACCGCCGCTGAGCAGACGCAGGCCATCGACCGCGTCCACCGCATCGGCCAGGACGAGCCCGTGACGGCATGGCGCATCATCGCCGCGCACACGATCGACACGAAGATCGCCGAGCTCATCGACTCCAAGCAGGGGCTCGCGGCCCGCGCGCTCGACGGCGAGGCCGTCGACCCGCAGTCCAGCGACTCCGTGCAGCTGTCGGCGCTCATGCACCTGCTGCGTCAGGCGCTGGGCGACGCGTAAGACGATGCGAACGGGGCGGTCCGGATCCGGACCGCCCCGTTCGCCGTCTCGGGCAGGGGGCCCGAGGCTCGCTAGGGTGGCGAGGTGACCCTCGACCCCGACCTGCTCGTGCAGGGCCCGCGCGGCCGAAGGCTCTGCCTCGAATACGCCCTTGCCTGTGCCCACCGTTCCGGCACGCAGGCCGGGACGGATGCGGCGACCACCGTCTTCTGGGCCGCCCGCGAGTACGACGGGGAGGCCGGCGGCACGGTGGTGTTCATCCGGTCAGGTCCCGACGGCGATCAGGATCTCTCCCAGCCCGCTGGGCGCACGGCAGCCGACGCGTCGGCGGCGCTCGACACTATTCCGGTGGCCGTTCCCACGGCGGCGGAATTGCGCGACGCGCTGGCGATGTCGGTGGACACGGCGATGTACTGGCAACCGCCCGACGGTGCCGACCGGCTGTGCGCGGCCGGCCAGATGACCGCGGCCTTGCGACGCGTCGCGGCGGTCATCGCCGCCGCGCCTGACGCACAGTGGTGGGCCGAGCCCGTCGCGACAGACGACCAGTGGTCTGTTCCCTGGGACGGCGACGGCCGGATGCCGGACGATGTGCATGCCGACCTGCGACTCTGGCGCGAGCGCACGCTCGCCGACGACAGCCGTGCGGCGGCCGAGCGTCCCGAAGACCCCAGGGCCGCCTGGAGCGGCGCGTGGTGGTCGATGCCACCGAACGGCCTCGTGCACACGACCCGTGCGCTCGGGGCGGACGGTCCCGCCGGCCTGTGGTTCGTCGAGGACTCCCTGGGCTGGGAGGCGGCGGTCGCAACACCCGTCGACACCTCCCCGGCGCGCGTCATCGAGATCGACGGAGCCGAGGACTGGGCGCAGCTGTGTCGGCGGCATCCGTTGGAGGTCACGGCATCGCGACGACACGACTGGTACCGCGTCACGGACAGGGACGGCACCTGGGTCATTCCCGACTGGACGACGGTCGCCCTCGAGGCGGACGGCGTGCACCTGACGGTGCGCGGCTACCTCGCGGCGGCCACCCGGCTGATCGACCTGGGCGATGGCCGAGCATCGGTGCTCGCCGGGTGGGGCCCCGATGTGACGTACTGGTTCCGGGGCGTGTCTCCGCGGCCCGTCGACGCCCAGCAGTGGTCCCGCGAGGCCGACGGGTGGAGTCGCGGAGGGCCACCGACCTGAGCCGGCCGCCGGCGGGCTGCGGCCGGGCGCGCAGCGGACGGGCGGTGTGGCAGGTGACGGCATCCCGCACTAATGTCGGGGGAGGCAGCGTGGCCGACCCTCTTCACCCGACAGCGAGGAACTTGAGCTATGAAGATCGGCATCCTGACGAGCGGCGGCGACTGCCCCGGACTCAACGCGGTCATCCGCGGCGTCGTTCTCAAGGGCACCACGACCTACGACCTGGAGTTCGTCGGCATCCGCGACGGCTGGCGCGGGGTCGTCGACGGCGACTTCTTCCCGCTCACCCGTCACGAGGTGAAGGGCCTGTCGAAGGTCGGCGGGACGATCCTCGGCACCAGCCGCACGAACCCGTACGAGGGCCCGCGCGGCGGGGCCGAGAACATCGCCAAGACGATGTACGGGCACCGGCTCGACGGCATCATCGCCATCGGCGGCGAGGGCACCCTGGCGGCGGCCAACCGTCTGTCCAACGACGGGATCAACGTCCTCGGGGTGCCGAAGACGATCGACAACGACCTGCGCGCGACGGACTACTCCTTCGGCTTCGACACCGCCGTCAACATCGCGACCGACGCGATGGATCGCCTGCGCACGACCGGGGATTCCCATCAGCGGTGCATGGTCGCCGAGGTGATGGGCCGCCACGTGGGCTGGATCGCGCTGCACGCCGGCATGGCCGCCGGAGCGCACGCGATCTGCATCCCCGAGGTGCCGATGTCGATCGACGAGATCTGCGCGCTGGTCTCGAAGGCGCACGACCGGGGTCGGGCACCGCTGGTCGTGGTCTCGGAGGGCTTCAAGCTGAAGGGACAGGACGAGGCTTACAGCGACAAGGGCCTCGACGCGTTCAACCGCCCGCGGCTCGGCGGGATCAGCGAGGTGCTCGCCCCCGAGATCGAGCGCCTGACCGGCATCGAGACGCGCGCGACCGTGCTCGGCCACATCCAGCGGGGCGGCTCGCCGTCGGGATTCGACCGTGTGCTCGCGACGCGTCTGGGACTTCACGCCGCCGACGCCGTGGTGGACGGCGCATGGGGCCAGATGGTGGCCATGCGGGGCACCGACATCGTGCGGGTGCCCTTCGCCGACGCACTGGGCGAGCTCAACAGCGTTCCGCTGTACCGCTACGAAGAGGCTGCCGCGCTCTTCGGCTGATACGAACGTCGCGCCTGGCGCCGTGGGCAGCGGCCGCCTGGGCTGCGGCATCCGCTCGCTCCACCGCATCCTCGCTCCACCGCGTCCTCGCGCGCCGGTGCTCGCGTCCTGCCTGCGCCGGTGCTCGCGACCTCTTCGATGTCCCGATCTTTCGCCTTCGTGTCCCAATTTCGTCCACATGCGCGGTGCGGACCGACCGAAATCGGGACATGCTCTCGCGGGCCGGCCCGGGAGCGTCCGCTCCTCCACAGAGCGGCTTCCGGCCTAGGTGCTCACAGATTTCCGGATGACGAGACATCCGTGGACGGCCGCGGATTGAGAGTGGACGGATGCCGCGTCTCGCGCCTCTGCCGTCGGAACTGCCGGCGAGATTCACCGTGTCCGCAGCCGTCGCACTGGGTGTGTCGCCATCGCGGCTGGTCCGCGCCGACATCCGCCGACCCTTCCATGGCGTGCGCGCGATCGGGCCTTCCTCGGACAACACGCTGCTCGGGGTCTGCCTCGATTTCGCCCCACGCCTCGCGGCGTGGCAGTTCTTCAGCCACGAGACCGCGCTCGGCCTGGTCGGCGCGCCGACGCCGGAGTGGCCCTACCGGCCCGCTGTCCACGTGTCGGCTCACCGCCCCGCACGTGAACCGCGAACAGCGGGAGTCATCGGCCATCGGCTGCAGTCGCGTGAACCCGCGACGCTCTGGCATCCGAGCGGCCTCGCGATCGAGCACCCAGTCCGGGCATGGCGGCAGGCAGGCACGCTGTGGGCACTGGACGATCTGATCGCCGCGGCGGAGTTCCTCGTGTCCGATCGGGGCAGATCACCGATCGCTTCCTTTGCAGAGCTGGCGACTGAGGTCGAGGAGATGGGAGACGTACGCGGCGGCATCCTGCGAAGGGCACTTGCTCACGTGAGGGTGGGCGTGCGCTCGGCGCGTGAGACGCGGCTTCGTCTGCTTCTCGTGCGTGCCGGCTTGCCCGAGCCTGACGTCAACTGGACGCTGCGTAACGACTCCGGCCGCCCGGTGGCGGAACTTGACCTGGCCTACCCGCGGTGGCACGTCGCGCCGGAATACGACGGGCGGGTCCACGCCGAGGACGCCGGGCAGTTCGCGAAGGACGCCGACCGCTGGGATCTCATCCGAGCATTCGGCTGGGACCACGTCCGCATCCTCAACCATCACATGCGCGGCGGCGGCCGTGCGGCCGTCTCGAAAGTGCGCGACGCTCTCGTTCGTGCGGGCTGGCGCGCCGGTCAGTCGCGGCGCGTCCCACTTTCGTTCACATAGGGCCCCGCGTCGCAGCGAAAGTGGGACACGCGATCGAGGGAGTGGGACACGCGACCGGGGAACTGGGACACGCCCACCTCGGGCCGAGGCAGCTGCCGTCGCTCAGGCGTCAGCGACGCCGAGCACGTCGAGCAGCCAGGCCAGTTCGAACGCGCGCTCGCGCCAGGCGTTGTACCGACCGCTCACCCCGCCGTGACCGGCGACCATCTCGCACTTGAGGAGGGCGTCGGCCCCGACCTCCCGCAGACGCGCGACCCACTTGGCCGGCTCGACGTAGAGCACACGGGTGTCGTTGAGCGAGGTGACGGCGAGGATGCGCGGGTACGAGGCATCCGTCCGCACGTTCTCATAGGGCGAGTACGACTTCATGTACTCGTAGACCTCGGGATTGTGCAGCGGGTCGCCCCACTCGTCCCACTCGATGACGGTCAGCGGCAGTGAGGGGTCGAGGATCGTCGTGAGCGCGTCCACGAACGGCACGTCGGCGAGGACGCCGGCGAACAGCTCGGGAGCCAGGTTCGCCACTGCCCCCATGAGCAGGCCGCCGGCGGATCCGCCCTCGGCCACCAGGCGATCGGGGGTCGTGTATCCGTTGTCGATCAGGTGCAGGGCGCTGTCGACGAAGTCGGTGAAGGTGTTCCGCTTGTTCAACAGCTTGCCGTCCTCGTACCACTGGCGGCCCATCTCACCGCCGCCGCGCACGTGGGCGACGGCGAACACGACGCCGCGATCGAGCTCCGACAGGCGCGGGACCGAGAAGCCCGGCTCGATCGAGTGCTCGTACGAGCCGTAGCCGTACAGGTGCAACGGCCGCGGCGCCGCGCCGGCGTCGCCGAACGAGCGCTTGTAGACGAGCGAGATCGGGATCTGGGTGCCGTCTTGGGCGGTGGCCCACACCCGCTCCTGCGCGTACTGCGCGGGGTCGTAGCCGCCGAGCACGGGCTGGCGCTTGCGCAGGTGCAGCTCGCGCGTGGCGACGTCGAGGTCGTAAACGGTGCCAGGTGTGACGAACGAGCCGTACCCGAGGCGCAGCAGCGGGGGAGCCCACTCCGGGTTCCCGCCGGTGCCGACCGAGTACAGCGGCTCGTCGAACTCGATCTCGCTCACCTGACCGCTGCCGTAGTCGAGCATGCCCAGGCGCGCCAGACCGCCGCGACGGTAGCCGACGACCCCCCAGTCGCGGAACGTCGAGACGCCCAGCAGCCGCTCGCCGGGCCGGTGGGGGATGACGACCGAGCGCTCGCCCGACGGGTCGGATGCCGCCACCCGCACCAGTTCGAAGTCCAGAGCTCCGTCGTTGTGGAGGATGAACAGCACGTCCTCGCCGTCGACGACGGCATGCTCGGAGTCGTATTCGACCCCCTCGGTGCGCGGCCACACCACGCGCGGCTCGCCGCGCAGGTCGTCGGCATCCACCAGCCATTCCTCCGACGTGATGGACGAACCCAGGCCGATGACGAGGAACCGGTCGCTCCGGGTGAATCCTGCTCCGACCCAGAACTTCTCGTCGGGCTCGTGGAAGAGCTTGGTGTCGTCGGCGACGGGCGTGCCGAGCTCGTGCAGCCAGACGGTGTCGGGCCGCCACGCGTCGTCCACGGTCGTATAGACGATGAAGCGGCCGTCGGGCGAGAAGGTGGCGCCGGCGAACGTGCCGGGGATCTCATCGGGCAGCTGCTCGCCGGTGAGAAGGTTGCGCACGCGCACGGTGTACCGCTCGTCGCCGGCCACATCGACTCCGTAGAGCATCAGCGACCCGTCGTTCGAGACCTCGAAGCTGCCCAGCGAGAAGAACTCGTGGCCCTCCGCCTCGACGTTGCTGTCGAGGAGCACCTGCTCGCCGGGGACCTCGGTGTCGGGGGAGAGCTCGGGAGGAGTCCAGTCATCGGGCGAGGCGAGCGGCGCGCGACACTGGATGCCGTACTGCTTGCCTTCGACGGTGCGGCCGTAGTACCACCAGTCACCACGGCGGGTGGGCACCGACAGGTCGGTCTCGAGCGTGCGGCCCTTGATCTCCTCGAAGATGCGCTCCCGCAGCGGCTCCAGATGCGCGGTGCGCTCCCGGGTGTAGGCGTTCTCGGCCTCCAGATGCGCGATGACCGCGGCATCCTCCTTCTCACGGAACCACTCGTAGCGGTCTTCGACGTCGTCACCGTGGTGAGAACGCACTGTCGGGCGGGCTTCGGCGACGGGCGGGCGGATGCCGGTGACAGGGGTGGTCGAGGTGGGGGCGGGGTCGCTGAGGGTCACCGTTCCACGCTAGTCGCCTCCGAGTTGACCGGCAGAGTCGCCGATGTAGGATTCTTCTGGCCGGTTGCCGGTTCCTGAATCCCTGGTGAACTCTTCGTTCGTCGCGCCGATCTCGTCGGCACCACATCCCCTCCGCACCCCTCACCGAAAGCGAACGGTGGAAACCGCAACCCTCATCATCGTTCTGGTGATCGCGCTGGCCCTGTTCTTCGACTTCACGAACGGCTTCCACGACACCGCGAACGCGATGGCGACGCCGATCGCGACCGGCGCGCTCAAGCCGAAGACCGCCGTGCTGCTGGCTGCGGTCCTGAACCTCGTCGGTGCATTCCTGTCGACCGAGGTGGCCCAGACCATCTCGGGCGGGATCATCAACGAGGAGCAGATCTCCCATGAGATCTTCCCCGAGATCATCTTCGCCGGGCTCATCGGCGCCATCACGTGGAACATGCTCACGTGGCTGCTCGGACTGCCGTCCTCCTCGTCGCACGCCCTTTTCGGCGGCCTGATCGGCGCGACCATCGTGGGGGTCGGCGTGGCGGCCATCAACTTCGGCGTCGTGATGTCGAAGGTGATCCTGCCCGCCCTCATCGCTCCGGTCACAGCGGGCGTGATCGCGTTCACCGCCACGAAGCTGGCGTACGCGATCACCCGGCGGTACGACGGCAAGCCCGACGGCCGCGATGGATTCCGGTTCGGTCAGATCTTCACGTCGTCGCTGGTCGCGCTGGCGCACGGCACCAACGACGCCCAGAAGACGATGGGCATCATCACGCTGCTGCTGATCACCGCGGGCGTGCAGTCGTCGGCCGACCCCGAGCCGCAGACGTGGGTGATCTTCGCGTGTGCGATCACCATCGCACTGGGCACCTACATGGGCGGCTGGCGGATCATCCGCACCCTCGGCAAGGGACTCACCGAGGTCAAGCCCGCCCAGGGCTTCGCCGCCGAGAGCTCGACGGCCTCGACGATCCTCGCCTCCAGCGCGCTCGGGTTCGCCCTGTCGACCACGCAGGTCGCCTCGGGGTCGGTCATCGGCTCGGGACTCGGGCGGCGCGGCTCGCACGTGCGCTGGCGCACCGCAGGGCGGATCATGGTGGGCTGGGTGCTCACGCTTCCCGCCGCCGGCGCGGTCGGGGCTTTCGCTGCCCTGCTGGTGGTCTGGCTGCCGGTGTGGGGCATCATCATCGACGCGATCCTCGCCGTCGCCATCATCCTGCTGCTGTTCCTGCGCTCGCGCCGCAACGAGGTCAACGCCGCCAACGCCATGAGCGAGGTCGCCGAGTCCGGTCGCGCGGTCAAGGTCAAGCGCAACCCGCCGCCCACGCGCCGGCAGCGTCAGATGGCCCGTGACGAGGCACGCCGCCGCGCCGCTGACGACGCCGCGGCGAAGAAGGCGGCGAAGGCGGAGAAGAGCGGCACCGCCAAAGCGAAGGCCAAGGCGGATGCCGCAGCGAAGAAGGCGAAGGCCAAGGCCGATGTCGCCGCGGCGCACGCCGCGGCGGGCCCGAACCACCCCCCAGGGGTGACCGGAGGACCCGCTGCCGCCGACGCGGCGCCCGCACGGTCCACCACGTCCGCGGCGTCGCGCCCCGCGGACACCACCGAGGACGGCCGTCCGGAGCAGGCCCCGCCGACGCCGTCCGCGCCACAGAGCGATGAGCGCACGCCGTCCTCGACGCGGAACGGGGGAGAGCGATGATCGAGATCAACTGGCTCGCCTTCGTCCAGGTGTTCGTCGCCGCCCTCATCTCAGCCGTGCTCGTGGTCGGCTTCTATGCGCTCGGCCTGCGGCTCCTCGTCCGCGCCGGCAGGCCACCCGTGGTGGCCCCGGTCGAGTTCACCGACGCCATCACCGTGATCTCCGAGAAGGAGGCGCGCCGCGCCGAGAAGGCCGCGGCGAAGGCCGCGAAACGGAACCCGCTCACCGATGGGCAGAAGCGGCTCGCGCTCCTCGGTGCGTATGCCAGCTTCGCCGTGTGCGCAGCCGCGGTGCTGGGCGGCCTGCTGCTGATCGTCTTCAACCACTGACGCGCCGCCGGACGCAGTCCCTCGGCCTGGCCTTCCCGAACGCTGCGACGCGCATGATGCGCGTCGTGGGCAGCGCCTAGGCTGAGGCCCATGGTTCCCACGCCTCCTCCCGCTGCCGGCGGCGTTGCGCCTCAGGGCCCAGGTCAGGTCGGCCACGATCATGTGCGCGCCGAACACGCCGGCTCGACGGCATCCGTCCGGTTCGGTCAGTACCCGCCCGCGCGGCGGACGCTGCTGCACATCAGCGACACGCACCTGCTCGCGCACAACGCCCCGCTCGCGGGCCGGTTCGACACGGCGGCGAACCTCGCGCGCACGCTGGAGGCTGCCGAGGCCACCGGCATCCGCCCCGACGCCATCGTCTTCACCGGTGATCTGACCGACCTCGGCGAACCCGAGGCGTACACCGCACTGCGTGCCGCCGCCGAGCCGGTGGCGGAGCGTCTGGGCGCACCGGTCGTCTGGGTCGCCGGCAATCACGACGAGCGTCCCGCCCTGCGCCGAGACCTGCTCGGGCTCGAGCCGACCGAGCATCCCGTCACGGGTGTGTGGGACCTCGGCGGGCTGAGGCTCATTGCCCTCGACTCGAGCGTGCCCGGCTGGCACCACGGCGACCTCGACGGCGCACAGCTGGAATGGCTCGCCTCCGAGCTGTCGACACCGGCGCCGCTCGGCACGATCCTCGCGCTGCACCATCCGCCCCTGCCCTCCCACGTGCCGCTGTTCGACATCCTCGAACTGCGGGACCAGCACCGCCTGGCGGCCGTGATCGCGGGCACCGACGTGCGAGCCATCCTCGCCGGTCATCTCCACTACTCCACGAGCGGCACCTTCGCGGGCGTACCGGTGAGCGTCGCGGCAGCCACCTGCTACACCATGAACCTCGCGCGCGCCGCCGTCGACGTGAACGGCATGGACGCGGGTCAGTCGTTCCACCTGGTGCACGTGTACGACGACACGATCACCCACGCGGTGGTGCCGGTGGTGGACGCCCCGACCGGCGATTTCTTCTCCGCCGAGTGGGTGGAGCGGATGTCGCGGCTCACGCCGGAGCAGCGTCTCGAGGAGTTCTCCCGCAAACGTCGTTGACGCCAGCGGAGGCTCTTGTCCCCGTGATCCGCAGGCGCATCGCGGGGAGACGAGCCGCCGTCCCGTATGCCGCGATGCCCTCGGCTGTACGCGGTGTACAGGTCGACGCTCAGGCGGCGCGAGTAGTGTCGGAAGCACCCCGCACACACCGCTGTGAACGACCCACGAGGACTGAACACATGGCTCTGGACGCAATGACGCGAACCCGCACCGAGACCGACTCCCTGGGATCCCTCGAGATTCCGGCCGACGCATATTGGGGCATCCACACCGCCCGTGCGCTGGAGAACTTCCCCATCTCGAAGCGACCCATCTCGGTGTATCCCGACCTCGTTCGCGCACTCGCGATGGTGAAGCAGGCGTCCGCGCGGGCGAACAAGGAGATCGGCGTGCTCGATGCCGCTAAGGCGGACCTCATCGATCGGGCGGCGCAGCTGGTGATCGACGGCCAGTTCCACGACCAGTTCGTCGTGGGCGTCATCCAGGGTGGCGCCGGCACCTCCACCAACATGAACGCGAACGAGGTCATCACCAACATCGCGCTCGAGCTCGCCGGTCGCGAGAAGGGCGACTACGCGTTCCTCTCGCCCATCGACGACACCAACCGCAGCCAGTCCACGAACGACGTGTACCCGACCGCCATCAAGGTCGGGCTGGGCCTGGACCTCCAGACGCTCCTGGAAGAGCTCGACCTGCTTCGCCGCGCGTTCCTGGCGAAGGCCGAGGAGTTCCACGACGTGCTGAAGGTGGGCCGCACGCAGTTGCAGGATGCGGTGCCGATGACGCTGGGGCAGGAGTTCCACGGGTTCGCCACCACCCTGGGCTACGACCACCAGCGTCTGACCGAGAACGCCTACCTGCTGTACGAGATCAACATGGGGGCGACGGCGATCGGCACGGGCATCACGACGCACCCGTCGTATGCGCCGGCCGTGCTGCGCCACCTGCGCGAGATCACGGGGCTCGACCTCGCCACCGCGACCGACCTGGTGGAGGCCACCAGTGACACCGGCTCGTTCATGTCGTTCTCGGCGTCGCTCAAGCGCAATGCCATCAAGCTGTCGAAGATCTGCAACGACCTGCGCCTGCTGTCGTCCGGGCCGCAGGCCGGCTTCGGCGAGATCAACCTGCCCCCTCGCCAAGCCGGCTCGAGCATCATGCCGGGCAAGGTGAACCCGGTGATCCCCGAGGTGGTCAACCAGGTCGCCTTCGCCGTGGCGGGCGCCGACCTGACCGTCACGATGGCGGTGGAGGGCGGCCAGCTGCAGCTCAATGCGTTCGAGCCCGTGATCGCGCACTCGATCTTCCAGTCGATCACCTGGCTGCGCCAAGCGATGTTCACGCTCCGCGTCAACTGCATCGACGGCATCACCGCCAACCGTGCACGGCTGGGCGCGATGGTCGGTTCGTCCGTCGGCGTGATCACCGCGCTCACGCCGTTCATCGGCTACGCCGCCGCGGCGGCGCTGGCCAAGACCGCGCTGCTGACGGGCCGGAACGTCGCCGACCTCGTCGTCGAAGCCGATCTCATGTCGGCCGAGGACGTCGCGAAGCACCTGTCGCCGGCGCGGCTGTCGGGCCTTGAGACCGTGACGGCGGCCATTCCGGTCGTGCAGGCGGCCGAGGACGTCGTCGCCGAGGAGACCTCTGCGCCGGCATCCAGCTCCTGACGAACGGGGAAATCCATCACCCGTACGGCGCGGGTGATTGCCCGGGGTGCGCGCAGACCGCTACGGTCAGGCAGAGTCCCGTGCGAGAGGAAATCCCATGACCGACCCTCAGAACCCCGCCGACCCCGCCCAGCAGCCGCCTGCCAACGTACCGCCGCCGCCGGCAGACGCCGCCTACAGCGGTGCCCCCGCGGCCGCCCCTGCGTATGGCGCGGCGCCCCCGGCCCCGTACGGTGCGCCGGCAGCCGCTCCCGTGCCCGGCAAGACGCTCGGCATCGTCGCGTTCATCCTGTCGTTCTTCATCCAGCTCGTCGCGCTCATCCTCGGCATCGTGGCGCTCGTGCAGAGCCGAAAGGCCGGTCACAAGAACGGGTGGGCTGTTGCGGCGATCATCATCTCGGCCGTCCTGATGATCCTCGGCATCATCCTTTTCTTCGCGATCGTCCTGCCGCTGCTCACCTTCTCGGGTGAGGTGCTGCAGGCCTGCCAGGCGGTCGACTTCTCGGGGACCGTCGAGGTGCGGGGCCTTCCGGTCGACTGCTCCTCGGTCTCGAACTGACGACGAGCGACAGCGTCACCGGCCTGTGATCGGCTGAGCGCAGACGTCGACGCCCCCTCGCCCGTTCGGGCGAGGGGGCGTTGTTGCGAATCCGTCAGTCGAGGATGCGGCAGTGCGTCGTGAGCGCGCCGATGCCGTCGATGCCCACGGTCACGGTGGACCTGTCGCGCAGGAAGACCTGCGGGTCGCGCGAATAGCCGGCTCCGCCCGGGCTGCCGGTCGAGATCAGCGTGCCCGGCAGCAGCGTCGCGGACTTCGACAGGTGCGAGATGAGCGTCGCCACCGGGCGGACCATCTGTCCGGTGGTGGCGTCCTGCAGCGTGGCGCCGTCCAGCACGGTCCAGATGTGCAGCGACTGCGGGTCGGGAACCTCATCGGCGGTCACCACGAACGGCCCTGTCGGCGTGAAGCCGTCGAAGGACTTGCACCGCGACCATTGGGCTTCGGAGTACTGGATGTCGCGTGCCGTGATGTCGTTGACCACGGTGTATCCCCACACGTGGTCGAGCGCGTTCTCGGGCGCGACGTCCTTCGCGGGCTTGCCGATGATGACGCCGAGTTCGGCCTCGTAGTCGACGGACTCGCTGAGCGAGCGTGGCCATACGGTGGTGCTGTCGTGCGCGGCCAGCGAGTTCGGCCAGAGCACGAACACCGTCGGGGTCGAGTCGGTCTTCAAGCCCAGCTCGCTGGAGTGTGCGGCGTAGTTCAGCCCGATGGCGAGGATCACCGGGGGAGCGAGCACGGCCGAGGCGAAGCGGAAGGACCCGAGGGGATGCCTCCTCCCGCTGCCCGCCGCGTCACGGACGCGTGCGAGGAGCTCATCGCCGCCGGCGATCAGCTGCTCGAGCACGCGCGGCGCGCCGTCGAACAGCTCGTCCACGAGGACCGCCTCGTCGCCCTCGATCACGGCGAGCCGCGGCTCGTCGGATCCGGGGGAGACGACGTGGGCGAAGCGCATTCCTCCAACCTACCTGGCGGCCTCCGCCGCGCCGTCATCGGCCATGGCCGGCCCGCCCGGTGGTACGGCATCCGCCCGGTCGCGCACCGCTGAAGGGTGGCCGCTCTAGGCTGTGCGCATGACGTCCGACCCCGGAGCCGCACGCCCGCGACCCTCCCTCACCCCACCGGAGTTCGCCTCCGCGCTCGCGCAGCCGCGCCATGGCGCGCCAGCGCCGATCATGCCGCCTCAGACCTCACCCGCGCCCGTCCAGCTGCCCACCGGGCTGGCGCCGCGTCGCGGCCGCACCGCGACGATCTGGATCGTCGGCATCCTCGTCCTGCTCCTCGTCGCGCTCGTGGCCTACTTCCTGAGCGCCATGGGTCCCGGGGCGTCGCTGGTCGGCATGCTGCTGGCTCTCGTGCCGCTGGCGGGCGTCCTGTTCGCCGTGCGCATCGTCGACCGCTGGGAGCCCGAGCCGCGTGGGCTGCTGGTCCTCGCTGTCGCATGGGGCGCGATCGCGGCCGTCGGCATCGCACTCGGCGTGGACTGGGTGCTGTCGCTGGTCTTCGGCGACGGCTCATCAGAAGCGCGCGAGGTGCTGCGAGCGGTGGTCCAGGCGCCCGTCGTGGAGGAGTTCGCGAAGGGTCTCGGTGTGCTCGTCATCTTCGCGACGGCGCGTCGTGCGTTCGACGGCCCGGTCGACGGCATCGTGTACGGCGCGCTCGTGGGCGCCGGCTTCGCCTTCACCGAGAACATCCAGTACTTCGCGCTGAGCTTCATCGAGGGCGGTGCGGTCGAGACGTCCGAGACGTTCTTCGTGCGTGGCATCCTCTCGCCGTTCGCGCACGTCATGTTCACGAGCGTGACCGGCTTCGCGCTCGGTCTGGCAGCGCGGCGCGGGCTTTCCACGGGCCAGGCGTTGGGACCGTGGCTGCTGGGACTGGCCGGGGCGATCGCCCTGCACGCGTTCTGGAACGGCTCCGCGGTGTTCGGCGAGTTCTTCGTGCTCTACCTCACCCTCCAGGTGCCGCTGTTCATCGGGTTCATCCTCGGGATCGTCGCGCTGCGGCGGGAGGAGTCGCGCCTGACCAGACGCCGGCTGGGGGACTACGCGGCCGCCGGATGGTTCACGCCCCAAGAGGTCGACATGCTCGCCACCTCCGCGGGGCGCAAGGCGGCGCTCGCCTGGGCGCGGTCGTTGCGCGGCGATCGGACGGCGCTGATGAAGACCTTCATCGCGGATGCCACAGCCCTCGCTGCGACGCGGCAACGCGCCATCACCGGGCGCGACGCGAACGCCGCGAGCCAGGAGCGGGAGCTGCTGACCAAGACCGCCGCAACCCGCGCCGCGATGTTCGCGCCGTAGACCTTGACACCGCAGCGCGGCTGCGGGCATCCTGATCTCAGACCAACTCAGCGCTCGGTAGACACGCAGGCATCGCCGCGGCACCGGGCGCTGAGTCTTGAGTCGGGCCGGATCAATGCGAGCGCCAGCGAGCGTTGATGCGGCCCGACTCAAGATCGAGGAGCGAGCGCCAGCGAGCGTATCGAGATCTCCCGCGGCACACCCCGGCGGGCGATGGTGCCCGGGAGGGCGTGCCCGATGGGGGAGAGCGTGCTTGGATGGTTGTCATGACTGACGACCGCACCAAGCCCGAGATCGACCCGCCCGCCGGCCCCGCGCCGGTCGACCTGGTGATCCGCGACATCGTCGTGGGCGAGGGCGCCGAGGCCAAGCCCGGCGACACCGTGACCGTCCACTACGTGGGCGTCGAGTACGACACCGGCGAGGAGTTCGACTCCTCGTGGAACCGGGGCGAGAGCATCCAGTTCCCGCTGCGCGGTCTCATCAAGGGCTGGCAGGACGGGATCCCGGGCATGAAGGTCGGCGGTCGCCGGGAGCTCGTGATCCCGCCGGACCTCGCCTATGGTCCGGCCGGTGGCCACTTCCTCGGTGGCAAGACCCTCATCTTCGTCATCGACCTCATCGCCGTCGGCTGACGCGACGCCGAGCCGACATCGTCCGGGAGCGGATGCCGTGGTCAACGGCATCCGCTCTCTGCTTCATGCCGCGCGCTCCAGAATTTTGTATTCATGGGAATAGACGCCCCGTACCGTCGCGTTGTCCTCCGTCAAGCCCGTCGTCGCACGCTCGCGGCGACCGATTCACACGAAGGACGACAATGACCGACACCACCACGATCGACGTTCCCGGCTACAAGGCGGGCACCTGGGTGCTCGACCCCGCGCACAGCGAGGTCACCTTCAGCGTGCGCCACATGATGATCTCCAAGGTGCGCGGCACCTTCGGAATGAAGAGCGCGACACTCATCGCGCCGGAGAACCCGCTCGAGGCGCAGGTCGAGGCGAGCGTCGACGTCACGTCCGTCGACACGAAGGACGAGGGGCGCGACAACCACCTGCGTTCGGCTGACTTCTTCGACGTCGAGAACCACCCGACGATGGAGTTCCGCTCGACCGGTGCCCGCATCGTCGACGGCGACTTCCTGGTCGACGGCGACCTGACCATCCGCGGGGTGACCAAGCCGGTCACGTTCGAGTTCGAGTTCGGCGGTTTCGGCACGGACCCGTGGGGCAACTACAAGGCCGGCGCGACGGCGAAGACCGTCGTGAACCGCGAGGACTTCGGTCTGACCTGGAACGCCGCGCTGGAGACCGGCGGCGTGCTGGTGGGCAAGGACGTCACCATCACGCTCGACCTGCAGGGCGCGCTGCAGCAGGACTGACCCCCTGACGCACGAGCCGGACGGATGCCGCGGGCCGCGGCATCCGTCCGGCTCTTTCTGCATTCCGGTGGCTCAGGCTCGGGTTCGACGGCGCAGACGGTCCTGGGCGAGCACGATGCCGAGGAACACGACGAGCGCGCCGACCGGCTCATTCCACGAGATCGTCTCTCCGAGGATCAGGATGCCGAGCACGACGCCGACCACGGGGGTGATGTATGTGACGGTGGACGCCCGGGTCGGCCCCCACGCTCGAACCGTGTTCTGGTTCCAGACATACGCGATGCCGGTGCCCAGGCATCCCAGAAGGAGCAGGCTCACCACGATCGGCACGTCGAGCCGCACCGGCGTGAGGACCAGGAAGGGCGTGAGAAGCGCCATCACCACGCCGGCCATCGCGATGTAGCCGAACGTGAAGGCCAGCGCCGACATGCCGGTGTTCGACACGAACCGCCGCATGTAGGCGAAGCTGAAGCCGTAGCTGGCCGTCGCGCCGAGGATCGCGAGCTCGGCGACCAGGCTGCCGTCCAGGGAGACCGCCTGCCACGGCGCGATGATGACCACGACCCCCAGGATGCCGACCGCGATACCCGCCACCTGCAGCGCCTTCAGTCGTTCCACCCGGAACACGAGCCACGCCATGACAGCGGTCATGATGGGCGTCGTGGCGTTGAAGATGCTGGCCAACCCCGAGCTGACATGCTGCTGCGCCCAGGAGAACAGCAGGAACGGGATGACGCAGAAGGTCAGGCCGAGCACCGTCAGGTGCGCCCACACCCGCACGCTGCGCGACAGGTGCTCCCGGCGAAGCAGGACGAGCGCCCCGAGCGTCAGCGCTCCCAGCACGATCCTCGTCCAGGCGACCTGCGCCGGCGAGATGCCCGTGAGCGACACCTTCATGAACAGGAAGCTCGCACCCCACACGATTCCCGCCAGCACGAACTGCACGGCGACCCAGTGCGGCGACGGAGAGCGCTGAGTGTCTGCTGCGCGAGCAGCGTCGGTGGCGACCATGCAGCCACGGTACGACCGCACGCCGACATGCGTCGCCGCGAGAGAGTGCGACGGCCGAAATCCGCCGATGTGCGACGCTTCGACTACGGCACCGGATGCTCCGCGTCGTACGCGCGGAACCGCGGGCTCGCCCGCACCAGCGTCGCCACGAGTCCGAGGATCACAAGGCCTCCCAGCAGCGGTGGGAACCACAGAGCCGCGAGCGTGGCCAGCGTGCCCGCATAGAGGGCGCCCAGGCGTGGGCCGCCGGCGACCACGACGATGAAGATGCCCTGCAGGCGCCCGCGGATGGCGTCGGGCACCGCCGCCTGCACCATGGTGTTGCGGAAGATCGAGCTGATGTTGTCGGCTGCGCCCGAGACGGCCAGCGTGAGGCAGGCCAGGGCGATGAGGATCACGTTCGGTGTGTCCGCGTCCACGCGCGCCGGCGCTGCCCAGCCGAGCGCAGCGGCACCGAGCACCAGCCCCAGCGCGGCGATCGACCCTCCGTAGACGAGGATCGCGCGCTCGATGCCCAGACCCTGACGGTGGATCGCGCCGACCCGGCCCGAGAAGAGGCTCGAGGCGAACGCCCCGGCGGCGACGGAGGCCGTCAGCAGTCCCGTGGTGATGGGTCCGCCGCCCAGCAGCACGGCGCCGATCGCGGGGAACAGCGACAGCGGCTGACCGAACGTCATCGCGATGATGTCGAGGATGAACTGCAGCCGGATGTTGGAGGCTCGCCGCAGGAACCGCCAGCCGTCCCGAAGCGACTCCAGCCCCGGCCGTACGATGTCGCCCTCGGGCCGGAGAGAGGGGAGCGTCCACAGGCCCAGGAACAGCGAGGTCATCAGGAGGACATCGAGCGTGTAGGTCCACGCGTAGCCGGTCAGGGCGACCAGTACGCCGGCCAGCGCCGGCCCCGCCATCACCATGATCCCGACGGTGATGCCGCCGAGGGCGGATGCCGCCGGCAGCAGCTCGCGAGGGAGCAGGCGTGGCACGATGGCCTGCCGCGTCGCGAGCACGATGGAGTTCGCCGCGGAGTTCACGATGCTGAGGCCGTACAGCCACCACACCGTCTCCAGGCCCGTCCACGCGAGGGCGGCGAGCAGCGCCGTGGAGGCGAAGGTCACGGTCGCCGCGATGAGCGCCACCGCACGGCGGTCGAAGGCATCCGCCAGCATCCCGCCGTAGATACCCGCGATGACCATGGGAACCAGACCCGCCACGGCGATCATCGACACGGCGAACGTGGAGCCGGTGAGGTCGTACATCTGCAGCATGATCGCGACGATCGTGAGCTGTCCGCCGAGCCCGGCCAGCGTGGAGCCGACCCACATGCGCGCGAAGGCGGGGCTCGTGCGGAAGGGGCGCAGATCGATGAAGTGGCTGCGATGGTCCCCGGGCGCGCTCACGCGCCGGCTCCGCCGTGCACGATCGCGCCTCCCGATGCCGCCCCCAGCGGTCCTACTCGGCTGCTCGGGCGGAGGCGGGGGGAGTGCTGCACGGGTTCGAGCGTACCGGCGCGCAAGGGCGGACGCGGTCGCCCGAGGCATCCCGCTGCTGGTAGACTCTTCAGGTTGCCGTTGGATCGGCCGCGGAGAAAGAGAGCTCGCACATCGGGTGACGGGCACCGCGCAACAAGGAGGAAGGGGATCACCTATGGCACTGGATGCAGACGTCAAGAAGGCGATCATCGAAGAGTACGCGACGCACCCCGGTGACACCGGATCCCCCGAGGTGCAGGTCGCGATGCTGACGCAGCGCATCAAGGACCTCACCGAGCACCTCAAGGAGCACAAGCACGACCACCACTCGCGTCGTGGGCTGTTCCTGCTCGTCGGTCAGCGCCGCCGTCTGCTCGGCTACCTCCAGGACATCGACATCAACCGTTACCGGTCGCTGATCGAGCGTCTCGGACTGCGCCGCTAATCGCGACCAGCGTTCAATCGCGCAAAACATTCTTGTGAAGGCCTCCCCACGGTGTGGGGAGGCCTTCTTCATGCGCGCTGCGCGTCTGCGGCGGCGGCATCCGATCGCCCGGCCGCACCGCGAGACTGCAGTGGGGCGCCGAGACTGCACGCCGCGCTGGGAGTCTCGGCGCTCCGATGGAGTCTCGCGGACGTGAGTGTTCGGATGGATGCCGTGGCTAGCGCGAAGCGGCCGCCCGGGCCGCGACGAGATCGGCGTGGTGGATCTCGGCCACGTCGGGGTGGGCGCGCAGTCGGGACTTGAGCGCGTTCTCACCGTAGAGCGCGTGGATCGGGTTCGTCGGGTCCTGCGTCACACCGCGGGCGTGGGCCGCGAGCTCCTCCGGCAGCTCGATGAGCGGCAGGCGCTTGTCGAGGGCGGGGTTGAAGAAGAACGGCACGGAGATGCGGTCCTCGGGGTACCGGGGCGAGATGACGCGGTGCTTCGTGGCGATCAGGTAACCCTGGGTCGCGTACTCGAGCAGCTCGCCGATGTTGACGACGAACGCGCCGGGCACCGGGGGAGCGTCGACCCAGTGCCCATCGCGCTCGACCTGCAGGCCCCCCTTGCCGGGCTCGACCCACAGCAGCGTCAGCACGCCGGAGTCCTTGTGGGCGCCGACGCCCTGCTGGGGTGTCGGGTCCTCCTTGCCGGGGTACCGGACGATCTTGATGAGCGTCGAGGGCTCACCGAAGTGCTCGTCGAAGTAGTTCTCCGGCGCACCGAGCGAGAGCGCCCACGCCCGCAGCAGCTTGCGGGCGACTCCCGACAGGTGGTCGTGCCACTCCGTGACGACCTCGCGCAGCTCCGGCTGCGCCTGCGGCCAGAGGTTCGGTCCGATGAGGCGGGCGAAGTCGGGAGCGTCGGGGTCGGTGACCGCTTCGCGTTCGGGGCCGATGTCGATCTGCTCCCGCCAGTCCACCTTGCCCTGCGTGCGCTCGCCGCCGATGCGGGTGTAGCCGCGGAAATGCGGGCTGTTCACGTTCTCGATCGCGAGTTTGTCCGCCTCGGGCAGCGCGAAGAACTCGCGGGCGACGCGGTGCAGCCGCTGCTCCAGCTCGGGCGACACCCCCGTTCCGGTGAGGTAGAAGAAGCCGACGTCGTGCGTCGCAGCGCGCAGGTCGTCGCGGAACTGAGCGGCCGCCTCCGGGCCGGCGTCGAGCCGGGAGAGGTCGAGGATCGGCAGATTGAGGTCGGTCATGCTGTGAGAGTAGGCGGCGGCCGCGGCATCCGTCCCGTTTGTTGCCTACGGTTTCGCTTCCCCCGGATGCCCCGCTGCCGACTCGTGGGCCAGCCCCACCCCCGTGACTTGGCCTGAATGTACGCGACACGCCGAGTGCCGCGTACATACAGGCCAAGTCAACAGTGACGGGGAGGGGAGGGGAGGGGGCGCGATCAGGGGCGGCCGAAGAACGCGCGGATGTCGCCGACGACGAGCTTCGGGACCTCGAGCGCCGCGTAGTGACCGCCGCGCTCGAAGCGGCTCCAGTGGACGATGTTCGAGTTGTCGCGCTCGGCGAACACCTTGATCGTCTGGAAGTCGTCCTTGAACACGGCCACGCCGGTGCGCGCGTCGCTGACACGAGGTTCGCCCTGCGCCAGCGCGTTGTCGCGGTACGCCCGGCTCATGCCCGCGGACGCGTTGGCGAACCACGCGACGCTCACCTCGGTGAGGATCGTCTCGAGGGGTACGAGCGACGTCCCGTTCCCGAACGAGTTGAACAGCTCCGCATACGCGAGGTGCCCGATCGGCGAGTCCGACAGGGCGGCGGCGATCGTCTGCGGCCGCGCGGCGTTCATCGTGTTGTACGCCCCGACCGATTGGAACCATTGCATGTGCTCCAGGCCCGCGTAGTCCTGAGGCTCCAGCTTCTCGAACTCGGCCGGGTCGCCGGAGGGGAAGGAGAACAGCTGCAGCACGTGCAGGCCGAGGAAGCCGTCCGGGCCGAGGAGGCCCAGCTCGCGGGCGATCATGGCGCCGTTGTCGCTGCCGTGGATGCCGTACGACGTGTACCCGAGGCGGCGCATGAGCGTGTCGTACGCCCCGGCCACCCGGGCCGTCGTCCAGCCCGCCTCGGTGACCGGCTGGCTGAACCCGAAACCGGGGGCATCCGGCACGATGACGTCGAAGGCGTCCTCGGCCCGCCCGCCGTGGGCGACGGGGTCGACGAGCGGTCCGATCATGTCGAGGTAGTCGACGAACGATCCCGGATAGGTGTGCGCCAGCAGGAGCGGGGTGGCGTCCGGGTGCGGCGACCGGACGTGGATGAAGTGGAAGGTCTGCCCGTCGATCTCGGTCGTGAAGTGCGGCACCTCGTTCATCCGGGCCTCCGCGCGGCGCCAGTCGAACCCGTCGCGCCACTGTGCAAGTGCTTCGGTCAGGTAGCCGTTCGGGGTGCCGGACTCCCACTGGTCACCCGGCGCCGGCTGCGGAAGGCGGGTGCGCGCCAGGCGATCGGCGAGGTCGTCGAGGGCGGACTGTGCGACGTCGACGCGGAAGGGACGGATCTCGGCTGAGGCGGTTGCGGTGTTCATGTCTCCGACGATACGGTCGAAACAGGCAGGTTATCTTCCTGTTATCACCAAGATTCGAGACGATGATGGCTGACACGTCCGCGCGCATGCTCGCCCTCCTCGCACTGCTGCAGAGCCGCCCGCGATGGTCGGGGCCCGAGCTGGCCGGACGCCTGGAGGTGTCGGTCCGAACGATCCGCAACGACATCGAACGACTGCGATCACTCGGCTACCCCGTCCAGGCCGAGCGCGGTCGAGCCGGCTTCTACCGGCTGGCCGCCGGTGGCAAGCTGCCGCCGCTGCTGCTGGATGACGACGAAGCCGTCGCCGTCGCCATCGGACTGCGCGTCACACGGGGCGTGGCAGGGGTGGACGAGGCAGGGGCGCGGGCGTTGGCGAAGCTCCTCCAGGTGCTGCCGGAGCGACTGCGACCGACGGTGGATGCGGTCGCGGCGACGATCGACCGCGGCCCCGAGGACGTCGGAACCGACGCCCCGGACCCGGAGGTGGACGCCGCTGTGCTGAGCGCCGTCGCGCAGGCGGTGCACGGCCGGGAATGGCTCCGGTTCGCCGACCGCGGGGTCGCGCGCCGGGTGGAGCCGTACCGCCTGCTCAGCTGGCAGCGTCGGTGGTATCTCGTCGCACGCGACCCCGACACCGGCGAATGGGAGACCTTCCGGCTCGACTGGATCCAGCCGCGCATGCCGACACGCCGTCGCTTCGATCCGGTGCCCGTTCCGGGTGGCGACTTCACCGCGTTCGCGCTGCGCTCGATCGCCGCGGCGGGGTGGAACGTGCACGCCCGTCTGCGGATCGCGGCGCCCGCTGCCGCGGTCATCGCCCGGATCAACCCGACCGTGGGCGTCGTGGAGGCCGTCGACCCGGGGACGTCGGTGCTCGTCACCGGCGCCGACAGCCTCGAGACGATCGCGGCGTACATCGGCATGCTGGGCATGGATTTCACGGTCGACTCGCCGCCAGAGCTCGTGCCGCATCTGCGCCGCGTCGCGGAGCGCTACCTGCGCGCGACCAGATGAGCACAGGGAATCCGTCATCGAAATGGACAACGCGCCAGCGTGTCCGGTAGCGTCGTAGGTAAGGCTCACCTTACGTTGACACTCTCGCATCGACCCGAGGAGTGCCGGGGTGCAACGGGGCGCCGCATCATCCGTCTCAGCTGGGAATCCCGTTGCTCGCCACCTTCCTCATCGGCCTGCGTGAAGGCCTCGAAGCCGCGCTCGTCGTCGGCATCCTCATCGCCTATGTGACGCGACTGGACCGCCGCGACGTCGTACCGCGACTGTGGGCAGGCATCGGCCTGGCAGTGCTGCTGGCCCTGGGAATCGGCGCGGTGCTCACCTTCGGCTCGTACACCCTGACCTTCGAAGGTCAGGAGATCCTCGGCGGCACGCTGTCGCTGATCACCGTCGCCATGGTGACGTGGATGATCTTCTGGATGCAGCGCACCGCGCGCACGCTCAAGCGGTCGCTCGAGGGCGGGGTGGATCGCGCTCTGGCCGCAGGGGGACTGTGGGCACTGGTGGCCATCGGCTTCGTGTCGGTCGCGCGCGAGGGCGTCGAGACGACGCTCCTGCTGTGGTCGATGGTGCAGTCCTTCGGCGATGCGCCGGCTGCCCTTGCCGGCGCGCTCCTGGGACTGGCGGCCGCCGTCGTCCTGGGATGGCTGCTCGCGCGGGGCATGCTCCGCCTGGACCTGCGTCGTTTCTTCACCTGGACGGGCGCGTTCCTCATCATCGTCGCGGCCGGCGTCCTCGCCTATGCCATCCACGACCTGCAGGAGGCGGGCGTCTTCCCCGGCCCGTTCACCGACGCCGCGCCGACCGACGCCGGCACGGGTGCAGTCGTGGTGGGATGGGCGGCCTTCCCGTTCGGCTGGGCGTTCGATGTCACCGCGGCGATCGCGCCCGGCTCGGTACCCGCCACGGTGCTGCAGGCGACCATCGGCTTCATGCCGCAGATGTCGTGGCTGCAGGTGGTCGCCTGGGTCCTGTACGTCGCCATCGTCGGAGCCGTGTGGGCGCGTGGTCAGTTTCCGCCCCGCCGACCCGTGCCGTCCGACTCGTCCCGGTCCGAGGCATCCGGAGTCTCCGCGCTCCCGTCGTCCACCACCACCGAAGCGGATGCCGCCACGCTGCCATCGCGCGCGACGGTCGAGGTGACCGGCGCCCGGCCTTCCGTCTCACACCCCCGAGGAGAAGCATGACCACCCGCCGTCTCATTCTGACCGTCGCTGTCATGGCGGCCGGAGCCGTCGCGCTGTCCGGTTGCGTCGCGAAGAGCGAGGTCGCGGCAGGCGACGCCCTGACGGTGTCGTCGACGGCGTCCGCCTGCGACGTCTCCGCGGACGCGGCGGCGAGCGGGACGCTGACCTTCGACGTCAGCAACGACGGCGATGACGTGACCGAGTTCTACCTGCTCGCCGAAGACGGCCTGCGTATCGTCGGCGAGGTCGAGAACATCGCGCCCGGCGCCTCGCGCAGGCTCACCGTCGTGGCGCAGCCCGGCGACTACTACACGGTGTGCAAGCCCGGCATGATCGGCGACGGCGTCGGTCGGGCCGCGTTCTCGGTCACCGGCGACGCGGTGGAGGTGTCGGGGGAGGATGCCGCGCAGAAGCAGCAGGCCGTCGACCTCTACGCCGCCTTCGTGAAGGACCAGGTCGGGCAGCTCGCCCCGGCCGTATCGGAGTTCGTCACGGCGTACGAGTCGGGTGACGACGACGCGGCGCGGACCCAGTTCCCGCAGGTGCGCGCGTACTACGAGCGGATCGAGCCCGTCGCCGAGGCGCTGGGCGATCTGGACCCCCGCATCGACTACCGCGAGGTCGACGCCGTGGCCGAGGGTCTGGACTGGACCGGCTTCCACCGCATCGAGAAGGACCTGTGGGTCCCCGCCCAGACGGCTCTCAACGCCGACGGCGAGACGCCCGCGTGGCAGGACTGGGCGCCGTCGACGCCGGAGGAGCGAGCCGCCTTCGGCGACCAGCTCATCGCCGACGTGCAGGAGCTCTACGACTACGTGCACTCGGACGATTTCCAGCAGACGCTGGACGCGCAGGGGATCGCAGGCATCTCCAACGGCGCCATCGCCCTGCTCGACGAGGTCGCCACCGGCAAGATCCAGGGCGAGGAGGACTGGTGGTCGGGTACCGACCTCTCGGACTTCGCCGCGAACGTCGAGGGGTCCAAGATGGCTTTCTCGCTCGTGCGGGACTTCGCGGTCTCGCAGGGCGACGACGGTGCGGCACTGGCGGACCGGATCGACGCCGGCTACGCCGACCTCGAAGCCGCACTCGGCCAGTACGGCTCGCTGACCGCCGGCTTCGCCGCCTACGGCACGCTGACCGACGATGACAAGCGCGAGCTCACCGATCTCATCAACGCGCTGGCCGAGCCGCTGGCTCAGCTGACCGACACCGTCCTGGACTGACGTGACAGAGCCCTCGACGCAGGAACGGGGAGGCACCGCGGTCCCGCCGCAGCCGGGATCGCCGGCGCCCACCGGGCTGTCGCGCCGCGGCGTGCTGGGGCTCGCGCTCGGGGCCGGTGCCGCCGGGCTCGCGCTGGGCGCGGGCGGGGGAGCGTCGGCGGGCGTCGCGGTCGGTCGTGCGCGCGAGCGGGATGCCGCGGCGTCGGTCTACGACTTCTACGGCGCCCATCAGGCCGGTATCACGACCCCGGTGCAGGACCACCTGCACTTCGCCGCGTTCGACATGATGGCCCGCACCGACCGGGATGATCTGGTGTCGCTGCTGCAGGACTGGACGTATGCGGCCGCGCGCATGACGCAGGGGCTCGACGTCAGCGCGACCGGCGCCGTCGGCGGTTCACCCGAGGCGCCCCCGGACGACACCGGAGAGGCGCTGGGCCTTCCCGCGAGCGGGCTCACCATCACGATCGGGTTCGGCCCGACGCTGTTCGAGAACGCCGACGGCGACCGCTACGGTCTGGCGGGGCAGCGTCCCGCTCAGCTCGAGAAGCTGCCCGCCTTCCTCGGCGACGACCTCGACCCTGCCCGATCGGGCGGCGACCTCTGCGTGCAGGCGTGCGCCGACGATCCGCAGGTCGCCGTCCACGCCATCCGCAATCTCAGTCGCATCGCGTTCGGTCGTGCGCGCCTGCGCTGGTCCCAGCTCGGCTTCGGGCGCACCTCGCGGACGACGGCCGGGCAGGCCACGCCCCGCAACCTCTTCGGCTTCAAGGACGGCACCGCGAACATCCTCGCCACCGACGACGACGCGCTCGCCGAGAACGTGTGGGTCGCGGCATCCGACGAGCCGGCGTGGATGGCGGGCGGCTCGTACCTCGTCGCCCGCAAGATCGCGATGCTCATCGAAACGTGGGATCGGGTGCGGCTTTCCGAGCAGGAGACGATCGTCGGCCGGGCCAAGGGCTCTGGCGCTCCGCTGTCGGGCGGCGAGGAGTTCACCGAGCCCGATTTCGCGGCCCGCGGTGCGGCGGGCGCACCGGCGATCGCAGAGAACAGTCACGTGCGGCTGGCTCACCCCGACCGCAACGACGGCGTCCGCATCCTCCGTCGGGGATACAACTTCGTCGACGGCAACAACGAGCTGGGGCGCTTGGACGCTGGCCTGTTCTTCCTGTCCTACCAGCGCACGCCCGAGCGCTTCGTGCGCCTGCAGCGTGCGCTGTCGACGGACGCCATGAACGAGTACATCCGCCACGTCGGGTCGGGGCTCTGGGCTGTCCCGGCGGGTGCCCAGCCGGGATCCTTCGTCGGGGCCGCGCTGTTCGCCTGAGCCGCGGCGCAGCGGGGCAGGGCCTGGATCCTGCGTCCTCTTCAGCCGTTCTGGCGCGGATCGGGGCGAGGAGTGCGCGGCTGTTCGCGCGGTCGGCGGGAACCGGTCGGGTCACTGCGCCGGCCCTCACGGCGTGCGAGGGTGCGATCGGCGAACAGCCACGACGGGCGCGGCTCGACGAGCGGACGGAAGACACGCCGCACCGGGCGGGTCGCCAATGCCAGTGCGATGAGCACCGAGAACACGATGACCAGCGGCAGCCACAGCCAGGTCGGCTCCGCGTTGCGCAGCAGCCCGTTCTCGCGGAACGGATACAGCACGAAGGAGTGCAGCAGGTAGACGTACATCGTGTACTGCCCGAAATGCGTCCACCAATGGGTGTCGCGGGGGACAAGCGCGAAGAACGCGACGGAGAGCACCACGGCGACCGCCATGAGCGCCAGCCGCACGCCGCCCGCCCACCACTGCGTGCCGCCGATCGCCGCATAGTTCTCGTCGTAGAACAGCCACTCCCGCAGGTTCATGTCGCGCCACTGGTCGACGAAGAACCAGGCCGTCCAGGCGGCGACGGCGAGAAGTCCGACCGCGGCGGCGAAGACCCACCACGGTCGACGGTCCAGCAGCCGCAGTCGCGTGACGACGCGGTGCTCGCGCAGCCACCAGCCGAGGGTGAAGAAGGGCAGCAGGCCGAGCGTGCGGGAGAGGGAGAAGGTCGAGTCGATGTTGGGCAGGTATCCCGCGCCGATCGAGATCACCACCGTCCACAGCAGCGGCCATCGCAGCAGAGCGAGGTAGGGCAGGACGACGCGGAAGATGCCCAGCGCCAGCAGGAACCACAGCGTCCAGGACGGCTGGGTCAGATTGGGGTTCGCCTGGCCTTCGACCAGCCACTTCGTCAGCGTCCACAGACCCTCGAACACCACGTACGGCACGAGGATGTCGGTGATCACGCGCGCCATCTGCGTCTTGGTCGGCGCGTCGGATTTCGAGAAGTAGCCCGAGATCACCGCGAACGCCGGCATGTGGAACGCGTAGACGAGCAGGTACAGGCTGAGGGCGATGTCGGAGTCGTAGGTCAGCCGCTGAACGGCATGACCGAGGACGACCAGCACGATGCAGGCGAACCGGGCGTTGTCCCAGAAGGGCGTACGCCGTCGCGAACGGGCGATCGTCCCGGTCGGGGCGGTCGTCGTGGGCGGAACCGTGCTGCCGGTCATCGTCACCTCCGGGCGCAGTCCACACTAGCGGCCGGGTCCCGCCTGCGACGGCGGCGGTTCGCTACGCGCCGAGCCGTAGCGTGCTCGCCGGGGGAAGTGGGCGGTAGTCTCACAGACGCGATGACGACGATCGACGACGCGCTCGAGCGCGACCTGGCCATCCCGGATCTCGACTGGCACGTCTTCCCGGATGGCACCGAGCGCGATGTGTTCCGTGCTCCCAGCGGCGATCTCGCGCGCGTGCGTCTGGGCGATCCCGACGCCCCGCGAGTCGTGCTCGTGCCGGGCGTGGTGGGCTCGAAGGAGGACTTCGTCCTGCTGTTCCCGCTGCTGGCCGCAGCGGGCTACCGCGTGGAGTCCTACGACCTCGCCGGCCACTACGAGTCGGTCGAGGCCGGGCCGCACAACCTGCGACCGCCGCGCGCTTCGTACGACTGGCCGCTGTTCGTCGACGACCTCGTCGCGGTTCTGGAGGACGGCGGGCCGGCGCACGTGCTGGGGTACAGCTTCGCCGGCCTGGTCACCGAGCTGGCGCTGGTGTCGCGTCCCGAGCTGTTCCGCAGCCTCACCTTGATGTCGGCGCCGCCCGCGACCGGACAGGTGTTCCGCGGCGTGAAGCACATCGGACCCATCTCCGACATGTCGCCGCACCGCGCCGCAGGGCTCATCCTGTGGGGCATCCGCTACAACCTCAACCGCACGCCGCCCGGCCGCATCGCGTTCGTGCGCGAGCGTCTGGGCGTCACCAGCCGCGCCTGCATCGACGACGTCGTGGGGCTCATGATGGCGATGCCGGATATCTCGCGGGATGTCGCCGCCACCGGCATCCCGAAGCTCATCGCGGTCGGCGAGCAGGACCTGTGGCCGCAGGCGCAGCACGACGCCTATGCCGCGCGCATCGGGGCGCGGGTGGCGACATATCCCACGGGGCACGCGCCGTGCGAGACGACGCCGCACCAGCTCGTGCGCGACATGCTGCTGCTGTTCGCCGACGCGGCGTAGGGTGACGGGATGCCTTCCGCCCAGAGCCGCGACGATCCGCCCGCGTGGTGGACCTCCGCCGTCGTCTACCAGATCTACCCGCGTTCCTTCCAGGACTCCGACGGCGACGGCATCGGGGACCTGCGCGGAGTGCTGCAGCGCATCGACCATCTGGCCGAGCTCGGCGTCGACGTCGTCTGGTTCTCGCCGATCTACCGCAGCCCGCAGGATGACAACGGCTACGACATCAGCGACTACCGCGAGATCGATCCGCTGTTCGGCACTCTGGAAGACCTGGACGAGGTGGTCGCGGCGCTTCACGCCCGGGGCATCCGGGTGGTGATGGATCTGGTGGTGAACCACACCAGCGACGAGCATCCGTGGTTCCTCGAATCGCGCTCGTCGAAGGATTCGGACAAGCGGGACTGGTACTGGTGGCGCCCCGCACGCGAGGGGATGGAGCCGGGGACGCGCGGCGCCGAGCCGACGAACTGGGGTTCGTACTTCTCGGGACCGGCGTGGGAGTTCGACGAGGCGACCGGCGAGTACTACCTGCACCTGTTCAGCCGCAAGCAGCCGGATCTGAACTGGGAGAACCCGCAGGTGCGTGCGGCGGTCTACGACATGATGCGCTGGTGGCTGGACCGCGGGATCGACGGCTTCCGCATGGACGTCATCAATCTGATCTCCAAGTCCGTGGGACCCGATGGACGGCTGTCCGACGCCGTCGTCATCGACGGGCGCTACGGAGACAACCGCGAACACACGGTCAACGGCCCGCGCCTGCACGAATTCCTCCAGGAGATGCATCGCGAGGTGTTCGAGGGGCGGCGTGACACGCTCCTCCTGGTGGGAGAGACGCCGGGGGCGACCGTCGAGGACGGACGCCTGTTCACCGACCCGTCTCGCCGTGAGCTCGACATGATCTTCACCTTCGAGCACGTGCACCTCGATCACGGTCCCGGCGGCCGGTTCGACCTGCGCCCCCTCGACCTGCGCGAGCTCAAGGCCACCATGGCGCGCTGGCAGACGGGCCTGGCCGATGTGGGATGGAACTCCCTCTACTGGGAGAACCATGATCAGCCGCGCAGCGTCTCGCGCTTCGGCGCCGACGGCGCGTACCGGCGGGAATCCGCGACGATGCTGGCCACCGTCCTGCACCTGCACCGCGGCACTCCTTATGTGTATCAGGGGGAGGAGCTGGGCATGACGAACGCGCATTTCCGCCGCCTGTCCGACTACCGGGACATCGAGTCGCTCCGCTTCGCCGCCGAGGCGCGGGCCCACGGCACGATGACCGATGCGCAGCTCGTCGACGCGCTGGCAGGCGGCAGTCGCGACAACGCGCGGACACCCGTGCAGTGGGATGCCTCGGCCTCGGCGGGCTTCACCTCCGGCGAGCCCTGGATCGCGGTCAACCCCAACCACGTGACAGTCAACGCGGAGGCTGAGCGCGCGGATGAGGCATCCGTCTTCCACCATCATCGCCGCCTGATCGCGCTGCGCCACGACGACCCGGTGGTGCAGCGCGGTGACTTCACCCTCGTGGCCGCCGATCACCCCCATGTGTACGCGTTCACGCGCTCGGGCGGCGGTCCGACGTTGTTCGTGGCGGGCAACTTCTCGTCTCAGCCGCAGACCGTCGAGCTCGCCGGGGTGGATGCCGATGCGGAGCTCGTCATCGCGAACCACCCCGGTCGGCCGAGCATCACGGGCGGCGTGCTGGCGCTGCGACCGTGGGAGGCCGTCGTGCTGCGGGATGCCCGCGCCGCCCGGACGGGCGATCATGGAAGGACGGATGCCGCGGCATCCGGTCGGGAATAATCACGGCGTGCCGGCGTTGCACGAGATACATTCATTTGCATAGATTCGTCCGCGACGGAGACCCCGCACGGCGAACGGAGCCCTGACTCAGGGGAAGCGGAGAAGCGATCGTGAGCGACAGCACCACGTGGTCGGGAATGCAGTTCGGCATCTTCACGGTGAGCGACATCACCCAGGACCCGACGGATGGGACCACGCCCAGTGAGGCGGAGAGGATCCAGGCGACGCTGCGCATCGCCAAGCACGCGGAGGAAGTGGGCCTGGACGTCTTCGCCCTGGGTGAGCACCACAACCCGCCGTTCTGGTCGTCGTCTCCGACGACCACGCTGGCGTACATCGCCGCGCAGACCGAGCGCCTCGTCCTCTCCACCGCGACGACCCTCATCACGACGAACGACCCGGTGAAGATCGCCGAGGACTACGCGATGCTGCAGCACGTCTCGGGCGGGCGCGCCGACCTCATGATCGGACGAGGCAACACCGGGCCGGTCTATCCCTGGTTCGGAAAGGACATCCGCCAGGGACTGCCGCTCGCGATCGAGAACTACAACCTGCTCCACCGGCTGTGGCGCGAAGACGTGGTCGACTGGGAGGGCAAGTTCCGCACGCCGCTGCAGGGGTTCACGTCGACCCCCCGTCCGCTGGACGGCGTGCCGCCCTTCGTGTGGCACGGCTCCATCCGCACCCCGGAGATCGCCGAGCAGGCCGCGTACTACGGTGACGGCTTCTTCGCCAACAACATCTTCTGGCCCAAGGAGCACTACCAGCGCCTCATCGCGCTGTACCGTCAGCGGTTCGCCCACTACGGTCACGGCACCCCCGAGCAGGCGATCGTCGGTCTGGGCGGACAGGCGTTCATGGCGAAGAACTCGCAGGATGCGGTGAAGCAGTTCCGGCCGTACTTCGACAACGCGCCGGTCTATGGGCACGGGCCCTCGCTCGAGGACTTCAGCGAGATGACGCCGTTGACCGTCGGATCGCCGCAGCAGGTCATCGACCGGTACGCGGCGATGCGCGACACCTACGGTGACTACCAGCGTCAGCTGTTCCTCATGGATCACGCGGGTCTTCCGCTGAAGACGGTGCTCGAGCAGCTCGACATCCTCGGCGGCGAAGTCGTCCCGGTGCTGCGCAAGGAGCTGCAGAAGAACCGGCCCGCCGAGGTTCCGGACGCCCCCACCCACGCCGGTCTGGTGAAGGCGAAGTACGGGGACGAGGCTCCGCGGCAGGCCGTTCCGGGCGCGAACCGGGGCGACAACCTCGTCGGCGCGAGCCCGTACCAGGATGCAGCGCCGAAGTCGCCCGCCGCCGCCCCCGCGGGCGCGGCGTTCGGTCTGGGCCGGAAGGAGGCGTGAGATGGCCGGCACCGCTCGCCGCATCGCGGTGATCTCGGCAGGACTGTCCAACCCGTCCTCGACCCGCATGCTCGCCGACCGGCTCGTCGCGGCCACGGTTGCGCAGCTGTCTGAGAGAGGCATCGAGGCGGAGGCCGACGTCTTCGAGCTGCGCGACTACGCGCACGACATCACGAACAACCTCCTCACCGGGTTCGCCCCGCCGGCGCTGGAGTCGGCCATCAACGCCGTGGTCTCGGCCGACGCGATCATCGCCGTCACGCCGATCTTCTCGACGAGCTACTCGGGACTGTTCAAGTCGTTCATCGACGTCCTGGACCCGGATGCCCTCACCGGGAAGCCGGTGCTCATCGGCGCCAACGCCGGTACGGCGCGGCACTCGCTCGCGATCGACTACGCGATCCGGCCGCTGTTCACGTACCTGCACGCCGAGCCGGTCTCCACCGGGGTGTTCGCCGCCTCCAGCGACTGGGGCGCGTCCGCCGACAACGTCGCGCCGCTGGGCGAGCGCATCGACCGTGGCGCACGTGAGCTCGCGGACGCCATCGCCCGGCGAGAGCCGGCGACCGACGCCGATCCGTACGACCCGGCGAACTACCTCGGTGAGGGTCGTTCCTTCGGCCACCTGCTCGGGGGGCTCGCAGGCGAGTGACCCGACGGGGCAGAGGGGTTCTCGAACGTCTCAGCCCAGGAACACGTCCTCCGGCACGCGGAGAAGACGCCACGCGTCCTCTCCGCGTGCCGCTTCCGCTGTGAGCGCGTCGGCCGCCACCAGATCGCCGAGGTCGATGCCGGCGAGGTGCTCGATGTCGGCGATGGGGGTCTGGAACGTGCGGAACGCACCCAGTGAGGGCACCACCGGTTCGCCGTCGCGAAGCTCGAGCAGCTCGGACTGGTCCAGCACGAATCCCGCCGCGCGCAGCGACGAGTCCGGCGAGGTCCAGGCGGCGACCTTGAAGAACCGGCGGGGGATGAGGATGCCGCGATACGGCGGATCCTCGGCCGCCAGCACCGGAGCGGTGAAGACGCTGATCCGCTGGGCGGTGGCTCCGGCGTAGGCCAGCACATGATCCTCCAGCCCGAGCCAGAGGTCCTTCGACTGGTTGAACGCGCCCGCCTGCGGGGCGGCATTGGTGTAGAAGAAGGTGGCGGCCATCGCCCGACGGGCCTGCTCCACCGTGCCCCACCCGGGATCGCGGCGCCGCACCAGGTGTCCCCGGTCCAGGCTGTTGGCGGCGTACAGTTCGGGTCCCGCCTGCGCCGACTCCGCGACGCGCGGATCGAGCCGCCATTGCCCGGTGCGGGGCAGGTCGCGCAGAGCGCCGCCGTCGATGTTGACGGCCGTGACAGCGGCCAGGCGCCGAGCCGGATCGAGCAGCACCGTGAAGCGGGGGTAGCGCAGCTCGTGGATCTCGGTGTCGCCCAGCGGCCGGGGCAGCTCCACCCGCGACGGCAGGAAGTCGGACTCGTACCCGGTGGCGTCATCGTCGGTCACTGTCTCATCCTCCCGCTCCGGGTCGACGCGATGGCGATCCGCCGGACATGCCCTGGTCCGGCGGGCCATTGTGGCGCCCCCACCGGGAGTTGGCAACCCCCGTGCCTGCCGCGCGGCACGCGGGTTTGGGTTGCCGGACACCGGGGGAGAACCGATCGAGGAGAAGCCATGTATTTCCACCGTCAAGAGCTGCAGCACAAGTCGACGCCCGATGCCCCCGACGCGGTGTACGCCCGCAAACTGCAGGAGGTGCTGGGCGGTCAGTACGGTGAGATCACCGTTGCGCTGCAGTACCAGTTCCAGGCATGGAACATGCATATCCCCGGCAAATACCGCGATCTCGTCTTCGGGATCGGCGCAGAGGAGATGGGGCACGTCGAGATGCTGGCGGTGATGATCGCGCAGCTGCTGGAGAAGTCTCCGCTCGGCGTCACCGACGACGCCGTTCAGGACGACCCCACCGTCGCCGCCATCGTCGGTGGGACCGACGTGCAGCACGCCATCGTCGCGGGAGCCGGTGCGAGGGCCGTCGACAGCAACGGCAATCCGTGGATGGGGTCCTATCTGACCTCCAGCGGCAATCTGCTGGCGGACTTCCAGGCGAATGCGAACGCCGAGATGCAGGGCCGGCTGCAAGTGGCGCGGCTCTACCACATGACCCAGGACCACGGCGTCCGAGACCTCCTGGCGTTCCTCCTGGCGCGGGACACGATGCATCAGAACCAGTGGCTCGCCGCCAGCGCCGAGCTCATGGAAGAGGGCGTCGAAGCGCTGCCGGTGCCGAGCAACTTCCCGCTGGCCAAGGAGGATCGCGACGTGTCGTACCAGTACATCAACTTCTCCGACGGCGCCGCGGCGTCGGAAGGCCGCTGGGCGAGCGGCCCGGCGCCCGACGGTCGCGGCGAGTTCTCGTACGTGCCCGAGCCGCAGCCTGGCGTGCCGATGCCGCCTCCCACCCACCCGGACGCCCGCTTCTACGGCACCACCGATGTCCCCAACCTCGTGGAGAAAGCGGCCGGTGGGATTCAGGACGCCATGACAAAGGAGTGACGGCGGGCGGGGGACCGGCGCCCGCCGGTCTCCCGCGGCTCACTCGGCACGGGGCTTCCCGAGCCGGCGCGCCAGCAGCGCGTCCACCGCGAGCCCGATGCCGACCGCGAGGACGACCGACACGACCACCGCGACCACCGGGGCGCCGGGCAGCAGGGCCGCCACCGCCGCCCCGATCAGCGCCTGATACGCGGCCCAGGCGAGTGCGGCGAGCCCGGCGATCGCCAGGAAGCGCACGGCTCCGACACGGGTGGCGCCCGCTGTCAGGTTCACCGCCAGACGGGCGAAGGGGACGAATCGGGCGGTGAACAGCACGAGCGCCGCCCGGCGTTCGAGCCGCGCCCGCGCCCACATCAGGGCAGTCCTCACGCGAGGCGCGCGCATCCACCGCCATCGGTCGAGGCCGATCGTGCGACCTACGACGTAGCAGGCGGCATCTCCCGTGACGGCCGCTGCGGTGGCGACCGCGATGATCGCCGCCAGCGGCGGCTCGCCGCCCGACGCCGACAGTGCACCGAAGGCGGTGACCGCAGCCTCGCCCGGGAGCACGACGAGGAACGCGTCGCCGAGGACGAGCATGAACATCACCGTCAACGCCCACGGACTCCGCGTGACCTCGACGAGAATCTCCTCGACCACGCCTCCTTGGTACCCGGCGGCGGTGAACGGCGACGGAACGGCGCACGTCCGGTGACCGCGCGCGGTGCATCCGGTGAACTCTTCGACGCCCGGCCGGTTCGCGGCATCCCGTCGTGTGCGCGCCGGTCACGCTGGAGACGTGAGAGTCGCACTGCTCGCCGAATCGTTCCTGCCCCACATGAACGGCGTCACCGGATCGGTGCTCCATGTGCTCCGACACCTGGCCGCGGAGGGTCATCAGACGCTCGTCATCGCCCCGAGGGCCGGTGAGGTCACCACCGATCTGCACGGCGCACGCGCCGAGCTGCTGCGCTCGGTGCCCCTGCCGTCCTACCCGCAGGTGCGGGTCGTGTTCGCACGCGCGGCGCGACTGGCGTCGATCCTGCGGGAGTTCCAGCCCGACGTCGTGCACCTCGCCTCGCCGTTCGTGCTGGGCTGGCAGGGAGTCGTCGCTGCCGATGCGCTGCGCATCCCGTCGGTCGCCGTCTACCAGACCGATGTCGCCGCCTACGCCCGCAAGTACGGGATGCCGCACGCCGCGGAGCTCGTCGGGCGACACATCGCGCGCCTGCACCGACGCGCCACGCTCACTCTGGCGCCCTCGACGGCGTCACTGCGACAGTTGGAGGGCCTGGGCGTGGACCGCCTCCACCGCTGGGGGCGGGGAGTGGACACGGACAGGTTCGCCCCCCACCGGCGCAGCGACGCGTGGCGAGCGCGGGTCGCGCCCGGTGAGACCATCGTCGGGTACGTCGGACGGCTGGCCCCCGAGAAGCAGGTGGAGGATCTCGCGGTCGTCGCGGATCTTCCCGGCACCCGGCTTGTGGTGGTCGGGGACGGTCCCGCGCGTCCGGCGCTGGAGCGCGTGCTCCCCGGCGCGGTGTTCACCGGTCACCTCTCCGGTCCGCTCCTGGCCGAGGCGCTCGCCGGTTTCGACGTGTTCGTCCACCCGGGGGAGAGCGAGACGTTCGGCCAGACGATCCAGGAAGCGCTCGCCAGCGGTGTGCCCGTCGTCGCCACGGGCGTCGGCGGTCCGGTCGACCTGGTCCGCTCGAGCGTCGACGGCTGGCTGTACCGCCCGGGTGACCTCCGCGATCTGCGCGCCCGCGTGGCCGACCTGGTAGGCGACGACGGCAAGCGGCGCGCGTTCTCCGCGGCAGCGCTCGAGTCGGTGAAGGACCGATCCTGGGACGCCGTCTGCCGGCGGCTCGTGGACTATTACGAGGAGGCGCGCACCCTGCGCCGGATCGACAACGCACAGCTGCAGCGCGCCGCGATCCGGCCGGGTCCCCTCACACCGACGAAGGCGCCGCGGACGTGGGCGCGGTATGTGGCGCTGGGCGACTCGCTCACGGAAGGGCTGTGCGACGCCTCGCGCATGCCGTCGGGGGAATACCGCGGGTGGGCCGATCGGCTCGCGCAGCTGCTGGCGCACGCGGGCGGCGATGCCGCACCGTTCCGCTACGCGAACCTCGCGGTCCGAAGTAGACGCGTCCGCCACCTGGTGACCGACCAGCTTCCGGCGGCGCTGGCGCTGAAGCCCGACATCGTGTCCATTCTGATGGGTGCCAACGATCTCGTCGGGCGTCGGGCCGATCCGGTCGCGCTGGCCGGGACGCTCGCCGGCGCGATCCGCACACTGCGCGCCGCGGACATCGACGTGCTGCTGGTCACGCCGTTCCTGCCACGCCGTCGCGCCGCCCGGCTGTTCGCGCGGCGTTTCGCGGTGTACGCCTCGGAACTGCGACGCATCGCGGACGACACCGGCGCGATCCTGCTGGATCTCGAGGCGCTGCCGGAGATCGGGGACCTGGAGCTGTGGGCAGACGACAAGGTCCACCTGCGGTCCCGCGGGCACCGCTTCCTGGCGTATCGCGCCGCCCAGGTGCTCGGCGTCCCGGACGCGGATGCTCTGGGCGGCCTGGATGCAGCCCTGCACGCCGACGACGATCCCGTCCTGCAGGGCACCTGGCTGCGCCGCGACGCCCTTCCGTGGCTATGGCGACGCCTGCGCGGTCGCACGGCGGGCGACGGCCTGGCGGCCAAGCACGCGGACTACGTGCTCATCGGCGGCGGCGAGGGCGTGCCCGCGTCTGCCGAGTGGTCCTAGTCGACTGCGCCGGGAGGATTCTCACGGCAGTGAGCTCTCACTCGTTCGGGTCCAGCTCGCCCGCCTCGATGGCGGCCTCGCGCTCCTCGTCCTCCAGTTCGTCGACGTCATCCTCGATCGCTTCGAGCGGATCGAGCGTCGGTGGCGGAAGCTCGAGCTCGGCGTCGTCGTCCAGGGGCACTTCGCGGTCGTCGTCGGGGATCGGCTCTCGGAAATCGCTCAGGTCCGCCACGTCGTCACTCCTCGCCGTAGGGCGGCAGATCGTCTTCGTCGACGTCCTCCGACGAAGCGGCGATCGACGCGCCCTCGGCGATCGCCTCCTCGTCGCCGGCCGTGTCGGCATCGCCCGCGAGGTCGCGGTCGATGTCGTCGGGCGCGACGTCTCCGACGTCTCCGGAGACGTCGGGAAGCTCCGAGCTCTTCTTCTCGAGATCGTCGAACGTCGGCTCGAACGTCATGTCGCCTCCTAGCCGCTCTTGCGCCGGAACTCGCGCTTGGTCATCGCGCCGTGCGTGCCGTGGATCGCCGAATCGGCGTCCAGATGCGACTCGCCGTGGCGGTGGTTCGCGTTCTTCTTGTCGAGCGCTTCCTTGAACTTGCGCTTCATCTCATCGGATGCCGCGGAGGCCGGCTTCTCGTCGGTGCTCATGCCCCCACCCTAGGCGCGGCATCCGGCGCTCGCCAGAGTGCGGGGGATCGGGCGTGCGCTGATAGGCTGTGACGGGTTGCCTCCTGGGCAGCCGCTCAATTTCACATGAGCTACGGAGCAGGCCGGCAGGAAGCTGGTCCCCTGTGGTGGTCTCCTCGTCGGTCGTCCTCGGTGACGTCCGCCGGGTGGATTTCTACTGGTGACCAGCGCTGGCGGGTCCCGCGGCGGTGCCGCGCGCCGAGATCTGCCTGTTCCTGCTCCTTCGCACAAGCTCGTGCGCGAAACGCGCGTGCGAGCCTAAACAAAGAAGGAGGGACCTCTTGGAAGGTCCGGAAATCACTTTCGCCGAAGCCGTCCTCGACAACGGCCGCTTCGGCACCCGCACCGTCCGGTTCGAGACCGGGCGACTCGCGCAGCAGGCGCAGGGCGCCGTGGCGGCGTACCTCGACGAGGAGACGATGCTCCTGTCGGCCACGAGCGCGAGCAAGCAGCCGCGCGAGGGCTTCGACTTCTTCCCGCTGACGGTCGACGTCGAGGAGCGCTCGTACGCGGCCGGGAAGATCCCCGGGTCGTTCTTCCGACGCGAGGGCCGCCCCTCGACCGAGGCGATCCTGGTCTGCCGCCTCATTGACCGCCCGCTGCGTCCGTCGTTCGTCGAGGGCCTGCGCAACGAGGTCCAGATCGTCGTCACGGTGCTCTCCATCGCACCGGGCGAGTTCTACGACGCCCTCGCCATCAACGCCGCGTCGGCATCCACCCAGATCTCGGGCCTGCCGTTCTCCGGCCCCATCGCGGGCGTCCGCCTCGCCCTGGTCCCGGGTCACGGTGAGCACCCCGACCAGTGGGTGGCGTTCCCGAACACCAAGGTGCTCGAGGAGGCCGTGTTCGACCTCGTCGTGGCCGGTCGTGTGCTCGAGGACGGCGACGTCGCGATCATGATGGTCGAGGCCGAGGCCACCGAGCACTCCTGGAACCTCATCAAGGCCGGCGCCACCAAGCCGAGCGAAGAGGTCGTGGCGCAGGGCCTGGAAGCGGCCAAGCCCTTCATCAAGGAGCTCGTCGGCGCGCAGAACGTGCTCGCCAACGCCGCGGCCAAGGAGATCCAGCCGTACCCGGTGTTCCTGCCCTACTCGCAGGAGACGTACGACTTCGTCTCCGGCCGGGCCTACGACGAGCTGGTCGGCATCTACCAGATCGCCGACAAGCAGGAGCGTCAGAACGCCGACGACGCCGTCAAGGACCGCGTCAAGGGTGAGCTGATCGCCGCCGTCGAGGCGGGGGAGCTGCCTGCCGTCGCCACGATCGAGTTCTCGGCCGCCTACAAGTCGGTCACGAAGAAGATCGTTCGCGGCCGGATCCTCAGCGAGGGCGTCCGCATCGACGGCCGTGGCCTCGCCGACATCCGCCCGCTGGATGCGGAGGTGCAGGTCATCCCGCGCGTGCACGGCTCGGCGATCTTCCAGCGCGGCGAGACGCAGATCCTCGGCGTCACCACGCTGAACATGCTCAAGATGGAGCAGCAGATCGACTCGCTGTCGCCGGTGACGCACAAGCGCTACATGCACCACTACAACTTCCCGCCGTACTCGACCGGTGAGACCGGTCGCGTGGGCAGCCCCAAGCGCCGCGAGATCGGCCACGGCTTCCTCGCCGAGCGCGCGCTCGTGCCGGTGCTGCCCAGCCGCGAGGAGTTCCCCTACGCCATCCGACAGGTGTCCGAGGCGCTCGGTTCCAACGGCTCGACGTCCATGGGATCGGTGTGCGCGTCGACGCTGTCGCTGCTGAACGCGGGCGTGCCGCTGCGCGCTCCCGTCGCCGGCATCGCGATGGGGCTCGTGTCCGACGAGGTCGACGGCCAGACGCGCTACGCCGCGCTGACCGACATCCTCGGCGCCGAGGACGCCCTCGGTGACATGGACTTCAAGGTCGCCGGTACGAGCGAATTCGTCACCGCGATCCAGCTCGACACGAAGCTCGATGGCATCCCGTCGTCCGTGCTGTCGGCCGCTCTGACGCAGGCCAAGGACGCTCGCCTGACGATCCTGAACGTGCTCAACGCCGCGATCGACGGCCCCGACGAGATGGCTCCGACCGCGCCGCGCGTGATCAGCGTGCAGATCCCGGTCGACAAGATCGGCGAGCTCATCGGTCCCAAGGGCAAGACGATCAACGCGATCCAGGACGAGACCGGCGCCGACATCTCCATCGAGGAGGACGGCACCGTCTACATCGGCGCGGTCGACGGCCCGTCGGCCGAGGCCGCCCGCGCGCAGGTCAACGCGATCGCCAACCCCACCAACCCGGAGGTCGGCGAGCAGTTCCTGGGCACGGTCGTCAAGATCGCCACCTTCGGCGCGTTCATCTCGCTGCTTCCCGGCAAGGACGGCCTCCTGCACGTCAGCGAGGTTCGCAAGCTCGCCGGCGGGAAGCGCGTCGAGAACGTCGAGGACGTGCTCTCGGTCGGTCAGAAGCTGCTCGTCAAGATCACCAAGATCGACGACCGCGGCAAGCTGTCGCTGGAGCCGGTCCTCGAGGAGGCTGCGGACCAGGAAGGTCGCGCCGCCGCCAGCGAGGGCCCGGAGGCCCCGGCGGAGGGCTGACCCGCTGTGCTCCACGGATGCCCGTCCCTCGACCGAGGGGCGGGCATCCGTCGTCCGGTTCCAGATATGGCGCCGCGCCGGGCGCTGGGGCCGCTTCGCCCGCATCCCGGCCCGACGCCGTAACCAAAGCGTTATGTAATGTTTATCGCCAGTTCGCCGCGGCGGCCGGACTGGTGTCCGGACTGGCCTACCCTCGAAGTACGCGCCGGGGGGTGCGTACACAGTGATCACGAAGCTCCGGCAGGCGCGGTCGTGAGGGGGTGGCACATGGCTTACTTCGGCGTTGACTCGACGCTCCCCTCACCGAGTCCGGATGCCGCCGCCGCGGCCGCAGCGGGAAGTGCTGCTGTGCCCGGCACTCATCCGTCTGCCCCCATCCCGGTGCAGGGCCCTTCGGTGGGCAGCAACGTCCGCGTCGCGCTCGGCGAGAGCGGGGCCGAGGTGTTCCCCGTGATCCTGGGCGCGGCCGAGTTCGGCTGGAATGTCGACCTCGAGTCCAGCCACGCGATCCTCGACGCCTACGCAGAACTCGGCGGCAACGCCGTCCACACCTCCGACGCCTACTCCAGCGGCCGCAGCGAGCACATCATCGGCCAGTGGCTCCAGTCCCGCGGTCTGCGCGAGGACGTCGTCCTCGCGGTCCGCGTCGGCGGTCACGCCGACAACCCGGGGCTCGGACCGGTGAACCTCATCCGGGCCGTCGAGGCGTCGCTCACCCGGCTGCGCACCGACCGCATCGATGTGCTCTACCTCGACGCGACGACGGACCGCGAATCGTCGCTGGAAGACACGCTCGCCACGGCGGAGTGGCTCGTCGAGGCGGGGAAGGTGCGCGCACTGGGAGCGATCGGCTACAGCGCCGCTCAGCTGGTGGAGGCGCGCATCTTCGCCTCTGCGGGTTACCCGCGCATCACCGTGCTCGACGTCCCGTTCAACGTGCTGCGACGCCATGAGTTCGACGCCGACCTGCGGCTGGTGGCGGGGGCCCAGGGCATGGCGGTGACGCCGTCCCATGCGCTCGAGCACGGCTTTCTCGCCGGGCGGCAGCGCGCGAAGCTCCGCGGCGCCCTGTCCGTCCGCGGCGCGCAGCTGGCAGCGAACCTCAACCGGCGTGGCAGCCGCACACTGCGGGCGCTGGACGCGGTGGGGGCCGAACTGGGTGTGCCCGATGCGGCGGTGGCTGTCGCGTGGCTTCTGGCTCAGCGGCTGGTGACCGCGCCCATCGTCAACGCGTACGCGCCGCAGCACGTCGAAGAGCTCGCGCAGGGCGTCGGTGTGCGGCTGAGCCGCGCGCAGCTGTCCGACATCGCCCGCGCAGCGGAGTAGTGCGCCGCGCACCCGGCGTGGTGGCGTGTCATCCACAGCGCCGGCCGGCCCGTCCGTGTCGTGTCGTAGGGTGGAAGAGGTGCCCCTCCCCGGGCACGCGACCCCCGACGGAGTGAGCTGCGTGACGCACTACATCTATCTCGTGCGGCATGGCGAACATCAGGACGCCGAGCACGGTCTCGTCGACGGGCCCCTGTCGCCGCGTGGTCGCCGCCAGGCGTCACTGCTGGCAGATCGGCTCTCCGGCGTGCCCTTCGACGCTGTCTGGCATTCGCCGCTCGAACGGGCCAGCCAGACAGCGCGGGCGGTCGCAGAGCGCATGCCGTCGCTGTCGCCCGAGCCGTCCGCCCTGCTGTTCGACTGCGTGCCGACCGGCATGACCGAAGAGACCCCGGCTGTCTTCGAGCCCTTCTTCGGATCCGTGACCGAGGCGGAGATCGAGGCGGGAAGCGCCCAGATGTCCGACGCGGTGAGCGAGTTCCTCGTCCGCAAGCGCGGTGAGGTGCACGAGCTGCTCATCACCCACAACTTCGTCATCGCCTGGTTCGTGCGCGAGGTGCTGCAGGCGCCGGACTGGCGTTGGATGACGCTCAACCAGGCGCATTGCGGCCTGACGGTGATCGCTCAGAAGCAGGGTCGCCCGTGGACGCTGCTGACCCACAACGACATGGCGCACCTGCCCGTCGAGCTGCGCACCGGCCTTCCCGAGACGTACCCGGTCTGACGTTCAGCCCAGCGGCTTGCCGTACCACCGCGTCGCGTTGGGATTGTCGTTGTAGCGCTCGACCGGGGTGAAGCCCGTCCGTGCGTACAGTGCGGCCGCCGCCTCCAGCGAGTGGTGCGTGTCGAGCACGAGTTCGGCGGCGTCGAACTCGCGGGCCCGTCGCTCGAGGTCCTCGACCAGCAGACGGCCCCAGCCGCGACCGCGGGTCTCGGGGCGCAGGTACAGGTGCTTCAGTTCGTAGCGCGCGCCCAGAGGACCGGGCGCGATGAGCCTGATGCCGCCGCATCCCTGCGGTTCGCCCGCATCGTCCTCGAGCACCACGAACACGCCGGCGGGCGGCACGAAGGCAGCGGGGTCGGGGAACGTCGTGCGGTACGCGACCCCCTGAAGCGCGAACCCCTCGGTGCGGGAGCGGAAGTACTCGGCCAGCAGCTCGTGCGCCTCGGGCGCGTCGACGGGGGAGGAGCGCACAGTCACCACCCCTCCAGCGTAAGCGTCACCGTGCGGTGCTCGTCGCTGCGGGAGGGGCAAGCCCGGTGCGGGAGGG
>NZ_OLMV01000005.1 GCF_900292075.1 Microbacterium timonense
CGCTCGTCCCCGGCGTGAGGACCACGCTGCGGGTCGGCGACGCGCTGGAGTTCGGCGATCGGCGCGTCACGGTGGGGGCGGCCTGATGAGCGCCGCCGACGCACCCATCGCCGTGGCCTTCGGAGCGGCCACCGACGCCGGTCTGCGCCGCCGGATCAACGAGGACTCGTACATCGCCGCCTCTCCGCTCTTCCTCGTCGCGGACGGCATGGGCGGCCACAACGCCGGCGAGATCGCGAGCGCCGCGGTGATCGACGAGTTCGCCGCGTTCAGCGGGCGGGCGAGCCTGACGATCGACGACCTGCAGGCCGCTGTCGCCGCCTCGCGCCGCCGGGTCGACGCGCTGCCGCCGGGCGGCGGTGCGGGGGCGGGCACGACGCTCACCGGGGTGGTCATCGCCGACATCGACGGCGAGGGCTACTGGCTGGCCATCAACCTCGGCGACTCGCGCACGTACCGGCTCAGCGAAGGACGATTCGAGCAGGTGAGCGTGGACCACTCGGTCGTGCAGGAGCTCGTCGACAGCGGCCAGCTCGCCGCCGAGGCGGCGCAGCGCGATTCCCGGCGCAACGTGATCACGCGCGCCATCGGCGCCGGAAGCGACGCCGGGCCGGACTACTGGCTGATCCCGGCCGAGGAGGGCGATCGCATCCTCGTGTGCTCCGACGGCCTCTCGGGCGAGCTCGAGCACGAGACGCTCCACGGGATCCTGCTGGCCGAGGCCGACCCGCAATCGGCGGCGACGCGGCTGGTGCACGAGGCGATGGTGCGCGGCGGTCGCGACAACATCACCGCCCTGGTCGTCGACGCGCTCGCCGTCCGCTCGCGCGCGAACCGCGACCGCGAACGCGATACGGTGCCGGTGGGCCCCACGGCGGACGACGTCATCGACATCGACGGCGACACCCTTCCGCGCGCGGTGGCCACGGGAGGATTCTGATGCCGACGCTGTACGCCCCGGGAACGACGCCCATCGCGGTCACCCCGCACGGGTTCGCGGCGCTCGAGGCGGGCGCGTCGGCGGCCCTGCTGGCCCGCGTCCGCGCCCTGCTCGCCGACGGCCGTGGCCTCGGGGGCGTGATCGAGGCGCTCACCGGCGCGTACGGGGCATCCCTCACCGCCATCCCCGCCTTCGCGGTGGCCCTGGCTGATGCGGACGGCGTGCGCGTCGCCGTCCGTGGCGGATTCTCCTTCGACATCGGCGCACCGGGCGGAGCCGAGCACATCACCGGTGCCGGAGTCACCACATGGACCGAGCGCGTCCTCCCCGGCGCCGCGCGAGTCACGCTGATCACGGGCGAACGCGCCCCGTCGCCTCCCGCCGAGTTCGAGATCGGCGACGGGATCGTCCTCGCCGCCGCGGTGGTGTGGGATGCCGCCGCCCCGGTCGCCGGTCCCGCCGCGCACGAGCCGTCGTCCGCGGCATCCGCTCCGCCCGCGGCTGCCGTGCCGGCATCCCCTGCCACGGCGTCCGTCGCGGCATCCGCGCCGGTTGCCTCCGGTCCGAACGCCTCCGGTCCTGTCGCCTCCGGTTCGGTGGATCTCGACGTCCCGGTGGCGCCCGGACCGATCCGCGGACGACGGTCTTCCGCTGCCGTCGCACCGCCGGCCGAGGCGCCGTCCCCTGACCCGACCGGCCTCATCGACTCCGGATCCGTGCCGTCCGTCGTCGACGCCGAGACGCTGCTGCCTTCGGACTCGGCGCTCTCGCCGCACGAGGCGCTGCCGGAGGGTGCGGCCACCACCGGGTATGACGAGCTGTGGGGCGCGACGGTGATCCGGTCGGTCGAGTCGGCGGAAGGCGCCGCCGACGCCACGGCCGGGGCGGCTGGGGCACCCGCCGGCTTGACCGGCGACCACGACGGCGCCACGATCTCGCTGGCGCAGGCGCGTGCGCTGCGTGACGCGGCCGCCCAGACTGGGGCCGGCGAGGCGTCGGCGCCCCTGGACTCGCTCGCTCCGCCGCGCCCGCCGGCGCCCGGCCGGTTGCGTGTCTCGACGGGGCAGGTGATCACGCTCGATCGCACGGTCGTGATCGGCCGTCGTCCGCGTTCCACGCGGGTCAGCGGCACGGACCTTCCCCACCTGGTCGCCGTGGACAGCCCGCAGCAGGACATCTCCCGCAGCCACGTGGAGCTGCGCGTGGAAGGGGAGAGCATCGTCGCGACCGATCTGCACACCACCAACGGCACGACGCTCCTGCGAGCGGGGGCTGATCCCGTCCGCCTGCACCCTGGCGAGGGAACCGTCGTCGTTCCCGGTGACATCCTGGATCTCGGCGACGGCATCACCGTCGTCGTCGAGGGGATCTCGTGAGCGCGAAACGCGCGCCCATGGCGCCGCCGGACCTTCCCGGCTTCACCTACGTCGACCTGCTCGGCTCCGGCGGCTTCGCCGACGTCTACCTCTACGAGCAGCAACTGCCCAAGCGGCGGGTCGCCGTCAAGGTGCTGCTCACCGACCGCATGTCCAGCGGATCGGTCGAGGAGTTCACCGCCGAGGCCAACGTCATGGCGATGCTGTCGACGCATCCGGCCATCGTCACGATCTACCAGGCGGGCGTGGCCACCGACGGCCGGCCGTACCTCGTGATGGAGTACTGCCCGCGGCCGAACCTGCAGGTGCGCTACCGGCGTGAGCCGTTCTCGATCGCCGAGTCGCTGCGTGTGGGCGTCCAGGTCGCCGCCGCCGTGGAGACGGCGCACCGCGCGGGCGTGCTGCATCGTGACATCAAGCCGGCGAACATCCTGGTCACCGAGTACAACCGGCCCGCGCTCACGGACTTCGGCATCGCGTCGACGACGAGTGCGGCGGCCGAGTCGGCGGGCCTTTCCATCCCATGGTCTCCGCCGGAGTCGTTCGCGGACGTGCCGCGCAGCGACCCGCGCTCCGACGTCTACGCCCTCGGTGCCACCGTGTACACGCTGCTGGCGGGCCGGTCGCCCTTCGAGCTGCCCGGTCAGCGCAACACGGCGGCCGAGCTCATCCACCGCATCGAGACGCTGGCGCTCCCCGCACTCGGACGCGCCGACGTGCCAGCCTCACTGCAGCGCGTGCTCGAGCGCGCCATGGCGAAGTCCTCCGCGGACCGCTACGAGAGCGCACTAGCCTTCGCCCGTGCGCTGCAGACGGTCCAGATCGAGCTGTCGCACTCCGTCACGCCCATCGACATCCTCGACGACCATGTGCCCGAGGATGTCGAAGAGGACGAGGACGACGGACTCACGCGAGTGCGCGGTGTCGTCAGCATCAACCCCGAGACCGCTCCCGCCGCGGGGCCCACCCGACCGTCGGCCACGACGGCCCCGAGCGGCGCCTTCGGGCCTCGTGCGGATGCGGGTGCATTCGAAGCCGAGACGATCGCCCGGCAGGCGCCGGCGTACGACCAGACGGTGCTGCGCACCCCCGCCCTGCCGGTGTCGCTCGACGAGACGGTGATCCGCCCGCCCGCGGCACGCGCCGGGGAAGAGACGGATGCCCCGGATCAGGGCCACGATCATGGCGACGCGGCGTCCGCGGCATCCGTCCCGGCATTCGAGGCGGCCGCGGCATCCCCGGCGCCGGGCGAATCGGCGCCGCAGCGCCCGCGGCGCACCGGGCTCTGGATCGGCCTCGGCGCGGCGGCCCTCGTGATCATCGCCGTGATCATCGGGGTGTCGCTTCCCGGCATCCTCTCCGGCGCGACCGACGAGCCTGACACGCAGCAGACGCCGACGTCGAAGCCTCAGGACCCGGTGCCGATGGTCGTGCCCTCCGTCGAGGACGTGACCGGCTCGGTGGTCGAGGGCGGCGTGCGCTTCACGTGGACCAACCCGGACCCGGAGGACGGCGACACGTACATCGTCGACCAGCCGATGCTCGCCGATCCCGCCGCGGGAAGCGAGTCCGTCGACACCGCCGAGATCACCGTGCCGGCGGGGCCGGGTGAGACGTGCGTCGACGTCACCCTCGTGCGCGCGAACGGGCAGTTCCAGCCCGAGCCCACCCGGGGGTGTGTGCCGTGACCGCGACTACAGCCGACGCCCTCACGATCGAGTTCGCCGGCGAGGAGTTCTCCGTCGCGCCGGGCACCGTCTTCACCGTCGGTCGCGAAGGCGACCTTGCGATCGACGACAACCGCTTCCTGCACCGCAACTTCCTGACGATCCAGAACGTCGACGGACTGTGGCTGCTGTCGAACGTGGGCTCGCGTCTGTCGGCGACCGTCACCGACACCGGGGGGCGCGTGCAGGCCTGGCTCGCACCGGGTGCCCGCCTGCCGCTGGTGTTCGCCGCCACCTCGGTCATCTTCAGCGCCGGACCCACGACCTACGAGCTCACCATCCACGCCGCCGAGCCCACCTTCCGCGACACGCAGCCGGCCACCGACGACGACGGCCTCAGCACGATCGGGGACGTGCCGCTCACCCACAGTCAGCGCGTGATGATCCTGGCGCTGGCCGAGCCGGTGCTGCGCCGCGAGGGCACCGGCATGAGCGAGCTTCCGACGTCGGCGCAGGCGGCCGAGCGGCTGGGCTGGACGCTCACGCGCTTCAACCGCAAGCTCGACAACGTGTGCGACAAGCTCGACCGCATCGGCGTGCCCGGCATGCGGGGAGGCGTCCGGTCGTACGCGACCAACCGTCGTGTGCGGCTCGTCGAGCACGCGCTGGCCGCACGACTGGTCACCCGCGACGACCTGCCGCTCCTGGACGAGGAGCACGCTCGCTCCCTCCGCGGCGAGAGCGACGGGAACGGCGACGAGGCCTGAGCCCGTAGCGGGGCCTGAGCTCGCAGCGGGAACGGGGCCCGAGCTCACGGCGGGACGGGGCCCGAGCGGCCGCTCACGCAGAGCGACGAAGCCTCGCCGGCCGCTCACTCCGTGTGACGGGGCTCGAGCCGACCGCTCAGCGGCCCGCGTCGTATAGGTGCCGTCCGCCGTGGCTCACGACCTTGACCACGACACCGCGGCGGTGCAGTTCGGCGACGGTTCGGGTCTCCTCGTCGATGTCGCGCCCGAGCGCGTGCACGTTCGCGACCACCAGCACGTCACCACGGCGCAGCGTTCCGAACAGCCGCACCAGCCGCTCCTCCCACGACTCGAGCGTCTCGGGAGCGGGGTGGCGGAAGCCTTCGATCGGCACACCGAACCGCGTCAGGTCGTTGCGCTGCTCGACGACCGACGGCATGTCCTCCCGCGCGACCACGAGGCCGACCAGCCGGGATCCGGCGGGCTGTGCGAGCCACCAGTTGCGGTCCTGCTGGAGCTCGGTGAAGCACTTCGGGCACTCGGCGGCCGGGTGCGGAAGGTGCAGCGGTGCGGTCTCGGGCGCGGTCGACCCGGGCGTCGACGCCGCGTGCGTGTGCGCGGCATCCGGCGTCTTCATGGTCGTGTCGCTCATCTGAGGCCCCTTCGCTCGGCCTCATTGTCTCATCTGCGACGGTGTCGCGCCTCGCGGTCCTGCGCCACGACGGACGCGCGAAGCCGCTGCGGGTCGCGACGGGACGCGTGATTCAGTCCTCGTCGTCCAGACGCAGTTCGAGGCTCAGCTGGTCGGCGTCGAGCTCGGCGAGCGCGCGCCGCAGAGCCGGCGTGCTGTACTGGCCGCCCGACGAGAGTCGGTTCAGCCGTGCGCGCATGGCCTCGATCATCGCCAGCCGCAGCTCCAGCAGGTCCCGGGTCGGAAAGGCGTCGGCGTCGTCGGGAGGGTCGATCATGCGCGAGCCGACGCGCTCGACCAGGTCGGCGGGGAACACGCTGCCATCGCGCCGGCGCAGCTCGGGGGCCGAGAGCGCGGCGACCGCGGCATCCCGCAGCTCGTCGTCGAGCGCCGACTGCTCCGCGCGATCGAGGCCGTCGTCCGACGGCCGGTCCAGACGCAGCAGCCGCACCAGCCCGGGAAGCGTGAAGCCCTGCAGCATCAGGCTGCCCACGGCGACCGCGAACGCGATGAACACCAACAGCGCCCGGTCCGTCGTCTCTTCGCGCGAGAGCGTCTGGGCGGCCGCCAGTGTCACGACGCCGCGCATCCCCGCCCACACGATGATCGCCCCGTGCTTCCATCCCAGCGGCGACGCCTGGTAGTAGTCGAGGTCGTTGAGCACGCGGGTGATCCGCGCGCGCATCGCGTCGAGCCGGCGCTGCACGTGCGGACTGTTCGGGTCGGGCGCCGCGCGACGGCGACGGCGAGGACGGGATGCCGTCGCCCGGCCGTCGTCGGTCGATGCGGTGTCGCGGCGCAGGGAACGCCGCGTCGCGGCATCCGTTCCGGGTGAGACGCCCGCGTTCGGACCGCCGATCTCGCCCGCTGCGAGCTGGTCGATCCGCCGTGACATCGCCTCGAGGCGACTGCGCTGCCGGCCGCGGGCGCGCCGGCTCTGCAGCCAGACCACGAGCGACACGTACACCGCTCGCACCAGGAGGATGATCGCGAGCGCCCCCGCCGCGATGGCGATGCCGGTGCCGAGGCCGTTGTGGTCCCGGATGTTCTGCGTGACGATGTCGCGCAGCTCGAGCCCCATCACGAGGAAGACGGCCCCCTCGAGTACCAGCTCGATCGTGTGCCAGTTGTGCTCGTCGGAGCGTCGCTGCTCGGGGGTGAACCAGCGCGCCGCCCCCTGCCCGGTCACGATGCCGGCCACGACCGCCGCGACCAGTCCCGACCCGTTCAGCTCCTCAGTCGGGATGTAGGCGATGAACGGCACGACGAACCCGATGGCCGTGTTCGCGGCCGAGTTCTTGATGAGCGCCCGCAGCCGCAGGTTGAGCACCCCGACGACCGCGCCGACCACGACCGCGACCACGAGGCCCCACGCGAACGCGGGGAGGAATCCGACGCCCACCCGCTCGTCTCCGGTGATGCTCGTCGCGACGGCGACGGAGGCGATCATCGTGCGCAGCAGCACCAGCGCGGTCGCGTCGTTGAGCAGACTCTCGCCTTCGAGCATCGTCACGACACGGCGTGAGACGCCCAGGCGTTTCACGATCGAGGTGGCGACGGCGTCGGTGGGGCTGAGGATCGCGCCGAGAGCGACGGCGATGGCGGGATGGATGCCGGGGATGACGGCGATGAAGAACAGTCCCAGCACCACCGAGCTGATGATGACGAGCAGGAACGACAGCCCGGCGATCGGCCCGAAATCCCGGCGGAACTCGATGGCCGGCAGTGCGACAGCGGCCGAGTACAGCAGCGGCGGCAGCACGCCGACGAGGATCAGCTCAGGGTCGATCTCGGGGATGTGGACGAACGGCAGCAGGCTGATCCCGCCGCCGATGAGCACCAGGATCAGCGGACCGGCGATGCCGAGCTTGGGGGCGATGGCCGTCGTCAGCGCGATGACCAGCACCGCGAGGATGATGACGATCAGCGCTTCCACGTGTCAGAGCCTATTGCCGCCCTGGCCGGGCCGATCGTCGCCGCCTCGGGGCCGCGGCGCGATGGTCGCGCAGATCGGGACGGTCGTGAAGCCAGGGCGCGGTCAGAGGACGCCGAGGTCGCGCACGGCGTCGCGCTCGGCGACGAGTTCGGCGACGGATGCCTCGATGCGTCCGCGGGCGCGGTCATCGACCTCGAGCCCTTCGACGATGCGGTAGCCCTCTCCGTCGCCGCGGGAGGTCACCGGGAACGAGCACACCAGACCCTCGGGCACGCCGTACTCACCGCGCGAGAGGACGGCCGCGGACGTGACGCCGCGGGTACCCAGCTGCTCGTCGCGCACGTGGTCGATCGCCGCGTTGGCGGCCGAGGCGACCGACGACGAGCCGCGGACGTCGATGATCTCGGCGCCGCGCTGCGCGACCCGGGGGATGAAGACCTCGTCGAGCCACGCGGTCGCCGCCTCGCGTCCACCCAGTCGTTCCGCCAGTGCGTCGAGCACCGGCATCCCGTTCTCCCGTCCTCGCGCCTGCCGAAGCGTGGCGTGCGAGACGTCGGGGAACTGCGACGCCGAGTGGTTGCCCCAGATCACGACGTCGGCGATCTCTCCCGGCCCGACCTGGAGGACCTCGGCGAGCTGCCCGACGGCGCGGTTGTGATCGAGGCGGGTGAGCGCGGTGAAGCGGTCCGCGGGGACGTCGGGTGAGGCCGCGGCCGCCGCGATCAGGGCGTTGGTGTTCGCCGGGTTGCCCACGACGACCACGCGCACGTCGTCGTCGGCCACCGCGCCGATCGCGTCGCCCTGGGGGCCGAAGATGCCGGCGTTGGCGGCGAGCAGGTCCGCACGCTCCATGCCCGCCGTCCGCGGTCGGGCCCCGACGAGCATCGCGATCCGCGTGCCGTTGAAGGCCGTGAGCGGGTCGTCGGTCACCTCGACGTCGTGAAGGAGCGGGAAGGCGCAGTCCTGCAGCTCCAGGGCGGCGCCGTCGGCCGATCGCATGCCCTGCGGGATCTCGAGGAGCCGCAGCCGCACCGGCCGGTCGGGTCCGAGCATGTCGCCCGCCGCGATGCGGAACATGAGCGCATAGCCGATCTGCCCGCCGGCGCCGGTGATGGTCACGGTGGTGGGTTCGCTCGCCATACCGCGAGCCTATTCCCGGCCCGCCCGATCCGTTGGTGCGGCCCCTCGGTTCGTGGTGGCCCTCTCATCCATCCGTTTGTGCGAAGAACACGCCGCTACGAGCACTCCCACAACGGCGTGTTCTCCGCACAAACCGCCGGGGGCGCGGGGCCGGGCCCCCTCCATCCGTTGTGCGAAGAACACGCCGCTACGAGCACTCCCACACCGGCGTGTTCTCCGCACAAACCGCCGGGGGCGCGGGGCCGGGCCCCCTCCATCCGTTGTGCGAAGAACACGCCGCGACGAGCACTCCCACAACGGCGTGTTCTCCGCACAAACCGCCGGGTGCGGGGCAAGCGGGCGGCGCGGGGCGCGAGGGGCGAGGGCCGGGCGGGAAGAAACGGGGCGGTTCCTGGGACGGATCGGGGTGTCACGGTACCGTTACCGGCATGACGTTCAATGAGAACGCCAACGTCGGCGGCAACAGGGCGCGGCGGCGGGGGGCAGGAGTCGCCGTCGCCGGCGGCGGCCTGGCCGGAATCGCCGCCATCGCCGTGGTGCTGTTCCAGCTGTTCACGGGGCAGGACCTGTCCGGTGTGGTGCCCGCCCTGCCCCAGACCGGGTCCGCCGGCGAGAGCGAGATCCAGCAGTGCGAGACCGGCGCCGACGCCAACCGCGACGACGCCTGCCGGCTGGCCGCGGGCAGCGTCGTGCTCGATCAGTACTGGGGCTCGCAGGTGCAGGGCTACCGCGCGCCCCAGCTCGTGATCGTCGACCAGCAGACACCGTCGCAGTGCGGCACGGCATCCAACCAGACCGGCCCGTTCTACTGCCCGCCCGAAGAGACCGTCTACATCGACCCCACGTTCTTCGCCCTGCTACGGCAGCAGTTCGACGCGTCGGCCGGTGACCTCGCGCAGCTGTACGTGCTGGCCCACGAGTACGGGCATCACGTGCAGTACATCACCGGCCTCATGGACCAGCACCCGAACAACGGCACCGGTCCCGACAGCAACGGCGTCCGCACCGAGCTGCAGGCCGACTGCTTCGCCGGGGCGTGGGTGGGCGACATGACCCAACAAGTGGACGAGAACGGCGTGCCGTACCTGAAGGAGCCGACGCCGCAGCAGATCGCCGACGCGATCAACGCCGCCGGCGCGGTGGGTGACGACCACATCCAGCAGGAGTCCGGAGGCTTCGTGAACCCCGAATCCTGGACCCACGGCTCGAGCGAGCAGCGCCAACGGTGGTTCGAGACCGGATATCAGGGCGGCCCAGCCTCGTGCGACACGTTCGCCGTTGCGGGAGGAAACCTGTGAACGAGCACCTGGACGACATCCTCTACCCGCCGATCGAGCCCTACGACACCGGTGAGCTGATCGCCGGTGAGGGCAACCGCGTGTACTTCGAGCAGAGCGGCAACCCCGACGGCAAGCCCGTCGTGTTCCTCCACGGCGGGCCCGGCGCCGGGACGTCGCCGTGGCATCGGCGCTTCTTCGATCCCGAGCGCTACCGCATCATCCTGCTGGACCAGCGCGGCTGCGGTCGGTCGACCCCGCACGCCGCCGAGCCGCACGCCGACCTGCGGCACAACACCACGTGGCATCTCGTGGCCGATGTGGAGCTGCTGCGCAAGAACCTCGGAATCGAACGCTGGCAGGTGTTCGGGGGGTCGTGGGGGAGTGCGCTCGCGCTCGCGTACGCCCAGGCCTACCCGGAGGCGGTGAGCGAGATCGTGCTGCGCGGCATCTTCACGCTTCGCCGCCACGAGCTGGAGTGGTTCTACGAGGGCGGGGCGGCATCCATCGTCCCGGATCTGTGGGAAGAGTTCATCGCGCCGATCCCGATCCTCGAGCGCTCGCAGCTGATGGAGGCGTACCACCGCCGGCTCGCCGACCCCGACCCCGCCGTTCACGTGCCCGCGGCGGTCGCGTGGTCTCGCTGGGAGGCGGCGAACCTCACCCTGCTGCCCGATCCGGAGCTCATCGACGCGATGTCCGATCCGCGCGCGGCGGTCGCGTTCGCGCGGATCGAGAACCACTACTTCCTCCACGGCGGCTGGTTCGAGGAGGGTCAGCTGATCGCCGGCGTCGACCGCATCCGTCACATCCCGGCCGTCATCGTGCAGGGCCGGTACGACGTGTGCACCCCCGCGATGACGGCGTGGGATCTCCACCGCGCGTGGCCCGAGGCATCGTTCGAACTGATTCCGGATGCCGGTCACTCGGCGTCCGAGCCCGGCATCGCCGCCGCCTTGCGCGCCGCCACCGACCGCTTCGCCGCCGAAGCGCCCTCGAACGGGCAGGAGACGGACGCGGATGCTGCCGCCGACGCGCTCGCGATGGAGCCCACCATCCCGGAACCCGAGTACGAGCAGCCCGCCGCCTCCTGAGCCCGCACCCGTGTTCCGCCGAGGTGCGTGGTCGCGCGACGCACCGAGAGGGGATCGGGCGGCGCGCGGGAGACGGACAGGCGAGGCCTGGTAGGGTGGAGAACCTTGCAGCGCTTCCCTGCGCTTCTCGCGTCGTAGAACGCTTCCCCTCCCGCCGCCGCCCGGCCCAGCCGCGCGATGCCGGTGATGACTTTCGTACGGCGACCCGTGGGCGAGATCCGCCCCGGCCACCGACAGGGCACCCGTGTGCCCGGAGACACCTACCCATGACCGAAACCTCCTTCGGCGCGCTCGGCGTGCCCCAGCCCCTCGTCGACGCGCTTGCCGCTGCCGGCAAGACCTCCGCGTTCCCGATCCAGGTCGACACCCTCCCCGACACGCTCGCCGGCCGCGACGTGCTGGGCCGCGGCAAGACCGGCTCGGGCAAGACCCTCGCCTTCTCGATCCCCATGGCCGCGCGCCTCGGCGGTGAACTCGCCGGCGGCACCCGCCGCAAGGGCCGCCCGCTCGGCCTGGTGCTCGCACCCACGCGCGAGCTCGCGACGCAGATCGACGCGACCCTCGCACCGCTCGCCAAGGCGTACGGCCTCACCACCACCACGATCTTCGGCGGCGTCAACCAGAACCGTCAGGTCACCGCGCTGAACGCCGGCGTCGACATCGTCGTGGCCTGCCCCGGTCGCCTCGAGGACCTCATGAAGCAGGGCTTCGTGCACCTCGACGCGGTCGAGATCACGGTCATCGACGAGGCCGACCACATGGCAGACCTGGGCTTCCTGCCCGGCGTCACGCGCATCCTGAACGCGACCCCGGCCGGCGGCCAGCGGCTGCTGTTCAGCGCGACCCTCGACAACGGGGTCGACAAGCTCGTCAACCGGTTCCTGCAGAACGAGGTGCTGCACTCCGTCGACGAGGCGCACTCGCCCGTCGCCGCGATGACGCACCACGTTTTCACGCTCGCCGACGCCGACGCCAAGAAGGACGTCGTCACAGCGCTCGCATCGGGCATGGGCCGCCGCATCCTGTTCATGCGCACCAAGCACCAGGCCAAGAAGCTCGCCAAGCAGCTCACCGCCCAGGGCATCCCCGCCGTCGACCTTCACGGCAACCTCTCGCAGGCCGCCCGTGACCGCAACCTCGCGGCCTTCTCGTCCGGCGCCGTCAAGGTGCTCGTGGCGACGGATGTCGCGGCCCGCGGCGTGCACGTCGACGACGTGGAGCTCGTCATCCACGTCGACCCGCCGATGGAGCACAAGGCGTACCTGCACCGCTCGGGCCGCACGGCTCGCGCCGGCGCCGAGGGCGCGGTCGTCACCCTCGTGCTGCCCGAGCAGAAGCGCGACGTGTCGCAGCTGCTGCGCAAGGCGTCGATCACGGTGGACCACGTCGCGGTGACGGCATCCTCCGCCGAGGTCGCGGCACTCGTCGGCGAGGTCGCCCCGTACGTGAAGCCGGTTCCGGTCGCAGCTCCCGCGCGCGGCACCAGCCAGGGCGCCAACGCGCAGCGCAAGCGTGCGGCGCGCGACGCTCGCGAGGGGACGGATGCCGCAGCCACGGCCCGCTCCGGCAGCGCCGGTTCGGGCGGTCGTCGTCGCCGCGGCTCCGGCCAGGGCGGCGCCGGCCAGGCAGCCCAGGGCGCCGCGCAGGGCAACGGTCGTCAGCAGTCCGGGGGCCAGCGTCGTGATGCCGCCACCGCCCGCGACAAGGCCGCGCATCAGCGCCACGATCAGAGCGCAGGTCACGCGCGGTCCGGTCAGCAGGCCGGCAACCCTCGCACCCCCGGCCGCCGGGCCTCCTCGGGTGGCACCGGCAAGCTGATGGTCGGCTCGGTCGTCCGGCCCAACGGCGTGAACCGCCGCGGCGGTCGCTGACCCAGCGTCAGTTCTCGAAAACGCCCCGGCGCTCGCGCGCCGGGGCGTTTCGTCGTGGAAGCGGAGTCTTTTCGGCCACCGTCTCCCACGGTTTGGGGCGTGTCCCGTACGTTCGGGGCGGGCTTTGTGCGCCCCGAACGTCCCGTTTGCGCCCCAAACCCGTGGGACGGTGTCGGGGCGCGTGCCGTGGGCCGCGAACGTACGGTTTGCGCCCCGAACCCGCGAGACGCCCGGCCGGGGCAAACGCAGCATCCGCTTCACGAAACCCCGGCGCTCGCGCGCCGGGGCGTTTCGTCGTGGAAGCGGAGTCTTTTCGGCCACCGTCTCCCCGGTTTGGGGCGTGTCCCGTACGTTCGGGGCGGGTCTTGTGCGCCCCGAACGTCCCGTTTGCGCCCCGAACCCGTGGGACGGTGTCGCGGTGGGTGCCGTGGGCCGCGAACATACGGTTTGCGCCCCAGCCCGCGCCATGCCCGGGCGGCGCCGAACGCGCGAGACGCCCGGCCGCCGCCGAACGCGCGAGACGCCCGGTCGCCGCCAGGCGCAGCATCCGCTTCACGAAACGCCTCGACGCTCGCGCGTCGGGGCGTTTCGTCGTGGAAGCGGAGTCCTGTCGGTCACCGTCTCCCCGGTTTGGGGCGTGTCCCGTACGTTCGGGGCGGGTTTTGTGCGCCCCGAACGTACGATTCGCGCCCCAATCCAGTGGGACGGTGTCGCGGTGGGTGGGTGCGTGCCGTGCGCCCCGAACGTACGGAATGCGCCCCAAACCCCGATGTGTCAGCGGCCGAGGACGACGGGTCAGGCCCGGCGGCCGCGGATGAGGTCGGCGGCGACCTCGCCGATGACGATCGCTGGGGCGTTGGTGTGGCCGCGAATGACGGTGGGCATGACGGATGCGTCGGCCACGCGCAGGCCCGTGACACCGCGCACGCGCAGCTCCGGGTCGACGACGGAGGCGGCATCCGTCCCCATCCGGGCCGTGCCCACGGGGTGATAGAGCGTGTGGGAGTAGCGGCGGAGCGAGACTTCGGCGCGTTCGGCGGGCGTCATGTGCTCGCCGCCCTCGGGCTGCACCCAGCCGCCCGTCGTGATGGCGCGCAGCGCGCGCGTATCGAGCAGGCGTTCGCACTCCGCGAGCCCCGCGAGCATCGTCGCCGCATCCAGACCGTCGGCGTCGGACAGGTACCGCGGGTCGATGAGCGGCTTGTCCCGCGGGTCGGCCGACGCCAGCCGGATCGTCCCGCGGCTGCGCGGCCGCAGCAGGATCGCGCCCACCGTGAGGCCGTGTGCGGGGGTGGGGACGAGCCCCTCCCCGACGTACGGCACGGGGGCGAAGATGATCTCGATGTCGGGAAGGCCTTGCGGCACGCCGGCGCCGTCCGCGACGGCGGTGCGGACGAAGCCGTATGCCTCGGCGACGTTGGAGGTCAACATCCCCCTGCGCCGCGCGAGGTAACGCACCAGCTCCGCCCGCCGCTCCGCGTCGAAGAGCGTGCCCTCGCGCGCGGCAGGGGCAAGGCCCGCGACGAGGTGATCCTGCAGGTTCGCCCCCACCCCGGGCGCGTCGACGATAAGCGGGATGCCGTGCTCCGCGAGATGGTCGGCCGGGCCGATGCCGCTCAGCATCAGAAGCTGGGGCGTGTTGACGGTGCCGCCGCACAGGATCACCTCGCGCCGTGCCCGCACATGCCGCGTGATGCCCGCGATGTCGACGTACGCGCCGGTGGCGCGCCTGTCGTCGTCGCCGCCGGCCGAGAAGGTGACGCGCTGCACGAGGGCGCCGGTCAGCACCCGCAGGTTGCGCCGGCCCCGCGCCGGGCGCAGGTACGCGTCGGCGGTCGATGCCCGCGCGCCGCGCCGCTGGCTCACCATGGTCTGCGAGAACCCCTGGCCCGCCGGGAGGTTCGCGCGAGTGATCGGATGCCCCGCCTCACGCGCTGCTGCCAGGAACGCCGCCGTGTGCGGCCGGGGATCCCGCTGCTGCTCGACCGGCTGAGCTCCGTCGGTCCCCTGAGTCGCATCGGTGGGGTCGGCCGTGTGCTCGACCCGTCGGAAGTAGGGGACCAGCGCGTCCCACGACCACGACGAGCCGGCGGCATCCGCCCATTCGTCGTAATCGGGGGCGAAACCCCTCACCCACATCATCGCGTTGAGCGACGACGACCCGCCGAGCGTCTTGCCGCGCGGCCAGTAGACGGTGCGCCCCTCGAGCGCCGGCTGGGGCACCGTGTCGTAGTTCCAGTCGTACGGACCGCGGAAGAGCCGCGAGAACGCGGCCGGGACGTGCAGCTCCAGCGCCTTGTCGGGGCCGCCGGCTTCCAGCAGCAGAACCGACACCCGAGGATCTTCGCTGAGCCGCGCGGCCAGTGCCGCTCCCGAAGACCCGGCCCCCACCACGACGTAGTCGGCCTCCCAGCCGTCGCGGCCGAACCCCGGGCCCCCGTCGCGGCCGAAGCCCGGGCCGCCGTCGCGGCCGAACCCCGGGCCCTCGTCGCGGCCGAACCCCGTCAAGCCGTCGCGGCCCTGGCGGCTCCCCGCGCCGGCGAAGCCAGTGCGTTGGCGTGCGGCGCCGGAGCCGCGAGCCTGCGGGCTCACGCCTGCATGGCCTTGGTGAGTGTCTTGACGAGCCCCGGCAGCTTGCCGTCGACGAGGTAGCGGGTGAGTCCCGCGCTCACCTCCGCGCCGGTGCGCGAACTCACGAACCACGGCGGTGTGGGAAGGATCGTGGCTCTCGACAGGCGCAGACGGCGTGCTCTGTCGCCGAACGATCGCGGGAACGGGCGGAACGGCCCGCGCGCGACCGATCGTTCGACGTGGTCCAGCAGCAGCGCGTTGTGCACGACGCCGATACCGCTGGACACGTCGGCGAGGCTCGCGCCGGGGAAGCCGCCCCACGTGAGGCGGGCCGTGAGGAAGTTGAACGCCGTCCATGTGTTGATCGCGATGTCGCCGTAGTGCAGGTCGGCGATCGCGCGCTCGAAGCCGTCGCCGAGTGCCGCTTCGGTGGCCGGGTCGATGATGACGTTCGCGCCGAGCGTGCCGGTGAGTCTCTCGTTGGCGTGCGCGACGGCCGCGTCGAGGAACTGCTGGCCGGTTCCGCGCAGCTCCACGACGCCGAGCACGGGCGCGAAGTACTCGGTGGTCTCGACCGCCGTCGCATCGCCGCCCGGCTCCACGTGCACGATCGCGCGCGTGCGGTCGGCGCACCACACGGCGTCAGGGTAGGCGGATGCCGCGGACTGGAGCCGTTCGTCGCTGCGCGGGTACCAGACCGGCCGCTGTGGGGCGGCGGCGTACGCGGCGTTCAGCTCCTCGAGGAACTGCGCCCGCTGCGGCCAGTCGGCGCTGAGGATCACGACCTGGCCGGCGATGCAGTTGTGCCCGGCGTTCACCAGGCGCATCGTCGCGACGTGCTCGGCCTGGAACTTCAGGTCGGCCGCGGACCACCGGCCGGGCACCACGATGATGGGGGAGACGCCGCCGAGCTCGGCGGTGATCGGCACTCTCAGCTTCGGCTCGGCATCCTTCCGCTCCGTCGACGCACCCCACACGATCGCGTCGAACGTCGCCGCCGAACCGGTGATGTGCACGTGCGCGATCCGCGGGTGCGAGGTGAGGTAGGCGCCCGTCGCGGGCCCGCCGCGCACGATGCGCACGAACCCGGGTTCGATGAGCGGAGCGAGCGCCCGTTCGAACACCGGCACCAGCGAGTCCTGCGTGGGGTTGACCTTGAGAAGCGCCACGCGGTTGTGCGCGAACAGCTCGTAGAGCACGTCGGCCACCGGGATCGACGTCACATTCCCGGCGCCGAGCACGAGGCCGACGCCGCCCGAGTCTCGGGGTGTGAGCTGCGCCAGGCCGGCTTCGCGCCGGGCCTGGTCGGCCGTGACGCCCGGCTCGAACCACACCTCACCGGTGAAGCCCGAGAGCAGGAACTTCTCGGTGCCGTTGAGAGGGAACGTGTGCGCACGCAGTCGCCCACCGGGCGCGCGATCCAGGGGGACCCCGTCCAGCGGGCTCCGGCCCTCCGCCAGGGCCTCCAACGTCTCGCGCAGCGCATCGAGCAGGTTGATGATGCCGTACGGTCCGCCCAGCCACTCCTCTCCGGAGAGCGGATGCCCCGCCTCCAGCCCCTTCGAGGTCGTCGCGGCGTCGACCCACTCCTGCGCGACCGCACCCACGGCATCGCGCACGCGCCCGAGCAGGCGCGCGCGCTGGTCGAGCGTCAGCGCGGTCCACACGCGTGCGCCGTCCTCGAGGCGGTCGATCGCCTCGTCCAGCGCGGCTCGCTCCTCGGGCTCAGGTGCGTCGGACGCCGACCCGGCGGGCGCGGTGCGCGGCTTCGCCGGGCGCTTCTTCGGCGCCGCGGGGGTCGTCGAGGAGGTGGGGGACATGGTTCTCCTTCGAACTGCAACCGGGAACGAGCGGTCCGTCATCGGCGATCCTACGTCACCGCTCGGCGGTCGGCGGGACCGAGTGTCAGGGACGCTGCGACTGCGTCTCGTGCGTCTCGATGTCGGCGCGACGCAGCGGGTAGCGCGCCAGGGCGAGGAGGCTCAGGCCGATGAGGAGGGCGGGGACGAGGCTGAAGCTCACGATGATGCCGGTGACCGCGGCATCCGGCTGTTCGACGTTCTCACCGCCGGTCGAGGAGACGTAGCCGGTCACCGCGAGGATGACCGACAGCGTCGTCGCACCGAGCGCGAACCCGACCGTCTCGCCCGCCGTCCAGACGCCGCTGAACGACCCGGCCCGGCCCGATCCGCCCGCGACGGCGTCGGGGACGGTCCGCTCATCGTGCGAGATGACGTCGGGCAGCATCGCCATCGGCAGGGACTGCATGCCGGCGTAGGCGATGCCGGCGATGCCGACCGGCACGTAGATCCAGTCGCCCGGCGCCCATGCCATGCCGAGGATCGACAGGGCCGCGATGCCGAAGACGACGCTGGCGATCGCGAACGTCCGCTCCTTCCCGAGGCGACGGGCGAGGATGCCCCACGCCGGTGCGGCGAGGAGCGCCGGGGCGATCAGTGCCACGAACAGCAGCTCGACCGCCGCCTGCGAATGCAGCACCCACGTCGCGACGTACTGCGCGCCCGCGAGCATGAGCCCGGTCGCCAGCGCCTGCAGCACGAAGGTGGCCAGCAGCGCACGGAACGGGGCGCTGCGTCGCAGCGCGCGCAGGCCCGCGGCGTAGTGCTCCGGATCCGCTCCCGCCCCGCCGCCCGCCCTGGCCGAGCCCTCGCCTCGGCCGTTCGACCCGCCTGCCGCGCCCGGTCCGCGAGACTTCATCGGAGCGCCGAGACTGCGTACGGGGACCGAAGTCTCGGCGCCCGGATGAAGTCTCGCGGGGCAAGTCGCGGGGAGCGCGGGGCAAGTCGCCGGGGAAGTCGCGGGGCAAGTCGCGGGAAACGACGGGGAGGGTGGCGGATGCCGCGGGGCGGGCGACGCTCGTGGCCACGAGCATGCCGAGGCCGATGACGAGGCCCGAGACGATGCCCATCACGAGGTACTGGACGAACGGGTCATCCGACACCCGCCGCAGGGCCGGACCGCCGGCGCCGAACAGCAGGATGGCGAGGGTCAGCACCACGACGCGCCACGTGAGCAACCGCGTGCGCTCGTCGTAGCGCGGTGTGAGTTCTGCCGGCAGGGCGATGTAGGGCACCTGGAACAGGCTGAACGCGGTCGCGGTCAGCATGAACGCCACCAGCACCCAGATGCCGGCGACGACGGGCCCGAGGGCGGGAGGGACGGCGAAGGTGAGGGCGAAGAGCACCGGCAGCGTACACGCGCCCACGAGCATCAGGCGCCGCCGGCTGCCGTTGCGGGCCAGGTCGCGGTCGGTGAACGCGCCGATCACCGGATCGATGGCCACGTCCCAGATCTTCGCGATCGTGATCACGGCTCCCGCAGCGAGCGCGGCGACGCCGAGCGAGTCGGTGAGGTAGTAGGTCAGCACGAGGCCAGGGAGGGTCGAGAACCCTCCGGTACCCAGGGAACCGGTGGCATAGCGTGCGATCGTGCCCCGGGTCAGCCGTGCGGATCGGATGCCGGCGGCCTCGGGTGCCGGCGGAGCCTCATTGCTCATCGCGCCAGTGTAGGTCAGGGCCTTCCCGGCAACCGTCAGGCCGGTGCGACGTCTGCCGTACCGGCCAGTCTCAGGATTCCGCCCGCACCGCGGCCTCGACGGCCCGCAGCCCGGCGAGGGTCTCGGCGAACGAGGTGGACAGCGGGGACAGTCCGATCCGCAGGCCTCCCGGATCGCGGTAGTCGGGCAGCACATCCTGCGCCCACAGCCGCGCCGTGACCGCCCGCATCGCCGGGTGCGAGAGGGTGACGTGTCCGCCGCGCAGCGACGGGTCGCGCGGCGATGCCACTGCCACACCCAGCGGGACGAGCAGCTCGTCGGCCGCACGGACGGCGAACTCGGTCAGAGCCACGGACTTGCGCCGGATCGCCTCGATGCCGACCTCTTCGACGAGGGCGAGCGTGTCCTGCATCGGCAGCATCCCGACGATCGGCGGCGTGCCCGAGAGGAATCGCCGCATCCCCTCGGCAGGGCGGTACTCCGGCCCCATGGCGAAGACATCCGCCGCCCCCATCCATCCCTGGATCGGCTGGGTGAGGCGGCCCTGCAGTTGTGACGCGACATAGGCGAACGCGGGGGATCCCGGACCGCCTCCGAGGTATTTGTACGTGCAGCCGACCGCGAGGTCGAAGTCCCAGGCGTCCGCCTCCACCGGAACGGACCCTGCCGAGTGGCACAGGTCCCACAGGATGAGTGCGCCGGCGTCGTGCGCGATGCGGGTGAGGGTCGCGGCATCCGCGAGATACCCGGAACGGTAGGCCACGTGTGACAGCACCACGACCGCGGTCGCGGGACCGACCGCACCGCGCAGCGCGTCCGCCGTGACGCCCGCCGTCACATCGACGTCGATCCACCGGACCCGCCCGCCGCGCTCGGCCGCGATGCCCTCCACGACGTACCGGTCGGTGGGGAAGTTGTCGCGGTCGACGACGATCTCGCGCCGGCCGGGATCGGCCGCCGCCGCGGCGTCGAAGGCGGCGCGCACGAGTTTGTAGAGGAGCACTGTCGTGGAGTCACCGACGACGGTCTGACCCGGCGCGGCGCCGATCGCGGCGCGGCCGATCGTGTCACCGATCGCGAACGGCAGCTGCATCCAAGGAACGTCGTCCGCGGGGGCGCTCTCGGACTCCGCGCCCGGCATCGGCTCCCAGCCGCGGATGAGGCGCCCGCCCCACTCGTCACGGGCGAACGCGGCCAGACGCTCCACACTCGCCCGCAGCGGACGGCCGAGGGAGTTGCCGTCGAAGTAGACCAGCGACGTCCGGGCCCCCACGAACGCGTCGCGATAGGTGCGGAGCGGATCGTCGGCGTCGAGCGCGGATGCCTCGGCCTCGAGCGCATCGGCCTCAGAGATCGTCATGGATGAGCTCCTCCGTGGGCACGACGGTCGCGCCCCGCAGCCAGTCCGCGACGTCGTCCAGCTGCAACGGTGGCGGGCCGGGGACGAACGTGCAGACTCCCGCCGGCCGCTCGGCCGACGGCCACGGGTCGGCCATGGCGGCGACGAGGGCGGCGCCGCGCACGCCGGCCCGATCCAGTGCGGCGACCTCGTCGGGGTTCACGCCGACCGGCAGGTCTCCGTTGCCGAGGTCGGTGCCGTACAGCACCCGGCCGCCGGCCGCAGCGAAACCGGCGAGGTTCACGCGGGCGAACTCCGCCGCCTGGGGGTCGTCGCGGTGGATGGCGAGGGTCGAGATCCACACCTGCCCGGCGGCCACGGCGTGCGCCGTGAACGCCCGGCCCACGTAACCGGTGAACGGCGTATGCGCGAACCCCTGCACGCGGCCGTCCAGCGCCAGCTGCGGCATCCCCTCGCCCTCCGCGTGTGCGATCACCGGAAGACGGCGCTCGCGAGCCACCGTCACGACGGCCTCAAGCGTGGCGGCGTCGAACACCGGCCCGGCGGTGCTGTTGAGCGCGACCTTGATGACGGATGCCCCGAACGCGGCCTGCTCGTCGACCGCGGTGGCCGCACCGCCGGGCACACCGGGGTGGGTGGACGGATCGGCGATCTCGCGGGTGATCGACGCGGGCGCCCACGGCCGTCCGACCGGGTACCCGCCGGGCGCGGTGAGGAAGGCGCCGGCGTACGCCACCCGCGGGATGCCGTGCGGCTCGCGGCGGGCCAGCTCCACCGGGTCGCCGCCCAGGTCGAGGACCCCGGCGATGCCGCCGGGTGCGAGCCGCGTCTCGTCGATGAGATGCAGGTGCACGTGGTGGTCCGTGAACGGGGGAAGAGCCACCCCGGCCTCTCCGGTGAGGGCGCGCCGGCACAGCGCCGCCTCGGGGCCGAGGAGCGCTCGCAGGGCGTGCGGGTCGTGCGCCATCACAGCTCCGTCCGCACGGCGTACAGTTCGGGGAAGAACGTCAGATCGAGCGCCCGCTGCAGGAACGGCACCCCGCTGGACCCGCCGGTGCCGGTCTTCAGGCCGATGATCCGCTCCACGGTCTTCAGGTGCCGGAAGCGCCAGAGCTGGAAGTTGTCCTCGAGATCGACCAGCTCCTCGCACGTCTCGTAGGCCGCCCAATGTGTCTGCGGATCACGGTAGATGTCGACGAACACCCGCACCAGCTCGGCCGTGTACGTCCAGGGGGCTGTGACATCGCGCTCGAGCACGGCGGCCGGAATCGGGTAGCCGGAACGCGCGAGCAGCCGGAGGAACTCGTCGTAGAGACTCGGGGCGTCAAGCGCCGCCTTGACGAGCGCCTGCGCCGGCGGGTCGGAGGCGAAGACGCGCAGCATGCCGGCGTTCTTGTTGCCCAGCCGGAACTCCACCGCACGATACTGCGCCGACTGGAAGCCGCTGGCGTTGCCCAGCACGTCCCGGAACTGCCCGTACTCGGCCGGTGTCAGCGTCGCCAGCACCGACCACTGCTCGGTGAGGGTCTTCTGGATGTGCTTGACCCGTGCGATGCACTTCAGGGCGGGCGCGAGCTGATCCTCGCGCAGCAGCTGCTGGGCGGCCCCGAGTTCGTGCAGGACGAGCTTGAGCCACAGTTCGGTGGTCTGGTGCTGCACGATGAACAGCAGCTCGTCGTGGTGCTCCGGGTCGCTCAGCGGCCGCTGGGCCGACAGCAGCGTGGTGAGGTCCAGGTAGCCGCCGTAGCTCATGCGGTCCTCGAAGTCGGTGACGACCGATCCTTCGATGTCACGGGCGATCCTGCTGCTCTCGGTGCCTTCCGGCCCGCTGGGCCGCCGGCGTTCGTCGCTCACCTGCTCAGCGTAACGAGCACCCCACCCGTGACCTAGATGAGCGAGAGTGCGCGCAGCTTCGCCTCGACGTCGGCGTTGGACGGCTCGACGTGGTGCGAGGCATCCGGGTAGACGACGACCGGGATGTTGGTGCGGCCGGAGATGTCACGGGCGACCTCGGCGGCAGCGGGGTCGGCGACGAGGTCCACATAGGTGTACGAGATGCCGAGCTCGTCGAGCTGCTTCTTGGTGCGGACGCAGTCACGGCACCAGTCGGCGCCGAACATCGTGATCGTGGCAGACGTGGGGGAGGTCATCCTTCCATTCTTCCGTGGGAATCCGGGGCGAGGGCCGCCGCGGCTCCTCCCCAGCGGCGGTGAACCGTGCACCGGCCGTGCGTCTCCCCAGGGTTTGCTGGACCGGTTCCCGGCGTCGGGATGCCGCATGGGAGGATAGCCGGCGATGCTCTTGTCCATCGTGGTGCCGACGTACAACGAGGCTCCGAATATCGCGGAGCTCGTCCGCCGCGTCACGGCGGTCGTCGACGGCCGCATGGGGGCGCCCCGCGAGACGGAGATCATCTTCGTCGACGACAGCACCGACGACACCCCCGACGTCATCAGGGAGGTGGCGGCCTCCGCCTCGCTGCCGGTGCGCCTCATCCATCGCGACCGACCGGTGGGCGGTCTCGGTGGCGCGGTCATGGCCGGCATCGCGGCGGCCGAGTCCGACGCGTGCCTCGTCATGGACGGCGATCTGCAGCACCCCCCGGAGGAGATCGCGCAGCTGTGGCGCCGGTTCTCGCGGGGCGACGTCGACCTCGTGATCGCATCGCGGTACGCCGGTGGGGGCACCTCCACCGGCCTCGCCGACCGCACCCGCGTCATGGTGTCGAAGGCGTCCACCGCGGTGACGCGCGCGATGTTCCCGATCCGGCTCAAGGACGTCTCGGACCCGATGACCGGCTTCTTCCTGATCGACCGGCGCACGATCGACGCGGCCCAGCTGCGCCCGCGCGGGTTCAAGATCCTGCTCGAGATCCTCGCCCGGCGGCCCATGCGCGTCGCCGAGGTGCCTTTCGATTTCGCCGATCGTCACGCCGGCCAGTCGAAGGCCTCGGTGCGACAGGGCGTGCACTTCCTCACCCAGCTGACCGCTCTGCGCTTCGGCAAGATGTCGCTGTTCGCGATCATCGGAGGCCTGGGCGCCGTCGCCAACGTCGCGATCGTGTGGGCGCTCACGCACATCGGCGTCGACTACATCGTCGCGGCCATCATCGCGGCAGAGGCGACCATCATCGGGAACTTCCTGCTGCAGGAGCGGTTCGTCTTCCAGGACATGCGCGAGAGCGCTTCGGGCGTCTGGCAGCGGTTCGCGAAGTCGTTCGCGTTCAACAACGCCGAGGCGCTGATCCGCATCCCGATCGTCGCGGTCATGGTGTCAACCGGGCACATCTCGGCGGTGCTGGCCACCGCGATCACGCTCATCGTGGCGTTCTTCGTGCGGTTCATGTTCCACTCGCTCGTCGTCTACGCGCCGCGCAAGCCGGGTGCGGCGCCCAGTCGCGCGCGGCGGTTCGTCGAAGAGCTCGACGCGCAGGCGAGCGCGCCCGGCGAGCTGTAGGTCGCGGCGCCGGCCCGGACTCGCCGGCCCGGTCGGCGTCTGGGGGCCGTCGCGTCAGCCGGCGGGACGGAGGGTCTCGCCCTCCTGCACGTACCGCTCACCGGACTCAGGGCAGACCCAGTCGTCGCCGTCCTGCACCAGCGGCTTGCCGATGCGGCCCACCCACCCGATGCGGCGCGCGGGAACTCCGACCACGAGCGCATACGGCGGCACGTCCTTGGTGACCACGGCACCGGCGGCCACCAGCGCCCACGCGCCGATCGTCACCGGTGCGATGCACACCGCTCGCGCCCCGATGGACGCCCCATCCCCGATCGTCACACCGACGGCGTGCCAGTCGTCCGCGCTCTTGAGTGTGAGGTCGGGATTGGCCGCGCGCGGGAACTCGTCGTTGGTGAGGACCGCCGCCGGGCCGATGAACACACCGTCCCCCAGGCGCGCCGGCTCATAGACGAGCGCGTAGTTCTGCAGCTTGCAGCTGTCGCCCATCACCACGTCCGGTCCGACATAGGCGCCTCGGCCGATGTTGCAGTCGGCGCCGAGGCGGGCGCCCTCGCGGATCTGAGCCAGGTGCCACACGCGCGTGCGGGGGCCCAGTCGGGCGGAGTCCGCGACATCCGCGGAGGGCTGGATCACAGGTGCGTCCGTCATGTCACGGTTCCTCGTGTCGGTGGGAAAGGGCATCTCTCTCACGAGATGTATCAGGGACCTCTGGGCGGTCTCCCTCAGGAGTGGGTAAAGGTCTGCCGAGATCATCCCTCACGAAGGGACCGCATGAGGATATACTGCCCGCGGGGATACAGGTCACCGTTGCGCCATGGGGAATCAGGCGCGAGGTGCCTTGCTCACGCTGCGACGGGGGTCGCGGCGTTCGATGACCGCGGCGTCAGCGGGGACTGGGGATTATGACGAACATGGCTTTGGGGACGATCCAACCGCGTCCTCGGTGGTCCCGTGGCGCGCGCGCAGCCGCAGTGGCTGCGATCACCGCACTCATCGCGGCGCTGTTCGTCGCGTTCGCTCCGACACCGTCGGCCGTGGCGGCCAGCCCGTGCGGCGCGAACGTCAACCCGATCGTCTGCGAGAACCAGAAGACGGGGACGGATCCCGAGATCTGGGATATCGACGGCGCAGGGGACGCGAGCATCCAGGGATTCGCAACCGACATCTCCGTCAACGCGGGTCAGAAGATCGACTTCAAGATCGACACGGACGCTTCCTCTTACACGATCGACATCTACCGCACGGGCTGGTATCAGGGCCTCGGCGCACGCTTCATCACCTCCGTTCCGGTCACCGCGACGCTGCCGCAGGATCAGCCCGAGTGCGTGTCGGAACTGAGCACGGGGCTCTACGACTGCGGTACCTGGCATGTCTCGGCGTCCTGGAACGTGCCGCCCACCGCTGTCTCGGGCGTCTACATCGCCAAGCTGACCCGCACCAACGGCGACGCGAGCCACATCACGTTCATCGTGCGCAACGACGGCAACACCTCGGACATCTTCTTCCAGACCTCCGACACCACTTGGCACGCCTACAACACTTACGGCGGCGCCAACTTCTACCAGGGCGGCGCCAACAACCGCGCCTACAAGCTGAGCTACAACCGCCCGTTCGTCACCCGCGACTCCACCGACATGAACTCGCCGTCGGGCGACACGCAGCGCGACTTCTATTTCGACTCCGAGTACCCGACCGTGCGCTTCCTCGAGCGCAACGGGTACGACGTCAGCTACACGACCGACATCGACACCGATCGCCGCGGCTCGGAGCTGCTCAACCACAAGGTGTTCCTCTCGGTCGGCCACGATGAGTACTGGTCGGGCGCGCAGCGCGCCAACATGGAGGCGGCGCGCGACGCCGGCGTGAACTTCCAGTTCCTGACCGGCAACGAAGGATACTGGCGCGTCCGGTGGGAGCCCTCCGCCGACGACTCCCACACCCCATACCGCACGTTGGTCACCTACAAGGAGACATGGGCGTACGGCAAGATCGACCCCGACACGCAGTGGACAGGAACCTGGCGCGACCCCCGCTACGCAACGTCGGCGCAGGGGGCGCACAGCCCAGAGAACGCGCTCGTCGGAACGATGTACATGGTCAACGACATCGACGCCTCGCTGACCGTCGGCGCCGAGGAGGGCAAACTCCGCGTCTGGCGCAACACCGGCCTGTCGAATCTGGCTTCGGGAACCACCGCCAGCCTCGGCGACGGCATCCTCGGCTACGAGACGAACGAAGACGTCGACAACGGTTTCCGCCCGGCGGGCCTGATCCGTATGTCCACGACGGTAGCGCCGACCACTCAGTACTTGCGCGACTACGGCAACGTGGTGGCCGCCGGCACCACCCGCCACCACATCACCCTGTACCGGGCGCCCAGCGGTGCGCTGGTCTTCTCGGCAGGCACCATCCGCTGGGGCTGGGGTCTCGACGACGTGCATGACGGTCGACAGAACACGTCGGACTCGCGCATCCAGCAGGCGACGGTGAACCTCCTCGCCGACATGGGGGCACAGCCCTCGACACTGATGTCCGACCTGTTCGCCGCCACCAAGAGCACGGACACCACCGCGCCCACGACCACGATCACCTCGCCGGCCGCCGGTCAGGCGATCGCCAACGGCACTGCGGTCACGGTGACCGGTACCGCATCGGACGCGGGCGGCCGCGTCGCCGGCGTCGAAGTCTCCACGGACGGAGGCGCGACCTGGCGCCGGGCCGAGGGGACGACGTCGTGGACCTTCTCCTACGTGCAGCAGGGCGACGGCGCCCAGACGATCAAGGCGCGGGCGATCGACGACAGTGCGAACTACTCGCCGACGGGGACCAGCCGATCGATCACGGTCGGTGGCCCCTACTCAGCGCTGGGGAACGCCACCCCCGCTGTCGCATCGACGGACGACAGCCAGGCTGTGGAACTCGGCTTGCGCTTCTCCACAGAGGTCGACGGCTATGCCAGCGGCGTCCGCTTCTACAAGGGAGCCGCGAACCTCGGCCAGCACGTCGGGTCGCTGTGGGACGCCTCCGGTTCGCGCTTGGCCACCGTCACCTTCCCGACGGAGTCGGCGACCGGCTGGCAGACCGCACAGTTCTCCTCGCCCGTGCCGATCATCGCGGGGCAGACCTACACGGTGTCGTACACCGCACCACAGGGCGGGTATGCATACCAGGAGCGCTACTGGCCCTACAACGCGCGACCCTCGTCGCCCGTCAAGGTGACTTCGGCGACAGGGGTGAACACCGCGGGCGTCTACGGGCAGCCGGGGCAGTTCCCGACGTCGACGTGGTCCGAGGCGAACTACTTCGTCGACGTGGAATTCACCAAGTCCGACACCTCGCCTCTGCGCATTCAGCTGCGCACCCCCGGCGCGGGGGCCGCCAGCGTTGCGCTCGACGCGCCGGTCACGGCGACCTTGACCCGGCCGGCGACGCCCGAATCGGTCGGGCTGACCATCAAGGACCCGTCCGGAACGACCGTGCCGGGAACGGTCACGTACGACGAGACCACCAGGGTGATCCGGTTCGTCCCGACCGCGCAGTACGCGCCGAGCACCGCATACACGGTCACCCCGGTGGCGCAGGATGCCGCGGGGGTGGGGCTGGCGCCGGACTCCGGGTGGACGTTCACGACACGTGCCGAGGGCCAGGGTGACGGGCAGTGCCCGTGCAGCCTGTTCGACGAAAGCCGGGTGCCCGCGATCCCGAGCGACTCCGACACCTCGTCGGTCACCCTCGGTGTCGGGTTCACGGTCGGCGTCCCCGGGAAGATCACCGCACTCAAGTTCTACAAGGGACCGGGCAACACCGGTGCCCACGTCGGCACCCTGTGGGACGACGCGGGAACCCCCCTGGCGACCGTGGACTTCGCGAACGAGTCAGCCTCCGGTTGGCAGAAGGCCAACCTGTCCACTCCGGTGACCGTGCAGCCGGGGGTGCGCTACGTGGTGTCGTATCGCGCCCCACAGGGCGGGTACTCCGCCACCCCTGCGGCATTCGCCCAGGAGTACTCGCGTGGGCCTCTCACTGTCGCGGCATCCGGTTCCGTCTTCACCTACTCGAACGGGTTCCCGACGCAGAGCTCGACCACGGACTACGGCGTGGACGTCGTCTTCCAGCCGCTGGGAGACAGCCCGGCACTGACGAGCGCGTCTCCGGCTGCGGGCGCCACCGGCGTGGCGGCGAACGCGCCGATCTCCGCGACGTTCAGCGGGGCGCTGCGCAGCGGCTACACGGGCAAGGTCACCGCCAACGGCAGCACGGTCGCGGGTTCCTGGACACTGTCGGGCGACAAGAAGACGCTGAACTTCACTCCCGCTGATCCGTACCCGTCCTGGGCGCAGGTATCCGTGACGATCACCGGCATCGTCTCCGAGTCGGGCGTCGCAGGCGCCGATGTCGGTTGGTCTTTCACGGCCGTCGGCTCGGCGACGATGTTCTCGCTCCTCGGTGCCGCGACGCCGACGCAGACCGAAGCCTCCGACACCGCGTCGGTGGAACTCGGGATGTCGTTCAAGACGTCGGTCGACGGCACGGCGACGGCCATCAGGTTCTACAAGTCGAGCGCGAACACCGGCACCCACGTGGGCTCCATATGGAATGCCGCCGGTGAGCGTCTGGCGCAGGCCACGTTCATCTCGGAGACGTCGAGCGGCTGGCAGCGCGTGGTGCTCCAGCAGCCGGTCGCGCTCACCGCCGGCGAAGTGTATACGGTGTCCTACCTCGCCCCGCGCGGCGGATACTCCTACACCAGCGGCTACTTCGCGGCACCCGTGTCGTCGGGTCCGCTCACGGCCGTCAGCCCCGCCAACGGTGTGTACCGCTATGGCGACGGGGCGGCGATGCCGACGGAGTCGTGGAACTCGACGAACTATTTCGTGGACCTCGAGTTCGTCGCCGCCTCACCGGGCGGGGAGACGCCTTTGACGGTGGAGTCCACGTCGCCGGCGGACGCGGCCACCGCAGTGGCCGTCGACGCCCCGATCGCGGCGACGCTCAACCGCGACCCGGGCGGCCAGACGGTCGGGCTGAGCCTCGTCGCCGGCGGCGCCGAGGTCGCGGGTGACGCCGACTACAACGAGGTGACGCGCACCGTGTCGTTCGTCCCCGACAGTCCGCTGACATATGCCACGGAGTACACGGCCACGGTGACGCTCGGCGGTCTGGCGTTGAAGTCCTGGACGTTCGAGTCGGTGGGACCGCCCGCATCCGGGGAGGTGCAGACCCTGTTCGCCAACGAGTCGCCGACCGTCGCGTCCGTGCCGGAGACAGACCCGGTCGAGCTCGGCACCGCGTTCACGGTGGCCCGAGCGGGCAATGTCATGGCTCTGCGCTACTACAAGGGGGAAGGCGCGACGGGGACGCACCGCGGAACGCTGTGGAGCTCGACCGGCCAAGAGCTTGCTCGCGTCACGTTCGAGAGCGAATCCGCTTCGGGCTGGCAGCGGGCTGCGCTGGACACACCCGTCCTCGTGAAGCCGGGCATCACCTACGTCGTCTCGTACTTCGCTCCCAATGGCGGCTACGGTCACACCAGCGGTTACTTCTCACAGCCTCGCGTCTCCGGCGACATCACCGGGCCGTCGATCGACAACGGGCGCTTCTTCTACGGTTCGAACGGCGGCTTCCCGACGTCCAGCTGGGGCGCCACGGCGTACTTCGCAGACGTCGAGATCGACTTCGGGCCTCCGCCGACCGTCGTGCCACCGTCGGACCCGAGCCTGTCGTCACGGACGCCGGGCGCGGGGGCCACCGGGGTCTCGACGACGACCGCGATCAATGCGACGGTCGCCCACGCGACCTCGGCCACGATCGCGCTGTCGACGGGCGGCAGCGCCGTCCCCGGCACGAGCAGCTTCGACGTCGCCACGGGAGTCGTGAGCTTTACCCCGACGGGGCCGCTCGAGCGGGGGAAGACCTACGCGGTCGCCGTCACGGCGGGCGGCCAGCCGGTCGCCGACGGCACGTGGTCCTTCTCGACGACGGCCGCCCCGTCGATCACGGCGCGGACGCCGGCTCCGTCGGCGACCAACGTCGACCCCGCCACGGCAACGCTGTCGGCCACGCTGGCCGATGCCACGGCGGCGTCTATGACGCTGACCAGCGGCGGCGCGGCGGTCTCCGGGACATCGAGCTTCGACCCGTCCACGCGCGTCGTGCGCTTCGTCCCCGCGGCAACGTTGCAATGGGGCAAGACGTACGCGCTTTCCGTGACGGCTGACGGTGCGGCGGTGGCGGATGGAGCCTGGTCGTTCTCGACGCTCCCGATCGCGACGCTGACCGCGACGACGCCGACGGCAGGCGCCGGGACCGTCGACCCTGCGACTGCGAAAGTGACGGCGACGTTGACCGGAGCAGTGAACGCCTCACTCTCGCTCAAACTCGGCGCGACGACGGTCGCGGGCACGTCCGCCTTCAACTCCGGGACCGGTGTGGTCACCTTCACGCCGACGACGCCACTGGACTGGACCAAGACGTACACCGCCACGGTCACCGCCAACGGCACCGCCGTGCCGGGCGGCACGTGGTCGTTCACCACCATGGCCAAGCAGGATCAGGTGAGCCTGTTCACGACGGGCACGCCGAGCAACGCGAACGCCACGGCGCTCCTCGGCTATCAGGTGGGAACACGCCTGCGCACGAGCGCACCGGGCGTGGTCACGACGATCCGCTATTACAAGGGAAGCCAGAACACCGGCTCTCACACCGGGTATCTGCGCAGCGCCACCGGGACGATCCTCGCGCAGGTGACCTTCCAGAACGAGACCTCCTCCGGGTGGCAGACTGCAGTGCTGTCCACACCCGTGCGGCTGACGGTGGGCACGGAGTATCGCGTGACGGTGTACAGCGGTTCGGGGCGGTACGCCGTGACGAGCAACGCATTGGCCTCTTCCGTGACAGCGGGCCCGTTGTCTACAGTCGCCAATGGGGGCGTTGCGGGATACGGAACATCCAGTCCGACCAGCACGAACAGCAACAAATACTGGGTCGATGTCGTCTTCGACCCCGACAACTGACCGCAACGAACGGATGAAGTGACGCCCGGTTCGGGGACCGGGATAGAAGGGGGAATTCCGTCGTGTCCACGCGACTGAACGCTGCCGTGATCGGCGCCGGCTATTGGGGCCCGAATCTGGCACGCAACTTCCGGGCATCGCCCGACTGGGACCTGGCCGCCATCTGCGACCTCGACATCGAGCGCGCACAGCGCGCGGCCGACAGCGTCGGCGGCGTGCCCGTGACGTCGAGTCTCGACGACGTGCTCGCAGACCCGGCGATCGACGCCGTCGCCATCGCCACACCGGCGCGGACGCACCACGCGATCGTCCTCGCCGCGCTCGATGCCGGAAAGCACGTCATCGTGGAGAAGCCTCTTGCCGACACCCGCGAGCGGGGCACCGAGATGGTGGAGCGGGCGCGCGAGAACGGCCTGGTGCTGATGGCCGACCACACCTACTGCTACACACCCGCCGTGCTGAAGATCAGGGAGCTCATCGAGGAGGGCGCGCTGGGCGACATCCTGTTCGTCGACAGCGTCCGGATCAACCTCGGTCTCATCCAGCCCGACGTCGACGTCTTCTGGGACCTCGCGCCGCACGACCTGTCGATCATGGACTTCATCTTGCCGGGGGGCCTGGATGTGGCCTCCGTCTCGGCGCACGGCTCCGACCCGCTGCGTACCGGGAAGGCCTGCATCGGCTACCTCGCCATGCCGCTGGCGGCGGGCGGGATCGCACACGTGCACGTCAACTGGCTCAGCCCGACGAAGATCAGGCAGATGGTCATCGGCGGGACCAAGCGGACGCTCGTTTGGGACGACCTCAACCCGCAGCAGCGCGTGAGCGTCTACGACCGCGGCGTGGACCTCGCGCTGCAGTCGAAGGAGACGGCCGACACGCGCGCCGCGAACATCTCCTACCGGCTCGGCGACACGTGGGCGCCCGCCCTGCCTGAGCGCGAAGCACTCGCGAACGTGGCGGGCGAGTTCGCATCGGCCATCCGCGAGGAGCGCGCCGCCCGCACCAGCGGAGAGTCCGGGCTCCGCGTGCTGTCGGTGCTCGAAGCCGCCTCCGCGAGCCTGAGCGCCTCCGGGTCGCCCAGCCCCGTCGAGTCCTACATCAAGGAAGTACAGGAAGCATGACCAACCTCGAAGGCGCCAGAATCCTCGTCACCGGCGGCGCCGGGACCATCGGATCCACCCTCGTCGACCAGCTGCTGGACGCAGGGGCGGCCCACATCGACGTGCTCGACAACCTCGTCCGTGGCCGCCGCGCCAACCTCGACGGGGCCCTCGCCAGCGGCCGGGTCCAGCTCGTCGACGGCGACATCCGCGACGCGAAGCTCGTGGACGATCTCACGGCCGGGAAGGACGTGGTCTTCCACCAGGCGGCCATCCGCATCACGCAGTGCGCGGAGGAGCCGCGCCTGGCGCTGGAGGTCCTCGTCGACGGCACCTTCAACGTCGTCGAGTCCGCCGCCCGGCACCGCGTGAAGAAGCTCATCGCGGCCTCCAGCGCGTCGGTGTACGGCATGGCGGAGGAGTTCCCGACGACCGAGCGTCACCACCACGAGAACAACGACACGCTGTACGGGGCGGCGAAGACCTTCAACGAGGGCCTGATCCGCAGCTTCCGTGCCATGCAGGGTCTGGATTACGTGCTGCTGCGGTACTTCAACGTGTACGGCCCGCGCATGGACGTGCACGGCCTGTACACCGAGGTGCTCGTCCGCTGGATGGAGCGGATCGCCGACGGGAAGCCTCCGCTCATCTTCGGTGACGGCCGGCAGACGATGGACTTCGTGTGCGTCCCCGACATCGCCCGCGCCAACGTCCTCGCCGCACAGAGCGACATCGTCGAGGGCACGTACAACATCGCCAGCGGCACCGAGACCAGCCTGCTCGAACTGGCCGAGGCGCTGCTGCGAGTCATGGGATCGGACCTCGGCGTCGAGCATGGTCCGGAGCGCGCCGTCAACGGCGTCGTCCGCCGGCTCGCCGACACCTCCGCCGCCAAGCGCGACCTCGGCTTCGAGGCGACCATCGGCCTCGACGAGGGCCTGCGCCAGCTCGTCGAGTGGTGGCGGCCGCTGCGCGAGGAGATCGCCGCCGGACGGGCGGTGAGCGTCGCATGAGCGGACGCATCAATGTGATGGTGCCGTGGCTGGGCCAGGAGGAAGCGGATGCGGTGGCCGAAGCCATCGCCAGCGGCTGGGTCGCTCAGGGACCGCGGGTCGCGCGCTTCGAGCAGGAGTTCGCGCAGGCCATGCAGGCCCGGTACGCCGTCGCGACGAGCAGCTGCACCACGGCCCTGCATCTGGCACTGATCGTGGCGGGCATCGGCCCCGGCGACGATGTCGTCGTGCCGTCGTTCTCGTTCATCGCCACGACGAACGCCGTCCGCTACGTCGGCGCGAACCCGGTCTTCGCCGACGTCGACCCGGTCACCGGCAACGTGACCGGCCACACCGTCGCCGAAGCGCTGACGCCCCAGACGCGGGCGGTCATCGCCGTCGACCAGGGCGGCGTGCCCGTCGACATCGACGACATCCGCTCCTTCACCGACCAGCTCAACATCGTCGTCATCGAGGATGCCGCGTGCGGCGCCGGCTCGACCTACAAGGGCCGTCCCGTGGGAGCCGGGGCCGAGATCGCTGCCTGGTCGTTCCACCCGCGGAAGCTCCTCACGACCGGCGAGGGCGGCATGATCACGACGTCGAACCCGGACTGGGCCGACCGGGCCCGTCATCTGCGTGAGCACGCCATGAGCGTCTCGGCCGCGGATCGCCACAACTCCGTGCTGCCGCCCGCCGAGGAGTACACCGAGGTCGGGTTCAACTTCCGGATGACCGACATGCAGGCCGCCGTCGGGCTCGTGCAGCTGGGGCGGCTGCCCGAGATCGTGGCACGTCGCCGCGAGATCGCCGCGCGCTATCAGGAGGCCATCGCGAGCATCGAGGGACTGCGCGCCGTGGTGGACCCGGAGTACGGCACGGGCAACTTCCAGTCGTTCTGGGTCGAGGTGGGTGAGGAGTACCCCACCGATCGCGACGGTCTGCTCGAAGCGCTCGCCCGCGCCGACATCTCGGCCCGGCGAGGCATCATGGCCTCCCACCGCCAGCCGCCCTATCGCGATCTCGTTCCCGAGGGTGGTCTTCCGGTCACCGAGCAGCTCAACGACAACACGCTGATCCTGCCCGTGTTCCACCAGCTCACGGCGGCAGACCAGGATCGCGTGATCACCGTTCTCCGTTCTCCGAGCGAGGCGGCGTAGTGGCGGACGGACTCCTGCTCGTCGGGGCGAGCGGCCTGGCGCGCGAAGTGCTCGCAGCGGGCATCACCGGCGTCGTCGGCATCCTCGACGATGACGCGCGACTGCACGGCACCCACATCGCCGGGATCCCCGTGGTCGGGGCCGTCGACGACGCGTCCGCGCGCACGGAGTCGCTGCTGGTCTGCGTCGGCCCCAGCCAGGCGCGCCGCGCGCTCGTCGCGCGGCTGGGTCGGCGGGGCGTCGGCGACGATCGCTACGCCACCTTCGTCGCACGGTCCGCCCGCATCGGCGCATCGAGCGACGTCGGGTTCGGCAGCATCCTGCTCGATGGAGTCGTCGTGACCGCGGACGCCTCGATCGGCCGGCACGTCGTGATCATGCCGAACTGCACCATCACGCACGACGACGTGCTGTCCGACTTCGCGACGCTCGCGGCCGGGGTGTCTCTCGGCGGGACGGTCCAGGTCGGTGAGGCGGCGTACCTCGGAATGAATGCGTCCGTGCGACAGGGGCTCGCGATAGGCTCCGAATCCACGGTAGGAATGGGGGCCGTCGTGCTGGAGCACGTCCCCGCGGAGGCGACGTGGGCCGGGGTGCCCGCTCGCGAGATCGGAGCACGAGCGTGAGCACCACGGTTCCCTTCCTCGACCTCGCGGCCCAGCAGGCCGAGATCGCCGACGAGGTCCTCCCCGTATGGCAGGAGCAGCTCGGCGCCGCCTCCTTCATCGGCGGCCCACAGGTCGAGGCGTTCGAGCGGGAGTACGCCGAGTACATCGGCGTCGACCACGTCGTCGGTGTCTCCAACGGCACCGACGCGCTGGAGCTGGCGTACCGGGCGATCGGGGTCGGTCCCGGTGACGAGATCATCATGCCCGCGAACACCTTCATCGCAACGGCCGAGGCGGCCTCCCGCATCGGCGCAGTGCCGGTGTTCGTCGACGTCGACGACGAGTACCTGCTGATCGATCCCGAGGCCATCGAAGCGGCGATCACGTCGCGCACTCGGGCGATCACCCCGGTGCACCTGTTCGGTCAGACCGCTCCCATGGAGCTGATCATGCCGATCGCTGCCAAGCACGGCCTGGACGTTGTGGAGGATGCCGCGCAGGCGCAGGGGGCGTCGGGCACAGCGGGACGCGCCGGGTCGCTCGGCCGTGTGGCGGCGACCAGCTTCTACCCGGGCAAGAACCTCGGCGCGGCCGGGGATGCCGGCGCGGTCATGACCGACGATGCCGACGCTGCCGCGCTCGTTCGAAAACTGGCCGCTCATGGCAGTTCGGTCAAGTACGTCCACGACCACATCGGCATGAACGCCCGGCTGGATGCCGTCCAGGCCACGGTGCTGCGCGCCAAGCTGCGCCGGCTCGACGGCTGGAACGAGGCACGTCGCGCGGTGGCCGCCCGCTACGCGGATCTCCTCGATGCGGTGCCGGGCGTGCGGGCTCCGAATACGCGCCCGGGAAACGAGGACGTGTGGCACCTGTACGTCGTTCGCGTCGACGAGCGCGACCGGGTGCTGTCGGAACTGACCGCGGCGGGGATCGGCGCCGGCATCCACTACCCCACGGCGGTGCACCTCACCGAGGCCTATGAAGGGCTCGGCTATCGCCGCGGGCAGTTCCCGGTGGCGGAGGCGGCGGCTCAGCGCATCCTCTCGCTGCCCATGTTCCCGCACCTCCTGAGCGACCAGCAGGAGCGGGTGGTCCGCGAACTGTCCACGTCGACGCGGGGCCATGACTGAACGCGCGGGAGCAGAGTCTGCAGACGCGGCTGCACGGCCGCGTCTGGCATTCTTCCGCCTGAACGACAACGATCTGCCGGAGTTCATCCGGGGTCATTTCGACGATCATGTCCGGTGTCTGGATCAGTTCTTCGACGTGACGGTCATCACCGAGAACTGCGACTACGACGAGGTGGTGGACCGTGTCCGCCCCGACGTGGCACTGTTCGAGTCCGGGGTGTATGCGCGGCCGGATCGCTCGATCACCCGCACCGATACTCATCCGCAGATCCCGAAGATCGGGCTTCTCGACGCCGACGCGTACTGCTTGACCCGCTCGGTCTTCCTCTCGGACATGGACGACTGGGGCGTGGAGACCTTCTTCACCATAGCGGCGTCGGCGACCGGGTACACCCCCGACATCGGCGATCGCACGTACGTGTGGCCGAACTTCGCCGACCGGTCGGTGTTCCACTCCTACCCGGAGGGCAAGACGCAGACGATCCTCCTCAGCGGCAGCCGCGCCACGAACTACCCGTGGCGTGTGAGAGTCGACCGTGTCCTCGCGGAGCGGTTCCCCGTACGCGCCCTGCCGCATGCGGGATGGTTCGGCCGGGATGCCGCGGCGGGGATGCCCAGCGGAGAGGCGTACGCGCGGTCGCTCAGCTCGGCCCTCATCGTGCCGACCTGCGGGACGATCGCCGACGAGCTGGTGCGCAAGCACTTCGAGATCCCTGCGGCCGGCGCGATCCTGCTCACCGAGCGGACGGATGCGGTCGAGGCGGCGGGATTCGTCGACATGGAGAACTGCATCTTCGCCGACACCGACGATGTCGTGGACAAGGTGGAGCAGGTGCTCGGCGACGAGGCGCTGCGTGAGCGGATCGCGCGGTCGGGCCAGGAGCTCGCGCACTCGCGGCACTCGATCGAGAACCGCTCGCAGATCCGCGAATGGTACGACCTGAGCCGTCAGGCGAAGAGCGGGGAGCGGGTGTTCCAACGCGACCTCTTCGGTCCTCTCGTGCTCGAGCGGGCGGACTCGCAGGCAGCGGTGAGCCCGGTCGCTCCGGCCGGCGTGGATCGCATCCTCGTGGCCTCCGGGCAGGAGCTGCTGCGCTCAGGGCGTCCGGAGCTGGCGCTGGACCAGTTCGCGCAGGTCCTCAACATGCACTTCGAGCCTGCCGCGGCGTACGGTGTCGCGCGCAGCTGGCTCATGCGCGGCGACCCGGCGCGCGCCCGGCGGATACTGGAGTACTCGACCGGGGTGGTTGTCCGCGCGCACGGGGCGTCCCAGCCGGATCCCGTCGAATGGGCGGCGCTCCTGCGTGCCGTGCTGTGCGAGGGGAAGCCGGGCGAGGCGCTCGAGCTCGCCGAGCGGCATCCCGGCATCCGTCATCCGGAGCTCGACCGTACGCGGTGGGTCGTTTCGCGACTGGCCGGCGTCCCGGTGAGCTTCGCCGATCGTCCCGTGCGCCGTTCGGTCCACGGCCGCTCCGAGCCGGCGTGGGAGGACTGGCGTGCGGAGTTCGGCCGAGAGCTCGAGGCAGCAGGGCAGCCGGAGCTCGCCACCCGCGTGGCCGGGCTCGCCGAACCGGGCGCCGCCGACCTCGCGCCCGGAGGCGCGGGTCAGAGCCGGCCGCGCTTGTCCGTCGTCGCCCGTCGCGGTGTGCGGCTCGGTCGCCGTGTTGCCGGTCGCATCGGTCGCGAATGGTCGCGCGTGCGCGGCACGACGGAACAGCCGGACCGCACCGCGATGTCGACGCTGCTGGGTGGGATGCCTGTGGATGTCGTCGTCGCACTGCTCGTCGACGACGCGGTCGCTTCACGCGCCGAATCAGCGGTGGTGAACGACGGCACGGACGCCGCGTTCGTGCGGGTCGGCCGCGCGACTCTCCCGGACGCCTCGGCCACCGAGGTGCCTCACGGCCTGCGCCACGGTGCGAACGAGCGCGTGCTCGCCGGCGTGTTGGGCTCGGGACGCGCGGTCGTCGTGACCAGTGCTGTCGGCGCCGCCTACCTCGAGCCGTCCCATCTGGACGACAGCCTCGTGCTGGTGCTCGTGGGCGAGACGGATGAGACCCGCATCGAGCAGCGCATCGGCGAAGGCGGACGCTGGCATCGTGCCCCCCGCGAGCTGGAGGAGCGACTCGGGCGCCTGTGGGACGGCGAGACCGTACGCGTGTGGGTGAATGACGCCGACGACCACGCGGGTGGATCGTGACGAGGGGGGAGGGGATGACCGAACAGGACCCGGGGCTGCGCGCGAAGGCGACCCGTGCCGCCGCGTGGAGCGGAATGAGCACGATCGTGCTGCGGTTGGGCAGCCTCCTCGTCGGCATCATCCTGGCGCGGATCCTCAGCCCGGAGCAGTTCGGCGTCTACGCGGTGGCGCTCACCGTCCAGTCCATCCTGATCACGGTCGCCGATCTCGGCCTGTCGGCCGACCTCATCCGCTCCGACAAGCCGGATCGGATCGCCCCCACGGTCGCAACCCTCGGCCTGGCGATGGGCACGACCATGACCGTGATCACGGTACTGTCCAGCGGCATGCTGGCCGATCTCCTGGGAAGCCCGGAGGCGGCACCCGCCATCGCCGTCCTCGCCTTCACGCTCGCGCTCGCGGGCGCGTCGGTGGTCCCGTACGCGATGTTGCAGCGCCGCTTCCAGCAGCGGGAGATGTTCGTGATCGGCGTCGCCGACTTCATCGTGTCGACCGTGGTGACACTGACCCTCATCGGCCTCGGTTTCGGGGTGCTGGGTCTGGCGATCGGCCGCGTGGCCGCACAGATCGTCTCCTCATCCCTGCAGTTCCTCCTCGCCCGTGTCAAGCCGCGCTATGGGATCGACCGCTCGATCGTCGGACCGGTTCTGGCCTTCGGCCTGCCCATCGCGGCCGCCAACATGCTGTCGTGGGGACTGCTCAACGTCGACAACATCGTCCTGGCACGTGTCGCCGGCGCCACGGCGCTCGGATACTACGTCTTGGCGTTCAACATCTCGAGCTGGCCGATGAGTGCGTTGGCCCAGGTCGTCCGATCGATCTCGCTGCCCTATTTCTCACGATCCACCGAGGGCGGGAGAGGTCTGGCCGCTCTCACCGCCGTCGCGTGGGCCGGGGCTCTTCCGGCGGGCGCCATCCTTGCGGCCCTGTCCGCTCCGGTGATCGAGGTCGTGTACGGCGCCAAGTGGCTGCCCGCCGCTCCGGTTCTGGCGGCGCTCGGGGTGTACGGCAGCCTGCGCGTCGTGTTCGACATCTTCGCCGGCTACCTCTATGCGCGGGGCCGATCGGGAGGGGTGCTCATCATCCAGATCGTGTGGCTCGTCGTCATCACGGTGGGCATGATCTTCGCGACGCACGCCTACGGCATCGTCGGCGCGGGATGGGTGCACGTCGTGGTCGCGGTCCTCGTGATCCTTCCCGCCTACGCCATCGCGTTGCGCGGCACCGGCGTTCGCATGGGCGAGTTCGTCCGCGCCGCCTGGTGGCCGACCCTGGCCACCGTGCCCGCGGTGCTCGCGGCATTGGGTGCGCGAGCACTGCTGCCCGGCGCGCTCCTGGAGCTCCTGGTCGGCGGATGCGCGGCCGTGCTCGTGTACGGCGCGCTGATGTGGCCGTGGCTGCGCACGCACATCCGTGCGATCCGGGCCGGACGCGTCAGCGCGATCGCGGAGGCATCCGATGAGTGAGTCCAGGTGGCTGCGATTCCAGGAGGACCACGCGCTCGATGGGCCGGTCCACCGGCTGCTCGCGTGGTCGTCGCCTCGCGCTCCGCGCCCGATCCGCTCGGGCAGGGCGCCGCGCACGACCCCGGTCGTGCGGGCGCGGGCATCCGTGATCATCCCCTGTTACAACTACGCACGGTTCCTCCCCGACGCCGTCCGCTCGGCGCTGGCGCAGGACGGCGTCGACGTCGAGGTGATCATCGTCGATGACCGGTCCACGGATGACAGCCGAGAGGTCGCGGCCGGACTGGCCGAGACTGATCCGCGGGTGCGCCTGTTGGTCAATCCGGTGAACTCCGGTCACGTTCGCTCCTTCAACACGGGCTGGGAGGCCTCGAGCGGCGACTTCGTCGTCAAGCTGGACGCCGACGATCTGCTGACGCCCGGCTCCCTGTCACGAGCGATCGCGCTCTTCGAGGCGAACCCGACAGTGGGGCTCGTCTACGGTCACCCCAGGCACTTCGCGACGAATGTGCCTCCGACGGGCCGGGTGGCCGCCGTCCGCTGGTCGGTGTGGGAGGGACGGGACTGGCTCGCCGAGCGGTGCCGACTGGGGGTCAGCGCCATCACCAACCCCGAGATGGTGATCCGCGCGACGTTCCTGAGGGAATCCGGGCCGATGGATACCGCGGTCGATTACGCACCCGACATGGAGATCTCGCTGCGGGCCGCCGCGGTGTCCGACATCGGCTATATCGGCGGCGCGGATCAGGCCCTCCACCGGGAGCACGCGGCCAGCATGAGCGAGACCGACGGGGCAGGAACGCTCGTGGATCTCGAGGCGCGCCGGCTCGCCTTCGAGCACGCGCTGGAGGCGCTGGCCGAGCCGGACCGCTCGCGACTGCGCGCGCTGGCCGGGCGCGGCCTCGCCGAGGACGCGCTGCGTTTCGCGTCGGCCGCAGCCGACCGCGGTCGCTCACGGGCCGCGACAGACGATCTGCTCCGGTACGCGCGGGATGTCAGCGCCGAGGTCGCGTCGTCGCGCGAGTATCGGCGTCTGCTCCGCGGGGCTGACGTTCCGCGCAGGCGGACACTAGCGGCGCTGGTCCGCCGCGTGCGGCGTCGGTGGCGGCAGGAGCGGTACCACGTGCGATGGATGGTGTCGGGTGTGTGAGAGCGGGGAACCGATGCGGGTGAGGGCGGCATGAGCGGGATCGACAGGGCTCTGGCCAAGGCTCGGCGCGCTTGGGGCGTCGGGCCGCGCGGTGTCGCGCAGCGCGTCGCCTGGCGCGCCTACAGCGCCAGCGGTGCCGCCGACCTCTTCTTTCAGCTGGACGCGGCCGACATCCTCACCGACATCCCCGCGTCGCTCCCCGAGCCGGCGACCAGACCGGCCGCCGGGACGCCACTGACCGTCGGCTGGGTGTCCACCGCGCCCGCGCCGGGATCCGGCGGTCACACCACGCTGTTCCGGATGGTCGCCGCGCTCGAGGCGCGAGGGCATCGGTGCGTCCTTTACTTCTACGACCGCCACGGCCTCGACGTGCCCGAACTGACCGCGACGGTGCGCGGCCACTGGCCCGAGCTGCGCGCGGAGGTCCGGGACGTCCGCGAGGGCATCGCGGGCGTGGACGCCGTCGTGGCCTCGGGATGGGAGTCGACGCACCTCATCACCAAGTACGCCCAGGAGCCGACGAGGCGTCTGTACTTCATGCAGGATTACGAGCCGTACTTCTACGGGCACGGGGCGGAGCACGAGTTCGCGGCGATGTCGTACCGGCTCCCGTTGCGCCGGATCGCACTGGGCGAGATGCTCGACGGCATGGTGTTCCGGGAGACCGGCCTCGCCAGCGACGTCGTGCCCTTCGGGTGCGACTCGGCCGTCTACAGTCCGCCCTCGCCGCCGCAGCCGAGGTCGGGGATCGTCTTCTACTGCCGACCCGACTATCCGCGACGCGGATACCAGCTCGCCAGCGTGGCGCTCGGCCTGTTCCACCGGTCGCACCCCGACCAGGAGATCCACATCTACGGCGCGCGCCCCCGCCAGGTCGACTTCCCGTTCACCTTCCACGGGCGGCTGTCGACCAGCGAGCTCAACAACCTGTACGGCGCCACGATCGCGGGGCTGGCGATGTCCTTCACGAACATCACGCTCGTGGCCGAGGAGATGCTCGCGGCCGGCAACATCCCCGTCGTAAACGACATGGACCTGGCGCGGGTGGTGCTGCCCAATCCGCATGTGCGCTGGGCCGCGCCGACCGCCGGCGCCCTGGCCGCCGCGCTGGGGGAGGCGGTCACCGCGACTGACATCGAGGCTCGCGCGGCCGCGGCTGCGGCATCCGTCGTCGGCCGCTCGTGGGAGCCGACCAAAGAGGCGGTCGTACGCGTCATCGAGGAAGAGGTCTACGGAGCATGACCCAACCGCATGTCCTGATCATCGTGCAGAACCTCCCCGTGCCGCTTGACCGGCGCGTGTGGCTGGAGTGCCAGGCGCTCGTCGCCCGCGGGTACCGGGTGAGCGTCATCTGTCCCAAGGGGCCGGGCGATCCGTCCCGCCAGCATCTGGACGGCGTCGACATCTACAAGTACGCACCCGCACCCGAGGCGGAGGGGCTCCTGGGGTTCGCGTGGGAGTTCGCGTACAGCTGGGTCCGCACCGCCTGGCTGTCGCTCGTGGCGTGGCGCCGCCGCCGATTCGACATCATCCAGGCCTGCAACCCGCCGGACACGTATTGGCTGCTTGCGCTGCTGTGGCGTCTGCGCGGTGTCAGCTTCGTCTTCGACCACCACGACCTGAACCCCGAGCTGTTCATCTCGCGTTTCGGCCGCCCCAGCGGACTGCTCAAGCGCCTCGAATACGGGGGCTTGAAATGGCTCGAGCGCAGGACATTCCGCGCCGCGGACCGCATCATCTCGACCAACGAGTCCTACAAGGCCGTCGCGGTTCGCCGCGGTGACCGGCGCCCGGGTCACGTCACTGTCGTGCGCAGCGGTCCCGACACCGAGCAGATGCGCCCGATCTACCCGGAGAACCCCCGGCCGGCCGACGCGATCGAGCTGGTGTACCTCGGGATCATGGGTCCGCAGGACGGGGTCGACCAGGTGCTGCTCGTCGTCGACGAGCTGGTCCGGCGGCGCGGGCGCTCGGAGGTCCGGGCGACGCTGCTCGGGTTCGGTGACTGCCTCGAGGACCTCCGCGCGCAGTCCGCGCAGCTGGGCCTCGAAGACCGCGTCACCTTCACCGGTCGAGTGGATCGTGTGCAGATCGCGGAGTACCTGAGCCGTGCCGACATCGGCCTGTCACCCGACCTCAAGACGCCGCTCAACGACCTCTCCACCATGAACAAGACAATGGAGTACATGTCGTACGGCCTGCCCGCGGTGTCGTTCGACCTCGTCGAGACGCGGGTTTCGGGGGCCGACACGGTTCTCTATGTGCCTTCGGGTGACATCGCCGCCTTCGCCGATGCCGTCGAGCGGCTTATGGACGATCCCGCGTTGCGGGCAGACCTCGGTCGCAAGGCCCGCGCGCGCGTCGCCACCGAGCTGGACTGGCGACCGCAGGCGGAGGCCTACGTGGCGGTGTTCGACGAGGTGTCAGGCTTCTCCCAGCCCGGTCCCGCCGTGCCTCCCGCGCGGGTGCGTCCCGACGTGGACGCGCAGGGACGACGCTACGTCGACCTGGACGATGCCGCCGAGTTCGACCGTTACCTCACCGAGAGGCGCGCTCCGTGATCCGGACCAGCTTCCACCACCTCCTGTCTGGCGCGGCCGAGCGGTCGCCCGCGTCGCCGGCGCTCACCTACAAAGGCCGGACCGTAGACTACGCCGCTGTGTGGGACGGCGCGCTGTCGGTGTCCGCCTTGCTCCTTCGCCTTGGGCTGAACCGCGGCGACCGCGTCGCGATCTACCTCGAGAAGCGCATCGAGACGGTGCTGGGGATGTTCGGCACCTCGGCGGCGGGCGGGATGTTCGTGCCCGTCAACCACGTGCTCAAGGCTCCCCAGGTCGGTCACATCCTGTCCGACAGCGGCGCCCGCTTCCTCGTCACCTCCTCCGACCGGCTCGCCCAGCTGTCGGATGCCCTGCCCGGCAGTGCCGTCGAGCACGTGATCGTCGTCGGCCCCGCGCCGCAGGAGCCATCGGGGGTGGCCGTCCACGCCTGGCCGGCTGAGCCTTCCGCCGAACCGCCCCTGCGACCCCACGCCGTCGTGGACGTCGATCCTGCGGCGATCCTGTACACGTCCGGCAGCACCGGCAAACCCAAGGGCGTGGTGCTCAGCCACCGCAACCTCATCGTCGGGGCGGAGAGCGTCAGCACGTACCTCGGCAACACGGCCGACGACGTGATCCTCAGCGTCCTCCCCCTCAGCTTCGACGCGGGGCTCAGTCAGGTCACGACGGCCTTCGCGGTCGGGGCGCACTGCGTGCTGATGAACTACCTGCTCCCGCGCGATGTCCCGAAGCTGTGCGCACAGTACGGCGTGACAGGGCTGACCTGCGTGCCGCCGCTGTGGATTCAACTCGCCGACGCGCCATGGCCGGCAGAGGCAGCAGCGCGCCTGCGCTACTTCGCCAACACCGGAGGACGGATGCCGCGGGCCACCCTCGACCGACTGCGCCGCATCTTCACCGGCGCCGACCCGTATCTGATGTACGGCTTGACAGAGGCGTTCCGGTCGACGTACCTCGACCCGGCGGAGGTCGACCGGCGGCCCGACTCCATCGGCAAGGCGATACCGAATGCGGAGATCCTGGTCCTGCGCCCGGATGGCACCCGATGCGAGCCGGGCGAGGAGGGAGAGCTCGTCCACCGTGGAGCGCTGGTCGGGCTGGGCTACTGGGGCGACCCGGTGCGTACCCGGGAGCGCTACAAGCCGATCGAGCGGCCGGAGGAGCAGTGGCGGACCCCGGAGCTGGCGGTCTGGTCGGGAGACACCGTCGTCGCCGATGAGGAAGGGTTCCTGTACTTCGTCGGGCGCAGCGACGACATGATCAAGACGTCCGGCTATCGTGTGAGTCCGACGGAGATCGAGGAGGCTGCGTACAGCACCGGCATGGTGCGGGATGCGGTCGCGGTCGGTGTGGCCGACGCCGCGCTCGGTCAGCGGATCGTGCTCGTTGCGACCGCGGCGGACGGCGCCCTCGACACGGTGGGACTCACGACCGCGCTGCGCCAGCGCCTGCCCCTGTACATGGTGCCCGCGCACGTCGAGGTGAGGGACGAGCTGCCTCGCTCTCCCAACGGCAAGTTCGACCGCAATCTCATCAAGGCGGAGGTGTCCGTATGAAGCCGGCTCAGCACGTCGAGGCCTTCGGGACCATCGAGGGCGAACTCCGGGTCGGGGGGCTGCCGTTGAGCAGGCTGGCCGCCCGCGTCGGCTCGACGCCGTTCTTCGCGTACGACCGCGGGCTGCTCGACGCGCGAGTGGATGGCTTGCGCGCTGCACTGCCGAGCCGCGTGGAGCTGAGCTTCGCGATGAAGGCGAACCCCATGTCGGCGGTGGTCCAGCACCTCGCCCGCCGCGTCGACCGGATCGACGTCGCGTCGGCGCTGGAGATGCAGGTGGCGCTGGATACCGAGATGCCGCCGGAGCGGATTAGCTTCGCCGGCCCGGGCAAGACCCCCGCCGAGATCCGACAGGCTGTCGCCGCCGGCGTCATCATCGAGATCGAGTCCACCACCGAGCTGCGGCGCGTCCTGACCGCCGGGGACGAGCTGGGCGTGGCTCCCCGCGTGGCCGTTCGCGTGAACCCCGATTTCGCCGTGAAGGGCTCGGGAATGCGGATGGGTGGTGGCCCGCAGCAATTCGGCATCGACGCGGAGCAGGTGCCGGCCATCATGCGGGAGTATTCCGGATCCGGCATGGATTTCCTCGGGTTCCATGTCTTCGCGGGCTCTCAGAACCTCAACGCCGAGATCATCTCAGAGGCGCAGCGCCGCACGGTCGATCTCGTCTCGGAGCTGGCGGAGAGCCTGGACCGCCCGCTGCGGTACCTCAACCTCGGCGGCGGGTTCGGCATCCCGTACACCGAACGTGATCAGCCGCTCGATCTGGACGCGGTCGCCGCCGAGCTCCATGCACTGGTCGACGGGGTCATCGCCGATCGCTTCCCGGAGGCCGCCCCCGTCATCGAGCTCGGGCGCTACCTGGTGGGTGAGGCTGGCGTCTACGTCACGCGCGTCGTCGACCGCAAGGTGAGCCGGGGAAAGACGTTTCTCGTCGTCGACGGCGGCATGCATCACCAACTGGCCGCCTCCGGCAACTTCGGGCAGGCGATCCGCCGCAATTACCCGCTCGTGGTCGGCAACCGGGCCGATGCCGCCGGCGACGAAGGCGTGAACGTCGTGGGATGTCTCTGCACGCCGCTGGACCTGCTTGGCGACGACGTGACCCTGCCACCCGCCGATATCGACGACCTGATCGTGATCTTCCAAGCCGGCGCCTACGGGCTCACGGCCAGTCCCACCGCCTTCCTCGGGCACCCCGCCCCCGCCGAAGTCCTCGTCTGAACCAGAAGGAGCACCCATGACCGCCACGATCGACGCCGTCCGCGACGTCCTCATCGAAACCCTCGAGCTGCAGCAGTCGCCGGGCGAGCTCACGGAGGACACCGCCCTGTTCGGCGCCCTTCCGGAGCTGGACTCGTTCGGTGTGGTCGCGCTGGTCGGCGCGCTCGAGGACCGCTTCGACATCACGATCGACGACGACGAGTTCGGCGCCGAGCTGTTCGAGACAGTCGGCACTCTCACCGAATACGTCGACTCGAAGATCGCCGCCTGAGTTCCGATGCTCGCGTCAGCGCTGTTGCCGGGCCTGCTGGCCACGACGGGGGACGAACCGCTCTCGCTGACTCTCCCCCGCGACGCGGCGACGGTGGTGTGCGGCCCCGTGACGATGCGCTATTGGGGATTGCGGCCGCTCACCGATGACGCTTCCTCACCGACGCTCCTGATATCCCGTTCCGCCCGGAGCGCCGAGGGGCGGCTCTCTCCATCCGAGATCGTTCGCAGACTGAGCCAGGATGCCGGATCCCTTGTCGATCTGCTTCCCCCTTTCGGCGCCGCCCAGGGGTCGTCGAGCGGAGTGCGCGCGGTCGCGGATTCGATGGGCTTCCAGCACGTCTTCCACTCCGAGCCGTCGGAAGGATCCTTGGCGCTCGTCACGACTTCCGCGCTCGCCGGCGCACGCGCGCTCGGTGCGGACCTCGAACCCCTGTCGGTGGGGATCCAGTCGTTGCTGGGCTGGCAGCTGGCCGACCGCACACTCTTCCAGGGCGTCCGCAAGCTTCGTCCGGGAGCTTCGGTCGAGCTCGGCGCGGGGGGACTGACAATCTCCGGCGGCGACTCCGAGAGGCGGGATCCCATCGACGCCGCTGGCGCCGTCCGTCAGGCGGCAGCCCTGTTGCGCGTCTCCCTCGCCTCCGTCCTCGACGACTATCCCGATGCCGTCCTCCAGCTGACAGGCGGCATGGACTCGCGCCTGCTGCTCAGCGCCATTCCCCTCGAGCGGCGGCGCGGGCTGCGGGCGATGACGCTCGATGTGCCCGGCAAGGGTGACGTCGCCATCGCCCGGATGATCTCGGAGCGCTACGGGATCAACCACGAAGTCCGCGGGCTCACCGACGTCTCGCGCATCGATCCCGCGGAAGCGTGGGATCTGTGTCGGGCTGAAGCCACGCGTCTGGACGCGATGGCGGATCCGGTTGCGCTGGCCGCGCAGCGGATCGCCGAGCGGGCTTTCGACCAGGGAGTGCGGATCTCGGGGCTCGGCGGCGAGGTCGCGCGCGGCTTCTACTACGTCGGGCGGGTGGGCGACCGCTCGTTCGACCGCAACGATTCCGCGCGGCTGGCGGCGTGGCGCATGTTCGTCAACGACGCCGTGGAGCCAGGCCTTCTGCGCAGCGAGTTCGCGATGTGGGCACGGGACGCCGCGTCATCGGAGGTGCACGCCGCGCTGGTCGCCGGCGGGGACGAGTGGTTCCGAGCGACCGACGAACTCTACCTACGGCACCGGATGCAGCGTTGGGCCGGTGCCACCGACACCGCTGTGAGCAACGAGCGGATCGTCATCAATCCGATGCTCGACCACACCTTCCTGGATCTCGCGCGTCGGGTGGCGCCGGAGGACAAGGCGAACTCGCGCTTCCTCGGCGCCCTCCAGATGGCGCTCGATCCCGAGCTCGGCGCGATGCCCCTTGACGGCCGCCCGGCCCCGGCCGCCTACGCCCGACCGTCACGGTGGGCGCCGGCCAAGGATGCTCTCAGCACCGGCCGGCGTTTCGCCAGGAAGGCGATACAGCGTCTGCAGCGGGGGAATCGTCCGCCCGCGGGCGGCACCGTGCTGGCGGCGAAGGTCGTCGAACACTGGCGCGCGCACCCGCAGGAGCTGCGGGGCCTGGAGCGGCTGGACTTCATCGATGCCGACTGGGTCGCACGGATGCTGGACGCCACCCTCGAGCCGCGCCCGAGCAGCGTCGCGTTCCTGACCAACCTCATCGTCGCGACCGAGGACGCGGACTGACGCTCAGGCGCTCGGCGCGCCCAGCTCCTCGTAGATCCGGTCCATCCGGTCCAGGCGCTCCGACCAGAGGTGCGTCGTCTCCACCCGCCGACGGCCCGCCTCGCCCATCCGTGCGCGAAGCGAAGGATCCTCCACGAGCGCGCGGACCGCCGCGGCGCAGTCCGCCGCGAGCTGCGTCGGCGTCTGCGCCTCGAGCAGGAACGCGCATGACTCGTCGACGTTGGCGCCGGGCCCACCGCGACGGCAGACCACGACCGGAAGCCCCCAAGACATCGCCTCGAGGCTGACGTTGCCTCCCGGTTCGCGGTAGCTCGGGAAGACGAACACGTCGGCCGCCCGGTAGTACTCGTCGACGACGTGCCGCGGGACCGAGCCGTGGAGGGTGATCCGGTCGCCCAACCCGAGCTCGGCGATGAGCTGTTCGCACGCCTCGCGGTCGTTGCCGTCGCCGAGCACGTCGAGCACGACGTCGAGGTCGCGCAGGGCATCCATCGCGCGGATGACATCGCGGAGACCCTTGGTGCGGACGATTCGTCCGACATGGAGCAGTCGTACCGGACCGGTCCGCCCGCTGCGCGAGACGGGCGGGTGGACCTCCTGCACGGCGGTCTCGCTCATGATCTCGAAGCGCTGGAGGTCCAGTTCCCCGAGAAAGTCCCGGACATAGTCGGCGACCCCCACCACGCAGTCCGCGCGCTCATAGGTGGCGCGAAGAAGCGGGTCGTGCTTGATGCGCCAGCCGTCGAGCGCTCGCAGCCTCTGGTACCAGGGCGTCGCTCCCTCCTCCGGGACGAATGCGGGCGGTGAGTCGAGGCTGCCACCCACTGGGCCGATGACGAACGGAATACCCAGTCCGACAGCGGGCGAGGGATACCTCATCCCGACGGGGACCACTTGGTGGGCCACGTCAAAGCGCTCGCCCGCGGAGAGGTGCGCTCGGATCCATCGTCGTGCGCGCCGGTAGAAGGGGAGGTACCCTGGCTGCATCAGGCTGTTCAGCCGCTCGAGCCTTCCCACCCCGGGTGGTTCCTGCCACTCGATCACACGCGCGGTCGGCAGCTGCTGCGTCATCGGCGTGTGCCCGCGCTTGTACGTCGTGAGCAGCGTCAGCTCATGACGCTCCGCGAGCCGCGCGGCCCATTGGGCTGCGACCCACGCCTCGCCGACATCCTCCCCGTCGCATGCCGGGGCGACCATGAGGACTTTCTTCATGGGATCGAGGTCTCCTCGGTCAGCGGGGCAGGATGCTGTCGTTGGCGTTGAGCGCCGGGGGACGGAGGGACGGGCGCACCAGGGCGCGCACCGTCGGCCAAGACTTGTCGTGGCCGAGCACCGCACGACGAATCTCGCTGAGCACCGTCATGCCGTAGTACGCGTAGGCGGGAAGGGTCCCCCTCCTGCGGCGGTACAGGCGGATGCGGTTGAGCTGCTTCATGGTGTGCGTGGTTGCGCTCTCGCCGGAGCCTCCGCCGACGTGCATCGCTCCGGCAGCGGGGGTGTAGACGGTCGCCCATCCGGCATCCTTCGCACGCAGGCTGAAGTCGGTCTCCTCGGAGTAGAGGAAGTAGCTCTCGTCCATTCCGTGGAGACGCTCGTAGCACTCGTTGTCGATCAGAAGGATGGCCCCGACGGCCCACTCCACTTCGTGCTCGGATTCGTACGCCGACGGCTCTTCAATGCGCTCCGTGAAGATCGGCCACCCGGTGAAGCTCAGTCCGCCGACACGGCCCATGGTGGGACCTCTGCGCAGCGTCGGAGACAGGCTGCCGTCGGCCTCCCGCACCCGCGGTGCGACGATGCCCACGCCCGGCTTGCGGAGCACCTCTCGCATGGCGGGCACCGCGCCCGGGTCGAGCGTGGCATCCGGATTGAGGATGAGGATGGCGTCGGCGGGCTCCGAGGCGCGCACTGCGCGGTTCATGCCGGCGGCGTACCCGTCGTTGGTGGAGCGGACAGTCAGGCAGTCCGTGCGCTGGTCGAGGATCTCCAGGGTGGAGTCGGAGGATCCGTTGTCGACGACCACGACCGAGTAGGTCAGGCCGCCCATGGCGGCGGGGATGCTGTCGAGGAGTTCGACGATGTGGTCAGCGCTGTTGTAGGTGACGACCACCGCTGCGACGTCTACGGACACGGTGTCATCTTAGGAGAGCGGCCAGCCCCGCCTTGGCATCTTCGACCCGCCTCAGCGCTCCCGCGAGTCCCAGCGTCAAGAAGAGGGTGCCCATCGTCATCGGGAAGGCGAAGGCGTCGAACATGAACAGGCAACTGAAGCCCGCGCAGATCGCCGCGATGAGGGCCAGCGCCAGGTCGCGCGAGGATTCGTCGCGGAGCCGTCGGCGCAAGCGCATGGTCGTGACGACGGCGGTGACACCGAGGGCGAGGAAGGCGACCGTGCCCACGATGCCGACGGTGACCAGCAGAAGCAGGTACTGATTGTCGAAGATGCGGTACTTCGGGAGGAACGTGCCGAGTCCCCGGCCGAACCAGGGGTTGCGGCCGATGAACTCGAGCGCGAGGGCGAAACTGTCGGTGCGCGAGGTGATGCTCGGGTCCTCCCCGGCGCCGGTGAACAAGCCGACGATCGAGTTCACGAAGTTCGGGGCCAGGATGCTCATTCCGAGCAGGCCTATCGCCCCCACCCCGATCACTCGGATCCTTCGCTGCCGCGTCCATCCGAACAAACAGATCACGAGGGCGATCAGCGCCCCGAGATACGCCGAGCGGGAGGACGTCAGTGGCAGGATCAGCGCGAGAGCCGCCGCCGGCGCCCACCGCAAGAGTGCGGGGCGATGCGTGTGCTGGAAGGCGACGTGGAGCGCGACGGGAAGCAGCATCGCCAGGATGACGCCGTACTCGATGGGATGAATCGCCGTCCCAGCGGGACGCGGGTATCCGCCGCGAAGGCTGAGCCCGTAACCGGGGGAGCTGGTCAAGCCGGGAATCGACAGCTGATCGACCCACAGCTGCCGCGTCACCACTTGGAACAGGCCGAGAACGGCGATGAGGCCGCCGCACACCGCGAACCGCCAGACGAGGGTGTCCAGCCGGCTCCGGTCGCTGATGCCGTCATGCGTCAGGAGCAGCGTCCCCGCCCATGAGGCGAGCGCCAGCAGCGCGACATCGCCCGGGCTCGTCTCGTCGGGGATGAGGGGGTTGGACATCGCGAGGGCGTAGCTGATTCCGACGCAGAACAGGAAGACACCCAACGCGATCCGGATCGGCTGTGCTTCGCCCGCGGCGCGGCGAGCGGCACCCAGGAAGGAGAGCAGCCACAGCAGCAGGCTCCCGAGCCCGAACAGCATGGACGGCGCGCCGGCGCTTCCCAGTGGACCGAGGATGAGGCGCGACGGGATGAAGAGCAGCAGCCCGAGGTAGACCGTCAGCCAGACGACGGCGTCGATCCAACGCGTGCGCGCCGGGACGTCGAGGGCGGTGATGGTCAACGATGACGTCCGGCGCGCGCACCAACACGAGGGGAATCCGCATCCGGCGACTCTGCATCGGGGTCGCTGGCGCGATGGCGGGCGGACCGCGAGATCCCGGGGGTCGCCGTGGCTGCGTCGTCGGTCTCGTCGTCTTCGGCAACGGCGTTGCTGGACGAGGTGCCGTCTCCGTCGGGGGTTTCCTGCCCGTCTGATACGGTCACGAACTCCTCGTCGGCCAGGTCCGCGAGGAGCGGATCGTCGGCGAGGGCCGTCTCCTCAGCCGGTGCGGTCTCCTCCGGGACTAGCGGGGCGGCCGACTTGGGCGTTCCGTCGTGGTCCGTTCCGACTCCGGCGAAGGAATCCTCGGCGGTGAACGACGCAGCGCGCGCTTTCCGACGCGTCCTGCGGCGCATGAGCATTCCATCCAGGGTGAAGGTCGCGATGCCGGTCACGACGATGCCCAAGGCGAGCGCGGCGATTGTGATGCGAATCGTCCCGGAGTTGTCGGTCTCAGGCTCGTCATCGACCACGAGCGGCATCGAGGTGATGATCGAGTCGGCCGGGGCGCCGAGCTCCCCCTGCAGTCGGGCGAGCTCCTCCGGGACGCGCTGGGTGAGGAAGTCGAGCGTGGCGATGGCACCGTCGGCGGTGTCGTCGGTGACGTCGATGGCGATGACCGGGCCACGCGTCGATGCGTCGAGCTGCACGGCGAAGTCCGCGCTCGCGGACACGTCGGCCACCTCGGCCTGGGCGGCCGCGCTTGCGAAGTAGGCGACCACGATGCTCGCGGGCTGCTCGAGGCCGCTGAGGGCGAGGAACGGGTTCCCTCCCGCGGGTACGGCGTTGGCGCCCGGCAGCAGCAGGACGAGGCCCCGGGCTTGGTACTCCGGGGGTGTCGACTGGTACGCCGTCCACGTGAGTCCGGCGGTCAGAAGAAGCCCAGCCAGGACGATGTACCATCGTCGTGCCATCGCCCGCAACGCGTCCAGTATCACTGCTGACTCTCCCCCCAGCGGGATGGCGGATCGCCACTCCTGCCAGGCTATTCTAGGTACGGGGAACTTATGACTTTCTGGGAGCTGCTGGCTGCCCTCATCCGACGGTGGCCGATACTGCTCGTCGGCGCCTTGTGCACGGCGGCCGCGGGGTATGCGGTGATCCGCGAGGACGGCGTGTACTTCACCCGCACCGAGATCGTCTTTCTTGCTCCGACCAGCTCGATGTATCCCAACGCGCTGCGCACGCAGTCAGAGGACATTATCGACCTCGCGGGTGTGGTGGCAAAGCGCCTGATCGGCCCCGGAGAGGTGACGAAGTACGCCGCACCCGACGTGATGCTCGCGGGTCTCGGCGTTCGGGACGGCTGGTCGCTAGGTCTGCCCGACACCGGCGGGCAGTGGGCGAGCAACTTCGCCAGCCAGGAGTTGGTGCTCGACATCGTCGCTCCCACACGGGAGCGCGTCGAGGAGAGACAGGAGGATCTGGTCGCCCAGATCATGTCGGAGCTGCACGAGCTCCAGAGTGAGCGCGGCGTGGATCCTGTCAACGAGATCACCGCGATGGTCGCCCCCCAGACGACGATCATCCATCACATCGGCGGCAGCAGACCCCGGGCTCTGGGCATGACTGCGGTCCTCGGAGCGGGCGCCACGATCGCCGTTGTGATCCTGCTGGAGCATCGGAGCAGGCGATCGCTGTGGAAAGCCTCGCCGCGCCGCCCGTCGCCCCTCGGCGGGGTGGCGTGAACGGGCCCGCACCGCGGCCGGTCCTGGCGCCGATCCTGGATGGGGACGCTCTGGAGGTGGCGCAGTTCCTCCACCGCGAGCTCAACACGCGCATTGCGCCGGAACGCTGGATGGCGATCCTCCGGCCGCGATGGGCGTCCGGCCCGAATCACGGGTTCCTCCTCCGCGCAGATGGAGAGATCGTCGGCGTCTACGCCGCCGTGTACTCGACCCGCGAGCGGGAGGACCGCCGGTGGGAGGTGTGCAACCTCGCCGCGTTCTGTGTCGTCGAGACGCACCGAGCGCACTCATTGAGACTCGTGCGGGCGCTGCTGGCCCAGAAGGAGTTCGTCTTCACCGACCTCTCGCCGAGCGGGAATGTCCCCGCGATGAACGACCGGCTCGGCTTCATCCGCCTGGAGGGCGCCACTCGGCTGGCGCTCAACCTGCCCTCGTGGCGTCGAGGGGCCGACCTGGTGGAGAGCCTGGACGAGATCGCCGGCATCCTGCGCGGAGCTGATGCCGCGATCTTCGCCGATCATCGCGACGCGCCGGCTGCCCGGCACCTCGTCGTGAGGGACCACGACCGGTACGCCTACCTCGTCTATCGTCGCGACCGGCGTAAACGCCTGCCCCTGTTCGCCACGCCGCTGCACGTCGGCGGCGACCCCGGTCTGCTCGCCGACAACTGGGCCAGCGTGGCGTCGCGGCTCCTGCGCCACGGCCACGTCGTCACGCTCGCCGAGGAGCGTGTGCTCGGGTTCGCGCCTGGAGGCGTCGGGACGGTGCTGCGCTCACCCCGCCCGCGGATGTTCAAGGGTGCTGTCGACCAGCGCGAGATCGACTATCTATACAGCGAGCTCACACAACTGGAGTGGTGACCCGATCGGATCGGGTCACCACTCCAGCATGCTCGGCGTCGGTCGTGGTCAGTTCGCGGGCGGAACCGGGGTGCCGTCGTCGTACAGGTTGTTGGTCCAGACGTTCCCGGGTGCGTTGCGATCGAAGGACGTGATCGCGCCCCAGAATCCGCACTTGCCCGACGAACCCTTCTGATAGACGTTGTTCTTGAAGGTGATGTTCTTCGTCTGGCCTGAGTACGGCTTACCGGCGGTGGACCCGCCGTACGAGCAGTATCCGCCCGATCCTGCGATGATCAGGTTGCCGTCGATGACGTTGTTCTGCATCGGATCGAAGTCGGGGTAGCCCGTGATCGCCGCGGAGCAGCCGGCGTCCGGCGGGAAGTCCGGCGCGTCGCACGCGATGGTGTTGCCGATGAGCGTGCTGTTCATGTTCACCCGGATGCCGGACTCGTGGTGCACGCCGGTGGTGTCATGCAGCTGCCCGTGGACGTACGAGTCGCGCACGGTGCAGTTCGCGTAACAGTTGATCGAGCGGGTTCCACCGGTCACCTCGACCCGGGTCGCGGTGAACCAGGCGTCGCCGATTCCGGTCCACGGTCCATCGCCGGCGAAGACCTCGCTGTCGGTGATCGTGAAGGATCCCTGGTTCTGCGTGTAGTCGGCGTAGACGGTGCCGTTGATCTTGGAGTTCTTGATCACGACATCCTTCGCGAGGATGCGCAGGCTGCAGTCGACCTGCTTGCCATCGATCACGTAGCCGGCTGTCTGGATCGTGCACGGACCGGTGTATTTCGTGAGGGTGACGCCAGCCGGGACACCGGTGGTCGCCGCGTTGGGGAAGCTGCGGCCGAGCACGACCGTCCCGCCCGCGTTCGACGGCGGCGGCGTGGGCGTCGTGGTGGGAGTGGGGGTCGGCGTGGGTGTCTGCGTCGCCGTGGGCGTCGGCGTCGGCGTCGGCTTGGGCGTCGCGGTCGGCGTCGGCGTCGATGTAGGCGTAGGTCGGGGGGTGGCGGTCGCGGTCGGCTTCGGAGTCGCGCTCCCCGTGGGAACGGGAGTGGCCGAGTTCGACGGCGAGAAGACGATATCGACCAGGTAGTTCGAGCCTGCGTGAGTCGAGCTGGGCATCGACTTCGTCGCGCCGTATCGGTAGACGCCGGCGCCCGGATTGAGGATGAAGCCGTTCTGGACCTTCTTGCGGTTCAGGTCGTTCTCTGTCACGACGTAGCCGCCGTCGGGGGCGTTGTACGACGCGACATATGACTTCCCCGCGGTGAGGGTGACAGGCGTCGACAGCGGCACGGTGCGCCAGCCGACCGTGGCGGACGCCTTGAACTTGGCCTGCGCGAGAACCTTGCCTTCCGGCGACCACAGGGTCGCCGTAGTGACGTTCTTCGCGCGCTTGCCCTGGTAATACTGCAGGCCGGTGACCGTACCCGACTTCTCGGGGGTGAACTTCACGCCGAGCTCGACCGCGGAACGGTCCGAGTCGGCAGGGACCTTCGGCTGCAGGTCATCCGCGAAGATGCCTGTTGTCGTGGCCGTCGGTGCGGCGATGGCGGGGACCACCGCCAGCCCGGCCACGGCCAGGACGCCTGCCAGCAGTGCGGCGATCCCCAGGTTGGCGCGGCGGATTCGATTGCGAAGACGTATACGAGCGCGTAGTGCTTTTCGAGACATGGGGGAGATTCCGATGGGGGGAAGGACGTATGCGAGGTACTGGAAGTATCACCTACGCTCTGGGCGCGGATCAACGGATGAGAGAACACTCATGTACACTGCCCCCGCCCTCGCATGCTCGTCCGTCAGCGGATGAGGACGGGTGGCCGCACACGGAAGGGAGCCGTCCATGCTCGAAGGCGCATCTTCCCGCCGTCGCTGGGTGATCGCCGGTCTGGTGGCCTACGGCGTGGCTGTCGGGCTTGTCCTGCTGCTCCCGATCTCCTACTCGGGCATCGTGAACCGCATCGGCGACGCGCTGCGCGATGGCCTGGGCATCGACTGGTTCGGCTCCGGCTGGATCGAGTTCGGTGCGAACATTCTCATGTTCGTACCCCTTGGTTTTCTGCTGACTCTGATGTTCCGCCACCCCTGGTACGGCGTCGCCCTCGCCATTGCCCTGTCAGCAGCGGCGGAGCTCGCGCAGATCGTCATCCCGTCCCGGCAGCCCACCCTCCGCGACATCCTCGCGAACACCCTCGGCGCGGCGGTCGGCGGTGGTGTGGCGTGGCTGATCGTGCTGCGGACCGAGCGCAGGGCGGCCCGCAGAGCGACTGCTAGCGGCGGACCACCGACGGGGACCACGCGTGCTCGATGAGGATCTCCGGCTCGCCTGAGCCGTCCGCGGGGAGCGCCCACACGTCGTAGTCGCCCGCCTGCCCGTCACGGGGCATCCCATACAAGATGGTGTCGTCGTCGAGCCATTCGATCTGATCGTCGACGTTGCGCGATTCGGGCAGCAGCTCGACGTCTCCGGAAGCGAGATCCATGATCGCCGGCGTCCAGTGCACCGTCGGCCCCGACCCCGATGTGACCGATTTGAACGCGATCCGCGTGCCGTCCGGCGAGAGTGCGGGGCATTCCACGTCTCGGGCGACCGTCGTGAGAGTGCGCGACGGGATGTCTCCGAACACGAGGTACGTCTGACCGGAGTTCGACATCCCCGCCGTCGCGTAGAAGGTGTCGTCGTCGATGAACGTGACGCCCCAGAAGTTGCGGTCGACGGGGGCGCTGGCAGCCCCGTCGACGACGAAGGTCCACTCCTCCAGGTTGCCGAAATCCTGGCCCGCGTCGCCGTGGATGACCGTCTCGGTCGAGAACCCGATCGCAGAGTAGGAGTGCCCTGTCACGAACGAGGTCGTCGCAATGCGCGTGCCGTCGGCCGAGATCCTCGTTCGGCTCGGGATGCCGGGAAGGGGCCATGTCTGCTGCACGACGCCATCATCGGAGTACAACGAGGCGCTGTAGGAGGGAACGACGCCGCGCTCGGTCCGCAGGCATGAGAACTCGGCGTCGGTCGCATCGACGCGGTCGCACGCGACCTGGGTGAGCGAGCGCGCGCCCGACGGGTCGTCAAGGGGAACGCTCCCCACCAGGCCGTAGCCTTCCCCCACCGCGGTGTTGCGGAACACGATCCGGTCACCGGCCGCCCACTCTCCCGATGACGCCGTCTCCGCCTGGCTCGGGGCATCCTGCCGCGTCTGATACTGCTGCCACGCGACAACGCCGACGCCCGCGGTGGCGCCGAGGGCGAGGACCGACACGCCGGCGACGACCAGCCACTTGGTGCGGTTGTTCACGGGCCGGGGACCTCCGCTGGATCGCTCCGGCCCTGGTCGGGATACAAGGGCCGTGTGTTCGACAGGTACGGGCGCAGCAGCAGCGCGACCAGGGGAATGGCGATCGCGAGCAGCACCGCCACGACGACCATGGACGCGTCCGGGCCGATCGCGTACCAGAGGAAGCCGAATCCCGTTGCCGCGACGAACCTGGTCAGCGCCACGACCGTCTGCGCTGCGGCGATCCCGGTGCCCCGCGTCTCCGGTCGGGTGAGCTGGCTCGCCAGCGCCGCAAGGACGCCGTCGGTCGACGCGTAGAACGCGCCCAGCAGGACCAGGCAGAGGATCGTCGCGGCGATGTCGGTGATCGGCATCACCGCAACCAGGTAGGCCGCGACCAAGGCGACGTGGCCGAAGACGAACACCCGCGCACGCCCGACACGGTCGGACAGCCGGCCCAGCGGGATGGCGAAGGCGAGGAACGCGAGGTTGGTTCCGACGTACAGGAGGGGGAACCACTGGGCGGCGAAGTCGCTGCGCGACTGCAGCACGAGGTAGATGAAGCCGTCGCCGATCGTGAGGATTCCGAGGATCCCAGCAGCGGCCAGCACACGCCGCATCGGTCCGCGGGTCACTGCCGCCCAGTCGAACTTCTGCCGGGCCGAAGCGAGTTCCCCGCCGCGGTGAGCCTCGGCGGTCCGGTGAGCCCGGGTGCGCACGTTCGGCACCACCAGTCCGAGGATCAGCACGCCGATCAATGCGAACGCGAGAGAGGCGACGAAGACGGTGTGGAAGCCGTCGGGGATCAGCAGCAGGATGAAGAAGGCGATCAGCGGGCCGAGGGCCGCACCGATGTTGTCGAGGGTGCGATGCACGCCGAACGACTTGCCGAGGTTCTCAGGATCCGAGGATGCCGTGATGAGCGCGTCCCGCGGCGCAGTGCGGATGCCCTTGCCGATCCGATCTGCGGTGATCACGGCGGTGATGGCGGCGAATCCAGAAGCGAAGAGCAACCCGACGCGGGCGACTGCGGCCAGAGCGTAGCCGATGAATGCCACCCACTTGGGCTGATCGAATCGGTCCGAGACGTATCCGCCGCCGATGCGCACCAGCGCGCTGACTCCCTGGTAGAGACCATCGAGGAAGCCGAAGGCGATCGTCGAGAGCCCCAGCACACCCGTGATGTACAGCGGCAGGATGGCGGCGACCGACTCCGAGGAGATGTCGGTGAGCAGCGAGACGATACCGAGGGTGATGACAGTCGACGAGACCGTGCGGGTGCCCGGCGGTCTGCGCCGGAGAGAGGCGGTCTTGTCTTCGGGCTCGGGTGAGTTGGAGAAGGAGATGTACAACGATGCCTCAGCTCGTGCGTAGGACGCCGTAGATCATGTAGACGGTTCCCGTCCCGGACGAGGGTGAGAACGCCAGCGAGAGCGACGAGAGCGTGTCGGAGTATGTCAGGACCCCGTCGCCGCCGCTGGCATCAGCCAGGCCCAGGCCCGCCCACAGCTCGCGATAGTGCGTGCGCACCTCGTCGACGGAGGCGTCCGTCCGAGCCACCAGGGTGACCTGCATCGTCGAACCCTCGGTGGCGATCGAGCTCTCGAGCACCTGCGAGTCCGGCATCGGGCCGGCCACGTCGGTGGGGAAGTCCTTCACGAGCTCGCCGGATGCCGATCCCGAGGCCGGCAGCGGGTCGCTCACGAGCGCTGATGGCGAGGGCAACGGCGGGAGCCGGTCGGCCGGAGGAGCAGTCTCCTCCGGTGGCTGCACCTCGCTGCCGGTCGTCGGCGTCGCACCCGGAATCGGTCCCTGGGTAGCAGAAGGGTCGGGGGTCGCGCCCGCATCGGCGGCATCGGGTGTGCCGGAGCCGGCACCGGTCGCGATGAGCCAGATCGCCACCGCAAGACCCAGCGCGACGACGATGCCCACGCCCCACAGCACCCGTCGCATCGCGGGCGTCAGACTCCTCGGCTTCTCGGCCGTCGGCGCCGCGTCGTCGGCAGGGCCATCGCCCGGCGTCGTGTCCACTTCCCCCATGTCGCGTCCCCCAAGACAGCGATCCGGGCATCCCTGATGCGGGATGCCTCCTTCCAAAGTACCTGGTCCGCTGCGCCCTATCGGAGCCGCTTCACCATGCTCGCCGCGACGTTGCGCGCCTCGTGGGCACCGGGGCGACCGGCCATCACCCGGCGCACGGACTCCACGTCATCTGTTGACGACACGCTGTAGCGCGCCTGCAGCCACGAGCCCGGGCGTGCCGGGAACCGGTCGCTGGAGTACACCGTGCGGTACCCCGCGGACTTGAGGCGGCGCAGCGTCGAGCGGTCGTAGCGCCCGAGCGGGAACGCCGCCTCCGTGATCGTCGCGCCGCTCGCCTGCGCCAACGCGCGGCGGGCATCGACGAACTCGCGCCGGGCGGCGGTGTCGGAGAGGCCACGCCAGGGCACGTGCTCCCAGCCGTGGCTGCCGATCGACATCCCGGCCGAGCGCAGCTCGGCGAGGTCGGCCGGGCTGAGGCTGGCGGGGTCGTCGAGTCGGCCGGCCAGTGCGAAGAAGGTCGCGGTGAGGCCCCGCTCGCGCAGCGCCGGCAGGGCGATGTCGACGTCCGAGCGGTTGCCGTCGTCGAAGCTCAGGCGCACGTGCGGCCGGTCCGCGGCCTCGTCGAGGACGCGGAGGAACACGTCCTGCGCCATCCAGTAGCGCGCTTCGCCGGGTTCGCGCTCGCGTCGGCTGACGCCGATGCCGTGGAAGCAGACGTTGACGATCATCGGACGGTCTCCCGAGTGCCGGCGCCCGACCCGCGCGTGCTGTCGTCGCGCCCCCACCCGTCCAGACCGCGCGCCGGTCGCCGTGCGCGCAGCGCGGCGATGATGGTGATCGCCAGGTAGGGGACGGCGGCGAAGATCAGGCGAGGCTGGGGCACGACGACGTCGCGCAGCCATGCCCACTTGTCGGAGGACCGCACGGCGACACCGACCTCTCCGCGGGCGGAGGCGGCGCGCATCTCGGCGTTTCCGCGCCGCACCCGTACGAGGCGGTTCAGGAGTGCCCGCGTCGTGCGCGGCGCCTCCACCACGACCACGACGTCGTGCGCCTCCGCCTTCTCGTCGTCGGAGAACTGGGAGTCCAGGAACAGGTCGTCGGCGATCATGGCCGGGAATCGATCGAACCGGGCTCGACCCTCACCCGAGACGGCGATCATTCCACGACCGAACAGGCCGTCGCGGAAGACCGGGAGGCGCTCGTTGATCGCGAAGTACCCGCGCACGGCCAGCGGCCGCCCCGTCGTGTCGATGCGGCGACGAGGGACGGCGGCCGACGCCCCCTGTTCGAGCAGCCGCTCGAGCGCCGCCACGCCGCCCGCGGGGACGCGGATGTCGGCGTCGAGGTAGATCCGCGGAAAGCCCGTGGCCTGTTCGTCCGCCGCGTTGAGCGCTCCGGGCTTGCCGGGCTCCGGCCGGTCGATCACGTGCGCACCGTGCGTGCGGGCCACTTCGGCCGTGCGATCGGTGCAGCCGTTGGCGCTCACGATGATCTCGGCATCCGGCCCCACACCGGAGCGCCGGAGCGCGTCCAGACACGAGCCGATGACCGCCTCCTCGTTGTGCGCTGCGATCACGATGCTCACCATGCGCGGCCCCCCAGCCGTCGTCGGACCCACCCCCTGTCGGTCCTTTTCCACGTTATCGTGTGCACCCGCGTCAGCGGGGAGAGGGATCCGCGGTCACGCCCCGGGGGAAAGGGCTGCCGTCTCGGGGTTCGTCAGTGTGCACCTGACGGGGGTTGACGGACGTGTGACCGCGGATCCGGCTTAGCTCGGCCGGCGACGCCGTTGTCGTCGGCCGAAGGCTCTCCGCGCCATCAGTACGCCCCTGCGGGGGCGATCATGACCTTCGCGGTTCGCCACATGATCATCAGATCGCTGGTGATGGACCAGTTCTCCACATACCGGAGGTCCAGGCGCACGCTCTCCTCCCACGAGAGGTCGCTGCGACCGCTGACCTGCCAGAGGCCGGTGATGCCGGGCTTGATGAACAGCCGGCGATACACCTTGCCCTCGTACTCGTGCACCTCCCGGGGCAGCGGCGGCCGGGGTCCGACCACGCTCATGTCGCCGACCAGGACGTTCCAGAACTGCGGCAGCTCGTCGATGGAGAACTTGCGCAGCACGGCGCCGACCCGGGTGATGCGCGGGTCCTTCTTCATCTTGAACAGCAGCCCGCTGCCCTCGTTCTGCGCCTGCAGCTCGGCGAGCTTGGCTTCGGCATCCACGCACATCGTGCGGAACTTGATCATGCCGAACTCGCGTCCGTCACGTCCGATGCGGGTCTGCCGGAAGAACACCGGCCCGCGGGAGTCCAGCTTGATGGCCAGCGCCACGAACGGCGTGACCAGCGCGATCGGGATGAGCGCAACGGCGGCGACGGCGATGTCGAGGGCCCGCTTCAGCGAGTGCTTGCCCCCCTCGAACTCCGGGATCTTGACGTGGATCAGAGGGAGGCCGTCGACGGGGCGCAGCGAGATGCGGGGACCGGCGACGTCGGCCACGCGGCTCGAGATGATGAGCTCGGATGCCGTCCCCTCCAGCTCCCAGCTGAGGCGCTTGATGAAGTCGGGATCGTCGTCGGGCCGGCTGGCCACGATGATCGTGTCGGCTCCCAGCGTGCGTGCGTGGACGGAGACCGAGTCCATCGTCCCCACGACGGGATAGATGCGGCCGTCCACGACGATGGGACGCGTGTCGGCATCCGACGGAGCGGCGGCGACGACGGTGTAGCCACCCATGCCGCCCTCGTTCAGTGCGCGCAGGACGTACTCGATGTCGTCGCGCGTGCCGGCCACCATCGCCCGCGAGGTGTAGTGACCGAAGCGGCGCTGCTGCAGCAGCCACCTGCGCCACGACCACCGCCCGACCAGCAGGGCGACCATGCCCGCGGGCAGGGCGACCAGCAGCTGAGCGCGTGCGCCGTCCCACTGGAACAGCACGAAGAGCATCGCCATGATCCCGAAGGCGAACCCGGTGGCGTGTGCGACGCGCTTGTACTCCGTGGCACCCGAGCCGGCGACGGAGGCGTCGCGGCTGTGGCCGAGGGCCAGCATCGCGAGCCATACCAGCGCCGTGACACCGGCGACGCGCAGCACGCCGAGGCCGGCGCTGCTGGTCAGCGAGGTGTCGAAGAAGGCGGTGGCCGCGGTGGTCGCGATGACGACGGCGCCGTCGGTGAGGCGGATGCGGCGCGCGTAGCGCCGCTCCCACAGTCGCCGTCGCTCCAGTGCGGGCTCGGTCCTCGGAACGAGGGTCGTGATCGGCGCCGAGATGGGCGCGCGCGGCGTCAGGACAGGCTGGAACGCAGGTGCGTCCAGACCGATCGCGGTGCTCCCGCCCGCGTCGATGGCGGTCATCGCCGAACCCCAGTGCACGACGACCGCACGGCATGCAGAAATGCCATTGCGTTATTTCCCCAGTGTGATGCGGCAGCCGAAGCCGTCCGCGTTTTCCCCAATTACGCCCATCGGATCCCACACCCGATGCCCCATGAAGCCCGAAGGCCTGGCGTGCTGTCACTCTACAACGGGCGAACGCTGCAGCGAAAGCTCGAAGCCTCAGGCTTCGCTGTGTTTCCGATCACCCGTCGACCCCCAGGAGTCTGCCGCGCACCGATTGATACACGGGACTGGGACGAGGAGTTGGCGGTTGGACGGGTGATGGAGGGGGTGAAAAATCGCTGTCTCGGCAATCATCACTGCCAAAGTGACGTGGAGTGCACTTTTCTGTGGGTTTGCTGAAGGTCGGGGGACCGATGCGCGCGTTGACGCGGAGTTCAAGAAAGAAGATCCAGGTCACGGCAGTGGTTGCGGCGATCATGGGTGGTTTGCTCCTACCTGTGACCGCCTCGGCGCCAGCCTTCGCGGCAGGCGAGACTGTCCAGTTCAACACGGATGTTTCAGTCCCCGGCCGGCTCGAGACAGTGTGGGTGACCGCGCCGAGCGCGGGGACGGTCACGGCATGGATCGACTTCGATCGCGACGGCGCGTACACCGCGCAGGAGCGGATCATGGCGGGCGCTGCGATGGCGGCAGGTGCGAACAAGTTCACCTATACCGTGCCGGAGAACGCCGCATTCGTCCCGGGTGCGAGCACGGCACGCTTCGACTTCACTGTTGCCGGAACCACGACCACCACGAACCTGGCCAGGACACTGTACGACGCGGAAGGCATCGCGTTGGGCCTATGTCCTGCCGGCACGGATCCGGTGCCGGTGGGGTTCATCCAAAACCCCAGCCTCGAGACCCGCACTCAGGACTTCCAGAACAACAGTTCTGCCAGCACGATCTCGTACGCGCAGAACTGGTTCGACAGCCACCCGAGCGGCGGCCAGTATCACGTGTTCTCCCCGACGTTCGACTCCGGGCCCGTCGCCAGCACGCAGCCGGTCCGTGCCGGCGCGGACGGATATGGATTCGAGGGTGGTCACTCGACGGGCGGGAATGCCGGTGAAGGAGCCGTGAACACGCTGACGGCGGCGCTGAACCCGGACGCCACGTACGTCGGGTTCTTCTCGATGGCGGCGGGCGGTTACGGCCGCGAGGGCAACGGCTTCGTGCGGTTCTTCGGGACCAATGACCGTAACTCCGGTTCCATTGCCCCCGCGACACCGCAGACCGCGGCGAACACCGAGCTGCTCTACACTACGCCCGTCGTCAACTACGCCGGCAACGGCGTGCGGCCCACGTGGCAGCTGAACACGTTCACTCTCGAGGCCAGCCAGGCGTGGCCGTACCTTCGTGTTGAGGTCCGCAACGCAACCCCGGCGAACGACGCGACCGTCGCCGGTCAGGTATGGATGAACTTCGACGACTTCCACATGTACGAGTGCGAGCCGATCCAGGACTACGGCGACGCGCCGGAGAGCTACGGCACGAGCCTCGCGACGAACGGTCCGCGGCATCTCGTCCCCGGGTACGACGCAGCCGCCGGAACTGCGCCGCTGATGCTTGGCACGTCGATCGACGATGAGGACGACGGGTTCCCGAGCGCTGACGCGACCGGCGACGACGCCGACAACGCTGCCGATGAGGACGGTGTCTCTGGACCAGTCGTCATCAAGACGGGCCAGTCGAACACTGTCACGGTCACGGCGACCAACACCAGCAATGCCGCGGCGACACTGGCCGGCTGGGTCGACCTCAACGGCAACGGTGTCTTCGAGGCGAGTGAACTTGTGACGGTGCCGGTGCCCGCGAACTCCGGCACCGTGGATTACGACCTGACGTTCCCGGCTCCGACCACCACGAACGATTCGTTCGCCCGCCTGCGGCTGTTCCCTGGCGACGTGACGACTTTCCTGCCCACCGGGGCGGCGGCAGCCGGTGAGGTGGAGGACTTTGCGGTTACCGTGCAAGACCGCGCTCTGACCATCGCGAAGGTTTCCGACGCGACTACCGACACCCGCGTCGGTGACGTCATCACGTACACCATCACCGCAACAAACACGGGTGCGGCGGACTACACCGCGGCAATCCCAGCGCGCATCACGGACGACCTGTCCGCGGCCCTGGACGACGCCCGCTACAACAACGACGCGCAGGTCGCGTTCTCGGAAGGCTCGACTGCGGCGGCTCCCATCCTTGATGGGCAGACTCTCCGGTGGGCCGGCCCGCTGCAGGCCGGCGAAACGGTCACGCTCACGTACACCATCACCGTCGAGCCGGGCGGGGATGGCGTCGTCCGCAACTCGGCGTGTGTGCCGGCGGACGAAGCTGACGGCGAGCCGTGCGCGGTCACCGAGACGCAGCTCCCGCGACTGACGATCTCCAAGTCGGCTGATCGGACCGACCTTCCCGCGAACGGCGAGACCGTGACCTATACCGTGACCATCACGAACGAAGGCCCCGGCGACTTCACCGCCGCCGCGCCCGGCACTGCCACCGATGATCTCTCGGGCGTGCTGGACGATGCCGACTACAACGGCGACGCGACCGCGACCGTGGGCGACGTCACGTTCGACGCCGCAGGGGAGCGGCTGGAATGGACCGGAGTGCTTCCATCAGGCGACACCGCGATCATCGAGTATTCGGTGACTTACGACTCCAGCCTGGGCGGTGACAACCAGCTTCGGAACACCGCATGCCTCCCGGCCCACCTGGCGCTCGACGCCGACAACCCGTGCCGGGTGGTGCAGATCCCCGGTGCAGGGTTGCAGCAGTACAAGAGCGTGAACCCGGCCGACGGCAACGCTGTTGCCGCCGGTCAGCAGGTGATGTACACACTGACTTTCGCCTCCACCGGACAGACCGCGGCAACAGTGGATACCAGCGACGACCTCTCCGGCGTGCTTGACGATGCCACGTTGATCAGCGGTCCGACCGCCTCCGACGCTGGCCTGGTCGTCGGCGCGATCCAGGCCGACGGCACCTTCACCATCACGGGCGCCGTGCCCGCGGGCCAGACGTTCACCGTGAGCTATACGGTGCGCGTGAACACGTTCCCGCAGCAAGGCGACCATCTGCTTGAGAATGTGCTTCAGTGCGACGCCAGCATGCCCGACTGCGACCCGCCCACGACCACCAACCCCGTCCGACACCTCAGCGTGGTCAAGTCGTCGACGCCGGACACGGCAGTCACGGGGGACACCGTGACGTACCAGGTGACCGTCACCAACGACGGCGCAGCCGATTACACCGTCGAGGAACCGGCGCGTGCGATCGACGACCTCTCGGGAGTGCTCGACGACGCCACGTACAACGACGACGCTGAAGCGGGCAACGGCACCCTGACGTACCAGTCTCCGTTGCTCACCTGGGTCGGGGCGCTCGACGTGGACGACAGCGTGACGTTCACCTACACGGTCGAGGTCACCAACACCGGAGACCACGTGCTGCGCAACGTCGCGTCCACGCAGGCATGTGACCCGACATCGGATCCCACCTGCCAGTCGCTCGTGGAAACACCGCTGCCGCACGTCACCTCTGCCAAGGCATCAGATCCGGCCAGCGGTACCGACGTCGCCCCAGGGCAGGTCATCACGTACACGCTCACCTACAACAACGACGGGGAAGCGAGCGGCGTCGTCGACTCGACCGATGACCTGAGGGACGTCCTCGATGACGCAGATCTCACGCGCGATCCCGAAACCTCTGATCCCGCCGTCACCGCCGCCGTGACCGGAGAGACACTCCGCATCAGTGGCCCCATCGCGGTTGGCGGAACCGTGACCGTCACCTACCAGGTGACGATCCGCGCGGACGGAGACCGTGGCGACAACCTCGCTCGAAACGTGCTCGCACAGGACACCCCTGAGCTCTGCGGAGACACTCCGTGTGACCCGCCCACCACCGAACACCGCATGGGAGAACTCGACGACTGGAAGACGGTCGACCCGGCGTCGGGCAGCACGGTGCAGCCGGGTCAGCAGGTGATCTACACGCTCCACTTCGAGAACACCGGTGAAGCAGACGTGACCGTTGATCGTGACGACGTCCTCACCCAGGTGCTCGACGATGCAACCATCACGAGCAACCCGTTGAGCTCGGATCCGGCTCTGACGGTGTCGGTGGGCGGCGACCGGTTTGCCGTCACCGGCGTGCTCACCGCCGGCCAGCTCGTCACGGTGACATACACGGTGACCGTGAACCCTGACGGGGAGCGCGGCGACGACCGGCTCGGCAACGCACTGGTGCCTGCCGGCACCGACCCGGACGAGAACTGCGTTCCCGTCGACCCGGACCGTCCGGACTGCACAGTCAATCCGGTGTCGAACGTGGTCGCGGCGAAGTCGGCCGATCCCGCGTCGGGCACTGAGGTGTCGCAGGGACAGCAGGTGACCTACACGCTGACGTTCCGCAACGTGTCGACGAACCCGGACGCCGCGGATGTGCCGATCGATTACACCGACTACCTGGCGGACGTACTCGATGATGCGACCGTGACTGCCGGTCCAACCGCCTCGGCCACCTCCGTGACCGCATTGCACGAAGGCGACACCATCCGGGTCACCGGTGAGGTGGCATCGGGTGAGACCGTCACGGTGACGTACACCGCCACGGTGAAGCCGTACGACCAGCAGGGCGATCACAGTCTCGGCAACGTCATCGCGGTCACGGGCGAGGAACCGGTCTGCGCACCGGGCTCCGATCTCTGCACCCAGCACGACCTGGTACCCCCGCCGCCGGGGCTCGCGGTCACCGGCGGCGCCATCGCTTGGACGGCCGGCGGAATTGCCGGGCTGCTGCTTCTCGTGGGAGCAACTACCGTCCTGATCGCCCGGCGGCGTCACCCCCAGGACGCTGCCGGCAGCGAGAGCTAGGACGCTTTCCCTCACCTCCCGTTGTGCCCCGCCTTTCCGCAGCAGAGAGGCGGGGCACAGCAACCTCTTCCGACGGCTCTCTAGAGTCCCGTGCGCCACCCGGAAGATCGGCACTTGTCGCACACCGGCCGGAATTCGGATGGGTGGGAGGCGTGATGCTGCGTGACGACGGTGATGCCCTCGGACCGGGGTGCCGTTTCCGGGTTGTCTTCGATATCGACCTCACAGAGGCCTGTCCTGCCTGTCGAACGGCGGCTGGGCTGTTGGGCTCATTCACCCCGACGCCGTGGGGTGATCTCGCCCTCAGCCGATGAGGTTGATCACTGCGTCCAGGCCCATGCCGTAGTTGATGCGGACGGTCGGCAGGGCCAGCTTGTCCGTGCCGATGGTGACGTAGCCCGGCTCGATGGTGCGCGCCATCTCCCACCCGGCTTGCCGGAGCGCCTCTTTCGCGGTGTCGTTGTAGTGGCCGAACGGGTAGGCCATCACCTCTTTGACGCCCAGCACGGAATACGAGGCCTCCATGTCGGCGACGATCTCGGGGATGGACCAGTTGACGATGCGGCCGTCGCCGTTGTCGCCGGCCTGATGCATGTCGTGCGTGTGCGACCGGCGCAGCACGTAGATGTTCGGCGGTGGGTCCTGCCGGTACGCGGTGATCATGAACGACGTCGCCAGCACCTTGTACTTCTCCACGACGGGCGCGGCCAGGTCGAACCAGGTCTGATCGGCGTCGTCGTCGGTCACGATGACGGAATGGTTGGGGAGGAAGAGTCGCCCGTCGATGAACGCCGACAGCTCGTCCCAGGTGGGCAGGTAGAACCCCCCGGTCGCGATGTGGTTCATGTGCGCGTCGAAGTCGCCGATGTACGCGTAGTTGCCGCGGAGCCAGCCGCTCTCGCCCTCGGGCTTGGGCGTGAACTGGTGGTACATGAGGATCGGGATGCGGGCGTTCTCGGCCGCGTTCTGCTCGGGACTCACCCACGCGCCGTAGAGGGTCACTCGCCGGTCGGTGCAGGCGACCGGCTCGGACCCGTTCACCCGGCCCGATATGGCAAGGGCCGCCGCGTCGCCCGCGCTCGCGTACCACCCCGCGAAGACGAGGCCGTCGCGGGCGGGGATGGGCAGCCCCGCATACAGCTGTCCTTGCGTCTGCAGCACGGGGGCGTCGCCGACGCCGTCGCCGGTGAAGCTGACGACGCAGGCGGCCGGATCGTCCGTGCCCGCCAGCAGCTGCTCCTCGGGAGTGAGGGGCGTCGGCGTCGCGGTGGGCGTCGGCGGTTCCGTCGACAGAGCGCTGGGGGCGGCATCCGGCTCCGCGTCGACGGCACCGGCACGTGCCATCGCGATGGCGGTCACGGTCCCCGCGGCGACGGCGAGCACCACCACGACACCGGCGACGCCGGCGAACACGCGCCTTCTGCGGCGCACCGGGCGCCCCCCGGGCCCCACTCCGGCTGCAGCCATACGACTCCCCACGAGTCCGGATCGCGCGCTCCCCACACCCGATCGTTGAGGCGATGGTAGCGGGATGCCGGCGCTCGCCGCCGGTGACATCGCACGTTGTGGACAAGTCGGAGTGGCAGCCGTCCGGGCGTGTCGGTACGCTCGGGTGCCATGCTTCCCGCCGACTGGATCGAACACCGCCGCGCCGACGGCGAGATCGTGGGATGGATCGTCGCCGACGGGGAGGGGTTCCGCGCCTTCGATCTGCTCGGCAGGGAGCGGACGCAGCCGGATGCCGCACCCGTGGACTGGCTCGCCGCCGAAGAGCTCCTGGAGGAGCTGGGCATCGGCTATCTCGCCGAACGCTGGCGGCTGCGGCAGGCGGACGGCACGGAGCGCGCCGTGCGGATCGCAGAGGCGAGCGTGCGCGGCATCACCGTCGTCGCCGACGACTACGGGGCGGCCTCGGCGGTCGGCGCCCGCCCCGAGCGCTTCCGTCTGCCGTTTCCCGTCAGCGGCGAGCTCGTGCCGCACTGACGGGCGCCGTGCACTGCCCGGCCGCCTGCCTCACAGGGCGGCGCGTGAGTACAGTGAGCGCATGACGACGCTCGTGCTCACCGTGGTCGGGGATGACCGCGCCGGACTGGTCGCGGCGGTCGCCGATGTCGTCGGGCGTCACGGCGGCAACTGGGAGAACAGCGAACTGGCCGAGCTGTCGGGCGCCTTCGCGGGGATCATCGAGGTCACGATCGCTCCGGAGCGCGCCAACGAGCTGCGTGAGGCGCTGGGCGTGCTCGACGGCCTGTTGAAGGTGGCGGTCCACGCCGGCACGGACGACCTGCCCGCCGGCGCGTCCGCGCAGGCCCTGACGATGCACGTCATCGGCAACGACCATCCCGGCATCGTCCGCGACATCTCGACGGTGCTGCGAGCACACGGGGTGTCGATCGATCACCTCACCACCCGCACCACCGAGGCGGCGATGTACGGGGGCCGGCTCTTCGAGGCCACGATCGTCGCGCGCGTCCCGGCATCCGTCGATCCGGAGGCTCTCACGACCCAGCTGGAACAGCTGGCCGCCGAGATCCAGGTCGACGTGACTGTCGGCTCCTGAGCCGGCCGGTCCTCAGGCGAGGTCCCGCAGGCGCGCCGCGATGCCGCTGTCGTCACCCGCACGGCGCTCGTAGCCCACCGCGATGATGAGGAGCACGGCGCCGACGACCGACAGCGTGATCCACCACGGCATCGCCTCGATGCCTCTCCCGATCTGCACCAGGAATGCCAGCACGTTCTCGACCGGCAGCACGACGATGCCGAGAACGAACGGCGCGGCCAGGCGCAGGCGGGCGCCGATGAGGATCGCCACCAGGGCGATCGCCATGACGAGGATCGCGCGCCACGTGCGCGGATCGGTGTAGGTCGCAGCGACCGACGCGCTGAGGAGCGTGACCAATCCGGGGCCGAGCAGCGCCCACGATCCGCTCCAGCCGGCGGGCCAGGACTCCAGCGTGCGCGCTCCGAGATCGGTCGATGTCGCGGGTCGCGCCGCGCCCCGCAGCGCGAGCGCTCCGGCGGCGAGCAGGAACGCACCCAGCGGCACCGAGAACCACTCGACGCGCAGGTCGCGGGGGCTCCACGCCACCACCGCGGTCGCGAACGACACTGCAAAGAGGAACCACACGGGAGGCAGTCCCGTTGCGACGCGCAGGGTCCGGGCGGCGACGAGCACCATCAGCGCCAGGAAGGCGAGCTGCAGCGCCCACATGGTCCAGATCACCGGCCACTCGCGCTGGATCGACGGCCATGCGGCGACCGCGAGGATGAGGACGGCGGGCGCGCCGAGCCACCGCGTGCGCGCCGCCCACGCGCCCTCCGGTGCCGCTCGGCGCAGGCCCCGTGCTGCGAGCGCCGCCGCGCCCGCGCCGACCACGCCGAGCGAGAGTGCGGCGACGATGGCCGGGTCCGTCGGCGGCGCATCCAGGCCGAGGCCCCACCGCACGCCCTGGACGGCCGCCCCTGCCGCTGCCACGACGGCGACGGCGAGGGTCGGTGCGCGCAGCACCCGAAGTCGCCGCACCCACGGGCGAGCACTGCGTGTGACGACGACGGATGCCGCCACCAGCGCCCACGCGGTGATCATGAGGGCCGATGCGCGCGCCGTGCCGGAGGCGCCGGCGGTCAGCTCGCCCGGCAGGGCTGTGGTGGCCCCCGCGGCCAGAGCGAGCAGCACCGGCACCACGGCCACGGTCAGACCCACCGTGTACAAGCCGACGGCGCGCGTGCCACGTGCCGTGAGCACCGCGCCCACGACGGCAGCAGCGAGCGCGGGCGGCAGAAGGTACGGCTCGGGACCGGCGACGCCGAGGATGCCCCACCCGCTCCACAGCGCACCGGTGAACGAGGCTCCGGCAAGAGGCCACGCGTACCGGCGAGGTGAGAACAGTGCGGCGGCGGCGAATCCCACGCCGAGGATCACGAGCACGAGTAGAGCGGTCGCCAGACCCGCCGCGGGGCGGGCGAGAGCGAGGATGACGGCGATCGCCCCGGTCAGCAGCGCGGATGCCTCGATCGCCGTCGCGGCGGCCCGAGCATGCGCGGGATCGAGCCGTCGCCGCAGGGACCCCGTGATGGCGTCGGCCGATGCGAGGACGGCTGCGACCACCAGTGCGATGACCGGCAGCACGACCGGAGACCCGCTGGCCGCGAGCAGCTGCGCTCCCAGGCAGACGGTCACCACCGCGATCGCAGGAACGAGTGTGGCGGCCGCGAGTGCACGCACGAGGATGCTCAGGCCCTCCCGCGTCGTCCCGACCAGGGTCAGGGCGAGGCAGAAGATGACCGCGGTGGACAGTGCCGTCCACCCGCTGCGCTCGAAGATCACCTGCACCACCCCGATCGCGAAGGGCACGGCGGTCACCGCGAGGACGGCGTGCCAGTAGCGGACCGGGATGCGTCGGGCGAACGTCACCGCGATTGCTGTGACGCCGGCGCCGCAGGTCGTGAGGCACACCACCACCACCGGCTCCGCACCCGCGCGGGTCAGCGCCGTCGCCAGCACGACGAGCGCATAGGCGAAGGCGGCGCCCACGTGCAGGAACCGCGCCGCGCGCGGCACCGTGGCAGCCAGTGCGGCGATCGACACGACGATCGCGACGCCGGCCCACACCGTGAGTCCGTCGTCGCGCCACGAGAGCACCGTCGCGAACACCACGGCGGCGTGGGATCCGACGATGAGCGGCAGACGGGCCGCGGTCGAGGCATCCCGAAGCCGCGTCGCGACGATCACGCCCGCGCCCACGGCCGCCAGCAGTGCCAGGCCGATGCGCGTCCAGAGCTCCAGCGAGGGAAGACACAGCAGCGTGAGGAACGCCAGGATGCCGTACCAGGCGCCGACCACTCCGAGCCGTCGCGACGCCTGCGACGTGCCGGCCGCCGCCCCGGTCAGCCCGGCGAACGTGCCGACCGAGAGAGCGAGAGCGGCCAGACCCGTCGTCAGGTCGGCGCCGTCACCGGGGAGGAGGAACACGTCGTCGGCTGGTCTGGTCAGCGTGCTCACGATCGTGAGCACGGCGATCATCGTCGGGAGCGCCGCGACAGCCGCCACCACCGCGACGGCTCCGGTGAAGAACGGCCCGCGCGGCACACGGTGGTGCAGCGGCGCGACCGCTCCGACGAGGAGCAGGCCGAGCCCGGCCGCGACGGGGAAGACGGCGAACCAGGTGCTGAGGGGGAACAACGGTGCCGCCGCCGGCAGGACCGTCACCGCCGCGACCAGCGTGGCTCCTGCGGCTGCCGCCCAGAACCCACCTGCCGGATGTCGCACCGACGCGACGGCGACCGCCGCTGTCGCGAACAGCGTGCCGCTGACCAGGAACGCGAGCGGAGCGCCGTCTGCGGCATCCGCCCCCCACACGGTGATGAGCGCGGTCAGCACCATGGCGATCTGCGCCGCCGTCAGGGTCACCCGTTCGGCGGTGAGCGGTCCGGACAGCCGCTCGGTGAGCGCCACGAGCGCACTGGCAGCGGCGGCGGAGGCGAGGCATCCGGCCGTCGTCGCGATCGCCGATGCGCCTCCGAGTCCGAACATGGCCGGCACCAGCGCCAGTGCGACGAGGCCGCACCAGCGCCACGCGCGGATGCCCGCCCGCGGACCGAGCAGGGCGAGCCCGCCGCCGCACAGGAGGGCCGTCACGGCCGCGAACGCCCAGTCGTTCACCGCATTCGGCAGGAGGGGAAGCGCCGCGGCGGCGGTGAGCGCCACGAAGATCGCGCCGAGCGCTCCGATGGCCTCGGCCGAGAACCGCAGACGGCGTCGTGCCAGCATCGCCGCTCCGCCGAGGAACGCCGCTGCGATCGCGCCCACGATGAGGGCTCGGGGCAGCGGCGCGGTGAGGTCGGGGTTGAAGAAGGTGAACACGACGGCGGCGACCGCGACGAGGCCGGCCCCCGCCACGGCGAGAACGGACTGCACCGTCGCCGACGACGCCGGGGGAGAGGCCGCTGACACCGACGCCACCGAGGCCGGCTGGCGGGTCGGTTCGACGGGACCCGCCGCCGCGACCGCGAGGGGCGCGCGTGCATCGAGCGGACGCCGCGGAACACGATCGAGCACCGCCTGGCGGGCGCGCAGCGCCTCGGCCGCCGTGCGCGACGCGCGCCAGAGCTCGTCGCCGATCTCGCCGGCGAAGTCGGCACCGCAGTAGGGGCAGCGTCGTCCGGCGACGACGCCGACCGCGCAGACCGGGCAGCGGGACACCTCGAGCAGTCCCGCGATCGCGGCCTCGCTCCACTCCGGTGCGGTGGGGTGCGCTGCGGTGCGGTCGCCGGGAGGTGCGCCGGTCATGCGTCGCCCTCCGTCGCGCCGACGGCGGCGGGGTGGTCGTCGGGCACCCACTCGAGGATGTCGCCGGGCTGGCATTCCAGCACCCGGCAGATGGCGTCCAGCGTCGTGAAGCGCACCGCCTTGGCTCGCCCGTTCTTGAGCACCGACACGTTCGCCGGGGTGATGTCGATCGCGGCGGCGAACTCCGTCACCGACATCTTCTTCTTCGCCAACTGCACGTCGAGATTGATGATGATCGGCATCAGACCACCTCGGACAGATCGTGCTCGAGTTGCGAGGCTTTGCGCAGAAGACCCCGCAGCACCACGAGCAGCAGCGACATCCCGGCGCCGACGACGATGCCGAGCAAGCAGAGCAGCAGGACCGACGGCGATGTGGCGGGGGCGGTGGCCAGCAGTGCGAGCGTGGTGACCACGAGCACCGTCGCGATGACGACGGCGGCCAGGCTCACGTCGACCCAGGGGAAGGCACGCGGGGTGAAGATGCTGTCGGCGCGCACGAGCGTCAGCAGTCGCCACACGCACACCAGGACGACCTGGGCGCAGACGGTGAAGATGACGCCGATCACGACGCCGGGCACCTGCAGGTACGCCAGGTGCGGGTACATGCCTGCCAGGGATGCAGCCATGCCCGGCAGCACGGCGAGCTGGCACACCACGAGGAGCGCGATCAACACGGCGATGAGAGCCTTCAGAACCACGATCGTTGTACGGCGCATCCCAGACCTATCGATAAACGGCATGTAGCTATCGAAAAACAATAGCCTTGGCATCCGCCCCGCGCGCAAGACCGGCGGCTGGGGATGTGCTGCGAGGGGTGTGCGGTGAGTGCCGTGCGCGATAGCGTGCGGGCGTGGGGTCGCTCATCTACTTCAACTCCGCGTCGCTCGACGGCTACATCGCCGGACCCGATGGCCGATGGGACTGGGCCACGCCCGATGCCGAGGTGCACTCTTTCGTCAACGACCTGGTCTCACCTTCGCGCACCCACCTCTACGGGCGGCGGGTGTACGACGTCATGAAGGTCTGGGACGACCTGCCGCTCGTCGATCTGCCGCCCGCCGAGCGCGAGTTCGCGGTGCACTGGCGCGACATCGACAAGATCGTCTACTCCGCGTCGCTGGACGCGGTCTCCACACGGCGCACAGAGCTGCGGAGCCTCTTCGATCCCGCCCAGGTGCGCGAGATGGTGGATGCCTCGACCACCCCGATCGCCATCGGCGGCGGCCGGCTGGCCTCAGCTGCGGCGCGGGCAGGCATCCTCGACGAGGTGCATGTCGTGGTGGCGCCCGCCGTCGTGGGCGGCGGCATCCGCTTCCTCGACGAGGGGCTGCGGCTGGACCTGGAGCTCTTCGACGAGCGTCGCTTCGTCAACGGCTTCGTGTATCTCGGGTTTCGCGTCAAGCGCTGACGGGCCAACGAGCGCCGGCGAGCGGCGGCGACCGGGTGAATGGGCGGGTGAAAAAACCCGATCGCCCGAAGATCTCCTGATAGGCAGGTGGGAAGGCGGCCTCAGGCGTCGGTCTTCGCCCGAGGCACGCAGCCGGTTACATCAGGGGGAACTACTGTGCAATCGCTTCGTCTCAAGACGAGTAGGCAAGAGAAGAGCAAAGGGTCGGGCGAAAGTGCGGTGAGGCGGCGTACGCGCCTCATGGCCGGCATCGGCGTCCTGGCGCTCGCCACATCGGTGATCGCGAACGTCGCTCTGCTGCCGCAGTCGGCGCAGGCCGCACCGGGCGACCCGTTCGATCCCGCCGATCCTTACGTGTACATCGCGCAGGGTCAGCCAACGGGGCTCTACACCGCGATGACCGATGCCTCCGGGAACGTCACGTTCTCACCCGAGGGTGGGCCCGCGTCCGTGGACTACAACGCGATCGCCTACAACACGGCGGACAACTACATCTACGCGCTCGTCGGGGCGAGCTCGAACCCGCAGCTGCCAAGTGCATCGCTGGTGCGGGTCGGGCAGGACGGCACGCTCACCCGCGTCGGAACCAGCACCTACATCGGGTCCGTGTCGGCGACGTTCGGCCCCGACGGCTACTTCTACTCCTACGCCAACTCCGCCGGCACGATCGTGCTGCAGGTGATCAACGTCGCCACCGGCGCCGTCGTGCGCACCACGCCGATCACCGGCGAGCTCGCCGTGGGCAACGACATGGCGTTCAAGGACGGGTTCCTCTGGACCATGGGCGGCGGACTCATCAGCCGCACCAACCCGGCGACAGGCGCCACGGTCCGCTTCACGACGCCCTTCCCGACCGACGTGGCCGATCAGGGCGGCGCGGCATGGACCTTCGGCAACGGCAACCTCGGCTTCTCGTACAACGTCTCGGGCACCATCTATCAGATCGCCGTCGCCAATGCTGCCAGCGCCGCCCCGACCTTCACGCTCGTATCGGCGAACCCCGGCCCCCCGAACGCCAACAACGACGGCACCGCTTCGCCCGGGCTTCCCACCGACCTGTCGATTGTCAAGGACGGGCCGGAGGCGGTGGTCCCCGGGAGCACTGTGACGTACACGCTGACCGTCACCAACAACGGCCCCGGGAACTCGAGCGGCTTCGTCGTGAACGACGCGGTGCCGGCGCCGCTCACGAACGTCGTGAGCACGGACGGCGGCTGCTCGATCACCGGCAATGCCGTGCAGTGCGTCGGCGGCCGCCTGCTCGCGAACCAGTCGGTGACCTACACGATCACCGCGTCGGTTCCGGCAGGTCTGGATGCCGCCGTGGCGAACACGGCGACCGTCACCTCCAACGAGGAAGACCCCACGCCTGGCAACAACACGTCGACGAACACCAGCCTCCCCGCGGGTCTGAGCATCGTGAAGCACGCCGGGGATCCGGTGGACGTCAACGGCAACGGCATCACCGACGCCGGCGACACCATCCAGTACACCTTCGACGTCACCAACTCCGGCGATGTCACGATCACCGGCATCACTGTGGATGACCCGCTCGCCGGAGCAGTGACCTGCCCGCAGACCTCGCTCGACCCGGGTGCCGGCCAGCTGTGCGCGGCCGATGATGTGTACACGATCACGGCCGCAGATGTCGCAAGCGGTTCCGTGGAGAACACCGCGACCGTCCGCGGCACGACGCCGGACGGTGAGGAGTTCGAGTCGACGCCGTCGACGACCTCGACGTCGACGACGGCGCCCGACCCCGGCATCACCGTCGTCAAGTCCGCCGACCTGGAAGACACGACGTACGAGCCGGGCCAAGTCGTGACCTACCACTTCGTGGTGAGCAACACCGGCAACGTCCCGCTCACCGGGATCACCGTGGATGAAGGCGACTTCTCCGGCACCGGTGACCTGTCGGCCGTGGACTGCCCCGCGACTACCCTGGCGGTCGGTGACCAGATGGTCTGCCAGGCCACCTACACCCTGACGGCGGAGGATGTCGACGCGGGTCAGATCACGAACTCGGCCACCGCCACAGGAACACCCGTGGGCGGCACCCCGATCACGTCGGACCCGTCTGAAGCGGCGATCCCGACGCCGGCCGAGCCCGGCATCTCCGTCGCGAAGACCGCCGCCCCCGGCACCGTCAGCACGGCCGGTCAGACGATCACCTACTCCTTCCTCGTCACCAACACCGGAAACGTGACGCTGAGCGACGTGGCAGTGGACGACGTGGACTTCTCGGGCTCCGGCGAGCTGTCGGCGATCGACTGCCCCGCGACCATGCTGTACGCCGGGCAGGTCCAGACCTGCGAAGCCACGTACACCGTCACGCAGGACGACGTGGATGCCGGCATCCTGACGAACACGGCAACCGCGGGCGGCACGCCTCCGGGCGACGCCGAACCGATCACGTCGGAGCCGTCGTCGGCCACGGTGGGCATCACGCAGTCGCCCGCGCTCACGGTCGAGAAGACCGTCGACGTCGACGCGGCGGAGGTCGGACAGACCGTCACCTACTCCTTCCTCGTCAGCAACACGGGGAACGTGACGATCACCGACCTCGTCGTCAACGACACGGAGTTCTCGGGCTCGGGTGAACTCTCCGCCATCACGTGTCCCGCGGACAGCGTGCTCGCACCCGGGGATGACGTCACCTGCACGGCCACGTACACCGTCACGCAGGCCGACATCGACGCCGGCGAGGTGACGAACACCGCAACAGTCACCGGAACCCCGCCCGCGGGCGATCCGATCACCTCGGTGCCGTCCACGTCGACCTTCAGCACCGACCCGCTGCCGTCGCTGACGGTCACCAAGACCGCGGATGTCGATGAGATCACGGCAGCCGGCCAGATCGTGACGTACTCGTTCCAGGTGCGCAACACCGGGAACGTCACGATCACCGATCCCACGGTCACCGAAGGCGAGTTCACCGGACGAGGCGAGCTCTCGGCCGTGACGTGCCCCGACGGCGCCTCCGTCCTCGACCCGGGCGAGACGGTGACCTGCACCGCGACGTATACGGTGGTCGCCGCCGACCTCACGACGGGTCGCCTGACCAACACGGCGACGGTGAGCGGCTCGCTGCCGGGAGGCGGCTCGATCACGTCCGATCCGTCGACCTCGGCGGTGACGGTGAACCCTCCCCGGCCGGCGGCACTGCCCGCCACGGGTGGCGAGATCTCCGGCGTGGTGATCGGCGCAGGCCTGGTGCTGTTGGCCCTCGGCGGCGGCATCCTGGTGGTGCTGCGCCTGCGGCGACGCGCACAGGGCTGATCGAGCACTGACCCGACGGGGCCGGCTCCTCACGGAGCCGGCCCCGTCGTGCTGGGTACCACGCGAGCCCGGCGCGGCGTCGTCGACGGGCGCCTTCATCGCACCCGCTGACCGTCATGGCCGGTCCTCGGGCGCAGGACCGCACGGCACCCCGCCGGGACCTGACGCCCGCACGAACGTGACCGACGCATCCAGTGGAAGGACTTCGCGCCCTGGGAACGGCGGCATCACACGGGGAGGCTGTCGACGACGATGATGGCCCCTCCTCCGACCTCGCGGGCCAGACCGGCATCACTGACAGAAAGGCCACCCATGACCATCGGCGTGATCGAACGGATCGAGCTCGAGGCATCCTGCATGATCTTCGATGCGCTCGCAGCCGGGCCGAGCGACGGAGAACCCGTTCTCCTGCTCCACGGCATCCCGGAGACCAGCGCGATGTGGACGGAGATCATGACCGCCCTCGCCACCGCGGGATACCGCTGCGTCGCTCCCGACCAGCGCGGGTACAGCCCCCGCGCCCGCCCCGAGGATGTCGGCGACTACGCCCGCGAGCACCTCACGGCGGACGTGTTCGGCATCGCAACCGCCGCCGGGTTCGAGCGCTTCCACCTCGTCGCCCACGACTGGGGGGCAGCGATCGGCTGGTCCGCCGTCGATGCCGACAAGGGCGAGCGGATCGCCTCCTACACCGCGCTCTCGATCCCGCATTACCGTGCGTTCGCGCAGGCCACGAGGGACGACCCCGCCGCAGCGACCTACCGCGAACAGCTGGCCATGTTGAGCGCTGTCGACAGCGCCTTCGCGGAGTTCCTTCTCGCCGACGACGCAGCGGGTCTTCGCGTCCACCTCGACGCGCATTCCGAAGCTCTCATCGCCGAGTACCTCTCCGTTCTCGGCGTTCCGGGCGCCTTCGACGCCGCGCTCAACTGGTACCGTGCGTCGCGGGGGCACATGAGCGTGCTGGACGAGCCGGACACGGTTCTCGGGGAGGTGTCCATCCCGACGATGCTGATCTGGGGCGGCCGGGACGTCGCCGTCACCCGCATGGGAATCGAGCAGGGCCGAAAGTACCTGACCGGCCCGCACGAGTTCGTGGAGCTGGACGCCGGGCACTGGCTGGCTCAGGAGGAACCGGAGATCGTCCTCGCGCTCATCCGTCGCCAGCTCGGCCGCTTCCCCGTCTGATTCGCAGAAAGGACCAGCTCCGTGGGTTCCCAGCCAGACACCGCGATCGCCATCCGGCCGTACCTCCCGGAGGACGCCGAAGCGACTCTCCGGATCTTCGAGCGCGCCGTCTCGATCTCCGCCCTGTCGCGGTATACCCGGGGCCAGGTGAGCGCATGGCTCGGCGGTCCTCGTGACCTCGCCACCTGGGCGGCCGATCGCGCGCGCGTTGCGACCTTCGTCGCCGAACGAGGGGGCGAGCTGGCCGGTTTCATCGATCTTGCCGGCGACGGATATGTCGACCGCCTCTTCGTGGACCCCGATCACGGCCGCCGGGGTGTCGGGAGAGCGCTCCTGCAGCATGTCGAGGCCGAGGCTCGCCGCCTGAAGATCCCGATCCTGACGACCCATGCCAGTCTGGTCGCGCGCCCGGTCTTCCAGGCGAGCGGCTTCACCGTCGTCTATCCCGAGACCGTGCACAAAGACGGCGAGCGTCTGGATCGGTTCTTCATGCGGCGCTCGCTCTGAGCGCTGGAGGTCCGGAACGGCCGGAACGGTCCCGCTACGCGCTCACAACGCGAGCGTGCTCCGCGATCGCTGACAGCACGGCGCTGTCGGGCGCATCCGTGATGACACCGCTCACCGCGGAGAGGGGAAGCACGAGGAAGGGCGAGGCAGCGCCGATCTTCTCCGAGCTGGCGAGCACGAACGTCTCGGCGCTGCGCTCGGCGAACGTGCGCTTGACGACCGCCTCGTCGGAGTCGCCGGTCGTCAGGCCGAACTCGACGCTGACTCCGGTGACGCCCATCAGGAACATGTCGGCGTTGATGCGCATGGCTGCTTCGACCGTCGCGGCCCCGGAGGCGACGACGGAGTGACGGAAGATGCGGCCCCCGACGAGGACCGTCTCGATGTTCGTCTTGCCCAGCAGCTCGACGGCGACGGTCGGACTGTGCGTCACCACGGTCGCCACGAGATCCTGGGGAAGCTCGCGCGCGACCTGCATTGCCGTGGTGCCCCCGTCGAGGACGAACGTCATCCCGGGCTGAACCAGCTTCGCAGCGGCGACAGCGACGCGCGATTTCCCGGACGTGTTGAGCGCGGTGCGCTCCTCGTACGTGACCTGAGCGGCCGGCATCGGAAGGGCGCCGCCGTAGACCCGGCGGCAGAGGCCTGCCGCAGCGAGCTCTCGAAGGTCGCGCCGGATGGTGTCTTCCGACACACCCAACGCTCGCGCCGCATCTTTGGCCAGCACCTTGCCCTGCGATTGGAGCGTGGCGAGCAGCAGATCCTTGCGCTCGGCGGTGAATGATCTGTCCTGTTCTTGCACGTTGACACTCTAGCAATCTCTGATAACGTGCAGAACATGCAAAAACCGATGCTCATCTTGATCGCCGGTCCTTACCGGTCAGGCACAGGCGACGACCCCACCCTCATGTCCCAGAACCTGCGCCGCCTCGAGAGCGCGGCGTGGCCCATCTTCGAGAAGGGGCATGTGCCGATGATCGGCGAATGGGTGGCCCTTCCCGTCCTCGACAGCGCCGGAAGCAGCGTGTTCGAGCCGCTCGCGCGGGACGTCCTCTACCCCACGGCCGAACGTCTGCTGCAGCACTGCGACGCCGTGCTCCGCCTCCCGGGCGACTCCAGGGGCGCAGACGAAGATGTGAGGATCGCTCACGAGCGCGGCATCCCCGTGTATCACTCGCTGGATGAGGTGCCCACTCGCGATAGCGCGCTCGACGCGCATCAGCCTGCCTGATCGTGCAGAACGCGCAGGCCCGTCTCACGACGGGCCTGCGCCAAGGAGTTCTGGCACCCGGGGGTTCCGATCCGGGCAGGGCGACATCAACCGAAGGGAGATCATCGATGGCCCGCGAGCAGTCGAGTTCGTCACCCACCGCTCGCCGCGGTGCGGCGGCGCGACGACGCCGCACTCCTCTGACAGCGGCGGTGGCAGGGACGCTGGGCCTGGCCGCCTTCGGGGGGACAGCAGTGGTCGGATCCGGGCGCTCCGCACCCACCCTCACCGACGACCCGCCGACTCTCCGGAGAATGTGCAACAGCAACCTCTCCTTGTCGCCCTCCCGAGAATCCCGGCTCTTCCACCGGGACCAGATACTGCTGCACGACCGCATCCACGCCGCCGCTGTGCGTCCGAGCATCTCTGCCGACGAGCATCACGAGATTCGGGAGGCGATGGTCCTCGCCCGCGAAGACGAACGACACCGCATCCACCGAGACCTCCACGACGGTCTGGGCCCGACGATGGCGGCCCTGGCGCTGCGGATGGAGAGCGCGAAGAACTTCGTGCACGAGGAGCCGGAGCGGGCCATCGCCACGCTCGAGCAGGCGTTGACCGAGACGCGCGCCGCGATGCAGGAGCTCCGCCGCCTCGTGCATGGGCTCCGCCCGCCGTCGCTGGATGAAGTCGGGCTCGTCCGAGCCCTCTCGCGCCAGTGCGATCTCCTGAGTCTCAACGGCTCTGACGCGGGCGTCCACATCCGACTCCATGCATCGTCGCTCCCGCGCATGTCCGCGGCCGTGGAGGTGGCGGCGTACCGCATCGTCTCCGAGGCGCTCAACAACGTCGTGCGCCACTCGCGGGCGACGCGCTGCGACGTGTCGATCGACATCGACGAGACTCGAGATCGGTTGCGGCTGCGTATCGAGGACGACGGAGTCGGCCTGCCCGCGGAACTGGCCCTCGGGGTGGGATTGCGGGCGCAACGGGAACGCGCCGAAGAGCTCGGCGGCTCGTGGCGAGCCGAAGCAGCGCACCCCCACGGTCTCAGCATCCACGTGTCCCTTCCCCTTCAGCCTGCCCACGAGGCAACCGCACTCATCACCGAGAAGGACTGATCATGCACATCGATGCTCCCGAGCTGCGCGTCCTCATCGCCGACGACCATCCGGTGTACAGGGACGGACTCGCCGTCCTGCTGGGGTCGCTTCCCGGCATCGAGGTGGTGGGAACGGCTTCGGACGGCGTCGACGCCCTGTCGAAGACCGGCAAACTCCTGCCGGACGTCGTCGTGATGGACATCCAGATGCCCGACATCGACGGCATCCAGGCGACGCGGAGGCTTCGCCAGAGCGGCTCCGCGGCGGCCGTGCTCATGCTGACCATGAACGAAGAGGACGAGGCCGTCCTCGACGCGATGCGCGCCGGTGCCCGGGGCTACCTCGTCAAGGGTGCTGCGCAAGATGAGATCGAGCGCGCAATCCATGCGGTCGCAGCCGGAGGGGCGGTCTTCGGGTCGGCCATCGCGGAGAAGATCAGCGGCCTTCTCGCTGACGTGAAGCCCGCGGCGCCCGAGACGTTCGAAGAGCTCACCGCCAGGGAACGGGAAGTGCTCGACCTTGTCGCTGCCGGTCTCAACAACTCGGAGATCGCCGCTCGGCTGTTCCTGAGCGACAAGACCGTCCGTAACGCCGTATCGACGATTCTGTCCAAGCTCGCCGCACGGGACCGTCCCCAGATGATCATCCGAGCGCGCGAGGCCGGGCTCGGCCGAGGCTGAGCGTGCGCGGGACTTCCGCCCGCGAAAGGAAAGTGGATGTCCCGTCCTTTCGATACAGGACGACGAGAGTGTGGAGCAGGATGAGCAGTCACCGAGTATCACCGCCTTCGGCAGAGCGGCGCCTGCTGCTTCAGGCGACAGAGCGAAACCTCGCCGCCCACGCGGCGCATCTCCACCCCTTCGTCGAGGGCGCGACTGTCTTTCGCGTCGGCGACTTCCAGGTAGCGGACAGCGGGTTCGATCACGACACGTACAACATCGTCTCGCGCGCTGATTTCCGGCGCGGGTTTCGCGTCGACGACGTCACGGTGGTCGCCGAGTACGTGCGGCGTGTGCGGCGTCCGTTCTCGTGGTGGGTCGCTGACGACACGGTCCTCGACGAGGCGCAGCGGGTCTTGCCGGCCGCGGGATTCGCCGCCGGTGAGACCGAGGAGGTCATGTACGCCGAGGTGCGAGGATCACGACGCCGTTCCGTCGCGCCGGCGGGTGTCGACATCCTTCCGGTGCAGCGAAGAAGCCAGCTCGACGACTACGCGCAGATCCTTGCCGCGAACTGGAACCCGCCGGCCACCGATGTCGCCGCATTCCTGCACGCGGCCGGATCCGACGCCGTCTCGGGCGATGAGCCGACGAGCCGGTTCTTCGTCGCCTACGCCGGCGGGGAGGCGGTCGCCGGCGCCGAAGTGCATGTCGCCGCCGGAGTGGCAGGGCTCTACGGGATTGCGACGCTCGAATCCCATCGGGGCCGGGGTATCGCGTCGGCTCTCGTCTCGACCTGTCTCGAGTGGGCCGCGACCGCCGGCGTGCCCACTGCCGTCCTTCAGGCGACGGACGAGGGGAGCGGGGTCTACCGTCGGCACGGGTTCCGCACGGTCGGGCAGTGCACCGAGTTCGGCATGTGATCGTGCCGGCAGTGCGGCCACAATCACGTCATGAGCTGGTCGAGGATCTGTCCGGTACGCACCCACAAGAGCGAGCCGCCGACCCCGTCGACGATCCTGCGTTCGCCGCCGAACCGGCCGGACAACGTTGCGCCGAGGTCGGGCGAATGAGCGGTGTCATCGGACCCGAACCAGATGTCCAGTGAGCCATCCCGCGGAACGGCCACCGGCCACCGCGATGACGCCAGAACGGTGTCCTGTGCGTAGCCCGCGCCTCCGGAGCCGAGAGCCTCTTCCAGTGAGCGGCGGAACAGCTGACGGAATCGCTCGTTCCCGAAGACCGGTGCGTCCGACCGGCTCGCCCCCGACATGACGAACTCGAACATCCGGTCAGGGTCGAACGCGCTGAGGAATGACGTGATCCCGTGCGGGTCGGTGTGGACGCTCTCGACGAATGACGCGACGTCCGCGGGTAGCTGGGAGCGAACCGCCTCGTGCGCGACTTCGTCAGCCGGTGAGACGAGCGCCGTGCGCCGGAACATCCCCTGGCCCGCAGCCGCGAGCGCGAACGGGGCCCCCTGCGAGTTCGCGAGCGCGTACGGTTGGATGAGCTCGAGCTGTTCGAGAACGTCCGCGAGATCAGCGGCGACGCTGGTCAGCGATTTGGCCGCATGCGGCGTGGAGTCTCCCAGCCCTGGGCGGTCGAAGGTCAGCATGCGTACGTGGCGCTCCCGCGCGGAGGTGCCGAACGCGTTCATCGATCGAGAGCTCGCCGCTCCGGCGAAGAAGACGACCGGTACACCTGTCGGCTCGCCGAATTCGGCGACCGCCAGCTCGCGCCCGTCGGCAAGCTCGAGCCTGTGCTCGCGTGACGGCGCGAGAGAGAACTCCTCGTTCATGCGGCTCCGATCGGACTCACGGTACGGCGAACGGCCCCGAGAGCGCCGCCCACTGGACCATGAGGATAGTCTTCGCGTCCACGATCTCTTCACCGATGGACGCCAACGCGGTCTCGAACGGCATCTCGACGACTTCCGTGTGCTCCGCCTCATCCGCGACGCCCGCGACTGCGCCGACGGTGATGTCTCCGCTTCGGTACACGCCCGTGAAGAAGTGCAGACGCTCGGTGACCGAGCCGGGGCTCATGTACACGTTGAACACGGGACGAACGTCCGAAAGTCGAAGACCGACCTCTTCCTCCACTTCCCGCGTGATCGCCGTGCGGGCATCGTCTTCATCGAGCAGACCGGCGGGAAGTTCCAGCAGCATCCCGTCGGGGTGCTCGTTCACGTACGCGGGGTAACGGAACTGACGCACGAGCAGGATCGTGCGGGCGAGGTCGTCGTAGAGGAACAGGCAGGCGCCATCGCCTCGGTCGTAGGTTTCGCGTTCGGCCTCGACCCAGCTTCCGTCGGCGCGCTGCAGCTCGATGCGGTTCGCACGGGTGATGTACCAGTTGGAGCTCAACAGTCGGACTTCCTTGACGCGGACGCGCGGATTGCGTCGCAGGTCCATTCCCGTACGGTGCAGGCCTGTACGGCCCCGACGGTCAGGAATGTCCGCCCCGGGTACACCGGTCTCGTCTGCCACGATTTCTCCTCCTGCTCTCGCACGCACCGACGGCTGAAAGCGGCAGGTGCAGGGGCCAGCTTGCGGGATGACGAGCCCGTGCGCGAGGGACATCTGTCCCGAAGCCGAACTCAACCGTCCTCAGACATCGCCGGCGCGCGGGACCGTTGTCCTGACATCGCCGTCGTTGACGACGTTCGGGCTTCGGTCGTGTGAGACTCACCGCATGACCGGACACGTCGCGCCTCAAGATGAGCAGACTCCGCGGCTCCTGGTTTCGGCATGCCTCGCCGGTGTGCCCTGCCGCTACGACGCCCTCTCGCGACCCGATGCGCAGATCGTCGCCGCCGTCGAGCGCGGCGAGGCGGTGGCGCTGTGTGCCGAGCAGCTCGCGGGTTTGCCCACCCCTCGCCCACCTGCGGAGATCGTCGGGGGAGACGGCGCGGACGTGCTGCGCGGCGATGCCGTTGTCGTCACCGACGCCGGCGAAGACGTCACCGCCGAGTTCCGTGACGGTGCGGAGCGTGTCGTCGGCATCGCAGCCTCCCTCGGGATCGAGCGAGCGATCCTGCAAGCGCGCAGCCCTTCGTGCGGGTGCGGCGAGATCTACGACGGTACGCACAGCGGCACCCTCGTCGAAGGGGACGGCATCGTGGCCGCTGCTCTGCGGGAATCAGGCGTCCATGTCACTGCGCTCCGGGGAGGAACCTCGACGCCGAGCGAATGACGCAAACCCGGATCGACCGCGCCGCGCTTCGCCGCTCTCGCCGTCGCCCTGTCCGGATCGCAGATCGCGACATCTTCGTCAGTCCGCCTCGGCGAACAGGTGTCGCTCCATGGCGACCGCGATCGCATCTTCACGGCTGGACACCCCGAGCTTGCGGTAGATGCTCCGCAGCTGCGACTTGACGGTGTTGGTGGACACCACGTTGGCTTCGGCGATGCGCGCGATCGATGGGGTGTGCATGAGCTGCTCCAAGACGGCGAGCTCTCGCTTGGTGAGCAGGTCCTGGGGTTCGACGTCGCCCAGCAGGGGCTGCGGGGGGAGCCCTGCGGTCACGTGCGCGAAACCGGCCTCGTCCAGCGCCCCGGCGACCCGCGCCACATCGGGGGCGGGCAGCAGGAAGAGCGGCAGGCGCAGCCCCGAGCGGTCCAGCAGTGAACCGAGACGCTGCACGGCGGCTTCCCGGCGCGGAGTCATCGAGACGCGGAGGAGCACTGCTGCGTCCAGCGCCGCGACCTCCGCGGTCTGCCTCGTGGACAGGTGCGCGCCCGACACGGCGCGCAGCTCGTTGAGGGCGGTGCCGGTCTGCCCGAGTGACAGCGCCACACGCGCGCGTTCGATCCGGGCGACGTGCCCACTCGGCAGATCGCGTGCGAGCACGGCGCTCGCACCGTCGGGATTGCGGAGAGCCAGGTGCAGCAGTGAGCGGATGCGAGCCAGCCGCGCCCTGGCGCGCTTCGTTCCGCCTTCGCCGCCCCGCAGTTCGATCGCCTCCTCCAGGCGCGCCAGTCCGCGGCCCGGATGACCGCCGACCAGCTCGATGAGCGCGTCGATCTCGGCGAGCAGCGACCAGTGCTCGGTCGTGCGGCGGCCCCTCGTCATCGCGTAGAGGCTGTCGAGCCGGGCGCGCGCGTCCTCTGGTGAGAACGCTTCGAGCGCGAGCACGGACTCGGCGATGCGATAGAAGATGCCTGAGTACCCGTCGCGCTGGCGGTCGGTCCAGAGATCCGACCTGCCGTACTCGATGTGTTCACGCGCGTTGGCCAGGTCGCCTCGGAGGGCGTGGATGCCGGCGAGCAGCGCAAGGGGGCCCATGCCGTTGGACGGCGGAACGAGGGATGCCTCGGCGAGGCCGAGTGACGCCGCGCGCAGCGCTTCGGCGTGGTGGCCGCCGTAGTAGAACGACATACCGAGCACGGCGTACAGGCGCGGGAGCTCGGTGAGCGATGCGCGTTCTTCGTCGGTGAGGGCTTCGGCGAGCTCCATCGATGCGCGCGCGGCCGACACCGACATGTCTGTGCGGCCGAGGAGACGGAAACCCGCGGACTCTGACGATCTGATCAGCAGCCGGTCCACCGCGCGCAGGTCGTGGTTTCGCTTCGAGCGCGCGGCGCGCACGGCCATCGCGAAATACCGCAGGGGACGCAGACGCTGGAAGCGCAGCTGATTCAGAAGGATGCCGTACTCCATCGCCAGCAGCGGATACTGGCGCAGCACGCTGACCGGCACGCGGTGGAAGATCTCGCGCGCACCGTCGGCATGATCCGACACGAGCGCGTACCAGCCGGCTCGCACGGCATCCGTCGCTCTGTCCCAGTCCGCCGCGTCCACGGCGTCCGCCAGCAGCCGGAGGAGAGGTGGCTGATCCGGTGTCACCTCGTGCACATCGCCACGGCGGGGATCCGGGACGGTGGGCACGATGCCATGCTATTGCGGTGGCGGCGGCTCACCTCGTAGGTGCGCCGGGGGTCCGTCGGACTCTCGGACCCCCGGCGCAACCGACCGATCAGCTGCGGCCCTGTTCCCGTCGCCGACGCCGGACGAGCAGGAGCACGCCTCCGCCCAGGAGCAGGCCCACGGCGAGGACCACGGCACTCCAGGCGATCGTGCCGCCCGTGATCGCAAGGCCGGAGCCCTGCGGAGCCGGCGCCGTCGCGACGTCATCGATCCGCGCGGTCGACGGGTCCGACGCGACCTCGGAGCCGTCCGGCGCCACGCTTGTGGCGGACGCCGTGTTCACCAGGGCGGCGCCGTCGAGGTCGGCGGCGACGACCGTGTAGGTCGCTGAGCATTCGACCGTCTGCCCGGCCACGAGATCCATGTCGGCGGGGCAGTCGACGACGGGGGTGGCGCCGTGGCCCGAGAACGACTCCTCGGTCACCGAGACGTCCCGGGCCGTGGTGTTGCCCGTGTTCGTGATGGTGAACGTGTACGCGACGACCTGTCCGGCCTGCTGCACCTGTCGGGCGTCCGCGGTCTTCACCAGGGCCAGACCTGGTCTGGCCGGCGCCGGAAGCAACGCCGTCGACTCCTCCGATACGGGAGGCTCCACCCCGTCGGGGGCGTCACCCGTCGCCGTCGCCGTGTTCGAGAGCTCGCCCGAGTCGACGTCCGCCTGTGTGACCGTGTAGTCGGCGGCGCAGATCAGTTGATCCCCGGGAGCCAGCGGTCCCGACGGCTCGCAGTCGAGGGCACCCAGCTGGCCGGTTCCGGTGAACGCGCCCTCGACCACCCGTGCGTCGGTGATCGTCACGTTGCCGGTGTTGGTGGCGACGAACGAGTAGGTCACCACATCACCCGCACGGATGGTCTCGGGATCCGTGACGTCCGCGGACTTCACGAGCGAGAGATCGGCCACGCGAGCCACCGTGAGGGTCGCCGACGAGGGTTCCGACGACAGCTCAGCGCCTCCGGCGGATGCGGTCGCGACGGCGGTGTTCGTCACCTCGCCGGCGTCGACGTCGGGCTGGGTCAGCGTGTACGTCACCTCGCAGGTGACGTCGTCACCGGGCGCCAGGGTCGCCCCGCAGTCCGGAACGCCGAGCACCCCGGTACCCGAGAATGCGGTCTCGGCGATCGTGAGCCCGGTCAGGGTGACGTTGCCGGTGTTCGTGACGTGGAAGACGTACGTCACCTCATCGCCCGCGGCATCCGCCTCTTCCGGGGTCACCGTCTTCTCGAAGTCGATGCCCGGGGCCTGCGCCGCCGCGACGCTGACGGTCGATGCCGCGGCCAGCACGGGGTCACCCGTCGGCGTCTCGCCGGAGGCCTCACCGGTGTTGCTGATGCTGCCCTGATCGATGTCCGCCTGTGTCACCGCGTACTCCGCCGTGCAGGTGATCGACTCGTCGGGCGCCAGCACGTCGGCCGGGCAGTCGATCGGGCCGACCTCCCCCGAGCCGGTGAAAGTGCGCTCGATCGCAGTGACGGCGGTCAGCGTCACATTGCCCGTGTTCGTCACGAGGAACGAGAACACGACGGCATCACCGACGGTGTCGAAGGAGGTGACATCGGCGGTCTTCTCGACCGTGAGGGCCGGCTCGCTGTTCGCCGTCACCGTCGCGCTCGACTCCGGTGACTCGACGCTCGCCGTCGTGGGGTCCAACGCCGACGCCCGGGCCGTGTTCCGGAACTCTCCCGCGTCCATGTCGGCCTGCGTCACCGTGTACGGCGCGGTGCAGAGCACCTGCTGACCCGGGCTGAGTGTGGTCTCCGGGCACGTGACGACAGGGGTCGGCCCCGTACCGGTGAACTCCGTCTCGTCGACGGTCACTGCGTGCACGGTGACGTTGCCCGTGTTGCGAACCGCGTAGGTGTACGTCACGACGTCACCCGCGGCGTTCACGAAACCGGTGCTGGCCGTCTTCGTGAGGGTGAGGTCGGATGCCGCGACCTGCGGCGTCCGTACCGTGGAGTCCTCGGAGACGACGGGGCCGCCCGGTGCCGTGCCGGCTGCTCTGGCGGTGTTGGTCAGCGACCCGAAGTCGACGTCTTCCTGCGTCAACACGTAGGTGGCTGTGCAGGTGAGCTGCGCGGCCGGCGCGAGAGCATCGGTGGGACAGTCGATCGCCGAGAGCGCGCCGGTTCCGGTGAAGTCCACCTCGTCGACCGTGATGCCGGTCACCGGGACGTTGCCGGTGTTCGTCACGACGAACGAGTAGGTGATCTCCTGACCGGCGACGTACGCCGCCTCCCCGGACGGGCTCGCCGACTTGACGAGGTCGAGTGCGCTCACCTGCTCCACGTCGACGGCGGCGGTGGAGGCCGCGGACGTCACCGGCGACCCCGCCGGGGTGGTGGCCGTGGCGGTCGCCGTGTTGTCGATGCGGCCCGCGGTCAAATCCGCCTGGGTGACCGGGTAGGTCGCGGTGCACTCGGTCGATGCTCCCGGAGCCAGCGCCCCGCTCGGGCACGAGATCGTGGACATCGCGCCGCTGCCGCTGAACGCCGTCTCGTCGATGGCGACGCCGCGGAGGGTGACATTGCCGGTGTTCGTGACGGTGAAGGAGTAGTCGATCACGTCACCGACGGAGTCGACCGTGCCGGGGGTCGCCCTCTTCGAGAGGCTCAGTGCGCCGTTCTGCGTCGCCGCCACGGTGACCACGCCGGTGCTGTTGCTGAGGCTCGGGCCGGTCGGCGGGCTCGCCGTCGCCGTCGCCTGGTCGGACACCGACCCGTGGTCGAGGTCGGCCTGGGTCACGGTGTACGTCGCGGTGAAGACGGCCGACTGGCCGGGCGCGAGGGCCGTGGACGGACCGGAGCAGGTGCCCGCGGGCGAAGTCAGCGACGAGCACACGGGAGTGGGCGCGACACTGGACGCCGCGGAGTTCACGATGGCGTCGCTTACGCGCACGTTCGCGAGGGCGACCGCGGTGTTGTTCGTGACGGTGAACGTGAAGTTCACCTGCTGGCCGACGGCGTCGACCGTCGTCCTGTCGGCGGTCTTCGTGATCGCCGGCTGGGCGCTCTGCGCCTGCAGGCCGGTCAGCGACGATTCCGCCTTGCCGAGGAGCGAGTCTCCGGCGATGACGTTCGTGCCGATGCTGTTCCACGCGATGTTGCCGGCAGCGGTGGCCGGAGTGCTCACCGTGTACGAGGCTGAGAAGCTGTTGCCGACGCGGACGTTGCCGTCGTAGCGGAACCGCAGGGCGGTGACGCTTGCCAGCGACGCGGGTGCGGTGGTCGTCCAATCGTCGACGCAGCCGGCGTTCGGGGTGAGCACCTCGGGTCGGCAGGGGTTCACCGCCTGCGAATACGCGACCGTGAGGTCGGCCGGCAGCGCGTTGATCCCGGTCAACGTCACCGGGAACTGCGAGCCCCTGGCCGCCGTCGACGACGCTCGGGTGTCGCCGACGCGGGGCAGCAGGTCGTACATCACCGGGTCGGTGAGGGTGGACAGGCCGCTGTTGGAGAACGACACGGTGTACGTCGCCGTTCCTCCGTCGACGCTCACGTGCCCCGTCCCGCCGGCGCCGATGGGCGAGGGGTCGAGGTTGCCCTGCACCACCTTGTCGACCGTGAAGCCGGCGCCGGTCGCCGCCACCGTGAACTGGGCGGAGGCACCGCAGAAGTTGCCCGGGATCGAGGAGCCGTTGGTGTCGAGGGCGGTGTCGCCGGGCGCGAGCGCCGGGGGTGCCACGTTGGCGCCGTTGACCGCGCAGAAGCCGATCGGAGCGCCGTACCCGATCGTCATGGCGTTCTGGAACGTCCCGGCGCAACCGGAGCCCAGCGGCACGTCGAACGCCGCCATGTTGACCGTGTAGATGCCGGGCAGTGCGGCAAGGCCCGCCGGGATGGTCCACTGCACGAGCGTGCGACCGGTGCCGTTGTAGTCGACGGTCTGGCTGGACGGCGAGAGGCCGGTGGCGGTGTAGACCCGGCCGTTGGGGCCGTTCAGGGTGACCGTCAGCGGAGGCACCGCGATGGTTCCGACATCCTCCGGGGAGAGGTACGCCAGCGTGATGGGCTTCGAGGGCGCGTCGGTGATCTCGATGCCGGAACCCTGGATCAGCACGCGCCCCACGCAGTTGCCGATGTGGCTCGCGCTCATGCTGCCGTACACGAGTGCGCCGTCGCCGTAGGTCGCCGGGTCGGCGACGAGGATGAGCGCGGTCTGCCCCTGCGTCGTCTTGACCTGCGTGGTCGTCCCCGAGAGGTACGCGTTCACCGACGTCGTGTTGCTGAGGACGTGTCCGGGCACGGCATCAGGCGCCGCGTACCCGGTCACGGTGAATCGGATGGCGGCGAAGTTGTTGCTGCCCTCCTGCGCGAATGGCGGGATGTCGATCTCCGCCACCGCCGGCGCGGTCGGCAGTGTCCACCCGGTGCCCGCGACGTACGGCACGGTACGTGTTGTGCCGTCCGCCATGAGGAGGTTGATCGTGGCGCCGGCTGCGGGCGTGAAGCCGGTCACCGTGACCACTCGCGGGATGTAGGCGGGCCGCGCGCACACCACGCCGGGGGTGTTGCTCAGGTACTTCGCCCCGGAGACGTTGTCCAGGCACGGCAGCGGGTCCTTGATGTCGTAGCTGAGGCCGGAGTTCGTCGTCGCCGGGTTGGTGTTGACGCTGATCTCGTAGCTGGTGGTCTGCGCGCCGTCCCAGTCGCCGGGGAAGGTGTAGTTCGTGGGCGCGGTGTTGTCGATCGCGCGGTACTGCCCGCGGTTGGTCATCGTCTTCGTGCCGGGCGTCTTGTTGGTGCGCCAGTCCAGGTCGACGACCGTCGCGCACGGCGCGGCCGGCGTCGGCGATGCCGTCGCCGAGAACCCGTCGATGTAGGTGAAGCTCGAGGTCGCGGTGTGGCAGATCCTCGCACCGACCGGATCGGGCGTGCCGTTGGTCGCGGCGGTCCCGGTCACCGTGAAGACCAGGCGATTGTTGTTCGGGTTCAGGCACTCCGATCCGTCGCCGACGTACGTGATCGTGCCGCCCGAGGTTCCTACGGCGGGTGTGGCGAGGGTGCCGGGCAGCGAGACGGGGGCGGTGCTCAGACCGGCGAAGGTGAAGTTGGCCGGCAGATCGTCGGTGATCCGCAGGGCGGTGAAGCCGAGGTCGCCGGTGAAGTTGGTCGTTCCGCAGGCGAAGCTGAAGCTGAGCGTCATCGTGGCGCCGCTGAGGACGCTGGTGGGGTTGACGCCGGACCCCATCCCCGCGTTGTGGCCCGCGGTGATCGTCTGCACGGCAGGCGTGGGCACGGTGGCGGATCCCCCGCTGCTCGTGAAGGTGGGGGCGATGGTCACGGTGGCGCCGTTGAGCGTGGTCTTGTTCGGCGCCCGCACGCCGAAGGTGCACTGGTAGGTCCCCGTCGGCACCGTCCCCAGGCTGAACGTGACCTGTCCCGCGGTGCGCGAGAGGGCGGGGCAGCTGCCGGCCGACACCCAGTTCGAGAAGTCGGTGCTCGTGCCGTTGCCGGCGACGGTGTTGGTGGGGATCGTGATGGTGGAGTTCAGGCATCCGCCCGTCGTACTGCACGAGTACGTCACCGTGTAGTTGGCCAGCGCGTTGCTCTGCACCGTCGTGGTGGCAGGCGTGATGGTGATGCTCTCGGCGGCGTAGGCGGGTGCGGCCGCGACGAGCCCTCCGGCGAGCAGGCCGAGGACGGCGACGCCCGCGGCCAGCAGCCGGGCGATTCGCGATCGAGTGTGCAACGGAAGTCCCCCTTCGGAGGCGCGCTGGGGAAGCGCCTCCCGGGCGCCACCGTATCGGCGGCGATCCTCGGATCAAGGTTTTTTCACCCCGGCATCACCCTGTGCGCTGTCGAGTGCCCGTCTGGGTGGTGGCGGCGGCGCTGGTCGGCGCGTTCGAGCTCACCCGGACGCCGGGCAGGCAGTACGCTCCTGCCCATGTACGGGGATCGTCTCGCGCGGTGGGAACGGGCCATGGACTGGCCCCTCATGGTGGCCGCCGTCCTCTTCCTGATCGCGTATGCGACGCAGATCCTGGTTCGCGAGGCAGGCTTCTTCTCTGTCGCGGCAGAGGTCGTGATCTGGGTCACCTGGGCATTGTTCGCCGTCGATTACATCGTGCGCCTCTCGCTCGCGCAGCCGCGTGGGCGGTGGTTCGTCCGCCATCTGCTGGACCTCGCGATCGTCCTGCTGCCGATGCTGCGGCCGCTGCGGCTGATGCGTTTCCTCACGATCCTCGCGATCATCCAGCGCGGCGCCGGCGCTCGACTGCGCGGACAGGTCGTGGTCTACACGGTGGGCGCGACAGCTCTGACGATCGTCGTGGCCGGCCTCGCGGTGCTGGATGCCGAGCGAGGGCACGGCGGGACCATCCAATCGTTCGGCGACGCGATCTGGTGGGCGTTCGTGACCGTCACCACCGTCGGGTACGGAGACTTCTTCCCCGTGACGATCACCGGGCGCATCGTGGCCGTCGGTCTCATGATCGGCGGGATCGCCCTCATCGGCGTCGTGACGGCGACCCTGGCGTCCTGGATCGTGGAGAAGGTCTCGGTCGGCACGCAGAACACCGCGGCCACCTCGGATCAGGTCGAGCAGCTTCGCGCCGAGGTCGCCGAGCTCAAGGACATGCTCCGGTCGAGCAAGAGCGAGCCGGTCGGCGGGTCGTGAACGCACGGATGGAGGAGGGGAGCGCGGAGGGCGCTGACGGTCTGGAGGTCCGCGCCGAGCAGTTGCACGTCGCGGCGCATCAGCTGCTGACCGAGGCGGGGATTCTGGATGAGATTCGTCACGTCGGCGAGGCGCACCTCGTCGGGAGCGTCGTCTCCCAGCTGATGACACACCGTGAGATCGACATCACTGTGGCTGCAGGATCCGCATACGGGCCATCCGAGGCGCTCGCCCTCGCAGCAACGCTGGCTCGCCGGTGTGAGGTCGTCGACGTCGTGCTGGCTGATGAGCGGAGCGACGCCTCGGTGGCTGAACGAGACCGGCGGCTACACCTTCAGATGGGTGTGCGGCATGCCGGCGACCGGTGGGAGCTTGACATCAGCCTCTTCGCGCTCGACGCCCACGAAAACGTCGCCGAATGGCACCAGAATCTGAGGTCTTCGCTGACCCCCGAACAGAGACGCGCGATCCTCCGGATCAAGAGCGACCTCGTCGCAACCGCCGACTATCCGGGCGGCTTGGCGATCTACAACGCCGTGTTGAACGACGCTGTGACGCAGACCGAAGAGTTCCTTGCGGCACAGACAGCGGCTCCGTGACCCATCGGGCGCGGAACGCAGCCTCGATTCTGGAGATCTCCATCAACCTGAGCTCCGCAGATCAGCGGATGCGCCAGCAACGAAAGCGAAACCCCCGCGATGTAGAAGCTACGCGGGGGTTCCTGGGGTGACTGTAACGATCACCCTTGTGGCTCCGACCGGCATCGATCCGGTGACCTTTCGATTTTCAGTCGAACGCTCTACCAACTGAGCTACAGAGCCGCACGGTGGTTTCCTTTGCAAGACCTGCCGTGTCCTAGACGAAAGGCCCTCTTCGAGAAAAGGGCCCGTCGCTCGGAGCGACCCTGACGGGACTTGAACCCGCGACCTCCGCCGTGACAGGGCGGCACGCTAACCAACTGCGCTACAGGGCCATGCTTATTGAATTGTGGGAGTGACCCCAACGGGATTCGAACCCGTGCTACCGCCGTGAAAGGGCGGCGTCCTAGGCCGCTAAACGATGGGGCCGGGTGAACCCGGGGGCTCACTGCCGAGGACCAAGCATACGTAATGCCGCGGGAAAACGCGAATCGAGGGCGTGGCCTCCTTGTGCATCCGGGGGTGCGGGGTGACACTGGCCGGGTGACCGCTGTGCGAGGCGGTGATCCGCGCGCGAGAAAAGGGTTGCGCGTGAGACTCATGTTGCTAATGTGAATCGAGTTGATACCGCGAGGGAGGGACCCGGTGCAGCCCGAATCCATCACCGAGAAGACCTCCGTCGACGACGCAGCGGCGGAATGCGGGTGCGCTCCCTCTCCTCGTGAGCAGCGCCGGCTGTGGCCGGCGATGAACCGCCGCGCCGCCCTGGGGCTCGGCATCCTCGGTGTGGCAGCTCTCGGGACCGTCAACGCCGTCGCCGGCCCGCTCGTCAGCCGCGCGTACGCCGCCGACTACCCGTCGTGGGCGGACGTCGCCGCGGCAAAGGCCAACGAACAGGCCAAGGCCGCCGAGGTCCAGAACATCAAGAACCTCATCGCCGGGCTCGAAGCGGACGTCGCGGCGAAGCAGCAGCTCGCCCAGCAGGCGGCCGACGAGTTCTATGTCGCACAGCAGGCGTACTTCGACGCCGCCCTGCGCGCCGACCAGCTGCAGCAGCAGGCCGACGAACAGGCCGCCGCCGCGGTGGATGCTGCGAACAAGGCCGGCCGCGTCGCCGCCCAGCTGTACCGCAACGGCGGCGACGACACGTCGCTGTCGCTCTTCTTCGCCGGCTCCGCCACGTCCGCCGATGACCTGCTCGCGCGCCTGGGCACGATGGACAAGCTCGTCCAGCGCAACCAGGCCGTCTACGCGCAGGCGGTCACCGCCCGCGACTCGGCGCAGAGCCTCAGCGACCAGGCCGAGGTGCAGCGCGCGGAGCGCGACCGCCTGCAGCAGGTCGCCGAAGAGAAGATGATGGCCGCGCAGAAGGCCGCCGACGAAGCGCAGGCGGCGCTGGACGCGCAGAACACCAAGCGCGGCGAGCTCGAGGCGCAGCTGGCGGCCCTGCAGGACACCACCGCGAAGACGATCGCCGAGTACGAAGAAGGCGAGCGCAAGCGCAAGGAGGCGGAGGCTGCCGCCCGCGCCGCGGCTGCCGCGGCCGCCAAGGCGGAGGCCGACCGCCTCGCCCAGCAGAACGGCGGCGGCGGTGGCGGAGGAGGCGGTGGCGGCGGCGCTGTCGTCGGATCCGGCTGGGCCCGCCCGTCCTCCGGTCACCGCAGCTCCGGCTACGGCCCCCGCACCGTGCAGTGCGGCAACAGCTACTGCTCCAGCGGCTTCCACTACGGCGTCGACCTCGCCGCCGGCTGCGGCTCAGGCATCTACGCCGCCTCCGCGGGCCGCGTGGTCTACGCCGGCTACAACGGCGGCTACGGCAACTACATCAAGATCGACCACGGCAACGGCGTGGGCACCGGCTACGGGCACATCCGCAACGGCGGCATCTTCGTCGGCTACGGGCAGTGGGTGCAGGCCGGCCAGCTCATCGCGAGCGAGGGCAACACCGGCAACTCGTTCGGATGCCACGTGCACTTCGAGGTCTACATCAACGGCGGCACCACCAACCCGATCCCGTTCATGGCGGCACGCGGCATCTCGGTGTAGCGCCCCGACAAGCGCCCGGAAACGACGAAGAGCGGATGCCACGGCATCCGCTCTTCGCGTGCACGCTCAGAGGGTGTTCGGCGCGACGCCCTCACCCTGGGTCTTGGTCTGCCCCTCGTGCTCGGCGAAGCGGGCGAACGCCTCGTCGACCAGGCGCTCGGCCTCGGCGGCGCCGGCCCACTCGTCGACCTTGACCCACTTGCCAGGCTCGAGGTCCTTGTAGTGCTCGAAGAAGTGCGCGATCTCCTTCTGGGTGTACTCCGGGATGTCGGCGACGTCCTGGATGTAATCCCAGCGCGGGTCCTTCGCGAGGACCGCGACGACCTTGTCGTCGCCGCCGGCCTCGTCGCTCATCTTCAGCACGCCGACCGGGCGCACCTTCGCGAGGATTCCGGGCGCGAGGTCGTGGTCGAGCAGCACGAGCACGTCGAGCGGGTCGCCGTCCTCACCGAGGGTGTTCTCGAAGAAGCCGTAGTTGGTGGGATAGCCCATCGGCGTGTACAGGATGCGGTCGAGGAACACTCGACCGGTGCCGTGGTCGACCTCGTACTTGATCTTGCTGTTGCGCGGGATCTCGATGACGGCGTCGTACGCGCCCATGTGGTGCTCCTTCGGAAGACGGTGGGATGCCGCGACCAGCCTAGTCGCGCACTCGGCGTCAAACGGGCGGGCTGGATCGCGCGCGCACTGCCCGTCGAGGGGTGGAGGAGACGATTCAGCCCGGCGCTTTGACCGCCCGGGCCCGGTACGGTGGGCGGGTGGAGGAGCGCCGCCCCGGTCTTGACCCCGCCGTCGCGCAGGTGCGGCTGGCCGTGCGCCGGGGGCTCGAGCAGCTGCCCGACGCCGCCGCCGTGGTCGTGGCACTGTCGGGCGGGGCCGACTCGCTCGCCCTCGCCGCCGCTGTGGCGTTCGAGGCGCCCAAACGCGGCCTCCGTCCGCTGTCGGTGACCGTGGACCACGGCCTGCAAGCCGGATCAGCGGATGCCGCGGCCTCGGCCGCCGCGACCGCAGCCGCACTCGGGCTCGAGGCCCGCGTCGTCCGTGTCGAGGTCGGCTCGGACGGGGGACCCGAAGCGGCCGCGCGCAGCGCACGGTACACGGCGCTCCGTGACGCCGCCCGCGAGGCGGACGCCGTCGCGGTCCTCACGGGGCACACGCTCGACGATCAGGCCGAGACGGTGCTCCTCGGGCTCGCCCGGGGCGCCGGCGCGACGAGCCTGCAAGGGATGCCGGAGGCCGCAGAACTCGACGGCGTCACGCTGCTGCGTCCCCTACTCGAGGTGCGACGCGCGACCACACGTGCCGCATGCGTGGCGCAGGGGCTGGAGCCCTGGGACGATCCGCACAACTCCGACCGTCGTTACGCGCGCGTGCGCGTGCGCGAGACAGTGCTGCCGGTGCTCGAGGCGGAGCTCGGCCCCGGCATCGCCGAAGCGCTCGCCCGCACGGCGGCGCAGCTGCGCGAGGACGCCGAGGCGTTCGACGAGATGATCGACGAGACGATCGAAGACATCGTGGAGCACGCAGAGGCCGGGATCTCGATCTCCGTCGCGGCGCTCGCCGCCAACCCGGCGGCGCTGCGGAACCGCATCATCCGGCACGTCGTCGCCAGCGAGTTCCACCAGAGCCTCACACGCACGCAGACGATCGAGGTGGCGCGCCTGGTGACCGACTGGTCGGGTCAGGGGCCGATCGACCTGCCCGGATGCCGCGCCCGCCGCGTCGGGGGACGCATCGAGTTCTCCGCCCGCTGACGGTGCCCAGCGCGCCGGTCGCGACAGTGCTGCGGTTCAGAGCCGGCGTGTGCCGGTGCCGAACGGATGCCGGCGCTGCGCGGGCCGGATGGGGAATTGTCCCCTCCGTCGGGCCGCCCGCGCGTCGCTAGGGTGAGTGGCGATCATGGCGGACCTCGAATTCGATGACTCGGATTTCGCCGAGGCGGTTATGCACCTGCAGCACGCAGGCGACGCCCCGGTCGACTCGGTCTGCCTCGCCTTCGGCGCGCTGGGGTCCCCGGTCGTCGAGTCCGCTCTGGGCGACGTCGACTCGATCGTCACCCAGGCGATGACGGCGCTCGCCGGCGTCGGCGCAGACCTCCGCGCCGACGTCGACACGGTGCACGCCGAACTGCGTGCCCTCGACGCCGAACTGGCGGGAGCGGGCGGATGACCGCGCCCGGTCTTGCCGCCGATCCGGGGGCGGGAAACGTCGAGGGGATCCGCGACCTTGCCGCCTTCTTCCGTGCGCGCGCGACGTCTGAGCGCGACCGCGGCACCTCGTCGCAGCGCGCGCTGCGGGCCCTTTCGCCGGTCACGGCGCTGAGCGTCGACGCGCTCCGCCCTCGCATCACGACCCTGGCAGGCAGATTCACGTCGGTCGCCGAGGCAGCCGACGCGGCGGCGGGCGTGCTGGACGGGTACGCGGATGCCGTGGCCGACCTCCGCCGCCGTGCCGCGGCGGCGCGTGAACAGGCGGAATCCGACTTCGCCGCCATCGGCACGCGGCGGGAGGCGGCCCTCAACGCCGCGTCGGAGCTCGTCGTCGGCTGGGCACTGGATTGGGACGACGTGCTGCCGTCCTGGCTCTACCTCGACGACCGGTCGTACCTCGACCGCTGGCAGGGCGCGATCGACGACTTCCGCGCCTCCCGCTCGGCGTACAACGCGCTGCGCGAGGAGCGCGACCGGCTCGACCACGAGACCGCCGCGTCGCTGCGGGCGATCCCGCTGATCGCCGAGATCACGCATGAGGGTGCGGTGAGCGCGGGCGGCTTCGTCGCCGCCACCGCGCTGTGGGCGGGCGACACCGACGAGGTGACCGCGCAGCAGATGGCGGCGCTTGCCGACCCGGAGCTCATCCGGCAGGTGTGGGACAGCCTGGACCGCGCGCAGAAGGATGCGCTCATCGCAGCCGAGCCCCGCGTCATCGGCAATCTCGACGGCATCCCGATCGGCGACCGCGTCGAAGCCAACCGCGTGAACATCCAGGAAGAGATCGCGGCGGGCGAAGCCGAGATCGCGCGACTGCAGGACGTACGGGATGCCGCGCTGGAGCGCACCTACCACAGCCGCCGCGCCGTCGAGCAGGCGTACGACGACCTCATCGCCGAGCAGCAGCGACTGATCGACTACTACGAGGGTCTGCTGAGCCAGGAGATCCAGGTCGCAGACGAGTCCGGCACCGTGCACACCGAGACCGGGGCGCGCGTGGTCGTCTTCGATCCGTCGCGTCAGGCGATCGCCACCTACCACGGACCCATCGACCCCGCGACCGGCGACATCCCCTCGTGGGTGCGTTCGGTGGCCATCTCGGTGCCCGGCACCGGCTCGAACATCACCGATTTCGGCGACGACCACGCTGCCGACCTGCAGGCCGCCGCGGGACCGAGCTCGGCGGTCTTCCAATGGGCGGGCGGGCCGTTCCCGCAGTGGATTCCCGAGGCGATGGACGCCTGGTACTCGCACGACCTCGCGCCGCGGCTGCGGGACTTCGCCGCCGGGATCGCCGTGCCGGCTGCGGCGACGTTGACCGTGGTGGGTCACAGCTACGGCGGAGCGACGGTCGGTCTGGCCGAGGCGGCGGGCCTGCGGGCCGATCGCATCCTCTACATCGCGGCCGCCGGCATGGGCGACGGCGTCTCTGGTCTGGACGACTTCCCGTACACGTCGGACGTTCCCCACTACGCGATGATGAGCCGCAACGACATGGTCGTGGGGCTCATCCAGGGGCGCGAGGGGGAGCTGCACGCCCTTCACGGGCAGTCCTCGCTGACGGCCGAGGGCGTCACGCGCCTGGAGACCGGTGTGATCGACGCCTCGCAACCGGACAGCACGAACATCGAGGACTACAACGTCCCCGGCAACGGCATGCCTTCGCAGATCGACAGCCACAGCTCGCTGTACACGCCTGGGTCGACGGCATTCGAGAACATGGTCGCCGTCATCACGGGCGGTCGAGCCGAGCTCTACGCCGAGGATGAGATCCTCACCGGCGGCGGCTATCCGGTCATCATCAGCGGCATCGACCGCGACGACTACACGCCCGCCTACACGGAGGTCGACTGACGTGCGCCGGGTTCTCGTCGCCGCCGTCGCCCTCCTCACGCTCGCCCTGGGAGGATGCAGCATGACGTCCGAGAGCCGCCTCGACGAATACCGGGCGGAAGCCGACCGGCTGCTGGCCGAGACGGTTGCGCTCATTCCGCAGCAGCTCGCCCCCGAATCGGGGTTCTCCGAATCCGAGCCGCGGTTCGGGCCGACCGAGGGCACGGCCGCCCCGTCCGATCCGGCGTGGTGGCAGGCGCGCGACAGTCTGAACCTGGCAGCGCAGGCGGATGCCTCGGCCGACGCCGCCGCCACGATCGCCGCGGAGCTCACCGGTGACGGCTGGGCCGCCTCGCGGGTGCGCGAGACCGAAGGCGGCGCGCGCCTCACCGACGGATTCCGCAAGGAACTGGACGGGCAGAAGTGGTACATCGAGGTCACGTGGGTGACCTCGCGGCCGGGCAAGGCGGAGGTGGTCGAGGTGCTCGTGGTCAGCCCTCAGACCGTCCGCGGCGACGATCAGTCGTCCACGTAGACTCGTTCCATGCGCGCGGCCGACGTCTCCAGCGACATCACCGAAGTCCTCGTCACCGAGGAGGAGATCCGAGCCAAGCTCGACGAGATCGCGGCACAGGTCGCCGAGGACTACGACGGACGAGACCTCCTCCTGGTCGGAGTCCTCAAGGGAGCCGTCATGGTGATGGCCGACTTCTCCCGCGCCCTCAAGAAGCACGTGACGATGGACTGGATGGCCGTCTCGTCCTACGGCGCCGGCACGAAGTCCAGCGGTGTCGTGCAGATCCGCAAGGACCTCGACACCGACATCCTCGGCAAGAACGTGCTGATCGTCGAGGACATCATCGACTCGGGCCTGACCCTCAGCTGGCTGCTGGAGAACTTCGCAGCCCGCGGCGCGGCATCCGTCGAGGTCTTCGCGCTGCTGCGCAAGCCCGAAGCCGCCAAGGTCGAGGTGGACTGCAAGTACGTCGGGTTCGACATCCCGACGGAGTTCGTGGTCGGGTACGGCCTCGACTACGCCGAGAAATACCGCAACCTGCGCGACGTCGCGGTGCTCGCCCCCCACGTCTACAGCTGACGCCGGCCCCGGTCGCCTCCCGCCGCCCCGACCTCGCCGTCCCGCTTAATCCCGCTCCTGCCCGCCCGCGAGACTCCAACCGGCGGCAAACCAGGCATACGACCGGGTCCTCGGCACGCGGAAGACGGGGTGGGAGACGGCGCGCAACGCCAGGAAGAGGGGCGGGGGGATACCGGGGCGAATGCACAGACGACGCCTAGAATCCGCGCGATACCCTGGTTCAACCGTCGACGGGGTGTGTCCTGTCTGCGGCGGCATGTCGACGAAAGGGGTCGGGCACCAGCCCGCGCCATGGACTTCAAGAAGATCACCCGCAACCCGCTCTTCTACGTCCTGCTGATCGGGGTCTTCCTCATCGTGGGGTTCTCGCTCATCTCGAGTCTCAACGGTGCGAAGCAGATCTCGACCCAGGAGGGCCTCGAGCTGCTCTCGGGAGACACCGTCACCGAGGTCGTCAACACCGACGGCGACCAGCGGGTCGACATGAAGCTCTCGAAGGAGTACGAGGGCGCCACCGACGTGCAGTTCTATTACGTCTCGGCGCGTGCCGAAGAGGTCGTCGACGCCATCAACAACGCCGACCCCAAGGACGGGTTCAACGACGCGGTGCCGCGGGCGACCTGGTTCGACGGCTTCATCTCGCTGCTGCTGCCGATCCTGCTGCTCGGTCTGCTCTTCTGGTTCCTGCTGTCCAGCGCCCAGGGCGGCGGCAGCAAGGTCATGCAGTTCGGCAAGTCGCGCGCGAAGCTCGTGACCAAGGAGATGCCGCAGGTCACCTTCCAGGATGTCGCGGGCTCGGACGAGGCCATCGAAGAGCTCGAAGAGATCAAGGACTTCCTGAAGGACCCCTCGAAGTTCCAGGCGGTGGGCGCGCGCATCCCGAAGGGTGTGCTGCTGTACGGCCCTCCCGGAACCGGTAAGACACTGCTGGCCCGCGCCGTCGCGGGCGAGGCGGGCGTGCCGTTCTACTCCATCTCGGGCTCGGACTTCGTGGAGGTGTTCGTCGGCGTCGGCGCGAGCCGCGTCCGCGACCTGTTCAACAACGCGAAAGACAACGCCCCCGCGATCATCTTCATCGACGAGATCGACGCCGTCGGGCGTCACCGTGGCGCAGGTCTCGGCGGTGGCCACGACGAGCGCGAGCAGACGCTGAACCAGATGCTCGTCGAGATGGACGGCTTCGCCCCCAAGGCCAACGTCATCGTCATCGCGGCGACCAACCGCCCCGACATCCTCGACCCCGCCCTGCTGCGTCCTGGCCGCTTCGACCGGCAGATCGGCGTGGACGCCCCCGATCTCAAGGGCCGCCAGAAGATCCTCGAGGTGCACGGCCGCGGCAAGCCCCTGGCCGACGGTGTCGACCTCGAGGTCGTCGCCCGCAAGACTCCCGGCTTCACCGGCGCCGACCTCGCGAACGTGCTGAACGAGGCCGCGCTGCTGACCGCCCGCTCGAACGCGCAGCTCATCGACAACCGTGCGCTCGACGAGGCCATCGACCGCGTGCTCGCCGGCCCGCAGCGTCGCACCCGCGTGATGAAGGACAAGGAGAAGCTCATCACGGCCTACCACGAGGGCGGACATGCCCTCGCGGCGGCGGCGATGAACCACACCGATCCGGTGACCAAGGTCACGATCCTGCCGCGCGGCAAGGCGCTCGGCTACACGATGGTGCTGCCGCTGGACGACAAGTACTCCGTCACCCGCAACGAGCTGCAGGACCAGCTCACCTACGCCATGGGCGGCCGCGTCGCCGAGGAGATCGTGTTCCACGACCCCACCACGGGCGCCTCCAACGACATCGAGAAGGCGACGAACATCGCGCGCAAGATGGTCACCGAGTACGGCATGACCGGCGACATCGGACCGGTCAAGCTCGGGCAGTCCTCGGGCGAGGTGTTCATGGGCCGCGACATGGGCCACGGCCGGGACTTCTCGGAGCGTCTGGCCGAGCGGGTCGACTCGCAGGTGCGCGATCTCATCGAGCAGGCGCACAACGAGGCGTACCAGGTCATCAACGACAACCGCGAGGTGCTCGACCGCCTGGCGCTGGCGCTCCTGGAGAAGGAGACGCTCGACCACCTGGAGCTCGCCGAGATCTTCAAGGACGTCAAGCGCCTGCCTCCGCGCCCGCAGTGGCTCTCGAGCGAGCAGCGCCCGGTCTCGACCCTGCCCCCGGTCGAGGTGCCCCGTCGCCGCGACGAGGCGGGCCTGGCCGCGAGCGTCGAAGCCGAGCAGCCGGCGCCCGAGAAGGCGCCGAAGCGCCGCCCGTCCGGACAGGCGCGCCCCGCGACCGCGTAGGCTCGGCTCGTGGCCGTCGACCGGGAGCGCATCGCCGCGCTCGTGCGAGAACTGCTCGAGGCGATCGGTGAAGACCCCGAACGCCCGGGATTGAAGCAGACGCCCGAGCGGGTCGCCGCGACGTACGCCGAGTTCTTCGCGGGTGTGGGGGAGGATGCCGCGGCACCGCTCGCTCACACCATCTCGGTCTCGCGCGGGCCGGCGCCCGACACGCTGCCCTCGGGAGCGGTGCTGCTGCGCGACATCCTGTTCCGCTCGGTCTGCGAGCACCATCTGCTCCCGTTCCGCGGTCACGCGCACCTCGCCTACCTACCGGGCGAGCAGGTCGTGGGCCTCGGCGCACTGCCGAAGGTGATCGAGATCCTGTCGTCGCGGCCGCAGGTGCAGGAGCGCCTGGGCGAGCAGATCGCCGACGTGATCGCGGCATCCCTGGATGCCCGTGGCGTGCTGGTCGTGCTCGATGCCACCCACGAGTGCGTCACGATGCGCGGCGGACGGCAGACGGATGCCTCGACCGTGACTATCGCGGCGCGTGGGGAGCTGGCGGAACCCGCCGCACGGACGGAACTGGTCGCGCTGATCGGGGCGGGTCGCGGATGAGCGCGGTGATCATGGGGATCGTCAACGTCACCCCCGATTCCTTCAGCGACGGCGGACGCTACGTCGATGCCGACGTCGCCATCGCCCACGGGCTGAAGCTCCGCGCCGATGGCGCGCACATCCTCGACATCGGAGGAGAGTCGACCCGGCCGGGCGCGGAGCGGGTCGATCCTCGCGTCGAGCAGGAGCGCGTGCTGCCGGTGGTACGGGCGCTGGCCGAGGCCGGCATCGTGGTCAGCATCGACACGATGAACGCCTCCACCGCGGTGGCCGCCGTGGAGGCGGGCGCGCGGATCGTCAACGACGTCGCGGGAGGCCTCGCCGACCCGGAGATGCTCGCCGCCGTCGCGCCGACACGCGCCGACCTCGTTCTCAGCCACTGGCGCGGCCACTCCACCGACATGTACGCGCGGGCCCAGTACGACGACGTCGTCGACGAGGTCGTCACCGAGCTGCGCGGCCGTGTCGAGGCCGCCGCCACGGCGGGGATCGCGCCGTCGCGGGTCATCCTCGACCCGGGAATCGGGTTCGGAAAGAAGGGTGCCCAGAACTGGGCGATGCTCCGTGGGCTCGAGCGGCTCGTGCGCGTCGGCCCGCGGGTCCTGGTGGGAACGAGCCGCAAGCGGTTCCTCGCCGAGACGCTCGCCGACGACCCCGCAGACGCCGACGAGGCGCAGCGCGATCTCGCCACCGCCGTGACCAGCGTGCTGGCCGCGCAGGCGGGCGTGTGGGGTGTGCGGGTGCACGATGTCGCCGGCACGCGGGATGCTCTCACCGTGGCGCGCAGCTGGGAGGAGGGGAGCAGGTGGACGTCCTCGACGAGATCACGCTGACGGGCGTGCGCGCGTTCGGCCATCACGGTGTGTTCGCCCAAGAGCGCCGAGACGGCCAGGAGTTCGTCGTCGACGCGACCCTGTACCTCAGCACCGCGCCGGCCGCGGCATCCGACGACGTCGCCGACACCGTGCACTACGGCGAGGTCGCCGAGCGCATCGTCGAGCTCGTGGGCGGTGAGCCGCTGAACCTGATCGAGGGCGTCGCCGCCCGCGTCGCCGACGCGCTGCTGACGTTCGACCTGGTGCAGATGGTCGCCGTGACGATCCACAAGCCCCACGCACCGATCACCGTGCCGTTCTCCGACGTCTCGGTTACGATCCGGCGCGCCCGGGGCACCGACGAGCAGGCAGGCGCGTCGTGAACCGGCGACTCGCCCAGGGATTCGACGGCGAGGTCGAGAGCCACCCTCGCAGCCCCGTGCAGGCGGTCATCGCCCTGGGCGCCAATCTCGGCGACCGCTCCGAGACGATGTCGGCCGCCGTCCGCGACCTGGCCCGGCTGCCGTTGGTCGACGAGGTGCGGGTGTCGCTGCCGATCGAGTCCGTCGCCGTCAAGCAGGACGGGCCGGATGCCTTGGCGCCGGGCTACCTCAATGCCGTGGCTGTCGTGACCACACGACTGGCGCCGTCCGTGCTGCTGGGCTATCTGCACGCCATCGAGCGCCGGTACGGCAGAGTGCGCTCCGCGGACCGGTCGGCGCGCGTGGCCGGGTGGGAGGATCGCACGCTCGACCTGGATCTGATCGCGTACGGCGACGTCATCAGTGACGACCCCCGTCTGCTGCTGCCGCACCCGCGGGCGGCTGAGCGTGACTTCGTGCTCGAGCCCTGGCTGACCGTCGATCCCGACGCGGTCCTGCCCGGCGTCGGCCGGGTCGACGAGGCGCTGCGGCGGCTCCGCGTGGACCGCCCGAACGGCCATGAGGCGGGAGCCCGATGAAGCGCACCGGCGCCGGCGTCCTCGTCGTGGCGGCGGCGCTCGGCGTCGCGGCCGGCTTTCTCGTCGACCAGCTGCTGACCTCGATGGGGCGGCCCACATTCACTCCCGCGGTGACCCTGCCCATCCTGCTCGTGGTGCTGGGCGGGGTGGTCATCGGGTTCGCCATCCCGATCCGCCGCGCGACGCACGGCGATTCCGGCGGGCGGATCAATCCGTTCCGGGCGGTGCGCATCGCGATGCTCGCCAAGGCCTCGAGCATCGTCGGCGCGGCTCTCGGCGGGTTCGGCGGTGGGCTGTGGGTCTTCCTCGCCACCCGTCCGGTCATGCCCTCGCTAGGCTCGTTGGGAACGGTCATCGCGACGACCGTGTGCGGCGCCGTGTTGATCGCCGCCGGTCTGGTCGCGGAGCACCTGTGCACCATCCGGAAGGACGATGATGACGAACAGCCCGGAGGGGACGCCGGCCCCGAGCCCCGCATCCACGACCACTGACGCGGGCTCCGCCTTCGACGGGATCGTCGAGCCGCGGTCGGAGAACCGGCTCGTGCTGTCGGGCGGGTGGCACCAGATCTCACGCAAGTACGTCACGGTGCAGCTGATCTCCACCGGCTCGTTCCTCGTGCTCGTCGTGGCCGCCACTCTCGTCCTCACCCTCCTGATGCATCAGCTGTGGGCGTGGATCCCCGGAGGCATCGCCACCGTGATCCTGGTGTGGACCCTCGCGATCCTTCCCCGGCAGGCGCGCTCGATCGGCTATCAGTTGCGCGATGACGATCTCGTCTTCCGCCGCGGCATCCTGTGGCAGCGTTTCGTCGCCGTGCCTTATGGGCGCATGCAGCTCATCGACATCACCCATGGTCCGCTGGACCGCGGGTTCGGGATCGCGCAGCTGAAGTTCGTGACCGCCGCCGCCGCGACCGGCGTCGTCATCCCGGGCCTGGAGCAGTCGACCGCTGAGACGCTGCGCGACCATCTCGTCGAGGTGGCCGAGAGCCGGCGTACGGGCCTATGAGCAACGACCCCGTCTCCCCGGCCGCCGCCGTCCCTGGAACGGTCGACGGGCCGCCGCGTTCGCCCCTCAGCGACGGCGAGTGGCATCGTCTTCACCCGTTCACCGCGCTGCTGCGCGGCGGCCTGTTCCTCATCGTGGTGATCGGCATCGTTCTCGCCAATCTGCGCGACCGTCTGGTGTTCATCTTCCTGCCGTGGCTCGCACCCGAGGTGGGCGACGACGTCGCCGAATGGGAGACCGCCGGCGGGGACCCGGTGGACTTCATCATCGCGAACAACCTCGTCGTCGTGGCCGGCCTCGCCGTCCTCGGCGTGCTGATCGTGCTGGTCGCGGTGTTCTACACGTCGTGGCGCTTCCACACCTTCCGGATCACCGACGACGACGTCGAGGTGCGCAGCGGCATCCTCTTCCGCACGCAGCGCCGCGCCCCGCTGGACCGCGTGCAGGGCGTGAACCTGACCCGCCCGATGATCGCCCGCCTGCTGGGTATGGCCAAGCTCGAGGTCGTGGGAGCCGGCGCGGACGCCAACGTCAAGCTCGAATACCTGTCGACGGCCGACGCCGAAGCGGTGCGCGCCGACATCCTGCGCCTGGCCTCGGGGCGCCGGCTCGCCGCGACCGGCGGTGCCGCCGCCGCGGGGCAGCGAGCGAGCGGCCGCGTGGCGGCGCTCGGTCGCACGGTCGGGCAGGGTCTCACGGGACTCATCGAGGGGCCCGAGGCGGTCGTCGCCGAGCCCGAATCGGTCGTGAACATCCCGGTCGGCCGGCTCGTGGCATCCCACGTGCTCAGCATGTCGACGATCGGCCTGATCCTGGCGTTCGTCGCCATCGTCATCGGCGTGAGCCAGGGCATCACGTGGCTGCTCTTCGGCTTCGTGCCCACGATCATCGGCTTCGGCGCGTACTGGGTGCGCTCGATCGTCCGCTCGCTGCGCTACTCGATCGCGCCCACTCCCGACGGCGTCCGGATCACCTTCGGGTTGTTGACGACGATCACCGAGATCGTGCCGCCCGGACGCGTGCATGCGGTCGAGGTGACCCAGCCGATCCTGTGGCGGCCGGCCGGATGGTGGATGGTGCGGATCAACCGGCTCACCGGCCGCAGCGCCACCGACTCCACGACCGATCAGTTCACCACGGTGCTTCCCGTGGGCACGGCCTCCGATGTCGACCGGGTGCTCCGGCTGCTGCAGCCGTCGCTTCCCGACGCGGAGCGGGCACTCATCGTGGATGAGGGCATGCTCGGCCCGAGCACGGGCGACACCTTCACGAACTCGCCGCGTCGGGCCTGGTGGATCCGTCCGCTGTCGTACCGCCGCAACGGCTTCCGCCTGACCGACGAGGCGCTGCTCATGCGGCGCGGCATCGTCTGGCGCAGGCTCGTGATGCTGCCGCTGGCGCGGCTGCAGAGCTTCGGCCTGTACCAGGGCCCACTCGACCGCGCCACGCGGGTGACCAATGTGCGCGCCCATGTCGTGACCGGACCGGTCTCGCCCTTCCTCGCCGCCGTGGATCGCGATACCGCCCTGACGCTCTTCGATGAGGTCGCACGCGGGTCGGTGCGCGCGGCACTGGCCGACCGGACGCACCGGTGGGCACAGGATCAGAAGGATGCCGCCCCCGTCGCCGTGGCGGCCGCCATCCCCGCGGAGAATCCCGGCGCGGCGGTGCCCGCCACTCCCATTGCTGCAGACACCGCCGAGGCGGTCCCCGCGGTCCCGCCCACGCCCACGGTCCGAACCACTCGTGCGGAGTCGTCCGCCCCAGTCCCGGCCACGCCCGCCGAGGCGTCGGTCGCAGCCCCGGCCACTCCTGCGGAGCCTTTCGACGCTCCGGCGGCGTCCGCTCCCACGCCGGCCTCGCCTGCGGGGGAGGGCGCGTGAGCCGGGAAGGGCGCCTCGGCGTCGGCATCATCGGCGCCGGCCGGGTGGGTCCGGTGCTGGGAGCCGCACTGGGTGGTGCCGGGCACGCCGTCGTCGGTGTCACGCCCGGCTCGGACCCCGAGCGCGTCGAAGCGATCCTCCCCGGCGTGCCGGTCATCGACGCGACCGAGGTCGCCCGGCGCAGCGAACTGGTGATCGTCGCCGTGCCGCACGCGGAGCTGCCCGGGCTCGTGGCCGGGCTGGCCGAGGTCGGCGCCTGGCAGCCCGGGCAGCTGGTGCTGCACACCGATCCCGCTTTCGGTGCCGGCATCCTCGCTCCCGCCGTCGCCAAGGGTGCGATCCCGCTGGCGGTCCACCCGGCCATCGCCTTCAGCGGAACGTCGATGGACCTGCGTGCCCTGGCGAGCTCATACGCTGCGGTGACGGCACCGGCGCCGGTGCTTCCCATCGCGCAGGCGCTCGCGGTGGAGCTGGGATGCGAGCCCGTCGTGGTGGACGAAGCCGCGCGTCCCGCGTACGCCGAGGCGATCGCGACGGCACGGGACTTCTCCCGCTCCATCGTGCGCCAGGCGGCGGCGCTGCTCGCCGAGGCCGGCGTTGCGCAACCCGGCTCCTTCCTCTCGTCGCTCGTGCACACCACCATCGACCACGCGCTGAGCGAGGCCGGCGCCGGGCCGGCGGCCGAGCCGCCCGCTACCATCCAAGGGTGATCAGCACCGTCGACGGGCTCCGCGCTCGGCTTGCGGAGATCCGGGCCGCCGCTCCGGGCGCGCGGGTCGCCCTCGTCTCCACGATCGGCTCGCTCCACGACGGGCACATCGATCTGGTGCACCGCGCCCGCGAGGTCGCCGATGTCATCGTGGTCTCGGTGTTCGTGAACCCGCTGCGGTTCGCCTCGTCCGCGCAGTGGGAGGAGTACCCACGGAGCCTTGTCGACGACGTGGAGCTGCTGCGGTCTCTCGGCGTCGACGTCATCTTCGCCCCCGACGCTCCCGAGCTCCTGCCACAGGGCGCGGCCACGACGCGGGTCGCCGCCGGCGACCTCGGCCTGCGTTACGAAGGCAGGACACGGCCTTACTACTTCGACGGCCTGTTGACGGTCGAGGCGAAGCTGCTGAACCTGGTGCGTCCCGACGTGGCCGTCTATGGCGAGCGCGACCCTCAGCGCGTGTTCCTGGTGCGTCGGATGATCCGCGATCTCTGCTTCGACGTCGAGGTCGCGACCGTGGGGACGGTGCGTCGCGACGACGGCCTCCCAGTGTCGACCCGCGTCGGAATGCTCGAAGAGCGGGACCTCGCCGCCGCACGGCTGCTCCCCCTCGCGCTGGATGCCGCAGCCGCGAACGCCGATCGCGGCGTGGACGCCTGCATCGCCGCGGCGCAGGGAACCCTCATGGGTGAGCCCCGCATCCAGCTGGACTACCTGACCGTGGTCGACCCGGCGACATTCCTGCCCGCGGACGACGGCAGCCGGGGACCGGCGCTCGCCCTCATCGCCGCGACGGTCGCCGGGCACCGCTTCGTCGACAACACCGAGATCTTCCTGCCCTGACCCGCTCGGGCCTCGCCCGAGAGCTCTGCGGAGACGTCGGTAGACTTGGGGGTCTGCTTTCCGAGGAGCCCACCCATGACTGACGCGTCCGTCGACCAGCCCGCCGAGCCGACCGAGGAAGAGGTCTTCGAGCAGAAGGCGGTTCGGCTCGCCAAGCGCGAGCGGCTGATCGCAGAGCGCGCCGACGCGGCGGGCGGTGCCTACCCGGTCTCGCTGCCGATCACCGACACGATCCCCGACCTGCGCGCCCGCTATGGCGACCTCGAGGCCGGGGCCGAGACGGGCGTCACCGCGGCGGTCGCCGGTCGCATCGTGTTCAGTCGCAACACCGGCAAGCTGTGCTTCGCGACGCTCCAGGCAGGAGACGGAAGCCGTATCCAGGCGATGGTGTCGCTCGCGTCGGTCGGTGAGGAGTCGCTGCAGGCGTGGAAGGAACTCGTCGATCTCGGCGACCACGTCTTCGTGTCGGGCGAGGTGATCTCCAGCCGCCGAGGTGAGCTGTCGATCATGGTGTCGGACTGGCGCATCGCCTCGAAGGCGGTGCTGCCGCTGCCGAACCTGCACTCCGAGCTGAGCGAGGAGAGCCGCGTCCGCAGCCGTTTCCTCGACCTCATCGTGCGAGACCGCGCCCGTGAGACGGTCCTGGCGCGGGCGAAGGTGAACGCGAGTCTGCGCGAGACCTTCTCGTCGCACGGCTTCGTCGAAGTCGAGACCCCGATGCTCCAGGTGCAGCACGGTGGAGCATCCGCCCGTCCCTTCATCACGCGGTCCAATGCGTTCGACACCGACCTGTACCTGCGCATCGCGCCGGAGCTGTTCCTCAAGCGGGCGGTGGTCGGCGGCATCGACCGGGTCTTCGAGATCAACCGGAACTTCCGCAACGAGGGCGCCGACTCCACGCACAGCCCCGAGTTCGCGATGCTCGAGGCCTATCAGGCGTACAGCGACTACAACGGCATCGCGGACCTGACGCAGGAGCTCATCCAGAATGCGGCCGTCGCCGTCACCGGCTCGACGACCGTCACCTGGGCGGACGGCACCGAGTACGACCTCGGCGGCCAGTGGGATCGCCTCTCGATGTACGGATCGCTCTCGGATGCTGCCGACCGCGAGATCACGCCCGAAACGCCGTTCGAGGAGCTCGTGGCGCTCGCCGAGGCCGAAGGCCTCGAGCTGCCCCCGCACGCCATCCACGGCAAGCTCGTCGAGGAGCTGTGGGAGCACTTCGTCAAGCCCGAGCTGGAGCGGCCGACCTTCGTCATGGACTTCCCGCTCGACACCAGCCCCCTGGTGCGCGAACACCGCTCGATCCCGGGCGTCGTGGAGAAGTGGGATCTGTACACGCGCGGCTTCGAGCTCGCCACCGGATACTCCGAGCTCGTCGACCCGGTCATCCAGCGTGAGCGGTTCGTCGAGCAGGCCAAGCTGGCTGCGCGCGGCGACCTCGAGGCCATGCGCATCGACGAGGAATTCCTCCGCGCGCTCGAGCACGGGATGCCCCCCACCGGGGGGATGGGCATGGGGATCGACCGCCTGCTGATGGCGATCACGGGTCTCGGCATCCGCGAGACGATCCTGTTCCCGCTCGTGAAGTAGCGACGTCGCTCGCACCGGTCCTCACCCTGCGCTGCCGTGCCGAAAGGCCCACTCGGGCAGATGCCCGGCGTGCACGAACGACAGGAGGATCTGGGCCAGGCCGTGCTCCGGGTCGATCTCGTATGCCCGGTCGGCGTAGGCCCAGGCGTGCGTCGAGCGCCCCAGGGCCCACGCGAGCCACGCGCACATGGCGAGCGGTCCCGGACGGAGCTCGCGCGGGGCCAGCGCGGCCGCGTGCCGGGTGAGGGCGAGTGCGTCTTCCAGGCGCGCCGGTTGCGGCCGGTCGCCTTCGCCCCACATCCGCGCCGCCAGATGGGCCGGGTAGTCCTCGCCGTCCTCCCAGCGCAGCTGGGCGTCGAGCGCCTCGTCGCCCTCCGAGACATTGCCGCTCCACTGCACCAGGGCGACATCGCGCAGCGACGGACGCGACAGGCACCACACCACGGCGGCCGTCTCGTACGCGTCCGGCTCCGCGGTGGTGAGCACGTCCTCGAAGAAGCCTGGCAGGTCATCGAGGCGGCACGCGGTCGCGAGCGCGCGAGGGTCGACGCGTGCAGGCGGGTCGGCGGGGCCTTCGTCCGTGAGCCCGTCGTCCAGGGGACCCGGGACGGGTCCGAGGTCGGCCGGAAGCGTGACATCTTCGAACGAAGGCTCCCCGAGGCCGTCGCGCACCGGACCGTCGGCGTCGGGATCCTGGCCGCACAGGGTCCCGATGGCCTCCTCGAGGGCGCGCAGTGCCGTCGCCACGGCCCTGCGATCGCGTGCGGAACCAGGGGGCAGCTCCGAGCCGGCGAGTTGATCGCCACGGGGGAGCGGAAGCTCCGCGAGCCGGGGGTCGTCGGTCTCGAGCTCCTCCAGTGCCCTGCCCGTCGGCGGGCATTCGGGGTCCAGGGCGGAACCCCACGCGTCTGCCGCGACGCACAGCAGGTCGGCAGTGCGCAGCCCGCACGCGTCGGCGCGGCGCTCGACCGCCCGCAGCAGTGCGCGGTGCGGCATCCGTCCCCCGTCGGCGAACCGGGCGTCCGTGTAGACGATCGCGGCGACCGCGTCGGCGTCGGGCAGACGGCAGACCGTGCCGATCACCGTCGCCGCGATCGCGTCGACCGGGTCGTCGCCGGTCGTGGGCAGATCGAACCGCATGGCACCGAGGCTGCGCGGGCCGTGGAACGGGACGACGACGAGGCTTCGGAACGGTCGATACCCCAGCATGCGGGGAAGGAACGAGAGGAACTGCGCGGCATCGGCGGCTTTGACGACGGTGGAGGTCATGCCCATGACTCTGGCCGCGGCGGACGCGCGGCGGGGAGCCGATGGTGCTGCTCCGAAGAAGTCGGGCGCGAGAGGCCGCACAGCACCGCCTGTGGAGGAACCGGCGCTCAGGGGGAGCGTCGAACCGGCACGGCGTATCCTGGAGGCATGGACTACTGGGTCGCCGCGTTCTGGACGCTTCTGCCGACCCTCCTGGTCTCCGCGATCTTCTTCTTCGTGCTGCGCAGTGTGATCCGCGCCGATCGCACGGAGCGGCGCGTCTACGCCAAGATCGAGGCCGAGGAGCGCGCCAAGCGCGGACTGCCCCCGGCATCCTCGGGCACTGCTCCCGCCGACCACTGAGGTCCTCTTCCGGCACCGTGCGCCGCGTCATGCGGCCGCTGATTCCGAGGCCGTCGGTCCTCACCGATACGCTGAGCAGATCGGCTCAGCGGGAGCGTGGAGAGGCACCGATCGATGATCACCATCACGTTCGACGCGACGTGGTGGGTGGTGCTCGTCTTCATCGTCGACATCATCATTCGCGTCACGGCGATCATCGTGGTGCCGCGCAATCGCCGGCCCACCGCGGCGATGGCGTGGCTGCTGGCCATCTACTTCATCCCGATCATCGGCGTCTTCCTGTTCCTGCTGATCGGCAACCCGCGGCTTCCCCGCAAGCGGCGCCGCAAGCAGGAGCGCATCAACGACTACATCCATGACACCAGCGCATCGCTGGATTTCGGGACGCTCCGCCCGCACGCCCCCGCCTGGTTCACCTCGCTGGTCACACTCAACCGCAATCTCGGCGCGATGCCGCTGGCCGGCGACAACGCCGCGCAGCTGATCCCCGACTATCAGGCGAGCCTGGACGCCATGGCCGATGCCATCCGGGCGGCCGAACGCTACGTGCACGTGGAGTTCTACATCTTCCAGTCCGATGCCGCGACCGACAACTTCTTCCGCGCCCTCGAGGAGGTGGCCGCCCGCGGCGTCGCCGTGCGTGTGCTGCTGGATCACTGGGCCAACCGCGGCAAGCCGTTCTACCGCAAGACGCTGAAGCGGCTCACGGCGATGGGTGCGCAGTGGCACCTGATGCTGCCCGTGCAGCCGCTGCGCGGCAAGTACCAGCGACCAGACCTGCGCAACCACCGCAAGCTCCTCGTGGTCGACGGCCGCGTCGCGTTCACCGGATCGCAGAACGTGACGGACTCGACGTACAACCTGCGCAAGAACATCCGCCGCGGTCTGCACTGGGTCGACCTGATGGCGCGCATCGAAGGGCCGGTCGTGGCATCGGTCAACGCTGTCTTCCTGAGCGACTGGTACAGCGAGACCGACGAGGTGCTCACCGACGAGATCGACCTGTTCGACGTCGAGAGCGGACCCGGCGATCTCGACTGCCAGATCATCCCCTCCGGCCCCGGGTTCGAATTCGAGAACAACCTCAAGCTTTTCGCGGCGCTGCTGTACGCCGCGCAGCGGCAGATCATCGTGGTGAGCCCGTATTTCGTCCCCGACGAGGCGCTGCTGCTGGCGATCACGACCGCCTGCCAGCGCGGCATCCACGTGGAACTGTTCGTATCCGAAGAGGGCGACCAGGCCATCGTCTACCACGCGCAGCGCAGCTATTACGAGGCGCTGCTGCGCGCGGGGGTGAAGATCTGGATGTACAAGAAGCCCTACATCCTCCACACCAAGAGCCTCACGATCGACGACGAGGTGGCGATCGTGGGGTCCAGCAACATGGACATGCGCTCGTTCGGTCTCAACATGGAGATCTCGATGCTGGTGCGCGGCGAGGAGTTCGTGCGTCAGATGCGGACCGTGGAAGACAAGTACCGTTCGCTCTCGCGGGAGCTCACGCTCGAGGAGTGGGAGAAGCAGCCGTTGCGCTCCACCGTGCTCGACAACCTCGCCCGGCTCACGTCCGCTCTGCAGTGACGCAGCGCGATCCTGCGGCGTCCTCGCAGCGGATCGTGACTTTCACGTGATCGATGTGATGAGATCGAGCGGCCATCTGCGACACCATAGGGATGACGGATGCCGCCGGCACGGCGTCCGCGCCGCTCACGGAAGGGTTCTCCCATGGCTCCTCGCACGCGCACCGTCCTCGCAGGCCTCGGCCTGACCGTCCTGCTGGCAGGTGTCCTCACCGCCTGCGCGACCGGCAGCGGCGGCACGCCGACGCAGACCGGCGCCGGGAACGACAGCACCGAGCAGGAGGTGACCGCCGCCTGGCTGGACGGCGGTCGCATGATCGGCATCGTCACGCAGGGCAGCTCGAGCTGCATCCCCACCGCGGAGGACGTCAGCTACGCCGACGGCGTCATGAAGGTCACCCTCGTCGACCCGAAGGACGACACGCCCTGCACGGCAGACCTCGCGTCCCGCGTCACGATGGTCGGCACTCCCGAGGGCGCCGACCCGGCGGAGGGCGTCGAGATCGAGGTGACCGGGGACGGCTGGCACGGCGACACCGACCTCGAAGGCGCGGTCGGCCTGTCGACGTCGGGCGAGACGGACTACCTCCCCAGCGCCGGCTGGACCGAGACAGACGGCCAGTTCGTCATCCTCTCGTGGGGTTCGTCGACGTGCGTGCCCGTCGTGGAGAAGACCGAGCTCACCAGCGCGACCGAGGTCACCGTCACGTTCGCGACGCCCCCGGCCGACCAGGTGTGCACGATGGACATGGCGCCCCGGGGCATCGTCACCACGGCCGACGGCGTCGACGACGAGGACGTCCAGGTCTACGCCATCCTCACGGGCGGCGAGTTCGACAACGTCCGCGTCCCCATCAACCCCAACTGAGCCTCGCGATCGCGGATGCCGCGGCTCGCGGCATCCGCATCCCGTGAGCTCCTGCGGTCGAGGAGCCCCCTGCGCGCCGCTGTGTGTCAAGGGCGTGTCACACCGCTATGCCCACGGCGAACACGGCCGTTCGGTGCGGGTGCGCTGGCTACCCTCGATGTAAAGGCGCGCAGTGGGTCAACCGACCCGAGGCGTCCCGGAGGAGTGAACGATGTTCGAGAGATTCACCGACCGTGCCCGTCGTGTGGTCGTCCTCGCCCAGGAAGAGGCGAAGATGCTGAACCACAACTACATCGGCACCGAGCACATCCTGCTCGGTCTCATCCACGAGGGTGAGGGCGTCGCCGCCAAGGCCCTCGAGAGCCTCGGAATCTCGCTCGACGCCGTGCGCGAGCAGGTCCAGGACATCATCGGCCAGGGCCAGCAGCAGCCGACCGGGCACATCCCGTTCACCCCGCGCGCGAAGAAGGTGCTCGAGCTGTCGCTGCGCGAGGCGCTGCAGCTTGGTCACAACTACATCGGCACCGAGCACATCCTGCTCGGACTGATCCGTGAGGGCGAGGGCGTGGCCGCCCAGGTGCTGGTCAAGCTCGGCGCCGACCTCAACAAGGTCCGTCAGCAGGTCATCCAGCTGCTGTCGGGCTATCAGGGCAAGGAGCCCGCCGGCGTCGCCAGCGGCGCGGGCGAGCAGACCCAGGGCAGCACCCAGGGAGGCTCACAGGTGCTCGACCAGTTCGGCCGCAACCTCACGCAGGCTGCGCGCGACAACAAGCTCGACCCGGTCATCGGGCGCGAGAAGGAGATCGAGCGCGTCATGCAGATCCTGTCGCGCCGCTCCAAGAACAACCCCGTCCTCATCGGCGAGCCCGGCGTCGGCAAGACCGCCGTCGTCGAGGGCCTCGCGCAGGCGATCGTCAAGGGCGACGTGCCCGAGACGCTGAAGGACAAGCAGCTCTACTCGCTCGACCTCGGCTCGCTGATCGCCGGCTCCCGCTACCGCGGTGATTTCGAGGAGCGCCTGAAGAAGGTCACCAAGGAGATCCGGACGCGTGGCGACATCATCGTCTTCATCGACGAGATCCACACGCTCGTGGGTGCCGGTGCCGCCGAGGGTGCGATCGACGCCGCGTCGATCCTCAAGCCCCTGCTCGCCCGTGGCGAGCTGCAGACGATCGGTGCGACCACGCTCGACGAGTACCGCAAGCACTTCGAGAAGGATGCCGCGCTCGAGCGCCGCTTCCAGCCCATCCAGGTCGCCGAGCCGAGCCTGCCCCACGCGATCAACATCCTGAAGGGGCTGCGCGACCGCTACGAGGCGCACCACAAGGTGCAGATCACCGACGGCGCGATCGTCGCGGCGGCCAACCTCGCCGACCGCTACATCTCGGACCGCTTCCTCCCCGACAAGGCGATCGACCTGATCGACGAGGCCGGCGCCCGCCTGCGCCTGTCGATCCTGTCCAGCCCGCCGGAGCTGCGCGAGTTCGACGACAAGATCGCGAAGGTCCGCGAGGACAAGGAGCGCGCCTCCGAGGACCAGGACTTCGAGAAGGCCGCGTCGCTGCGCGACGAGGAGAAGTCACTGCTCGCCGAGCGTCTGCGCCTGGAGAAGCAGTGGCGTTCGGGTGACGTCGCCAGCCACGCGGTGGTCGACGAGGGCCTGATCGCCGAGGTGCTCGCCCAGGCCACCGGCATCCCGGTCTTCAAGCTGACCGAGGAGGAGTCGAGCCGTCTCGTCTTCATGGAGAAGGCGCTGCACCAGCGCGTCATCGGCCAGGAGGAGGCGATCGCCGCGCTGTCCAAGACGATCCGCCGTCAGCGTGCGGGCCTGAAGGACCCGAAGCGTCCGTCGGGGTCGTTCATCTTCGCCGGACCGACGGGTGTCGGAAAGACCGAGCTGGCCAAGGCGCTCGCGGAGTTCCTCTTCGACGACGAGGCCGCGCTGATCTCGCTGGACATGTCGGAGTTCGGTGAGAAGCACACCGTCTCGCGGCTGTTCGGTGCCCCTCCCGGCTTCGTCGGCTTCGAAGAGGGCGGCCAGCTCACCGAGAAGGTGCGCCGCAAGCCGTTCTCGGTCGTGCTGTTCGACGAGATCGAGAAGGCCCACCCCGACATCTTCAACTCGCTGCTGCAGATCCTCGAAGAGGGGCGCCTCACCGACGGTCAGGGCCGCGTCATCGACTTCAAGAACACGGTGATCATCATGACGACGAACCTCGGTTCGTCGGCGATCGCCGGGGGCCCGGTGGGCTTCCAGGTCGAGGGCAACAGCGGTACGACCTACGAGCGGATGAAGGGCAAGGTCAACGAGGAGCTCAAGCGCAACTTCAAGCCGGAGTTCCTGAACCGCGTCGACGACATCATCGTCTTCCCGCAGCTGGACAAGGACGAGTTGCGCCAGATCGTGGGCCTGTTCACCAAGCGTCTGGGCGAGCGCCTGCTCGACCGCGACATGACGGTGGAGCTGACGGATGCCGCGAAGGACAAGCTCATCGACATCGGCTTCGACCCGGCCCTGGGTGCCCGCCCGTTGCGTCGTGCGATGCAGCGGGAGATCGAGGACCGGCTGTCGGAGAAGATCCTGCACGGCGAGCTCGACGCCGGCGACCACGTGAAGGTCGACGCGCAGAACGGCGAGTTCGTGTTCGAGCACGGCCCGCGCGGTGAGAAGGTCGCTGTGGGTGTCGTCCAGGGCGGCGAGATCACCGCCACCCCGGACCTCGCAGCGAACGCGTAACTTCTGGATCGACGAGGGGACGGATGCCACGGCATCCGTCCCCTCGTCGTCTCCGGTCGTCGAGCGAGCGAGGAACGAGCGAGACGAGACGCGTGCACCCGGCGCAGTCCTGGGCTGCTGCCGTCGAACCGGCGGCTGCAGCGTCCGGTCTTGGTCGTTTCGGCGTCGGCTGTCAAAGCGACGGGATCAATCGACCCGATCGACCGTCCGGGAGCCGAGTTTGTGCGATTGAGCCCGACCGTTTGACACCGCCTCGACCGGACCGCGCTCTACGCTGGACGGGTGGCAGAGTTCACCGTCCGGCCGGCACGCACCCGCGATGTCCGCCGCATCCAGGCGCTGCTGGAGCCGTACGTGCAACGGCGGATTCTGCTGGGCAAGGACCTCGTCGTGCTGTACGAGGCGACGCAGCAGTTCCTCGTGGCTGAGGACGGCGCCGGCGAGCTCATCGGCTGTGGCGCGCTGCACGTCATGTGGGAGGACCTGGGCGAGATCCGCACGCTCATCGTGGCGGACGGCTGGCTGCATCACGGCGTCGGTCGCGCGATCGTCGAGGGCCTCGAAGAGAACGCGCGCGCACTGGGGCTGTCGCGGCTGTTCTGCCTGACGTTCGAGGTCGACTTCTTCACTCGTCGCGGCTTCGAGCCCATCGGCGAGCAGGTGGTCGATCCCGACGTGTACTCGCAGCTCATCCGTTCGCCCGACGAGGGCGTCGCGGAGTTCCTCGACCTCGCGCACGTCAAGCCGAACACCCTCGGCAACACCCGCATGCTGAAGCGGCTCTGACGCGGCGTCGGCATGCCCCGGCCCGGGGTTCCCGGCATGCCGCGGCCCGGGGTTCCCGGCATCCGGCGCGCGCACACGGGAGACGGCGGGAGGCGCGGTTACCCTGTGTGCATGACCGGCACCACTCCGCGACGTCGCCACTCGCCGGCCGTCTACCGGCGTCGGCGTCTTGTGCTCCTGCTGGCATTGCTGGCCGTTGCGGCGATCGTCTGGCTGCTGATCGCCCAGCCGTGGGCGGCGCCGGCGAGTGAGACCACCGACACCGCCGACAAGACGTCGTCGCAGAGCACGGCGGAGTCGCTTCCCGTGCCGTCCGGCCAGGCCGCGCCCGATCCCACTGACACGGGGGCTGTCGAGGGGGCGGTCGTCGAGGGCACGACGCCTACGGCCGGATCGACGCCGACCGCGATGCCGTGTGTCGCGAGCGAGATCATCGTCGAGCCCGTGACCTCAGCCGATACCTACGCCGGTGATCAGAACCCGCAGTTCTCCATCAAGCTCACCAACAACGGGCCGGACTGCACGTTGAACGTCGGCACCAGCGCGCAGTCGTTCACGGTCACCAGCGGCGACGATGTCTGGTGGCGATCGACCGATTGCCAGGGCGAGCCGAGCGACATGATCGTGCTGATCGCTGCGGGCCAGACCGTCACCAGTGCCGCTCCGCTCACGTGGGACCGCACCCGGTCCGCCGTGGGCACCTGCGCCGACGCGACGCGGCCGCGCGCCCCCGGCGGGGGAGCGTCGTACCACCTGTCCGTGGAGATCGGCGGCATCGCGTCCACCGACCCGAAGCAGTTCCTGCTCTACTGACGGCAGCCGGCCGTCGATCAGCGCTCCGAGCCGGACCCGTCTCTTCGTTGAGGGGCTTCCGGCGTGCGCATTCCGGCGCGTAGGCGCGTGTCGCGCCGCGTCCTGACGTTCGCGAGGCCCGCCGGCCGATATCGTGTGGCGGGAACCTATGCGTTGAGGGGCTTCCGGTGTGCGCATTCCGGCGCGTAGGCGCGTGTCGTGCCGCGTCCTGACGTTCGCGAGGCCCGCCGCCCGATATCGTGTGGCGGGAACCTATGCGTTGACATGAGCTGTGCCGGTGTCCCCAGCACTGTACCTGTCCCCAGCAGGAAGTCTGCACGGCCGACGCGGTTCCGATGCTCCCCTCGGACGCGTACCTGCGACCGAGGGGAGCATCGTCGCTGGGGGACGGAAGCCGGGCGTCCCCAGATCGCTCGCTTCCGTTGCGGGTCCCAGACTGAGTGCCTCCCCAGGCGACCTCAGATCCCGCACTACACAAAATACCGTGTCCCCCATATGGGGGACAACTCATCCCAGGTCAGCAAGCGAAAGCTCAGGGGAAGTTGAGGATGCCGTGCGCTGCGTCCGCCCGCCGTCCAAACGCCGGGAATGGCGTGGATGCTGGCGCTGAGGCGGGGGGCACACGTTAGAGTGATCCCGATTCCGTCTGATGTTTACCGTCGAGGTGTCCCCAGCACCGACGTCCGGCCTCCCCAGTGCCGGACCGGCCGTTCCCAGCGGTCAGGGCGGAGGCGGAGTTGCGGCCCCTCGGACGCCCTGCAATGGCATCCGAGGGGCCGCTTCGCTGCGGAAGTTCAGTGGTCCCAGTTTCGCCCCAGAAGATCCCAGCTCCCCAGTTCGCCAGCCAACACCTCCCCAGCCGTTGGTGGCCCATCAAAGATAACCATTCCAGGCATCCTTGTCCACCTTTTGGGGGACAAGTTTCTTGTCGTGTCGGAGATCGCAAAAGCGCCGCGACCGGCGCTTCTGTGTGCCGCGTCCTCCGGCCCGCGGACGGGTGGAGCGAGGCGGCCCCATCCGCCTCGCTCGTGCCCCCGCCTTGGTCGCGACCGCTACGGCTTGTCGCCGAAGACCTCGGTCTCCATCGCGTCGTACCCCTCGCTCTGCGGGTCGCCGTGCTCGCCGCCGGAGATCGCGTACTCCTCCTCCGGTGAGAGGACCAGTCGGTGGCGGAAGTACAGCGCGAACCCGAGGAGGATCACGATGTAGACGATGCCGATCGCGACGATCGCCGGCTGGAACGCGGAGTTGAGCAGGAACCCGAGGAAGATGAGCGCCGCGATGACCGCGGCGACGACCGCTCCGGTGACGCCCCACGGGCTGCGGTACGGGCGATGGGCGTTGGGGTACTTCCGGCGGAGGATGATGAACGCGATCATCTGCATCAGGTACGCCAGCACGGCGCCCCACACCGCGATGTTGAGCACGATCGCGCCGGCCACGGCACCGACGTTGTCGGGGTCGATGCTGGCCAGCACGTCGAGCACCACCAGCGCGATGAAGCCGATGAGCGCCCCGACGACGAGCGCCACCCACGGCGTCTGGCGCTTGCCGGTGAGCGAGAGGAACTTGGGGTAGTAGCCGGCCCGCGACAGCGAGTACATGTTGCGGCCGTACGCGAACATGATGCCCTGCAGAGATGCGAGCAGCCCGATCAGGGCGAACAGCGCGAGCACGGCGGCGAGCTGGTCGCCCACGATCGCGCGGAAGCCGTCGAGCAGCGGCTCCGCTGCGACGCCTGTCGCCTCCGCTCCGATCACCGCCGTGTTGAGGAACAGCACCAGCAGGCCGGTGACGATGAGCGTGCCGCGGGCCCAGAAGCCGGCACGCGGGATGTCGCGCACCGGGTCGTGCGATTCCTCGGCGGCCAGCGGCAGCTCCTCGATGCCGAGGAAGAACCACATCGCGAACGGCAGTGCGAACAGGATCGGCAGCACACCGTGCGGGAGGAACTCGTTCCAGCCCGGATCCGGTGCGATGTTCCACAGGGAGCCCCAGTCGAGCGCAGACGAGAACAGGGCCATCACCGAGAAGACCACCAGGATGCCGATCGAGATGATCGAAACGATGATCGCGAAGCGGAACGAGATGTTCGCGCCGGCCGCATTGAGGGCGATGAACACCGCGTACAGGATGATCCACCACACCCAGCCCGGCAGTGACACGCCCAGGAGCTCGGACGTGATCGCGTCGGCATAGGACGCGGAGAAGAAGACGATCACCGCCGTCGTGGCGACGTACTCGATCGTCTCGGCGGCGCCGGTGACGAGGCCTCCCCACGGTCCCATCGCCGACCGCGCGAACGAGTAGGCGCCGCCGGTGTGCGGCATCGCGGCCGCCATCTCGCCGATCGAGAAGATCATGCCGTAGTACATCGCCACGAGGATGACGAAGGCGATCACCATGCCGCCGAAACCGGCCGCATCGATGCCGAAGTTCCACCCGGAGAAGTCGCCGGAGATGACGGCGGCGACGGCCAGGCCCCACAATCCCCACACTCCCGCGGAGCGCTTCAGGGTGCGGCGCTGGAAGTACTCCTGGCCGGCCCGCGTATAGGTCGCGCCGGCGACCTTGGCGGAACTGTCGGATGATGAGGCCGGAGACTCCGGCTGTGCTGCACTGCTCGCTTGGGACATCGGTCCTCCAGGGGTCGCGAAGAGAGGTGCGCTCGGGTCGCGCTCATGCGCTTTTCGCCGATTGTGGCGCCTATTGGTCGGCTGTGTCTACCTTTGGAGGGGAATCTGGTTAGAGTGTGCGGATGAGCGCGGTTCGCCAGGACCGCGCTCGTGACGTCGACACGGAGGAGAAGCGGATGCCGGGAAACCTCACCGTCGAGCAGCTCGGCGCCGCGATCGCCGCGGGCGACATCGACACCGTCGTGGTGGCCTTCGCCGACGCGCAGGGGCGCCTGGTCGGAAAGCGCGTGTCGGCGCGGCTGTTCCAGGAGGAGGTTCTGCCGCACGGAGCGGAGGCGTGCAACTACCTCCTGTCGGTCGACGTCGACATGAACACGGTCGACGGTTACGCCATGTCGAGCTGGGAGACCGGCTACGGCGACATGATGCTCCGCCCCGACGTCTCGACCTTGCGTCGCATCCCGTGGCTCGCCGGGTCTGCCCTCGTCATGGCCGACCTCACGTGGGAGAGCGGCGCGCCGGTCGTCCAGTCGCCTCGCGACATCCTCCAGCGACAGCGCTCGAGACTGGCCGACCGCGGACTCGTGGCGTACTCGGGCACGGAGCTCGAGTTCATCGTGTTCGACGACACGTATCGGGATGCCTGGGCCAAGGGCTACCGCGACCTCACCCCCGCGACCGACTACAACGTCGACTACGACCTGCTCGCCTCGGGGCGGCTGGAGCCGTTGCTGCGCGACATCCGCCTGTCGATGGACGGCGCCGGGCTGTACACCGAAGGCGTCAAGGGAGAGTGCAACCTCGGCCAGCAGGAGATCGCGTTCCGCTACGCCGAGGTGCTCGAGACCGCCGACCAGCACGCGCTGTACAAGAACGGTGCGAAGGCGATCGCCGAGCAGCACGGCAAGTCGCTGACGTTCATGGCCAAGTTCAATGAGCGCGAGGGGAACAGCTGCCACATCCATCTCTCGGTGCGGTCGGCGTCCGGCGACGCCGTCATGGCCGGCGACGGCGAGCACGGCTTCAGCCCGCTCATGGAGCATTGGATCGCCGGCATCCTCGCGACGCTGCGCGAGTTCACGCTGCTCTACGCGCCGAACATCAACTCGTACAAGCGGTTCGCGAAGGGCTCCTTCGCGCCGACGGGCATCGCGTGGGGCCTCGACAACCGCACCTGCGCGCTGCGCGTGGTGGGACACGGCTCTTCCCTCCGCGTGGAGAACCGGGTGCCCGGCGGCGACGTGAACCCCTATCTCGGCATCGCTGCGATCATCGCGGGCGGACTGCACGGCATCGAACATGAGCTGCCCCTTCCCGGCCGGCTGGAGGGCAACGCCTACGCCGCCGGGGTCGAGCATCTGCCCATGACGCTGCGCGAGGCGGCACAGCTGCTGGATCAGTCCGCTATCGCGCGGGCTGCGTTCGGCGATGACGTGGTGGAGCACTACCTGAACCAGGCGCGCATCGAGGTCGAGGCCTACGACGCCGCCGTGACCGATTGGGAGAGGGTGCGTGGTTTCGAACGCCTCTGATGTCTCGAGCGTCTCGTCTCGCTTCCCTCGCTCAACGACCGACCACCCGGTCGTTGAGCGAGGGAGCGCCGGCGACCGAGGCGAAACGCGTAAGCCGGTCGTCGGCCTGACGACGTATCTCGAGCAGGCCAAGCAGGGGGTGTGGGATGTGCGCGCCGCCTTCCTGCCGCAGCAGTACTTCGACTCGGTCGCCGCGTCCGGTGGCATCGCCGTGCTGCTCCCGCCGCAGCCCGACCCCGACGCCGCCGCGGCGGCCGTGCTCGACGGGCTCGACGGGTTGATCCTCACCGGGGGCCTCGACGTGGACCCCGCGCTGTACGGCGCGCCGCGGCATCCGCTCACCGATCCGGCCCGCCCCGATCGGGATGCGTGGGAGCTCGCACTGTTCCGCGGGGCGGAGGAGCGACGGATGCCGGTGCTCGCGATCTGCCGCGGGCTCCAGCTCGTCAACGTCGCGCGGGGCGGCACGCTGCACCAGCACCTGCCCGAGGCGCTGGGCACCGAGCGGTACCGCATCGGCGGCGGGGTCTTCGCGGTGAACGAAGTGATGGTCGACGAAGGCTCGCGCCTGGCGGGGCTGGTGGGTGCCGGGTCCCTGGATGTGCACAGCTACCACCACCAGGGCATCGATCGACTGGGTGAGGGATTGGTGGCGACCGCCCGCACCGACGACGGGCTGGTGCAGGCGTTCGAGTCCGACGGCGACGGCTACCTCGTCGGCGTGCAATGGCACCCCGAGGAGAATCGCGAGGACCGCCGGCTCTTCGCCGGGCTCGTGGCCGAGGCATCCGCGTTTCGTCTCGCGCGTTCCTCCTTCGCTCATGCGAGCGGAGTCCGGGCATGAGCGCCACGTTCACCGTCGTCAACCCGGCGACCGCGCAGCCGATCCGCGAGATCGCGCGGGCGGATGAGGCGCAGACGGACGCCGCCATCGCGCGCGCCGTCGTCGCCCAGTGGGCCTGGGCGTCGTTGCCGCCGGTGGCCCGGGCCGACGCGCTGCGCGCCTTCGCCCGCGTCGTCGAGGCGCACGTCGAAGAGCTCGCGCAGCTCGAGGTGCTGAACTCGGGACACCCGATCGGTTCGGCCCGGTGGGAGGCCTCCCACGTCGCGCAGGTGCTGAACTTCTACGCGGGCGCTCCGGAACGCCTGAGCGGTCAACAGATCCCAGTGGCGGGCGGGCTCGATGTGACGTTCCACGAGCCCTACGGCGTGGTCGGGATCATCGTGCCGTGGAACTTCCCGATGACGATCGCCTCGTGGGGCTTCGCTCCGGCGCTCGCCGCAGGAAACGCAGTGGTGCTGAAGCCGGCGGAGCTCACGCCGCTCACCGCGATGCGCCTCGGTGAGCTGGCCCGGGAGGCCGGCCTGCCGGACGGGCTGTTCACCGTCGTCACCGGGTCGGGCTCGGTCGTGGGCCAGCGCTTCGTGTCGCATCCCGACGTGCGCAAGGTCGTGTTCACCGGGTCGACGTCGGTGGGGACGGATGTCGCGGCCGGCTGCGCTCGTGAGCTCAAGCCCGTCACGCTCGAGCTCGGTGGCAAGAGCGCGAACATCGTGTTCGCGGACGCCGACCTCGAGAAGGCGGCCGCCTCGGCGCCCGGCGCGGTGTTCGACAACGCCGGGCAGGACTGCTGCGCGCGCAGCCGCATCCTCGTCGAGCGGTCGGTGTACGACCGGTTCCTCGAGCTGCTCGAACCCGCGGTGCAGGCTTGGCGCGTGGGCGACCCCGCAGACGAGCGGACCGAGATGGGACCGTTGATCTCGGCATCCCACCGCTCCACGGTCGCCGGCTTCCTCGATGGCGCGAAGGTCGCCTTCCGCGGCTCGGCGCCCGAGGGCGACGGCTTCTGGTTCGCGCCGACCGTCGTTCTGGCTGATCGTGGTGACCGCATCGCGCGCGACGAGGTGTTCGGCCCGGTCGTGGCGGTCCTGCCGTTCGACGACGAGGCCGATGCGATCCGGCTCGCCAACGACACGATCTACGGGCTGGCGGGATCGATCTGGACGGAGAACCTGGGGCGCGCCGTCCGCGTATCGCGCGGCGTGAAGAGCGGCGTGCTGTCGGTGAACTCGCACTCCTCGGTGCGTTATTGGACGCCGTTCGGCGGCATGAAGGCCTCGGGTCTCGGCCGCGAGCTCGGTCCGGACGCCGCCGAGCACTTCACCGAGACGAAGAACGTCTTCTTCGCGACGGAGGCGTGACCCGATGCCGCCCGCAATCCCCCGTGTGTCCCCATCTCACGCCTTCGTGTCCCACTTTCGGTCGATCGAGCGTCCCTCGAGCGATGGAAATCGGGACATGCACCAGAAAGGAAGCCCACAACCATGGATCTGACGGCGAGACTCAAGGATCGGGTGGCCATCATCACCGGAGGTGCCTCCGGGATCGGTCTGGCCACGGCGCGCCGCTTCGCGGCGGAGGGCGCGCGCGTCGTCATCGCAGACCTCGATCCGTCGGCGGGTGAGGTCGCCGCCGACGAGGTCGACGGCGTCTTCCGTGCGGTCGACGTGGCCGACGAGCGCCAGGTGAACGCCGTGTTCGACGGGATCGCCGCCGAGTTCGGTCGCATCGACATCGCCTTCAACAACGCCGGGATCTCGCCGGCCGACGACGACTCGATCGAGACCACCGAGCTGCCCGCGTGGGACCGCGTGCAGGATGTCAACCTCAAGAGCGTGTACTTGTGCTCGCGTGCGGCGCTGCGGCACATGGTGCCCGCCGGCAGGGGCTCGATCATCAACACCGCGTCGTTCGTGGCGCTGCTGGGTTCGGCGACGTCGCAGATCTCATACACCGCGTCCAAGGGCGGTGTGCTGGCGATGACGCGGGAGCTCGGTGTGCAGTTCGCGCGGCAGGGCATCCGCGTGAACGCGCTGTGCCCGGGACCGGTCAACACGCCGCTGCTGCAGGAGCTGTTCGCGAAAGACCCGGAGCGCGCTCAGCGCCGTCTCGTGCACGTGCCGATGGGCCGCTTCGCCGAGCCCGAGGAGCTGGCGGCGGCTGTGGCGTTCCTCGCGTCCGACGATGCGTCGTTCATCACCGCCACCGGGTTCGTGGTCGACGGCGGCATCACCAACGCCTACGTCACGCCGCTGTAAGGTCGCCGCATGCTCGCAATTCAGGCAGAACAACGGGATCGGATGCCACACCCTGGGGTTTTCGGGGGCGCGGTGGCGGTCAGCCTGAGTTGTGCGCTGGATCGCGGGACGCTGCCGTGACCGACGCGTCGCTGCACGAGGTGCGCAAGGCCGTCTACCGGCCCGTGCGCGAGGGCAACGCCCTGGAAGACACCGTGGCCAGGCTGGCGCAGACGGTCCGGCTCGGTGTCGTCGCCCCTGGTGAGTCGCTGCCGTCGGAGCGTGAGCTCGCCGTCCTGTACGCGGTCAGCCGCGACACGGTGCGCGAGGCCATCCGCGAGCTCGCCGACACCGGCTATCTCGTGCGCCGTCGCGGCCGGTACGGCGGCACGTTCGTGGCTGACCCGCTCCCGCAGCCTCCGCACCCGCGCGACGTCGACGCTGCCGAGCTCGACGACGTCCTCGGGCTGCGCCGGGTACTCGAGGCCGGAGCAGCCCGCGCGGCCGCCGCTCGCACCCTCGACGCCGCCGCTCGTGAGGACCTGTGGGCTCGCTACGAGGCCGTGAATGCGGCATCCACCGGCGACTATCGCCGGCTCGACACGCTGCTGCACCTGACGATCGCCGAGCTGGCCGGCATCCCGTCGCTGGTCGCCCTGGCGGCCGAGAACCGCGCGCGAGTGAACGAGTGGCTCGACACCTTCCCGCTGCTGCCGCGCAACATCGAGCATTCCAACGCCCAGCACGAGCACATCGTGACCGCGATCCTCGCGGGGCGACCGGATGCCGCCGAGGCGGCGATCCTCGAACACCTCGCCGGTTCGGAGGCGCTGCTGCGGGGGTTCCTCGCCTGACGGGACGCGGAGGCCCCTTCGCTACTCTGGACGGATGGCAGGCAGCAAGCGCGCGAAGAAGGGGAAGGAGCCCCTCGAGTTCCGCAACACTCAGCTGAGTGATGCCCTTCAGACGCAGGACATGGCGGCCGTGGCGTTCGCGCTGCGGCACGGTCCGACCGTCGTGCCCCTGATGCGTCCCGGCCACCGCGACAACCCGCTCGACGTCGGCGAGGTGTGGACCTACCGCGACCCCAAGACGGGGGATGTCGCACTGCTGCTGTTCAGCGACGCAGCCCACAAGCCGGCCACGCTGCCGCCGGGGGTGGCGCTGCAGTCGCCGGCGTGGCTGCGGGCGTTCCTGGGTGCGCACGAGCACGAGATCACGACCGTGTTCTTCGACATCGCCGGTCCGCACCCGATGCAGGCGTCGCCGGGGGACCTCATCGCCGCTCTCGACGCCTGAGCCGTTCGGTCGCGACCGCGGGGTTGCTGCGGGGGCTCGATACGCTCGTTCCCTGCTGCTCTATCGGCGGGGCGCGGGCCGCGCGGCTCGACCGGCGGGGTGCGGGCCTCGCTGCTCGATCGGCGGGGTGGGGGCGACACTCCGGACCAGAAGTTGCATTGCGCACAGCGGCCCGGCAGACTCGCCGGGTGGAATTCCTGCTCGTCGGAATCGTCTGCGCCGCGGGACTCGTGATCCCGGTCGCGTTGGGGGTCATGCCGTCGCAGCGGCGGCGTCGCCCGCGCGGGCGCTGATCCTTCCCGACCCGCGCACCCGCTGCAACGGGCGGTCGGTCAGAAGTTCGGCGCGCCGTCCTTCGGATCGCCCTTGGCGCGTGTTCGCACGTCGTCGAGTGCCCCTCGCAGGCGCCCGGAGCGGTCGTCGATGAGGTCGCGGTAGCCCAACCGCGCCGCCTCCGTACGCCGCTGCGCGGCCTGCGTCACCGGCCGGATCTCGCCGGCGAGGCTCAGTTCGCCGACGGCGGCGATGTGGCGCGGGATGTTCCAGCCCTTCACCGCACCGGCGACCGCAAGGGCGATCGCCAGATCGGCTGCGGGTTCTGCGAACCGCACGCCGCCGACGGTGGAGACGTAGACGTCCTTGTCGGAGGTCTTGATGTCGACGCGCTTCTCGAGCACGGCGAGCACGGTGGCCACGCGCGCCGCATCGACGCCGTTCACGATGCGCCGGGGGTTCGGCGACTTGCTGTCGATGGTGAGTGCCTGCACCTCGACGGGCAGGGCACGGCGACCTTCCAGCGCGATGGACACGCACGTTCCGGGTTCGGTACTGCCGTGACCGAGGAAGAGTGCGCTCGGGTCGGGCACCTCCGCGATGCCGGCTCCGGTCATGTCGAAGCATCCCACCTCGTCGGTGGGACCGAACCGGTTCTTCAGGGCCCGCACGAAGCGCAGCGACGTCTGCCGGTCCCCTTCGAACTGGCACACCACGTCGACCAGGTGCTCGAGGATGCGCGGCCCGGCGATCGAGCCGTCCTTCGTGACGTGACCGACGATGATCGTCGGCAGTCCGCGCTCCTTGGCGACGCGGATGAGGGTCGCGGCGACCTCGCGCACCTGCGACGGGTGGCCGGCCATGCCTTCCGACAGCGCGGACGACACGGTCTGCACCGAGTCGACGATCAGCAGGTCCGGAGTGACATCGTCGACGTGGCCGAGGATCGTCGCGAGATCCGTCTCGCTTGCCAGATACAGCTCATCGTGCAGCGCGCCCGTGCGCTCGGCCCGCAAGCGCACCTGTGCGGTGGACTCCTCGGCGCTGGCGTACAGCACGCGCCGGCCGGCACGCGCGGACTGCGCGGCGACCTCGAGCAGGAGGGTCGACTTGCCGACCCCGGGCTCGCCCGACAGCAGGATCGCGGCGCCAGGCACGAGGCCTCCACCCAGCACGCGATCGAACTCGCCGACCCCGGTGGTGCGACGCGGCGCATCGGAGGTGTCGATCCGGGTGATCGGCTGTGCTGTGCGCCCTGCACCGGGAGCCACGGGCGTGACCGACCGGACGATGCCCGTCTGCTCGGACGCCTCGACCACCGTGCCCCACTGCTGGCACTCCCCGCAGCGCCCGACCCACTTGATCGTGGTCCACCCGCACTCGGTGCACCGGTAGGGCGCGGTCTGCGTCGGGCGTCGGGCTGCGGCCATGGCTTCACTGTACGGCGGGGAGGCGACATCGCCGGTGACAGACGCCTCGAGCCGAGGCATCCGTCATCGTTCCGTCGTGAGGGCTCAGCCCAGGGCCGACGCGAGAGCCTCGAACACCGCCGGCGCGGGCACCTCGCCCGAGGCGAGCTGCACGTCGCTGTTCACCACGACGATGATGGTGGTGTCGTCGTCGTAGCTGTGGAACAGGGATGTCGTGAATCCCGGGATCGTCCCGGAGTGTCCCCAGTAGCCGTCGGGGCGCTGACCCCAGCCGAGTCCGTAGCCGCCCTGCTCGTCGTTCGGGGGCGGCGAGGAGAGGATCGAGTCGCGACGCAGCTGCTGAAGCTCCGGCGTCAGCATGTCCTCGCCCGTGAAAAGAGCGTGCGCCCACAGGGTCAGGTCGTCGAGCGTCGAGATCACCTCACCGGCGGCCTTGGTGAAGGACGGGTTCCAATCGGTGGCGTCGACGGTCTGTCCCGCGGGCTGGTTCTGGGCGGTGATGCCGACCAGGTGCGGTTCCGGGATGGCGGCGGAGCTCGCTGGAAACACCGAATCGTCCATTCCGAGGGGCGCGAAGATGCGGTCCTCGAACACCTCGTCCAGCGGTCGGTCCAGCACGCTCTCGATCACCATCCCGAGCAGGACGTAGTTGGTGTTGGAGTACTGCCACACCTCTCCGGGCGCACCGACCAGCGGCAGCTCCTTGGCGTAGTCCAGCAGCTGCTGTGTCGTGAAGACAGCGCTCGGATCGCCGAAGTAGGCCGCCTGCCACGCGGGGTCGAGGGAGTACGACGGGATGCCGCTCGTCATGTCGGCGAGCTGGCGCAATGTCGCCGTGCCGTTCGGCGAGTCGGGGACGTACTGCGAGATCGGATCGTCGAGCGAGACCAGGCCCTCGCCCACCAGCTGGAGGAGGATCGTCGCCGTCATGGTCTTGGTGAGGCTGCCGACGCGGGTGTGGTCGTCGGGCGCCGGCGCGGTGTCCCCGCCAGGCGCGGAGGTGCCGGACGCGCCGGTCCAGACGCCGTCCGGCGTGATGACGCGAGCGACGACGCCCGGATAGCCGATCTCGTCGCGCGTGTCGTCGAGCACGGCCTGCAACGCCGCCGCCGTGTCGGCGGGAATCGCCGTGTCGGTCGGGGTCGCGGAAGCGGTGGTGTCTGGCCCCGCCGCGAGCCCCGCGGCTGCGCATCCCGCGGCGCCGAGCACCGCCACGATGGTTGCCGCCGCCCATGCCGCGCGCGTGGCGCGGCGGCTGCGAAGTGTGCGCACGATGATGCCCCCGTCTCGTCGACCCAGGCCGACGCTACCGGGTGCGTCACCCGGGAGCACGGGACCTGAGTCGCCTCTGCCGCGCTGCCGACGGGGTCGCGCCGTCCGTTCCGACGGATCGTGCCTGCTCCGTGATGCAGGGTTGGAAGCCAGCCCGCCCTGGGGTCCGGTGGTTAGGAGCGCAGCGAGCCGGCGACCTGGCGCAGCGCGTCGGCGGAGGCGTGGAAGAGTTCGAGCTCCCGCGCGTCGAACTGCGTCTCGGCCACCGGCACGGCGCCGGCGGCGCTGACGATCGACGGCACCGAGAGCGCGACGCCGTCGACGCCGTGGAATCCGTGCAGCACGGGGGAGACCGGCATGACGGCATGCTCGTCGTTGAGGATGGCCTCGACGATGCGCGCGCTGGACAGGCCGATCGCGTAGTTGGTCGCGCCCTTGCCCTGGATCACCTTGTAGGCCGCGTCGCGCACGTCGATCGCGATCTGGTCCAGTTCGTCGACCGTCATGCGGTCGCCCTGCGGCGTCACCCACTCGAGGATGGGCACGGTGCCGATGGTGGCCTTCGACCACAGCGGGAACTCGGTGTCGCCGTGCTCGCCCACGATGTAGGCGTGCACGCTGCTCGTCGAGACGCCCGCGCGCTGCGCGAGCTTCCACCGCAGCCGGGACGTGTCGAGCACGGTGCCCGAGGCGAAGATGCGCTCCGGCGGCAGGCCGGTGTCCTCCTGCGCGAGCACCGTCAGCACGTCGCACGGGTTGGTGACGATGACGTAGATGGCGTCGGGCGCGGCCTCGAGCAGCTGCGGCATCATCGTCTTGATGATGCGGGCGTTGACGCCGGCCAGTTCGATGCGCGTCTGGCCGGGGTCCTGCTTGGCGCCGGCCGTGATGACGACGACGTGCGATCCCTCCACGACAGACAGGTCACTGCCGCCGACGATGTCGCTCGAGCCGGTGAACTGCGTGCCGTGCGCGAGGTCGAGCACCTCGGCCTCCACCTTCTGGGTCGCGATGTCGTACAGCGCGACGTGCCGCGCCGATCCGCGGATCAGGGCAGCGTACGCGGTGCTGGAGCCGACGCTGCCGGCGCCGACGACGGTGACTTTCGAGTTCTCGATGACGGCCATGCCGCCAGTCTTCCAGGGTCGGTACCGTGCGGCCACCGCGCCCCCGGTCGCACCACTGGTGAGCACCGCGTTGCGGGACGATGGATGCCGCGACCGCTGTGCTGCGGCATCGCTCCGCGTCAGGACGACGTGCCGTCTGTCTTCTCGCGCGGGGGATTGCGGATGCCGAGGAACGACGTGATGCCGCCGGCGATCATGAGCGCCGCGGTGACGATCGCCGAGCGGTGGAATCCCTCGAGATCGAGCGTGCCCCCGACGATGGTCGCCAGGAGCGCGACCGTGATGAGTCCTGCCACCCGCGCGACCGCGTTGTTCACCGCGGAGGCGATGCCGGAGCGCTCCGGCCCGATCGCGCCGAGGATCGCGGAGGTGAGAGGCGCGACCGTGAGGGCGAGGCCGGCCCCCATGACGATCATCGACGGCAGCACCTGCCACCAGTACGAGAACTCGGTGCTCACCGTGAGGAGAAGGAGCGCGCCCGCTCCCATCGTCAGCGGCCCGACGGTCATGAAGAACCGCGGCCCCCATTTTCCGCTCAGCGCGCCGATGCGCGAACTGAACAGGATCATGAGGATCGTCATGGGAAGACTGGCGAGGCCGGCGAGCGTCGCAGGCAGACCGGGGCCCTCCTGCAGGTAGACGACCACGACGAGGCCGTTCAGTGCGAGGGCGCCGTAGATGAAGGTCGTCGCGACGTTGCCCGTCCAGAAGTTGCGGACGCGGAAGAGGTCCAGCGGCAGGATTGGGCTGCGCACGAACCGCTGCCGCAGGATGAACGCGACGAACAGCCCGGCGCCCAGGACGAGCGGGCCCCAGATCGCGGGGGAGGACCACCCGAGGTTGGGCTGCTCGATGAGCGCGAAGACCATGCCGCCGAGCCCGAGGGTGCACAGGGCCGCGCCGAGCCAGTCGATCGAGGCATCCGCGTGCCGGGTGTCGCGGAAGCCGCCGCGCGCCAGCAGCACCAGCGTGGCTCCGATCGGCAACACGTTGATGAGGAACGCCAGTCGCCACGAGGCGAAGTCGACCAGCGCCCCGCCGATCAGTGGGCCCACGATCATCGCGGAGGTCGTCATGGCGGTCCAGACGCCGATCGCCCGGCTCTGCGCTGCGCCCGAGAAGTTGGAGGTGATGAGGGCGAGCGAACTGGGCACCAGGAATGCTCCCGCCGCGCCCTGCACGCCGCGAGCGATGATGAGGAACTCCGCGGTCGGGGCGGCGGCGATCGCGACGGATGCCACGCCGAACCCGATGAGGCCGATCCGCAGGACGAGCACCCGCCCGTAGGCGTCGCTCACCGAGCCTGCGACGAGGATGAGCGCACCCAGTGTGATGAGGTACGCGTCCACGACCCACTGCTGCGTCGTGATGCCGCCGCCCAGCTCGTCGCTGATCGCCGGCAGGGCGACGTTGATGATCGTGCCGTCGAGGAACGCGACGAAGGAGCCGAGGATCGCGATCCACAGCACGAATCGCTGCGTCGTGTTCATGCGCGCGGCGGTCGCCGGTGCGTCCTGGGCGGCGGGCTCCTGGGTCACGCGCCCCAGGCTAGACCCGTGCGCCGACACCGTGGGCCGGGCCGGATGATTCGGCGCGGGGCTGTACCGGGCGGCTGGGCGGCCCTACGATGACGGCAACGCCGCTGTGCGGCGCCTCGAGCTCACGACCTCTGGGGGTTGCGATGTGCCGCTGGCTTGCCTACACCGGGGAGCCGCTCGTGCCGGCCACCCTGATCCTCGACGCCCAGCACTCCGTCGTCGCGATGGCGCAGAACTCGCCGCTGGGTGCTGAGACCGTCAACGGTGACGGGTTCGGCTTCGGCTGGTACCCCGTCGACGGCGGCGGGCCGGATGCGGCCGGCGCGCGGCATCCGTCCGTCTTCCGCAGCATCGAGCCGGCGTGGAACGACCAGAACCTGCGCGAGATCAGCCGGGCGGTGCTCAGTCCGCTCTTCTTCGCGCACGTGCGCGCGGCCGCAGGGCCGCCCATCCAGCAGACGAACTGCCACCCGTTCCGCCACGACAACTGGCTGTTCATGCACAACGGGGCGATCTCGGGTTTCGGGCTGTTCAAGCGCGAGCTCGTGCTCGCCGTCGACCCGTCGCTGTACCCCGACATCGAGGGCACGACCGACACCGAGGTGCTCTTCCACCTCGCCCTCACGCTCGGGCTCGCCGACGACCCGATAAGGGCGGTGGGCGCCGCCATCCGCCGGGTGGAGGAAGCCGGCCACGCAGCGGGCGTGCAGTTCCCGATGCAGGGGACGATCGCCGTGTCGGACGGGCAGACGCTGTGGGCCTTCCGGTACTCGACCCAGGGTCGATCGCGGACGCTTTTCCACTCGGCCGATCTGCCCACGCTTCGCGAGATGTACCCGGATGCCGAGCGCCTGAGGATCTTCGGCGACCACGCCCAGGTGGTCGTCTCCGAGCCACTGAACGATCTTCCCGGCGTGTTCCTCGAGGTGCCGGAATCGACGGTCGCCGTGCTCGATCCTGACGGCTACCGCCACGAGGACTTCCTCGCGGCGTGACGCGGCTGCGGGGTCGTGCCGTGGGCGTCGATTCGCGGCATCCTCTCACGTGTCGTAAACTGATCGGCGGTGACGTGTCCGAGCGGCCGAAGGTGCAACTCTCGAAAAGTTGTGTAGGGTAACCCCCTACCGTGGGTTCAAATCCCACCGTCACCGCCATGAAAACCCCTGTTCAGCAGGGGTTTTCTTCTGCCACGTGTGCTCGTCGTCGCAGACGAGATCGGTCATCTCGCAGGCCGGACGCCGCGGAGTGCTTGCTCGTTGAGGACGCGCCTCACCGCGTGAACGGAAGAGCCCCGATCGTGCACTGCAGCACCGTCTTCTCCGTCTCGAGGGGTGCCGACTCCGCTGGGAGGGCGCGCTGCACGGCCAGGCCGTTCACGACGGTCAGGAGGAACGTCGCGCGGGCGCTGTTATCGCCGCGGGCAAGCGAACCCTCCTCGACCAGGATCGACAGCCACGACTCGATCCGCCGCATCGTCTGCCGGTGCAACTCGACGTACCGGTCACGGGTGGCGTCAGGAGCCTCGAGATCGATGAAGGTGCGGAAGATGTCCGTCCACGCCTCGCGCGCGGTGCGATCGATCCCGAGCGGCGTCAACAGGTGTCCCAGGCATTCGAGCAGACGCTCGCCGGGCGGCACGCTCGCGTCGCGGATGCGCTCGTCAGGAAGGGCGGCCTCGTACAGCGAAGACAGGACCGCGTCCTGCAGTTCGCGCTGCGTCCCGAAGTGATACCGGAGGGTTCCCATCCCCACGCCGGCGCGTGCGGCCACTCCCCGGACGGTCACCTTTTCGCCGCTGCGAGCGACGGCGACGGCCGCCTCCAGAATGCGCTCGCGCGTGCTGGCGAACTGATCCTCGTTCATCCCCCATGAGGGTAGCACACTGTGCTACATTCGATGCTCGAACTAGCACACTGTGCTACTGCGGAGGACATACATGACCCAGGCGACGTTCCTGCCTACCGGCCGTCGACGACCGATCACCGGGGCCAGTGTGGCAATCGCGCTGGCTGCTGCTGCGGTCCTCTACGGGATCGGAATCGCCCTCCTGATCGCGATGCCGACCGATTCGGCGACTGCGGGTGTCGCGCAGTATCTGGTGGCGGGACTCGCGCCCCTCCTCGCCGTCGCGATCGTCCTGTTCAGCCGCGTCCATGATCTCCCGGCGCTCGGAATCCGTTCCGTGGCACCTCGCTGGATCTTCATCGCCATCGGTGCCGGTGTCGGTGTGATCGTGCTGAACATCCTCATCGCCCTCGGAGTCGTGCTCCTTCTCGGCCCCCTCGACGACATCCAGACCGACTACGCCGCGGCGGCGTCCGGCGGTCCTGCCTTGCTGCTGCTGACGCTGCTCGCGGGCGCCGTGCTGACACCGGTGGGGGAGGAATGGCTGTTCCGCGGCGTCGTCACCAACTGGCTGCTCCGTTTCGGGGGCTGGGTCGCCGTCCCTGTGAGCGCGGCGATCTTCGCCGTATCGCACGGCATCAACCTCATCCTCCCCGTGGCGTTCGTCGTCGGGGTGATCACCGCACTGCTGTTCCGCGCGACCGCATCGATCTGGCCAGGCGTCATCGTGCACGCGAGCTACAACGGCTACTCCATCGTCGCGGACGCGCTCGTCGGCGGGTAGGCACTGCGCGCCGGCTGCACGAGCCGGTGCCATCGAGAAGTCGGGGACGCGTCAGGCGACCCCGTGAAGAGAGAGGACACCTCATGCAGGAATTCCAGATCGGCGACACCGTCCAGGTCACCGGTGCCGTGATGACGGGAAATGTCGGAACCGTCGTGTCGATCGACGAGAAGGGCGGGCGATACCTCGTGCGCGTCGGCGGCGTCACCCAGAACTACTTCACGGGTGACGAACTGACGATCTTCCGTTCCTGACTGCGCCTCGTCGGACGATTGGAGCCCGCGGTGCTGAGAGGATGGCGCAACCGTCTCGCCGAAGGCCGGGTGCGGCCTGGTGCGGGCGAGCCGCTGGCACGCTTCCGGTGGTGGCAGGTGTTCACCCGATCGCTGCTGACGCATACTTCCGTCCGACCCGACGGCACCACAGCCGAATACGCCGTCGACATCCGCCGCGGAGGCGACGGCGGCGATGGCGTCGTCCGCGCTCGGCTGTACCTCGACGGTTCGTTGCTCGCGTACTCGAAGGTGCCGGCGCGCTTCGCGGTGCCGGGAGGCCATATCGAGGTCGCCGTCGGCACCTTCGGTGTGAAGCGGGGCCACTACGTGTCGGCCACCGGCGAGGAGACGCGTCTCGTGCCCGACCCGGCTTCCGCGGAAGGCCGTCGCGCGCAGTTGCATCGCACGCATCCGCGGCTGAGCCGATTGATCAGCATCGTGTCCACTGTGCTGGTCGTGATCGGGCTGAGCGTAACGGTCCCTCAACTCCTCCAGACCCTCTCGGAGGCCCCATTCATCGCCGACTCGATCGGGACCTTCCAGTCACCCATCAACCTGCCGATCGCAGCGAACGTCGCCATCGGGTTCGCTGCTGTCGTGGGGAGCGCTGAACGTGCCACGCGAATGCGTTCGAGCTGGCTGGACGATCTCGCGAGTTGAGTCTGGTGCAGGTCGCGATCTGCTGACGGAGCGTGTCGATGTCCTACGGCGCGGGGACTATGCCCGCGACGACTCACGCAGGAGGCCAGTTATCCAGCGCGGCAGCGGCGACGCGGCGCAGGGTCTCGCGGTCCGCGCCCCCCTGGGCCTGCACGGCGATGCCGTCGGCGACGGTGGTGAGGTAGCGCGAGATGAGGTCTGCGTCGGCATCCTCGGGAAGGTCCCCCTCCTCGATGGCCTGCTGGAACCGCGTTCGCAGGTCGGCCTGACTTTTCGCGCGCCACGCCGTAAGGATCCCTTGGACGTTCTCCCCGGTGACACCGACCGCAAGCGCCGCGCGCACGCCCAGGCAGCCGGCCGGGCGTCCCGGCTGGGTGCCGGCTTGGATTGCTCCCTCAAGGTAGGTGCGTGCGACCTCGCGGGCTGTCTGCTCCGCGATGGCGTCTCGCGGGTATGAGCCGGGGCCTTGCTCGTAGAGCCGCAGGACTCGAAGAAACAGATCCTCCTTGTTCCCGAACGCGGCGTACATGCTCTTGCGAGAGATCCCCATGGCGTCCGTGAGGAGCGCGAGGCTTGCTCCTTCATATCCGTGTTCCCAGAACACGTTCAGCGCCTCCGAGAGCGCCGCCTCCGCATCGAACGAGCGCGGACGGCCGCGTTGTACCTGCCCCATCCCTGAAGCGTATCGGTTCGGCACCGAGCAGTGCACAAAGCGTTGGGCCTGGAGCTCTCGCCCGACACGCCGGTCGACTACGAGCGAACGCCGCCCGCATCCTTCCCAGAGTCGGGGGCGGTGCCGAGATCCTCGCCGACATCTGAGGTTCTCAGCCGCTGAACCCGGGTCTCAGATCTGGTTCACTCCGCCGTCCACGAGCACGTTCGCACCCAGCATGAAGCTGCTGTCCTCGGATGCGAGGAACGCCACGACGCCTGCCATCTCCTCGAGGCGCGCGGTGCGGCCGATCGGAAGCTGGCGGGCAAGGCTTTCGTTGTATGCCGCCACGTTCTCCGCGCCGACCAGTTCCACGACGCCGGAGGTATCGGTCGGGCCAGGGGAGATCGCGTTGACGCGGATGCCGCGATCCTTCAGCTCGTTCGCCCAGGTGCGCGTGAAGCTGCGCAGCGCCGCCTTGGACGCAGCGTACGCTCCCATGCCCGGTGCGCCGCGGTCCGCCGAAGTGGACACATTGATGATCACAGACGCGCCGGTGTTGAGGTGCGGGATCGCCTTCTGCACCGTGAGCATCGTGCCGACGACGTTGATGCCGAGCACGTGGTTCAGATCATCTTCCGTGAGCTCATCGATCGTCGCGAACGTCGCGACGCCCGCGTTGGCGAAGAGGATGTCGAGGCCTTTGCCGTGACTCTTGACCTCCGTGAACAGCGCTTCGAGGTCCGCGACGTTCCTGATGTCGCCCGGGACGGCGGTCACGTTGCGACCGATCTCCATGACGGCCCCCTCGAGCTCACGCTCACGACGGCCCATGATGAACACGTGCGCACCCTCGTCGACGAGCCGCGCCGCAGCGGCGCGTCCGATTCCGTTCGTTCCGCCCCCGGTGATGACAGCGGTCTTGCCCTCGAACCTGTTCACTGTTCGCCCTTCATCGTTATGCACCGATCGGTGCGAATGTGACTCTACCATTTAGGCCACCGATCGATATCGAAATCGCGAGGGAAGGACGACTGTGAGCGGGGACCACGCTCGCTCGCGAATCGACTCTTGACACAGACTCTTCCGATGCCTCAAGGTGTCGGTGATACGTATAAGTCACGCACGTATCGCCGCCACGGCAATGCCGCCGGCGCTTCCCGAAGCGCATCCTGGCGGCTCGGTCGATCTGCGCAAAGGAGAGTAGATGATGTCCACCACGCACGGGCTGCTCGAGGGAGCGCCTCCGCCACGCATGACAAGTCCGTCCCGTGGGCGGCGCGCGATCATCGCCGCTGCGGCCGCGGGATGCCTCGCACTGAGCTCGATCACGGCATCCGCATTCGCCGCCGAAGACGCGGCGGAGCCGGTGAACGTGACAGTCGACTACGCCGTCGACGCCGGCCCCTCGAACCAGGTGGCCAGCGGCTTCCTGCACGGAATCGATGCAGTGGATCCCGCTCAGCATCTCATCGATGGGGTCGACGTGCGCACGATCCGCGGCGCGGACCATCACCCCAACCTGCCGAGCCTGTTCGATCGGGCGACGTATGACCGGGTGAAGGCGACCGGCGTGAATCTTCAGGTCGGCGTGTACTACTACAAGGATGCGGTCGACAACCCCCTGAGCTCCTACCGTCCGGGCGACGGCGGGGACTGGGATACATGGCGCGAGATCGTCCGCGGCGTGGTGCAGGAGGCCATCGACAACCAGTACGTGGTGGACTCGTGGATCGTCTGGAACGAGCCGAACCTCCAGTGGAACACGTCGCAGCGCCCGTACACGAGGTACCTGCAGGCCCACAAGATCGCGCACGACGTCATCACGTCGGTGGATCCCGGGGCACGTGTGCAGGGTCCGGAGGTGTACGGGTTCAACATGCCGCGCCTCACGGAGTTCCTCACCTTCTGCAAGGCGAACGATTGCCTTCCGGACCTGCTCACCTGGCACGAGCTCTCCCCGACGCCGACCAGCGTTCCTCAGCACGTGAAGGAGATCAACGACTGGATGGTGGCCAACGGGATCACCCCGATGCCGGTCGCGATCACCGAGTTCCAGGGTCAGGGCTACGGCAACCCGAATGCCTGGCACGCCGGTCAACACGTTCGCTGGCTCGCGCAGTTCGAGCGAGCAGCGACGATCGGACTCGAGTCGGCGAACGTGGCGTCATGGGAGTGGGACGGGCAGGACCCGGCCTTCCGCCCGACCCTCGGCAATGCCGTCTCGCGTGACCTCAACACGCCGCGCGGTGCGTGGTGGAACCTCAACGCCTATCGGGACATGACGGGGCATCTCGTTTCCACGGTGTCGGGCGATGTTCCCGAGTTCACCGGACCGGACACGATCTACGAGGCGGAGACCGCGCAGATCTCCGGAGCGCAGATCGCCTCGAACTGGGGCGGGTTCACCGGCACGGGCTTCTGGAACCCGCTGAACGCGAGCGGTGACTGGGCCGAGTGGACGGTGGATGCCGAGGCCGCAGGTACGTACACGCTCTTCGTCCGCTACGCCAACGGAGGCACGGGCGATCGGCCGTCCGACGTGGCGGTCAACGGCGAGGTGGTGACGCGCTCCGCATTCCCGCGGACGAGTGGATGGAGCGGCTGGGCGTACGAAGTCGTCCACGCCGATCTCGTACAGGGGCAGAACACCATCCGGGTGACGAACACGGGTTCGCGCGGTCCCAACATCGACCATCTCGGAGTGACTGCGGGGGAGGTCACGATCGCCGGCCCCGCTCCGGTCGACGCGCTGTCGGGCTTCGATCCCGATCTGCGGCGCTCGGTGACGCTGGTGGGAAATCAGACGGCAGAGGCGCAGGACGTCAACCTGCGACTGACGAACATCCCCTCCGAGCTGATTCGATCCGACGCGGTGCGAGCGCGCGTTGCCGTCTTCGCCAACACTCCCGCCGTCCCGGCGCCGGTCGTGGAGCTGGATGCCGACGTCGCGGTCGTCGACGGGCGGGCCGAAGTGCCGTTCGCGCTCCCGGCGGGAGCATCGGCGCGCGTCGACATCGTCCCGTCGCTCGCGGACGCCGCAGTGATACGGCTCGAAGCGGAGGGTCTCGATGGTGTGGTCAGCGACGGGTCAGCCACGACGCGCACAGAGTCGCAGGCGGCAGGCGCCGGGGCGGCCGTGGTCCTCGCGACCCCGACCGCCGGCGGCCAGGTGACGTATTCGATCGAGGTGCCCCGAGCGGGTGTCTACCGGCTCGACTTCGGTGGCGGCTCGTCGGAGGGCGCGGGTGTCGCCCAGCTCTACGTCGACGGCGAGGCCGTAGGCGGACCGATCGATCAGTCCGGCGACGGGTCGTTCACGACCACGGCGGTAGGGGTGATCGCCCTCTCCGCCGGTTCTCACCAGGTGGAGGTCCGCGAGGTCCGAAGCGGCGAGCAGCCGACGGCCGACGCGATCACGCTCGACTTCTTCGAGCTGCTCTCGCTGACCGCCGACAAGCCCGCACCTGCCGCCTACGACGTCACTGTCGTCAGCCGGTGCGTGGGCGGCAAGAACCAGGTGAGGGTGACCGTCACGAACAACGACGAAATCCCGCTGGCCATCACCGTCGCCGCCGAGTTCGGAGAGCGGACCTTCCGCGTGGTGGGTGCGGGCAAGTCGATGTTCCACCCCTTCACCACCCACCTCGCCACCTTGCCAGAGGGTGAACTCACGGCCACGGCCGAAGGTGAGCGCGCCGAGGGCGACGTGTCGACGACGCGGTCGTTCGCGTACGACGCGCACAGCTGCGGCTAGCGGATGAGCGGACGGCGGGCCGTCACCGGCGGTCCCCCGTCCGCTCATTCCCCGTGGGCATCGCTCTGACGTGTCCTCGGTGGCGCCGTCGACTCCCGCCAGATGATCCGGCCGCGTGGGGGCTCGTCGGACTCCGGCCACTCCTGCCCGCGCAGAGTCGCGATGAGGCGCCGCATCGCGTGACGGCCCGCTTCGGCACGGTCATTGTCGACGGTGGTCAGCGAGGGCCAGAGGAACGGGCTGACGTCGTAGTTGTCCCAGCCGGTCACGCTCACATCTCCCGGCACCGACCACCCCCGCTCCGCAGCTCCACGCATGACGCCGATGGCGACGAGGTCGTTGGCCGCGATGACGGCCAGGGGCGGTGCTGTCTCGGGAAGCGCCCGGATCGCCTCCGCTCCCGCCTCACCCGTCCACGCGTAGCCGACGACGCCCAAGGACTCCACTCCCAGCCGCTCGATGGTCGCCGTGTACACGTGCACGCGGCTGTCGGCAGACGCGAAGCCCGGTTCGCCGGCGACGTGGAGGAAGCGTGTGTGTCCGAGTGCGATGAGATCTTCGATGAGGGTGGCCACCGGACCGGCATCCGCCAGTTCCCCTGCGGAGTGCATCTGCTCGTCGAAGCTCGCGGCCGTGAGGAAGGCGACGTCGGCGGGGACGGCAGCGACCACGGCGGGGGAGGTGGGAACGAACGACAGCACGGCCTCGTACTGCCCGGAGCCGGCGAGCTCCACGATGCGCGAGCTCACAGCGTCGATGTCGCCGTCGACACTGTGCACCTCCATTTCGAAGCCCTCGGACTTGGCCGCCGACCCGGCTCCGGCGAGCATCTGCACCGGGTTGTAGATCGGTATGCCCATGACCACCGCGATCCGGCCGGTCTTGCGGGTGCGCATCGCCCTCGCAGCGAGGTTCGGCTGATAGCCCAACTCCTTGGCGGCCGCCTTGACTCTTTCGCGCGTCTCAGCCGAGATCGAACCCTTACCGGTGAGTACGTACGACACCGTCGCCTGCGTCACCCCTGCGAGCCGCGCGACGTCGCGGCTCGTGGCGCGACCTGCCATGCTCCCTCTGCTCTCCGCGTCTCGCATCACCAGACGGAACGGATCTGTGGTTGACGCATCGACTTCACGTGAAGCATACTAGGACTTATACGTATCACTGATACGAACAACCCGCTGGCGGAACCCGACCAGAGCGGGTTGGGGAAACCGTGTGCCGTCGTGCGCACGCATCAAGGAGGATGTGCGATGAGCGTCGCGGAGTTGCGCACGCTGGCGAAGGAACGCCGGTCACGAAAGCGAGATGGTCCGGTGCGTCACCCGGACAACCGGGTGGCGCTGCTGTTCCTGGCACCGTTCATCCTCGGGGCCGTCGTCTTGACGCTGGGACCGATCATCGGATCCCTGTATCTGTCGTTCACGGATTACAACCTGCTCCAGGATCCGAACTGGATCGGTCTGGCCAACTATGGGCGCATGCTGACCGACCCGCGGCTGCACAACTCGCTCATCGTCACGTTCACCTATGTGCTGATCGGCGTTCCGCTCCAGCTGGGCGTCGCGCTCGGGCTTGCGGTCCTGCTCGACAAGGGGATGAGGGGCCTTCCGTTCTACCGGTCGGCTTTCTACCTGCCGAGCCTGCTCGGAGCATCAGTGGCGATCGCGATGCTGTGGCGCCTGATCTTCGGCAGCGAAGGCCTGCTCAACACCCTGCTCGGTCTCATCGGCATCGAGTCGAACACGAGCTGGATCGGCAACCCCGACACCTCCCTGTCGACGATCATCCTGCTTCACGTCTGGATGTTCGGTTCGCCGATGGTCATCTTCCTCGCGGGGCTCCGTCAGGTCCCCGCGGAGCTGTACGAGGCCGCCGCCGTCGACGGCGCCGGGGCATGGACCCGCTTCCGATCGATCACCCTGCCGCTTCTCACGCCCATCATCTTCTTCAATCTCGTGCTCGCGGTGATCAACTCGTTCTCCGCCTTCACCCAGGCCTTCATCGTGTCGGGAGGAACCGGCGGGCCGACCGATTCCCTGTTGTTCTACACGCTCTACCTCTACCAGGAGGGTTTCGGGGCCTTCCGCATGGGATACGCCTCCGCTCTGGCATGGCTGCTCCTGATCATCATCGGAGTCCTCACGGCCATCAATTTCTGGCTCTCGAAGTATTGGGTCCACTATGACAATTGACGCTCGCACGCCGAGAACCACGAACACCTCGTCGTCGCCCGGCGAAAGCCTCGACACCACGACACTGCACACCGCCTACCGGGCGCCCCGCACGTCGCGATGGGGATCGATCCTGCGCCACGCGCTGATGATCGCGGTCGTCATCGTCTCGCTCTACCCGATCCTGTGGATGGTTGTGAGCTCGCTGCGACCGGACGGCGAGATCTTCGGGGATCCGTCGCTGTTGCTGACGACGTTCGAGTGGGAGAACTACGCCTACGGCTGGACGGCACTGGGTACGCCGTTCGGAAAGTACCTCATCAACTCGGGGATCGTCGTCATCGGATCGATCCTGGGCAACCTGATCACCTGTTCGCTGGCCGCATACGCTTTCGCCCGGCTGCGGTTCCGGCTTCAGCGCACCGCTTTCGCGTACATGCTCATCACGCTGATGCTGCCGATCCATATCGTGATCGTGCCGCAGTACGTACTGTGGGCGCAGGTCGGCCTGGTCGACACGTTCTGGCCTCTCATCGTGCCCAAATTCCTGGCCACCGACGCCTTCTTCATCTTCCTCATGATCCAGTTCATGCGCGGGCTGCCGCGGGAACTCGATGAAGCGGCTCGCATCGACGGTGCCGGACATGCGCGGATCTTCTTCCAGATCGTGCTGCCCCTGATGGTGCCGGCGCTGGCCACGACAGCCATCTTCACGTTCATCTGGGTGTGGAACGACTTCTTCTCCCAGCTCATCTTCCTGACCAGCCCGGGCAACTACACCGTCCCGATCGCGCTGCGCGCCTTCGTCGACGCGCAGTCATCGACCTCGTTCGGTGCGATGTTCGCGATGAGTGTGGTCTCGATCATCCCGCTGGTGCTGATTTTCGCGTTCGGCCAGCGCTTCCTGGTCAAGGGCATCGCGACCACCGGACTCAAATGACCCAGACCCCTCGCGGGCAGCGCCCGTCACCCGGCTCGCCGAGCCATTGAACACCCCCATCGAACGAAGGAGATCGACATGAAGCCATTCACCAAACGGGCCGTCGCGGTCGGTGCAGCCGCGGCCCTTCTGACAATCCTCGCCGGATGCGGCACCGCCAACCGCGGTGCTGCCTCGCCCACAGAGCTCAGCGACGAGCCGGTCACGCTGCGTATGGCGTGGTGGGGCGGCGACGGCCGGCATGAACGCACGCAACAGGTCATCGACCTCTTCGAGGAGAAGTACCCGAACATCACGGTCGAGCCCGAGTTCTCGGACTGGAGCGGCTACTGGGAGAAGCTGGCGACCTCCACGGCAGGCAAGAACTCCGCTGACGTCATGCAGATGGACCAGCTGTATCTCGCCTCGTACGCCGCCCGAGGAACACTGGCCGACCTCGGCTCGATGGACATCGATCTCGAGGGGATGAACCCGAGCGTGCGGGACATGGGGCTGTACGACGGCACCCTGTACGCCGCGCCGATCTCGACGAGCGTCACCGCGATGCTGGTGAACACGGATCTGCTGGACCAGATCGGTGTGTCGTTGCCGGACAACGCCGATGACTGGACATGGGAGGAGTACCAGGAGTGGGGTGCGGAGGTCACCGACGCAGCTCCTGCCGGCACGTACGGGGCGTCGCTCCCGTTCACCGAATATCAGCTGCAGCTGTTCGTTCGCCAGCACGGCGAGAACCTGTTCGATTCCGAAGGGGTCGCCGTCTCGCCCGAGACGCTCGCGCTCTGGTTCCAGAACGCCCTTGATCTGACCGAAGCCGGTGCCGCCGCGCCGGCCTCAGTCCAGGCGGAATCCACCGGGCTTCCGCTCGACCAGACGCCGATGGCGGTCGGCACCGTCGCGTCGTTCCCCAACACGGCGACTCTCATCTCGGCGTACAGCGGAGCGTCCGGTGCCAACATCGCTCTTCTGCCTCTCCCGCGCACCGAGGGCGGCGTCGAGGACTTCGAGTACGCCAAGCCCGGCATGTACTGGTCGATCTCGTCGGGCACCGAGCATCCTGCCGAGGCAGCGGCGCTGGTCGACTTCTTCCTCAATGACCCCGAAGCGGCGAAGATCCTCGGCGCCGAGCGCGGTCTGCCGGCCAACAGTGCGGCACTCGACGCCATCTACGACGACCTGACGCCGCAGGAGCAGTCCGTCGTCGCGTTCACCGAGACACGCGAGGAGCTGTTCGGGGACGCGCCCGACCTCGTCCCGAACGGCGCGTCGAACATCCAGGACATCCTGCAGCGGTACCAGCAGGAGGTGCTGTTCGGTCAGCGCACGCCCGCCGATGCCGCGAAAGCCATGATCGCCGAGCTTCAGCAGTCCATCGACGCCGCGTGACGTCCCCGGGTGGGGCGGCGTCTGCCGCTGCCCCACCCTCCCTCTCTACGACGAAAGAACTGAGAAGAGCCCATGCTAAAGATCGGCATCATCGGCGTCGGCAACATCGCCGACGAGCACATCCGCGGATACCTCGAGTTTCCGGAACAGTGCGAGATCGTCGCTCTCAGCGACTTGTCTGCGGAGAAGGCCGAGGCGAAGCGAGTCAGGTTCGGGCTCGAAGGCGCCGTCGTCTACAGTGACGCCGAGCGGCTCATCGCCGACGCGGGCGTCGACCTGGTCAGCATCGCGACGCCGCCGTCCAGCCACGCCGAGTTCTCGATCGCGGCGCTTCGCGCCGGCATCCATGTGATCGTGGAGAAGCCGATGGCAGCCTCTGTCGAGGACTGCGACGCCATGCTGGCCGCGCAGCGCGAGTCAGGTCGCCTGCTTTCCGTCATCGCGCAGAACCGGTTCCGCGACGACCTCATGATCCTCAAGGAAGTCCTCGACTCCGGCCTCATCGGCTCGATCTCCCACGTGCGCATCGACTCCGCGTGGTGGCGAGGGCTGCCCTACTACGATCTGTGGTGGCGCGGCACCTGGGAGTCCGAGGGCGGCGGCCCGACCCTCAACCACGCCATCCATCACATCGACCTCAGTCTCTGGCTGCTGGGGCGACCGGAGGCGGTGGTCTCGATGATCACGAACGTGCAGCACGACAACGCCGAGGTCGAAGACCTCTCGGTCGCCATCCTGCGTTACGGCCGGGCACTCGCCCAGCTGACGAGCTCCGTCGTGCACCACGGAGAACGCCAGGAGATCGTCATCCAGGGCGAACGCGCGCAGATCGCCCAGCCGTGGAGCGTCGCCGCCGACTCTGCGCAGCCCAACGGCTTCCCCCAACGAGGCGGGAACCGCGAACTGGTCACCGAGATCGAAGCGGTCGCGGCTGCGCATCGGCCGCTCCCGCATGTCGGACACACCGGCCAGATCGCGGACGTGCTCGACGCGATCGCGACCGGCCGCGCACCCGCCGTCGGCGGGGAGGACGGTCGCAGCGCCGTCGAACTGGTCACCGCGATCTACGAGTCGGGAATCGAGGGGGCGGTCGTCCATCTTCCGCTTCGGCCGGACGACCCCTACTACCGCACCGGAACGCTCGTCGAACGCGCTCCGCGGTTCTACCGCAAACGCGAGTCCGTCTACGACCAAGACGGCGCCATCATCGTCGGTGCGTCCACCGTCTGACCGAGGAGCGGAATCCGAATGCCCGCATCAGAGGGCGCGCGCTACGCGCCGTCACCCATGCCCCGACCCGTCGTCGATGAGGGGGAGTTCGTCTTCGCGGCGGCCCACCTCGACCATGGCCACATCTATGGAATGAGCGAGGGACTCCTGGGAGCCGGAGCCACTCTCAAGTGGGTGTTCGACCCCGATCCCACGAAGGTGGCGGCCTTTCGCGAACGATTCCCCCAGGTGCAGGTGGCACGCTCCGAGGCGGAGATCCTGGACGACGATGCGGTCCACCTCGTCGCCGGGGCGGCAGTGACCTCTGAGCGCGCCGGGCTCGGTCTGCGGACCATCGCCGCAGGAAAGGACTACTTCACCGACAAAGCGCCGCTGACCACGTTCGAGCAGCTCGCCGCGGTCCGCCACGCGACCGCGCAGACGGGCCGCAAGTACGCCGTCTACTACTCTGAGCGCATCCATGTCGAGGCCGCCGTACTGGCCGGTCAGCTCGTCGATCAGGGCGCAATCGGGCGGGTTCTCCAAGTGATCGGGCTGGGCCCGCACCGCATCGGCGACCCCGCGACGAGGCCCGCGTGGTTCTTCGAGAAGGAGAAGTACGGTGGCATCCTGTGCGATATCGGCAGTCACAACTTCGAGCAGATCCTCCACTACACGGGGGCCAAGGATGCCGAGATCCTCAGCTCATCGATCGCGAACTACGCTCACCCGGAGTTTCCCGAGCTGGACGACTACGGCGACGCCCACGTCGTGACCGACAACGGCGCGACCGGATTCGTGCGCGTGGACTGGTTCACGCCCGACGGGCTGGGCACGTGGGGTGACGGGCGTACCATCCTCCTCGGCACAGACGGATACATCGAGCTGCGCAAGTACACGAACATCGCCACGAACGACGGACCCGGCCAGCTCTTCCTTGTCGACGGTGAGGGCGAGCACCGGATCAACGCGACCGGCACCGTCGGCTACCCGTTCTTCGGCGAGCTGATCTTGGACTGCCTCCAGCGCACCGAGACCGCCATGACGCAGGAGCACGCGCTCAAAGCAGCGGAGCTCAGCCTGCGGGCGCAGGCCGGCGCGCGAGTCCTCGACCGGAGCGCCGTCGATCGCGCTGCGAGGCCCTCATGAACGCCGCGGTGGCGGGACCGGGCTCACCAGCCGCGCTTCTGCCCGTCGACCCACACACACGGGAGATCGCCGAAGAACTCTACGCAGAAGTCGCGGACGCACCGATCATCTCACCGCACGGTCATGTCGACCCGCGGCTGATCCTCGAGGATGCCCCGTTTCCCGATCCCGTCGAACTGTTCATCCGGCACGACCATTACGTGACCCGGCTTCTCTTCGCGGGGGGCGTCTCACTCGACGATCTCGGGCTCGCGGCGGATCGACCGCAGGATCCGCGTGCGGTGTGGCGGCTCGTCGCACAGAACTGGCACCGTTTCGCGGGGACGGCCAGCGGGTACTGGCTCGGCTCTTTGTTCGCTCACCTCTTCGGGATCGTGGACGAGCTCGACGGCAGCACTGCGGACGCCATCTTCCACCGGATCTCGACGGTGCTGGGTGAGCCCGACTTCCGGCCCCGCGCGCTGTTCGATCGCTTCCGCATCGAGGTGCTCGCGACGACCGATGACCCGCTGGACGACCTGGCGGCTCACCGCGCCATCTCCGACGGGCGTGCGGTGGCCGGGAGGGTGATCCCGACCTTCCGTCCGGACGCCTACCTCGACCCTGCGGGCGCGGACTTCCCCGAGCGGGTCCAGTCGTTGCTCGATGCCACGGCTCAGCCCGGCACCTTCGCCGGATATCTGCGTGCTCTCGAAGAGCGCCGGGCGTACTTCGTGGCGGAGGGGGCGGTCTCCGCCGACCACGGCGTTCGGGACCCCTTCACCGCCGACCTGTCGGCGACGGATGCCGAGCGGCTGTTCGATCGAGCACGTGCCAGAAGTCTCGAGCCGAACGAGCAGCGGCTCCTCCGCGGGCACATGCTCTTCCACATGGCGCGCATGAGCGTCGCGGACGGCTTGGTCATGACGATCCATCCGGGCATCAGCCGCAACCATCACGCGCCGACCTTCGAGACCTATGGCCCCGACACCGGGCACGACATCCCGCTTCGGACCGAGTTCACCGACAACCTCCAGCCCCTGCTCAACGCGTTCGGCACGGCACCGGGGTTCCACCTCGTGCTCTTCGCCGTCGATGAGACGGTGTACTCGCGTGAGCTGGCACCCCTCGCCGGCTTCTACCCGAGCGTGTACATCGGCGCGCCATGGTGGTTCCTCGACGCCCCGGACGCGATGATGCGGTTCCGCAGCGCGGTGACCGAGACCGCCGGCTTCTACCGCGGCAGCGGGTTCATCGACGACACCCGCGCATTCCTGTCCATCCCCGCGCGTCACGACATGGCTCGGCGGGTCGACGCATCTTTCCTCGCCCGCTTGGTGCGGCAGGAGCGGGTGGGTCTCGCCGCCGCCCGACGAATCGCTCGGGATCTCGTCGACGAGATCCCGAGGAAAGCGTTCAAGCTGTGACCGGGGTTCGACTCGACAGTGCGGCGCTCGCCGGGCGCGGAGGAGTCTCTCGTCCGCGGCGTGTGCGCATCGTGCACCTCGGGCTCGGCAACTTCCATCGCGCCCACCAGGCGTGGTACACCGCCCATGCCGCGGATGCGGAGGAGTGGGGCATCGCGGCCTTCACCGGGCGCTCGCCCGTCCAGGCCCGCCTGCTCCAAGCGCAGGACGGCCTGTACACCCTGACGGTGCGAGCACCGAGAGGCGACGCCGTGGAGGTGGTGCCGAGCATCCTCGAAGCGCATGACGCATCGCGCCTGGACCGACTCATCGAGCTGCTGAGCGATCCGGCGGTGGCCCTGGTCACGCTGACCGTGACGGAGGCGGGCTACCGGCTCCGCCCGGGCGGGACGTTCGATGCCGACGATCCACTTGCCCAACGCGATCTGGAAGAGCTGGTGCATGTGCTGGGTGGCGGCGGGACGATGACGGATGCCGCGCTGCAGACACCACTGGGCCGCTTGCTCATCGGACTCGAAGCGCGCCGACGCACCGGCGCAGGTCCGATCGCGATCGTGCCCTGCGACAACATCCCTGCGAATGGGTCCTACCTCGCCCGCGGTCTTCTCGACTTCGCAGGACGGGTGTCGCCCGACCTCGCCGCGTGGATGATGACCGAGGTCGCCTTCGTTTCGACCTCGGTCGACCGGATCACACCGCGTGCGGACGCGGATGACGAGGCGATCGCCCGCGCCGGATGGATCGACGCGTCACCGGTGGTCACGGAGCCCTTCTCGGACTGGGTGCTCTCGGGTGCGTTCCCCGCGGGACGGCCCGCGTGGGAGACGGCCGGCGCCCGGCTGGTCGACGACATCGAGCCGTGGGAGAACCGGAAGCTGTGGCTGCTCAACGGAGCGCACAGCATCCTCGCCTTCACCGGTCTCGCACGCGGACACGAGACGGTCGCGTCGGCCATATCCGACCCGGTGTGCCGCGGCCTCGTCGAGGACTTCTGGGCGGAAGCCGTCGTGCACCTTCCACACGCGATCGAGCACCAGGACTACCGCCGTGACCTGGTGGAGCGGTTCGCGAATCCGCGGATCCAGCACCGGCTCCACCAGATCGCGGGCGATGCCACGGCGAAGGTGCGCTTCCGCTTCGCACCGGTCGCCGAGCGCACCGTCCGGAACGGTGCTGTGCCACGCGGGTCGGCGCGGGCGCTCGCATCGTGGATCGCCGCGGTGCGCGCAGACCTGCTGCCGTCCGATGCCACGAGTGAAGCGGTCGCCTCCGCCGCGGCATCCGCGGATGACGTCACCGCCCTGCTTCACGTGGTCTCGCCCCTCGTGGCAGCCCATCCTCGCTCGGTGGCAGCCGTGCGTGCTGCATCGTCGGCCGTAGCGGGTGCCGTATCAGGCGCTGCCGCCCGCGGCCAGCGCTGATCCGACAGCCCCGAGCCGCAGAAAGGAAGAACATGGAACATACATGGCGCTGGTTCGGTCCGGACGATCCGATCACCCTCGGTGAGATCCGTCAGACCGATGCGACGGGAATCGTCACCGCTCTGCACCACGTCCCCAACGGAGAGGTGTGGTCCATCGAGGAGATCGAGCATCGCAAGGCTGTCATCGAAGCGGCGGGGCTGCGCTGGTCGGTCGTCGAGTCGGTCCCTGTGCACGAACACATCAAGTGGGGTGGCCCCGAGCGTTCGCGGGCCATCGCCAACTACGCCCAGACGCTGCGCAACCTCGGCGCCGCGGGCCTGCGCACCGTCTGCTACAACTTCATGCCCGTCATCGACTGGGCGCGAACCGACCAGCGATGGTCGCTGCCCACCGGAGGATTCGCGATGAGGTTCGACTTCATCGCGCACGCCGCGTTCGACCTGTTCATCCTCGTGCGCGAGGGCGCGGCGGCCGACTACACGGCCGATGAGATCGCGCGCGCACGCGCTTTCATCGATGCCGCGGACGAAGACACGCTCACCGCTCTGCAGAACACCGTGCTCCTCGGACTCCCCGGCTCCGAGGAGTCGTACGATCTCGAGTCGCTTCGCGCCGGCCTCGCGCTCTACGACGGCCTCACGGCCCAGGACCTGCGCGAGAACCTCGGCACCTTCCTCCGTGGCGTGGTCCCCGCCGCGGAGGAGTCGGGCGTTCGTCTCGCGATCCATCCGGACGACCCGCCCCGCCCCCTCTTCGGGCTGCCTCGTGTCGTCTCGAACGCCGACGACGCGCAGTGGCTGCTGGATGCCGCCCCGTCGTGGGCGAACGGCCTCACGATGTGCGTGGGGTCGTATGGATCGGTCTCGACCAACGACGTCGTGGAGATGACCAGGCGCTTCGCCGATCGCATCTACTTCGCCCACCTGCGCAATGTCACGATCGAGCAGGACGGGAAGAGCTTCTTCGAGGACGGTCACATCGATGGCGGGTCCGACATGGTGGGGGTGATCCGTGAGCTGCTGAGCGAAGAGCAGCGGCGCGCGGCGACCGGACATGACGCCCCCGTCATCCCGATGCGCCCTGACCACGGCCACTTCCTTCTGGACGACCTTTCACGACGGACGTATCCCGGCTACGGGCTCATCGGGCGCATGAAAGGTCTTGCGCAACTGCGCGGGGTCGAGCGTGCGCTCGCGGCCACGATGGCGCCAGTGTGAGTGGAACGACCGACGCCAGGGGTTCGGAGCTCCTCACCATCGGGGAGACGATGGCTCTGTTCTCACCCGGCATCGGCGCATTGACCGAGGGGGCGGCCGTCACCGTCTCGGCAGGAGGTGCCGAGAGCAACGTCGCGATCGGTGCCGCCTCGCTCGGCATCCGCTCCGCCTGGCTGTCGCGCGTCGGCGACGACCCTCTGGGCCGACTCGTCGCCGACAGCGTGCGTCGGCGCGGCGTCGACACCACGCTCGTCCGCGTCGATGCCACGCGACCGACGGGGTTGATGATCAAGCAGCCCGCGCCGAGCGGCTCCCGCGTGTACTACTACCGCGCCGGTTCGGCAGCATCCTTCCTGTCGTGCGCCGACGTGGCGGGCGTGGAGACGCCGCGCATCGTTCACGTGAGCGGCATCACTGCGGCGCTGTCGGATGCCGCACGGGAGCTCGTCGGGGCGGTTCTGGCCGGCGCGCTCACGGGCGCGGCGACGAGCTTCGACGTCAACTACCGCCCGACGCTGTGGCCCTCGCAGGATGCCGCGGCATCCGCTCTGCTCGCGCTCGCCCGAACCGCCCACATCGTGATGGTCGGTCGCGACGAAGCCGAGACGCTGTGGGGGACCGCCACCGCCGAGGACGTGCGGGAACTCCTCCCCGATGTCGCGCATCTCGTGATCAAGGACGGGTCTGCCGAGGCGGTGGAGTTCGCATCGGGGAAGGTGTGGCGTGTCGACACGCCGCCCGTGGACGTCGTGGAGCCGGTCGGCGCCGGCGACGCCTTCGCTGCCGGCTGGATCGCCGGGTGGCTGCGCGAGGAGCCACCGCCCGCGCGACTCCTCGGCGGCCACCACGCGGCGGCGGCTGTGCTGCGCAGCCCGTTCGACACCGCCGTCATCCACACGGAGGACCGCTCGTGAGCGACACCTATTTCGAGACCACCTTCGCCGATGCGCCCTTGATGGCGATCTTCCGCCGACAGGGGCTGGAGCGCACGCTCGCGCTGGCGGAAGCGGCCTGGAACGTCGGCGTGCGTACCGTGGAGGTTCCGGTGATGCATCCGGACGACCTCTTCGTGCTGCGCGCGGTGGCCCACGCGGGACGAGCGCGGGGATTCGACGTCGGGGCGGGCACCATCACGTCGCCCGAGCAACTCGACGCGGTGCGCGACGCGGGTGCAGCGTTCACCGTTGCACCGGGATTCGACCCCGACGTGGCTCGTGCGAGCGTCGCTCTCGGCATGCCGCACATCCCGGGGGTCGCGACGGGGAGTGAAGTGCAGGCCGCGATGCGCGCCGGATTCACCTGGCTCAAAGCGTTCCCCGCCGAACGCCTCGGCCCGGAGTGGATCCGCCACATGCACGGCCCGTTCCCGCAGGTGCGATTCGTAGCCACCGGAGGGGTGACGTCGAAATCTGCATCCGCATTTCTGGCGGCAGGATGTCGCGTCGTCGCACTCGGCTCGGCGTTCGGGAGCCAGGGCGAGATCGGGGAAATACGGAGGCTGCTCCTCGCAGCCCGATGACCCGCGAGGACGAGAAGTCGGTTCTCGCCCTCGCGGGTCGTCATCTCGCCCCAAGCCGGGGCAGAGACATCAGGCCTGGAACAGGCGGGGCAGGAGGTCGATCAGTGCCTTCTGCCAGACGTCCCAGCTGTGCGGTCCGGGGATGATCGGAGCGAACTCGTGCTCGATCCCGCGGGTGTTGAGCGCGTCGATGAGGCTCAGCGTGTTCGGATACGTGAAGTCCTGGATGTCACCCGAGTAGATGCGCAGGAGCTTCGTGCCCTCGTTGATCGCCGCAACATTCGCGTTGGCGGGAGGGTTGGTGAACGCCGACATGGCCCCGATGTAGGCGAACTGGCCGGGCAGCTGGTAGAGCGTGCTCAATGCCGCGGCCGACCCCATCGAGAGGCCCGCGAGGGCGCGATCGGCGGGGTCGCTGCTGACGTTGTACTGCGCCTCTGCGGCCACGGTGATGCGCTGCGTGATCTCGGTGGGGAAGTTCACGCCGTTGCCGTTGGCCATCACGACCACCATCGGGACGATGTCGCCCTTGGCGTAGTGGTTGTCGAGGATCTGGGCGGCGAAGCCGACCTCGATCCAGTCCGTCCACGTCTGCCCGCCGCCGTGCTGGAGGTAGAAGACCGGGTAGGCCTCAGCGCGGTCGGGGTCGTAGCCCGGGGGCGTCCACACGTACGCGGAGCGAGTGGGGTTGCCGCTCGCACTGCTCGTGTAGTTCATGACCTCGACGTTGCCGCGGGCCTCGGGGGCGACGGGGGTCGTGTACTCCCCACGGAGCGTCTCGTCGCCGGGCACCTGGAAGGTGCTCCAGTTCGGCTCGGAGAGCACGCTCGTCGGGTTGGTGGTGTCCTTCCGGTCCGCGCCCTCGACGACGAACTTGTAGTAGTACGAACCCGCTTCGACCGGCATCGTCAGACGCCAGCGTCCGTCTTCCTGCTTGGTCATCGGGGTGCGCGGCCAGCTGCCCGCAGGGCCGAAGTTGCCCCACACCGTGACGTTGTTGGCACCCGCGAACTCCGTGCCGGTCTCGAAGGTCACGACGCCGTTCTCGTCGATCCACGGCGTCGGCGTGGTGCCGGCGGCGGGGAGCGAGTGCGGCTCGAGCGGAAGGTGGCCTTCACTCGGTCCGGTGTCGCCCGAGTCCTGGAACACGCGCTGCGCGAAGTCGTGGAGGTTCTTCTGCCACGTGTCCCACGTGCCGCCGGTCTCGGGGTCGGAGCCGTCGGACTGGAATTCGATGCCGGCGGCGCTGAGCTTGCCGGCAAGATCGACCGTCGAGTTGTAGTTCGGGTCGGTGACGTTGCCGACGTAGAGCCGGATCATGTCCGTCTCGGCGTTGATCTGCTTGGCCTTGCCCTTGCTGACCTTCTCATCGAAGCCGCCCGAGAAGGAGCCGACGTTCGAGAACTCCTTCGTGGATTTGGCCAGAATGCTCAACGCCTGCGAGGCCCCTCGCCCGATGCCTGCGATCGCGTGATCCTCGGCATCCCGCGAGATGTTGAACGCCTTCTCCGCCGTGGGAACGAGGCTCTTGACCACCTCGCCGCGGATGTCGGCCGACTCGCCGTCGGCCATGACCACGACCATCGGCTCGGCATCCCCGTCGACCGTCAGGTTGTCGAGGATCTGCTTCAGCCGCCCGAGCTCGACCCACTCGCGATAGCTCTGGCCCTCGTCCTGCAGGAGGTAGAGCACGGGGTACGGCTCGGCGCGGTTCTCGTCATAGCCCGGGGGCGTCCACACCAACGCCGACCGGTCGGCCTCGGTGACCTTGCTGCGGTACGTGAGGTCCTGCAGCGCCCCTCCGTTGGGGACGTCCGCCAGCCATTCGGCGCCCGGACCGTCGACGAACAGCGTGTTCCACGTCGGCTTCGAGGTCACCTCCTGCGGGCTGGCGGGGTTGCGGAACGCGATCGCATCCTGGTTCCAGGCCGGGCGCGCCGAGTACTGGTAGTAGTACAGACCCGGCTCGAGCGGGCCGATGGTCGAGGTCCAGTTGCCTCCGCTGGCGCCCATGTTGAGGGTCGTCCATGTCTTGCCCGGCGCGAAGTTCCCCTCGACCGCCACGACCGTGCCGGTGATCCCGGTCGCCGGCTGGATGGCCGAGTTCGGAACCGTGAACCGGTAGACGTCGGGGACGACGTTGTCGACCTCGGCCACCCAGGGGTCTTCAGCGGCTGCGGCCGGCTGTGCCGCGAGGAGGGTGGAAACCCCCAACGCGGTCGCAGCGGCGAAGGCCACCAAAACACGGCGGGAGCGCTTCTCGGTGCGCCACCCTTGATCTGTCCACTTCACCTTCGAGTTCCTCTCGTGTGCAGCCGCACGGCGTCGTGCGGGAGCGTTGACACCGGAGGATCACGCCTCCGGTGGAGCGGCGACGAAGCTCCGCATACCCGGTTTACAACGTCGTAATTTCCGTTCAGGCCCATCGTGGTGGCTCGGACTGGCGGAGGTCAAGAAGAATTTCTAACGTTGTACACACGGGCAGCCGGGCGGTCGCCTGCTGCCCTCAGTGCTTCCCACGGGCGGCGAGGCTCCCCGAAGCGTTCTGGCGACCCGCGGTGCGTCCGCTGACGCGCGCCGTCCTGACCTATACCGGTCCCCGCCTGCCCTCCGCGTCAGCTCTCGTCGCTGATGAGGAGGCAGGTCGTGGTCGCGTGAGCGATGATCCGGCCGCGGGAATCGGTGGTGCGCGCCTCGGCGGTGGCTGTGCGGCGGCCGATCGAGACGAGCTCGCCCCGGCACCTCAGCGGCCCGCTGTCGACGGTGGCTGCGCGGGTGAACTTGATCGTGAGATCGAGCGACGTATACCGGGTCCCGGCGGGGAGCATCGAGTGCACAGCGCACCCCAGCGCGGTGTCGGCGAGAGTGGACAGGACGCCCCCGTGCACGCTGCCCAGCGGGTTGTAGTGCCATTCCTGCGGCATCAGCTCGAACTCGATCCACCCTGCGCCCACCTGGAGTGGGTTGATGCCCAGCGTCTCGAGCGCGGGCGGAAGTGGCAGCTCGCCGCGGCCCACGAGGCTGAGGAACTCGATGCCGCTCACCCGCGCGGCCGACATCGCGACCTCCCGCGGGTCCGCCCAGGTGTACGTGCGCTCGCGGGTCACGAGGCGGTACGCGCGAGCGCGGGATAGAGCTCGTCAAGCGGGCCGGCCAGTCCGTTGCGCACGCGGCGGCTGAGGTCGTCGGCGAGGATCTCGTACTGGTCCGCCTCGATGCCGTCGTACGCGGCAGCGACGACGTCGGCGGGGTCCAGCTTCTCCGCGGTGACGTCACGCGTCATGGGGGTGTCGGCATAGCCCAGGTGCAGCGCTGCGACATGGATCCCCTGCGGTGCGAGGGCGATCCGCTGCGTGTTCGTCGCCGACCACAGCGCGGACTTCGTCGCGCTGTACGCGTCGCCGATGGCGAGCCAGCTGAGCACCGAGAGCACGTTGAGGATCGTGCCCCGGTGCTCGCGCAACGTCGGCAGGAACGCGTTGGCCACCGACAGCGCGCCCCAGAAGTTGGTCTCGAACAGGTCCCGAGCGGCCGTCAGGTCGTCTGCGAGCAGGCTCGACCCGTTGCTCGCGCCGGCGTTGTTGATGAGGACGTTCACGTCGGGCGCGAGCTCGGCCGCTCGCCGGACCGATGCGGCATCCGTCACATCGAGCTGCAGCGGGACGACTCGCGCATCCTGCCATTCCCGCGGGGTCCTCGCGGCGGCGTACACCTTCGCGGCGCCGCGGGCGAGCGCCTGCTCGACGAAGTGTCTTCCCAGGCCGCCGTTGGCGCCAGTCACCAGCACGACAGCATCCCGAATCCCGGGCATCTTCCGATCCTCTCGTCCGCGGGCCCGTGCGCGGCCCGATATCGTCACCGTAGAACAGTCAGTTGGAAAATCCAACTCGGCGTTATGATCGGACTCATGCCCGATGTGACCGACGTGAGAGAGTGCTCGATCGCGCGCACCCTGGAGGTCGTGGGGGAGAGGTGGACGCTCCTCGCGATCCGCGAGATCATGTTCGGCAATCGCCGCTTCGAGGAGATCCGCCGCTACACCGGCGCCCCCCGCGATATCTTGACGGCCCGCCTGCGCAAACTCGAGGCGAATGGCCTCGTCGCGCGGATCGAGTACCAGCAGCGCCCTGCCCGCCACGAGTACCGCCTCACGGATCTGGGCTGGAGCCTGCTGCCCGTGCTCGTGGTCCTGCGTTCGTGGGGAGACGAGCATCTGCCCGGTCCAGACGGTCCACCCGTCGTCTTCGAGCACAGCTGCGGAGCAACGCTGACCCCGTCGGTGACGTGCGCGGAGTGCGGCGACCCCATCCGGCCCGAGACGATGTGGCCGCGGGAGGGGGCCCGTCAGGAGGCTCGTTGACCGGCGCGATCGACGCGGGATTCCGGTTCGCGGATCGTCAAGGTCCCGGCAAGGTCCAGATCTGCCGGCGATCCGCTGACTCCGGCCCGCGACAGCAGGGTCGCTCCGAGCGCCGCGCTCCAGAAGGTCCGTGCTTCCACGCCCGGGTCGCGCTCGGTCACCCACCCGCGCTCGAGGCGGAGTCGGCGCAGATATCGCTCTGACTGCACGAACAGCAGTTGGACCCGACGGTCGATGACGGGGGCGAGTGGTGGCTGGGCGATGCCCGCGGCCAGCGCTCGAGCGACAGCTGGGAGGGACGGCAGTGCCAGCACCACGCGGGCGATCCCCTTGCGGAAGGCGGCCGCATCGGCGGCCTGACGACCGACGCGCTCGATGCGCTCCGCGTCGTGGAGCAGTGCGAGGAATGCGGCCTGCACGAGCAGCGAGTCCTTGGACCCGAAGTGGTAGGTGATCTGGTTGGGAAAGACGTCGGCGCTGCGGGCGATCTCCGCCACGCTGACCTCGCCGCCGCCTTTTTCCACGGTGAGCCGGGCGGTGGACTCGAGGATCCGCTGCCGGGTGGGGATGCGCGCGGACGTGGGCGGGTCCGAGGCGGGAGCGGCATCCATCCTCGAATTGTATGTGATACAAATGACTCTTGCCGGTGTTGTATGACATACAAGGAGGCCCGTGATGAGTGGAGCGCGCGACGATGTGGTGGTGACCGGGCTGGGTGCCATCACGCCGCTGGGAGGGAATGCAGCCACCACGTGGGAGGCGCTCCTCGACGGCGCATCCGGCATCCGCGGTGATGTTCTGGGTACGTCCCGACGCGCGGACCTCGCCCCCACGGCGGCGGGCACGATGGCTGTGGACCCGGTAACCCTGCTCGCGCCTGCGCAAGCGCGTCGGCTGGACCGGTCACAGCAGGCCGCCCTGGTGGCGGCCGCCGAGGCGTGGGCGGACGCCGGATCGCCGGAGGTGGACCCGGAGCGACTCGTCTCGGTGATCGGCACCGGCATCGGCGGCGTGCAGACGCTGCTGAAGGAGCACGAGGCGCTCGCGTCCGCCGGCGCGCGTCGCGTGTCACCCCGCACCGTCCCGATGCTGATGCCCAACGCCGCCGCGGCTGCGGTGAGCATCGCCTACAACGCGCGCGGCGGGGTCTACACGCCGGTATCGGCGTGCTCGTCGGGCGCCGAAGCGCTCGCGCTCGGGGCACGACTGATCAGAGCGGGCGAGGCCGACGTGGTGATCGCGGGCGGCACGGAGGCGGCGATCACCCCCATCACGGTGGCGGGATTCGGGCAGGCTCGCGCGCTGTCCCGCTTTGACGGGGACCCCGCCGACGCGTCACGTCCGTTCGCCGCCGACCGCAGCGGGTTCGTGCTCGGCGAGGGCGCCGGCGTCGTGGTGCTCGAGAGCGCGACACACGCGCAGGCGCGCGACGCACGCGTGCGGGCAGTGCTGGCGGGCGCGGGCATCGCCTCGGACGCGCACCACATGACCGCACCGGCTCCCGACGGTGCCGGCCAGATCGCGGCCATGCGTGCTGCGCTGCGAAACGCCGGCGTCGAGCCCTCGCTGATCTCGCACATCAACGCGCACGCGACGGGCACCTCCGTGGGGGATGCGGGAGAGGCCGCCGCGATCGCCGAAGTCTTCGGGAGGGTGACCGTCACTGCGCCGAAGGCCGCCATGGGTCACCTCTTCGGAGCCGCAGGCGCGGTGGAGGCGATCCTCGCCGCGCTCAGCGTGCAGCACGGCATCGTGCCTCCGACGCGGAACATCAGCAGCGGCATCGACCCCGAGATCGACCTCGACGTGCCCGCGGTGCGGCGCGATGCGCCGCAGACGGCGGTGCTGAGCAACTCGTTCGGCTTCGGTGGTCAGAACGTCGCGCTCGTGTTCACTGCAGCCTGACGACGCGCGACGGCGGCTGGATGTGAGTCAGCCCGCGAACGTGTGGACGGGTGCGCCGGCGACGCCGACCTCGGCGGCGAACAGCGATCCCGCCAGCGGCTCCGGCTCGGACAACCCCTGCTGAGAGGTCGTGATGAACAGCGTGCGACGGTCACTGCCGCCGAACGCGCACGAGGTGACGTTCGACACGGGAAGGTCGACCGTGAGATCCAGCGCGCCCGCCGGCGAGTAGCGGTGCACGGCGCCGCCGCCCCACACCGCCACCCAGATGCCGCCCTCCTCATCGATCGACATGCCGTCGGGCAGGCCGGCGGCGCCGTCGAAGCGGACCAGCGGATGCCGCGAGCCGAACTCGCCGCGACCTGCGTCGAACTCGTACGTCCAGATCACCCCTTCGCCGGTGTCGGCGTGCAGTGCCACGTCGCCCGTGGCGTTCCAGACGAGTCCGTTCGGCACCGTGACCGACGGCATGACCACGTGCACCGAGAGGTCGGGGTCGAGTCGGTACATCCGGCCGCCGCCATCGCGCGAGTCGAACGCCATGCTCCCGCAGTAGAAGCGGCCCGCAGCGTCGCAGGCGCCCTCATTCATCCGAACGTCCGGGTCGGTGAAGACCGGGATCTCCTGCTCGATGCCGAAGTCCCCGTCGGTCAGTGCGAACCCCCGCTCGGTCGCGATGACGAAGCCGCCCCGGCGGCGACTGCGCAGCACCGCTGTCACGTCGGACACATGCCGTCGCTCCAGTCCCGCGGCGGTGGCGGTGAGCACATCGCCGCGCAGCATGTCGACGAATCGGATCGCTCCGCTCGTGTCGTCCCAGAACGCACCCTCCCCATGGAAGATCCCGCTCGGATCCGCTGCGACCAGCTCCGCCTTCATCTGCTCCTCCTCGAGTTGGCACGGCGTTTACAACGAAGGTAATCTGTGATTCGAGAATTGTTGTTTACAAAAACAAATATTCGGAAGGTCGAGGATGACACAGCCGACGGACGTCGTGACTTCACCGCGCTGGGCTGACCCTACCGCGAGCATCGATGCACGCGTCGATGCGCTGCTCGCCGAGATGACGCACGCCGAGAAGCTCGCGCAGCTGGGCAGCTACTGGGCGGACAAACGGGACTCCACGCAGATCATCGCGCCCATGCAGGACGTGCTCTCGCAGGGGCGTCCGCCCTTCGAGGAGGCGGTCGCGGAGGGCATCGGTCAGCTGACGCGCGTCTTCGGCACCACGCCGGTGAGTCCGCGCCAGGGCATGGAGCAGGTGCAGCGGTCGCAGCGGCACCTCATCGACGCGACACGCCTGGGGATCCCCGCGATCGTCCACGAGGAGTGCCTGACCGGGTTCACGACCCTCGGCGCCACGGTCTACCCGGCGTCGATGGCCTGGGCGGCCACCTTCGACCCCGAACTCGTGCGGGAGATGGCGCACGCGATCGGCGCCGACATGGCAGCGGTCGGGGTGCATCAAGGCCTGTCTCCGGTGCTCGACGTCGTCACCGACTACCGCTGGGGTCGCGTGGAGGAGACGCTCGGCGAGGACCCGTACGTCGTCGGGACGCTCGCCACCGCGTATGTGCAGGGGCTTCAGGATGCCGGCATCCTCGCCACGCTGAAGCACTTCGCCGGTCACGCCACCTCGCGCGGCGGCCGCAATCACGCTCCGGTCTCGATGGGTGAGCGGGAGCTGCGCGATCTGGTGCTCCCACCGTTCGAGATGGCCGTGCGGGTCGGTCGCGCCGCGAGCGTCATGAACTCGTACACCGAACTGGACCGGGTGCCGGCGGCCGCCGATCGCTGGCTGCTCACCGAGCTCCTGCGCGGCGAGTGGGGCTTCGACGGCACGGTCGTCTCGGACTACTGGGCGGTGGCGTTCCTGAAGTCCAAGCACGGCGTGGCCGCCACCATGCCCGAGGCTGGCCGGCTGGCACTGCACGCGGGGATCGACGTGGAGCTTCCCGACATCGCCGCCTATCGCGTGGTGGATGTCGACGATCCGGACCCGGCGCGCACCCTGGCCGACGTCGACACGGCCACCCGCCGCGTGCTGCGGCAGAAGATCGAGCTGGGTCTGCTCGACGACGGCTGGTCGCCGGCGGAGCCCGCCGACGTGGACCTCGACGGCGAGCGCAACCGCGACATCGCCCGGCGCCTCGCCGAGCAGTCCATCGTCCTGCTGGACAATCGCCACGACACGCTGCCGCTGACGGCCGAGACGCGCCGCGTCGCGGTGATCGGTCCGTGCGCCGACGACCCCGGCGCGATGATGGGCGCATACTCCTACCCGATCCACGTGATGCCGCGGCATCCCGAGATGGGGCTGGGCATCGAGGCCGTCTCGCTCCCCGATGCGCTGCGTGCGGCCATGGCCGGCGCCGACGTGCGAGTCGAGCGTGGCTGCCCGTTGACCGGTTCCGCCGACGAGGGCGAGATCGCGCGCGCCGTGGCGGCGGCTGCGTCCAGCGACGTGGTCATCGCCGTCGTCGGAGACCGGGCAGGGATGTTCGGCAAGGGCACCTCGGGCGAAGGGTCGGACGCCCCGAACCTCGACCTTCCCGGGGAGCAGGGGCGCCTCGTCGAGTCGCTGCTGGCCACCGGGACCCCCGTCGTGCTCGTGGTGCTCTCGGGTCGCCCGTACGCGCTCGGCGCGTACACCGACCGCGCCGCCGCGATCGTGCAGTCGTTCATGCCGGGCGTCGAAGGCGCCGGTGCGCTCGCGGGGGTCCTCACGGGCGCCGTGAATCCGAGCGGGCATCTGCCGGTGCAGATCCCGCGGACCGGCGGCGCGCTCCCGCACACCTACCTCGCCCCGCCGCTCGGACAGGACGGCGACCGCATCAGCAACCTGTCGATCGCGCCGGCGTTCTCGTTCGGACACGGCCTGTCGTACACGACGTTCGACCTCGGTGATGTCGTGCTCGACCGCGCCGAGATGCCGGCGGACGGGACGGTCGTCGCAACAGTGACCGTGACGAACACGGGAGATCGCGCGGGCGCCACCGTCGTCCAGCTCTACAGCTCCGACCCGGTGGCGCAGGTGACACGGCCCGTGCAGCAGCTCGTCGGGTACGCCCGCGTGGCGCTGGAGGCCGGGGCGGCCGCGTCGGTCTCGTTCTCGCTGCACGCCGACCGCTTCTCCTTCACCGGGCTCGAGCGCCGCCGCATCGTGGAACCCGGCGTGGTGATCCTCAGCGCCGGGCTGTCGCTGACCGGCGTCACCGCGCCCGCCGAGCTGACGATCACAGGCCAGGTGCGCGTCGTCGACGACCCGGTGCTCGTCACGGGGGTCCGCATCGAGCACGAGGAGGATGCCGCGTGAGCGGTCTCACCGCGCAGAACTGGCCGATCGCGGCCGCCGCGCTGCCCTTCCCCGGGCGCACGTCCGATGGCCGCAGCGTCACCGACGCGGGCCCGGAGGAGTGGATCGGCACCCTGACCGAGATCGCGGATGCCGGCTTCGACAGGGTCGACGTCACCGACTCGTGGCTGCGGGTGGGCGATCTGAACGCGCAGCGATTGCGGGCGTTCGCCGACGTCGCCGCCGAGGCGGGCGTCGTCCCCACCTCGATCTCGGCCATCCGCCGCAGCGTCATCGACCACGCCGACGGCGAAGAGAACCTCGCGTACAGTCACCGCACGCTCGAAGCAGCGGCCGCGCTGGGGATCGAGACGGTGTCGTTCGGCCTTCACCAGGCCCTCACCGCGCAGCAGCAGAAGGAGCTGTGGTTCTGGACGGCGGAAGGCCACCGCGACGATCCTGCGGACTGGGCGCTCGCGGTGAGCCGGTTGCAGGAGCTGGGACGGCATGCGGCTGAGCTCGGCATCCTCGTCTCCCTGGAGATGTACGAGGACACGTTCCTCGGCACCGCCGACTCGGCGGTGCGCCTCGTGAACGACATCGGCCTGGACAACGTCGGGCTCAACCCCGACATCGGGAACCTGATCCGTCTGCACCGGCCCATCGAGCCGTGGTGGGAGCTGGTCGAGAAGACGCTGCCGTACGCGAACTTCTGGCACGTGAAGAACTACGCGCGCGACGAGGACTCGGCTCGGGGCGAGTACTTCGCGGTGCCCGCGCCCATGCAGTACGGGCTGATCGACTACCGCCGCGCGTTCCGGTACGCGATCGAGCAGGGCTTCCAAGGCGTCATCTGCGTCGAGAACTACGGCGGCGACGGCCTGAGCGTGTGCGCTGACAACCGGGATTACCTCCGCCGCCACGTGCTGCCCAAGCGAGAAGGGTACGCACTGGGCACGAGCAGGGTCCGACAGCCTCAGAGCGTTCGAGGAGGGCGCTCATGACGCGCATCGCCAACGACCCGTCGCAGTTCGTTCGCGAGGCGCTCGCCGGATTCGTGGCGGCGCACGCAGACCTGGTGAGGGCGGTCGACGGTGGAGTGGTGCGTTCGGCGCCGGCTGCGCCCGGCACGGTGGCGCTCGTCGTCGGCGGCGGCTCCGGCCACTACCCCGCCTTCGCGGGGGTCGTCGGTGCGGGGATGGCGGCCGGCGCGGTATGCGGCAACATCTTCACGTCGCCCTCGGCCGGACAGGCGTACCGCGTCGCGAAGGCCGCCCACCGCGGCGGCGGCGTGCTCTTCAGCTACGGCAACTATGCCGGCGACGTGCTGCACTTCGGCGAGGCGCAGGAGCGTCTGCGCGAGGAGGGGATCGACGTCCGCACGGTGCTGTGCACGGACGACATCGCCAGCGCACCCCCTGACGAGCTCGACAAGAGGCGAGGCATCGCGGGCGATTTCGTCGTCTTCAAGATCGCCGGCGCCGCCGCCGAGCGCGGCGACACGATCGACGAGGTCGAGCGCCTGGCGCGGCTGGCCAACCATCGCACCCGCACCCTCGGCGTGGCCTTCGGCGGCTGCACGTTCCCTGGCGCCGACGAGCCGCTGTTCACGGTGCCGGAGGGGATGATGTCCATCGGGTTGGGGATCCACGGGGAACCCGGCATCCGCGACGTGCCGAGGGCCGGCTCAGCGAAGCTCGCGCGGACGCTCGTCGACGCGCTCCTGGACGACGTGCCGGAGGACCGTGGCACCCGCGTGGCGGTGCTGGTGAACGGACTCGGCACGGTGAAGTACGAGGAGCTGTTCGTCCTCTACCGCGACGTCGCGGAGCTTCTCGGCGCTGCGGGCCTCACGGTGGTGGAGCCGGAAGTGGGCGAGCTCGTCACCAGCCTCGACATGGCAGGCCTCTCACTGACGCTGGTGTGGCTGGACGACGAGCTCGAGCCGCTGTGGAGCGCCCCCGCCTATACACCGGCCTACCGGAAGGGCGCGCTGCAGGTCGCCGCCCCCGGCGACGTGCAGGAGCAGGATGCCGCGGCGCAGACGGCGCTCGAGACCCCCGCGGCGTCGGACCGGTCCCGGCACGCGGCGGCGGTCGCGCTGCCCTTCCTCGACGCCGCGCGTGCCACGATGCACGAGAACGAAGCCGAGCTCGGGCGCATCGACGCGATCGCCGGCGACGGCGACCACGGCGTGGGCATGCGCACCGGCATCGACGCCGCGCGCTCCGCCGCCGACCCCGACGCGGGGCTCGCGGCCATGCTGGCGACGGCGGGGGATGCGTGGAGCGAGAAGGCCGGCGGCACCTCCGGGGCGCTGTGGGGCACGATGCTCCGCGCCATCGGCCGGTCGCTCGACCAGGACGATGCGGACCCGCGCGTGACGACGGTCGCCGCCGCCCGGGCAGCGCTCGAGGCCGTGACCGCGCGGGGCGGGGCGGGGGTGGGCGACAAGACCATGGTGGACGCGCTCGAGCCCTTCGTCCGCGAGCTCGAGGCCCGCCTGGCCTCCGGCGCCGCGCTCACCGACGCCCTCACGGCCGCGGCCGAGGCCGCGACCGCCGCGGCGGCCGCGACATCCCAGCTCCGCCCGGCCCTCGGCCGGGCGCGTCCACTCGCCGAGAAGAGTCTCGGACACCCGGATGCCGGCGCCACCTCGCTGGCTCTGATCGCGACCTCGATCGCGAAGACCGCACGGAAGGAAGAGCGATGACCGACCCCCTGCGCATCGTCGTCGGAAGCGACGATGCCGGCTACGAGTACAAGACGGCGCTGAAGGCGCTGCTCGAGGCCGACCCTCGTGTCGCCGAGGTGTTCGACGTCGGCGTATCGGGTGACGAGCACACGGACTACCCGCACGTCGCCGTCGAAGCAGCGCGCCGCGTCGCGGGCGGCGAGGCGGACCGTGCGCTGCTCGTGTGCGGCACCGGGCTCGGCGTCGCGATCTCGGCGAACAAGGTGCCCGGCATCCGGGCCGTGACCGCGCACGACAGCTACTCCGTCGAGCGCTCCGTGCTGAGCAACAACGCCCAGGTGCTCACCATGGGACAGCGCGTGATCGGCCTCGAGCTGGCCAAGCGCCTGGTGTCGGAGTGGCTGGACTACCGATTCGATCCCAGCTCCGCCTCCGCTGCGAAGGTGGCGGCGATCGAGCAGTACGACAACGCGGCCACCGCTCGCGAAGATGACACGGAGGCGTGCTCATGACCCGTATCGCCGTCGTCGGCAGCGGCTACATGGGCGGTGGCATGGCCCAGGTCTTCGCCCTGGCCGGTCACCCCGTCGTCATCTCCGATGCGACCGCTGAGATCGCCGAGGCGAATCTGGAGCGGATCCGCCTGGAGACGCAGCAGTTCGAGGAACAGGGGCTCTTCCCCGCGGGCGCCTCGGCAACGATCGCGGCGAACATCACCGCGGCCGCGAGCATCGAAGAGGCGGTCACCGGCGCCGAGTTCGTCGAGGAGGCCGTGCCCGAGCGGATCGAAGTCAAGCACGCGACGCTGCGCCGCATCTCCGACGCCAACCCGAGCGGGATCATCGGCAGCAACACGTCCACGATCTCGATCACGAGGCTCGCCGAGGCGGTCTCGCACCCCGAGCGCTTCCTGGGCGTGCATTTCTCCAATCCGGCACCGTTCGTGCCGGGAGTGGAGATCATCCCCCACCCGCTGACCTCGGAGGCGACGATCACCGCCGTGGAACAGCTCATCGAGGGCAGCGGGAAGGTCGGCGCCCGGGTGAAGGACGCGACGGGGTTCGTGCTGAACCGCCTGCAGTACGCCCTGTTCCACGAAGCAACCCAGCTCGTGGACGAGGGCGTCGCCACCACCGAGGACATCGACGCGATCGTGCGCTCGACGTTCGGCTTCCGCCTGCCGTTCTTCGGGCCGTTCGCGATCGCCGACATGGCGGGCCTGGACGTGTACGCCTTCTGCTACGCGTCGCTGCAGGAGGACTTCCCCGAGCGCTTCGCGACGCCCGCGATCCTCAGCGAGCGGATCGCTCGCGGTGAGCTCGGCACCAAGACGGGCGGGGGGTTCCGCGCGATCGACCCGGCCCGCATTCCGGAGCTGGTCGCGTACCGCAACCGCGCGTACGCGAAGATGAAGGCCCTCCTGGACGAGCTCGGTCCGTCGCCGTTCGACGAACCCGCGGCAGAATCGCAGTCATGACCTCCACCGCACCCACCGCCGACGTGCACCGCAACTGGGCCTCCAACCTCGAGTACCGCGCCGCGCGCGTCGTGGCGCCGACGTCGACGGAGGAGCTGATCGACGCTGTCCGCTCGGCCTCGCGGGCCAAGGTCCTCGGCAGCCGCCACTGCTTCAACACCATCGCCGACACCGACGGTGTGCACATCCTGTCCGGCACGCTGCCGGCCACGGTCGAGATCGACAGCGCGCGCCGCGTCGTGCGCGCGTCAGGCGGGCTCCGCTACGGGGGCCTCGCGCCTGTGCTCGACCGGGAGGGGTGGGCGCTGGCCAATCTCGCCTCGTTGCCGCACATCTCGCTCGCCGGCGCCGTGGCGACCGGCACCCATGGCTCGGGTGATGCGGTGGGCTCGCTCGCCTCCGCGGTCGCCGGCCTCGAGCTCGTGACCGCCGACGGGGAACTTCAGACGCTGCGGCGCGGAGACGCGGACTTCGACGGTGCGGTGGTCTCGCTCGGTGCGCTGGGGGTCGTCACGGCGGTCGAACTCGACATCGTGCCGACGTTCGAGGTCGCCCAGACCGTGTACGAACGGCTCCCGCTGGACGAGGTGCTGGCCGACCTGGACGCGGTCACGGGGCTCGGCTACAGCGTCTCGATGTTCCACACGTGGCGCGATCCCGGCATCGTCGACCAGCTGTGGGTGAAGCGCCGCGCCGATGCTGCCGGCGACGCGCCGGACGACGTCCTCGGGGCCGCGCCCGCCACGGCGAAGAGGCATCCGCTTCCGGACGTGTCGGCCGAGAGCTGCACCGATCAGCTCGGCCGACCGGGCCCCTGGTATGCCCGGCTGCCGCACTTCAAGCTCGAGTTCACACCCTCCAACGGCGACGAGCTGCAATCTGAGTACTTGGTGCCCCGGCCGAACGCGGTCGCCGCAATCCAGCAGATCCGCGCCCTCGCGCCGCGGGTGGCTCCACTCCTGCAGGTGTGCGAGCTGCGCACCGTCGCCCGCGACGGGCTCTGGCTGTCGCCGGCGTACGACACCGACGTGGTCGGCATCCACTTCACGTGGAAACCGGACCAGCCCGAAGTCGAGGCGCTGCTGCCCGTCATCGAAGCCGCGCTCGAGCCGTACGGCGCGCGACCGCACTGGGGCAAGCTCTTCGTGCTCGACGGGGCGGCCGACCGGATGCCGCGCCTCTACCCGCGCTGGAGCGACTTCGCGGCACTCCGCGACCGGCTGGACCCGCGGGGTGTGTTCCGCAACGACTTCCTGGAGCGGCTCGGGTTCTGAGTGCGGGCGCGCTCCCGGCGCGGCGGGGACCATAACCGGGCGCGGCTGCCTGCGTCAATCCCCCAGCGTCTCAGCCTGATCGGGCCCAGTGTGAGAGGCACATGAGAGGCGCCGCGCGGTGCTTCGGCGAGGGGGACTCGATGTGCCGGAGGCTCGATGTGCCAGGCGGGATGTCATGACGTCCGCGAAGGGTGGCGCGGGGGGAGCCGCGGTCCGCGGTGAGGCGCGCGACCCTCTCGACGCCGATGCGGTCACCTCGTTCCTCGAGGAATCCACCCGCCGCATCGTCGAGGGGCTGTGCGAGTGGGTGCGCATCCCCTCCGTCGCCGGCGACCCCGAGCGGACCTCGGACGTGCTGCGCTCGGCCCGCTGGCTGGCTCAGGACATGCGGGATGCCGGGCTGAAAGCCACCGTCTACCAGACCGGCGACGCCGCCGCCGTCTACGGGGAGTGGCTGGTGGACCCGGGGCTGCCGACCGTGCTCGTGTACAGCCATCACGACGTCCGCCACGCCAAGCCGGAGGAGTGGCGGGCGACGCCGCCCTTCGAGCCGGTGCTCCGCGATGGCCGGGTGTACGGGCGCGGCGCGTCGGACGCGAAGGGTCAGGTGCTGGCCCACCTGTGGGGCCTGCGCGCACACCTGGCTGCCGCCGGGCGGGATCGCCCGGCGGTGAACCTCAAGCTTCTCGTCGAGGGGGAGGAGGAGACGGGCTCGCCGCACCTCAAGGACCTGCTGGAGGAGCGCCGCGAGCAGTTCGCGTGCGATGTGATCGTGTTCTCCGACACCGTGCAATGGACCACCGACGACCCCGCGGTGGTGACGTCGATGCGGGGCATCGTGACCGCCTCCCTCTCGATCGAGGGACCGGCACGTGACGTCCACAGCGGCATCGTGTCGGGGGTCGCGCCCAACCCCGCGCATGTGCTCGCCGACCTGCTGAGCGCGCTGCGCGATTCGGGCGGACGGATCACGCTGCCCGGGTTCTACGACGATGTGGAACCCGTCGACGACGAACGTGCCGAGGAGCTCGACGCGGTCGCGTTCGACGAGGAGTCGTGGACCACCCGAACCGAGACCCGCAGCATCACCGGCGAGAGCGGATACGATCCCAAGGAACGGCTGTGGGTGCGCCCGTCGCTGGAGGTGCTGACCCTCCTCGCCGGTGACCCCGAGGGGATCCCGCGGGCGGTCATCCCGTCCGTGGCGAAGGCGACGCTCAACATCCGGACAGTTCCGAACCAGCGTGTGGAGGTCGTCGCCGACCAGCTGCGCGACTTCGTCGCCCGGGCGATCCCGGACAGCGTCGAGTACTCGTTGCAGGTGGACGTCGAGATCGGGCAGGACCCCTACATCACGCCACGCGGTCCGGCGTTGGACGCGATGACAAGGGCGATCGCGGCCGGGTTCGGGCGCGCCGACATCGGTCGCGTCGGAAACGCGGGTGGGGGACCAGCCGACCTCCTCAGCAGGGTCCTCGATGCCCCCGTCCTCTTCCTGGGCACGGGGCTCCCGGAGGACCACTGGCATTCCAGCGACGAGAGCGTCAGCCTGCGCATGCTGCTCGGCGGAGCCGCGTCGATCGCGCACCTGTGGACCGGACTGGGTGACCTGCCGAAGGAGGCGCTCTCATGACGATTCCTCTCGCAGCGCCGGAGCGCGGCGTGGTGCCGGCCCAGCCCGGGCGGCCGGTGCGCACCGTCGGAGTGGAGGAGGAACTGCTGCTGGTGGACGCGCAGACGCTCGTGCCGACCCCGGTCGCACAGGCGCTGATGGGCCGCGCGGCCGCGGTCGCCCCCGGCCTCGAACTGGAGGTCAAACGGGAGCAGATCGAAGTGGTGGGTCCACCGCTTTCGACGCTGGACGGGCTGCGGGCCTCGATCGTCGCCGGCCGCGGTGCCGCCGACGCGGCCGCGCGGTCCGTCGGCGCACGGGCGGTGCCGTTGGCGACGGCACCCGTTCCGTGTACCCCGCACCTGGTGTCGACACCCCGCTACGACCAGATGCAGCGGCACTTCGGGCTCACCATGGATGAGCAGCTGACCTGCGGCTTCCATGTCCACGTGGCCGTGGACGGCGCCGAGGAGGGCGTCGGAGTCCTCGACCGCATTCGCCCCTGGCTGCCTGTGCTCCTTGCGCTCAGCGCGAACTCTCCGTTCTGGCAGGGCCGCGACACCGGCTTCGCCAGCTACCGTTACCAGGCGTGGGGCCGCTGGCCGACGGCCGGCCCGTACGACCCGTTCGGGTCCGCCGCGGCATATCGCGACGGCATCCGGCGCCTCCTCGATGCGAACGTGCTGCTGGATCCGGGAATGGTCTACTTCGACGCCCGGCTGTCGGATCACGCGCCGACGGTCGAAGTGCGTATCGCGGACGTGTGCCTGGATCCGGAGGATGCTGCGGCACTGGCCGTCGCGGTGCGCTCCCTCGTGACGGTGTCGGCCGCGGCGTGGGCGGCAGGCGAAGAGATCGATCCCGTGCCCACCGGGCTCCTGCGGCTCGCGTCCTGGCGTGCGAGCCGGTCCGGCCTGGACGAGGACCTCGTGCACCCGCTCACAGGCCACCCCTGCCCGGCCTCCGAGGCGGTCAGCGCGCTGCTGGCCCACATCGACGCCGGCTTCGCCGATCCTGCCGAACGGACGGCGGTGGTGGCCGCGTTCGGCGAGATCCTCCATCGCGGCAACGGGGCACGGCGGCAGCGATCCGCCCACGAGCAGGGAGGTTCGTGCGCGGACGTCGTGGCGGCGGCGCTGCGCGCGATGGATGCCCCCGGCGCAGCGACCTCAGAGGTCGATACGACGACCTCGTGAGCCCCGGGCTCAGGAAGCCGATCCCAGCACTTCGTGCAGCGTGGGCGTCAGCTCACCCGCCAGCTCCCGCGCGAGGAAGCCCAAGCCGGAGCGCTCGGTGAGCCGGCTCCCCGCCCGGGCGTGGACCCACGATCCCCAGACCGCCGCCTGGGCGGCGTCGACGCCGCGACCCGCGAAGCCTGTGATGGCGCCCGCTCGCACGTCGCCGCTGCCCGACGTCCCGAGCCCGGGCCCGCCCTCATCGCTGCGCCACGTCCTGCCATCGGGATGCGCCGTCAGACCGTAGCAGCTGATGACGGCGTCGAAGCGGCGTGCGATCTCGAGCAGGTCCGCGGGCGCGTCGTCTGCGAGCGCGCGGCCGAGCAGGATGCCGGCCTCCTCCTTGTTGGCGTTGACGATCAGCCGGTCGGGCAGTGCCGTCCGGTCGACGTCGGGAAGCACGCCGGTCGCGAAGGCATCCACGACGAGCAGGCTCGGTTGCGCGCCGGCGACGGCGAGAAGCGTGGCCCGCGTTTGGTCTGGATCGTCGAACCCCGGGCCGACCAGCACCGCGTCCGCCGAGGCGACGTGCTCACGCAGGCGCCCGGGCAGCGGGCCGGAGGCGTCCTCGGGCAGGGCGAACACGCCCGCCTCCGGGAGGGCGACACCGATGTGCACGTCGATGGAGGGCGGCACGGCGAGACCGACCCGCCCGGCGCCCACGCGCAGCGCGGCTTCACCCGCGAGCAGCGCCGCGCCGGGTGCACTGCGGGATCCGGCGAAGATCATGACCTCCCCGCGCGTCTTCTTGGAGTCTCCCGGGTCGGGCAGGCCCCACGCCCGCAGGACCGCCGCGGTGACCTGCTCACTCCGGTTCGACATCGGGGCTCCCGGGGTGCACGGTGACGTCAGCGCCCTCGCGCTGAAGGTGTGCGACGTCCGAGAAGGCGTCGAGACGCCACCCGTCCGCGCCGCGGACGAGGTGGGTCACCGAGGCGTTCAGGACGGTGTGGTCGGCGGCGAACTCGAGGAGCTCGTCTTCGCGCATCGGCAGAAGGACGTAGAGCAGCAGCATCACCACCGCGTCATGGGCAACCAGCAGGGCGCGCTGCGCAGGCTGCTCGAGCCCGTCGCGCAGGAACGATCGCAGCCGCAGCGCGACGTCTGCCCACGACTCCCCGCCGGGAGGACGGTGGTAGAACTTGCCGAGGTGACGTCGGCGCGCCGCCTCCTCGGGATGCAGGCGGGCGACGCCCCGGCGGGTGAGCAGGTCGAGGATGCCGAGCTCCCGATCCCGCAGCCGCTCGTCCACGACGGCGGTGACCGCGCGGTTCCCCGACGCCAATGCCAGGGTCTGCCGTGCTCGCAGGTACGGCGACACCCAGTAGCAGTCGATGTCGTCGCGTCGCCCGTCCAGCCACCGACCCAGCGCCCGCGCCTGCTCCTCGCCCGTCGGCGAGAGCGGTACGTCCGCGTCGCGGATGTCGAGCGGGATCGCATCCAGGCCGTCGACCTCCGCGCGCGTGGCGGCGACGTTCCCGACACTCTCTCCGTGCCGCACCAGCCACAGCTCCTTCACCGCCACAGGTCCAGGCTACGGCCCGCGTGGCAGCAGGTCGCCTCGGGCCGATAGTGTTCGGCCATGACCGACCTCGCCCTTCACGTCAACGGCGCCCGATTCCACCTCGCCGACAAGTACTCCGCCGAGGATCTCGCACTGTTCCTCTCTCGCCCGACGGGGGAGATCGTGACACTCGACCTGGCCGACGGCGGCGCCGTCCGCTTCGGTGTGACGACGGGCCTGGCGTGGGCCGTCGAGGAGCTCGCCTGAACGCGCGGGACGCCGAACCGGCGGGCTCGGCCACCACGCCCCGTCCTGCGCGCAGCGGCCGGACGTCGAGGCGGGCGACCACACGCGATCTGCTCGTGGCGGCGGCGTTCGGGGCGATCGGAGCTCTTCTGCTGCTGGCGGTGACGCCCATCACCGTGCTGCTGGCCGCCACGTTCCCACCGGCGTACGCGCTGGCGGCGGGGGTGCACAGCATCCTGCCGTACCTGGCGCGGCGACTGCTCGCGCTGCCCTTCGCCGCCACCCTGGTGGCGTTGATCGTCGGCGTGCTCTCCTCGGCGTCGACACCGCTCGGGGTGCTCGTCATCGTGTCGCTCCTGGCCGGTGCGCTTCCGTTCGACGCGACACTCGCGCTGTTCGCGCGGGTGCGCGGCAGGCTCCGGCGGTTCGACTGGGTGCTGGCGTCCGCGGCATCCGCCGTCGTGCTGTTCCTGGTGTCGTTGCCGGTGTTCTCACCGGAGCACGTGACGCCGTTCATCCTCATCGGCGCGTTCGTCGGCCGGCTGCTCGGTCAGCTCGGCGCGCTGGGGATCGCCTGGCTCATCGCTGAGCGCGTGTGGCGAGCAGGGATCCGTCGGCGCAGCGACGCCGTCTGAGCGCGCCCGCAGGCAACGCGCTGCCCGGTTGACCAGCCGTTTCATTCGATCTGGGTGATGTCGCCTTCGGGCGCTCGGGGCCACGGTAGGCGGGAGCGCTGACGCGCGGTCGGTTCGGGGGAGACGAGCACCGCATCGAACTGCGACGTTTTCGGGGGGCCGCGGCGCGGACGGGAGGATGTCGTGCTCAAACGCGCGTGGATAGTCGCGGCGGTCGTCGCCTTGACGGCTGGACTGCTGTCGCCGGGCGTCGCATCGGCGGCGCAGGGCAGTCTCATCAGCGGGGTGGCCTGGGCAGATGCGAATCGTGATGGCCTGCGCACCCCGGACGAGTCCGTCAAGCCGGGCGTCACCGTCGAGCTTCTGTCGTCGCCTTCCGGACCCGTCGTCAGGACGACGACCACGGGGACGAACGGCGGCTACAGCTTCGCCAACATGGCCGACGGCAGCTACTACGTCCGGGTTGTCGCACCAGGTGCCCATCGCTTCCCCGACAGCGCCGCGGGACAGAACGTGTTCGCGCGCGCCGAGATCCCCACCACCGGAAACCCGGAGCGCGGCATCACGGGCCCGGTCGCCATCGCGGGACCCACGCAGGTGACGGCCCGGGATGCCGGGCTCCAGCCGATCGCCACCCTGAAGATCGATCGGCTGCAGATCCCGAGCTCGTGCGAGGGATATGCCACCACGGGAGCCGCACCGTGGGACCCCGCACCGGGGCCCGGGATGGACACCGGCCCCGACAACTGCCTGGTGCGGGTGGGTGACACGGTGCTGCAGAACTACTCCGGTGTCGCTGACGGGCCTTCCCGCCGCCGTCACCGTGCCCAACGTGGTCATCGAGATGACGATCAACCCCGTGGCCGACCCGGAAGACCCGTCGGATGTCGCCGACGCGCGGCTGCGGCTCTCTGGCCCGGGCACCAACGGCCTGCCGGCGGGATGCCTCGCCGCAGAGAACGGCGCGAATCCGGCCTCGTCCGCCGTCACCAGACCCGATGGCTCGATCGTGGTGGTGTGCAATCTCGGGCCCATGTCGTCGAACGTGGGCAGCGTGCAGCTGGCGTATCGCTTCGCGGACAACACCCCCATTCCCGGCTTCGCCGACGTCACGGCACGCGCGTACACGGGTCAGGACGACGCCGCGGAGTCCGGCTCCGTGCGCGGTCCCGTCGTGGAGGTCACCGGGACGGCGGAATGGGAGGCGAAGAAGTCTCTCCAGAATGGGCCGATCCGTGCCACGCGGACGATCAACGGCGTCCCCACGCTCGGGTTCGATCACTACTACTGGATCGACATCGACAACCTCCGCGGCGCGGGGGGTTCCGAGCTGGATTGGCCCATCACGCTCACCGACCGCATGACGCAGTTCCCCAACGCCATCCTCCACTACTGCGCGGGGCGTCAACGACCGGGCGACGATCGCTTCGAGACCGACTGGACGGTCACGTGCCCGAAGAACGAGGCCGCCGGAGCGGACGGCTGGCCGATCACCGTCTCCAAGCCGGCCAACTCGCCTTACGAATCAGCGCACATCCTGGTGGGCACCTTCGTGCCGGCCACCGACGCGTATCGCGCCGTCGACGCGGGGTGGCAGCCGGGCGACGCACCCCCGGCGGGCACGGTGGCGTGGGAGAACCGGATCGAGCACACCGACGGCTGGCACATGATCGGAGGTCAGCCGAACAACCCCCCAGGTGGCAGCGCCCCCGGGTTCGAACCCGGCTGGGACGGCACGACCGCAACCGGCGACAACGTGGTGAGCCGGCAGTTCCCGACGACAACCCCCCGGTGGGACCTGCAGAAGGGCAACACCGCCCTGGCGCCGCAGTTCCAGCAGCGCGACCTCGACAACGATCCGGCGACACCGGCCACTCCCGGTTTCGTCGTGCAGTACGCCTTCAACATCTCCGAGTCGGGCGGCAGCCTCATCACCAGCAATATCGACGACCTCGCGTTCAAGGACGTGATGACGCAGTACCCCGACGCGGTGCTGCTGTCGTGCAGCCCGAGCACCGGAAACTTCAACACCGGCACGCCGACGTGCGAGACGGGCCCTCAGCCGGCGGACGGGTGGGACATGAGCTTCACGCCCAACTCCAACGGCAACACCACGAAGAGCAACACCTGGACGGCGCTCTTCTTCGTGCCCACCCCGAGCATCCCCGATCCGTGCCGCGCGAACGTGAACGACACGTTCTCGGTGCGCAACGAGGCGCGTGACACCGACGGGTGGACGGCAGGCGGCTGGCTCGTCAACGACACGGGCCGGGAACCCGGATGGGACGGCAACACCGCCACGGGGAACAACGTGGCCACGCGCACATTCACTGTGCGCAGCACGGTCAGCGACTGCGGCACGCTCCAGGGCGACAAGCAGTACGAGGGGATCACGGGCGGATTGACGGCGTGGAATCAGTTCTCGCTCGGCGATGTCGTGAACTCCCACGTATGGACCTCCGCGACCACCGCCAGGATCTCGGTCACCGACCCGATGCTGTGCGACGTGTTCGATGTATCGGTGTGGCGGATCTCGGGTGACCCGCTCACACCCGTCACCGGCGCCGATCCGAACCCCCACCTGCAGGACTACACCGGCAATCCGGGCTTCGATCGCAACGACTACGTGATCGAATACGCGGTCGGCACGAACGCCGTCGACACACAGACGGGCGGGGGCAATGGGCTCGACAACTCCGCGAACGTCACCGAGGTGCGTGCCTGCCGAGACGAGGACGGACCGTGGACCACCGATCCCGCCGCGATGTTCGGTGCCGACTGGCGGGACGAGGTGAACATGGTCCGGGTGCGGCCCGTGATCGCCGGGCACGTCGAGACGGGTCCCTTCACGCTCGGGCTGTACCTGCCGCTGCAGTCGCGCTGGCAGTACAACGGGGGTCCCAACGCGGGCGAAGACATCCCGCAGGGCGTCCTGCTGAACAACTCCGGCGGCTTCTATGAGACGGGCCAGAACGGCGCGATCGTCTGGACCGATGTCTCCCGTCAGCTGGCCGCCAACCTCCCCCTGGTCGGCTACAAGCGCTACACCAACGGGGCCGGCAACGCGTGGGTCGACAACGGAACCATCGCCTCCGGGCAACGCGTCCAGTCGTGGACGGAGCTGTCGGCGGATGCCCCCACCCAGGACAACGGCAACTACCCGGCCCGAGGCGTGCAAGCGCCCGGTGCGCAGGACACCCGCGGGTTCCCGGTAGACAGCCCCACCGTCTGCGACACGTTCGATGTCTCCGTCCTCGCGATCGATGGGCCCGCCTCCGCGGCATCCTCCATCGGCCTCGACAATCCCGGCGACTACGTCATCGAGTACGCCGCAGGGTCCAACGCCGTCAACACGCAAGCGGGCCCGCAGGCCGGCGGACTGTACCCCGTCGACCGCTCCTCGCTCGTCGCCGACAACACGAACTGCCGCAGCCACTCCGGTCCGTGGCAGACGGATCCGACGGCATTCGGGGCGGATTGGCGTGACAGGGTCAACATGGTGCGCGTGCGTCCCGCCGACCCGGCGCACACCGAGCACGCGGGCTTCGTGCTCTCGCTGAAAGTGCCCCTTCGGGTCCGCAGCGTCTACAACGGCGGCCCGAACAGCGGCGAGCCCATGCTCACCGGCATTCGCCTGTCGAACGTCGGCGGCTGGTCGCAGGGACCCCGAGGCGACGGCTGGAACCTCATGCAGAAGGAGCTGCGCTATCAGGGCATGCGACTGGCGGTTGCCAAGACGGTCGGCCAGGCGACGTATCTGCCGGGTCAGGACGCCATCTGGAACCTGAGCATCGGCATCAACGACGCGGCCGTCGGCGCGGTCATGGAGAACGTCCGCGTCATCGACACCGTCCCCGCGGGGCTCATCTACAACCCCGTCTGCACGCAGTCGCGACTGCCGGCAGGGGTGACCGTCAGCTACAACGCCGCGACTCGGGAGGTGATCTTCTCGCTGGGCGATATCACCGCGACCGCGGCGAACTACTGGGTGCGCACGGGCGCGACCGCCTTGCAGCTGTGCGCCACGCTCGAGACGGTCGCGCAGCCGGGCGACACGTATGTCAACACCGTGAGGGCGGAATCACCCAGTTCTCAGAACACGCCGACCGCCACCGCGACCACGCGCGCGACAGGCTCCGGTCAGCTGGGACTGGTCAAGACGGTGGACAAGCCGTTCGTCGCCAGCGGCGAGACGTACACCTGGTCACTGGACTGGGCCAACACGTCTACCGTCATCTCGTACCAGCCCACCGACCTCATCGACGTGCTGCCGTGGAACGGCGACGGGCAGGCCGGCGTCGGCTCCGCCCGTGACCAGTACGCCTCCGACTACGAGGGTGTCGTGCAGTTGACCGGTGCGCTCGCGGCGCCGACGTTCGTCCGCGGCGGTGCCGGGAGCGTCGCGGGAACGTGGTATTACGCGACGAGCGCGCCCGCCACGCTCAGCCACGACCCCCGGGATCCGGCGAACGCGGATCCCGCGGCCCCCGGTGGCCTGTGGCGCACCGCTGCGGAGATCACCGACTTCGATGATGTGACGGCGGTGCGCTTCGTGGCCGCGGAGTGGCTCGGGACCGGGACCCGCGTGCGCGCCCTCATCCCGATGGTCTCGACGAGCACCGACCTGGACAACGTGTACGTCAACCGCGCGATGATCTACTCGCCGACGTTCCCCACCCAGCCGCTTCTCTCGAGCGAGCCGTACGTGCTCATGCCGGGCTTCACCTTGGGCGATCTGGTCTGGATCGACCGCAACGGAAACGGGAGGTTCGATGCCGGCGAGCAGGGCGCCGCCGGCGTGACCGTGCAGGTGCGGGACGCCGACGGCGAAGTCGTCGCGTCGGCCATCACGGACGCGCAGGGACGCTGGTCGGTCGCGAAGATCCCGGCGGGCCGGTACACCGTGCACATTCCCGCCGCGATGTTCCGTGCCGGCGGCCCGCTGGCCGACCACGTCGTGCGCACGGTGGGATCCAGCGACGCGAACGACCCCAACGAGACCGCGGACAACAACAACACAGCCACGCCCGATCCCGAGTCGACCGGGCTCAGCAGCACTCCCGTGACGCTGTCGTACCGGTACGACGGTGGCCGCCTGATCGGAGCCGACGGTCCGACCGGCGAGGACGTCGCAGGACTGGCGCCACCGCTGATCCCGGACGCCTTCAGCACCTTCTCCGTCGACCTCGCGCTCCTGCCTGAGCCCGCCATCGACATCGAGAAGTCGACGAACGGGCAGGACGCCGACGAGCCGACAGGCCCCTACATCCCTCTCGGCGGCGAGGTGCGGTGGACCTACGTCGTCACCAACACGGGTGCGGTGGATCTGACGGACATCGAGGTGACCGACGACAAAGTGGACCCGGAGTCCATCGAGTGCTCGGGCACCGGCACCAACTTCGTGCCCGGACCTCTGGCACCGGGCGGCGCGTTCAGCTGCACCGCCACGGGAGTGGCGACGGCCGGACAGTACGAGAACACGGGCACGGTCACGGCGCTGGACCCGACGGCGACCGAGGTCACCGACGACGACCTCTCGCACTACTTCGGGTGGGTGCCCGAGGTCGACATCGAAAAGGCCACGAACGGGGCCGACGCCGACGAGGGCACCGGACCGACGGTGGCCGTCGGCAGCCCCGTGCGGTGGACGTACGTCGTCACCAATACCGGGAACGTTCCGTTGACGAATGTCACCGTCACCGACGACATGGTGGATGCCGCGGTCATCGACTGCGGTGGCACGGGCAGCAACGTGATTCCCGGGCCGCTTGCCCCCACCGCGTCGGTCACCTGCGTGGCGACCGGTTCCGCGGTGGCAGGACAGTACGTCAACGCCGGCAGCGTGACCGGCACGGCCCCGACGACGACGAGCCCGGAGGGCGAACCCGAGGAGCCACCGCTGGAGGTGACGGACCGCGATCTCTCGCACTACTTCGGGGCGGCGCCGACGATCGACATCGAGAAGGCGACCAACGGCGAGGACGCGGATGAGGCGCCCGGTGTGCGGGTCTCCGAGGGGGCGGCGATCACCTGGACGTACGTGGTGACCAACACGGGAAACGTGGCGCTGAGGGACATCGTCGTGACCGATGACAAGATCGCGGCGTCGCAGATCGACTGTGACGGCACCGGCCAGAACGTGATCACGGGGCCGCTCGAGCCGGGCGCGTCCTTCACCTGCATCGCGCAAGGGCTCGCAGCCGCCGGCCAATACGAGAACACCGGCACCGTCACCGCCGCGGGACCACAGCTGACCGGTGAGGACGGGGAACCGGAGCCTCCCGCGGAGGTGACCGACGAAGATCTGTCGCACTACTTCGCCGCCGCGCCCGCCATCGACATCGAGAAGTGGACCAACGGGGCCGATGCCGATGCCGTGCCCGGCCCCTTCGTGATGGTGGGCGGCTCGGTGCGCTGGACGTACACCGTGACCAACGTCGGCAATGTCCCTCTCATGAGCATCACGGTGACCGACGATCAGGTCGACGCCGCTGACATCGACTGCGACGGCACCGGCGCGAACCTCATCGCCGGACCGCTGGCGCCCGGCGCCTCCTTCACGTGCGTCGCGGCGGGAACGGCCACCTCCGGGCAGTACGTCAACACGGGGGCGGTGTCGGGAGTGGATCCCGATCAGCAGCAGGTGACCGACGAGGACCCGTCGCACTACTTCGGCGCCGTCCCCGGTGTCGACATCGAGAAGTCGACGAACGGACAGGATGCCGATGACGCGCCCGGAGTGCACGTCGGGGCCGGGAGTGTGGTGGAGTGGACGTACGTGGTGACCAACACCGGCAACGTCCCGCTCACCGACATCTCGGTAGCCGACGACAAAGTGCCGGCCGGTGACATCTGGTGCGGTGGCGTGCAATCCCACGTCGTCCCGGGCCCGCTCCAGCCCGGTGATTCGTTGACCTGCAACGCCTTCGGAAGCGCCATCGCGGGCCCGTACGCGAACCTCGGCACGGTCACCGCCGAGGTCCCCGGGCTCGATGTGGTCATCACCGATGAGGATCCCTCCCATTACACCGGCTTCGCGGCGGGACCCCCGACTCAGCCGGCGCCCGCGGCCGTTGCGGGGCTGCCGGTGACTGGTGGTGCGGCGATTCCGATCGCGTCGATCGTCGGCGGTTCCGTGCTGGCACTGGTGGGCGGGCTCCTGGTGGTGATCGGACGCCGGCGGCGCAAAGCTTGAAGCATGGACGACACGCCACACATCGACCGCGCCGCCGCCCTCCTTGCGCTGCACTCGGGACCGGGGTTCGTGATCCCCAACGCGTGGGATGCGGGTTCGGCGCGAATCCTCGAGCAGGCCGGGTTCCCCGCCATCGCGACCACCAGCGCCGGGGTCGCCTGGTCGCTGGGTGTTCCCGACGGCGGAGGACTGGATGCGGATCGCATGTTCGAGCGGATCGCCGAGATCGTCGCGGCCGTGCAGGTCCCGGTCAGTGCCGACCTGGAGGCGGGATACGGCGACCATCCCGAAGACGTCGCCCGCACGGTCGCGCGGGCGGTCGGACTCGGCGCCGCAGGCGCGAATCTCGAGGACGCGGTGGCGGGCCGGCTGTTCGGGATCGACGAGGCCGCCGAACGCGTGGCCGCCGCACGGGCGGCCGCGCCCGCAGGCACCTTCGTGCTCAACGCGCGGACGGACGCCTACTTCGTCGACACCCTCGAGGGCGATCCGTTCGCCGAGACGGTGGAACGGGCACGCCGGTACGTGGATGCCGGCGCCGACGCGATCTTCGTTCCCGGCGTCGATGACCCGGACGCCATCCGTCGCCTGGCCGCGGAGATCCCCGCACCGCTGAACCTCGTGGCCGGCCTCACACCGACCGTCATCCCTGCACCGTCGCTCTTCCAGCTCGGCGTCCGGCGCGTGAGCATCGGAGGAGGGCTGGCCCGAGCAGTGCTCAGTGCGGTGGAACGCGCCGGGCGGGAACTGCGTGAGACGGGAACCCTCGGGTTCCTCGACGGCGCGATGCCGTATCGGGAGGCGCAGCGCCGGTTCGGCGCCTGACCGCGGCATCCGCCCCCCTTACGGCGTCGAGACGCCGATCGGCCCGCTCGGTCATCGCGGTGCGACGGCGGCGCTCGACTCGCGCGGGTACAGCACCGGCAGCACGTGGGTGCGCTGCACCGGCCTGCGGGATCCCTCGGTCAGACGATCCACCATCGCCTGCACCGCGAGCCTGCCGATGTGCTGCTTCGGCGGTCGCAGCGCTGTGATGGGCGGCTCCGCGCTCTCGGCCACCTCGTCGTCGTAGGCCACCACGGCGAGATCCTCCGGAATGGCCCAGCCGTGGTCCCGCGCATACTGCTGCAGCAGCACCGCCTGCGGATCGTTGTGGATCAGCAGGGCGGTCGTCCGAGTACGGCGGCACTGCTCGAGCAGATCGGACACGAGCGCCTCGCGGGCGACACCGTCGAGGGAGTCGATGGTCGCATCCACGTCGACGAGGCACTCCAGACCCAGTTCGCCGACCGCACGATCCCACCCGCGCCGCAGCTGCCACGACGTGGGGGAGCCGGCGGAGGTCAGGATGCCGACGCGACGGTGCCCGAGCGCGGCCAGATGGTCCGCGGCCAGAGAGCCGCCGAACACGTGGTCGGTCGTCACCCACTCGAGGCTCGTGAGGGCCAGCGCCGAGGGGACGCGTCGCTCGGCCAGCACCACCGGGATCGGCAGGGCCTCGAGCCAGTGCAGCAGCGCCCGGCCGTCGGGCCCCTGCGTCTCCGGCGCGACGATGAGCCCGTGCAGGCTCCCGGACTCGACGAGCGAGGAGATCTGCCGGCGCTGGTCGTCGACGGAGTAGCTCGCGCCGCGGAGGATCAGCTGCACTCCGAGCTCGGTCGCCGCGGCGCGCGCCCCGATGATGACGTGTGGCCAGTAATACGTGAGGGAGGGCACCACCATCCCGACACGGAATCGGATCGCGGCGCCCGACGGCGAGGCGGGCACCGTCGTGTCCAGGCGGCTGCGCAGCGTCGCCCCGCCGTGCACACGCGTCACCAGACCCCGGTCGGCGAGGTGGCCGATGTCACGCCGGATCGTCAGCTCCGAGACGCCGAGTTCGCGGGCCAGGTCTGCCACGCGGACCGCGCCCGTCCGCCGCAACTCGTCGAGGATGTGCTCGCGGCGTGAGAGCCCGAACGCCGGGGGGTCTGACGGCTGTTCCATGATCGGCTCAGCGTACAAGCGTGATCGAATTCGTTCAACACTGAACGATTGTGTTCGATTTGCTTCCCGCATCCGTGCTCCGCGGAGGATGATCTCGCTGCGGGCACGCGGTCGTGCCCGTGTGTGCGGCCCGGGACCCGACCAGGCCGCACGGGTGAAGCCCTGCGAACGGAGAATGCAGATGTCGGAGGCAAGGATGCCTCGTCCGAAGGCGGTTCGGACGACCCCGCGGCGGGCGGGTCGGCGGATGCGCGCCACGTGGACGGCCGTGGTCACGGCCGCCGTGGTCGCCGCCCCGATCACCGTGCCGACGGTCGCTCAGGCGGCCGTGACGGATCCCGTCGTGGTGACGGTCAACGGCGCCGACGTCGCCGCCGCCGCGCAGAACCGCAACGGCCTCACCTTCAAAGGCTTCGGCGTGCTGTCGGCGAACTCGACCAGCGCCCTTCTTCTCGATTACAAGTCGCAGCATCCCGACAAGTACTGGGAGCTCATCGAGACGCTCTTCGGCGGCGACCACCCGATCATGAACACCGTCAAGATCGAGATGGGTAACGACCGCAACACGTCGACGGGTCCCAACGCCTCGACCATGCGCACGCGGGACGAGTACCCGAACGTCCTGCGCGAGCCGGGATTCCAGCTGGCCGCCGACGCGCAGCTCGTTGCCCACGGAGACGTCCACGTGAGCCTCTTGCGCTGGAACCGGCCGGCGTGGGTGGCCGGCGACGCCGACCAGTACATCTGGTTCAAGAACACCGTGCTCGCCGCCTACCGGGAATACGGGGTCATGGTGGACTCCATCAACCCCGACACGAACGAGACCGGCAACCCGAACATCCAGCTGTACAAGGACTTCTCGGGCTGGGTGCAGGGCGACACCACGGGTTACCAGGGGGCGAGTGCCGCAGACCCGAACAACGGCTTCGCCTCGGAAGAGGAGAAGAACCTCTTCCACTCCATCCAGACCATCGCCGCCGACACCGTCGGCACGCCGCCGCTGTCGTTCGGCAACGCGATGACCTCGGCCACCGACTCCTCGCTGCGCGACGCCGTCGACGTCGTCGGCTTCCACTACTCCAGCGCCGACGACAGCGCCGGCAACATGAAGAAGATCGCCGAGCAGCTCGACAAGGAGGTCTGGAACTCGGAAGGTCAGTCGACGTTCTCGAGTTCGGCGGACCGCCCGAACAACAACGCCAGTGATGAGCAGGGCGGTTTCGGAACCCGGTTCGGCGGCACCAACAGCGCCCTCGAGATGGGCAACTGGGTGACGACGGGCTTCTCCGCCTCGCGGCGCACCCTCAACATCTTCCAGCCGGCGATCGGCTCGTTCTACGACGGGTTCCAGTACTCGTCCAAGGAGCTCGTGAACGCCCGGGAGCCGTGGTCGGGCTGGATGTACTACGACGGGGGCCTGGCGGTGCTCGAGCAGTTCACCCAGTTCGCGAAGCTCGGGTGGGAGAACGCCGACAACACGGCAGGCATCTGGCGGGCCATCCCGCAGGCCTCTCGCAGCGAGCTCGGCACCGGCAATCCGCCCGGCGGCGCACGGGCCGGCGGCGCGTCGTACACGACGCTCGCGGCGCCGGACGCGTCGGACTTCTCGACCGTCATCGTCAACGACTCGAAGTTCACCAAGACCTACCGGATCGTCGCGAACGGCCTCGACCTCGGGCCGGACCAGACGGCGGAGCTGTGGGAGACGCGCGCCGCCGATGACGGTGAGGCCTACGACGCGAACTACCTCCAGCCCGTCGGCGAGCTCTCGCCCGCAGCGGACGGCTCGTACACGATCACCGTCAAGCCGTGGTCGGCGCTCACCTTCACGACCCTCGACCACGCCACGGCGGGTGCCGGCGGCGCACTGACGGCCAAGGAGGGCTACGGCAGCTCGCTGCCCTCCTCGCCCGAGTACACCGACGCCGACGGCGGCCGTGACGTCCTCGACACCGACGGCAGCGGCAACGTCAACGGCGTGACCGATGACGACGTGCTCTACGCCGACGACTTCGACTACGCCGAGGAGGACGCCATCAAGGGCTACGACCCGGCGACCGGTCAGCTGGTGGACAGCGGCGAGTCGTACCTCGACAGCCGCGGCGCCAAGGCGAAGCCGTCCGGCACCCCGGCCGTGCAGAACGAGGACAACGGCGCCACTCCCCGGTACACCAACGACACGAACGGCGCCTTCGAGTCGGTTGCGACGGGGGATGCCGCGCACGAGCGTGTGCTGCGTCAGCAGGTCGGGCCGGGCATGGCCGGTGGCGCGTGGAACGGCGGCGACCCGAAGACGACGATCGGCGATGCGCGGTGGGCGAACTACACCGTGTCGGCCGATGTGCTCTTCGAGGCCGGCGGCGCGCAGTACGCCACCATCGGCGCGCGGGAACAGGGCGGCACCGCCAATGGTCAGAGCGTGTCGGCAGCCGAGTTGCGGATCGACCCGACCGGCGCCTGGACCTTCATGCGCTTCGGTGCGACGCTGTCCAGCGGGAGCCTCGCCGGGACTCCGGCGGCCGCCTTCAAGACCGGCCCCGGAGTATGGAACAACATCGCGGTGAGCGTGGCGGGACCGGTCTACAAGGCGCTGGTCAACGGCGTCGAGATCGCGAGCTTCACCGATGCCGCCCCGCAGGCGACCGGCCGCATCCAGCTGGGCTCGAGCTTCAACTTCGTGCAGTTCGACAACCTGAAGGTGCAGAACCTGCCCGGCTACACGCCGTACTACGACACGATCATCGACGGTATGCACCAGACCAGCTGGGCCGACACGTCGGTGCCGGTGCTGGAGTTCGACGGCAACTGGAGCCACGTGAACGGCCAGGGGATGTTCGAATGGCAGCGCACCGCGTCCAAGAGCACGGCCAAGGGCGCGGCCATGACCTACTCGTTCACGGGGACCGGGCTCGACATCATCGGCACGAACTCCGGGACGACGACGCTCGACGTCATCGTCGACGGGGTTCAGGTGGCTGCCGGGGCTCCGACCTTCAGCGCCGGCAGCGAGCGCACGACGTTCATGCTGCGCGGACTGCGTGACGCCGCCCACACCGTGGTCATCAAGACGGCGAACGACGCCTCCATCAACGTGGACGCCGTGGGCGTGATCACCGCGACGGCGGATTCCGCTCGCGTCGACACCACCGGGCTGGCGGCGGCCCTGGAGTCCGTGAAGGGCCTGCAGGAGAGCGAGTACAGCCCGGAGACGTGGGCACCCTTCGCCGTGGTCCGCGGCGACGCGCAGGACGCGCTGAAGGACCCGGACGCGTATGGCCTCGATGCCGAAGGCGCCGCGGCCCTGGCGGCGCGAGTGGCCGCCGCCGCCGATGGCCTGACCCCGAAGGACGTCAGCCCCGACGTGCTCGCGCTCGGGGTGGTCTCGATCGCGTCCGACGACCGCACGCTTCCGGAGTCGCTGACGCTGGGAGGAGCCGAGGCCGAGGTCACCTGGAGCCTCGCATCCCTCAACAGCGCCAAGACGGTCGCGGAGCTCGGCACGTTCGTCGCGACCGGGCGGTCGACCGAGAAGCTGTCGTCGGGTCTGTACCAGCGGTTCAGTGCCACCGTGCTCGTGACGCCCGCTGACCTCACCTACTTCGTCGATTCCGGGGCGACCGGGGCGCCGGAGGGTTCGGCCTACGCCGCGGTCAAGGCATCCTTCCCCGACCTGCTCAACGACACCAGCGACCAGAAGTGGGACGGAACAGCCTCGGGCCCGACGTGGGGCTACTCCACCGCCGCGACGACGCTGGCGGCGGGCACTCCGCAGGACTGGGGCTCGTCGTACGTGGGCGCCGACTACAACAAGCCGGTCACGTATCACCTGACGCTGCCGGCAGGGTCGTACAACATCGTCGCCGTGCAGGCGCCGCGCGCGGGCCTCACCACCAACGTGTACTCGAAGGTCACGGTCGGCGGCGGCGCCGGGAGCACCGTGACCGCCACGTCGACCGGAGGGGCCACCCCGGTCGCGCAGAAGGTCACCCTCGACGCCGACAGCGTGGTGCACGTGGAGTTCGGCACCAACGGCACCAGCGGCTACAACGCGCGGCTGGCGCTGGTGTACGTGCAGACGCTCCCGCGCGACCTGGGCGTCCAGGGCGCCCTCGGCGTGGCGGACGAGCTGCCCGACACGGTGCGCGTCGCGGGTGCCGAGAAGGCGGTCGAGTGGGATGCGGCATCCGCCGCGCAGCCGCGCAGCGAGTTCGCGAAGCTCACGGTCACCGGCCGACTGACCGACACCGACCAGGCGGTCGTCGCGGCGTTCGAGATCGTGCCGCAGGCGCTCGTGTACTACATCGACTCCGGCACCAACGGCGTGGCGTCGCCGCAGTACACGGCCGTCGCGGAGTCGGTCACGCTGCGCAACGACCAGGTCGACCAGGTCTCGTCGAGTGCGGATCAGTGGGGATATGTCGCTGACGGCATGAAGACCAAGGGGACCACCGACATCACCGACAAGTACTCCACCGGCCTCTACCAGGACACGACGAAGCTGATCTACCGTCTGCCGCTGGACGCCGGCACGTACACCCTGACGGGCGGGTTCACCGAGTGGTGGAACATCAACCGCTCGATGTACCAGACAGTCTCGGTCGCCGGCACGGAGCTCGCGAAGGGGAGCATTCCGCTCTCGGGATCGAACACGCCGCTCGCAGCATCGCTGACCTTCACGTTGGCGGCTCCCGCGACGGTGGACTACGTCGTGACCAACGAGGGCGCCGGCAGCGAGAAGCCCGTCATCTCGTGGCTCGCCGTGGCTGACGAGACGCTGCCCGGAGCGCCGCAGAATGCGGCGGCGGCGCTCGCCGGTGACACGTCGATCCGCGTCACGTGGGATGCCTCGGCGCCCGCCGGTCCGGGATTCTCGGGCTACCGCGTGTACGAGGCCGGTGCTGACGAGCCCGTGTGCGAGACCAGCGCCACCGCGTGCACCGTGAAGGGGCTGGAGCTTGGATCGACGCACGCGTACGAGGTGGCCGGGGTCAACGAGCTCGGCGAAGGCGAGCGGTCGGCGGCGACGGCATCCGTCACCCTTCCCGAGGTGGCGCAGAACGACGGCGCGAAGTCCGCTCCGGCCAAGGGAGTGCTGTCGTCGAACGACGGGTGGGACACCGGGCTGAAGGACGGCACGTTCCAGCTGACGATGAACCTGTGGTGGGGTGAGAACGGCTCGCTGTTCAAGCTGTACCGCGACGGCGAGCTCATCGCCAAGGTTCCGCTCACGATGATGTCGCCGGGGGCGCAGCGCGCGGTCGTCGACATCGAGGGTCTGGCCGACGGCACCTACGTGTTCACCGGCGAGCTGCTCAACTCGAAGGGCAGCACCGCCACCCAGCCGCTCACCGTGAAGGTGACGGACGCCTCTCCCGGCAAGCCGTCGCTGTCCGCCGGCAACAAGGACGGCGACGGCACCTACACCGTGACCGCCGACCTGTGGTGGGGCACCAACGCGACGTCGTACCGGTTCCTCGAGAACGGCGTCGAGGTCGGCGCCGGTGCGCTGACGGCCGCCACCCCCGGGGCGCAGCATGCGCAGGTCGCGGTCACCGGCAAGGCCAAGGGGACGTACACGTACACCGTGGAGTTCACCAACGCCGCAGGCACGACCACGAGCGCTCCGCTCAAGGTGACCGTGTCGAAGTAGGACCAACCGGCACGAAACGCCCCGGGCTGTCGCCGGGTCCGGGGCGTTCCGGCCCGCTCTTCCGCGCTCGTTCCTCGCTCTTCCTCGCTCGTTCCTCGCTCTTCCGCGCTCGTTCCTCGCTCTTCCTCGCTCGCTCAACAGGTCAACCGCGCTTCCGCAGGATCTTGAATCGGTTCACTCTCCTGTGCAAGCGCGGTTGACCTGTCGGCACGTATGGCTGACGGGCGGTCGTCGGGTCGGGCAGGATGGCGTGAGGGTCGACGCGGATGAGACGGACCCGAGGGTGAGGTCGACGGTGACGCTGCGCAGTTCCCAGTGGTACTCCGGTGATGATCGCAACGCGTACATCCACCGTGCGTGGATGCGGCGCGGGGTGCCGGATTCGGCGTTCGAGGGGCGGCCGCAGATCGCGATCGCGAACACCGCGTCGGACCTGACGCCGTGCAATGCGCACCTGTCCGAGGTGGCGCAGTCGGTGAAGAACGGCGTGTACGAGGCGGGCGGCATCCCGCTGGAGCTGCCGGTGGTGTCGCTGGGCGAGACGAACGTGCGGCCGACGGCGATGCTGTGGCGGAACATGGCGGCGATGGCGACGGAGGAGATGCTGCGCGCCAACCCGATCGACGGCGTGGTGCTGCTCGGCGGCTGCGACAAGACGATCCCCGCGCTCTTGATGGCCGCGGCGTCGGTGGACCTGCCGGCGGTCGTGGTTCCGGGCGGGCCGATGCTGACGGGGCACTTCCGGGGTGAGGCGCTGGGGTGCGGAACCGACGTGTGGCGGCTGTCGGAGGAGGTGCGAGCCGGCACGCTGAGCGAGGCCATGTTCGTGAAGTCCGAGTCTTCGATGATCCGCTCGCCCGGCCATTGCAACACGATGGGCACCGCCTCGACGATGGCGCTGGTCGCCGAGGCGCTGGGCCTGGTGGTGCCTGGTGTGGCGGGAACACCGGCGCCGGATGCGCGGCTGCGGGAGGCCGCGCATCTGACCGGGGCCCTGACGGTGGGACTGGTCGCGGAGGACCGGCGGCCGTCGACGTTCCTGACGAAGGGCAGCTTCCGCAACGCCATCGTTGCGCTGGCGGCGATCGGCGGGTCGACGAACGCCGTCGTGCACCTGCTCGCCATCGCCGGGCGCCTGGGCATCGACCTGACGATCGACGACTTCGACCGGATCGGCGCGGACGTGCCGCTGCTGGTCAACCTGCAGCCGGCGGGCCGGTACCTCATGGACGATCTGTTCCGGGCCGGCGGGTTCCTGGCGGTGATGAGGGAGGTGCGCGACCTCCTGGACCCCGACGCGCTGACGATCACCGGTCGGCCCTTCGTGGACTATCTCGACGACGCGAAGATCTGGGATGCCGACGTCATCACCTCCCGCGACAGCCCGCTGCAGCCGCATGCCGGGATCAGCGTGCTGCGCGGGTCGCTCGCGCCCGGCGGCGCCCTCATCAAGCCCGCCGCCGCTTCGCCGCACCTGCTCAGGCACCGGGGGCGGGCCGTCGTGTTCGACTCGATCGAGGACTTCCACGCCCGCCTCGACGATCCCGACCTCGATATCGATGAGGACAGCGTGATGGTGCTGCGCGGGTGCGGCCCCAAGGGCTACCCCGGCATGCCCGAGGTCTCGAACATGCCGCTTCCCGCCAAGCTGCTGGCCAAGGGCGTGCGCGACATGGTGCGCATCTGCGACGGACGGATGTCGGGCACCGCGTACGGCACGGTGGTGCTGCACGTGACCCCCGAAGCCGCCGCGGGCGGGCCGCTCGCGCTCGTGCGCACCGGTGACTGGATCACCCTCGACGTGCGAGGCCGCCGCCTCGACCTCGACGTGCCCGCCGACGAGCTGGCACGGAGGATGCCGAACCAGGCCGCCGTCGACGGCTACGCGAATCCCCGCCGCGGGTGGGAACGGCTCTACGTCGATCACGTCCTCCAGGCCGACCAGGGCGCCGACCTCGACTTCCTCGTCGGATCCTCCGGATCGGAGGTCTCCCGTGAATCCCACTGACGCTCTGCGTGGCCTCCCGGCCCTCCCGTGGCACGCCCGATGAAGGCGCTGGTCATCACCGCGCCGCATCGGGCCGAGGTCGCCGAGGTGCCCGAGCCGGAGCCCGTGCCGGGGGAGGTGGTCGTCGACGTGCACCGGGCGGGTATCTGCGGCACGGACGTCGAGTTCTACACGGGCGAGATGGCGTACCTGCATTCCGGGCACGCCGCGTTCCCGATGCGGATCGGCCACGAATGGATGGGCACCGTCTCCGCCGTCGGGGCGGGAGTCGACGACGCCTGGGTCGGCCGGCGGGTGACCGGTGACACGATGCTCGGCTGCGGTTCCTGCCGACGCTGCCGGCGGGGACGGCAGCACGTGTGCGAGCGGCGGGTGGAGCTCGGCATCCGCGGCGGCAGGCCCGGCGCGCTCGCCGAGAAGCTCGCGACGCCCGTCGGATCGCTGCATCCCCTTCCCGACGCGGTGGACGATGTGCAGGGCGCGATGGTGGAGCCGGGCGGCAACGCGTTCCGGGCGGTGCGGGCAGCCGCACTCGCACCCGCAGACCGGTGCCTCATCCTCGGACCCGGCACCATCGGGCTGCTCTGCGCGATGTTCGCGCGTGCCGCGGGCGCCGAGGTGCACCTGCTCGCCCGCGACGACGGCTCGATCGTCTTCGCCCGGTCGCTGGGCTTCGACAGCGTCTGGACCGCGGGGCGGCTGCCCGAGCTGCCGTGGGACGCTGTCATCGATGCCTCGAACGATGCCCGTCTCCCCGCCCGCGCGCTCGAGCTGGTCGAACCGGGCGGACGCGTGGTCTACATCGGCCTGGCCGGGAGCCCGAGTCTCCTCGACACGCGCGACCTGGCGCTCAAGGACGTCACGGCGATCGGCGTCCTGAGCGCCTCGCCCGGCCTCTCCGGCACGATCGACGCGTATGCCGCGGGTGTGGTCGACCCGCGGCCGCTCATCGCTGCCACGGTGGCCCTGGACGAGCTGCCGGCCATCCTCGCCGGCAGGCGTCCGGACGGTGCCGGCCCGGGGCCCAAGCTCCACGTCGCGATCTGACGGTGCCGCCCACCCCCGGGTGAGCGGCGCGACCGGGTCTCTCGGCCCGTTCACAGAGGCGACGGCCACCCTGGGAGCATGGGCGTCTCGGCGGAGAGGTTCGAAGAGGGATCGGTCACTCGCACGGGGATGCCGGTACGGGAACGGATGCCGGCGGTCACGGCGCAGCGTCGCAGCGGCGCCGCCGGATCGCACGAGGCGCCCGGCAGCCGATTCCTCCGCCTGGGACCGGCCGCAGGCCTCGTGGGCGTCTTCGCCGCGGCCGTCAGCATGCTCGGGTCGTGGATCCCGTCGCTGTGGGGGGATGAAGCGGCGAGCGTGCTGTCCGCCGTGCGGCCGGGCGGCACCCTGCTCACCATGCTGACGCACATCGACGCCGTTCACGGCGCCTACTACCTCGGACTGCATGCCTGGGTGCAGGTGTTCGGTGCCAGCCCGTTCTCGGTCCGGTTCCCGTCGGCCCTCGCGGTCGGCGTCTGCGCCGCCGCCGTCACGTGGCTGTGCGGACGGTTCGGGACCGTGGGGTTCGGCATCCTCGCGGGTGCCCTCACCGCCGTGCTCCCTCGTCTCACCTACGCCGGAGAGGAGGCCCGCAGCTACGCATTCTCGGCCGCGCTGGCGGCAGTGCTGTGGGTCATCGTGGTGGAGATGCTCCGCCGCGGCGCTCCGTCGAAGTGGGGTTGGGCTCTCTACGGGGCGGTCCTGACCGTCGGGATCTACGTCTTCCTCTACCTCGCGCTCCTGACCCTCGCCGTCGGTGTGGTGCTCGTCCTCGACGCGCGTCGACGGCGGCACCTGTGGCATTGGGTCATCGCCTCCGCGGCCGCGGCCGTCGCCGCGAGCCCGGTGGTCGTGCTGGCCGTGAGCCAGCGTCAGCAGATCGCCTTCCTCGCCCACCGTGACGTCCTCAGACCCGACATGGTGCTCGTCAAGATGTGGTTCACCGCATGGCCCTTCGCCGTCATCGCGTGGACCCTCATCGCGGTGGCCGTGATCGCCTGGGTTCGCGACCGGCTGCGACGCCGCCGTGCCGGCGAACCGAGGGAGCTCGACCTCGAGACGCTCGCGCTGGCGTGGCTCGGCGTCCCCACCGGGATCCTGCTGGCCGCGAGTCCTTTCGTCGCCGGGTACACGCCCCGGTACGGCACGTTCGCCGCGCCGGCGGCGGCGATCCTCGTGGCGCTGGGCGTGCGGCGCCTCGCCGGCATCCGGGTGGCGCGGATGCCGCAGCAGACCGTCGCCGCCATCGCACTCACGGCGGTGGTGATCTCGGTGATGCCGGTGTGGGCCGCCCAGCGCACGCCGTGGGCGAAGAACCGGTCGGACTGGAACGACATCGCCGCGACGATCCAGCAGGAGGCGCGCGCGGGCGACGCGATCGTCTTCGACGACTCCGTGCGTCCCTCACGGCGCCCCCGACTGGCACTGGACACCGACCCCGCGGCGTTCGCGGGCCTGGACGACGTCACGCTGGAGACCTCGTACGCCGACAGCACCAGCTGGCACTCCAGCGTGTATTCGGTGCCGGAGGCGGCGGCGCGCGGGCGCTTCGTGGGTGTCGACCGCGTGTGGCTCGTCGAATACGCCCGCGACGGCGCCGTCGACTCCGGGGCCGTGGAGGATCTGGCGGCGCTCGGCTACCGGCAGGCCGAGCGCATCCGGCTCCACAGCAGCGTGCTCCTGCTGTTCACCCGCTGACGCCTGATCTGCGCCAGGCTGGTCAGGCACCGGATGTCGTGCCGAAGAGCTCAGAGCAAGGAGAACCCACATGCGTGCAGTGGTCATGTACGGGCCCGGTGACGTCCGGGTCGAGGAACGCGACGACCCGTCGATCATCGAGCCGACCGACGCCGTCATCCGCCTCGCCGCGACGTGCATCTGCGGTTCCGACTTGTGGCCCTACCGGGGCGAGGACGCGGTGGACCACACGCCGATGGGCCACGAGTATGCGGGCGTGGTCACCGAGGTCGGCGCCGACGTGAGGAACGTGAAGGTCGGCGACTTCGTCGTGGGCTCGTTCTTCGCGTCGGACAACACGTGCGAGATCTGCCGGGCCGGGTACCAGTCGCGATGCATCCACGCCGTCCCGATGGGTCGGATCGGCACGCAGGCGGAGTACGCCCGCGTGCCGCTGGCCGACGGCACTCTGGTGGCGACTCCGGGCACACCGGATCCGGAGCTGATCCCGTCGCTCCTGGCCGCCTCGGATGTGCTCGGCACCGGCTGGTTCGCGGCGGTCGCCGCAGAGGCGGGGCCGGGCAAGACCGTCGCGGTCGTCGGCGACGGGGCCGTGGGACTGCTCGGCATCCTCGCGGCGAAGCAGTTGGGCGCCGAACCCATCATCGCCATGAGCCGTCACGCCGACAGGCAGGCGCTCGCGAGGGAGTTCGGCGCCACCGACATCGTCGAGGAACGTGGCGACGCGGGAGCGTCGAAGATCAAGGAACTCACCGGGGGTTACGGTGCGCACAGCGTGATCGAGGCGGTGGGCACCCAGGAGTCGATGATGCAGGCGATCCGGGCCACGCGCGCCGGCGGGCACGTCGGCTACGTCGGGGTCGCGCACGACGTGTCGCTCGACGGGCGCAAGCTGTTCTACTCCGGAGTGCACCTGCACGGCGGCCCTGCTCCGGTGCGCCGGTTCCTGCCGGAGCTCATCCAGCTCATCTGGGACCGCCGGATCGATCCCGGCAGGGTCTTCGATCTCGCCCTGCCCCTCGATGACGCGGCGGAGGGCTATCGCGCGATGGACGAGCGGCGGGCTACGAAGGTGCTGCTCACGCTGTGAGCCGGTCGCGGTCGTGGCCCGGTCCGCATGGCGCCGGATCAGGCGAGGGGCGCCTGTCGACGGAGCCAGCCCGCTGACGCGCGGACGGCCTCCTGCATGGAGACGCCCGGGGTCAGGGGCTCAGGGTGCCACAGCTCCAGCGTGAGCCAGCCGTCGTAATCGCCGAGGGCGTCCAGGAACGCGGCGACGTCGAGCTCTCCCTCCGGGAGTGTCTCGGTGGGCAGGACCCCCTCCTGGTTCCGCAGGTGCACGGCCAGCACTCTTGGTGCGTAGTCGCGCGCCCACGCGATGGGATCATGCCCGGCCACCAGGGCCCACGCCGTGTCGATGCAGAGTCCGACACCGGCGTCGGCGTGCTCGACCACCGACGACAGGTCGGCGGTGGCGTCGGCGTGGACGGCGGCGTGGTTGTGCAGCGCGATCCGCAGGCCGAGCGGAGCGACGAGGTCGGCGATGCGGCTCAGGTTCTCGCCCTGCCGCCGCACCTCGGCAGCGGACTTCCTCGCCGAAGCACCACCACCCGGTGCATCGGAGTTGAGCACCAGCACCTCTCCGCCGGCATCGGCGAGCCGTCGGGCGACCGGCATCACCCGCTCGTGGACGCCGAGGTCGGCGAAGGGCGGGGTCAACGGCATCCCGATGTACGAGGCCGAGACGCGCAGACCCAGCCTGTCGAGGATCTCGCGCTTGGCCGGGGTCGGATCGGTCTCGACGGCGTCGACTCCGGATGCCGCGCATGCGGCATACAGCGACCCCCAGTCCCACTCCACGCCCTCCCTCGCGAACCGCTCCATCCAGCCGTACAGGGCCGTCGCGACGCCCGCGGCCCTCACGCGCCGACCTCCACCGTCTGCGGCGTGCCGGTGCGGGCCGCCTGGTAGATCGCCTGCAGCACGAGGAACTCGGCCACCGCACGACGCCCCGTCGTCGCGGCGGAGGCCCGGCCGCGGACCGCGTCGACGAACGCGAGCAGCGGACGCTCCATGATGGAGATCTCCGAACGCGGCGGTGGCGCCACCTCGCGCTCCACCGCCTGCCCATCCTCGTCGCTGCGGATCACCACGGGCCGGTGGGAGTCGAACGGGGTCCAGTGCACGGAGCCGTGCGTGCCCCAGATCTCGGCGTGCGCCGTCTCGGTCGCGTGCGTGCCCGTCGCGCGACCGAACACGACGGGAAGGACCGCGCCGTCCCGACGTGTGAACCGCAGGCGGCGCCCGCGTCCGTCTCCACGTCGAAGGGCACGCCCGCCGGGTCGGCCGCGGTGACGGCGCGCCCCACCCAGGCGTCGCGCACCTCCACGCGCACGGGATCGAGCAGATCGAACAGCGTGGACATGTCGTAGGGGCCCCAATCCATCACGACACCCGCCAGCACGGTCGGCGCCGGGTCGGCGACGTGCAGCTCGACGTCTTCGCCGAGCCGGCCCGCGGCAGCGGCATGCGTGCGCCCGATGACCCCTGCGCCGATGAGATAGAGCCTCATCATCCCTCCGATCCGGTCGGATCCGCCGTCGTCGGCGATGACGTCGAGCCTATCTGGTAACGTTGCCACACGCCGACCGGCATCGACCGGACCCGAGGACACAGAGGAGTGGACGACGTGACTGAGAACGTCATCGGCGTAGGGATCGCAGGTTTCTGGCACGTGCACGCGGGGGATTACGCGCGGGACGCGACCGACCATCCCGGCACCAGGGTGGTCGCGGGATGGGATGCCGACGCCGCACTCGCCGGCGCAGGCGCGACGGACCTCGGCATCGAGGCGACCGGCTCGCTCGACGAGCTGGTCTCCCGTCCGGACGTGGACGCGATCACCGTCACCACGGCCACGGCCGACCACACCGAGGTGATCTCGCGGGCGATCGCCGCGGGAAAGCACGTGTTCACGGAGAAGCTGCTGGCTCCCACCGTCGAGGAGTGCGAGGCGCTCGTCGCGCAGGCGCGCCAGGCCGGCGTCGCGCTCGTGGTCTCGCTGCCGCGGCTGGCCGATCCCGAAGTGGTCGCGGCATCCGCCCTCGTCGACTCCGGAGCGCTCGGCACCGTGACCTACGCGCGCGTGCGGATGGCGCACGACGGCTGGCTCGGCGGCTGGCTGCCCGAGCGCTTCGCCGATCCCGTCGCGGCGATCGGCGGGGCTTTCACGGACCTGGGGTGCCATCCGGCCTATCTCGTCCAGCGATTCCTCGGCGCCCGCCCGGACCGCGTCTCGGCTGAGTACGGGCACGTCACCGCGCATGCCGTGGAAGACAACGCGGTCGTCGTCGCGCGCTACGCCGATGGGGCGCTGGGAGTGGCCGAGGCGAGCTTCGTCACCACGCCCGGGGCGTTCGCGTTCGAGGTGCGCGGCACCGAGGCGTCACTGCTGTTCGGCTTCGGCCGGGAGGAGCTGATCGCCAAGGGCGGCCGCTTCGGCGACCAGTGGACGCCCGTCCCCTCGGCAGAACGCGTCGCGCGACCGTTCGAGCTGTGGGTCGACGCCATCCGGGGGCGCGCGGACCCCTCAGACAACCAGCGGGCGGCGATCGAACTGACACGGTTCGTCGTCGCGGCCAACGCCGCGGCTGCAACGGGCTCCGCGGTGCGATTCGGAACGGAAGGACTGCGATGACCGCGGGGAACCAGGGCAAGGTACGCATCGGACTCATCGGCGCGGGCGGGATCGCCGGGGCTCACGTGGCGGGCTACCGCCGCAACCCCGACATCGTCGAGTTCGCCGCGATCGCCGACCCGGTGCGGGAGAGCGCCGAGAAGCGGCGCGGTGACGACGAGAACGTGCGTCTGTACGCCGACTACCGCGAGATGATCGCGGCGGGCGGTCTCGACGCCGTCGACATCTGTCTGCCGCACCACCTGCACGCCGAGGCGATCATCGCCGCCGCGGACGCCGGACTCCACGTCCTGTGCGAGAAGCCGCTGTGCCTGACCCTCGACGAGGCTGACGCGATCTCGGCGGCCGCCGAGCGCAACGGCGTGACCATCATGTGCGCGCACAACCAGCTGTTCCAGCCCGCCGTCGCCGCCGCCAAGGCCCTGGTCGACAGCGGCGCCCTGGGACGCGTCTACGAGGTGCGCACCACCGACAGCTTCTTCAACGACTTCACCCTCGAGAACATGGGGTGGCGGGCGCAGGCAGCGACGTCGGGCGGTGGCGAGCTGATCGACACCGGCTACCACCCGCTGTACCTGCTGCAGCACTTCGCCGGCGGAAGCCCCAGCGAGGTGGCGGCGATGCTCTCGCGTCACCGGCTCGAGTTCATGGAGGGGGAGGACTCGGCACAGGTCCTCGTGCGCTACGACAACGGCGTGGTGGGCCACGTGACGACGAGCTGGGCGTACGAGCCGGCGGTCGGCACCGAGAAGTTCTCTCTGGTCGCCGAGAAGGGCTCGCTGAGCTCGGACGGCACGACGCTGCACGTGCGGCTGCGCGGCGAGGAGCCGCAGACCCAGTCCTTCGAGCCGGTCCACGAGTTCGCGGCCGAGGTCGCCCACTTCGCCGAGTGCGTTCTCGAGGGCTTGCGGCCGATCCAGACGCACATCGAGGGCATCGAGGTGCTCGGCGTCATCCTCGCCGCCTACGAGTCGGGGCTGACCGGCTCGATCGCCGCCGTCCGCACGACCGCGGCAGCACCCGCGCCCGTCGGCTGACGCCGGGGGTCACATCGGTGCGGGCTCCGCGCCCACCATCGGCGTGCCGTTGACCGGCAGTGCGTCCAGCACGATGCGGGTGAGGTCCGCGGGGCGCTCCATCTGCGGCCACCGGCCGCACGGCAGGTCGACGAGCGTCACGTGGTGCAGGTGCGGCAGCTCGCGCGCCGGATCGATGTCGGCGGCCGCCCAGCGACGCACGTCCTCGGTGGTGAACTCCGTCGCGACGATGGTGACCGGCACCGCGAAACGGCGCGGGTCGGTCAGGCGCTGCACCTGGTCCAGCACGTGCGAGGAGTTCTCCGTCATCCGTCGGTGCAGCGACGCCAGCGTCTGGTCGACGGCCCGGTAGCCCGCGGTGTGCGTCGTCGTGCCGCGGGCATCCACCGCGAACCCGCTCAGCACGTGCGTCCCGTCGGCGCTGGGCAGGCCCCCGATGTGAACCGCGTGCGCGACCCGGTCGGGCCGCCGGTTGACGGCCGCGTGCACGAGCCCGCAGGACTCCGCGTGGCCCACCAGCACGACGGGGCCGTGGCACCGGTCGATCGCCGAGACGATCTCGGCGACGTGATCGGCCATCATGCTGCCGCGCCGGTCGGCGGAGCGCGAGTCGAGCCCTCGCAGGGTCAGCGCGTGGGGTGTGTGCCCTGCGGTCTCGAGCCGCTCGGCGACGTCCTGCCAGGAGGAGGCGTCCAGCCACAGTCCCGGGACCAGAATGACGTCCACGCACACCTCCGCATCATGCCGACACGCTATGGTGCCCCCGCGCGGTGGCCGGGCCGAGGGGCTTGATTCCCCGGCGGCGCTGTGCAAGCGCTTCTCGCGCTCCGCCCCTGCGGTCAGGCGGCGTCGGCGGCCAGCGCGTCCTCGCAGCCGAGCAGGAGGACGCCGGCGCTCCAGGCGTGCGAGAGCGTCAGCAGCATCCCCTTCGGCTGGAAGCACTCGGTCTGGTAGTACCGCTCGGTGACCATGCCCCGATACGCGTTGAAGTCGCCGTCGAAGCGGGCCACGAACTGCCGGAAGCATGCGAGCGTCTCGAGGGCGCGCTCCCGGTAGTGAATGTCGCCGGTCGCGGCGGACAGCTCCAGCAGCTCCCGCGTGCAGACGAGGCCGTAGGCGTGCAGGTGCTGATTGGATGCCGAGGCCTGATCGGCACCCCGCGTGCCGAAGTCGAAGACCCCGAGCATGGTGCTGGGGGCGAAGTCGACGTCGTAGGTGTAGCGGAACGTCAGCGCGAAGTCGGCGGACCGACGCGCGAGATCGATCCACTCGGGGTCGCCGGTCGCGCGGTGAAGCGCCATGTAGGCCATCACGGCGACGTAGCCGTCCTCACTGGTGACCGCCAGGTCGACGTCCTCCGGGGCGCCGTGCAGGTACTCGTCGAGCACGAAGCGCGCGTAGTACCGGCCGGCGCGCTGCGCGGCATCCAGGTACCGCTCGTCCCACGCGGCCGCCTCCACCAGAGCGCCGACCCACGCCAGGCCCGCCGACCCCTGCCACGAGAGCACCTCGCCGGTCTCGGCGTGGTGGATGCTGCCCAGGTTGCCGTCGGGGCGCTGGCGCTCGACGACGACGTCGAGGTTCGACCGCGCGACCTGCCGCCACGCAGGGGAATCCGCGACATCCGCCGCGCGCACCAGGAACTGCGTCGCCTCGCCGAGCGTGCGGCTGTGCAGCCCCCGGCGGTGCGTCGTCCAGCTCTGGGTCCAGCCGCGGTCGCGGTACCAGACGCCCCACAGCGTGCCGCTGGGGGAGAGTTCCGCGGTGCAGAAGTCGATCACCGACACGGCGGCCGCGCGCAGGTGCGCGTCGCCGACGCGCTCGGCATGCCGCAGCATCGCGTACGCCCAGGGGATTCCCGAGACCCACCCGACGTGCATGGCCTGACGATCGACCGGCTTGCCGTCTCCTCCGGAGACCTCCCGGTCGAAGCCGACCGTCTCCAGCAGGACCCCGGGGTCGGGATCGTAGTGCCAACGCAGGAGACCCTCTGCACTCAGCTCCGCCGCGGTCCCGACATCGATCCAGGGGCGCAGCGGTGCGGAGGGGGCGGATGCCGCGTGCAGCCGTCGCAGCACGCGCGCGTAGTCGTGACGGTCGGCGCTGAGGGCGTGGACGCGCACGGTCAGCTGCACCTCTGCGCCAGGCTCGAACCGGTGCCGCTGGACCTCAGCCGGTCGCGGTGTGCCGTCGCCGTAGTAGGTCACCGGGAACTCCCTCGCCGGGAAGGTGGCCGCGAGCTCGGCCGCCCCGTCCCGTGCGGCGAAGCCGATCCCGGTCAGCCCCAAGGTCGTCGCGGGATCGACCGAGAGGGCGACACCGGAGACGCCGGGCGCCGGCCACGCGAAGACCACGGGGGTCGCCGCGCGGTCCGACCGGAAGTGCCACTCGTCGCTGACGAACGCCGCGTGCTGTACGGGCGAGCGCGCCCCGGCCTCGAAACGCGGGTACAGCCGGTCATTCGCCGCCGGGCGGTTCTCGCCGTAGAACAGTCCGGGGATGAGCCACCACGGGTCGTCGGCGTCCTCCATGCGCACGGTGACCCGCACGGCCGCGTCGACGGGCTCGTGACCGGCGAAGCGGACGGTGACGAGATGCCGGTCGCCGTCGCGCCGGACGTCGATGACGAAGTCCGCCGGGTCGGCGTCGAGCACGGTCACGGCCGGAGCGGGCACCGTGCCCGACGCGGTGGAGGTCACGTCGGCTGCTCGCCGAGCGGCCACTCGAGCAGGTCGACCTCGACGATCTCGGCGGCCGGGTCCAGCGGCACGCGGAACGTGCGCACCTGGTGCGGCCGGAACTCCCCCTCGATCGTGCGACCGACCAGGGGCAGGTCGATGCGGGCGGACGCCGCCTCGCCGCGCGTCTCGACGGCGCGGACGATCAGGTCCGCCGGAGCGACGTCGGGGGTGTCCTCGCTGCCCTTGACGGCGGTCACCATCACTGCGCCGGCGCCGTCGTCGGCGAAGCCGTCGAGCGGCGGCAGGTCGCCGTCGTGGAACGACTCCAGCTGTGCGCGCACGGGAGACCCGAGCACCGCCGCACGGCGGATCGGCTGCGCCGCGCGCCAGTCGCCGGCGTGGGGAATGAGCTCGAGGCTGAAGCGCTGCACGCCCTGGTCCTGGAAGGCGTACACGCCGTCCGGGTCGAGCAGGCGGGGGTCGTGCCACGAGTACACGGGGCTGCGGACAGCCGTGATGCCGATGCTCGAGGTCTCCAGGCCCGCAGAGCCCGCCGGCGAAACATCCCAGCCGTGCTTGGCGGTGGCCACCACGGTCAGTCCCGCCCGCGCGCCGCCGACCGTGCCGGTGAGGTCGACCCACGACTGTGCAGGCTCCTCCGCACCGTCCACCGGACGCTGGATGGTGCCGTAGGGGATCTCGTAGGTGGCGGCAGGGTCCTCCAGGCCCACGGGGAACCGGAGTTTCAGCAGGTGCGCCTTCTCACGCCAGTCGATCGTGACGTCCACGCGCACGGCGCGCGCGTCATGGGCGAGCAGGTACTCCTCGACCAGCGTGCTGGCTCCCCACGACTTCTCGACGCGCACCCGCGAGCGCAGCGGGCCGGTCTCGCGCACGACGATGCGATCCAGGGTCATGGCATCCCCCGGCCACGCGTACGAGATGACGCGGTGGCCCCACGTGTCGGTGGGGTCGTCGCACACGGCCGTGCGCGGCTGGCCGCGGGTGCCCGAGAGCGGGTCGAGGCCCGTCGTCTTGTCGCGCAGCGACACCACGTCGCCGGTCTCGGGGTCCAACTCCACGCGAACGTGGGCGTTCTCGATCACCGTGCCGTCCTCAGAGACCGTGAGACCGGTCTCGGCCGGCAGTGCCGGACCGGGCAGCATGCGGTACAGCGCGTACCCGAGGGCGGGGACGTCCGCGCGGAAGGTCACGGCGCCGCGCGACATGTCGCCGGTCGTCGCCGTGGACTGCGTCGCCTGCGAGAGGACCGGGGAGCCCTCGTGGTCGACGATCCGCACCCCCCGGGGCTGCGCGCCGTACTGCATGTCGACGTCGACCGACACCGGCCAGGGGTGCGGATTGAAGACGACGACCGGCTGGGTCGCGGCATCCATCGGGATGTCGATGCGGCGGGCGATGCGGTTGTGGGCGCGCGTGATGATCCGCTTGGAGATCGCCACCGCCTCGCCCAGCTGGTCGCGCGCGTCGTCGTACGACGGCTCGATCGCGGAACCCGGGAGGATGTCGTGGAACTGGTTGAAGAGGATCTGCTTCCACGCCCGCTCGAGGTCCTCGCGCGGGTACTCGGCTCCTGTGAGCGCGGTGTCGATCGCGCCCCACCGCTCCGCCGACAGCACGGCCCACTGGGCGCGGCGCTGCCACGCCTTGATGCCGGAGTGCGACGAGTAGCATCCGGGGGCGTGATGCTGCAGGTCGTCGCGACGCACGGTGAGTCCGTCGAGGAAGCCCTCGCCGCGCGCCATCATCTCGTCGAAGTACGCGCGCGGTGACGACATCGTCATCCTCCCGAAGCTTCCCATGCGGTCGTAGCGGTGAATCGACTCGATGTTGGCCTTCGTCGGTCCGCCGCCGTGGTTGCCGACCCCATAGAACACCATCATCTCGCCGAGCGATCGGTCGAGCTGGGCCAGGGACTTCTCGGTCTGCCCCGACACGTCGCCGGGCGGGCTGCAGTACTCGAACGGGATGCGGTAGGCCAGCACGCGCGAGCCGTCGGCGGACTCCCAGTGGAAGAGCGTGTCGTCCAGGTCGCCCTCGTGGGGGCCCGGCCGCAGGAAGCAGTACGAGTCCATCCGCTGACCGCGGAGGATCTGGGGCAGTGACGCGCTGTGTCCGAACGGGTCCACATTCATGCCGACGGTCGAGATCGTCCCGAACCGGGACTGCAGGTAGCGCTGACCGTAGAGCCCCTGACGGGCGAACGACTCGCCCATCGGCATGTTGCAGTCGGGCTCCACCCACCAGCCGCCGACGTTCACCCAGCGACCCTCCGCCACCCGCTCCTGGATGCGGGCGAAGAGATCGGGGTCCTGCTCCTCGACCCACGACAGCAGCACGATCTGGTCGCACGTGAAGACGAAGTCGGGGTACTCGTCCATGCGGTCCAACGCGCTCGCGAAGGTGGCGCGGGCCTCCTGGTAGCCCTCCTGCCACGGCCACAGCCACACCGGGTCGAGGTGCGCGTTGCCGATCATGTGCAGCGTGCGGTCGGGCGTCGCGGCCGGGCGGGGAGCCGGCGCCATCCCGCGTGGCTGCTCCCCCGAAGGAGCGTTGGCGACCGGCGCCTTGCGGTCCTGCTCGGTGATGTCGGGGTGATCGGGAGCGACGTCGTGTCGTCGGCCGACGTCGGGTGCCTGGGCGAGGTCGGCTGCCTCGGTATCGACGTGCTCGGCGACGCCGGCACGTTCGCTGGGGGTCGTCGCGTCGGTCATGCCGGCTCCTCCCCTGCCGCCCAGGCATCCAGGATCTCCGACAGCGCGTGCAGGAGGAAGGTGTGCAGCTCCTGGATCCGCGGGGTCTCGGAGGAGGGCACGATGAAGGCATGATCGGCGAGGGGGAGCGAGGGTCCGCCGTCGCCGCCGACGAACAGCAGTGTGGTTGCGCCGTTGGCCCGTGCCGCGGTGAGCGCATTGACGATGTTGGCCGAGCGGCCGCTCGTCGTGAAGGCGGCGACGACGTCGGCGGGCCGCGCCAGCGCCTGCACCTGACGCGAGAAGATGTCTTCGAACGCGTAGTCGTTCGCGATGCACGTGGAGACCGTCGCATCCGTGGTGAGCGTCACCGCGGGAAGGGGCCGGCGGTCGCGCTTGTAGTGGCCGATGACCTCGCCGGTGAAGTGCTGCGCATCGGCGGCGCTGCCGCCGTTGCCGAGCGTGTAGAGCGTGCCGCCGCGCTCGAAGGCGTCGATCAGGACCGCGCCGACGGCGCGCACCTGATCGAGCAGCGGCTTCGCCTCCTGGGCGGTGCGGATGTGAGCGTCGAGCTGTGCGTGCAGCCAGTCAGACACGTGCGGGTCCCTTGAGATCGAGGTTGACGGTGAGATCGAGGGCGAGCGCGCCGGCGCCCACCACGCAGACTTCGTCGCCGAGTCCGGCGAGGGTGACGGTCGCGCGTGCGGCGGCGGGGGGCATGGCGGAACGGCGCACGATATCGCGCACCGGCTCGAGCAGCAGCGCGCCGGAGCGGGTCACCCCTCCGCCGAGGACGACGACGTGCGGCTCGAAGACGTTCACCAGATCGGTCACCGCCTGGCCGAGCAGCGCCATCGTGTCGTCCCACAGCTCGCGGGCAAGGGTGTCGCCGGCGGCCGCGGCCGCCGAGACGTGCTCGGCGCGCACCAGCGGGAGGTCACGCAGCGACGACGGCCGGTCGTCCTCGGCCAGCAGCTCGTTCGCCCGTACGGCGATGTTCGTCCCGGACGCGTAGGCCTCGAGGCATCCGTGCCGTCCGCACTCGCACCGCCGGCCGCCGGGCCGCACCATCACGTGACCGAACTCGCCGCCGTTGCCCGCAGCGCCCCGATGGAGGCGCCCGTCGATGATGGAGCCGCCCCCGACGCCCGTCGAGAGTGTGAGGTACAGCGCGATGTCGGCGCCGCGGGCCGCGCCGAAACGGTGCTCACCGAGCACCGCCGCCGTCGCGTCGTTCTCGAGCACGGCCGGAACGCCGAACGCCTCGGAGGCCATCGCCACGATCGGAACATCGATCCAGCCGGGCAGGTGCAGAGGACCGGTGAGGACGCCGGTCTCGGCGTCGAGCGGACCGCCGCAGCTGATGCCCACAGCTGCCGGGGCTCCGACGCCGGCGGCAGCGCTGCTGCGGTGCCCCATGTCGAACAGGTGCGCGATGACCGCGTCGGGCCCGCGGTGCTTGTCGGTCGGCTCGACGATCAGACCGTGCGTCCTGCCGTCGGGCGTCACCATCGCGACGGCGAGCTTCGTGCCGCCGATGTCGAGCGCGAGCACGGGCTGCTGCGTTGCCATTGGTTCCTCCGAGCTGCGCGACGACGGAATCGCGCACGATGTGACATCGTTCCCACATACTAGCAAAAGCTCAGCAGGTGACAACGACGAGATCGTGTCAGGCCTCGGCGAACAACCGGTCCAGCACGTGCCGGGCGAACGCGGCCTGGCCCGGCGGCTTGTTCGTGATCATGATGAGGCCCTTCCACAGAGCCCACCCGCGGCCGCGGGCCCAGGTCCCCTCGTCCACGTCGTAGTCGGTGCGGTACTGCTCGCGTGCTGCCGGCTGCGTCGAGGTCCAGCGGAACACCGTGTCGCAGGCGGGATCGCCGGCGCCGGAGCAGCCGAAGTCGATGACCGCGCGCAGTTCGCCGTCTTCGACCAGCAGGTTGTTCAGCGACACGTCGCCGTGGAACCACACCGGCTGTCCGGTGGAGGGCGCCGCGAGCGCATCACGCCAGATGCCGGAGGCGAGGTCGCGTTCCCGGCCGTGCACGCGGTGGAGGATGACGCTCATCTCGTCGTCCCAGTGCTCCAGCGGTCCGCCGCGGAAGGCGCTGTGCTGACCCGGGGCCGGGGCATCCGTCGCGTCCACCGCCCGCAGCCGGACGAGGAAGGCCGCGAGGTCCGATGCGAACCGTGCCCAGTCGGCGACCTCGGTGACCGAGGCCGGCCGGCCGGGCATCCAGCGGTACACCGACCAGGGGGCGGGGAACAGCTCGCTCGGCTCGCCGACCCCCTCGACAGCCGGGATCGGCAGCGGAAGCTCGGGTGCCAGACGCGGCAGCCACTCCTGCTCCTTGCGAACCTGCGGGACGTAGCCCGGTGCGCTGGGCAGCCGCACGCTCAGGGCGTCGCCGAGCCGGAAGATGCGGTGGTCGTTGCCGCCGTCGCGCACACGGCGCACTGGCAGATCACCCCACTGGGGGAACTGCGCGGCAACCAGGGCGCGGGCGAGGTCTTCGTCGATCCGGGCCGCGTCGACGAGCGGAGAGGCGTCGGGGCCCCCGTCGCGTGCCGTCATCGCCGAGGCGGCGCGATCGACCCGCGATCGACGAAGCGGGTCGGCATCACGATCGTGCGCACCGGCGAGTCGGGCGTGTCGATGCGTTCCAGAAGGGCGCGCATGGCCGTCGCGCCGAGAGCGCCGGCATCCTGCGATCGCGTCGAGACGCCGGGCTCCACCATGCTCATCCACGGCGCATCGTCGAAGCCCACCAGGCTCACATCCGAGGGGATGTCGAGGCCGAGCGCGACGGCGGCGCGCCAGCTGCCCTCGGTGAGGACGTTGTTCGCGGCGAACACCGCCGTGGGGCGATCCGGCCGCGACAGGATGCGCTCGGCGGCAGCCCTGGCTTCGTCGGCATCCCACCCCGCCTGCACGATGAGGGTCTCGTCCACGCGCACCTTCCGAGCCGCGAGGGCGTCGAGGTACCCCCGCTGGCGTTCGTCGCCGGTGGTCCACTCCGTCTCGTCGATCAGCAGCGCGATGCGCTCGTGCCCGGCCTTCAGCAGCCGCGAGGTCGTGTCGCGTGCAGCGGCGCGGTTGTCGACGACGACCGCGTCGGTCCCCTCCGCGTCGAAGCGGCGGTCGACCTCGATCAGCGGCACCCCGATGCGGCTCAGGAAGCCGCTCAGCTCCTTCGACACCGGTGTCGCGATCACCCCCGAGACCCGTGAGGCGACGAGCGCCTCGGCGGCCTCGAGCTCGTCGGAGCCGTCGCCACGGAGGTCGACGAGCACCAGCGTGCGTCCGTGCGCCCGCGCCTCCTCTCCGATGCCCGAGGCGAGCTCCGCGTAGAAGACGTTGCGCAGGTCCGATACGAGCACACCGACCGATCGGCTCGTGCGCTGCTTGAGGCTGCGCGCCGTGACGTCCACGACGTAACCGAGTTCCTTCGCGACGGCGCGCACGCGCTCGCGCACCTCGGGCGCGGCGTACCCGTTCCCCGACAGCGCACGGGACGCCGTGGACCGGGAGACGCCGGCCGCGTCGGCCACCTCACGGATGGTCGGGCGCGCGAAAGGGGCGCGCCGGTCGTTCACGATGCCGCCTCCGCGACGTCGAGAAGGGCTTCGGCGTGCTGGCCGAGCATCAGGTCGCCGATGGCGACGTCGATGGCTATTCGCTGCCGGCGCCCGGAGGACGCGGGGGTCACGGTCATCTGCACAGAGGACTCCTCGCCGGGTTCGAGGTCGATCTCGAACTCTTGTCCGGACGAGCGCCAGCCTACCGGCAGCACGGGCCTGATCCGGGCGCGTGCACGCTCGGGGAGCGGATTGCGCACCCGTACGGTGTAATCCGCCGACACACCGGCAACCGCGCGGCGACGGTAGGGCAGCAGTCGCGCCGTCTGTCCGTCCAGGCCGATGGACAGCTCGTCCAGCGGCAGCAGGCGCTCGTGCAGCTCGTCGACGAACCGCCCGGACTCGGCGAGGTAGTCGAGGTACTGGTCGTCGACCCAGCGCGGGTCCCAGTGGCCGCTGGCCATCAGCCCCGGAGCGATGCGGCGGTACAGTGCCGCGCTCTTGACGTAGTCACCCAGGCGGAACAGGTTCCGGTACTGGTAGTTCATGATGTCGCGCCGGCCGTCGCGGCCGCCGAGACCCTCCTGCTGGTCGCCGGTGAAGACGACGGTCACCCCGTCGACCTGCATCTCGTACGCCACCGCGTACAGGGTGTGACCGGGCTGCTCGTGCGCCGTGATCGTGTACTCGTTCCACGAGAACGCCTCTCCGAGCGGAAGCACACGGTCGGCGACGATCGGGTCGTACCACTGGCAGGGCAGGTCCTCGAGCCACGGATCGGCCATCGTCGGGGCCACGTTCTCGGGGATCCACAGCTCGGTGCCCTCGACGTCGCGCAGCAGCGGCAGCCCCGCGATGTGGTCGTCGTGGTAATGGGTGGGCAGTGCGACGCTGATGCGCGTCACGCCGTACAGCTCGCGCAGGGCGGGGAGGGACGCCAGCCACGGCCGTCGCGCCGCGCGCTCCTGCCCGAGCACCAGGCCCGTCGTCATGTCGTACCCGTAGTCGACGATGAGGGCCTCGCGGGTCTCGGAGAGCACCACGTACGAGCACGACATCGACGTGCGATTCAGCAGCAGATGCGGCGTGAGCGCCACGAAGGGGTCCTCGAGCCGGGCGCGCAGATCCCAGGGGTACGAGCGGCGGGAGTCGACGTACTGCTGCATGGTCTGCGCGAGCAGCTCCAGTGCGTGGTCGGGGTCGCGCATGAGCTCGCCATGCGAAGGGGCGATCACCGACAGGTGATAGCGGTGCAGCAGCAGCGCGCTGAGCACCGTCATCGCCGGGCCCTCGTTCTGCGTGTACGACCACTGCGTGGCCGCCAGCGACCAGACCTTGCCGGGTGCGTAGAGCAGGTCGCCGGTGAACGCCAGTCGCTCGTCGTCGCGGTCCAGCAGGTACGTCACCGATCCGATCGTGTGCCCCGGCGTCGGCAGCACGAACAGGCTGACCCCGGATGCCTCCACCTGCCGGTACTCGGGCACCGTGGCATGCACCGGCACCGACTCCAGCAGCGAGAACCGGTCCTGTCGCAGGTTGTAGTCGTTGTCGAGCTGGCGGGCCTCCCACATCTCCTCGACGCGGTCGAACAGCTCACGTTCGACCGGCGGCACGTGGATGCGCGCGCCGTGGGCGACGGCGAGCGGGAGCCCCTGTCCCTGGTCGCGGTGGTGGTGCGTCATGAAGACGTCGGTGATGCGACGGATGCCGAGCTCGGCGAGCTCCCCGAGTGCCAGCCCCGAGCCGAAGTCGATGGCGATCGCGTCGCGCTCGCCATCGGGGGCGTCGGGATCCACGATCAGATAGACGTGGCAGGTGTCGGCGATGCGCCAGACACCTCGCGCGACCGCCGTCGCCCTCATCTCAGTCTCTTCCGGTACTCGTCCCACGTGCGACCGATGAGCGAGAGGTGCTCGAGATCGATCGGCTCATCCTCGCGCACCTGCTCGAGATAGTACAGCGCCGGAACCCCGAGGCCCGCCTGGGTCTGCGCATAGTCGAGCCACTCCTCGCGGTTGGGCATCGGCCATTGATCCGTGTCGACGGGGTAGCCCGGCATCACCGCGGCGACGATCTCGTAGCGCGCTCGCAGCTGCGCGGCCACCGACACGGGGCGGCCGCTCACGTCGTGTTCGAGCACGTCGTTGGTGCGGATCATGTCGGTGACGCCGCCGAACGACGGATGAACGGTGTGGGTGATGACGAGCGCATCGGGCTTGATGCGCTTGGCCGCCGAGTGGATGCGGGCGACCAGGCGATGAAGCGCCGCGACGCCCCACACGCCGTCGCTGTCGGCGCCGGACCGGAGCATCGTCCCGCTGGGCGCGCGCTGGGTGAAGTCGACTTTGAAGCCGTCGGCATCGAGGCCCTCGGCCGAAAGCAGCCGCTCGACGATGGCGTCCAACCGGGCCAGATACGCCGGGCTCCCCGGGTCGGCCGCGATGGGCCGGCCCACGGCATCCGTCACGCACTCCTCGGGGGGCAGGCCTGCCGGGTCCCAGGCCTTGAACCAGAGCAGCACCTTGCGCCCCTCGGCGTGCCGGGCGTCGATCCACCCGCGCAGGTCGGGCCATGCCTCGGTGTCGGGTTCGGCGGTGGCGTAGTGGGCCTGCCACCGGTCGTCGATGACGACGGTGCCGGGATCGAGGGATGCCGCGGCGAGGGTGTGCAGGAAATCGTCGTAGATCTCCTGACGGCACAGGTCGGGTGCCCACCCGTTCTTGCCGGTGCGTGCGACCTGCGCGCCCCACCCGCAGAAGATCGGCTCGAGCCACCAGGGCTCGACAGCGGGGGCCAGCGCGGGCGCGTGGCCGGCGAGGACGAGGTCGTCACGGTAATCGTGGAGGGCCTGCGCGGGAGACTCGACGGGCTGGATGACCACCGTGGGGGAGCGCCAGAGTCCGTCGACCGCGGTGTGTCCCTCGTAGGCGAGACGCAGGAGTCCCCCGCCGTCGACCGGGTCGAACCGCATGGTGGTGAAGCCCAGCTCCTCCACCGGCGCCCGCAGCCACATCGCCAGCCAGGGCCCGGGTCCGGGCGAGAACGGGTCGGTCGCCGGGTCGCGGCCGAACGCCAGAGCGAGCGGGGGCGGCGAGAAGACGCCGTTGAGGCGGCCGGGGTCGGCGTCGCCGACGACTCCGAGCGACGCGGCAGACCACACCGGCCGCACGAACGCCACCGGCTCGGTCGGGCTCGGCACATACAGCGACTGCGCCTCGAAGCCGGAGCGGAACGTGCCGCTGGCGCCGGTGGGCAGGATGCCGTCGCCCCCGAGGATCGTGACGTCGGTGAGGGCGCCGCCGCCCCGCGCCTCGAGCGTGACCTCCACCGCGTCGGGCGTGCAGCGCAGCTCGAGCACGCGGTCGTCCCACGCGCTGGAGCGCGAGCGGACCGTCACCACGAGGGCGTCGGCCTCGGTGCGCACCTGGGGCGGCTCGAGACCCATGCTCTCGTCGCGCGCCGCACGCGAATGCACGCTGGAGAGCGCACAGATGCGCATCCACCGAGCGCCTTCGGCGTCGGTCAATTCGAAGTAGGGAGAGGTCACCAGGTCGCGGGAGCCGGTTCGCCATGACAGCGAGTACCGCGCGGCCTGGATCGTCTGATGATCGGAGTCACTCGTCAGCGAGGGAGTGGAGCCCATGACGGACATTCTATGTGATAACGTTCCCACGTGCTCGATGCCGACACGATCCCGCGTCCCGTGCCCGTCATCCCCCACCCGCGGCGTCTCGACCTGCAGGCAGGCCACTGGTCGCTCACGCAGCTCGAGATCACCGAACGTGTGGTCGAGGATCTGCCCGCGGAGGCCTATCGGATCGAGGTGTCGGCCGGACGCGCGCTCATCGAGGCATCCGGTCCGCGCGGCGTCCGCTATGCGCGCGGAACCCTCGACGAGCTGGCCGCAGCCCGCGACGGAGTCGTGCCATCGATGCTCATCGAGGACGCGCCGGTGCTGCGTCATCGCGGGATCATCGAGGGCTTCTACGGCGAGCCGTGGTCGCATGAGGAGCGGCTGGCCGCCGTGCGGCTGGCGGGCCGGCTCAAGCTGAACTCCTACGTGTACGCGCCCAAGGACGATCCGTGGCATCGCGAGCGATGGCGAGAGCTGTACCCCGAGGCCGAGCTGGCACGGCTGGGGGAGCTCGCGCGCGCGGGGGCCGAGGTCGGCGTCGAGGTCGTGGTGGCGCTGCACCCCGCCGGGTCGATGGTGTTCTCGGACGAGCGCGAGCACGAGCTGCTCGCGACGAAGGCGGTGCAACTGCTGGATGCCGGGATCCCCGGGATCGCGCTGCTGTTCGACGACGTGCCGCCGGAGCCGCGGCATGAGGAGGACCGTGCGCACTTCGGTGCGGACGCCGCCGCGCTGGGGACCGCCCACGCGGAGGCGGCTCGCCGGTTCGCCGAGCGCGTGGTGCGCCGGCATCGCCCCGGCGCGGATCTCCTCGTCGTGCCGACCGACTACGCCGGGACGTCCACGTCGCCGTATCGCGAGGCCTTCGCCGCAGGCCTGCCCCAGGAGGCGCTCGTGTGGTGGACGGGTCGCGACATCGTCGTCGGCGAGGTCACGCGCGATGACATCGACGCCGCCGCACAGGTGTTCGGGGACCGGCTGCTGCTGTGGGACAACTTCCCGGTGAACGACTTCGATCGCGGGCGGGCGTTCCTGGGCCCGCTGGTGGGGCGGACCTCCCATGTCGACGGGTCGGGTCTTCGCGGTGCCTGGTCGAATCCGATGGTCGAGTTCTGGCCAGGGTGCTTCGGCATCGCGGCGTTCGCCGACTGGGCCTGGAACCCCGCCGCGTACGATCCCGATCGTGCGGCCGCCGCGGCGCTGCGGGTCGTGGCCGGTCCGGATGCGGCGGCCCTCGCGCCGCTCGTGCGCACGTTGTCGTCGTGGCCCCCGTCGGCTCCCATGGATCCCCCGCTCGACCGGGCCGCCGCCGCGGCGCTGGACGGCGCGGGCGACCGGGAACTGCGCGAGCGGCTGAGCGAACTGGCGAGTCTTGCCGCCGTGGACACGACCTGGGAACCCGCTCGTTCGCTGCGGCCGTGGCTGGTCGCCGCGACCGACATGGGGGTCGCGGGGCTCGCGGCCCTCGACCTCTTGGCGGGGACGGCGTCGCGCGCCGACGTCGAGGCGGCGCTCGCTCGCGCCGAGGAGCATGACGCCAAGGTCGCGGTGGACGTCGTTCCCGCCTTCGTGCGCGAGGTGCTGCAGCGCTGACCGCCGGGCGCCGTGGTCCGGGCGATTGCGATCGCGATCGTCCCTTATGCCGGGCCGGTCTGGGCGGGTTCACTGTTCCCATGACGCAATTCGCCGCACGATGGCCGTCGGCGGCACCCGTGCTGCTGATCCCGAGGGCGGCGCGGTCGTGGCGCTGACCGCCGGGACGGCACGTGCGACGATCACGCCGCCCCTCGGCATCCCGCTGTCGGGGTTCGTGGGCAGAGGCGTCGCCAGCGACGTGCACGACCACCTGACAGCGACCGCGCTCGTGCTCGCCGACGACGGGGATGCGGGCGACACCCGGCATGCCGTGGTCGCGCTCGATCTCATCGGGCTTTACAGCGATGAGCTCGTCGCAGCGCTCAAGCACGCGGTGCACGCCGTGACCGGTATCGGCCCGGAGCGCGTGTTCTTGGCGTGCAGCCACACGCACTACGGTCCCGTGGTCGCCGAGGCCGGCGACATGCCGGGCGGCCGGCATCCGCTCACGGTGGAATACCGTCGCCACCTCGCCGCGGCGGTGGCCGAGTGTGTGCTCGCGGCCGATGACGCACGGGTCGCCGTCCGCGTCCGGGCGGGACGGGCTGATGTGCGGCTCGGTGTCAATCGCCGGCTGCCGCAGCCGGACGGATCGGTCGCGATCGCACCCAACCCCGCGGGTCATGTCGACCCCGAACTGGTGGCGGTGGCGTTCGATGCAGTGAGCGATGGGATGCCGCGTGGCAGCGCCGTCGCCACGCTCGTGTCGTACGCGTGCCATCCGTCGTCGCTGGAGAGCTCGGTGCGCAGCCTCACCGCCGACTTTCCCGGCGTGCTGCGCGATGAGCTGGAGCGGTCGTCCGGTGGGCGGGTGCTGTTCCTCCAGGGCGCGGCGGGGGACATCGATCCTCCCGACAAGCGCGCGGACTGGTCGCGTCCGCGTGAGACCGGTGTGACGTTGGCCGCGGCGGCAGGCGCACTCCTGCGGGATGCAGCCGCGGTCGCGGATGCTCCATTGCGGTCTCGGCGCGTGCGCGTGCCGCTGCCGCGGAGGGGCGCGGCATCCGTCGCGGAGGCGGAGGCCGACGTGAGCAGATGCCGGGCCGACGTCAAGAGAGGGCGAGCCGACGACACGACGGCTGGGGCCGGCGACATGCGGGCGCGGGCTGGAGCGGCTGCGGAGCCGGAGCTCGAGTCCGCGGTCTGGTGGCGGGAGCTTCACCTCGCCGAAGCCGAGGCCGTGCTCGACGCCTGGAGGGCCGGCCGGGAGCCCACCATCGAGGCCGACGTTTCGGCGCTGCGGATCGGCGACGTGGGCGTCGCGTTCGTGCCGGCGGAGCTGTTCAGTGAACTGGGCGTCGCCATCAAGCGACGGTCGCGGGCCGCGGTGACCCTCGTGGTCGGATACACGGACGGTGCGCTCTGGTATGTGCCCCCGCGGCACGCCTTCACGGAGGGCGGGTATGAGGTGGTGGACGCGTGCCGCGTCGCGCCCGGGGCAGGTGAGGCGCTCGTCGATCGCGTCGTGGAGCTGCTGAACGAGCTCTTCTAGCGCGGGCTGTTCACACGTGGACTGCACTTCATCACCCGCTTCCTCGATGGGCGAGTCGGTCGGATCGTCGCGTCGGCGACCTTCCGGCAGGTCGCCATCGTCGGGCAGCGTCCCACCAGTACGGCCCGCGGATGTGCGGGATTCCCGCGACCATCCGGATCTCCCATCCGCCGTTGTCGATCGTGCGGTGGTGGAACCAGCACAGCAGCGCGCCGTTGTCGGTGTGGGTGGGCCCTCCCCGTGAGTGCTCTTCGACGTGGTGGATCTCGCACCACTGCGGGGGCACGTGGCAGCCGGGAACGACGCAACCGCCGTCGCGGAGTGTGATCGCGCGTCGCTGATGGTGGTTGAAGACGCGCTCGAGCGTTCCCAGCGAGACGATTCGCCCGTTCTCGCCGAGCAGGACGCGCTCGATCACACCGGCGCACGCGACGTGGCGGGCCGCAGCGATCGAGATGGGCTCGTCGCGTCCGGGCAGGTGGGCGTAGCCCCGCCCGTTGATGAGATCCTCTTCGCGCACCTGCACGACGAGAGTGGGGGCCGCGCCGCCGAGCATCGGCAGATCTCCGGAGGCCGCAGCGGCCGTGAGCAGGACGGCGAGGGCGTCGTGTCGCTTCTGAGCGGCCGTACGCGGATCGGCCGCGGCCTCGATCGGGCTCTCGGCGTCGCCGCCGGGGGCGGCGTCGCTGTCGACGAAGCGCGGTCCGGGCCCAGGTGCGCCGTCGACGCGCGGATTCAGCACGCTGTCGCACGCCGTCTCGAACTGTGCCGCGACCTCGGGCAGCAGGTTGCCGCGAATGGGGATGAGCCCGTCGCGGCACCGGCCGAGCGTGACGCCGCGCTTACGCAGCGCACGTGACTCCGCCGGTTCGGCGCCGTCCTGATCGAGGTAAGCCGCCCACACGTGAGCCTGGGCGCGAAGCTCGTCCGCAGAGGCGGGCGGCGTACCGTCCGTGGCGAGCCCCGACGCGGCGGCGAGCTCTTCATCGGCCGCCAGGAGTTCCGCGCGACCGGCGCTGCAGCCGCTGAGCACGCCGGCGACGGCGATCACTCCGTCCAGCCCGACGTGACCGGCGACGAGCGCGTCGCGCATCCGTGGGAACTCAGCAGGCAGCACGTCACCGGTCGAGAGGGAGAGCCGACACCGTGTCGCCTTCGCGGCTGCCACCACGTCGGCGCTGGTGCGCGAGGACGCTCTCGTCGCCCGCTGCACGAGTTCGTTCGTGTTGCGGCACCCGTATCGCGTCGTCACCCGCTCGGGGTGGGGTGCCGCCTCGTCACGATCGAGGAGCTGTGCGACCGCCTCGATCATCACCGCCTCGGTCTGGCGACGCAGCCGTCCCGCGGCGGCCAGCACGGTCAGGACCTCGGCATCGTCGACGACTCGAAGATCGTCGCCCGCTGCCATGACCGTCTCGGCGAGCGCGTCGCCGAGCTCGGCGAGAGCATCGGCGAGGGCTTTCATGAGACCATTGTGCCGAGGGTCACCGACATTCAAAGGGCCTGATCAGCGGTCACTTCCAAACTGTGGAGAACCGGAGTTCGAGTCGTGAACAGCGCCCCTGTGGAGGAGGCGGCACCGGGCGTAACGCGCCCCGACCCCGGCGGCGTGCGCCGCCGCCCCGGGCGCTTCGATCCAGCACCGCGACCGGCGCGAGGCCCGAGTGAATCAGCGCATCGCGCACATACGGCGTGTGGTGGAGGTAGGCGACGAGGTCCACATCGTGGCCGTACGGCTTGTCGAGGCGGCGGTCGCCCGTCCCCGCCTGAAAGCCGAGCAGCACGAGACCGCCGGGGCGGACCACACGCCGGAACTCCTCGAAGATTGCGCCGAGCCGGTGGGGCGGGGTGTGGATGGTCGAGTACCAGGCCAGGACGCCGTCGAAGCGCTCATCGGCGAACGGCAGCGACGCGTTGTCGGCGGCGACCAGCTCCAGGCCGGGATGCTGCGACCGCGCCCGCGCGAGCATCCCCGGCGACAGGTCGCTCCCCGCGATGACCAGCTCGGGGTCGAGCGTCGACAGGTGGGTGATCATGCGCCCGGTGCCGCAGCCGGCGTCGAGCACCGTCGCCGGTCGCTGCGCCAGGGACTGCACGAACAGCGTCACCATGCCGAGGTCGACGGCAGCCTCGTACCGGGTGTCGCGGATCAGCTCGGCGTAGCTGCCGGCCATCTCGTCGTATGCCTCGCGAGTATGGTCTGTCGTCTGCCCCGCCACACCCGAAGCGTAACCGCCGGCGAAATTCGTCGTGACCCGCGAGCCATCACAGCCGGCGGGTTCAACGACCGGTCGGCATCCTCGGCGGGGCAGTCCTAGGCCTCACCGGCCTCGCAGTGCCGAAGCTGCGCCGGTGCTGCACCGGTGCAGCATCCATCGACCGCAGCGGCATGCTCCGCGAGCATCCGGCACTCGGCACATCGCGCCTCTTGCATGCCGCGTCGCCGGTCGGGTGCGTCGGTAGGCCGTTCGTCGGTCGGGGGCGCGGCACCGGGCAGCCCGCGCTTCCCCAGGAGGTTCGCCGTTCAAGAGGTCAACCGCGGTTCAACAGGTCAACCGCCGTCAACAGGTCAACCGCAGTTCTACAGGACGTTCGCATGCCCGGGGCTCCTGTGGAAGCCCGGTTGACCTGTCGGGCGGATGCCGCGGCCCGCGTCGACCGCTGCGGCACGCCCCGCGAGCATCCGGCCCGCGGCGAATCGCGCCTGTTGTAGGCCGCGTCGCCGGTCGGGTGCGTCCGTAGTCCGTTCGTCGGTCGGGGGCGCGGCACCGGGCAACCCGCGGTTCCAAGGAGGTTCGCCGTTCAACAGGTCAACCGCAGTTCTACAGGACGTTCGCATGCCCGGGGCTCCTGTGGAAGCCCGGTTGGCCTGTCGAGCGGATGCTGCGGTCCCGCGTCGACCGCTGCGGCACGCCCCGCGAGCATCCGGCCCGCGGCGCATCGCGCCTGTTGCATGCCGCGTCGCCGGTCGGGTGCGTCGGTAGGCCGTTCGTCGGTCGGGCGCGCTGCCGCGGGCAACCTGCGGTTCCACAGGAGGTTCGCCGTTCAACAGGTCAACCGCAGTTCAACAGGTCAACCGCAGTTCAACAGGTCAACCGCAGTTCAACAGGTCAACCGCAGTTCAACAGGTCAACCGCAGTTCAACAGGTCAACCGCAGTTCAACAGGACGTTCGCATGCCCGCGGCTCCTGTGGAGACCCGGTTGACCTGTCGAGCGGATGCCGGCGCCAGCGTCGACCGCAGTTCTACAGGACGTTCGCATGCCCGCGGCTCCTGTGGAGGCCCGGTTGACCTGTCGAGCGGATGCCGCGGCCCCGCATCGACCGCAGCGGCACCCTCCGCGAACATCCGGCCCGCGGCGCATCGCGCCTGTTGCATGCCGCGTCGCCGGTCGGGTGCGTCCGTAGGCCGTTCGTCGGTCGGGCGCGCTGCCGTGGGCAACCTGCGGTTCCACAGGAGGTTCGCCGTTCAACAGGTCAACCGCAGTTCAACAGCTCAACCGCCGTTCAACAGGTCAACCGCGGTTCTACAGGACGTTTGCATGCCCGGGGCTCCTGTGGAAGCCCGGTTGACCTGTCGAGCGGTGCCCGCCGCCCGCGCCGACAGCCGACCGCCGCCCGCCCCGCCACCCGCCGCACCGCCGGCCGCGAGCCACGCGGGGAGCCCGCGAGCGCTACCCGTCCGCTCAGGCGAGCAGGTCTACCGGCACGCCGTCGAGCGTGATCTCGAAGTCGGGGTCGTCGAACCGCACGCGAAGGACCGCCTCGTGGCCTTCCGCGCGCCACGTCAGCAGGAGCGAGGCATCGTCCGGCGCCTCCCACGAGAAGGTGCCCTCGAACACGGGATGCCGCCTCAGCTGCGCCAGCGCGAGCTGGCCGCGCGCCACGTCGGTCGCCAGCGCCGCCCGGATCTCTCCGGGCGTGTACGAATGCCGGTTGACGTCGCGCCCCTGGCCGGTCCGCGCGAACAACTCGGTGTCGTCCTGGCCGCCGAGCAGGCCCACGTAGTAGAACTGCGGTTCGCCGGGCACGAAGATCTGCACCGCCCGCGCCAGCAGCATCCGCTTCGTGTCGCGCCCCAGCACGCTGAAGAAGGTCGCGTTGATCTGGTGCGGCAGCGTCATCCACGCCGGGATCACCGACGCGACCGAGGAGTGGCCGCCGGTGGCCTCGTGCGCCCAGCGGAACACGTCGGCCATCTCATCCTGCGACAGCAGGCCAGGGCGATCGCCCGAAGGGCCGGCGTCGATGACGCCGATGCCGTCGTGCGTGTCGAGCACGGTCACGGCGTTGGCGGGACGGATGCCGAGCCACGAGACGAGCCGGTCGCTGCGGCCCGTCCCGAGAGCGTGCAGGAGCAGCGGCGGCAGCGCGAAGTCGTAGACGAGATCCACGAGGGGCGCTATCGCCTGCTGCTGCGAGTAGTGGGCGTGCACCTCGACGAGCACCCTCATGCCGCGATCGCGGATCAGCGCGGCGGCTTCCGCGACGAAGGCGAGCGTCTCGGGCGTCATGAACGAGTCGGTGCCGGGAGTCTTCACGGCATAGCCGACGGCATCCAGCCGCACGGTGCCCACGCCGCCGGCCGCCAGCGTGCCGGCGAGACGCTCGAGATAGGCGGTGCCGGCCGGGTGGGTCACGTCGATGTCGACCTGTGACGGCATGAACGTCGTCCACACGAGCCGGCGGGTGCCGTCGGCCGCGCGATAGGGCGTGAAGGGGAGGCCGGGGCGCGGGCGGTAGAACGCGGTGATGTCCGCTTCGCTCGCACCGTGCGGGAAGACGCGGTCGAACGTGAGGAACATGCCCTCGTGCGCCGACGCCGGTCCTCGGGTGAGCCAGTCCTCGAACTCGGCGGACCGGCTCGACACGTGGTTGACGATGAGATCGGCCGTCACTTCGCGGGCATCGGCGATGCGGCGGATGTCGTCCCACGAGCCGAGGCGTGGGTCGACGGCGGTGTGATCGACCGGGTCGAAACCGGTGTCGTCGCCGTCGAACGGCGTGAAGAACGGCAGCACGTGGACGCCGGAGAAGACGGCCAACTCGGCGGAGAGCAGCCGTCCGAGCCCCGGCAGGTCGCCCGCGAGACGGTCGGCGTACGTCAGCAGGGAGACGCCGCTCATCGGTCCGCGAGGCTCTCGACGAAGCGCGCGGCCCCCGACGCCGGCGACGTGAGCACCCGCGGGTCGTCTCCGGCGCCCGTCGCCATCGACGCCTGCGCGAGCACGATCACGTCGACGTCACCCGCCGCCGCGATCGCCTCCGCGATGAGCTGATCGTGACGAGCGAGATCTCCGGACGCCCGGGCCTCCGCGGCGTCGGCCACCACCCGTGCGGTGACCTCCACGTCGGACACCGACGCTGCCGACTGCACCAGGCGGCTGGTGGGGCCGAGTGTGGCCTCGAGCGTGGCGAGCACGAGGATGCGTCCGCGCCCGGCGCCGGCCCGCTCCGCGGCCTCGCGCCCGGCGCCGGCCCGCCTCGCGGCCTCGTCAGCCATGGCGGCGTCGACGCGCACGAGGGGCACGCCCACCGCGGCAGCGGCATCCGTCGCCGCCTCGCCGATCGAGGAGCAGGTGACGAGCACCGCGCCCGCGCCGGAATCCCGCAGCGCGGCGACATGCCGGCGCAGGTCGCCGGCGACGTCGTCGGTGATGCCGGCCGCGACGGCCCGCGACAGCAGGGACGGATCGGCGACGTGGACGATGTCGAGGTCGTCACGGCGCTCGGTCAGCAGGCCGTGGAACACCGGCACGAGCGCCGGAACCGTGTGCAGGACGCCGACGCGCACGCTCACGCCTCCTCCCACGGCCGTGCCGTCTCATCCACGATGTCACCGAGGATCGTCAGGCGCTCGACGGAGCGTGCGCGCAGGTCCTCGCGCACCGTGTCGCTGCCGACGACGTCGCTCCACAGCGCGCGCCCGGCCAGGAAGCCGCTCGCGCCCTCGAGGCATGCCGCGCGCACCGCGTCGGCGAAGCGGTCGCGGTCCACCCCCTGCGACAGCACCACCCAGGGGCCCGTCATGGCGGCGTTCAGCAGCGCACTCGCCTCCCGCTGCTGCTTCTCGTCGCCCGTGCCCGCCAGCGGCACCTGCGCCTTGTACAGGTCGGGGCGAAGAGTCGACAGCTCCCGAGCGGCCTCGCGGATCGCCGCATCCGCATCGAAGCCCGTCTCGCCGGGCGCCTGTCGCACGACCGGCTCGAGCACCGAGAGCACGCCGTTCTCGCGCGCCACCCGTATGAACCGCTCGGCGAGCGCGACGCGTGCCTGACGACGTTCGTCGCGGCGCCAGATGAGCAGCAGCTTCAGCGCGTCCACGCCTGCGGGGATGGCCGCGACCGCCGCCTCATCCAGATCCGTGTCCTCCACCGGCCCGCCGTCGGCCTGGTCGAGGGCGTCGACCGCGAGGATCAGCCCGGTCGAGTCGGGCACGGCGGCGCTGACACGGTCGAAGCCGTACTGCCGGTCCGCGAGGAAGCCCGACGCGTACGGGCCGAGCTCCTCGGCGACGGCGAGCTTGAAGTCGATGAGCACGTCGTCGGCGGGCCGGCCGTGGCCGGCGAGGTCGAACATGTGACGCAGGCTCTCGCGCTGGTCCATGGCGACCATCGCGAACGCTCCGGACGGGCGGGCGATGGCATCGAGGGTGGTCATGTGTCTCCTTCGAGAATGGTGTCGAGGAACCGCCGATAGGCGCGGTCGAGGTCGGGCGCCTGCGTCGGCGCAACGCGCTCGCGGGCGAGTGAGAGCCGGTCGGATGCCTCGCCGGCGCGCACGGCGGCCAGCAGCGCCGCGCCGGCGGCCACCGGCTCCGCCGTGGTGGCGCGGAACGTCGGGATCCCGGCGGCGGCCGAAAGCGGGGCCCACGCCGGGATGCGGTCGGCGAGCGAGCCGAGGACGGTCAGCTCGCGGCTGGGGGAGCCCGCGACGGCGTCGATGGTCTCGCGCATCCAGCGGGCATGGAACACCAGCCCCTGCAGCACGGCACGCGCACGCTCGCGGGGCTTCGGCGCCTCGTCGCGCACGACGACGCCGGCCGCCGGGTCGGGCACGGGGCACTGCCGGCCCGACGGGTAGGGCAGCACGGTCATGCGGCTCGTGCGCCACGACCCGGCGGGCTGGGCGCACAGGGTCGCCCGGGCGTCGTCGCCGGGGTGGGCGTGCTCCCACCATTCGAGCATCGCGCCGCACGCGCGGCTGCCGCCGAGGATGGTGATCGCCGTGCCGTCCACGGTGCGGCCGACCGAGAACCCGGCCGAGACCGCCGCCGGCATGAGCGCCGCATCCGCGGGCTCGGAGGCCGAGGCGGCGGCATCCGTCACCCTCACGACGGCTTCCGCCGTGCCCAGGGAGTCCGCCACCGCGCCGGCGGAGCGCGCGCCGCTCGCCCAGGCGCCGACGACGTGGTCGTGTCCGGCGACGAACACCGGGATGCCCGCGCCCAGTCCGAAGGCGGTCGCGGACTCCGCGGTGGTCCCTGCCGGGTCCCCCGGTGCCCGCACCTCGGGCAGTGTCGCGAGGTCGATTCCCACGGTGTCGAGGACCTCCGCGTCCCACGTCTCGCCGCGGGCTCCGGCCATCATCGTGCGGGTGGCGAGCGTGTGGTCGGTCGCTCGCGTGCCGGTCAGCGCGTGGGCGACGAGGTCCGCAACTCCCGCCCAGTGCCGCATCGCGGCGAAGACGGCGGGGTCCTCGTCCCGGAGGGCGGTGAGGCCGACGGCTGCCGGTTTGGTCGTCGCCGGAACGCCGGTGCGCGATGAAAGATCGGGATGCCGCGCCAGCAGGTCGTCGAGATGACGTCGGTCGATCGCGCGATCCCACCGGAGCAGCGAGGTCAGCGGGGCCCCGTGGGCGTCCAGCGCCGCGCCGCTCTCGGCCATCGAGGCGATGCCGACCGCGGCGATGGGGCGAGAGGCGGCAGCCGCGCAGGCCCGGGTGACGGCGGCGGCCGTGGAGATCAGCTCCACCGGGTCGCCCGGGGTCGCGGCTCTCGCCACGTGCACGACGCGGACGTCATCGGTCACGGCAGCCAGGACGGCCTTCGTCGTCGTGCTGCCGATGTCCAGTCCGAGGATCAGCGCCCCGGTCTCTGTGCGAGCCATCACCGATAGTTTGTGACATTTTGAACAGATTTGCCAAATGTGTTCGATAATCATCAGGATCGAGGGGACGCGGAGGGAGCGGCCATGCGGTACACGGGGGCGCCGGAGCGGCGCGCGGAGCTCGAGCGGCTCGTCGCCCACGGGGGCTACATCTCGTCGGCCGACGCGGCCCAGCGCCTGGGCGTCTCGGAGATGACCGTGCGTCGCGACCTGCGCCTGCTCGAGGAGGAGGGCGTGCTGCGCCGCGTCGCAGGAGGTGCGGCAGCGCACTCGGCCGGCGTGCCGTTCGAACGGCGGGATGAGGTCGGCGCCGCGCAGAAGCGAGCGATCGCCCGGGTGGCGGCGGCTGAGGCCGACGGCGCCGAGGTGGTCGCCCTGGACGCCGGCACCACCGTGGCAGCGGTCGCGCCGCTCCTGCACAACCGCACGATCGTCACGCACTCGCTCCCGGTCATCGAGACGCTCGCCCGCGACTCCGAACCGCGACTCATCGCCGCCGGCGGGCACTATCAGCCCGACACCCGCTGCTTCGCCGGGCCGATCGCTGAGGAGACCCTGCGCGGCATCCGCTGCGACATCGCGCTGCTGTCGGCGACCGCGGTCGGCCTCGACGGGCTGTGGGGCACCAATGTGCTCGACGCGGCGATCAAGCGCCTGCTCGCACGCCAGTCGTCGCGGGTCGTCCTGTTGGCCGACGCCGACAAGCTCCAGAAGACATCGGTCGTGCGCATCGCGTCCCTCGATACGGTCGATCTGCTGATCACCGACGCGAGGGCCGACTTCGGCGTGCTCTCGCGCTTCGAGGAGGCGGGCATCGCCGTGCGGGTCGCCGAATGACCGTCGAGCTCGGCGTCATCGCCGACGACATCACCGGCGCGTGCGACGTCGCCGCCGGCGTGACGGCTGCCGGCTTGGATGCGGAGGTGCGCCTCGGGGTTCCCGACCCCGCGACCGCGCCCGCTGCCGCGTGCATCATCGTCGCTCTGAAGTCGCGGACCGCCCCCGTCGAGGAGGCCGTCGGCGAGAGCGTGACAGCTGCGCGCGTCCTGCGATCGTGGGGCGCGCGGCGGCTCTACCAGAAGTACTGCTCGACGTTCGACTCGACGGATCGCGGCAACATCGGACCCGTCGCCGACGCGCTCGTCGACGAAGTGGGCGGCGCCGTCTCGTTCGGGACCCCCGCCACACCGGCCGTGGAGCGGACGATGCACCGCGGCCACCTGTTCGTCGGCGACCGGCTGCTGTCGGAGTCGTCGCTCGCGCACCACCCGCTCACACCGATGCGCGACCCCGACCTGGTGCGCGTCCTCGCACGGCAGACGCCGCATCGCGTCGGACTGGTGCCCATCGAGGCCGCGCGGTCCGGACCGGCCGCCGTGGCGGACCACCTGCGCCGTCTGCGTGACGACGGCGTCCGGCACGTCCTCGTCGACGCCGTGATGGAAGAGGATCTGGATGCCGCAGCCGCCGCGGTCGCGGCATCCGGCGATCTCGTGCTCGGGGGCGCGGCCGGATTGGCGGTCGCGCTCGCGCGCACGCTCGCGACCGGCGACCGCGTCGGCGCGCCGGCTCGGCCGGCCGGGCGCGCGCTCGTCCTCTCGGGAAGCGGCTCAGAGCGCACGCGTGCGCAGGTCGCGGCCTACCCCGGCCCGCGCTGGGTGCTCGACGTGGACGCGCTCGCCGCGAATCTGGACGGGGTGGTGGCGGCGGCCGTCGACTTCGTGCGAGGGACGGACGGCATCCCGCTGGTGTCGGCGACGGCCGAGCCGGCGGTGGTGGCGCGCGTGCAGGAGCGATGGGGTCGCGACCGCGCCGCCGCCCTGGTCGAGACCGCGCTCTCGCGGATCGCCGAGCGCGCTGTTGTCACTGCCGACGTCCGCCGTATCCTCGTGGCCGGCGGCGAGACGTCGGGTGCGGTCGCCGCGGCTCTCGGCGTGTCGACGCTTCGCGTGCGTCGCGTGGCCGCGCCGGGCGTGGCATGGACGACGGCGACCGATCCCGCCGGTCGCGCGCTGGACCTGTGCTTCAAGTCGGGCAACTTCGGCGGCCGCGACTTCTTCACCACCGCGTTCGAGGAGGAGGAGCGATGACCGCGCAACAGTTGGTGGACGCATGCCGGGCCGTGGCGGCGGCGGGCCTCTCGCCGGGCAGCTCGGGCAACGCCAGCGTGCGGATCGGTGACCGGGTCCTCATCACGCCGACGGGCTCGTCCCTGCGCCGGGTCACCGCCGGCGACGTCGTCGAGCTCGCCCTGGACGGTGCGCACGTGGCCGGACCGGCCCCGACGAAGGAATGGGCGCTGCACGTCGCGGCGTACCGGGTGCGACCGGATGCGCGCGCCGTGATCCACCTTCACTCCCGCGCCGCGACGGCGGTGTCGTGTCTCGCCTGCGCACCAGGGGCCGACCCGCTTCCGCCCTACACGCCCTACCGGCTGCGGACGCTCGGCCGCGTGCGGCTGGTGGACTATGCGGCACCGGGATCGGACGCGCTCGCGCGGGGCGTGGCGGATGCCGCCGCGGACGCCCACGTGCTGCTGCTGGCCAATCACGGCAGCGTCGTGTGCGCCCCCGACCTCGAGCGCGCCGTGGACCTGTGCGAGGAGCTGGAGGCCGCGGCCGAGCTCGCCCTCACCCTGCACGGCCGGGCCGCACGACTCCTCGATCCGACGACGGCGTGGACCGGGTGACCCGCTAGGCCTCCGTCCTGCCGAGCTGGGCCAGCAGCTCCCGGTCGGTGTCGGAGCCGGAGTACTCGACGATCCGCCCGCTCGCGAGCCGGTACATGGCGAACTCCGCGACGTTCGCGTGCCGTCGCGTGGCCGCAACGCCCCGGAAGACGCCGAGATGCGTGCCGCTTCCGCGCAGGTGCGCGGCGATGCGGTCGTCCTCGACGATGAGCTGGATGCGCCGCCACCGCCAGTCCGGAAAGCCGTGGAAGAGGTCCGCGACATCGGAGATCCAGGCATCCGCACCGCCCGGCAGGTGAGCGCGCCGTACGCCGGGATCGAGGAACGAGCGGATGGCATCCAGGTCGTGTCTGTTGGAGGCGTCGAGGTAGTCGCCGAACCACTCGCGCATCTCCCACGGCTCCACCACCTCATTATCGGCGGCGCGCGCGGGGCGGCAGCGGGCCGCGGGCTATCCCGCCCCGAGTTCGGACGGGTGGGTGAGACGCCACCACTCGGTCGGCGGGGAGATGTCTCCGTCGATCTCGAGTCGCGCGGTGGCCGTCTGCGGACCCGCCGTCCAGGTGAGGGTGCCGACCTGCTCCCCGTCCTCGTACAGTTTCGGCGTCGTCGTCTGGATCGCCACCGTGATCGGGGTGTCAGACCACGTGAAGATCGACGCGTCCTCGGCGACGACGATGCGGGCCGTGGAACCCCACGGCGTCGAGTACGAGCCCACCTCGAGGCCCTGCGCGACCACGGGCACCTCGTGGAAACCGCTGCGGACGCTGTCGAGCGTGCGCACCACGTCGGCGTTGACCGTTTCGCGGGTGGCGCCGCCGAGCACCACCCCGACGACCGTGAGCGGCTCGCCCGCCCCGACCTCGAGGGATGCCGAGTAGAGCAGGTTGTAGCTGTTCTCACCGAGGTTGCCGGTCTTGAGCCCCGTGATGCCGTCGGTGCCCAACAGCCCGTTGGTGTTGTGCATCGCGCCCGGGCCGGGCAGCGTGAGCGAGGGGGTGGCGACGATCTGAGCGATCGCGGGGTGGGCGAGGGCGAGCTTGCCGAGCGCGATGAGATCGGTCGGCGTGCTGGTGTTGCGCGAGCTGATCCCCGTGGGCTCGACGATGGTCGTGCCCGACAAGCCGTTGGCGGCGAGCCATGCTCGCGCGGCGCCGAGGAACGCGCCCTGGGAGCCGAACGCCCACGTCGAGACGGCCTCGGCGTAGTTGCTGGCGGAGGGGATGAGCATCGTGGCGAGGGCGTCGTGCAGCGACATGGTGCTGCCCGTCGGCATCGCGGCGATCGTGGCGCCCATCACGTAGTACTTGTCGTAGAGGTCGTGATCGGCCTTGTCGAAGGTGATCGTCGGGCCCGGGTCTGAGGCATCGGCGAGCGGGTGGGCGTCGAGGATGACCAGCGCAGTGATCAGCTTGCTGATGCTGGCGATGGGGCGAGGGTCGTTCGAGCCGCTCGTGGCCCAGATGCCGCTGGCGGTCGGCCCGAGGTAGGCGTCGGCGCCCGACACGCTGATCGCCGACGCTCCGCTGGAGGGGAGACTGACCGTGGCCGCGGCAGGAGCGGCCACGTGCGGCGCCGCCGACACGGCGGCGGGCGCGGCGACCGGTGCGCTCAGTGCCCAGCCGGTGTATCCGCCGACGGCACACAGGATGAGGGCGATCACCACGATCGTGATGATGAGGGCACGGCGTCGCCGTCGCCGGCGGACCGCCGGATCGATGCGGTCTGCGATGCCCGGGAACTCCTCTTCGTTCCGCATGAGCTCCGCGAACCGCGACAGTTCATCAGGCGAGTGCTGATCCGTCGTCACGGGCCTACCCTCTCATGCCGCCCGCCGGCGGAGCAGGTCAGACCGCCAGCACGGCACCGCCGTCTCGCAGCCGCTGCTGCAGGTGGTCCGTATCGGCATCCTGAACCGCATGGCCGCCTCGCGCGGCCGACGCGGCCGCCAGGCCCGCCGCATGGCCGAGCATCTGGTACTGCGGCTCCATACGCAGCGAGGAGAAGGCCACGTGGGATGCCGAGACGCAGACCGCCACCACGAGGTTCGTGCACTCCTCACGTCGCGGCACGAGCGACCCGTAGCCGATGCCGTACACCGGGACGCGAACCGACAGGTATCCCTCCGTGACCGCCATCGCGATGGGGTCCGGGTGCTCGTAGACCCAGCGCCAGGAGCGCTGCACCTCACGGATGTCGAGGTGGTACGAGCCCAGTGCCACCACGTCGGGCGGCACGGCTCCCGCGCGCAGGTCGTGCTCGGTGAGGACGGCATCCGAGAGCATGCGGCGCGCCTCGCGGACATACAGCTGATGGGGGAGATGCCCGGTGTCGGCGAACTCGTCGGCCGGAAGACCCCAGGCCTGCATGTCGCGGCGCACGCCGGCGGGCACGGCGGGATCGTTGGCGAGGAACCACAGGAAGTCCTCGGCGTGGCGCAGGTGATGCAGCCGGATCTCTTCGCGCCGGACGGGATCGGCGTCGGGGTACTCCCACGCGCTGCCGTCGAGCACGCTGAGCGAGAAGGGGCCGAGCGAGTTGCCGTCGGCCTTGCCGCCCGGAAGGTTCGGCTCCAGACCCAGGTACCGGCCGGCGGGATGGACGTCTCCGCGGCGCGCGGCGTCGGCGAAGATGCGGCGCCCGAGCTCCCAATGGGCGTCGTCGTACCCGTCCCGGCGGCGGAACGGGATGCGGTCGGGCGCCGACGACAGGCACACCCGGTACCCGAAGGACATGATGCCGCCGTCGCCCTCGCCGACCTCGGCCATCGGCTCCGGCTTGATCTGCGGCAGGAGCGGCCCCGCGTTCAGCCCGGTGTCGTCGTCGCGGAAGGGTGAGATCCACGGTGGAAGGGAATGACGACCGGGGACGACCTCCCGCCGTCCGGCGAACTGCTCCCCGTACAGCGCGCGTGACTCCCGTCCGACGGCGTACGAGACACCCGCTGCGGCCAGGAGATCGCCCTCGTAGCTCGCGTCGACGAACACCGCCGCTTCGGCCGTGGAGCCGTCTGCGAGGGTCAGCCGCGCGATCCGTCCATCGCGCACCTCGACCGCGGACAGGCGCGCGTCGGTGACGAGGAGCACTCCTGCCTCCTCGATCCAGCGCAGGAAGATCTCTTCGGCGACGTGCGGCTCGGGGCCGGCGTAATGGCCGACCGCCACGCCGTAGTGGTCGGCCACGGCCGCCCGGAACTCGGCCGCCATGCCGCCCAGCGCTCGCACGTCCCCCACGTCGGTGTAGCCCAGCCCACCACTGGTCATGCCGCCGACGTGGCGTCCCGGCTCCAGGAGCACCACCCGCGCGCCCGTGCGAGCGGCGGCCACCGCGGCGCAGACGCCGGCGGAGGTGGCCCCGTAGACGGTCACGTCCGCCGCGATCACGACGCCATCCCCGTGAGAGCCCCCGCGAGAAGCACAGGACACCGCTGTCGCGCAAGCCCGGTGACCGCGTGGCGGCCTCTCCTTAGCATCAGCACATGATCGCCCCTGACTCCGGGCGTTGTGCTGCCCGTGTGCCCGCCGCGCCCGATCCGCACCCGGGGACCGAGGACGCGGCCCGGTTGCGGGGAACTGATGTGGAGCCGTATGATCACTGGCATGTGGTAACGATGCCACATCTCGACGTGGAGAGTGAGATGACGAACAAGATTCGCCCCGGGCATCAAGAGAGCGAGGCCTCGCGATGAGCGTGACGTCGCAGCCGGACGCGGTCGTCGAAGCGCTCGAAGAGGCCTCCGGCAGCACGAAGGAGCGCAGGCGCCCGAGCCCGCGCCGCAAGGAACGGCCGCCCAAGGTCAAGGTGCACTACAACAAGCGCGAGGCGCTGGCCGGGTACCTCTTCATCTCGCCGTGGATCATCGGGTTCCTCGTGTTCACCGCGGGCGCGATGATCTACAGCCTGTACATCTCGTTCAGCAACTACAACCTCGCGACGAACACGGCGCGTCCGGTGGGTGTCACCAACTACGCCAACCTCTTCGAAGACCCACGCGTGGCCGTCTCGCTGGGGAACACGCTGTTCTACGTCGTGATGGCGGTGCCGCTGGAGATCATCTTCGCGCTGACGCTCGCCATGCTGCTGAACCGCGTCGGCCGCGGTGCCGGCGCCTTCCGCACCCTGTACTACCTGCCGAAGATGACTCCCGCGGTCGCGACGGCGGCCGTCTTCTTCCTGCTGCTCAACGGCAACACGGGTGCCATCAACCAGGGCTTGCGCTTCTTTGGAATCGAGGGACCGCAGTGGCTCGTGGATCCTGCGTGGGTGAAGCCCAGCATCGTGATCATGACGCTGTGGACGGTCGCCGGGACGATGGTCATCTTCCTCGCGGCGCTGAAGAACGTCCCGGTGGAGCTCTACGAGGTCGCGTCGCTGGACGGCGCCGGACCGATCCGCAAGTTCTTCTCGATCACGCTGCCGATGATCTCGGGAGCCATGTTCTTCAACGTCATCGTGCTGTCGATCGCGGCCTTCCAGGTCTTCGACCAGGCCTACATCCTGTTCTGGAGGGATCAGAGCAACGCCTCACCCGAGGCATCCCTCTTCTACGCCATCTATCTGTTCCAGCAGGCGTTCCGCCAGTTCAACTTCGGCTTCGCCGCCGCGATGGCCTGGCTGCTGTTCGTCATCATCATGATCATCACGGTGATCCAGGTGAAGTTCGGCAACCGCTTCGTCTACTACGAGGGAGACCGCTGATGTCGGCGTCGCTGCAGACCCCGGGCGTGTCCCGGCCCGCGCCCGAGGCCGCCACCGTCGCGGTCACCGTGCCCAAGCGCTCACGCTGGCGTCGCAACATGGCACAGCCGAAGTCATTCGCTGGGCGCATCGTGCTGACGATCGTCCTCGTCGGGTTCGCCCTGCTGTTCCTGTACCCGTTCGCGTGGCTGCTGGCGGCGAGCTTCAAGCCTCGCGGCGAGGTCTTCGACAATGCGCTGATCCCCAAGACCTTCGTCCCCGAGAACTACATCGAGGTCTGGAACCAGCTTCCCCTCCTCAGCTGGATGTGGAACAGCATCGCGATCGCGCTGCTGGCCGCTACGGCGGTGGCGGTGTCGAGCTCGATCGTCGCGTTCGGCTTCGCGTACTTCAAGTTCCCGGGCCGCAACATCCTGTTCGGTCTGGTGCTGGCCACGATGATGCTCCCGGGCGCCGTCACGATGATCCCGATCTACCTCATCTGGAAGGAGACCGGGCTGCTGGGCACCTGGGTGCCGCTGTGGGGCATGAACCTCTTCGGCTCGGCCTTCTACATCTTCCTGCAGCGCCAGTTCTATCTCGGGCTGCCCAAGGAGCTGTTCGAGGCGGCGCGCCTGGACGGTGCGAGCTATTGGGGGCTGTTCTGGCGGATCGCCATGCCGCTGTCGATCCCGTCGTTCGTGATCGTCTTCCTGTTCGAGTTCCAGGCCAGCTGGAACAACCTGCAGTCGGCCCTGATCTACCTGAACGCGGGGTCCGTCGACGACTTCACGGCGCCGCTGGGCATCGCCTATGCCATGACGAAGTACAGCCCGACCGCCGGCGGTCACGGCGACTACCAGTACGTCATGGTCGCCGCTCTCCTGGTCACGCTGCCGATGCTGATCCTGTTCGCCTTCGGGCAGCGGTACTTCATCGAGGGTGTCGCCACGCAGGGACGCAAGGGCTGAGCGGATGCCTCCGTCTTACTGACATCGATTCCACAACGTACACATCACAAACCAATAAATACGCGGGCTGAACCGTTGCTGGACCCCCGTCTGGTGGGTACCGTCATGTGGGAAGGTTCCCATACAGGAACCCCTCACGCGGCGGCGGCAGCGAAGCCGCCCCGATCGAAAGGGAAACAGATGCGCAAGCGCATTATCGGAATCGCCGCCATCGCGGCGTCCGCTGTCCTGCTGGCGGGCTGTGGCGGCGGCGGTGGCGGCGGCGAAGCCGCCGGCGACGTCGACTTCACGGCCGAACCGACCGGCACGATGTCCGCGTGGGGCTTCGAGAACGCCGACGACGTCGGCCAGTCCCGCCTCGACTACGCCGCGGAGCAGCTGAGCGACGTCAAGGTCGACCTCGACGCCACCGCGTTCGACGCCCAGAAGTTCACCACGCGCCTTGCCAGCGGTGACGTGCCCGACGTCGTGCAGATGGACCGCCGGTACGTCACCCAGTACGCGGCGCAGGACCTCATCATGCCGCTGGACAAGTGCTTCGAAGCGCAGGACGTCAGCCCCGACGACTACTGGTACCCGTTCGTCGTCGACGACGTGCGCTACGACGACGCCATCTGGGCGGTCCCGCAGTTCTACCAGCCGCCGGCCATCATCCTGAACAAGCGCGTCATGGACCAGGCGGGCGTGACGAACGAAGAGATCGACACGTCCAACCCCGACGCGCTGCTGGGCGCCATCGCGAAGATGTACCAGGAGTCCGGCGGGGTGCCTACGCGCCTCGGCTTCGACCCGGTCTCCACGGGCCAGGCGGCACTGTGGGTCCTCGGCATGGGGGGACAGCTCACCGACGCCGACGGCAAGCCGACGCTCGACGACCCGAGCAACGTGGCGGGTGTCGAGCTGCTCAAGCAGATCAATGACGCGCAAGGCGGTTACGCGGCGGTGAAGAGCTTCACCGACTCGTTCGACACCTTCGGCGACAACAACCAGTACGTCACCGACCAGGTCGGCGCGCAGGTCAACGCCCAGTGGTACCCGAACGTGCTGTCGCCCTACGTCGACCAGATCCAGATCGAGGCGGTGCCCTTCAAGGACAGCGAAGGCAACCCGTTCTCGGTGTCGGGCGGCACGGCCTTCGTGATCCCCGCCGGAGCCAAGAACCCGGCGGCGGCATGCGCCTGGATGATCGACCTCACCAACGAGGACGCGTGGGCCGCGGCCGGCGCGGCGCGTGCCGAGACGCGCGCTGAGGACGGCGGCATCAACACCGGCCTGTTCACCGGTTCGCCGGGCCCTGACCAGTCGCTGCGTGAGGAGTACGTCGTCGAGAGCGGCAACGCCGGCTTCGACCAGACGATCTCGACGTACTACGACGTGCTGGACTACGGCCAGTCGTTCGGCTCTTCGCCGGCCGGACAGGACATCCAGAACGAGCTGAACAACGCCATCACCGCCGCCCTGCTGGGTGACAAGTCCATCGAGGACGCCCTCAAGGACGCCCAGTCCGCCGCGATGCGGGCCTACGACAACGCGACCGCCGGCTGACAGACGGCACTCGCACTCCGGGAGGAAACGGGGGCGGGTCGACTCCGGTCGACCCGCCCCTGCTCGTCCCCCGCCAGCTGGAAACACCCTCGCCACGGAAACGGAACCACGCGCACGATGTCGATCCGCGAGATCCTCCTCATCGGCCACACCCACCACGACGTCGGCTACACGAACAGCCCGCGTCTGATCGACACGATGCACGGCCGCATCGTCGACCGCGTGCTCGAGCTCGCGGACGAGAACCGGGCCGATGGGCCAGACGGCTTCCGGTGGACCTTCGAGGTCTCGGCCCGTGCTGTCGTTCCTGAAGCGCGCCCTCCCCGACCATGTCCGGCGCCTGGCTGAGCTGTCGCAGAACGGCACGATCGCCGTGACCGGCGGCTACCTCAACATGACGCAGCTGCCGAGCACCTTCGAGTTCGACGCCGCCTATGCGCAGCTCGCGCGCATCCGGGCCGCCGGCGTCGAGGTCCGCACGCAGCAGCACGGCGACGTCAACGGGCTGTCGTGGGGCGCGGTGGATCAGATGACGGATGCCGGGATCACGCGGCTCGTCATGGCCCTCAACCCCGACCACGGACGGCCCCCGTTCCCCCAGCCGAGCGGATTCTGGTGGGAGGGGCCGTCCGGCCGGCGCGTCTTCGTGTGGCTGTCGACCCATTACGGCTTCGGCGAGGAGTGGGGGATCGTCGACGGCGAGGTGGACCTCGCGGAGCAGCACATCGCTGCATTCGTCGACGAGCTCGAACGCCGCGAGGACTACCCGTGGACCCGAGCCGTCGTTCATGCGGGCAACGACAACCGGTGGCCGACGGTGCTGTTCCTCGACGTGGTCCGCCACTGGAACGCCCGGCATCCCGACCGCCCGATGCGCACCGCGACGATCGATCAGGCGCTCGATGCCCTGCAGGCCGAGGCCGGCGGTTTCGACGTGCCGACGGTGCGGGGCGAATGGGCGGACTGGTGGTCGCACGGGCACGGCTCGACCGCGCGAGAGGTCGCTGTCTACCGCGAGGCGCGAACTTTCGCCCGCGCGGCGCAGAGCACGCTCTCACTCGCGACGCTTGCCCGAGGCGAGTCCGTGCCGCATTTCGACGTGCTCGGCTATCGTCGTGGACCCGTGCGCCTCCGGCCGCACGACGAGATCACCGAGACCCTCGACCACGTCGACGAGCAGCTGCTGCTGTACGGCGAGCACACGTGGGGAAGTTGGGAGACGTACTCCAAGCCGCACTCCACCTTCAGCCACTCCCATCACAACGCCAAGTCGGCGTTCGCCTACGAGGCCTTCGACCATGCTCGCGATCTCGCGATCGAAGGATGGTTCCGCTACGCGTACGCGGGCGGCGGGACAGCCGAGGGCCGGACTGACGCGGTCGTGGTGGTCAACCCGACGGAGGCCGCGCGCCGGGAGCTGGTGGACGTGGAGGTCGCCGGCGTGCGACGGGTGCGGGTCCTCGCCGATGTGGACGCGTTCGGCGTCGCGGTGCTCCCCGTCCCGGAGCCGGCGCAGGCGGAGCCGGCGACCGGCGCGATCGCGGCAGGACGCTACCTGGTGACCGTCGACCCCGCCCGGGGCGGGGTGGTGTCGCTCGTCGACACCACGGACGGACGAGAGCTCATCGACCCCGCTGCGCCGGCGGGGCTCGGCGCCATCGTGGACGAGGTGGTGCGGCCGGGGTCACGGCATCCGATGATCACCGAGTCGCCCAAACTCTTCCACCCCGAACACCCCGGTCCGCTCTTCGACCGGCAGGTCGCAGCCGGGGACGGGCCGGTCCGCGTGCGGCGTTCGGGCGCGGTGACCGAGATCGTGTGGGAGACCACGGTCGCCGGCATCCCGGGCATCACCTCGACCCTCGTGATCGCCGACGGGTCCGCCGACATCGACCTCGACGTCCGGGTGACCAAGCCGGAACGGTTCGACCCCGAGAGCGTGTTCGTCGCCTTCCCGTTCGCCGTGACGGAGCCCGAGTTCCTCCTCGAGACCGCGGGTGCGGTGTTCGCGGCCGACCGCGAGCAGCTCCCCGACACGAGCAAGGACTGGTATTCGATCCAGCACGCCGTCGGCGTCCGCGGCGGCGGTGGCGGCATCCTGTGGGGATCGCTGGACGCACCCCTCGTGCAACTGGGCGGCTTCCACACCGGCAAGTGGGCGGCCCGGCTCGACGCCCCGATCGGCCACGTGAACAGCTGGCTCATGAACAACCTGCACTTCACGAACTTCCAGGCACGGCAGGAGGTCACCCGCCGCTTCCGCTACCGGTTCCGCCCGGTCCGCGACCTCGGCGCCGCCGATGTGCGGCGCTACGGCCGTGACCTGCTGGAACCGCTGCAGGCGCGGCACACGATCGCACCGCCCGCCCGGCCGGTCACCGCGCCGCTGGCGATCACGCCGGCGGACGCGCTCCTGGTCGAGCTGCGTCCGACGTCGCAGGGCGCGGTCCGTGCGCGCTTGCGCAACATCTCCGCCGTCGAGGTGACGGCGTCGGTCACTCGCTCCGGCGAGCCTGCGGTCTCGGTCACCGTGCCCGCCGCGGGGACCGCCGACGTCCTGCTCGATCCCCGATGATCCCGGCGGCCGGCACCATGCGACGCTCGTGCGGAAGGGAAGGAGCGCGCAGACCGTGAGCTCTCTTCAGGCGCCCACGGGTTCCCCGCTGCGCCTGCTGCTGTGGCAGGCGGCGCGCCAGCCGGCGACGCTGGCCGGAGGCGTGCTCTTCGGCGTGCTGTGGATGTTGTGCCAGGTGGTCTGGCCGTACCTGCTCGGGCAGGCGATCGACGCCGGGTTGGCGGCCGGCGTGCGCGGTGTGCTGCCCTGGTGTGCGGCGCTCGGTGTCGTGGCGGTCCTCCAGGCGCTGTTCGCCGTGCTGCGCCATCGCATGGCGGTGTCCAACTGGCTGCGCTCGTCGCTGGGTGTCTCCCGGATCATCGGCTACCACAGCGCCGAGACCGGTGCCGCGATCGCCGCCGACAGCTCGGCCGGCGAGGTCGCCTCCACGGTCGCCAACGACGCGCTGCGCGTGGGCGAGATGTTCGACGTGACGGCGCGGTTCTCGGGCGGCGTCGTGGCCTACGTCGCGGTCGGCGTCATCGCGATGTTCACGTCGCCGGCCCTGGGGCTGTTCGTCCTGCTCGGGATGCCGGTGCTCGTGGCGGTGCTGACCCTCTTCGTCCGCCCGCTCGCCCGACGGCAGGCGGCCTGGCGGCGCGAGCAGGGGGCCCTGACAGAACTCGCCGCCGACACCGTCGTGGGGCTGCGGGTGCTGCGAGGCATCGGCGGTGAGGAGCAGTTCGTCCAGCGCTATGCGCGGCGATCGTCCGATCTGCGCGGTCGTGCGGTCGACGTCGCGCGCCTGGGCTCATGGCTCGACGCGCTCCAGATCCTGCTGCCGGGTCTCTTCGTGGCCGCCGTCGTCTGGTTCGGCGCGCGGCTGGTGCTGGCCGGCGAGATCAGCCCCGGCGAGCTCGTCACGTTCTACGGGTACTCGATCTTCCTCATCGTGCCCCTGCGCACCACGGTCGAGGCGAGCCAGGCCTTCGCGCGGGGGTTCGTGGCGACCGGTCGCGTGCTCGATGTGCTGCGGGTGCAGCGGGCAGTGCGCGACCCTGAGCACCCGGAGCGGGCGCCGCAGGGAAGCGCCGAGATCGTCGACGTGGCCTCGGGCGCCGTCATCGCACCGGGGGTGTTCACGGCGCTCGTGGACGAGGATCCGGATGCCGCGGCCACGGTGGCGACGCGCCTCGGCCGGTTCGACGACCGGCAGCACACGATCGCCCCCGTGCTGTGGGGTGGCGTGGATCACACGCGCGTGCCGGTACAGGAGGTGCGCCGCCGCATCGTCGTCAGCGACGCGACCCCGCACCTGTTCACCGGCAGGCTGCGCGACGGACTCGACGTCCAGAGTGTGCGCGCTCCCGATCGTGCGCCATCGCCGTCGGCGCGGCGGGCCAAGATCGACCAGGCATTGGGCATCGCGGCGGCCGACGACGCCGTGCAGGCGCTGCCCGCTGGTCTGGAGGAGCACGTGCCCGAACGTGCCAGCGTGCTCTCGGGCGGCCAGCGCCAGCGGCTGAGTCTGGCCCGCGCCCTTCTCACCGACGCCGAGGTCCTCGTGCTGATCGAACCGACGAGCGCGCTGGATGCCAACACCGAGGCGACGATCGCGGCGCGGCTCCATCGTGCGCGCGCCGGGCGCACGACCGTGCTGGTGACGGCGAGCCCGTTGCTGCTGGATCGCGTGGACGTCATCCACGTCATGCGCAACGGCCGCGTGGTCGGGTCCGGCACCCATGCGGAGCTGCTGCGCCGGGACGACCCGGTCGGAGCGCGGTACCGGCGGATCGTGGCGCGCACAACCAGCGACGCGGAGCCGCCGGCGGGTGAAGAGCTCGACGCGCCGTGGACCGGGTCCATCCAGACCCTCTGGACCAAGGCGACCGAGACGGGTGCGATCCGCACCGTGCGAGAGGAGCCCGGCGATGACTGACACGGCGCTGCCGGTCGCCGGAGGCGACAGGATCCGCGAGGTCGCTCGCGGCCTCGTGCGACGCCACCGCGGCGAGCTGCTCCTGGTGATCGCGCTGCACGCGGCTGCCGCTCTGGCGGGTCTGGTCGGCCCGTGGGTCATCGGTCGCATGATCGACGCGCTGTCGTCGGGCACCGCCGGCATGACCACGATCGACCTCATGTTCGCGGCACTGGCGGGCGCGGTCGTCGCCCAGGCGCTCGTGACCCGGTTCGCGCAGCTCTGGTCGCTGCGCCTCGGGGAATCCGTGTTCGCCAAGCTGCGCGAGGACTTCTTGGCCACGGTGACCTCGCTGCCGCTGGCGGTGGTCGAGCGGGCCGGCACCGGGGACCTGCTCTCACGCACCACGAGCGATGTCGACGCCGTCGCGCAGACGGTGCGGTTCGGCGTGCCCCGGATCCTCGTGACCGGCATGACGGTGATCCTCACCCTCGGCGCGGCGTTCATCATCAACCCGCTCGTGGCACCCGCCATCCTCGCCGGCGTGCCGCTCATCGCCCTCAGCAGCCGTTGGTACCTCAAGAGGTCCGGCCCGGGCTACCGTCGCCAGCTCGCTTCGTACGGGCGCCTGGTCGGGGTCGTCAACGAGACCGTCGAGGGTGCGCGGACCATCGACGCACTCGATCTCGCCCCCGTGCAGCGGGTGAAGATCGACCGCGCGCTCGCAGCGCGCAACGCGGCGGAGCGGTACACGCTCGGCCTGCGCAGCGTCTGGTATCCGCTGACCACCCTCGGCTTCCTCCTCCCCGTGATCGCTGTCCTGCTGTGGGGCGCGTACCTGTCGGGGCAGGGATTGGCCACCGTGGGCGATGTCACCTCGATCGCCCTCTATGCGATGCAGCTCACCGGTCCCGTCGAAGAGCTCGTCAACTGGATGGACCGGCTGCAGGTCGGTTCCACGGCGCTGGCGCGGATCGTGGGCGTGGCCGAGGTGCCCACCGACCGGCCCGGTGCCGACGAGACGCCGGACGGTGCGCAACTGGAGGCGCGCGGCATCCGCTTCTCGTATCGCGAGGGTGTCGACGTGCTGCGCGATGTGGACCTCGTGCCGCGCCTCGGAGAGCGGATCGCGATCGTCGGCCCGTCGGGGTCGGGCAAGTCGACGCTCGCGCGGCTGCTCACCGGCATCACGGCGCCCTCCGCCGGCACGGTGCGGGTCGGTGGCGCCGACGTCATGCGCATTCCGCTGGATGTGCTGCGCCAGCATGTCGCGCTGGTCTCACAGGAGCATCACGTGTTCGTCGGGACACTCGCCGACAACCTTCGCCTCGCGGCCCCGGACGCCCGCGACAGCGAATTGGAGGAGGCGCTCGAGGCTGTCGGTGCGCTGCGCTGGGTGCGCGCGATGCCGGACGGGGTGGACACCGTCGTCGGCTCCGGCGGTGTGGTGCTGACCCCCGCGCAGGCGCAGCAGGTCGCGCTGGCCCGGCTCGTGCTGCTGGACCCCGACACGCTCGTGCTCGACGAGGCGACGTCGCTGCTTGACCCCCGCGCCGCGCGCGGTCTCGAACAGTCGCTCGACCGCGTGCTCGAGGGGCGCACCGTCATCGCGATCGCCCACCGGCTGCACACGGCGCGGGATGCCGACCGCATCATCGTGATGCGCGACGGGCGGATCGTGGAGTCGGGCACCCACGACGAGCTCATCGCGATGGGAGGCGAGTACGGCGCACTGTGGCGGTCGTGGCAGGCGGAGTCGGCCGACGACCCCGGCGCCTGACGCCGCGCCGCGGCATCCGCTCAGCCGAAGGCGCCCGAGGCCTCTCGCCCAGCGGACGCCGCGGTCCTCATCGGGTGGTGCTCCGTTCCGTCGGGGTGAGCGTGAGGGGGCGCAGATTCCAGCCGTCGAGGGTGAGCGCACGCGCATGCGGGGGGACGTCGCGCCACCGCACACACAGCGTGCGGGATTCGCCGGACAGCAGCGGTCGGGGGTCATCGTGCAGGATGAGCCGGCCGGGGGAGCCCCACGGACGCGCGTCGTGGATGACGGGCCCGATGAGCGCGCCGCCGCCCCGGTGCGTCAGCTGGATCCGCCATCGATCGCCGTCCTCGTGCACCTTTGCGCTCACGTCGGCGGCAGGCAGGTCGAGGAGCGGGGTGAGGTCCGCTCCGAGCGAGGCGACGGTGCGCTCGAGATCGAGGAGCGAGCCGTCGGAGGTGACCCACTCCGCCTCCCACATCACGATGCCGGCGGCGGCAGGGCGTGCGGCGGTCCACGCGACCGCAGCGCTCGGCACGGTCACCGTGTCGAGCTCTGGGGAGGAGACCTCGTCGAGCATGGTGCCGGCCGCATCGCGGAGCCGCAGGTGCACGCGGGACCCGGCGGGCACCTCTTGCTCGCTCCACACCCACGCCTCAGAGGCGAGCTCGCTGTGCCCGTCCCAGGCGGCACGGGGAGTCCGCACGGTCACACGGGTGGGCCCGAACGCACGGCGAGCCGCGTGGAGGGCGGGCTTGGCCTCACCCGACCACTCGACGACGCTCGTGCACCACGCGTTGGGGAAGCTCTCGGCCAGCTGCCACGGCAGCACCAGGCTGCAGCGTGGCCACCGGCGCCGGTCGGCCTCGATCGCGTACTGCAGGCCGGTCGTCTGCAGCCACTGGCTGGCCCGCTGCATCAGGTCGAGATCGATGAGGCGTTCGCCGAAGCACGCGGAGACGAGCTCGGCGTTGTTCCACCATTCGCCGAGGTGCCGGTAGGTCGGATTCGAGCGGTCGGCCGGCCACAGCTCGGCGGGCGGGATGATCGCGCGCAGCGATCGCAGGCTCGCCATGCCCTCGACGCCGAACTCGGTGTGGGCGAGGTTCGTGCCCGCGTTCGCGAGCGTGTAGTGCTGTTCGAGACCCTGGTGCTCCCACGGGCCGTGCACGTCATGCTGCCCCTCCGGATCCGCCCGGATGCGATCCAGGCGATGGTGGAAGGTCGGGCCGCTGGGTGAGGTGGGAAGCCACGCGCGGTCGGGGTCGACGGTGGACAGCGCCTGGCGCAGCGCGGCGAGCACGGGGGAGCGGCGTTCGTCCAGCGGTCCGGCGTCGTCCTCCAGCTCGTTGCCCCCGCACCACAGGAACAGGCTCGGATGCCGCGTCAGCCGCGCTGCCGCGGCCACCGCCTCTTCGACGGCATGCGAGACGAATTCGGGATCGGACGCGGGCGAGCTCTGCATGCCGGAGCTGGACTGGCTGAGATCCTGCCACACCAGGAGGCCGTGCTCGTCGCAGGCGTCGTAGAACTCATCCGACTCCACGAGGCCGCCGCCCCAGACGCGGAGGATGCGTGCGCCCGAGTCGGCCGCGAGTTCCACCAGGTGACGTGTGCGGGCGGCATCGACGGCCCCGAACATGAGGTCGACGGGCGCCCAGTTCCATCCGAGGAGCGGGAAGGTCCGGCCGTTGACGCTGGCCGTGTAACCGAGCGCGCCCGCGGGCGCGCCCTGGTTCGGTGCCAGGCGTGCGTCCCGGAAGCCGACTCTGAGCTCTCTGGTGTCCGAGCCCGCCGTCACGCGGAGGTCGTAGAGCGTCTGCGGGCCCATGCCCGCCGGCCACCACAAGTCCACGTTGCGCAGCTCGAGGACGACGCGCGCGGCGCCGCCGGACACCGGCGCGCTCGCGCTGCCGACGACGGCCCCGTCGCGGCTGAGCTCCGCGGTCGCCGGAGGTGCGGCATCCGATCCTGCGCCGGCGTCGACCAGGACATCCACGACGACGGTGCCACGGCGCTCGACTAGATCAACCGCGGTGCGCGCGCTGACGGAGCTGAGGGCAGCCGCACCGATCACCAGCCGGGCGCTGCGCCAGATTCCCTGATGCCGCAGCCGCGGTGCGAAGTCCCAGCCGCTGCCCACGCGCGGCGCGAGGCGGCGGACCCGTTCGGTGCGCCCGACCTGCGGCTCGGTGTCCAGCGCGGGCAGCACGACGACCGAGAGCGTGTGATCGCGCTCGCGGACCCGCTCGTCCCCGGCGCGGGCGAGCCGGAGCCACGCCGGCCGGTTGAGCCCGTCGAGGGTGCCGATCTCCTCACCGTCCCAGAAGATGCGGCCTCCCGGGTCGATGCCGTCGAACGCCACCCAGACGTCATCGTCCGCGTCAAGCGGTGGAAGCTCCACGAGCCGGCGATAGACCCAGTGCCGGTCGGCGACCCACTCGGCGTCACGACTGCGCCGCCCGTATCGCGGTTCGCGCACCTCGCCGGCGCGCACGAGGTCGTCGAGCACGGACCCGGGCACGCGGCCGTCGAGCCAGGCGTTCGCGCCTGCTGCCCGCGTGACGCTGTTGCGCCGGTCGACCGGTTTGGAGACGTACCACTCCCACGTGTCGCCGAGCGCCTCGCGGAACTCCCAGTCGTCGCCGTCGAGTGTGAGGATCCGGGTCACCCGTCGAGTCTGCCGCAAATGTGGGATCGATGCCACACATGCTCACGGTGCTGACGATCGTGTGGGCGAGGAGGCTGGTACGGTGGACCGCGTGGAACTGACCGAGGTAGACAGACCCTAGTCACCGAACTGTCGGTGACTCTCGCGCCTTCGGAATCGCCCGTCTCGGCGAGTCTTCGTACGCTCGACACGTTCGCGCGCGTCCGCCCGCTCTCGGGCGTCGATGTCGCGTGAATCGCACCGGCATGTTCGCACCCACCGACCTCGGTCCCCGAGCGCATGATCGCGCACGGCGATTCCGCCTTCCGGTGCCTCGCCACGTTCGTGACAGCTGAGCAGACTCTCCACCTCTTCGTGGCGGGGTGCACGTTGTTTCCGCTGGGCGATTTCCCGCACGTCCGCACATGACCGCCCCGGGGTCGGTTGTCCCGCCAGTTCCGCTGGCTCTTCAACCTGCTCACGAAAGGCATTGCCATGCAGCACCGCACTTCCCGTTCTCGCACACGTCGACGTCCCGCCCGCGGGAAGATCGACGCTCCCGCGTGCCGCACCTTCACCGACCCCGACCGTGGAAGGAGCACGCCTGCGCACCGCGAACGCCGGCGATGCGACGTCTCCCGCGGTCGTGTGGCTTGGTCCATGTCCGGCGGTGACACATGAACCCGACCCTGACGACACGGAGTCGGTGGATGCGCATCCGTGAGCACCTCGCGCAGGCCGGCGAGCCGGCGTTCCGGTTCCGTCAGCTGGTCGCCGCTTGGCAGGCTTCGACTGCCGAGACCTTCGCGGACGTCTCTGCGCTTCCGGCGCGGCTTCGGGGGGAGCTCGCCGAGCGCTTCGGTCCCCGACTGCACCCCCTGACGCTGATGCACGTGCAGCGAGACGAGCAGGTGGAGAAGGTGCTGTTCGTCTCAGACAGCGGGGCACGCATCGAGACCGTCGTGTCGCACTATCGAGCGGGGTGGGACTCCATGTGCATCTCCTCTCAGGCTGGATGTGGCCTGGGGTGCACGTTCTGCGCCACAGGCGCGGTCGGTCTGATCCGAAATCTCACGGCGGACGAGATCGTCGCTCAGGTCATGCACCCGTGGTGGAGGCGGGCAGGGCAGCCGCGACCGGCGAGCGTCGCGTTCATGGGCATGGGCGAAGCCCTCGCCAACCCGCACGTGTTCGACGCGCTGAGACTGCTCACCGATGATGCGTACGCGGGCATGTCGGCCCGCCGCATCACGATGTCCACGGTCGGGTTCGCGCCGAACCTGGAACGCCTCGTGTCCGAGTACCCGCAGGTGACGGTCACACTCTCGGTGCACTCGCCGTTCCCGCGAGAACGCGCAGGCATCATCCCGCTCGAGGAGCGGTTCCCGCTCGGGCAGAGCCTCGAAATCCTCGACCGGCACGCCGCGACGAATCGCCGAAAGGTCTACCTCGCCTATCTCCTCATCGCCGGCATGAACGACAGCGATGAGCACCTCGCCACCCTCGCCGCTCTGATTCGCCGCCGCTCCCGACCCGAGCTGTTCCACGTCAGTGTCATCCGATACAACGAGGCGGTCGGTGCTGCTCGGCAATATCGTGCTCCGTCCTCCACGCGCGTCGAAGAGTTCGTCCGCGGATTGACCGCCAGTGGCATCCGCGCGACCAGACGACGTCAGCTTGGCGGTCGGATCGATGCCGCCTGCGGGCAGCTGCACGCGAAGTACCTCACAGCACCGTCCGCGGGTACCGCTCCTCGCGGCTCGGATCTCATCCCCGTCACGCCGGTCGGCCGTTGACCCCGAGAAAGAAGCACTGCCATGTCTATGAAATCCGCCATCACGCTGCGCGATCTGACCTTCGAGTGGCCGGACGGGACGGTTGCCCTGGCCGGCGTCACCGGAACCTTCGGCGACGGACGCACGGGCTTGATCGGCCCCAACGGAGCCGGCAAGTCGACCCTGCTGCGCCTCATCGCCGGCGACCTCCAGCCCACGGCCGGCCACATCCAGACCAGCGGCCAAGTCGGCTATCTTCCGCAGAACCTGACTCTTCGACGGGACGTCACGATCGCCGAGCTGCTCGGCATCCGGGTGATCCTCGACGCGATGAAGGCGATCGAGTCCGGCGACGTGAATCAACGGCACTTCGACGCGATCGGCGACGACTGGGACATCGAGTCGCGCGCCGACGAAGCACTGCACCAGATCGGGTTCTCGGCTGACGACCTGGATCGCCGTGTCGCCGAGCTCTCCGGAGGGGAGAGCATGCTCATCGCCATCACCGGGCTGCGCGTCCGGCGCACGCCGATCACGCTGTTGGACGAGCCCACCAACAACCTCGATCGCGCCACGCGGGCGACGCTGGCCGAGTTCGTCGATCAATGGCCGGGCACGCTGGTCGTCGTCAGTCACGACCTCGAGCTGCTGGAGCACATGGACGCCATCACCGAAATCTACGGTGGCAGTCTCGAGACGTTCGGCGGCCCCTACAGCGCGTGGAAGGAACATCGGCAGCAGGAGCAGGCGGCTGCTGTTCAGGCCGCTCGCTCCGCTCAGCAGGCGCTCAAGGTGGAGAAGCGGCAGCGCATCGAAACGGAGACCAAGCTCGCGCGCCGCGAGCGGACCGGGAAGAAGGCCCAGAAGGACGGCGGCATCCCGAAGATCCTCGCCGGCAACCGCGCCAGCAGAGCGCAAGCGTCGGCCGGGTCGTTGCGGTCCACTCTGGACAGCAACGTGGATTCCGCGCAGGCGGCTGTCGACGTCGCGGACGCCCGCGTGCGGGTCGAGGAGCACATTCGCCTCGTCCTTCCCGACCCCGGCGTCCCCCGCGGCCGCCGCATCGCGGAACTCGAGGACGAGGACCTGACGATCGTGATCCAGGGACCGGAACGCGTCGCGCTCATCGGCGCGAACGGCACGGGGAAGACCACCCTCATCGAGCAGCTCGTGCGACGCACTGAGCCGGTCGCCGGGCGCCCTCACGGCCGGCTCTTCACAGAACTCGCCGGCTTCCTCCCGCAGCGCCTCGACGGCCTCGACGAGGATGCCGGCGCGGTGGAGAACGTCCAGGCAGTCGCACCGGGCACACCCGCCCCCACCATCCGCAACCAACTCGCGCGGCTGCTCCTTCGCGGCGACAGCGTCGACCGCCCGGTCCGTACGCTCTCCGGCGGAGAGCGTTTCCGGGTCTCGCTGGCCCGACTCCTCCTTGCCGACCCACCCGCCCAGCTCTTGATCCTGGATGAGCCGACAAACAATCTCGACACCGCCAGCGTCGAACAACTTGCCGAAGCGCTTGACGCGTACCGGGGAGCGCTCCTGATCGTCAGTCACGACCTTGCGTTCCTGGGCCGCATAGGTGTCAGCACCGTCGTAGAGCTCGACCAGCGTGGTCGGATGCACCAGCACCGGGACCTGAGCATCGTCACCTGAGGGGCGAGGCCGCAACACCTCGTCGGCGGTGCGCTCAGAGCCAGTGCCGCTTGCGGAAGACGACGTAGAGCGTGACGCTCGTGGCCACCATGAGTGCGAGTGCCATCGGGTAGCCCAGCGGCCACTGCAGCTCGGGCATGTACCTGAAGTTCATGCCGTAGATCGTGCCGACCAGCGTGGGACCGAACAGGATCGCCGCCCAGCCGGAGATCTTCTTCACCTGCTCGTTCTGCACGAGAGCGGTGTCGGTCTGACGCTGGGTGACGATCGTGGCGTTCACCGTGAGCGCGTACTCGAGGATCGAGCGGAACGCCGCGGTCTTCTCGATGACGCGCAGCGCGTGGTCGTGCACGTCGCGCAGGGACCGCTGCAGTTCGAGGTCGACGGAGTACTTCGGCGCCCCGCGCTGCAGGCCCTCGAGCATGTCGGCCAGCGGCGCCACGGCGCGCTGAAGCGCGATGACCTCGCGCGAGAGGTCGTAGATGCGCTTGGACAGCGACACGCCGCCGGCTTCGAACAGCGCGTCCTCGATCTCGTCGATGTCGTTCTCTACGCCGTCGATCACCGGCGAGTACTCGTCGACGACTTCGTCGAGGATCGCGTAGAGCACCGCCTCGGGACCGAGCGCGAGAAGCGCGGGATCCCTCTCCATGCGTCGCCGCACGCTGCTGAGATCGGGAGACTCGGCATGCCGGATCGTCACGATGAAGTCGGGGCCGACGAACACGTGCAGTTCGCCGAACTCGACGCTCTCGGTCTCGTCGATGTAGCGCGCGGGCCGCAGCACCACGAACAGGATGTCGCCGTAGCGCTCGAGCTTCGAGCGCTGATGCCCCGTCAGCGCATCTTCCACGGCGAGGGGGTGCAGCCCGAACTCGTCGGCGACCTGCGCGATCTCTTTGGGCGACGGACGGAACAGGCCGATCCATGCCATGCCATGGTGATCGCGCGTGTACTCGAAGGTCTCGGACAGGCTCGACGGATCCTGGATCCGCTTTCCGGCGACGTACACGCCGTTGTCGACGATGGGCATCTGTCGATTCTTCCCTGCGCGCCGTCTGACGCCAACGCATGAGCCGTGGTGTCGGATGCGGCGGGTACCCTGCCGGCATGGCAACGGACCAGCGGGTGATCGACTGGCTGCTCGACTCCGACCCGGCCCTTCGATGGCAGGTCGAGCGGGATCTCGTGGGTGCGCCGCCCGCTGTCTGGCAGGCGACGCGGGCGAAGGTGGCCACCGAGGGCTTCGGCGCGCGGCTGCTGGCCCTGCAGGACCCCGACGGTCAATGGGCAGGCGGCGCCTTCTTCCCCGCAGGCTTCTTCGGCAGTCCCGAGGCCCAGGCGCCCGGGCAGCCGTGGGTGGCGACGACGTGGGTGCTCAAAGACCTGCGTGAATGGGGACTGGATGCCGCGGTCCTCGCCGGAACCGCCGAGAAGCTCGCCGCGAACACCCGCTGGGAGTACGAGGACATGCCGTACTGGGGCGGTGAGGTCGACGTCTGCATCAACTCCTACACCCTGGCCACCGGCGCGTGGCTCGGCGCCGACGTCTCACGGCTCGTCGACTGGTTCCCCCAGCATCGACTGGCCGACGGTGGGTGGAACTGCGAGGCCGAAGAGGGCGACTCCGTGCGCTCGTCGTTCCATTCCACCCTGAACGCCGCGCGCGGCATCCTGGCGTACGAGCGCATCACCGGCGACACCCGGCTGCGCGAGGCACGCCACGGTGGCGAGGAGTACCTGCTGTCGCGGCGCCTCATGTACCGGGCGAGCACCGGCGAACTGGTCGGCGATTTCGTGACGCGGTTCGTCTATCCCAACCGGCACCGCTACAGCGCCCTGGCGGCGCTGGACCATTTCCGTGACGTCTCGCTGTGGGAGGGCAGGCCGCCCGACCCACGGCTCGCCGATGCCGTCGAGGTCGTCCGCGCGGCACGGCAGCCGGACCGCACGTGGCTGCAGACGACTCCGCTGGCCGGGCGGACGTGGTTCGACGTCGACGCGGCCGAGGGCGAGCCGTCGCGCTGGCTCACGCTGTTCGGCACACGGGTGCTCGAGTGGTGGGATGCCGCCGAGAAGAGCCCGGGATGACCGCGGTTCTGCTCCCCGAACTCAGAGGGGGGATGAATCGCCGATCGTGTCGAGCATCTGCTCCACGATCCGGTCGATCGTGAGGTCACGACCCGTCGCACCGAGGATCGCCGGGCCGGCCTTCACGGCGGGCACCGTATGCCCGCCGCCCACGATGGTGACCAGCGACACAGCGGGGACTCCGGCGGCGCGATAGTCCGTACGCGTGGTGCGCGTGCGGGCCCGCCGACCTTCGCCTGTGTGGAGGGTCACCGTCACCGGCGTCGAGTGGATCCCGTTGCGTGCGGCGAAGTACCCGGCCGTCTCGTGGGCGGAGAGGGCTGTGCCGTCGACCTTGAAGAGCTTCCTTGCCCACCAGGCCATCCGCCCACCGGCGTACGGAGCGATGCGATCGGCGGTGCCGGCGACGAGCGTCACCGGCACCGCGCGCTCCGACGTCGTGGAGAAGCCGGCGGTGAAGTTCTCGGGGTCGGGCATGGTGGCGGCGACCACAACCGCGCCGGCGATCAGTTCAGGAGCCTCGTGCAGCACACGGAACACCATCTGGCCGCCGTTGGAGAACCCGACGACGAGCACGCGATGAGGATCGATGTGGTGCGTCTGGCGCAGCCGCTCGATGACGGCGCGAGCGAAGCCGATGTCGTCGATCTGCTCGAGCCGCGCGGGGAAGGAGCTCTCCCGCCGGGCGTCGTTCCAGTTGCCTCGGTAGCCGTCGAGGTACGCGACGACCGCGCGCCCTTCCGCGGCGAGCCGGTCGAGTGCTCCGCCGGTGAACTCCCGATGAACAGCCCCGGTCTGTCTCGAACCGTGGAAGACCAGCACGGCGGCGCGTCCCGGCTCCCCCGACGGCGCTCCGACGACGCTGTACGTGCGCGTGCGGTTCCCGAGCTGCATCGTGTCCGACATGAGAACTCCCTCCGTCGCCGCGATCATCGGCGACGAAGCCGACGCTAAACTCTGACACCGTGTCAAGGTCAACTCCGTACCTCCGGATCGGGGAGCTCAGCGCGCGCAGCGGAGTGAGCCCGCGATCGCTGCGGTACTACGAGAAGCACGGTCTCATCCGATCCGACAGGTCGGCCAATGGCTACCGGGAGTACGACGAGTCCGCGATCGAGCGCGCGGGCGCCATCCGCCTGCTGTTCGAGATGGGGTTCTCTCGCGACATCGTCGCGTCGGTGCTGACCTGCATCGGCGACGTGCCGGACTCCGCGCACCGGGCGGTGGAGGAGCAGCTCGAGCGCGTCCGCGACGAACTGGCCGCGCAGCTGAAGACGCTGTCCGAGACGCACCGTCGCGTGAGCACCTTCCTCGAGGATCGCGCGATGCTGCGAGCGGCCGCGCAGCAGGGCTCCGCCTGACGTGACGTCTTCGAATGCGCCCTTGCGGCGCGTCCGCCGTGCGCGAACTCGCGCCGCGGCATCCGTCACGGGTCGACACTGGTGACGTGGACGACCAGCAGGCGCTCGACGCGTACTCGACGGCGGTCATGCGCGTCGCCAGGACGGTGCTGCCCTCGGTCGCGGCCGTCAGCGTGCGAACGCGGCAGGGTGCGGGAGCGGGAAGCGCGTCCGTCATCACCGGCGAAGGGCACCTGCTCACCAGCGCGCACGTGGTTCACGGCGCCGTCGCCCTCGAGGTCGCGTTCCCCGATGGCACGGTCGCGGCCGCCTCGGTGGTGGGAGCCGACCCGCTCTCGGACCTGGCCGTGCTCCACGCCGAGGGCGGCACGCCGCCCCCGGTCACGATGGGGGATGCCTCCGCACTGGGCGTGGGGCAGCTCGTGGTCGCGCTGGGCAACCCCCGCGGGTTCTCCGGCAGCGTGACGGCGGGCATCGTCTCGGCGCTGGGACGCTCACTCCCGACCCGGTCCGGTCGCGTGATCGACGAGGTCATCCAGACCGACGCCGCATTGAACCCGGGCAACAGCGGTGGCGTTCTGGCCGACAGTGCGGGCCGGATGGTCGGAGTCAACACGGCCGTCGCCGGCATCGGGCTCGGTCTCGCGGTGCCGATCAACGCCACGACCCGCGAGATCATCGACGCCCTCCGGACGACAGGACGCGTGCGCCGCGCCTGGCTCGGCATCGCGGGGTCCACCGTCCCCCTGGGCCCCGACGTGGCGGCGAAGGCCGGCTCACGGGTGGGGATGCAGGTGGTCTCCGTCGTGCGCGACAGTCCGGCTGCCGTGGCGGGTGTGCGGGCGGGAGACATCGTACTGTCTCTGGCCGGGGTCATGATCGCCGATCCGACGGCGCTGCAGCGGCGCATGGTCGAGGGCGCGATCGGTCGACGGATGGAGATGACGGTGTGGCGCAACGGCGCGCTGGTCGACGTGGTGGTCGAGCCCGAGGAGCTGCGCGACCGCTGAACGGTGCCGAGCGATCAGCCTCGCGCGCGGAGGGCCGTGTCGAGCGTCGCCATGAGGACGGCGGCGCGTGACCTGCCCGCGGGCGCCGGCGGGTAGCGGCGGAGCACATCGATGAGGGCCGGCGTCGCACGCGACTCCCATCGGTCGATCGCGTCCAGGCCCGCCGCGGGATCTCCTCCCGCCTGCAGCTCCGCGATCGCGGCAGCATTGGCGGCCGCCCGCAGGATGTGCCCCACCTGATGGCTCTTCGCGAGCGGGTGCAGGTACGCGGCGGCAGAGGCGTCGCCGGCTGCCTGCCCCGCGAGGCGGGCCGGCCCCGAACCGGCCTCCCGGGCCGCCCGGTGAGCATCCAGGGCGGCCACGCGCTGCAGGGTCGTGCGGCGTCCCGACTCCAGAAAGGTGCGGGCGGCGTCGACCGCTGCGCGCGGGCGCGGGTCGTCGGGTTGATCGCTCTCGAAGACCGGCAGGACCTCGACGGCGGCGTCCCGGGCGAACCCCACGACCGCCCTGAGATCCTCGGTGGTGAGGGAGAAGTCGCCGGTCGACACGATCACGTCTCCATCGTGCCAGGCGTGGCCCGCAGGCGAAGCGGTGCCGGCCGACGCGCCGAGGACGGCGGCCGGCACGCGGGCCCGCCGCGCTTCGCCGGCTACCCGTGGTCCTCCAGCACCACCAGGCGCTCGGTCGCCCGCGTCATGGCGACGTAGCGATCGACAGCGCCCTCGATCCCCCCGCGCTCTATGCCGCCGAAGCGGGACGGCTCGACGAGCACGACGAGGTCGAACTCGAGCCCCTTCGCCAGCTCCGGGCTCAGGGATCGCACCCGCTCCCCGGCGGCGAACGACGGATCCCCGATGACGACGGCGGTGCCCTCGGAGTGGGTGGTGAGCCAGTCCGCGAGGATCTCATCGCGCTCGGCGACGGCACCGTGAACGACGGGGATGCCGCTGGAGCGGACCGAGGTGGGCACGTTCGCGTCGGGGATCGCCGCGCGGATCACCGGCTCGGCCTGAATCATCACCTCACTGGGCGTGCGGTAGTTGATCGTGAGCGAGGCGAGTGTCACGTCGGTGATCCCGACACGGTCGAGGCGCTCCTGCCACGTCTCGCGGAAGCCGTGGCGCGCCTGCGCGCGGTCGCCGACCACCGTGAAGCTGCGCGACGGGCAACGGGCCAGCAGCATCCGCCATTCCGCGTCGGTCAGCTCTTGCGCCTCGTCGACCACGATGTGCGCGAACGGTCCCGCGAGCAGATCCGGATCGACGGCCGGCAGCACCGCCTCGTCGACGAGGCTGTTGCGAAGGTCATCGCCGTCCAGCCACTGCATGAGCTCGTCGCCGGCCTCCTTCAGCCGGTCCACCACCTGCCCCATGTACTCGCGCTCCTGGGCCAGGGTCGCCTCGCGCCGCCGCCGGCGCCGGGATTCGCCGGGATCACCGAGCCGGCGCCGCGCCGCATCGAGCAGCGGAAGGTCCGACACCGTCCAAGCGGAGGCATCCGTGCGCTGCAGAGCGTCGACCTCATCGGAGCTGAGCCAGGGGGCGCACCGCCGCAGGTACGCCGGCACCGACCACAGGTCCGCGACGAGGACGGATGCCTCCACGAGGGGCCACGCGCGCCCGAACACGCGGACGAGCTCCTCGTGGCGGGCCAGGGCGCGCCGCAGCTGGTGCAGCGGCACCTCTTCGCCGTCGACCTGGTCGGTGAGGATGTCGAGCACCGTCTCCCACACCTGGTCGCGCGCCTCATTGTGCGGGGTGCCCGGCTCTGCGGACGCGAACGCCTCCGCCCAGTCCTCGGCGCCGAGGTGCAGCTGCCCCCACGGCGTCTCGACCTCCACCCCCTCGGCGGGCGGCTCCTCGTACAGTCGCACAGCAGGCTCGATCGCGTCGATCAAGCGGGCGTCGGCCTTCAGGCGGGCCACGACGGGATCTGTCTCGGGCAGAGCCGACGCTCCCTCGGCGACCAGCTGGCGCAGCGTGCAGGTCTGCACGCTCTCCTCCCCGAGGCTCGGGAGGACATCCTCGACGTAGGAGAGGTACGCGGCGCTGGGTCCCACGAACAGCATTCCGCCGCGACCCGCGCCCAGATGCGGATCGGCATACGCGAGGTAGGCGGCACGGTGGAGGGCGACCACCGTCTTGCCGGTGCCCGGGCCGCCGTCCACCACGAGTGCACCGCGAGAGCCGGCGCGGATGATCGCATCCTGGTCCGCCTGGATCGTCCCCAGTACGTCGCGCATGTGCGGGGACCGGCTGGCGCCGAGACTCGCGATGAACGCCGACTGGTCATCGAGCGCGGCACGGTGCTCCAGTCCCTCGGCGGTGAACGCCTCGTCCCAGTAGTCGGTCACGCGGCCGCCCGTCCAGCGGTAGCGGCGGCGGCTCGCCAGACCCATCGGATGCGCGTGCGTGGCCGCGAAGAAGGGCTCGGCGGCCGGGGGGCGCCAGTCGACGAGGAGCCGCCCGCCGGACGGCTCGTCGCCCGCGTCGGCATCCGTGCCTGCGGTGAGCCCGAAGCGGCCGATGTAGACCGGCGGCGAACCGTCCGCGGGCACGATGCGCCCGAGGCACGCATCGATGGAGAAACGGCGGAGCATGCGCAGCTGCGCCGTGAGCCGGTGGATGTCGAGATCGCGTTCCAACGCGGCCTGGCCTTTGCCGCCGGGGAGGCGGCGGAGGTCGTCGAGGCGTCTCTCGACAGCGGCGATGGAATCCGCGATGCGATCGGCGATGGCGGCGAAGCGGGCCTCGTCGTCGGCGATGAGTTCGGGACGCCCCTTGAAAGCGAGGCGGGCGGGCAAGTGGAAAGCGCTGGTCATGAGGGGTTTCACCGGGTGCACTCCGTATCGCTGACGCGACGGGATGCCGTCGCGACCGTCAAGTATGCGCCGTGCCGGGGGTCTTGCCGCAAGGCCCCCCTGCCCGGGTATCCTGGAACTGTCGGGAGGGGTGAGCCGGCGTGCGCGGACGACGGCGTCGCGCGGACTTCGGTCGGCACGCCCGGGGGACCCGGTGTTTGTGGTGCGCTTCGTCGCCGCTCTAGGATGCCGAACGTGGCGGAGATCCTCCGCGAGTCGGACCTTGGGGGGCCCGACTTGCAATCCATGCTGCTGAACAGCAAGGTGCAGACCCCTCAGGTCCGCAAGGGTGCCGTCAGCCGGAAGCGTCTGATCGATCAGGCACGGGCCAGCGGAGCACGAGTCGTCTCGGTCACCGCGCCCGCCGGCTACGGCAAGTCGACCCTCCTCGCCGAGTGGGCGGCCACCGAACAGCGCAACGTGGGCTGGGTGTCGCTGGATCGGACGGACGGGGATCCGGCGTCCTTGCTGTCGGTGCTCGCGGCGGCATCTGTGAAGATCGCGCCTTCGGCCAAAGCCGTCGCCGCCGACATGCGCGGCATCGGCGCCACGGCGCTCGGCCGTTCCGCGCCCATGCTGGCCGGCGCGCTGGCGGCCGCCCCCGAGAGCTTCGTCCTCTTCGTCGACGACCTGCACTGGGCGGATTCACCCGACTGTCAGGACGCCCTGGAAGTGCTCCTGCGACGCCTGCCCGCGGGGTCTCAGATGGTGGTGGCCAGCCGCCGCGAGCCGCCGCTGATCGGGCGTCTGCGGGCAGCAGGCGACGCGTGGGAGATCTCCGTCTCGGACCTCTCATTCGACCATGCCGCCGCACGGGTCATCTTCGACGCGGCCGGCGCGGCCGACATCCCGGATGAGGATCTGCACACCATCGTCGAGCACTGCGAAGGCTGGGCGACCGGGCTGTACCTCTGCGCCCTCGTGGCGCAGTCAGGCGGCGATGCGGCATCCGTCACCGGAGAGGACCGCTACCTGGCGGACTACCTCTACCGCGAATGCCTCGCGCGCCTGCCCGACGACATGCAGAGCTTCCTGCGACGGGCGTCGGTGCTCGATCAGCTCTCAGCGGCGTCATGCAACGCCGTCCTCGGCATCGAGGATTCCCGCGCCCGCCTGCACGAACTGGAAGCGGCGAACCTCTTCCTCGTGGCGATGGATCGCCGTCGCGGCTGGTTCCGGTTCCACGCCCTGTTCCGCGAGTTCCTCATGATCGAGCTCGAGCGCGCCGAAGGCGCGGCGGTCGTCGCGGACCTGCACCGCCGCGCGGCCGCGTGGCACGAGGAGCACGGCGCGTCCGCGCAGGCCGTCGAGCACCTGCTGTGGGCGGGGGAGACCGAACGCGCGGCCGAGCGCATCGCGGAGCTCGGCTTGCCGATGTACCAGCGAGGCGAGGTGTCGACGGTCAAGCGATGGCTGTCGGAGCTCGGCGAGACGCTGGTGCGCGGCTACCCGCCCCTGGTGGTCTCGATGACGTGGACGGCGCTCCTGCTCGGCGACGTGCCGGCCGGAGAGCGCTGGGCGCGGATCCTCGCCGCCATCGACATCGAGACCATTCCCGAGGGCGACCGGCTCGAATTCGAATCCGCTCGTGCGATGGTCCGAGCCGCGATGTGCGAGCACGGGCAGGCACAGGTCATGGCCGATGCGCGGTTCGCGATCGAGCATGAGCCCACGACGAGCCCGTGGCGCGATCAGGCGCTGCATCTGTGGGGATCGGCGCACGTCCTCGTCGACGACACGGCGACCGCCACGGCCGCGTTCGAAGAGGCCATCGACGTCGCGACGATCATGGGAAACAGCGACACCGTGATCCTGAGCGAGCCGGAGCTGGCGCTGTTCGCCATCGGCCAGAACCGCTGGTCCCTCGCCGCCCGCCACGCCGACCGCGGCGTCGACGCGATCGATCAGAGCCACATGGACGGCTACCCCACCAGTGCACTGGCGCTCGCCGTGGCTGCTCGCGTGGCCCTGCACGAAGGGGACCGGGAGTCGGGCAGTCGGCTGCTCGCCCGTGGGATGCGCGCACGCATCGGCTGCACGCACCTGCTGCCCTTCCACTCCGTCCGCTCACGCATCCAGCTCGCGAAGGCGCACGTGGCGATGGGCGATCGCTCGGCGGCGTGGCACCTCGTCCGGGAGATCGACGAGCTGCTTCGTCGGCGCCCCGACATCGGAGTCGTCACCGCGGAGGTCGAGGAGCTGCGGGCGGCGCTGGCCGCCGAGCCGACAGCCGGCGGGTCGGTGCCACTCACCCCGGCGGAGCTGCGTCTCCTTCCGTATCTGCAGACGCACCTCACCATCGCCGAGATCGGCCAGCGGCTGTTCATCTCGCGCAACACCGTGAGCTCCGAGGTGGGCTCCATCTATCGCAAGCTTGCGGTGACGACGCGGGGCGCCGCGGTCGAGCGCGCGAGTGCCCTGGGACTGCTCGGCGGCTGACCGAGACTGCCGGCGGCGCGGGGTCAGACCATCGACTCGGGCACGATGTCCTCGCCGTAGCCCAGGGCCGCAGCGATCCGCGGTGCGGCCGCGACGGCGCGCGGCAGGCCTACATCGCCCACCAGTCCGTCCAGCACGGCGATGATCTCGTGGAGCGAGACGCCGGCCGCGACGGCCTCGTCGACCGCGGTGCGCATGGAGGCCGCCGGCGCCGCGGTCGCGATGAGCGCCCCGATGCGGATCAGGGCGACCGTGTGCGGATCGAGGGCATCGGACCAGTGGCCGGCGGCGTCGTCAGCGAGCGCGGGGTGGTCGACGCAGAATCGCCGCAGTCGCTCGACGTCGTCCATCTTCGGCCTCCATTCCCTGCCCCCGGGCAACCTGAACCCAGTGCACAATGCCCGCGGGCTTCACGCACCATGCAGATCGCATGATCCCGTCGCCCCGCCGCAGTGGCTTCACGCGATTCGAGTGATGCGGCCGTCGCAAAGCGCTGGATACCGTGACGACGGGCCGCCGGTCGGCTGCCCCTCGAACGCCGCTCGGAAAGGGGACCGCGCATGGGCTTCTTCGACTTCCTGCTCTGGATGCTCTGGATCTACCTCGTCATCGTCTGCATCTGGATCTTCGTCTGGATCTTCATCGACATCTTCCGCGACCACACGCTGAACGGGTGGGCCAAGGCGCTGTGGGTGATCTTCCTCATCGTGCTGCCCTTCCTCGGCGCGCTCATCTACCTCATCGCCCGCGGCGGATCGATGGCCAAGCGGCAGGCGGCCGATGCCCAGGCCGCGGCGCAGGCCAACGCGGACTACATCCGCAGCGTCGCCGGTGGTGCACCGTCCCCGGCCGCCGAGATCGAACGCGCGCAGGGACTTCTCTCATCGGGCGCCATCTCGCAGACGGAGTTCGACGCGCTCAAAGCCAAGGCGCTGGCCTGAGGCGACCGGAAGGAGTCGACATGGAAGATCTGGAATTCGGGCCGGTCGAGATGGTGCTGGCCGCATTCGAAGGAGAGCGGCCCGACCCGGGCGTCATCGCGGCGATCGCCGAACTCGTCGAAGCGGGAACCATCCGTCTCATCGACCTCGTGCATGTCTCGCGTGACCAGGACGGGGCCATCCGCTTCGCCGAGATCGACGAGGCCGGCATCGAGCTCGGCGAGATCGAGCTGGCGGCCGCGGGGCTGGCCGCCCAGGAGGACGTCGAGGAACTGGGTGCCGACCTGCCGCCTGGGACCTCCGCGGTCCTGCTGGTGGTCGAGCTGCTCTGGGCCAAGCGCCTCGCGTCCCGCGTTGCCGCGGCCGGCGGTTTCGTCGTCGACTCGGTACGCATCCCCGCACCCGTGGTGAACGCCGCCGTGGCCGAGGCCGTCGGCGCCTGATCGAGAAGACGGAGAAGAACGTGTTGGGACGATTCGGCCGACCTGGCCTCATCGGCATGGCCGCGCGCACTGCGGTGGTGGCGGGAACGGCGACCGCCGTGAGCGGCGGCGTCATGCGTCATCAGCAGCGCAAGGCGGAGGAGCAGTACGAAGCGCAGCAGTACGAGCTGCAGCAGCAGGCGGCCGCCATGGGCACGCCCCAGCAGCAGTACGCGGCCCCGCAGCAGTACGCCGCACCCGTGGCGGCGGCGCCGCCAGCCCCGGCCGGCGGCGGGACGGACGTGGTCGCCCAGCTGCAGCAGCTGGCAGACCTCAAGTCGCAAGGGGTGCTCAGCGACGCGGAGTTCGAGGCGGCGAAGGCCAAGCTGCTCGGCTGAGCAGGGCATCGGCGCGAAGACATCGGCGACACACAGGAGATCCGAGATGACAGACGACACCCGCAACTCGATCATCGGAGCGCCGCTGCCGCCGGCACGCACGCTCCCGTTCCCACCCAAGCCCTCGGGCAGCACCGCGGGGCGCACCCTGGCGGAGTCGACGTACTCGCCGCTGCCGCCGCAGCGACACCTCAACGACGATGCCCCCAATATCCTCGTCATCCTGATCGATGACGCGGGCCCCGCACTGCCGGCTCCGCTCGGTGGCGCGGTCCAGACGCCCACCCTCGAGCGTCTGCGCGGAGAGGGAATCGGGTTCAACCGGTTCCACACGACCGCGATGTGCTCGCCCACTCGGGGCTCCCTCCTCACCGGTCGCAACCACCATCGCATCGGGCAAGGGCAGATCGCCGAGCTCGCCAACGACTGGGACGGCTACTCCGGGCATATCCCGAAGACCAGCGCAACGATCGCCGAGGTGCTGCGCAACTACGGCTATTCGACGGCGGCGTGGGGCAAGTGGCACAACACCCCCGCCGAGGAGACCACCGTTGCGGGTCCCTTCGACCGGTGGCCCACGGGGTACGGGTTCGAGTACTTCTACGGCTTCCTCGCCGGTGAAGCCTCGCAGTACGAGCCCAATCTGGTGCGCAACACGACTTCTGTGCTGCCGCCCAAGACGCCCGAAGAGGGCTACCACCTGAGCGAGGACATCGCCGACGACGCGATCGGATGGCTGCGCAATCACAAGGCGCTCTCGCCCGACAAGCCGTTCTTCATGTACTGGGCCACCGGGGCGATCCACGGACCGCACCACATCATGAAGGAGTGGTCCGATAAGTACAAGGGGAAGTTCGACGACGGCTGGGACGTCTACCGGGAGCGAGCGCTGGAGGGCGCCAAGGCCGCCGGCTGGGTGCCGCAGGATGCCGAGCTGACGCCGCGGCCGGAGAGCCTTCAGGGCTGGGACGACATCCCCGACCACCAGAAGCCCTTCCAGGCGCGCCTGATGGAGGTGTGCGCCGGCTTCGGTGAGCACGCCGACGTGCAGGCGGGTCGCGTGGTGGACGCGCTGGACGAGCTGGGCTACGCCGACAACACCCTGGTCATCTACATCTGGGGCGACAACGGCTCGTCGGGTGAAGGCCAGAACGGCACGATCAGCGAGCTCCTCGCGCAGAACCTGATCCCCACGACCATCGACCAGCACATCGCCGCGCTCGAGGAGCTCGGCGGCCTGGACGCACTGGGCACGCCGGCGACCGACAACCAGTACCACGCCGCGTGGGCCTGGGCGGGGTCGTCTCCCTACCAGGGCATGAAGCTGATGGCCTCCCACCTCGGCGGCACCCGGAATCCGATGTTCCTCCGCTGGCCCGGCCGCATCGCACACGACCCGAAGCCGCGGACGCAGTTCCACCACGTGATCGATCTGGCGCCGACGATCTACGAAATCCTCGGCATCTCGCACCCGGATACGGTCAACGGCATCCATCAGGACCCCATCGACGGGACGAGCTTCGCCTACGCGGTGGAGGATGCCTCGGCCGAGGGCCGTCACCGCACCCAGTACTTCGAGATCATGGCGAGCCGGTCGATCTACTCCGACGGCTGGATAGCGTCGGCCACCGGCCCGCGACTGCCATGGGTTCCCGGAGCGCCTCCCGGGATCGCGACGTGGACGCCCGACCAGGACAAGTGGGAGCTCTACCACCTCGATGAGGACTGGAGCCAGGCGCGCGACCTCGCGGCCGAGCAGCCGGAGAAGCTCGCCGAGATGAAGGAGCTGTTCGCGATCGAGGCCGCGAAGAACGAGGTGCTGCCGGTCGGCGCCGGTCTGTGGGTTCCCGTCTACCACCCCGAGGACCGCATCTCTGTGCCGTACAGCGAGTGGGAGATGTCGGGCGACACCGTCCGCGTGCCCGAGTTCTGCGCCCCGGCCCTCGGCAACAAGCCGAACGTGGTCACGATCCAGGCGTCGCTGCCCGAGAGGGCCAACGGCGTGCTCTACAAGCTGGGCGGCGCCGGCGGCGGCCTGACCGCGTTCTTCGCGGACGGCGTGCTCACGTACGAGTACAACCTCTTCCTGGTGCAGCGCACGACGGTGGCGTCGTCCGGTCCGATCCCGGCGGGTGACGTCACGATCGAGATCGAGACGACCTATGTCGAGCCTCGTCCCGGCGGCCCGCTCAGCGTGACACTGCGGGTGGACGGCGAAGAGGTCGGGTCCGGGGTCGTGCCGATCAGCGCACCGCTGCTGTTCTCGGCGAACGACTGCCTCGACATCGGACGCGCCTACGGCGGCGCCGTGTCACGCGCGTACTTCGACAAGATGCCGTTCGCGTTCGACGGCGACATCTCGCGGGTGCACGTCGCCTACAAGCTGCCTGCCAAGGCCTGAAGCCGGTTGCGGCCCCGGACACCCCTGGCCGGGGCCGCACCCGCTCCTCCCCGTCGGACGCGGCATGTGAGGCGCAGACCGAGCGTGCGGCCAAGTGGACTATTTTTGTACCCGATCCACTGCACCGCGCACGACGGGAGACGACGATGCCGGACCTCGACGGCGAGGACCCGCCGCTCGCCGCCGTCGATGGGGCAGCGTCTCGCGCGGCGCTCGGTCCCGTCGCGATCGTGGGCCGGGGCTGCGTCGGCCATTCCGTCGCGGGAGCCCTGACGGCGGCGGGCATCGCCGTGCGCGGACCGCTGGGACGCGGAGCCTCCGGAGCCGGGGCGCAGATCGTGCTCCTGGCGGTTCCGGATGCCGAGATCGCGGCGGCCGCCGCGCTCATCGCGCCGGGACCCATGGTGGGGCACTTCTCGGGGGCGACGACGCTCGACCCGCTCGCACCGCACGAGGCACTCGGCATCCACCCCCTCACCGCTGTTCTGGGCGACACCCGCTTCGACGGTGTCTCCGCCGCCGTCGCCGGGAGCTCGCCGCGGGCGCTGGCCGCCGCGGAGGAGCTGGCCAGAACCATGGGGATGCTGCCCTTCCGCATCGACGACCGAGATCGGGCCGCCTATCACGCCGCCGCTTCCATCGCTTCGAACTTCCTCGTGACGCTGGAGTCGTTCGCCGAAGAGCTGGCCGCCGGTGCCGGCGTCGATCGCGCCGCGCTGGCACCGCTCGTGCGGGCGACGGTCCAGAACTGGGAGCGGCACGGCTCGGCCGCGCTCACCGGTCCGGTCGCGCGGGGAGACGAGCACACCGTGGCGTTGCAGCGCGCGGCGGTCGCCGAGCGGATGCCGGCGCGGACCCCGCTCTTCGACGTCCTCGTCGACGCCACACGCGAACTCGTCGCGGGCGACCGGACGGTGACACCGTGATCGTGGTGCGCACCGTCACGGACCTGCGTGCTGCCCTGCGCGGCCGGAGGGACGGCGCCGTCGGCATGGTGCCGACGATGGGTGCGCTGCACGAGGGTCACGCGTCGCTGTTCCGTGCGGCGCGCGCCGCCGACGCCACCGTCGTCGCCTCCGTCTTCGTCAATCCGACCCAGTTCGACGAGCAGGCAGACCTCGCCGCCTACCCCCGCACCGAAGATGCCGACCTCGCGCTCGCTGAGGCGGAGGGAGTCGACGTCGTGTTCGCTCCCGACGCGGCCGAGATGTATCCGTCCGGGTTCTCGACGACCGTCAGTGTCACCGGACCGGTGGCCGAGACGCTGGAGGGTGCCCAGCGCGGACGCGGTCACTTCGACGGAGTCGCGACCGTGGTGACGAAGCTGTTGCTTGCGGCGCTTCCCGACCGGGCCTACTTCGGTGCCAAGGACGCGCAGCAGGTTGCGGTCATCCGGCGGCTGGTGGCAGACCTCGGCATACCCGTCGACGTCGTGGTGTGCCCGACCTCGCGCGACGAGGACGGGCTGGCCCGCTCCAGCCGGAACACCCGTCTGTCGCCGGAGGAACGGCGCCGGGCGCTGGCGATCCCGCGGGCGCTGGAGGCGGTGGCGGATGCCGCGTTGGCGGGTCTCCGCGACATCGAGACCCTGCGTGCGCGAGCCGTCGCGACGCTCGAGGCATCCGGCATCCATCCCGAGTACGTGGCGCTGGTCGATCCGGCGTCGTTCGCGCCGGTCACCCGGCTCGACCGGCCGGTGCTGGTGGCGATCGCGGCGCGCGTGGGAGCGACGAGACTCATCGACAACACCGTCGTCGTTGCCGGCGACACCGGAACGGGAGACGCATGATGGCGGCGAGGATGACGCTGCAGCGGCTGGCGGAGATGAAGGCCGACGGCCGGCCGATCGTCATGGTGACCGCGTACGACTACCCCACCGCCCGGACGGCGGAGCGCGCCGGCGTGGACATGGTGCTCGTGGGCGACTCGGGTGCCCAGGTCGTGCTCGGTCACGAATCGACCGTGGGGGTGACGGTCGGGGAGATGCTCGTGCTGGCCGCGGCGGTCCGCCGCGGCGTCACCTCGGCCTTCGTGGTGTGCGATCTCCCGTTCGGATCGACCGAGGTCTCCGACGAGCAGGCGGTCGCCACGGCCGTGCGATTCGTGAAGGAGGCGGGCGCCGACGCGGTCAAGCTCGAGGGCGGCGGCCCGTCGCGGCTGAGCCGCATCCGCGCCATCGCGGAGGCGGGCATCGCGGTCGTCGCCCATGTCGGTCTCACGCCGCAGACCGCCGTCGCACTGGGCGGCCTGCGGGCCCAGGGGCGCACGGCCGAGTCGGCGGCGCGCGTGGTGCGCGAGGCGCTCGCCGTGCAGGATGCCGGGGCGAGCCTTCTCGTCGTCGAGGCGGTGCCGGCCGAGGTCACTGCCGTCGTCCTGCCGCAGCTGCGCATCCCCGTCATCGGGATCGGGGCGGGACCGGCGGACGGGCAGGTGCTCGTGATGCACGACCTGCTGGGGATCACCGAGGGCAAGACGGCCGCCTTCGTCAAGCGCTACGGCACCGTGGGCGACGAGATGGTGGACGGGGTCCGGGCGTACGCGCGCGAGGTGCGCGAGGGCGTGTTCCCGGCGGCCGAGCACGGCTACGCCGCGACCGACGAGGCGGTTGCCGCCGCGCGGCGCGCCCTGGAGGCTCGCGCGGACGACTGATGAGCCGGGCGCGACCACGGGGTCGCGCGGATATCACCCGGCTGTTCAGGGCAGGGGCTGGGGGAGCGGCCGGACCGGATCGTCGAGGAGGCGACGGTAGAGGCCGATCAGCGCGTCGGTGCCGGCCGCGTGCGCCGCGCGCTGCCGCTGCGCCCCGGAACCCTCGCGCACCAGCCGATCGCGCAGGTCGGTGACGAGCTCTCGTTCCACATCATCTCGGAGGTGAGGCCAGACCACGCCGACGAGCACGTCGAGCACATCACGAGCCGGCATCAACCGATCGGTCTGCGGATCGACCAGCGTCTGGCGCACGCCGTAGCGGGCGGCATGCCAGAGGGCGGCATCCGTGATGTCGATCTCCGGCCGGGCAGGCTCCTCCCGCTCCGAGGAGGCCACGAGCGCACGGGTCACCACAGCCAGCGCGACGCTCGATCGCGGGTCGAGCGAAGTGTCGAACACGCGGACCTCCACCGTGGGGTAGCGCGCCGACAAGCGGATGTTCCAATTGATCGTTCCCGGGTCGGACGTGGCGCCGATGCCCCGCAACGCCTGCATGGTCGCGTCGTGGTCGGCGGCGTCGGCGAACCGGGGTGGCACGCCGTACGTCGTCCAGCGGCGGCTGTGGATCGCCCGCCAGCTGTCGAAGCCGGTGTCGACGCCGTGCCAGAATGGCGAGTTCGACGCCATGGCGAGCAGGGTCGGCAGCCAGCTGCGCAGGACGTTCGAGGCGCGCACACCGCTCTCGCGGTCGGGGATGGAGACATGCACGTGCATGCCGTTGATCTGGTGATCGGGGGTCACGCCGGCGATGTCGCCCGCGATGTGCGCGTAGCGGTCGTCGGGGCTGATGTCGGCGAGCGCCCGGGTGCGGAACGGCGTGCCGCTGGCCGCGACGACCAGTCCGGCGGCATCCGCCCACCCCGCCAGGCGGCGGCGGAAGTCGTGGACGGCGTCGAGCGCCTCATCCGCCGTCGTGAACACGGGCGAGGCGAACTCGACCTGGGAGGGGAAGAACTCCTTGCCCACCACACCGCGCACCTCGTCGCGCAGCGCCGCGATGGCCTCCGGCGCGCGATCGACGGCGGTGAGGGTCTGCGGATCCAGGAGGACGAACTCCTCCTCGATCCCGAAGTCGCGTGGCACCGTGTCGTCTCCGTTCGTCGCCGGCGTGACTCCACTGTGGCGGTGATGCGGATGCCGCAGAACAGGCTTGACAGGGTGGCCCGTGGACTGCGTGGGTCCCTTCCGGAACGCTGCGCGCCTGGGCGCGTCTCGCCTCGCGCGTCGACACATCCCGCACGAGTCGATGCGTTCCGCGCGGCCGAAACGTGTCGATCCGTGCGGGACGTGTCGACCCGCGCAGCGGATGGATCGCCGCCGAGAACGCGAACGGCCCCGCCCGGGAGTGGGCGGGGCCGTTCGCGTGACCGATCCTCAGAGCGTGGCGGCCAGCGGGTCGAAGTCGGCCGGCAGCGAGCCGACCTCGGCGAGCGTGCTCTGCACCTCGACGAAGCTGCGGGACTCGGCAGCCTCCTCGATCGACAGGAGCGTGTCGAGCACGTGGTAACCGAACTCCCCGGTGGCCACGTGCGGGCGACCCTCGCGGATGGAGCGCGCCATGTCGAGCAGGCCGAGGCCGCGGCCGACGAGCACGCCCTCCTGCGGCACCTGGATGACCTCCTGCTCACGCACCGAGGCATCCGTCAGGGGGCGCGTGATCGTGATGTCGCCGCCGAACGTGTTGGGGTCCGGGATCACGAGCGTGCCCTCGGTGCCGTTGATCTCGACGATGCCGTGGCGCTGGAGGGGCGAGTCGGTGCTGTACAGGCTCTGTGCCTGGCCACCCCGTTCGAACTCCATCAGCACCGACAGTGTCGACGGGATCTCGACGGGGAACTCCTGCCCGGCGAGCTCCCCCGACTTCACGGTACGGGTGGGCACTCCCTGCAACCCGAGGGCGGCCACCGACGCGACGGCGCCGAACACGTGCACGAGCGTCGACACGTAGTACGGGCCCATGTCCAGCAGCGGGCCGGCGCCCTTGGCATACAGGAAGGCGGGATTCGGATGCCACAGCTCGGGCCCCTGCCACTGGAACGTGGTGGTCGCGAACAGCGGCCGGCCGATGTCGCCGCGTGCGATGGCGCGCTTGGCGGTCTGCACGCCCGGGCCGAGCACGGTATCGGGCGCGACACCCACGCGCAGGCCCGCGGCATCCGCCTTCGCCAGCAGCCGCTGCGACTCCTCGCGGTTCACGCCGATCGGCTTCTCGGTCCACACGTGCTTGCCGGCGACGATGATCTGCTCCGAGACCTCGACGTGCACGGCTGGGATCGTGAGGTTCACGACGATGTCGATGTCGGGGTCGTTCAGCACCAGATCGACGCCGCCGCCGCGCGGCACCCCGTATTTCGCGGCCTGAGCCTTCGCGCGCTCCTCCATCACGTCGCCCACCGCGAGCACCCGCACATCGGGGAAGCTCGTGAGGTGCGTGAGGTACTGGTCGCTGATGTTGCCGGCACCGATGAGGCCGACACCGACAGGTGCGCCCGACATCAGGCGGTCACCTTCTCGTCGAGGAACACCCGGCTCTGCTCGACCGCGTCGAAAAGGTCGCCGTCGAAGTGGTCGAACTCGACGATGGCGACCTCGAGGGCGCCTGCCGCCGCGAGCGCCTCCTCCAGCGGCACGACGCCCTGACCGGCGGGAACCTGGTCGGCCGGCGGGTAGGCCTTCACAGCCTCGGCGTCGAGTGTGCCGTCCTTGACGTGGACGGCGATCACCCGGTCGCCCAGCGTGCGCAGCAGCGTCGGCGAGTCCACCCCGGCGCGCGCGACCCAGTAGAGGTCGACCTCGAGTACGACGCGCGGGTCGAGGAGGTCTGCCAGCACCTCCAGCCCGGTCTTGCCGTCGAAGGTCGCCTCGAGCTCGTGCGCGTGATTGTGATAGCCGACACGGATGCCGCGCGCGGCGCCGATCTCGGCTGCGGCGTTGAGCTGCCGCGCGATGTCGGCGATGTGCTCCCGGCTCTGCCAGAGGGCCGGGTCGGTGTAGGGCTCGATCACCGTCGTCATGCCGAGGGTGTCGGCGGCGTCGAACACGGCCTCGGGCGCCGGAACCGGACGGGTGGTCGTCGTGCCGTCGGGATTCACGAACGACGTCGAGGCGAGGAACGCGTGGCCGGTGGGCGCGACGATCCCGTGGGCGCGGAGGGCCTCCGCCAGCGGCTCGGCGCGATGCACGAAGTCGTAGGGCTCGGCGGCCGTGAAGCCGCGCGCGGCCAGTGCGGCGAGCGTGCCGTCGAGGTCGGCCTCGAGCGCGTCCCTGACGGTGAACAGCTGAATGGATGTCTGGACCGGCATCGGTCGCGCTCCTTCGATGTCTGCTGTGACGGGTGTTTGACGGCGCGATCGCGTCGGCGCATCGCGTCGGGATCACGCTAGCACGAAAACCTCCGGGTGGAGGTTTTCATTCGGTAGCATGGTCCCATGTCCGACGAGGAGCGCCCGGCTGCCCCACGCGGGTCATATGCCAAGGGTGTGGCGCGTCGCCAGGAGATCCTCGACCGTGCCATCGAGGTGTTCGCACGGCGGGGGTCCGACCGCACCAGCCTGCGCGCGATCGCGGAGGAGGTGGGGGTCACCCACGCGGCGCTCCGGCACTACTTCGGCTCGCTGGAAGAGCTGCTCGTCGCGGTGTACCGGGAATCCGAACGACGCGGCGACGATCATCCGGTCGACCCTGACACCACCCCGACGGAGCTGCTGCGCGGCTGGACGGAGTCCAACCGTGAGGTGCAGGGGCTGGTGCAGCTCTATTCGACGCTTGTGGCGTCAGCGCTGGAAGAAGGCCATCCCGCCGCGCGGCAGTTCGCCACCGAGCGGTTCGCCCGCATCCGCGCCGATCTCGCCGCGCGCGTGCGCCACAATCAGCAGACGGGTCGCATCCGCCCCGATGTGGATGCGGACGCGGTCGCCGCGCTCGTCATCGCCGCGTCGGACGGACTGCAGACCCAGTGGCTCCTCGATGCGACCGCACCGCAGGGTGCCGCGCTCGCCCTGCTCGACCAGCTGCTGTCGGAGCCCACGGCGTGAGCGCGGGTGCGCCGGGGGCAGCGGCATCCCCCCTCTCAGGCACCATCGCCCGTACGGAACAACCCGGTGGATCCCATCACCTTCGTCGGCTCGATGCGGATCACGACGCGCCGCGGATTGACCCGCGGCTGCCGGTAGCGCCGTGCGTACAGTGCGACCGCATGGGCGACCGCCTCGGGATCGCGCTCCACCGTGGCACGACCGGCCACGCTCAGCCACACCGGTCCGGCGACCTGCGCGACAGTCGCGCGAGGATCCCGCTCCACGTTGCGCACCTTCTGGCTGTCGCCGGACGTGATGATGCGCACGATCCCGGCCTCCACCGTCAAGCCGACCGCGACGACATGGATGATTCCGTCGCGGCCCATGGTGGACAGCGTCGCGAGATGGCGCTCCGAGACGAAGCGGGCGCCGTCGTCGGTGAGAGCGGAGAGGCTGCGCATCCGACCATCATCCCGTGCCGTCCCACCCGGGCGGCGCAAGGATGGTGGGGGAGGGAGAGCGGATGCCGCGCAAGAGTGCCGGCCGCCGGTTCGCGGCCGATCTGAGTCACGCGCTGTCGAGTCTGTTCCGGCTGACGGCGGCGCCGGCGCCGCGCTGGCCGATCGGGCTGCGCGCGGCGATCGCCATCGCGGTGCCCATCGCCGCGATGACGCTCGCCGGGCGGGCGGACCTCGGCTTCCAGGCGGCGACCGGCGCCTTCGTCGCGCTGTACGGCACACACCTGCCCGTCATCGAGCGAGCACGCGTCGTGCCCTTCCTCGCTGCCGGGCTCTTGGCCGCGGCCGTGCTCGGTGCAGTCGCAGGACCGTTCCCGATCGCGACGATCGCGGGGCTCGCCGTCGTGCCGATCGTCGCGGCGGCGGCGATGTTCGCCTTCTCGGTCGGACCGCCGGGGCCGCTGTTCGTCGTACTGGTCTACGGGCTGTCGGCGCACATCATCGGCTCTGGGGCGGATGCCGCCACGTACGTCACAGCCGTCGGCTGCGGCATCCTGTTCGCGTCGGCGGTATCTCTCGCGCCGCTCCTGCTGCCCAGCAGGCGGCGCGTGAGGGCGCGGCCGCTGCGCGAGGTGCTGCCCGGTCCGGCGCTCTCTGCCGGAGCCCGGATGCTGCTGGCCAGGGTCGCGCTGGTGACGCTCGCCGGGATCGGGATCGGGCTGCTCCTGGACCCGGACCGCGCGTACTGGATCGTCGGTGCCGCGGTGGCGGTCGTGGGCGTCGCCGCGGACCGGCGCGCCGCCTACGCGCGAGGCGTCCACCGCATGATCGGCACCGTCCTGGGCGCGGCGCTGTACCTGCTGCTGGCGCCGCTGCCGATCCCGGCGCTCTGGCTGGCGCTGCTGCTGGGCGTGCTGCAGTTCACGATCGAGCTCGTCGTCGTGCGCAACTACGCGCTGGCGCTCGTGTTCATCACACCCCTCGTGCTGCTGCTCACCGGGGCAGCCACCGGGGCCGTCGACACGGTCGCCGTCGCGACGGAGCGCGTCGTCGACACGCTGGCCGGCGCGGCACTGGGAGCCCTCAGTGGCGTGCTGCACGCGCGGGAGGAGTGAGGGGCGCGGGGGCAGGTGCTACGGGACGGAGCAGGAGGAGACGACGTCCAGCACCACCGTCACGAATCCCAGAGAGCCCGTCTTGACGACCGACTCCCAACCGCCCGGGCCGACCGCGTAGAGCGAGAAGGTGCCCGAACCGAGTCCGAGAAGACCGCGGGTGAGCGAGACGCTCGTCGCGTCGGCCGCGAGCGTGCCGTTTCCCGTGAGGCCGCCGGTGACGGTCCAGCGGTAGCCCGTTCTCGTCAGGCCTCCCGACGGGGCGGTCCAGGTGAAAGTGACGGGCTGCAACAGTCCGGACGTGCAGGACATCTGCGTGACGGGCGTGACCGTGCCGGCGGTGAACGCGCCGCCGGCATTCTCGGCATCCGCCCATGCCGCCTCGGTCGCCGCCGGCGGCGTGGCGACCAGGCACAGCGCACCCGCCAGCGCCACCACGGCGGCGACTCGGCGCACCCCGTTCACGACCGCCTCTTCCCGCGCAGCACCAGCCCTGCGCCGATCGCGATCACGACCGTCGCCATCGCAGCGGGCGCCCACCGGGCGGTGCCGCCGGTGGCGGCCAGTCCGCCGACCGGCCCTGTCGTCACATCGTCGCCGACGCCGGTGGCGCGCACCGTGAGCTGCACCGGGGGCACGATCGGATCGGCGTCGGCGGGCAGCTGCACCTCGACGCGCAGCCAGAGCTGGCGGTCGTCGGGGATCTCCTCGAGCGGAACGGCTTGTCCGTCGGTGGGAACGGGGGCGTCGGTGATGAGCTCGTCCGAGCCGGACGCGGCGCCCACGCAGATGTCTCCGGACCAGCGCTGCGGGCAGCCGGTCACCGTGTAGCGGAGAGCGGTCTCGTCCGCGGCGGTGCCGGAGAGCGACACGGTCACGGTGCCGGGCGAGTCGGCATCCGCCATCCCCCCCACCTGCCACACCGCGCTCCCGCCGGGCGAGAGCTGCTGCATCGCCGGATCCTCGATGGACACCAGCCGGATGACGGATCCCTGGATCACGGTATCCATGCCGTCGGCGCGTGCCGGGGCGGGTGCGGGGCCCGCCGCTGTGCCGGCGATGAGGGCGACGGCGACCGCCGTGCCGGCGGCGCGTCTGGCGCGCCGGGAACCGGGGGCCGGGGTGGAGGCGGCGGCATCCGCCTCGGCTCCCGCCGGCGCATCCCGGCTCGGGGTCGCCGGGGCCGGGGCGCGGCTGTGCACCGCGTCCCCGGCTGCCGGCCGCGCGCGGCGACGTGGCCAGAACACCGCCACGATGAGCACGGTGGCGGCGATCGTCACCGAGCCGAGCACCCAGGGGCTCCCCAGCGACGCGAGCACGGGTGCCACCCCGGGCGCCGAGGTCACCACGCGCCGCACCTCCGTCACCCGATACGGCGCCGGGTCGTTCACCGGGTTGGCGTCGCCGCGGAGGGTGAGCAGGCGAGCGTCGGCAGCGTCCGGGGCGGGTTCGACGGCCACCACGCGGTGGGTGACGGGCAGCTGGCCGGGCCGGTCGACCATCACGACGTCGCCCACCCCCACCTGGTCGGCCGGGATGCCGTGCACGATCGCCGCCGAGCCCGCGGGGATCGTCGGCGACATGGACCCGGTGCGGAACAACACGATGCGCACGTCGAACACGGCCGCCGCGATCGCGAGCACGATGCAGACGGCACCGAGCACGGCGGCCACGGCGAGGGCGGCATCCCCGGCGCGCCCCCACGCGGATCGCTGCCGCGGTGCCATCTCGTCGTCCTCTTCGTCTCGTGTGTCAGTTCGCCGACGTGCCGGTGAAGCTCCAGGTGACCGTTGCGGTCGTGCCCTGGTACGTGTTCGCCGCGCCCGTCATGATGCGCACCTCGAAGCAGAAGCCGAGCTGCGCGCCCGCTGCGCCGATCGTGTTCGCGATGGCAGTCGCCGGAAGCTGAGACACGGGCAGATAGGTCGCCGACCCTCCGGCGATGAACGTCGGCGTGCCGGTGGTGAACGCAGTGGCGTCGCACGTCGAGCCGGGACTCGGGTTGGTCATCCGCACGGCCCGGTACTGCAGGGCCGGAGTCAGACCGCCGGCGCTCGGCGTGACGGCGCTGAGGGCCACGGTTCCGCCTACGGTCGATGCCGGTGTCGTGCGGACGTTGAGCCACGCGAAGGACGAGACGCCCGGCGACATCTGGGCGGCGTTGAAGGTCAGGGCGGCCCCGGGCGCGGTCGTGTTGCTGGCGTACGCCGGTGATCCGGCGCTCTGCGACTCCGTGTTGAAGACGCTCGCGCCGAAGCTGCCTGTGGCGTTCTCGGTGTCGGTCCACGCGGCAAGGGTGACCGCTGTGCCGATGCCGAGCACGAGGCCCGCGGCCAGGAGCGCGCGGACGCGGCGCGCGCGCAGTCGCCGGCGATCGCCGGAGCGCTGTTCGCGCGCGCCACGCCGGGATTCGGCGCCGGTGCTCACGGGAGCGGGTCGCCCGAGGTTCCCGCGAACTCCCACGTGACGGTGCCCGTGGCACCCTGCGGCACCGCACCGGCGGTCACGACGAAGCAGAGGTTGGTCGGAGTCGCGGCGGCGGAGAGGTCGAAGGCGGCCACTGTTCCGGTCGCCGACGCGGCGCGGTCGGCGATGAGCGGCGTGCCCGACGGTGGGGTCGCAGCCGAGCACGTCGCGCCGAACGAGGCGACCTCGTACAGCGAGTACGTGAGATTCTGACCGATCGCGCCGCCCAGTTCCTCGGCGAGCGTGACGGATGCCGCGTAGTCCGACTCCGTGGACAGCTGCACCGCGAAGGGCGCATAGACGGTGGCGCCGGGTGAGAGCTCGTCGGCGTCCAGCGCGAAGGTCAGCGTCTTGCCGGGTGCGGTCGTGGAGCTGTCGAACGCCGTGCCGTCGATGCTGCCCTGCAGGTCGAACTGGCCCGACGAGAAGGTCCCGGTCGCGAACTCGGAGTCGTTCCAGACGGCGAGCGTGACAGCCGTGCCGACGCCGAGCACGAGGCCGCCGGCGATGACGGCCAGCAGCATGCGCCGGCGGTCGGAGCGGGAGCGGCGGTGTTCGTCGGGCGCAGCGATGAGGGTGGGCTCTGGGTTCATGATGGTGCCGTTTCTCGGGTCGTTGGTCATCGATCGGGTCCCCAGAGGCATGGACGTCCCCCAGCCATGCGTGGTCAGGCTATGGGGTCGTTCGAGGCCGATCCGGCGACTTCGGTGAATCCTTTGCAAATCCTGTGGGAACGCCGCACAGCGCTTCCCCGTGCCCCTCAGGCGGGTGCGAGCGGGTACCGACGGCGCAGCACGAGGCGCTGCACGAGCGTCCATGTCACCGTCACGGCGAGGTAGAGCGCGGCGGCCAGCGGGACGAACAGGGCGAACACCGCGGTCGTGAATTGCAGCGCGCCCGCGAGCTTCGCCACCGCAGCGCCGCCCGGCAGGCCGGGGGAACCCGCGTCGCCGGACGGCGCGTGCACCTGCGGCCGGAACGCGCGGCGGGTGACTTCCGCCACCACGACGATCACCGCGACGATGCCTCCGAAGACCGCCCACGTGGCCGCCGTGGCGGTGCCGGCGACGAGGGTGCCGACCAGGCTCGCGCCGAGGGGGACGTCGAACAGGTGCTCGGCGAGAAGGGCGTTGGCGTGACCGGCGATCGCCGTGTGCAGGAACAGCGTGTACACGACGCCGACGACGGGTGCCTGTGCCAGGACCGGAAGGCAGCCGGCGAACGGCGACGCCTTCTCATCGGCGTACAGCTTCATCGTCTCTCGCTGCAGGCGCTCGGGATCGCGCCGGTGACGCTTCTGAAGTTCCCACAGACGCGGGGCGAGCCGGCTGCGGGTCTGCTCGGCCTTCGCCTGTGCGATGCCGGCGGGGATCAGCAGCGCGCGCACCAGCACGGTGAGCACGACAACGGATGCCGCGGCCGCGGCGGATCCGGCCAGTGGCTCGAGGGCGCCGGCGAGCCACATGAGCATGGCGTAGGCGGCATCCAGGAGCGCGGCGACAGGGGGGAAGGCGTAGATGTCCATGGCGGGTCCGTTCTTCGGTGTCGATTCGTGGCGTGTGGCCACGAAGACGCCGAGCGTCCTCGCGAGGGAGGGACGGCGGTCTACGCGGCCGGAGCCGCGGAGCCGGGCGCGCGCGGACGCGGGTGTCCGGGAGCGTCCGGGTGGGACTGGGTGAGCCGCGTGGCGTCACGGATGGCCCGGCGTGGCCGCGCGACGGCGATACCGGCGGGAACCCGGCCTGCGTACAGCGAGAGGGCGACCGCCAGCAGGGCCAGCGCGGCGACAAGGGCCGTGACGAGGACCAGCGTGCCGGCGTCGGCGGGCAGGGCCGCAGCCGTGAGTTCTGCCAGCGATCGCCCGAGCGTCTCGAGGAACACGAGCCACGGCCGGGCGGAGATGCCGATCACCTCGGCGATGAGGCGCAGCAGCGCTGTGAGGTTCTCGAGCACGTGCACCCCCTCCGTCGTGGTCACGGTAACACGCGCGCGGCCCACCCGATGCCCGCGGGGGCGTTCGCCGCACCGCGTCGGAGGCATGAGGCAGGCTGGAGGGATGACCGCGACGACGACGACCCGCGCCGAGGCCCTGGCCGTGCTGCGCTCGCTGGTGGGCCGCGCGGACGCCGAGTTCCATGATGGCCAGTTCGAGGCGATCGAGGCGCTGGTAGACGAGCGACGGCGTGCGCTCGTGGTCCAGCGCACCGGGTGGGGCAAGTCGGCGGTGTACTTCGTCGCGACCCTACTGCTGCGACGCCGTGGCGCGGGGCCCACGGTGCTGGTGTCGCCGCTGCTCGCCCTCATGCGCGACCAGATCGCGGCAGCCGCGCGAGCGGGGGTGCGCGCCGTCAAGATCGACTCGACGAACGCCCACGAATGGACCGACGTGCTCGCGTCTCTCGACGGTGACGAGGTCGACGTGCTGCTCGTCTCACCCGAGCGTCTGAACAACCCGGCGTTCCGCGATGAGCAGCTTCCCGCCCTGGTCGCGCGCATGGGGCTGCTCGTCGTCGACGAGGCGCACTGCATCAGCGACTGGGGACACGACTTCCGCCCCGATTACCGGCGGCTGCGCGAGCTGATCTCCCGCATGCCCGAGACCGTCCCGGTGCTCGCGACGACGGCCACGGCGAACAGTCGTGTGGTCGCGGACGTCGCCGAGCAGCTCGACGCGGGCAGCGCGGCATCCGGGGTCCTCACGATCCGGGGACCGCTCGCGCGGGCATCACTGCGCCTGGGAGTGCTGCAGCTGCCCAACGCGCCCAGCCGCCTGGCCTGGCTCATCAGCCACCTCGGCGACCTCCCGGGGTCGGGAATCATCTACGCTCTGACGGTCGCGGCTGCGAACGACACCGCACGGCTCCTGCGCGAACACGGCTACGACGTCCGCGCGTACACGGGACAGACCGATCCCGACGAGCGAGAGGAGTCCGAGGCGCTGCTCAAGCAGAACCGCGTCAAGGCGCTCGTGGCGACCAGCGCCCTCGGCATGGGGTTCGACAAGCCCGACCTCGGATTCGTGGTGCACCTGGGGGCACCCTCGTCGCCGGTCTCGTACTACCAGCAGGTCGGCCGCGCCGGTCGCGCCACGGAGTCCGCCGACGTGCTGCTGCTCCCCGGCACCGAGGACCGCGACATCTGGCACTACTTCGCCACGGCCTCCATGCCCGACCGTGAGCGCGCCGAGCGAGTGCTGGCGGCCCTCGCCGAGGCCGGCGGGCCCATGTCGACGCCGGCGCTGGAGGCCGTGGTCGACATCCGCCGCACACCGCTCGAGCTGCTGCTGAAGGTGCTCGACGTCGACGGGGCGGTCGCGCGGGTGCGCGGCGGGTGGGTCTGGACCGGAGCGCCGTGGACGTACGACGAAGAGCGCTACCGCCGCATCGCGGCCGAGCGCGTCGCCGAGCAGCAGCACATGATCGCGTACGAGCAGACACCGCAGTGCCGCATGGAGTTCCTGCAGCGTTCGCTCGACGACGACACCGCCGCACCGTGCGGTCGATGCGACAACTGCGCGGGGCCGTGGTTCCCGGTCTCCATCTCGGGTGAGGCGACGGATGCCGCAGCCCACGCCCTCGACCGCGTCGGGGTGCCGATCGAACCGCGGCGCCAGTGGCCGACCGGTGCGGACCGCCTGGGCGTCGCGGTGAAGGGCCGCATCGCGGCGGACGAGCAGGCCGCCGAGGGACGCGCGCTCGCCCGCCTGACCGACCTCGGCTGGGGCGGCGCACTGCGCGAGCTGTTCGCGGCCGGTGCGCCCGACGGGCCGGTGTCGCAGAGCATCCTCGACGGGTGCGTGCGCGTGCTCGCCGAATGGGGGTGGGAGCGCCGCCCCGTCGCGGTCGTCGCAATGCCGTCGCGTGCGAAGCCGCACCTTGTCGACTCGCTGGCTCGGGGGATCGCGGGCATCGGGCGCCTGCCGTATCTCGGCTCTCTGGGCCTCGTGGACGGCGGGCCGACCGGTCAGCCCGGCGGCAACAGCGCCTTCCGCGTCGCGGGCGTATGGGGGCGATTCTCAGCCGACGGACTGGACATCCCGTCGGGCCCGGTGCTGCTCGTGGACGATCGGGTCGACAGCGGTTGGACGCTCACGGTCGCCGCGCGCGAGCTGCGGCGGGCGGGGGCAACGGAGGTCCTCCCCTTCGCGCTGGCGATCCGCGGCTGACTGGCCCGTCCCCCCGGGTGCGCACCCCGTCGCATCGCGCGCCGTGAACGTGCTGGCGCACCGCTCGCACCTTCCTCCCGGCCTTCCGTCCCAGTGGCGCACGCCCCGGCCCCCTGCCCGATGTCGACTTGCCCTATATGTACGCGACACGCCGGTGCTCCCATACATATAGGCCAAGCCACCGAGGGAGGGTGCGTCGTACGGCAGGGCTGCGCGCCTGTCGTACGGCAGGGGCTGCGCGCCTCACGCGGCGGGGGGAGGGCCCGGTCGGCGCGGACGGCGGACGACGAGGTACGTCACCGCACCGGCCGCCAGCACGCCGAGACCTACGAGCCAGGGGAGCCACGTATCCACGTCGGCGCCGGCCGCCTCCGCGGTGACCGATGGCGTCGAGGTGGGGGTCGGCTCCACGGTCGGACTGGGCGTGGCGGGCGTCGGCGTCGGCGCGAACTCGGTCGCGGCGTTCTCCGTCGGCGTCGGCTGCCCGGCCGGCGGCGTCGTCGGCTCGGGCTCTGTCGGTGTCGTGGGTTCCGGCTCCCCGGTCGGCGCTGGCTCGGCTGTAGCGGTCGGGCGCCCGGGGAGTGTCGGAAGCGCCGTCGGCAGCGCCGTGGGGAGGGCCGTCGGCAGCGCGGTGGGGAGAGCGCTCGGCAGCGCGGTAGGGAGAGCGCTCGGCAGGGCCGTGGGCAGACCGGTCGGCAACGCCGTCGGAAAGCTGCTGGGCAGCGATGTCGGCAGGGCTGTGGGAAGCGCGACAGTGCCGTTCCCGCACCCGGCGAGCAGCAATGCAGCGACGACGGCCGCGGCTCCGGCCGTGGCGCGGGTGCCGCGCCACGGACCACCACCTCGGCGCTGTCTGCCACTGAGCGGCTTCGGCATCCGACTCCCCTTCCCGAACCTGCGCCGATCGTAGGGCGGCGCCGAACTCCTGCCATCACGCGATCCGCGTGGTCCGGCGACGAAGTCCTCTCATGACGCTGCGTTTCACCATGTCGCGGTGTGTGTCGTCACGGCGTTCCGCACGCGCAGCGAGGCGACGAGCATGACCGCATGGCCTCCCCACTCATCTCGCCGACCGAGCTCGCCGACCTCATCCGCGCGGGCAGCCCGCCGCGCATCCTGGACGTCCGGTGGCGCCTGGACCAGCCGGAGGGACGCCCGGCGTACCTCGAAGGGCATCTGCCCGGCGCCGTGTACGTCGACCTCGACCACGAGCTGGCCCGTCGCGGCGATCCGCGCGAGGGGCGGCATCCGCTCCCGCCGCGTGAGCAGCTGCAGGCCGCCGCGCGGCGCTGGGGCATCCGCGCGGGAGACACCGTCGTCGCGTATGACGACGTGCACTCGGTCGCCGCCGCGCGCGCGTGGTGGGTGCTGACCCGATCGGGCCTGGCCGACGTGCGCGTGCTCGACGGCGGCCTGCGCGGCTGGCTGGCCGAGCGGCTGCCGCTGGAGACCGGCGACGTGCTGCCCCGTCCGCCCGGGGATGTCGTGCTCGACGAGATCAGCACGGGTATCGCCGACATCGACGGTGTCGAGGAATGGCCCGACCACGGGCTGCTGCTGGATGTGCGGGCGCCCGAACGGTACCGCGGCGACAGCGAGCCTCTCGATCCCGTCGGCGGGCACATCCCCGGCGCGGTCAACCTGCCGACGACCGTGCACCTGACTGCCGGCAAGTTCCGCTCGGCCGACGAGATCCGCGCGGAGTTCGCGGCCGCAGGGGTGCGCGACGGCGTCGCGGTCGCCGCCTACTGCGGTTCGGGCATCGCCGCCACGCACACGGCGCTGGCCGGCGTGATCGCCGGCATCGACGTCGTCGTGTACCCGGGCTCGTGGAGCCAGTGGTCGCGCTCACGGGGCCGGCTGGCGGCGGTCGGGCCCGCGCCCTCGCTGGACGTGGTGCCGGTATGACCGCCCCGCTCATCGTGGGCGCCATGGTGCGCACGCTCGGCGCCTATCCGTCCGGGTGGCGGTACCCGGGCGCGCATCGCGACCCGCAGGCGGATGCCCCCGTCCTGCGCCGCATCGCACAGGTCGCCGAGGACGCCGGTCTCGACTACCTCTTCTTCGGCGATTGGCTCGCCACCGGACCTGACCTCGAGTTCCGCGACCCCTACCTGCTCGCCCGGATCGATCCGCTCAGCGCCGTGCTCTATCTCGCAGGGGTGACCGAACGCATCGGGCTGATCGCGACCGTCAACTCCACGTACGCGGACCCGTACGCGACGGCGCGGGCGACGGCATCCCTGGACGTCCTCACCGGGGGCCGGGCGGGCGTGAACCTCGTCACCGGTGCCGAGCCCCGCGCCGCGGCGAACCACGGCCGCGACGCCCACGCCGACAACGAGACGCGGTACGACCGCGCCGAGGAGTTCGTGCGAGCGCTGCGGCTGCTCTGGGAGTCGTGGGATGCCGACGCCTGGGTGGCCGACGCCGCGAGCGGGGTGCTCATCGATGCCGAGGGTCTGCGGCCGGCCGCCTTCGCCGGCGCCCAGGTGCGGGTCGAGGGCCCCCTGAACGTCGCCCGGCCCCCGCAATCGCATCCGCCCGTCGTGCACGCCGGCACCTCTGCGCGCTCGCGCGCGCTCGCCGCCACCGAGGCCGATCTCGCTCTCATCGCAGCCGGCGACCCGACGGTTGCCGCGACGGCGCGCGCGGAACTGCGGTCGCTCGCGGCGGCATCGGGTCGCGACCCCGACGACCTCAAGGTCATCGTGCCCGTCGTGCCGGTGGTGTCCGAGACGGATGCTGCCGCCCGCGCCATCGTCGACAGTCTGCTCCTGCTCGTGCCCATCGACGACGGCAGCCCGGCGCACGCTGTGCGGCCGGGCTTCCCCGGTAACCGGTCGCTCGCCTCGTTCCTCGACGTCGCGGGCGTCGATCCCGGCGACCCGGTGCGCGACTCCGCCGTCGACGACATCGTGCCCGCGGCCACGGCCGCCCGATTCGCCGACGCGGCCGCCCGCACGCTGGAAACGGTGCGCACACGAACCGGTCGCGACGTCGGGGGAGGGCATCCCGTGACCTGGCGGCACCTCATCGCCGCCCACGCCGTGCCCGCGAACTTCGTCGTCGGCGGTCCTGCTGTCATCGCCGACCACTTCGAGTCGTGGCGCGACGCCGGTGCTGCCGACGGGTTCAACGTGCTGTCCGCGTTCCAGCCGGCACAGTTCGAGGCCTTCACGAGCCTCGCGGTGCCCGAGCTGCGTCGTCGCGGCCTGATCGGCCGTACCGGTGACACGCTCCGCGAGCGCCTGGGACTCGGCGCTCCGCGCCTGGCCCGCGCGGCCGACACCGTCCCCGCCCGCTGAGCGCCCAGGCATCCGTCCTCTTGTAACGACCCGGCCCTTTCGCAACACGACCCGGCCCTTCTGCAACGGCCCCACCGTCCTTCAACGACGACCTCCCGCCCTCCTTCAACAGGTCAACCGCACTTCTGCAACGACCCCCCACCGTCCTTCACGACGACCCCCCGCCCTCCTTTAACGAGCCCCGTCCTCCTTCAAC
>NZ_OLMV01000006.1 GCF_900292075.1 Microbacterium timonense
GTGGCGGGTGCGGGCTGCGCCGCCCGGGGCGGGAGGCGGGGGGCACGGGTGCGACACGCCGGGTGCGTATTACCTCGCGTGACGCCCGGTGACCTCCGCTTGCACCCGGTGAAGCGGCGTAACGCGCGGGACAGCGCCGACGGGATGCCGCTCCCTAACGTTGCCGGCACCCCCTACCCGAAGCACCCGAAACAGGAGAACCCATGTCCCGTCCCGCATCGCGAATCGTCGCCGGTGCCACCGCGTTGCTCATCGCCGCGGCAACCCTCGCCGCGTGCGCGTCGCAGCAGCCCGCCACCGGCGGCTCCAGCACCGAGGCCGGCGAACCGGTCACCGGCGGCACCCTGACCTACCTGGAGTACCAGACGTACACCAACCTCTACCCGCCGCAGGCCGGGTTCTACCCCAACGGCGGTCTCGTGAACAACATCACGGCCCGGCTGACGTGGCAGAACCCCGAGACGCTCGAGATCGAGCCGTGGGTGGCCACCGACTGGACGGTGAACGAGGATGCCACCGAGTACACGTTCGACCTCCGCGACGACGTGACGTTCTCCGACGGCACCCCGGTGGATGCCGCCGCCGTCGCGAAGAACTTCGACACCTACGGCCTCGGCAACGCCGACCTCGGGCTGACGGTGTCGGAGGCGATCAACAACTACGCCTCCAGCGAGGTGGTCGACGCCGACACCGTGGCGTTCCGCTTCTCGGCGCCGGCCCCCGGGTTCCTGCAGGCGACGTCGACGATCAACTCCGGGCTGCTGTCGCCGGCGACCCTCGATCGCTCGCTCGAAGAGCTCGGCGCGGGCAATGCGACCGACATCGTGGGTTCAGGACCGTTCGTCATCACCGACGAGAAGCTCGGCACGGAGCTCACCCTCGAAGCACGCGACGACTACGACTGGGCGCCGCCGAGCTTCGAGCATCAGGGCCGGGCCTACCTGGATGAGATCCACCTCATCGTCACGCCCGAGGACTCGGTGCGCATCGGGTCGCTCCTGGCGGGCCAGGCGGACTACATCCGGTACGTGCAGGCCTTCGACGAGGCCCGCGTCGAGTCGAGCGGTTTCGACCTCTACGCTCCGCAGACGCGCGGCGTCAACAACGCCCTGAGCCTGCGGTTCACCAACCCGCTGCTGAGCGACATCCGCGTGCGCCAGGCGCTCGTCGCCGGCGTCGACAGCCAGGAGGTCGTCGACACGGTGTTCACCGAGAACTATCCGCGGGCCACGTCCGCCCTCAGCTCCTCGGCGCTCGGCTACAAGGACGAGTCGGAGTACTACGCGTACGACCCCGACAAGGCCGAGGAGCTGCTCGAGGAGGCGGGCTGGGAGCCCGGCGCCGACGGCATCCGTGAGAAGGACGGACAGCGCCTGTCGCTGGACGTCTACGAGGCCAAAGCGCAGCCTCTCTCGAAGCAGACCCTCGAGCTCGTCTCGCAGCAGCTGAAGAAGATCGGCGTCGAGCTCAACGTCAAGTCAGCCGATGCCGGCTCGTACGCCGAGGACATCAAGGATCCGCTCAAGACGCCGCTCTACCACTCGATGGTCGGGCGCGCGGACCTCGACGTCATCAAGAGCCAGTACTACACGAAGAACCGCAACACGCTGCTCTCCGACGACGCCGAGCTCGACCGCCTGCTGGAGGTGGTCGCCTCCACCGCCGACCCCGACGAGCGCATCGCGGCGTCGCAGGCCGTGCAGGACTATCTCGCGGAGCAGGCGTACGTCATCCCGCTGTTCGAGGAGCCGCAGGTCTACGGCGCAGCCCCTCATGTCCACGGCATCGAGTTCGAGTCGGTCGCACGTCCGCAGTTCTACGACGTGTGGCTCGACGAGACGCAGTAGGACGCGGGAGCTGAGCCGATGAGCTACGCGCTCCGACGCGCTGGGCAGGCCGCGATCGTCCTGATCGCGGCCTTCACGGCCACCTTCATCCTGCTGCAGCTGCTGCCGGGTGACGCGATCCTGATCAAGTACGACAACCCGGAGCTGGGATTGACGCCCGAGCAGATCGAGTCGATCCGGGTGGCCTACGGCGCGGACTCGCCGTGGTGGGAGCAGTACTGGGCCACCTTGACCGGCTACGCACATGGCGACTTCGGCTACTCGACCCAGTACGGGACGGGCGTCCTCCAGCTCATCGGCGAAGCGCTGGGGCCGACGGCCGCGCTGGCCACGCTCGGGTTCGCGCTGGCCGCGGTCATCGCATTCGCCATCGCGTTCCTCTCGACGCTCACCCCGTTCGGGTGGCTGCGGCGGGCGCTGCAGGCCCTCCCGGGGGTGTTCGTGGCGGTGCCGGTGTTCTGGCTCGGCATCCTTCTCATCCAGGTCTTCTCGTTCGGTCTCGGGTGGGTCCCGATCGTCGGCGCCGACCCGGTCACCGGACTCGTCCTCCCGGTCATCACCCTGGCGGTGCCGATCTCGGCGCCGCTCGCGCAGATCCTGGTGCGCAGCATCGATGACGTGCAGCTGCAGCCGTTCGTGACGGTGGTGCGCGCGAAGGGCGCGTCGCCCTCGTGGGTGCTGTGGCGCTCGGTCGCGCGCAACGCGCTGCTTCCCACGCTCACGATCGCGGGAGTGCTCTTCGGTGAACTCATCGGCGGCGCGGTCGTGACCGAGACGGTGTTCGGCCGCCCGGGCATCGGCCGGGTCACCGAGCAGGCGGTCGCCAACCAGGACATCCCCGTGCTGCAGGGCGTGGTCGTGCTCGCCGCGCTGACCTTCGTCGTCGTCAACCTCGTCGTGGACCTCCTCTACCCGGTGCTCGATCCCCGGCTGCGCAGCGGTGCACGCGCGGCCCGTACCCCGTCCGCCCCCGCGCTCCAGGAGGCCACCGCATGAGCGTTCCCGCCCTCACCCTCGACCATGTCCCACTTCCTGTCGTTCGAGGCCCCTCCAGACGACCAGAAGCGGGACATGCTCCCCGGATCTCGGGACATGCTCCACGGATCTCGGGCCATGCTCCCGGGATCTCGGGACATGCCGCACGGCGAGAGGGGGCGAAGCGATGAGCAGCCAGCTGACGACGCCGGTGACGGATGCCGAGACCGCCCTCGCAGCCTCCGACGAGGCATCCGGAACCGTTCTCGACCCCCTTGCACGGGATGCCGGCGCTCCGGTCGGCCTGCCCGCACGACGGTCTTCGGCGGCGCGCCTCTTCGCGCGTGGGCTCCGGCCGTCGTGGACGCTCGTCGTCGCGGTGGCGGTCATCGCGGTGGCCGTGCTGTGGGCCGTCGCACCGTGGCTCTTCACGTCGTATGACCCGATCGTCGGGGTCCCCGCCGAGAAGCTGCTGCCGCCGAGCGCCGCCCACTGGTTCGGCACCGACGCGATCGGCCGCGACCTGTACGCCCGCGTCGTGTACGGGGCGATCCACTCGCTCTCGGGCGCACTCATCGCCGTCACGGTCGGGCTCGCCGCCGGAACGGTCATCGGCGTCGTCGCGGGCTCGGTCGGCGGGTGGCTCGACGACGTGCTCATGCGTCTGGTCGACGTGCTGCTGTCGATCCCGGGCCTCCTGCTGATGCTGTCGGTGATCATCCTGCTGGGCTTCGGCACCGTGAACGCGGCCATCGCCGTGGGCGTCGTCAGCGTGGCATCGTTCGCGCGGCTGTCGCGGTCGGAGGTCGTGCGGGTGCGCCGCACGGACTACGTCGAGGCCGCGTTCGGCAGCGGGGGCTCGTTCGTCTCGGTGCTCCGCCGGCACGTCCTGCCCAACTCGCTCACCGCCGTCGTGGGACTCGCGGCTCTGCAGTTCGGCACGGCCATCCTCGCGATCTCGACGCTCGGTTTCCTCGGCTACGGTGCCCCGCCGCCGACGCCCGAGTGGGGTCTGCTCATCGCCGAGGGCCGCAACTACGTGGCGACGGCGTGGTGGCTGACCACGCTGCCGGGCCTCGTGGTGCTCGTAGTCGTGCTGAGCGCCAATCGCATCAGCCAGTCGATCGGAAGGGGAGCGCGATGAGCGTCCTGGAGCTGCAGGGACTGCGGGTGTCGTACCGGTCGCGCACCGCGCGACGAGAGGTGGTTCACGGCGTGGACCTGTCGGTCGCCGAGGGCGAGGTCGTCGCCCTGGTCGGGGAATCCGGGTCCGGCAAGTCGACGACGGCGCACGCCGTGATCGGTCTGCTGCCCGAGGGCGGTCGCGTCGACGGCGGGTCGATCGCCATCGGCGGCGTCGACATCACCCCGTGGAGCCAGAAGCGCCTGCGCGCGGTGCGCGGGGCGCAAGTCGGCCTCGTGCCTCAGGACCCGGCATCCTCTCTCGACCCGGTACGGCCGATCGGCGTGCAGGTGGGCGAGATCCTGCGTCTGCATGGCGTGCGGGATGCCTCGACCCGTCGCGGCCGCGTGCTCGAGCTGCTCGAGCGTGTCGGCCTGGACGACCCGGTCCTGCGGGCCCGGCAGCATCCCCACGAGCTGTCGGGCGGCATGCGTCAGCGCGTGCTGATCGCCACCGCGATCGCGCTGCGGCCGCGGCTGATCATTGCCGACGAGCCGACCAGCGCGCTGGATGCCACCGTTCAGCGGCGCATCCTCGACCTCATCGACGATCTCCGCCGCGAGGAGGGCACATCGGTGCTCCTGGTCACGCACGATCTCGGGGTCGCAGCCGACCGCGCCCAGCGGATCGTCGTGCTGAACCAGGGCCGGGTGGTCGAGCACGGGCCGAGCTCGCGCATCCTGTCGTCCCCACAGGATCCCTACACGCGTCAGCTTCTCGCCGACGCTCCGGCGCTCGCGGCGGACGGCTTCCGGCGTCCCGCACCGCCGCTCTTCCTGCGGGATGCCGCGGCCGCCGCGGCGGAGGACCCGTACGCCATCACCGCCGAAGGCCTCGTCAAGGAGTTCAAGGTAGCGGGGCGCGGTCGTGAGCCCTTCCGGGCGGTGGACGACGTGTCCTTCCAGGTGCGGCGGGGGACGACGCATGCGCTCGTCGGCGAGTCCGGGTCGGGCAAGACCACGACCGCGCGCCTGATCACCCGATTCCTCCAGCCGGACGCCGGGCGCATCGAGCTCGACGGTGCCGACATCGCGGGCCTGCGGGGCGACGCGCTGCGGCAGCTGCGTCGCCGTGTGCAGCTGGTGTACCAGAACCCGTTCTCGTCGCTGGACCCGCGGCAGAGCGTCGCGCAGATCGTGGCCGAGCCGCTGCACAACTTCCGGGAAGGCTCGCGCACGGATCGCGCGGCGAGGGTCGCGGAGCTCGTCGACCGGGTCGCACTGCCCCTCGACGCGCTGGAGCGTTCGCCGCGGGAGCTGTCGGGAGGCCAGCGCCAGCGCGTGGCGATCGCACGCGCGCTCGCGATCCGCCCGGAGGTCGTCGTGCTCGACGAGGCCGTGTCGGCGCTCGACGTCACCGTTCAGGCACGGATCCTCGAACTGCTCGAGACGCTGCAGCAGGAGCTGGGCCTGACCTACCTGTTCATCTCCCACGACCTGGCCGTGGTGCGTCGTATCAGCCACACCGTGTCGGTCATGCGTCGGGGCCGGGTTGTGGAGTCCGGCAGCACCGAGGAGATCTTCACCACCCCTGTTCACGACTACACGCGCGAGCTGCTGGCAGCCGTGCCCGGACGATCGGAGGTCGCGGCATGACCGTGTCGTCTCTCGCCTTCTTCACCCGCCTCCTCGACGAGGCGCCCGCCGCCGAGCGCTATCGCCTCGCTACCGACCAGATCCGTCATGCGGAGCGGTTCGGCATCGCTCGCGCCTGGGTCGCCCAGCATCACTTCCGCGCCGCGGAGGGCGGCCTTCCGGCGCCATTCGTGTTCCTGGCCCACGTCGCCGCGGCGACCACGGAGATCCGCCTCGGCACCGGCGTCGTGACGCTGCCGTTGGAGGATCCGGTCCGCGTCGCCGAGGACGCCGTCGTGGCGGACCTGCTCTCGGGCGGTCGCATCGACCTGGGCCTGGGCAGCGGCGGCACGCCGTCGTCGTTCGTCCCCTTCGGGCAGGACGTCGCAGACAAGGCGGCCGTCTACGAGGCCAAGCTCGCCGTCCTGCTCGACGCGCTCGCGGGTCGCGAGATCGGCGGCGGGAACACCCTCCACCCGGCCGCGGTGCCGGTCGGGGATGCCGCGCCGCTGGCCGATCGGGTATGGCAGGCCACCTTCTCTCCCGGCGGGGGCACGCGCGCCGGAGTCCATGGCCACGGACTGCTGCTCTCGCGCACCCAGCCGCGTCCCGCCGAGGCCCCGCGCGCCGCGCTCGCCGACCTGCAGCACCCCATCATCGACCGGTACCTCGATGCGCTGCCCAGCGGCGTTCCGCCGCGGGTCACGGCATCCCGCACCGTCTTCGTCGCCGACGACCGCGCCGACGCCCTGCGGTTCGCCGAGGCGGGTCTGCGCCGGGCGGCCGAGGGCTTCCGGCGGTCGGGACAGCACATCCCCGGGGACACGCTGCAGGACCTCATCGTCGCAACCGACACGCACCTCGGCACCCCCGAGGACGTCGTCGCCTCTCTCGCCGGCGACAGCACCCTCGAGCGAGCCACGGAGGTGGCGTTCCAGGTGCACTCCGTCGACGCGCCGCACGACTTCGTGCTGCGGTCGATCGAGCTGTTCGCCACGGAGGTGGCTCCGGCCCTGGGCTGGGGCATCCGCGATCAGTCCCTCGAACCACTCGGACGTCTGGGAAAGGAGACCCCATGACCACCGCGACCATCGACGTCGTCGACGAGCTCGCCGGCGTGCGCGCCGGAGACGCGCTCGACACACTGCGCCGACGGAGGCCCGTCACCCGAGAGCAGCTGCAGGCGAGCTACGACGCCCTCTTCGCCCCGCGGGACGACAGCGCCTTCCCGCGTGCGGAGCGTCTGCTCGTCGCCGCGTTCGCGACCCGCTCCACCGCCGATGACGCCACGGCGCGCTTCTACGCGGACGCCGCGCGGGATGCCGACTTCCCACGTGCGGCGCTCGTACTGGCCGAGGCATCCGCCGCCGCGACCGCCGGTCCGTTCGGCACCTACCGCGAGGAGGGCCTGCGGACGGAGAGCACTGATGGGCGTCGCTACGAGCCGAGCCTTGCCGCCCGCGACGCGCTCGGCGAGCGCCTGGCTGCCGCGCTCGTGCACACCCACCTGCTGACGTTCCGGCCGCGCGAGGCGGACGACGCCGCTCAGGCTCGCCTGCTCGATGCCGGCTGGAACCCCGACGGGATCGTCACCCTGTCGCAGCTCGTCTCGTTCCTCGCCTTCCAACAGCGCGTGGCCGCCGGGCTCCGCGCCATCGCCCGCACCCAGGAGGTCCCCGCATGACCGGCACCACGACCGACACCGCCGCCGGGCCCCTCGTCTCATCCCACGGCGCGCCGTACCCGCACGCGTTCACGCGCGCCGAGGTGGGCTGGCTCCCGTGGCTGGCGCCGCTTGCCGTCGACGAGCTCACCGAACGGCACTATGACGGACTGGTCGACCGGCCGCGTGCGGGGAGCGACTACTTCCGGCTGCTCGCGCGCGACCCGGAGATCCTTCGCGCCCGCACGCTCGTCGACAAGGACATCTTCTACAACACCGCCGAGGGACTCCCGCGCGCCGAACGCGAGCTGGCAGCGACCGCCGCCTCTCGGGTGAACGGCTGCGTCTTCTGCGCGTCGGTGCATTCGCGTTTCGCCGCCCACTACTCGAAGGCGCCCGACCTCGTCGACCGGCTGTTGGTCGAAGGCATCGGGGCGCAGCTCGGGGAGCGGTGGGACGCGATCGTCGCGGCGGCGGCCGCGCTCACCGCCACGCCCCTGGCGTTCGACGACAGTCACGTCCAGCGGCTGCGGGCCGTCGGCCTCGACGAGCTGGAGATCGCCGACGTCGTGCACGGTGCCGCGTTCTTCAATTGGGCCAACCGGCTCATGCTGTCGATCGGACGGCCGGTCGCGCCGCCGGAGGAGCTCTCATGACCGGGCTCGAGGTGCTCGACGAGGTGCCCGAGCCGCGGCTGCGGGTCGTCGGAGTCTCGGGGTCGCTTCAGGCGCCGAGCCGTACGACGGCGCTGGTGCGCTCGGTCCTCGACGAGCTGAGTGGCCGCGTACCCGCGGAGACCCGACTCATCGAGGTCGCCGCTCTGGGGCCGGGCTTCGCCGGGGCGCTGCGGCGCGCCGACGTCGCCCCCGAGGTGGAGGCGGCGCTGCGGGCCATCGAATCCGCCGACCTGCTGGTGGTGGCCAGCCCCGTCTACCGCGCGTCGTTCACGGGACTGTTCAAGCATCTCTTCGACTTCGTCGGCCAGTACGAACTGGTCGGGACGCCGGTGCTGCTGGCGGCCACCGGCGGGGGAGAGCGGCACGCCCTCATCATCGAGCATCAGCTGCGCCCGCTCTTCGGGTTCTTCCAGGCCCTGACGCTGCCGATCGGGGTGTACGCGTCCGACGACGACTTCGCCGAGCATGAGCTGGTCTCGCCGGAGGTGGTGCGCCGCGTGCGACAGGCGGTCGACCGGTCCCTGCCGCTCGTGGAGCAGGCGGCGCTCGTGCGCACGTCGGAGTACGTCGCCACCTGGTGACACGGCGCCGCGTGGGGCGGCGGCATCCTCTCCCGTCCCACGCGGCTCGACGCGCGCCCGCGCAGCGTCTAGACTGGCGCCCGTGTTGACCTGTCGGTGTTGTCGCCTCTGCCGTTGAAGCCCCGCTTCACGCAGACCTCCGCGACCCCGACCGCATCCCGCGCATGAGCGCGGCAACACCACAGGACCCATCGTGCGCTACGCCGAAAACGTCGCCGACCTCGTCGGCAACACCCCTCTCGTCCGCCTGACCCGCGTCACCGACGGCATCGCCGCGACGGTGCTCGCCAAGGTCGAGTACTTCAACCCCGGTGGCTCCGCCAAGGACCGCATCGCCCGCCGCATCATCGACGCCGCCGAGCGCGACGGGCAGCTGCGGCCCGGAGGCACCATCGTCGAGCCCACCAGCGGCAACACCGGCGTGGGACTCGCGCTGGTGGCCCTGCAGCGCGGCTACCGCATGATCTTCGTCGTGCCCGACAAGTTCGCCGGGCCCAAGGTCGACGTGCTGCGCGCCTACGGGGCTGAGGTCGTCGTGACCGACACCAGCGTGCCACCCGAGGACCCGCGGTCGTACTACAGCGTGTCGGACCGTCTGGTGCGCGAGATCCCTGGGGCGTTCAAGCCCAACCAGTTCGCCAATCCGAACGGCCCGCGAAGCCACTACGAGACGACCGGCCCCGAGATCTGGCGCGACACAGACGGACGCGTGACCCACTTCGTCGCCGGGATCGGCACCGGCGGCACCATCACCGGCACCGGCCGGTACCTCCACGAGGTCTCGCACGGCGCCGTGCGCGTGATCGGGGCCGACCCGGAGGGCTCGATCTACTCGGGCGGGCCGGTGCACGGGTATCTCGTCGAAGGGGTCGGCGAGGACTTCTGGCCCGACAGCTACGACCCCTCGGTACCCGACGAGATCCACCGGATCTCCGATGCGGAGTCGTTCGCGATGACCCGCCGCCTGGCCCGCGAGGAAGGACTCCTCGTCGGCGGGTCCAGCGGCATGGCGGTCGCCGCCGCGCTGCGCACAGCGCGCGATCTGCCGGCCGACGCCGTCGTCGTCGTGCTGCTTCCCGACCACGGCCGCGGCTACCTCAACCGGTTCTACGACGACGACTGGATGCTCGAGCACGGCTTCGAACTCGGCGCCCCGGCATCCCCCTCCCCGCGCGAAGCCCCGGGTTCGTCGGCAGGCCCGGGTTCGTCGGCGGGCCCGGCCCCATCCCGCGAGACTTCAGTGGAGCGCCGAGACAGCGGTCCGCAGGCGCAGTCTCGGCGCTCGGTTGAAGTCTCGCGGGTAGGAGACGGCCGGGCGCGGGCGACCGGCGGCAACGCGTCAGCCGACGAACCGGCGACGACCCACCACGAAGGAGCACGAGCATGACCGAGCCCACCGCAGACTCCGGCTTCGAGACGCGTGCCGTCCATGCCGGGCAGGCCTTCGACCCCACGACGGGCGCCGTGATCCCGCCCGTGCACTTCTCCACGACCTACGCGCAGGACGGCATCGGCGGCCTCCGCGGGGGATACGAGTACGGTCGCAGCGGCAACCCGACCCGCATCGCCCTGGAGACCCAGCTCGCGGCGCTGGAGGGCGGCGCCCACGCGCTGTCGTTCGCCTCGGGGCTGGCGGCAGAGGACGCCCTGCTGCGGGCGGCGCTGAAACCCGGCGACGAGGTGCTGCTCGGCAACGACGTGTACGGGGGGACGTACCGGCTCATCGCGCGCGTGCTCGGCGGCTGGGGCGTGGGCGTGCGGGTGGTCGACATGAGCGACCTCGACGCGGTGCGCGCCGCGCTCGAGGAGCGTCCCGCACGCATCGTCTGGGTGGAGACGCCGAGCAACCCGTTGCTGCGGATCACCGACATCGCGGGCCTCGCGCGACTCGGGCGGGATGCCGGTGCACTCGTCGTCGTCGACAACACCTTCGCCTCGCCCGCCCTTCAGCGACCGCTGTCACTCGGCGCCGACGTCGTGGTGCACTCCACCACGAAATACCTCGGCGGCCACTCGGACGTCGTCGGCGGTGCACTCGTGCTCGACGACGACGCGCTGCACGAGCAGGTGAAGTTCCTCCAGTTCGCCGTGGGTGCGGTCTCGGGTCCGCTCGACGCGTGGCTGACGACCCGCGGCATCAAGACGCTCGCGCTGCGCATGCAGCGCCACAGCGAGAACGCGCAGGCGGTGGCCGAGTTTCTCGCGGGACACGGCTCCGTCGCGCGCGTGTACTACCCGGGCCTGCCCTCGCATCCGGGACACGAGTTGGCCGCGTCGCAGATGAGCGGGTTCGGCGGCATCGTCTCGGTCACGCTCGCGGATGCCGCATCCGCACGCCGGTTCGCCGAATCGACGCGCCTGTTCCAACTCGCCGAGTCTCTCGGCGGCGTCGAGTCCCTCATGAACTACCCCGATGCGATGACCCACGCTTCGGTGCGCGGCACGGAGCTCGCCGTTCCGCCGGAGGTCGTGCGCCTCTCGGTCGGCATCGAGTCCGCGTCCGACCTCATCGCCGACCTCGATCAGGCCCTCGCCCGCCTCTGACGACGGCGGTCGGCACGGCCCGCCGTCGGACGTAGCCGGGCCCTTCCCGCTGTCGAGCTTCGGGTTTGGGGCGCACCCCAACGGTTCGGGGCGCGAGAAGTCCGCCCCGAACGGGCGCGACGCGCCCCAAACCGTGCGTGGGTGCCGGAGGGGAGCTCGGTCGTGGGGCTCGGACGCAGCTGGGGCCGCCGAGGCCGCAGGCGCCCCGGCCCCTCGGGTTTGGGGCGCACCCCAACGGTTCGGGGCGCGAGAAGTCCGCCCCGAACCGGCGCCGCGCGCCCAAACCGTGCGGGGGAGGGGAGCTGGGTCGGGGCTCGGACGCAGCTGGGGCCGCCGAGGCCGCAGGCACCGCCGGCCCCTCGGGTTTGGGGCGCGTCGCAACGGTTTGGGGCGCGAGAAGTCCGCCCTGAACGGGCGCGACGCGCCCCAAACCGTGCGTGGGTGCCGGAGGGTAGCTCGGTCGGGGCTCGGACGCAGCTGGGGCCGCCGAGGCCGCAGGCGCCCCAGGCCCCTCGGGTTTGGGGCGCGTCTCAACGGTTCGGGGCCCGAGAAGTTCGCCCCGAACGGGAGCGACGCGCCCCAAACCCTGCGGGGGGTGCGCACACGAGCTCGGTCGTAGGGCTCGGACGCAGCTGGAGCCGCCGAGGCCGCGCGCCGCAAACCCTGCGGGGGCGCGCGCACGAGCTCGGTCGTAGGCTCGAACGCATGAGTGCGAGTCCCGGCATCCGTTCGTCCGTACTGGCGGAGCCGCTGCGCATCGGCACGACAACGGTGCCGAACCGCATCATGCAGACGGCGCACTCGAAGCAGTACTCGGACCGCGTCGAGTCCGACCGCGAGACGGCGTACTACGTCCGGCGGGCGCGCGGCGGGTGCGGCCTCTTCGTCGCCGGCAACCACTTCGTCCACCCCACCGGGTCGATCCGGGGATTCGAGGACGCGTACCGGCCCGAGGGCGTGGCCGCGTCCAAGAAGATGACGGATGCCGTGCACGAGGCGGGTGCGCGGATCTTCGTGCAGCTCAACCACCACGGCGCCCAGGCGCAGCCGGACGGTCCGGACGGCCCGCGCGCGGTCTACGCGCCCTCGCGTCTGCTCTCACCGTCGACGGCGCACGCCACGCGCGAGATGGACCACGCCGACATTGCGGCGTTCGTGGCGGGCTGGGCGCTCTCGGCCGAGCACGCCCGCGAGGGCGGATTCGACGGCGTCGAGATCCACATGGCCCACGGCTACCTGCTGCACCAGTTCCTCTCGCCGCTGTACAACGCCCGCAGCGACGAGTACGGCGGCGACCTCGAGGGTCGCACCCGCTTCCCGCGCGAGGTGCTGCGCGCGGTGCGTGCGCGGGTGGGCGACGATTTCACCGTCGGCATCCGGATCGTCGCCAACGAGCTCCACCCAGACGGCATCGACGGCGCCGGCATGCGCGAGGTGATCGCGCGGCTGCGCGCGGAGGCGCGTATCGACTTCCTCGATCTCGCGGCGGGCGGGTATCACAACGTCCATTACGTCTTCCCCTCATCGCCCATGCCGTTCGCCTGGCTGCGTGATGACGTCGCCGCCGTCAAGTCCGCCAACCCCGATGTGCCGGTGTTCGGCGTGGGTGCGGCGACGTCCGTCGAGGAGGCCGAAGAGGTCGTCGCCTCCGGCATCGCCGACATGGTGGCCCTGACGCGCGCCCAGATCGCCGACCCCGATCTCGGCCGAAAGCTCACCGGTCGTGAGCCGGTCGACGGCGCCGAGCGCGGCATCCGTCATTGCATCCGGCTGAATCAGGGATGCCTCGGCCGCGGCAGCCGCGGACTGGCGATGTCGTGCACGGTGAACCCGATTGCCGGGCGTGAGCTCGAACGGGGTCCGCGCCCGCGCACCTCCACGCCGCAGCGGTGGGTCGTCGTGGGCGGAGGACCTGCGGGAATGCGCGCGGCGGTGGAACTGGCCGTCGACGGACATGCGGTCACACTCTGGGAGCGTGCGGACGAGCTCGGCGGCCAGCTGCAGCTGGCGCGCCGCGTGCCGGGGCGGGAGAGCGTCGGGTTGCTCGTGGACGACCTCACGCGCGACCTCGCCGCCACGGGGGTGGAGGTCCGTCTCGGCGTCGAGGCCACGGTCGACGCGCTGCGTGCCGAGCGAGCCGACGGGATCGTCGTGGCCACCGGGGCTCGCGCTCCCGGGTCGACGTCCCTTGCGCTCGGCGGGGCCTATGCCGGAGGCTTCCCGGCAGGCGCGACCATCGACGCCTTCGCCGCGGCATCCCTCGTCCCCGGGATGCCGGGGGCGGGCGTCGAGAACGCCGCAGCCACGCTCGGCCGACGGATCGCGGTCGTGGACGCCGACGGCACCGCGTACGCGGCGGGGATCGTGCTGTCGCTCCTGCCGCACGTCGACGAGCTCGAGCTCATCACACCGTTCGAGTCGGTGTTCCCGCACATCGGCGCGGGATACGACCGGCCGCTGCTGCTGGAGCGTCTGGGGTCGCACCGTGGCTTCCGGCGGCGCACATCCCATCTGGTCGAGCGCGTCGACGACGATGCGGTGCTCGTGCGCGACGCGCTGACCGGCGTCGTCGAGAAAGTCGGCGGGATCGGGGCTGTGGTCGCGGTCGAGCCGCGGGAGCCGGTGCGTATCCCGGGGCTCACGGACGGAACGGATGCCGCGACCCGTGTCGTCACGATCGGCGACGCGTTCGCCCCGCGCACGATCGACGCGGCCGTCTTCGAGGCGGTGGAACTGGCGTACGACGTCGCGGGTCTCGCCCGGCTTCGAGGCTGACCGGCGCCGGTCCCGCGAGCCGCGACGCGGCTCGCCGAGCCCGCCAGGGCGCGGCCCGACCCACAGGATGGGCGCAGCCCCGGCGAAGGGTGGTGGCTACGCTGGGCGCGTGGACCCCGTCGCCGCAACGCTCGTCATCCTGGTCCTCGCGGTGGTCGCCTTCGTCAGCAACCGCGTGCCGATCGGCGTCGTCGCGATCGGGGTCGCGCTGGCGCTCTTCTTCACCGGCGTGCTCACCCTGCCCGAGGCTCTGGCGGGGTTCGGCGACCCGACCGTGCTGTTCATCGCGGCGCTGTTCGTGGTCAGCGAGTCGCTCGATGCCACCGGTGTCACCGCCTGGGCCGGGCAACTGGTGATCGGCCGCGCCGGCACTCGGCGGACGACGCTCACGCTGGTCATCACGCTGCTCGTGGCGGGGCTGACCGCTCTCATCAGCATCAACGGCGCGGTCGCCGCGCTGCTGCCGTTGGTCGTCGTGGTCGCGGCGCGAGCGGGCATCGCGGCATCGAAGCTGCTCATGCCGCTCGCCTTCGCCGCATCGGCTGGCTCACTGCTGCTGCTCACGGGGACGCCCGTCAACATCCTGGTGTCGCAGTTCGCCGCGGACGGCGGCGGGCGCCCGTTCGGCTTCTTCGAGTTCGCCCTGGCCGGCATCCCCGTCGTGATCGGGACGGTCGTGATCCTGCTGCTCGGCGGTCGGCTGCTGCCGGACCGCACCGGTGCGCTGATGCCGGTGGATCTGGTGCGACACGTGCGACTGCTGCGCCAGCAGTATTCGCTCACGCTCGACACCGGCACCCTGCTGGGTCCGACGACGGGAGTGACCGAGGTCGTCGTCGCGCCTCGGTCTCCGCTCATCGGCGTGCACGTCTGCGTCGGCATGACGACCTCGGACGGCGACCTCGTCGTGCTGGGAGCGCGCCGCGGCGACGAACCCCTCAAGGACACGGAGTTCCAGGTGCAGGCGGGGGACGCGCTGCTGCTGCAGGGCACATGGGACGACCTCGTGCGGCGCACGAGCGGAACCGGGGTGCTCGCCGTCGACGATCCAGCGCAGCTGCGACGGTCCGTGCCGCTCGGACGCGGCGCCAAGCGTGCGATCGGCATCCTGCTGGCCATGGTCATCCTGCTGGCCACCGGACTCGTACCGCCGGCGGTCGCGGCGCTGCTGGCCGCGTGTGCCCTGGTCGTGAGCCGCACAGTCACCGCGACGCAGGCCTACCACGCCGTCTCGTGGACGACGATCGTTCTCATCGCCGGCATGATCCCGCTGTCGACCGCGTTCATCACCACGGGCACGGCAGACCTCGTGGCGAACGGGATGCTGTCGCTTCTGGGCGATGCCGGTCCTCACGTCGCACTGCTCGCCCTCTGTGGGCTGACCCTGGTGCTGGGGCAGCTCATCAGCAACACCGCGACCGTGCTGATCGTGGCGCCCATCGCGATCGCGGTCGCGCAGGCGCTGGACCTGTCGGTGCAGCCCTTCATGATGGCGCTCACCGTTGTCGGCGCCGCTGCCTTCCTCACGCCCATCGCGACGCCCGCCAACCTCATGGTGATGGAGCCGGCGGGGTACCGCTTCAGCGACTACTGGCGCCTCGGCCTGCCGCTCGCGGTCTTCTTCCTGGCGGTGGCGGTGCTGTATGTACCGCTCATCTGGCCTTTCTGATCCGCCGCGGTCTCGGTCCGCGGCAGCGGCCGCCGCCCGTGCCCGCCTCGGCCGTGCGCGCCGCGGCCGCCCGTGCCCGCCGGTGGCCCGCCGCGGGCCTGGCCGCCGGCCTCGGCCGCCCGTGCGCGACCGCCCGTGCCCGCCGCGGCCGCCCGCGCCCGCCGATGGCCGCCCGTGCCCGCCCGCGGATCCGTTCAACAGGTCAACCGGGCCTCCGCAGGAGGGCCGAGGGCGTGAACGTCCTGTGGAAGCGCGGTTGACGTGTGGGATGACGCGGGCTCACGCGTGCTCGGCCCGAGGGCGTGCACGGGGGTTCGGCGCAGCCGCCGGCCCGCCCGCTGCGTGCGCCGGTGCCCGCCCGCGGATCCTTCAACAGGTCGACCGGCCCTCCACAGGAGGGCCGAGGGCGTGAACGTCCTGTGGAGGCGCGGTTGACCTGTGGGATGACGCGCACTCGCACGCGCACTCGCACTCGCACGCGCCCTCACGCGCGCACTCGCACGCGCACGCGCATGCGCACCCGCACTCGCACTCACGCGCGCCTGGCCGCGCGTCGCCCCGGGTGGCCGCCCCGGGCGCGCGCCCGACGTGGGATCAGGCGGCCGACCAGCCGCCGTCGCTGGGCAGGATGACGCCGTTGATGTTGACGCCGTCGTCGCTGAGCAGGAACGTGATCGACGCGGCCAGCGCGTCGGCCTCGACGGGCGTCGGCATGACGGCCATCGCGGCCTGGACGCGCTGGGCTCCCAGCGGCGACGCGAACGACGCCTCGATGTTGGTGATGGTCGGTCCGGGGGCGACGGCGTTGACCCGGATGCCGCTCGGGCCGTACATGAACGCGCTCGACTTCGTCAGGCCGGCGACGGCGTGCTTGGAGGCGGTGTAGGCAGCCCCGGCCGCGGAGCCGCGCAGTGCCGCCTCCGACGCGGTGTTCACGATCGAGCCCGCGCCCTGGGCGAGCATGCCAGGGATGACGGCGCGCATGAGCTTCATCGTGCCCTCGACGTTGACCCGGAACACCCGCTGCCATACCGCGTCGGTTACTTCGCCGACCGGCGTCATGTCGTCCATGATCCCGGCGATGTTGGCGAGGCCGTCGACGGTGTCGCCGGCGGCCTCGAGGATCCGTGCGATGTCGGCGTCGTCGGTGATGTCGGCGACGAGCGGCAGGATGTCGGCGCCGGGGTGGTCTGCGGCAAAGGCGTCCAGGCGCGCCTGGCTGACGTCGACGGCCACGACCCGGCCGCCCTCGCGAGCGACACGGGAGGCGGTCGCCCGCCCGATACCCGAGCCCGCGCCCGTCACGATAACGGTCTTGCCGGCGAACCGCCCCTCGTCCACACGCTCCGTCCACGTGCGCACCGCGACCGCGGGGGCGGACGGCGCGTCGGATCCCGCGGAAGCCGGGTTGATGGTGTTCATATTGCGATCCTCTCTACCGGACAACTATGTCCGGTAATAGGCTACACCCGTGCCGAGCCCAGCGACACCCTCTGTGCCACGCCGCGAGAACCGTGGTCCCGCCGCCGCCGCGGACAACCGGCGTGCGCTGATCGAGGCGGCACGGGAGGTGTACGCGGAGGGCGGCCTGGGTGCCCCCTTCAGCGCGGTCGCCAAGCGAGCGGGGGTCGGTCAGGGGAGCCTGTACCGCCACTTCCCGGATCGCACGGCGCTGGCCGTCGCCGTCTTCGAAGACAACGTGCGGGACCTCGAGGAGTACACCGCCAGGCCGGAGCGGACCATCGACGATCTGCTGGATCGCGTCGTGGATCAGGCTGTCGTCTCGACGGCGTTCATCGAGCTGCTGACCGCCGACCTCTCCGACGCGCGGACGGCGGCGCTGGGGGCGCGATTCCGGGCGCTGGTGGAGCGGCTGGTCGCCCGTGATCGCGCCGCGGGGCGCGTGGGCCACCACATCGAGACGGAGGATGTGACGATGGCGACCGGGATGCTGGCTATGGAGCTCGCCCGCACCCCGCCGGGCCAGCGTGCCGAGGTCGCCAGGCGAGCGCGCCGCCTCTTCACCGCGGCACTCGCGCCCAGGTGAACCGGGTTATGCTCTGGCCATGGGCAGGTTCATCTACGACACCAACACCAACTCGGTCGACATCGAAGACCGCACGCTCGCGCATCTGCGCATCGTCATGATGAACAAGCTCCGCCGCTCGGAGCCGTTCATGTTCGACGTCGAGATCGGCGACGGCAGCGGCCGCCGCAGCTTCTGGATCCACCCCTCGGTGCCGATCCAGTTCCACTTCTTCGGCAGCCGTCAGCCGCGCATCAACCGGCTCTGGGTCGAGGAGCTCATGCTCGCGGCGAGCGGGCCGAACGGTCTGACCATCCTGCCCGAGCCCGAAGACGACGAGCCGCCGACCCTCGAGGGGTGAACCTCAGGACTTGACGTCCTCCGCCTTGATCTCGGATCCGCCGACCGTGAGCCGGTCGACATCCAGGCTCTCGACGTCCACGTTGCCGAGCGACACGTTCGGGCTACCGGCGTCCTGCTGCCCAGGCTCGGGCGCTGCCACGGGCACCGGACCGGTGTCGAAGTGCTCGGCGATGAGCATGATGCCGCCGGTGGAGCTCGCAGAGTTCGCGAGCTCCTCGATCCACTCTCGGCTCAGCTCGGCCGGCTCGGGGTCGTCGAACACGAACCGCAGCGGGATCGACGGGTGCAGCCAGATCGTGCTGCGTCCTCGCGGCTGGTCGTCGGGATGCCTCCAGGACACCGTGAAGCTCTCGTCGCGCCGCAGCTTGGTCGCGATCACGACCTTCAGGTGTGCCAGTGCCCGGTCCTCGATATGGATCGGCATCGCGCCGCCGCCGTAGTAGATGGTGCCCACGGGCCAACCATAACCCCTTCGCCGGGTTCCCGCTCACCGCACTGCGGCGTCATGTGGAGCCCCGGATGATGAGGCGGGTGGGAAGCACCAGGGGAGCGGAAGGCAGCGGCGCGCCGGCCGCGGCATCCGCCAGTGCGCCCACCGCTGCCGCAGCCATCTCGCGGATCGGCTGACGCACGGTCGTCAGAGGCGGTGTCAGCCATCGTGCGCCACGCAGGTCGTCGAACCCCACGATCAGGACGTCGTCGGGGATGCGTCGCCCGGTCGCGGCCGCCGCAGCATAGACGCCCGCGGCCATCTCGTCGGAGCACGCGAACACTCCGAGCCGCTCGCCCGGACGCAGACCCCGCAGGAGGGGCATGATGGCCTCGCGCGCGCCCGGCCCGCTCCAGTCGGCCTGCAAGGCGACCAGGTCCGCGCCGGGGAGCGCGAGCCGCAAGCCCTCGCGGAAGCCGGTGTTGCGAGCCCGGCCGTACCGGTACGGCGGCGAACCGAGGACGATCGCGAAGCGCGTCGCTCCGCGCTCCACGAGGTGCTCCGCCGCTGCCATGCCGCCGTCCCGATCCGTCGTCCGTACGCTCGGCAGCCCGTGCGTGGTCTCGGCCTGCGGGTCCATGAGTACGAGTGGGATGGGCCCCCGTGCCGCCGCGACTGCGTCGAGGGGCGAGGCGCCGGGCGGGGATGCCGTGAGCGAGGCGAGCTGCGAGGCCGTCGGCGAGATGAGCCCCAGCACGACTCCGGCCGAGCCCCGGCGCCTGATGCGCGCCGGCCAGTCGTCGTCGGGGGTGTCGCGCTCCTGCGTGAGCACCAGGTCGTACCCCGCCTCGGCGGCGGCGCTGCGGGCGCCCGCGGTGACCTCGTCGGAGTACGGGGTGTGGAACCACCCGAGAACGAGGTCGAGCAGACGGCCGGCGCCGGGCGGACGGCCGCCCGCAGCGGTGTCCCGTGCGTAGCGCAGCGTGCTCGCCGATGCGAGCACGCGACGACGGGTGGCGGGCGCAAGATCCCCTCGACCCGACAGCGCGCGTGAAGCCGTGCCGACGCTCACACCGGCGTGCGCCGCGACATCGGCGAGGGTCACACGAGCCATGAGTCAAGTTTTGCGCAACTTCCTCGACCGCCGCCACGCGCAATGGCATCGTCGGTGCCTGGAAAGGGCCACCTCGATGACGACGACACCCCCGCTGCGGATCGCGCTGATCGGCACCGGCTTCATGGGCCGCATGCACACGCAGGCCTGGCGTACCGCCCCTCGCTTCTTCGACCTCCCGCGCGCGCCGCGTCCTGTGCTGCTGGTCGGGCGGCGCCCCGAGGCGACAGCCGAGGCCGCCGACCGGTGGGAGTGGCCGGAGCACACCACGGACTGGCGGGAGGCCGTGGACCGCGATGACATCGACGCGATCGACATCTGCACTCCCGGAGACACCCACGCCGAGATCGCCGTGGCCGCGCTGGCTGCCGGCAAGCACGTGCTGTGCGAGAAGCCGCTGGCCAACACCGTGGCCGAAGCGCAGGACATGACGGATGCCGCGACCGCGGCCGACGCGGGCGTCATCGCGATGTGCGGCTTCAGCTACCGGCGCACACCCGCCCTCGCGCTCGCGCGCGAGCTCATCGCGCAAGGCCGCATCGGCGAGATCCGCCATGTGCGGGCGCAGTACCTGCAGGACTGGCTGAGCGATGCCGATGCTCCCCACACCTGGCGACTCGACCGCGCTCGCGCCGGCTCCGGCGCTCTGGGCGACATCGGCGCCCACAGCATCGACACGGCGCAGTGGCTGACCGGTCAGGACATCGCGGCGGTCTCGGCCACCACGCGCACCTTCGTCACCTCCCGCCCGCGCCGGTCCGCGGTGGAGGGTCTGGGCGGAGTGGCCGCCGACACGACGGACCGGCTGCCCGTCACGGTCGACGACGCGGCGGCCTTCACCGCCCGCTTCGACGGCGGTGCCTTCGGCGTCTTCGAAGCCACCCGCATGGCCACCGGCCGCCGCAACGCGAACCGCATCGAGATCAACGGCGACCGCGGGGCGATCGCGTTCGACTTCGAGCGCATGAACGAGCTGGAGGTGTACGACGCCGCCGCCGATGTCGCACAGGGCTTCCGGCGCGTGCAGGTGACCGAGGCGCAGCATCCGTACGCCGGCGCGTGGTGGCCAGCCGGACACGGGCTGGGTTACGAGCACCTGTTCACTCATCAAGCCGTCGACTTCGTCCGGGCGATCGCCGGTGAGATCCCGGTCTCGCCGAGCTTCGCCGACGCGGCCCAGGTGCAGCGCGTGCTCGCCGCGGTCGAGCAGAGCGCCGCTACCGACAGCATCCTCACGCCGGTTTCGGTCGTCGAGCGAGCCCAGCGAGACGAAACGCCGTCGAACAACTCAGAAGGGAACCCCGCATGACCCGCACCGCCCTCGTCGTCCGTGGCGGATGGGAAGGACACCATCCCGTCGAGGCGACCGAGCTGTTCCTCCCGTTCCTCCGCGACAGCGGCTTCGAGGTCACCGTCGAGGAGGACCCCGAGGTGTACGCCGACGCCGATCGAATGGGTGCCACGGACCTCGTGCTGCAGTCCGTCACCATGTCGCAGGCATCCCAGGAGGCGATCCGCGGCCTGCGCGACGCGGTCGCGGCGGGGACCGGGCTCGCCGGCTGGCACGGCGGCATCGCCGACTCCTACCGTGCCAGCTCGGACTACCTGCAGCTGGTGGGCGGACAGTTCGCGACCCATCCGTCCAAGCACCCGGACGAGGTGCATGGCGATCAGTCCGACAACTACCTGGAGTACACGGTCGAGATCACCGACCTCGGCCGCACGCACGACATCACCGCCGGCATCGATGATTTCCAGCTCGTCACCGAGCAGTACTGGGTGCTCCACGACGACCTGATCGACGTGCTGGCGACGACCACCCATCCCGTCCAGCCGTACCATCCGTGGCATCGCCCGATCACCTCGCCCGCCGTGTGGACGCGCGAGTGGGGTCAGGGGCGTGTGTTCGTCGCGACCCCCGGGCACAGCCTGGATGTGCTGCAGGATCCGAATGTGCGGACGATCATCGAGCGGGGGATGCTGTGGGCGGCGCGGTGACCGGGGTCGGCATCGTCGGGCTGGGCTACATCTCCGGCCAGTACCTGCAGACGCTGCTCCCGGCATCCCGTGTGCGGATCGTCGCGGTCGCCGACCTCGACCCGGCACGGGCTGAGGCCGCTGCCGAGCAGATCCCCGGTTGCCGGGCGCTGACGACCGAAGAGCTCGTCGCGGACCCTGCCGTCGAGGTGGTCCTCAACCTGACGATCCCCGCCGCCCACGCCGAAGTGGCGCTGGCCGCCATCGCCCACGGCAAGGCGGTGTACGGCGAGAAGCCGCTGGCCGCGACGCTCGCCGACGCGACGCGCATCATGGATGCCGCGACCGCTGCGGGCGTCCGCGTCGGCTCCGCCCCCGACACGGTGCTCGGCACCGGCGTTCAGACCGCCCGTGCCGCCGTCGACGACGGTCGCATCGGCCGTCCGGTGTCGGCGTCGGCGATGTGGATCTCGCCGGGGCACGAGGCGTGGCATCCGCACCCCGACTTCTATTACCGCGAGGGCGGGGGCCCGCTGCTGGACATGGGGCCCTACTACGTCACGTCGCTCGTGCAGCTGCTCGGGCCGGTGAGCGCCGTCTCGGGAGCCGGTTCACGCTCCCGCGACCAGCGCGTCATCGCGTCGGGGCCCCGCGCGGGCGAGAGCATCGATGTCGAGGTCGACACGCACCTGACCGGCATCCTGCACCACGCATCCGGAGCGATCTCCACGATCACCATGAGCTTCGACGGCGTACGGTCCACGGCCGCCCCGATCGAGGTGCACGGGGTCGAGGGGTCCCTTCTCGTTCCCGACCCCAACATGTTCGACGGCGACGTGCAGCTGCACCCTCGCGGTGACCAGTGGTCGACGCTCGAGCCGTCGGCCGGGTACGCGGACTCGGGCCGCGGGATCGGGCTGCTCGACTTCGTGGCCGGTCCCGGGCGCGCCGACGGCGCGATGGCCCTGCACGTGCTCGAGATCATGACCGCCTTGGCCGTGTCGGCGGCCTCCGGCGCGCGAGAGAAGCTCCGCACCTCGGTCGAGCGTCCGTCGCTGGTGCCCCTGACCTCCGCCGAGACCTGGACGAGCCTGTGACCGCCGCGCGCGTCGTCGTCGACCTCGACGTCCCCGGTGATGTCATCAGCCGGCATCTCTACGGGCATTTCGCCGAGCACCTGGGGCGGTGCATCTACGGAGGGTTCTGGGTGGGTGAGGACTCGCCGATCCCGAACGTGCGCGGCATCCGCTCCGATGTCGTGGACGCGCTCCGTGCCCTCGGCATCCCGAATCTGCGCTGGCCGGGCGGGTGCTTCGCCGACGAGTATCACTGGCGCGACGGCATCGGTCCGCGTGAGAGCCGGCCGCAGATGGTGAACACGCACTGGGGCGACGTGGTGGAGAACAACCACTTCGGCACCCACGAGTTCATGGACCTGTGCGAGCTGCTCGGGGCCGACGCATACGTCAACGGCAACGTGGGCAGCGGCACCGTGCGGGAGATGAGCGAGTGGATCGAGTACCTCACGCGCGACGGCGACAGCCCCATGGCGCGACTGCGGCGCGAGAACGGCCGCGATGAGCCGTGGCGGGTGCCGTTCTGGGGCATCGGCAACGAGGCGTGGGGCTGTGGCGGGAACATGACGGCGCAGCAGTACGCCGCCGAGGCGCGCCGGTACGGGACGTTCTGCCGGGATCACGGCGACAACCGGCTCTACCGCATCGCTGCCGGCGCCGCCGACGATGACCTCGTGTGGACGCGCACGCTCATGGAATCGCTCGGATGCCTCACCTGCTCGCAGCAGCCGGCCCCGGTGTTCCAGGCGATCTCGTTCCACTACTACACGCATTCCGGAACCGGCATACGTACGGAGCCGGCGACGGAGTTCTCACCGGAGCAGTTCTACGGGACGATGCGGAAGGCGCTCGACATCGAGCGCGTCATCCGCGGCCACGAGGCGGTCATGGACTCCTACGACCCCGACCGCAAGATCGGTCTCGTGCTCGACGAGTGGGGCACGTGGTGGGACGTCGAGCCGGGCACGAACCCGGGCTTCCTCTTCCAGCAGAACACGGTGCGCGACGCGCTCGTCGCGGCGGTGCACTTCGACGCCTTCCACCGGCACGCCGGGCGGCTGGTCATGGCGAACATCGCGCAGACGGTCAACGTGCTGCAGGCGATGATCCTCACCGACGACGACGGTGCGATGGTGCTCACGCCGACGTATCACGTGTTCGAGATGAACCGCGGCCACCACGACGCCACGGCGCTCGCGGCGCACGTGCTCGACGCACCGGTCGTGGCGGGCGACGTGCCCGGGCTGTCGGCATCCGCCTCGACGCGCGACGGCTCAGCGCTGCTGTCGCTGTCGAACCTGTCGCTCGATGAGCCGCTCGACGTGCGCGTGGATCTCCGCGGGCGGGGTGCCGCCGTGCGCCGGGCCCGCGTGCTGAGCGGGACGGATGCCGCTGCGCACAACACGCCCGAGACGCCGGACGCCGTCGCCCCGGTGCCGTTGCCGGCCGCCATCGATGCCGGGGTGCTCGCCGTCACGCTGCCGCCCCACTCGTTCGCGACGGTCGAGCTGATCTCGCGTAACCGCGCTCCCGGGGTCGGGGGCGGGGCGGGCCAGCCGGGGCCGGGGCGGGGCATCCTGTTGCCGCGGTCGTTCAATAGTCAACCGCGCGTGCAGGATGCCCGGGCGCGGGTGGTCCTGTGGAACGCCGGTTGACCTGTGAACGCTGAGGTACGGGAACGCATGCCGATTGGCTGCGCCCGGGGCCGCCTGGGCGGCATCCGCTTGCGTGTTCGCTCAACAGGTCAACCGCGCGTGTGCAGGATGCCCGGGGTCGTGGTGGTCCTGTGGAAGGCCGGTTGACCTGTTGAACGGTGAGTTGGCCGGAACGACGGATGCCGGCGTGCCTGAGTCCGTCGCGTGTTCGTTCAACAGGTCAACCGCGCGTGTGCAGGATGCCCGGGGTCATGGCGGTCCTGTGGAACGCCGGTTGACCTGTTGACGGGCGGCCGCGCAAGGACGGATGCCCGGCGCCCCAGTCCGTCGCGTGTTCGTTCAACAGGTCAACCGCGCTTATGCAGGATGCCCGGGGCCGTGGTGGTCCTGTGGAAGGCCGGTTGACCTGTTGAACGGTGAGTTGACGGGCGGCGGCACAACGACGGATGCCGGCGTGCCTCAGTCCGCAGCGTGTTCGTTCAACAGGTCAACCGCGCGTGTGCAGGATGCCCGGGGTCGTGGTGGTCCTGCGGAACGCCGGTTGACCTGTTGACGGGCGGCCGCGCAAGGACGGATGCCGGCGCGCCCCAGTCCGTCGCGTGTTCGTTCAACAGGTCAACCGCGCGTGTGCAGGATGCCCGGGGTCGTGGTGGTCCTGTGGAAGGCCGGTTGACCTGTTGAACGGCGAGTGGCGGGACCGAGCGCGACGGGTCAGCGCGGCTCGGGCACGAGTGGGACGACGTCGGCGGTGGCCAGCCGTCCGGATTGCGCGGTCACCGGCTGCACCGGTCCGGTGAGGCCGATCCGCACCTCCGTCTCGCGTTCCGCGCAGGAAGGCCCGACCCACAGGTCCACGTCTCCGGGCTCGACGATGCGATGTCCGTCCCGACCGGTGAACGCCAGTCGCGCCGCGGGCACCGCGAACGTCACGGTCGCCGACGCCCCCGGCTCGAGCGTCACCCGCTGGTAGGCGAGGAGCTGGGCCACAGGCCGGGTGACCGACCCCACGAGGTCTCGCGCATAGAGCTGGACGACGTCCGTTCCGGCGCGATCGCCGGTGTTCGTCACCCGCACGCTCGCCGTGATGGTCCCGTCCGTGGGGGTCGGCGATGCGGTGAGGTCGTCGTGGGCGAACGTCGTGTACGTCAGCCCGAACCCGAAGGGGAGCGCCGGCGTGTTGTCGGCGCTGGTGATCTCGGTCGGCCCTCCGAGCACGGGGTGCAGGTAGGTGTACGGCTGGGCGCCGGCCGATCGGGGCAGCGACACCGGGAGCCGGCCGGATGGCGAGCGGTCGCCCGCGATGATGCCCGCCAGGGCCGGGGCGCCCTCCTCGCCGGGGAAGAAGGCCTGAAGCACCGCGGCGGCAGCGGACGGTCCTTGCAGCATCCACCCGATGGCGTACGGGCGGCCCGAGACGACCACCACGACAGTGGGGGTGCCGGTCGCGATGACTGCCTCGACCAGGCGCCGCTGCACTCCCGGCAGCTCCAGGTCGTCGACGTCGTTCCCCTCGCCGACGGTGCCACGCCCGAACAGCCCGGCCCGGTCGCCGACGACCACGACGGCGACGTCCGCCTCGGTCGCGGCATCCACCGCGGCCGCGATGCCCGCCGGGTCGGGGTCCTCCACGTCGCAGCCGCGCTCGACGAGGACCGCGGCATCCGGGAACTGCGCCCGCAGCGACTGCGCGATCGTGGGGATCTCGAAGCCGAGCAACACGCCGGGATGGTGTGCCAGCACGTGGTTGGCGAACGAGTAGCAGCCCATCAGCGACTCCGCCGCATCGGCGTTCGGACCGAGCAGCGCGATCGTTCGCGGCGCAGCCAGCGGAAGCACGCCGTCGTTGCGCAGCAGCACGATGGACTCCTCCGCAGCGCGGCGGGCAAGCTCCCGCAGCTCGGGTCCATCCAGGTCGACGGCGGCCGGCGGCGCGGAGGAGTCCTCGTCGAGAAGGCCGAGCTCCTCCTTCTGCGAGAGCACCCGCAGCACGGCGCGGTCGACGAGAGCCACCTCGTCCGGGTACGCGGCGAGGCGCTCGCGCAACGGCTCGACGAAGGCGTCGCCGGTGGGCAGCTCGACGTCGATCCCGGCGCGCAGCGCAAGCACGGCCGCCTCGCCCAGATCCGCCGCGACGCCGTGCAGCGTGTGCAGGAAGGCGACCGAGAAGTAGTCCGCCACGACCGTGCCGTCGAATCCCCACTCGTCGCGGAGGATGCCGGTGAGAAGCCCCTCGTCCGACGCGACCGGGACACCGTCGATCTCGGCGTACGAGTTCATGACCGACCGCACCCCGCCGTCGCGCACGGCCATCTCGAACGGCGGCAGCATGAGGTCCTGGAGCCGGCGCCGGCCCATGTGGACCGGCGCGTGGTTGCGGCCGGCCTGCGACGCGGAGTATCCCGCGAAGTGCTTCAGCGTCGCGTGGACGCCGGCAGACTGCACGCCGCGCACGTACGCGGTGCCGATCGTGCCGACGACGTAGGGGTCCTCGGCGATGCACTCGTCCACGCGGCCCCAACGCGGGTCGGTCACGACATCGAGCACCGGCGCCAGACCCTGGTGGATGCCGAGCTGCGCCATGGTGCGTCCGATCGCCGCACCGATCTCCTCGGTCAGGTCGGGGTCGAAGGCTGCGCCCCACGCCAGCGGGGTGGGGAACGTCGCCGCCTTCCACGCCGCGAGGCCGGTCAGGCACTCCTCGTGCACGATGGCGGGGATGCCGAGCCTCGTCTCCTCCCGAAGCCTGCGCTGCTCGCGCCAGAGCCACTCCGCACGTTCGACCGGGTCCACCGGCCGCGTGCCGTAGACGCGGGTGAGGTGCCCGATGCCGTGGGTCACGGCATCCTCGTATCGGGTCGAGGTCGCCATCTCGTTGGCCATCGGCGCGACGATCTCGTCGCCCTGGTCCACCCAGTACCCGACCAGCTGGGCGAGCTTCTCCTCAAGGGTCATCTGCGCGTGCAACGACCGCACCCGCTCGGAGACCGGCGGGAAATCCACCCCGCTCATCCCTTGACCGCCCCCGTGAGACCGCCGACGATGCGACGCTCGAACAGGCTGAAGAACGCCAGCGCCGGGATCATCGACAGCGACGTGAAGGCGAGCACCTTGGCCGTATCGACCGAGTACTGCGACGAGAACGCCTGCACACCCAGCGGCAGCGTGAAGTTCGCGCTGTCGTTGAGGAGGAACAGGGGCAGCAGGTAGCTGTTCCAGCTGCCGATGAAGGCGAGGATGCCGACGGTGATGACGCCCGGGACAGCCAGCGGCAGCACCATGCGCCAGAAGAAGCCCAGACGGCTGCAGCCATCGATGAACGCCGCCTCTTCGATCTCGTCGGGGATCGCGCGGAGGAACGGCACCAGGATGATGATCGTCGTCGGCAGCGCGAACGCGATCTGGGGAAGGATGACCCCGCCGAGGGAGTTGATGAGCCCGATGTCGCGCACGACGATGTACAGGGGCGTGATGGCGACGGTGATCGGGAACATGAGGCCGGCCGCGAACAGGGCATACATGGCGCCCCGGCCGCGGAAGCGGTACCGCGCGAGCACGTAGCTGGCCATGAGGCCCAGCGCGATGACGCCCGCGGTCGTGGCGACCGCGACGATGGCGGAGTTGAGCACCTGCTGCCAGAACACGCCGCCGGTCAGCACACCGAGGTAGTTGGCCCACACCCACGGGTCGGGCAGGCCTCCCGGGTCCGTCGTGATCTGCGAGTTGGTGCGGAATCCGCCGAGGATGATGTAGATGACCGGCCCGAGCATCAGCGCGATCACGACGAGCGCGACGAACCACACGGCCGGCGTCGCGCGGCGCATCCGCTGGCGCCGGGGAGCCGGCAGCTCGACGGTCGCCAATGCGGCGGTAGTCATTCGGCGTTCCTTTCGGTGAGGGCGCCCGCCGTGTCGCGGCGAAGCACGAAGCGCTGGTAGACGAGGGCGACGATGAGGGAGATGAGGAAGATCACCACGGCGACGGCGTTGCCGTAGCCGAAGTTGCCGGCGTTGCGGCCGTTGGCCACCATGTAGGTCGCCATCGTCGAGGTGCCCGCCACCGGCGCGACGTACTGCCCCCAGATGATGTAGACGAGATCGAAGAGCTGCAGCGCCCCGATGATGGACAGGAACGCCCAAATGCGCAGGGTCGGCCCGAGCAGCGGGATCGTGATCCGGCGCTGGATCTGCCAGTAGGTGGCGCCATCGATGGCGGCGGCCTCGTAGAGCTCGTCCGGAATGCCTTGCAGACCTGCGAGGAAGAGGATGACCGCGAAGCCCACGTACTTCCAGGTCAGGATCGCGACGAGCGTCCAGATCGCGATGTTCGGGTCGGAGAGCCAGTCGTGGGCGAGCCCTGACAGGCCCCACTTCTCGAGCACGCCGTTCAGGCCGCCGTTGGTGGCCAGCATCAGGCTGAACCCGGTGCCCACGACGACCTCGGCGATGACGTACGGCACGAAGATGAGCACACGGATCACGGACTGCCCGCGCATCTTGCGATTGAGCAGGAGCGCCAGCAGCAGCGCGAGCGGTCCCTGGATGAGGAGCGACGTGACCACGATGAACGCGTTGTGGCCCAGTGCCTCGAGGAATTCGGGGTCGGTGAGGATCGTGATGTAGTTCTTCAACCCGATGAAGTCGACCGCCGGCCCATAGCCGTGCCAGTTGAAGAACCCGTAGTACGCCGCCATGACGACGGGGAAGATGACGAACCCGACGAAGAAGACCATGGCCGGTCCGGCCAGGATCGCGATCTCCAGTCGGCCCTTCCACCCGAGTCCTCGCGGTCGGCGGCGCGGCGACGCCGAGGGCGGCGGTGTGACGCCGCCGCCCCCGGAACGCTGCGCGAGATCCGTCTCCGGGCGATCGTCCGTCTTCGGTGTCTCGCTTGTCTGCATGGGGTGTCGTCCTAGCCCTTCGCGCCGGCCTGGTTGACCGCGTCGATGAGCTCCTGCGGGGAGCTCTGACCGGCCAGCATGTCGACGACGGCCACGTTCAGTGCGTTCCCGACGTTCTGGCCGAGCACCGTGTCGAGCCACTGCGAGACGAACGGCGCCTTGTTGTAGGCCTCGAGGATCTGCTGGAGGTACGGCTCAGTGACGGCCTTCTGCGCTTCGGCGTTGACCGGCGGCGACGAGAACGCCTTGTAGTAGGCCGTCTGCTGGTCGTTCGAGGCGATGAAGTTCAGGAAGTCGACGCACTCCTTCGGAGCCTGAGCGGCGCACGAGTAGCCGTCGAGACCACCCATGATCGATCCGGGCTCGCCCTTGCCGCCGGGCACCTCGGGGAAGGGGTACCAGGCGAGGTCGGGAAGCGGCTTCTCGTCCGGCGTGAGCGAAGCGATCACGCCCGGGTCCCAGGCGCCCATGAGCTCGCCGGCGGCCTTGTGGTTGGCGACCAGACCGGCCGAGCTGCCCGCGCCCTGCTGAGCCGAGGTCGTCAGGAAGCCCTCGTTGAACGGCTCGGTGGCGGCGAACTCCTCGAGATCCTCAGCGGCCTTGAGCCAGCACGGGTCGCTGAAGTCCTTCGAGTCCCCGGTCTCCTCCACGGTCTTGGGAGCGCACTCGCGCAGCGCGAACCAGTAGAACCAGTGCGCGGCGGGCCATGCGTCCTTCGCGCCGAGGGCGAGCGGAGCGACGCCGGTCGCCTTGAGCTTGTCGTTCGCGGCGACGAGCTCGTCGATCGTCGTCGGGTTCTCGGTGATGCCGGCGGCGGTGTAGAGGTCCTGGCTGTAGAAGATCCCACCGGGCAGAACCGACAGCGGCATCGCCCAGATCTTGTCCTGGTAGGTCTCGGCCTTGAAAGAGCCCTCGGAGATGTTCTCTTTGGCCTCGCCCTCGATCTTCCCGGTGAGGTCCATCAGCTGACCGGCCTGCACCATGGCGGCCATCTTGCCGCCGCCGCGCTGCAGGAAGATGTCCGGCGGGTCGCCCGCGTTCAACGAGGTCTGCAGCTTGCCGTCGAGGTCCTCGTTCTGGATCGACTGCATCTTGATCTTGACGTTGGGGTTCTCTTCCTCGAACGCGGCGATCGCGTCCTTCCAGAACTGCTGACCCGGGCCGGTCGTGGAGTTCTGCCAGAGCGTCATCTCCACCGTGCCGTCGCCGTTGTCGCTCGATCCACCGGCGCTGCAGCCGGCGAGCGCGAGCACGCCGGCGACGAGCGCCGCAGATCCGGCGAGGATTCTGTTGCCCTTCATGTGATTCCCGTTCTCTTCGTTGAGGCGCACCTCTGCTGTGCGGTGCGTTGGTCGGCGCGATTGCGCATCGCGCTGTCGGCGTGCGAGCCGAGCGAGAAAAGTCTCAGCGGGCAACAAATCGTTGTCAAACGTTTTCGAAAACGATTTCCAATCCGTTACGCTTTCGAGATCATGAAGCGCCGGCCCACCATCACCGACGTCGCCGCCGCTGCCGGCGTCTCGGTCGCGACCGTTTCGAAGGCGGTTAACGGGCGGTACGGGGTCGCCAGCGAGACCGTCGACCGCGTGCTCGCCGTCGTCGCTGAGCTCGGGTACGAATCGAGCCTCATCGCCAGCAGCATGCGCTCGCGCACGACAGGCGTCATCGGCGTGCTGGTGGCCGACTTCGAGCCGTTCAGCGCGGAGATCCTCAAAGGCGTGGGCGAGGCACTGCGCGACTCGCGCTACGACCTGCTCGCCTACTCCGGCTCCCACGGCGCAGCGGAGGGATGGGAGCGCCGCTCGTTGTCGCGCCTGAGCGGCACCCTGGTGGACGGCGCCATCATGGTCACCCCGACGGTGGTGAACGTCAGCACGGAGGTGCCGCTGGTCGCCATCGACCCCCACACCGGCCCGGCAGACCTCCCCACGGTCGAATGCGACAGCTACGGCGGTGCGCTGCAGGCCACGCGGTACCTCCTGGAGCTCGGCCACACCCGCATCGGCTTCATCGCCGGCCGGCCCGATCTGCGCTCGTCGATCGCCCGTGATGCCGGTTACCGGCGGGCACTCACCGACGCGGGGCTCACGCTGGATCCGGCTCTCGTGGGTTCGGGCAGCTATCAGCCCGATGCGGTTCGCGTGGCCGCCGTCGAGATGCTGCGCCGGGGGGACCGGCCTACGGCGATCTTCGCCGCGAACGACATCTCTGCCATGGAGATCGTGAAGGTCGCCGCGGAGCTCGGGATCGACGTGCCCCGCGACCTTTCGGTCATCGGGTTCGACGACATCCCCGAGGCTTCCAAGACCACGCCGGCGCTCACGACGGTCCGCCAGCCCATGCAGACGCTCGGTGCCGAGGCGGCACGTCTGCTGCTCACCCTGATGGACGGTCACGCCCCCGCGGCCACCCGCGTGACGCTGCCCACGAGACTCGTGCCGCGCGCCACGACGGCGCCGCCCGCCTGAACGGGAGGGCTCAGCCCGGCGAGAAACCCGCGGGGTCGCGCAGCAGGTCGCTGAACGCGGCCTCGGCGGCGCCGATGAGGAGCCGATCCTGCCCGAGCGCCGCCGGCCGGATCTCGAGGTCCTCGCCGTTGGCGGGCATGGTCTGCGCGACCACGGCGCGGGTGAAGCCGTCGAGGTCGTCCGTCGCGAGCATCGCGAGGAATCCGCCGAGCACGACCACCGCGGGATTGAGGACGTTCACCGCGTTGGCCAGCGCAGTGGCGAGGATGCGGCGCTGCCGCGCGACCTCGTCCCGCACCTCGGGGCTGGTCGATGACCGGAGCATGTCGGCCAGCGCCGGCTCGTCGGCGTTGTCGTGCCCGAGGACGGCGAGCAGGCGCGCGCGGCTGACCTCGTCCTCGAGCACCCCGTCCCCGGCGCGGCGGTCGGCGGGGGAGGCGATCCCCGGCCGGTTCTGGCCGAACTCGCCGGAGTAGCCGCGTGCGCCGGAAACCGGCATCCCCTGCACGATGAGTCCCCCGCCGATGCCGCTGGCGCCGCCGTTCAGGTAGACGACGTCGTCGATGCCCCGCGCGGCACCGAACAGGTGCTCGGCGAGCACGCCCATCGTCGCGTCGTTGCCGACCACCGTGGGAAGACCGGTGGCCGTCTCGACCAGCTCCCGCAGGGCGGTGTCGGTCCAGCGCAGGTGGGGCGCATCGCGGACCAGGCCGTCCGAGGCACGCACGAGGCCCGGAACGGCGATTCCCACCCCGGCGAGGGCGGCATCCGCGAGATCGCCGGCGCGCCATGAGTCGAGGCGCTCGCCGATGAGCTCCGCGGTGCGCTCCGGGCCGATGAGGCCCGTCATCTCGACGCGCTCGCGTCGGCGCACCGTCCCGTCCAGGCCCACCGCCGCGATCGTGAGCGCGTCGACCTCGGGGTTGACCGCGATGGCGGTCACCCGCGGGTGCGCCGCGACGAGGGGGGAGGGGCGTCCGACGCGGCGACTCGGGTCCGGCGCGCGCTCCTCCACGAGCCCGAGGCTGACGAGGTCGCCCACGAGGTCCGCGATGGTGGAGCGATTCAGACCCGTCATGCCCGTCAGCGTCGCCCGGGACACCGGACCCTCGAGATGTGCCAGCCGCAGCAGCCGCGAGAGGTTGGCTTGGCGGCTGCCGACGGGCTCGTTCATACCCTCACTGTAGAGGGGCATAGCCGCCGGTCCCCGTCTCATCGCGGCAGGGGTTGCGCTCGGAGAGACGACGCGAAACAATGCGGGAAAGCGGTTGCCCATTGTGGATCGGCGCGATGAGCACCCATTCCCCTCAAACTCGAAGGAGAGTGCGAAGTGCGAACCACACCGCGGAAGCTCGTTCCGCTGACCGTGGCGCTGGCCGTCTGCATCCCCATGGTGGGCGTGAGTCCCGCCGTGGCCGTGGAGCCGGCGAAACGGCCGGCTGAAGCGGCATCCGACCTGCGTCCGATGGAGTATCTGACGCGGGGCCTCGTCGCCGCCCAGGGCGCGGAAGGCATCTTCCTGAGCTGGCGATTCTTGGGCGACGAACCTGACGGCATCTCATGGAACGTCTACCGCAAGGACGGCGACGCCGGCTTCCAGAAGATCGCGACGATCGCGCCGCGAGACGTCCAGCCCGAGAGCGACTACGACACGAACCCCGGTGTGGTGAAGGAGGACGTCACTCCGTCCAACTACACCGACCCCGACGGGACGGTGGCCTCAGTGTACGAGGTGGCGCCGGTCATCGATGGCGTCGAAGGCCTGCGCGCCGGCATGAGCGCACCGATGCTGTCGAGCCTGCCGGGCCAATCGGGGCAGGCCGGTCGGGGCGCCGTGCACTACATCCCGTTGAAGCCGGCCCCCGCACCCGTGCCGCTGGCCCACTTCACGTACCGTGGCCACCGGTTCGGCCCCGGCACGAACCTCAACGCCGCTGACATGGTGATCCCCGATACGGGCGGGCAGAACTGGTATGTGGTGGACATGGACCTGCTGCGGGCATTCCGTGAGCCGCACGACGCCAAGACGCCCGTCACGGCCGAGCAGCTGAGCGGCTGGGTCGCCGCGCTCAACGAGCACAACTCCGAGAACTGGCAGCCCAGCGCTCCGCTGAGCGCCGACGGTCTCATCGGCGACGCCCTGTACGCGGAGCTGGAGGGAAAGTTCATCCAGTACGTCGAGCAGCTCGACAGCGGCACGAAGCTCCCGTATGCGAAGACGCAATCCGGCGCGATCTACACGTCGCAGAGCGCCCCGTACTCGACGCACGACATGACTGTGGGCGACTTCGACGGAGACGGCGAGTACGAGATCGTCGTGAAGTGGCGCAGCACGCAGGTCGACCCGATGTACTCGGAGCCGATCTTCGGCGGCAGCAACACCACCACCGCGCCGGAGTACATCGACGTGTACAAGCAGGACGGCACGCTGCTGTTCCGCGTCGACATGGGCTACAACGTGCGGTCGGCCAACGACCACGAGACGACGCTGTTCGCCGAGGACTTCGACGGCGACGGCACGTCCGAGCTCATGCTGAAGACCGCGCTCGGCACGCGGATCGGCAACTGGGACGAGGCGACGCAGTCGGTCGTCTACCCGGACTCCGGCGTGGTCGGCGGGGAAGATGGCCTGCAGGCGACCACCGATAAGTTCAAGGAGTACTTCGCCACCGGAAACGAGCAGGCGCTGGACACCTACTGGTCGCTGCTAAACAGCTTCAGCATCTCGTACCGCAGCCCCACCGCCGGCGGCGGCAACGACGGACCGAACGATCCGGCACTGAAGCGGTGGATCAAGACGTACCACGTGGGTCCCATCGGCCCGGCGAAGGACGACCAGGAATTCTTCTCGGCCTTCGAATGGGATGCCGCGTCAGGCAAGGGCGTGCTCGTGGACAGCGAGCGGTACCCGTTCCCGTACGAGGCGAGCGTCGACGGCGAGAACTGGGCGATGACCCCAGCCACGCAACGCGGCAACTACTCGTACCTGGCCTTTCCCGGGCCCGGCGCGGGCACCTCGGCGAACGACTACAAGGCGCAGATCATGGCGGAGTCCGAGGCCTACTGGCTGGAGCACCCGTGGAAAGCCGCTTCGTACGGCGATGCACAGGGCAACCGGGCCAACCGTTACGTCGGTGTGGTGGCGGCCCTCGACGGGGTCAACAAGTACGCAGTCTCGCAGCGCGGCTACTACCACCGCACGACCCTCGCCGCCTTCGACATCGTGGACGGCCAGGTGCACCTGCAGGCGAGCTTCGACTCGGCGGACCCGCAGTACTGGTCGCTGGGCGGCACCGCCTACGACTACCAGAACCGTGGGAACCACTTCACGACGTCGGCCGACCTGGACGGCGACGGCTGGGACGAGGTGGTGCTCAAGGCGATGGTCCTGGGCCTGAACGCCGACAAGACCAAGATCCTGCCGAAGGTGCTCAACGGCGATGTGATGCCGACGATCGAGGGCCAGGACGGGGTTCCGCCGGTCCCGGGTGAATTCCAGTTCGCCACCGACGAGGTCCGCAACAACCCGGAGAACGTCTGGGCGCCTCTTCGCCACGGTGACCGCAGCGCGCTGCTGCCGGTCGACAAGGATGACAACATCCGCGAGTGGTCCGGCATGGAGGAGCATCTGCTCGACGACATCCGCACCGGCGTGCACAGCGGCTGGCTTCCCGGTCCTGCCGGCTACGACCCGATGAAGGGCAAGCGGCTGAACGAGAACGGTGAGATCGTCTACGAGAACTCGCTCCTCTACGGCGTCTACGCCGCCAGCGATGACGAGGGCAGTGTCGCGGGCAACTTCTCGAATCGCTGGCCTGGAGCCCAGGCGGGATCCGCCGGAGTCACTCGTGAGGTGCGCAGCATGGTCACCGGCGAGGTGCTGACGACTACGTCCAGCGCTCGCGGCATCCCGCAGGGTCAGAACGCCATCTGGTTCGGCGGCGGTCTGACGCACATGGGGGTCAATGGGGCGACGATCAACAGCATCGACGACCTGACCTTCACGCCGACGTCGTACCTCGCGACCGGCCTTACGTCGACGGGCAACAAGAGCACCCCGACGCTCAAGGCCGATCTGTTCGGCGACTGGCGCGAGGAGCTGGTGCTGCGCGCCAGCGGCAACCGGCTGGGCATCGTCACGACGCTGGCCCCCACCGAGTACGGCATCCGCACGCTGATGCACGACCCGATGTACCGCAACGGCGTGGCCAACAAGAACACCGGCTACGACCAGGTCGGCTTCGCCAGCTTCTACCTCGGCGACGAGGCGGAGCTGCCGTCGCAGCGCACCGATATCGCGGTGCCGTCGATGCTGCCGTCGCAGGTGACCGTGTCGGTGCCGCGCACCGAGGTCGTCTCGAAGCAGCGGGTGCCCGTCACGGTCTCGGTGGATGCCCCCATCACGGTCAGCGGCGCGACGGTGCGACTCCTGCTGGACGGCACGCCCGTCGGGGAGCCGGTCGAGCTCGACAAGCGCGGCGTCGCCCGGTTGCACATCGGACCGCTGGAGGCGGGGACGCACCAGCTCACGGCCGAGTTCACCGGGGTGCCGCGAAGCGGAGCCGGCGTCGACGGCGTGGCACCCTCGGTGAGTGAGCCGGTCACCCTGACGGTGCGAGCCGTCGGGCCCGGCAAAGGCTGAGCACACCCTGACGCGGTGGGGTCGGTTCGGACCGGCCCCACCGCGTACGTGGATCCAGGCGCTGGCGCCTTCCGTGCCGGCCGGGGTCAGGGGTCGGGAGGGGTCGGCGCGCTCGGGGTTGACGGGCGAGAGCCACCCGATCGCCGTCGCGAAGTCCAGCGTCTGCAGCACCTCGACGGCGCGGTCGTATCGCGGTCCCGCGAGCACGACGAACACGGCGCCGACCACGTCGATGAAGCCGACCGCGTCACCGCCGACGGTGACCAGGTACCGATCGATGTCGACGCGGTCCCATTGCACGTTCGCCGACTCGGGCGCGGGCGGCTGCGGCCGACGGCTCGGCAGTTCCTTCAGCGACGGCACCGTCCGCGAACGCAGTGCGCCCCGTCGTACCGGAGAGGTCGGTCTCTCGAGCACCATCGGGATCTCCTCTCCTCGTGAATGATCCTGGTCCCACCAAGATTTCGGTGCACGGGGCTTGACGCGCGCGGCACCGTACGGGTAGGGCGTCGCGGAGCCCAGGGGGAACGGATGCCGGCGCTGCGCTGCTCGCGCTGGACGCGGCATCCGTTCTGGTATAGGTTGTCGTCAGCAACATTTCCCGCAAAGGAGCGTCATGCCCACCCCCACTCGCGACGACAAGTTCTCGTTCGGACTCTGGACGATCGGCTACAACGGCACCGATCCCTTCGGCGGCCCGACCCGGCCCGCGCTGGACGTCGTGCACGCCGTCGAGAAGCTCGCCGAGCTCGGCGCCTACGGTCTGACGTTCCATGACGACGACCTGTTCGCCTTCGGCTCGAGCGACGCCGAGCGTCAGACGCAGATCGACCGCCTCAAGGGCGCGCTGGCCGACACCGGCCTCATCGTGCCGATGGTCACGACCAACCTCTTCTCCGCTCCTGTGTTCAAGGACGGCGGCTTCACCTCCAACGACCGCGCCGTGCGCCGGTACGCGCTGCGCAAGGTCTTCCGCCAGCTCGACCTCGGCGCCGAGCTCGGTGCCAAGACCTTCGTCATGTGGGGCGGGCGCGAGGGCGCCGAGTACGACTCGGCGAAGGACATCCGTGCGGCGCTGGAGCGCTACCGCGAGGCCGTCAACATCCTGGGACAGTACGTCGTCGACAAGGGCTACGACATCCGCTTCGCGATCGAGCCGAAGCCGAACGAGCCCCGCGGCGACATCCTGCTGCCGACCCTGGGTCACGCCATCGCGTTCATCGACTCGCTCGAGCGCCCGGAGCTGGTGGGCCTGAACCCCGAGGTCGGCCACGAGCAGATGGCCGGTCTCAACTTCGCGGCCGGCATCGCACAGGCGCTGTACCACGGCAAGCTCTTCCACATCGACCTGAACGGTCAGCGCGGCATCAAGTACGACCAGGACCTGGTCTTCGGCCACGGCGACCTGCACAACGCGTTCGCGCTGGTGGACCTGCTCGAGAACGGCGGCCCCGGCGGTGTGCCGGCGTACGACGGCCCCCGCCACTTCGACTACAAGCCCTCGCGCACCGAGGACGAGACCGGCGTGTGGGATTCCGCCGCCGCCAACATGCGCACCTACCTGCTGCTCAAGGAGCGTGCCGCGGCCTTCCGCGCCGATCCCGAGGTGCAGGAGGCGCTCGAGGCCGCACGCGTTCCCGAACTCTCGGTGCCGACGCTCGGCGAGGGCGAGACCTACGAGGACTTCCTCGCCGACCGCTCCGCTTATGAGGACTTCGACGCGAACGCCTACCTGGGCGGCAAGGGCTTCGGGTTCGTCCGGCTGCAGCAGCTCGCGACCGAGCACCTGCTCGGCGCCCGCGGCTGACCCTCCGGTCCCCCCCGGTCTCCACCCGAACCCGAACCCGAACCCTCCGTCTCCGCGAGACTTCATCGGGGCGCCCAGACTGCATGCGAGTGCTGCAGTCTCGGCGCCCCACTGAAGTCTCGCGGGGAGGACACGCGTGAAGGAGCGCACATGAGCCTCGTCATGGGAGTCGACTCGTCGACCCAGTCGTGCAAGGTCGTGATCACGGACTCCGAGGCGGGCACCGTCGTCCGGCAGGGACGCGCGTCGCACCCCGACGGCACGTCGGTGGACCCCCAGGCCTGGTGGACGGCGCTGCAGACGGCGATCGCCGACGCGGGCGGCCTCGACGACGTCGAGGCGTGGGCGATCGGCGGACAGCAGCACGGCATGGTCGTGCTCGACGCCGACGGGCGGGTGATCCGCGACGCGCTGCTGTGGAACGACACCCGGTCCGCCGGCGCGGCCGCCGACCTGACGGCCGAGTTCGGCGCCGAGGAGCTCGCCCGTCGCACGGGCCTCGTGCCCGTGGCATCCTTCACGATCACGAAGCTGCGCTGGCTGCGCGACCAGGAGCCCGACAACGCCGCGCGCGTCGCGGCCGTCGCCCTGCCGCACGACTGGCTGACGTGGCGGCTGCGCGGCTTCGGCCCCGAGGGCGAGGCACCCCGCGGCCCCGTGCTCGACGAGCTCATCACCGACCGCTCCGACGCCTCGGGGACCGGGTACTGGAACCCCCAGACCGGTGGCTACGACCGCGAGCTGCTGATCGCCGCGCTCGGGCGCGACGCCGTTCTGCCGCGCGTGCTCGGACCGGACGAGTGGGTGACGGATGCCGCCGGCCGGCGTGTCGGCGGGGGTGCCGGCGACAACGCGGGCGCAGCCCTGGGGCTCGGGGCCGGGCCCGGCGACGTGGTGGTGTCGATCGGCACGAGCGGGACGGTCTTCGCGGTGAGCGAGGAGCGCACGATCGACCCCACCGGGACGGTCGCGGGCTTCGCGGACTGCACCGGCCGGTTCCTCCCGCTGGTGGCGACGCTCAACGCCGCCCGCGTGCTCGACGCGATCGCTCGCCTCCTCGGCGTCGACCACGCCGAGCTCTCCCGCCTCGCTCTCGCGGCCGAACCCGGCGCCGGCGGACTGACCCTGGTGCCGTACTTCGAGGGCGAGCGCACCCCGAACCTTCCCGACGCGACTGCGTCGCTGACGGGCATGACGCTCGCCTCGACGACCCGCGAGAACCTGGCGCGCGCCGCCGTGGAGGGCATGCTGTCCGGTCTGGCGGCGGGCCTGGAGGCCCTCCGCGGTCTCGGGGTGCCGCTGGAGCGCGCGCTGCTCGTGGGCGGCGGCGCGCAGTCCGAAGCGGTGCGGCAGATCGCTCCGCTCGTGCTCGGGCTGCCGGTCGAGGTGCCGGAGCCCGGAGAGTACGTCGCGCGAGGAGCGGCACGGCAGGCGGCATCCGTTCTCGCGTCCTGAGGTCGCTGCGCCGGGCGGCCGGGACCATGCAGACCGCCGCGGTGCAGATGCATCGAACGACCGATGTATCGCGGTGGGCGGCATCCGTGTCTTCCCTGTATGGACGCAGCGATGGTCGCCGGCACGGTCTCGACCGTGTTGTTCGCCATGGCGAACCTGCCGATGGTGATCAAGGCGCTGCGCTCGCGCGATCTCCGCTCGTACAGCGCGAGCGCGCTCGTCCTCGGCAACGCCGGCAACGTCGTCCATACGGTGTACGTGTTGAGCCTGCCGTTCGGCCCGATCTGGGTGCTGCACGGGTTCTATCTCGTGACGATGGCGATCATGCTGATCCTCTTCGCGGTGTCGGCGCACACGTCGCCCCCAGAGGGGGTGCCGCAGCCGTCGTCCCGCCGCTTCGCGCGTCGTGCGGCGGTACCATTCCGGCATGGCGGACACCACCGCCGTGCTCGAGAGGGCGCGAGCGGCATATCGGTCCGGTGACTGGAAGACGGCGCGTGACGGGTTCACGGTGGCGCGTGCCGATGATGCGGCCACCGGTGCCGACCTGCGGGCGCTGGCATCGTGCGAATGGTGGCTGGGCGACCAGCGCTCCTGCCTCGAGCACCTCGAGGCCGCGTTCCGAGTGCTCTCCCGCGACGGTGACGAGGTGGCGGCGGCGGAGACGGCGCTCGTCATCGCGCAGGTGCGCCTGACATGAGCACGCCGGTGGCCGCGTCGGCTGAGCGCACGTCCGGCATCCGCAGCGTGCCGACGAGTACGTGGCAGACGACGGATGCCGCGACCGATGTCGCCCGCCTCGCCTCTCGGCGAGCAGGTGCACCGAATCGTGCAGATGCGTGGCGAACGGGATTGCGCGGTTCTGCCGACGCGCGTGCCCCTCACGCTCCCTAGCGTCGCTCTCAGACGCAACGCACCCACCAAGGAGACGACATGTCGACGACGGGCGAGACCACGCATTCCACCTCGATAGAAGCCCCCGCGACCGCGGCATCGGCCGATCCGGAGGCAGCGGAAGGGGCGGCCGCAGCCGCGTTCGCGGACCGGATCATGGGCGCCACGCTCGGATGGTTCGACCTGATGGCGATCCATCTCGGCTCGCAGCTCGGCTGGTATGCCGAGCTGGCAAGAACCGACGGCCTGGCCGCCACCGAGCTCGCCGAGCGCACCGGCTCCGACGCCCGCTACGCCCGTGAGTGGCTGGAGCAGCAGGCGGCGAGCGGCATCCTTCGCGTTCGAGAAGCCGGCGACCTCGCGGCCCGTCCGCTCGTCGCGGCGGCTGACATCGAGACGGTGGCGCAAAGCACGAGCGGAGTGGCCGATTCGGCCTCCGACCGGCGATTCCTTCTCGCTCCCGGCGTCGCGGAAGTGCTGCTCGATCACCGGAGCCTGTCGTTTCTCGAGCCGCTGGCGCGGATGGCAGCCGCTTCGGCCGTCCAGCTGGACGCCCTCGTGGAGGTGTATCGTTCCGGCGGTGGCGTGAGCTGGGAGCAGCTGGGCCGGCACGCGCGAGAGGCGCAGGCAGACATGAATCGGCCGTGGTTCGATCGGCTGCCCGACGTCGTGGCTGGTATCGAGCGCGTGGATGAGGTCCTCAGGCGACCGGGCGCGCGCATCGCCGACCTGGGCTCTGGAGGAGGGTGGTCGTCGATCGCGCTGGCCCGCGCGTATCCCGACCTTCACGTGGTGGGCTTCGACATCGACCAGCCGTCGGTCGAGGCGGCGCGGCGGAACGCTGCGGCGGCCGGAGTGGAGGACCGCGTGCAGTTCCTGCTGCGCGACGCGGCGCAGGTCTCCGCAGAGGGGCCCTTCGACGGCGTCTTCGCGTTCGAGTGCCTTCACGACATGCCGCATCCCGTCCAGGTCCTGACCGCGGCACGGCAAGCGGTGACTGCCGACGGGTTCGTCGTGATCATGGACGAGGCCGCGCAGGAGCGGTTCGCTCCGAACGCGGGCGACCTCGAGCGGCTGCTGTACGGGTTCAGCCTGTTCGTCTGCCTCCCCGACGGCATGTCGCATCAGCCTTCGGCCGGCACCGGCACGGTGATGCGGCCAGCGACCCTGCGCGACTACGCACGGGCGGCCGGATGGAGTGACATCCGCGTCGTCGTCCCCGAGTTCGGGCTCTGGCGGTTCTACGAACTGGTGTGAGCCGCGCGTCCCGAGCAGGTCTCGACGGCCTCCGCCGGACCAGCCGCCTGCGAAGGTGGTGGGCGCGTGCGCCCGGACGCGAGAATGGGCGGATGCCGCACGCCGACGCCGATTCGGAGCTCGACGAGATCGCGGGGGAGCTGTACACGCTCCCGCCCGCCCAGTTCACCGCGGCGCGCAACGCGCGCGCGAGTGACGCCGCCCCGGCCCTCGCGAAGCGCATCAAGGCCCTCCGCAAGCCGACGGTGGCGGCGTGGACGGTGAACCTCCTCGCCCGGGAGGGTCAGCTTGCTGACGCCGTCGAGCTGTCGGGTGCGCTGCGCGAGGCGCAGGAAGACCTCGACGCCGCCGAACTCTCGCGGCTCGGACGCCAGCGGCGGCAGCTGGTGGCCGCCCTGGCCAAGCAGGCGGTGGCCCTGGCCGAACAGGCGGGCGGCAGTGTGAGCGCGGCCGCGCGGGAAGACGTCGAGAAGACCATCAACGCGGCGGTGATGGATGCCGCTGCCGCCGCCGCGGTGCTGACCGGCCGTCTGATCACGCCCCTGGAGGCCGGCGACATCGAGCCGGGCGCGCTCGCCGAGGCCGTGGGCGGATCGCTGCCGGGGGTGAAGGCGCCGCGGCCGCGCGACGATCTCGCCGAGCGGCGCGCACGCAAAGCCGCCGAGAAGGCCGCTCGCGAGGCGGAACGGCTGGCGAACGAGGCCGAACGCGAGCTCGCCCGTGTCGATGCGCGTCGCGCGAAGGCGCAGGAGCGAGTGGACCACGTGCGCGAGCGGATGGACGATCTGCGCCGCGATCTGGAGGCGCTGGAGGCCGACGAGAAGTCAGCGCAGGAAAAGCTCGACGCCGTCGAGGAGGAGCGGGCGCAGGCGGCCGCCAAGGCGAGGGAGGCGGCGAAGGAGTCCGAGCGTGCGCACCGTGCGCTCGACGAGACCTGACGCACGAGCGATGGTGCACGTCGAAAGCCGGGGCGGCTTCACAGGACTCTCGTAGCCGTCCTGCCTACGGTGGGGATCATGGCGACTCCCGCACCGCTGGTGCCCGCGACGACGTCCGACGAAGGCGAGATCACTGTCTCTCCGAGCGAGCTGCGCGAGATCCGCGACGAGCTGCAGCGCTTCATGATGGAGTACCGGTTCGGTCTGCAGGAGGTCGAGACGAAGATCGGCATCCTGCGCGACGAGTTCCTGCTCACGCACGACTACAACCCGATCGAGCACGTCTCCAGCCGCGTCAAGTCGCCGGACAGCCTGGTCGAGAAGGTGCAGCGCAAGGGCATCGACGGCGACTTCGCCTCGATCCGCCGGCACATCACCGACATCGCCGGCATCCGCATCACCTGCAGCTTCACCGCTGACGTGTACCGGCTGTTCGACCTGCTCACCGCGCAGGACGACGTGCGCGTCATCCAGGTGAAGGACTACATCGCCGCCCCCAAGCCGAACGGCTACAAGAGCCTGCACGTGATCCTCGAGGTGCCGGTGTTCCTGTCCACCGGGCGCATCGAGGTGCCCGTCGAGGTGCAGTTCCGCACGATCGCGATGGATTTCTGGGCGAGCCTCGAGCACAAGATCTACTACAAGTACGCCACGCGGGTGCCCGAGGAGCTGCTGGCGAGCCTGAAGGATGCCGCCGACACGGCGGCCGAGCTCGATGCCCGTATGGAGCGCCTGCACCGGCAGATCCGCGGCGGCAGCGCGCGCCACGCCGCACCCGTGGCCGCCCGCGAGATCGCCGCCGGCGGGACGGCGCCCGCACCGGCGAGCCCGCCACCGGCCGTGCAGGATGAGAGCGGAATCCAGCCCGTCTGACCGATCAGCTCTCGAGCACCGCGGCGGCGGTGGTCAGGTACTCGTCCACGGATCGCGGGCCGAAGACGGCGGTGTTGGCGATGTAGCCCTGCGCCAGGGCTGCGATGGAGCGAGCGGTCTCTTCGGCCAGCGCCACGGCATCCTTCCCGTCGGCTTGAGCCTCCGCCCAGCCTCCGATGGCCACGGTGAGCGAGCGGCGCAGGCGGCCGGCCGTTCGGAGCATCTCTTCGCGGATGCCCGGATCGACCATGGCCTCGCCCCAGAACTGGAGCACGAGCGCCGGCGAGAGCCCCTGCTCGTCGAAGACCGACAGCATGCCCTGCAGTGCAGTGCGAGGCGACACCGCTTCGCCCCGTTCTCCCGCGGCCTCCAGCGCGTCGATCCGGGGCAGGAGGAAGCGACCGACGATGTAACGGGCGAGCTCGGCCTTGTTCGAGAAGTGGGAGTAGATGGCGCCGGTGGAAAGACCCGACTCCTCGACGATGTCGGCGATCGACGTGTCGCGAACGCCGTTGCGCTCGAGGCATCGCAGCGCGGCCCGGGCGATCTCGTCGCGCCGCGCCTCTCGGTACTGTTCCGATACTTTCGGCATGGAAACAGAATACTGATTCTGTTATTCTCACAAACAGAATATTCATTCTGTTTAGGAGGATGCGATGAGCACTCACACCGAGGCGCGTCCGCAGGACGCTCGCGTGCGGCCCACCCGCTGGAGCTTCGCCGCGCTGTTCGGGCTGATCGGGGCTGTCGTGGTGGGCATCGTCGTCATGGCGTTCGTGTGGCCGGCCGCCACCTCTCAGCCGCAGAACCTGCCGGTGGGCATCTCCGGACCCGCCGAGGCCGTGAACGCCGTCGAAGACAAGCTGGCCGAGCAGGATCCGGCGCCCTTCGTCCTGAACGAGGTCGACTCGCGGGAGGATGCGGTATCCCGCATCCAGTCGCGCGAGCTCTATGGGGCGATCCTCCTCGGTGATCAGCCGGAGGTGCTGATCGCCACCGCCGCGAGTCCGGTCGCCGCGCAGGGGCTTCGCGGCGTCGCCACGCAGCTGCAGCTGCAGATCGACACGATGGCGCAGTCCGCCCTCACGGAGCAGTTGACGGCGATCACGACGGCTCTCGCGTCGGGGCAGCTCCCGCAGCTTCCGCCCGGGGCGGGCCAGGGCGCGGCGCCCGAGGTCCCGACCGTCGAAGTCACCGACCTCGTGCCGCTCGCGGACGGGGACGCGACCGGCGCCGGGCTCGCGGCATCGGTGTTCCCTCTGGTGCTCGGCGGCATGATCGGCGGCATCGTGCTCGCACTGCGGGTGCAGGGAGCGGGACGGCGTCTGGTGGGGCTCGTGGTCTTCGGCGCCGCGGCCGGCGCCCTCATCACGCTCGTCATGCAGACATGGTTCGGCATCCTGGAGGGCGACTGGCTGCTCAACGCGGCGGTGATCGGGCTCGGAGTCAGCGCCACCAGTGCACTGATCATCGGACTGGCCTCTCTGATGGGACCGGCCGGCATCGTCGTCGCGGCGGTCATCACGATGCTCATCGCGAATCCCATCGCCGGCGCCGCCGCACCGCCGCAGTTCCTGCCGGTGCCGTGGGGTGAGATCGGGCAGTACTTCGTGCCGGGCGCGTCGGCGACGCTGCTGCGGTCGGTGGTGTACTTCCCGGATGCCGCGACCGCCGCGCAATGGCTGGTGCTGGCTGCATGGCTGGTCGCCGGGGTGATCCTGGCCCTCGTCGGCCACCACCGAACGCGCGCCGAGCTGACCCCGCGGGCGCGCGAGCTGGAGGGCTGAGCGCTCGGCGGGCGAGGCGAGGTGCCCGGCCGCGCCCCGCGGCGACCCGCGGCGCGGTAGCGTCACAGCGATGAGACCCTCGCCACCGCGGGCTCGCCGCCTGAGCTTCGCCGCAGCCTTCGTGGCCGCGACGCTCGCGGTCCTGGGCGGCGTCGTGGCCGCCGAACAGGTGCGGTTCGTCGGCGACGCTCTGGAGCGGCCCGGTCTGGACGCGTTCTACGCACAGCCGGCGGGCGCGAGCGAGGGCGCCCCTGGGTCGATCGTCAAGATCGACGCGCTGATGGGGGCGCCCTTCGCCAGTCGTGCCTGGCGCATCATGTATCGCACCACCGATGTGCATGGCGATCCGGCGGTGGCGACCGGCGTGCTGGTGGTGCCGCTCACGCCGGCGCCGCCGCGCGGCCGCACGGTGGTCTCGTGGGGCCATCCGACAACGGGCGCCGCGCGAGGATGTGCGCCGTCGTACGGGTTCGATCCGTTCCTCGGCATCGAGGGTCTGCGTTCCCTGCTGGATCGCGGCTACGCCGTCGTGGCCACGGACTATGTCGGCATGGGCACCGCCGGCACGGATTCGTACCTGGTGGGGGTGACGGGCGGCAACGCGGTGCTGGATGCCGCGCGAGCCGCGGGGGCGGTCGCAGACGCGCGCGCCAGCGACCGAGTCGTGCTCTGGGGGCATTCGCAGGGCGGCCAGGCGGTGCTCTTCGCCGCGCAGCGCGCGGCCGACTACGCGCCGGAGCTCTCGGTGCTGGCCGTCGCCGCCGCCGCACCCGCGGCCGATCTGCCGGGTCTCATGAGCGCGCATCTCGACGACATCTCGGGCGTCACCATCGGCGCATACGCGTTCACCGCCTACGCGGAGGTGTACCCCGCAGCGTCGTTGGACGACATCTTGACCCCGCGGGCCCAGGCGGTGGTCCCGCGGATGAACGAGCTCTGCCTGCTGTCGCACCTGCGCGAGCTGCATCGGATCGGCGCGCCCCTCGTGGGCGACTTCACCACCAGCGACCCGACGAGCACCGAGCCGTGGGCCACGCTGCTGGCCGAGAACTCCGCGGGCGAGACCACCTTCGCCGCGCCGCTGTTCCTCGCGCAGGGGCTGCGGGACGAGCTGGTCGTCCCCGCCGACACCGCCCAGTTCGCCGACGCCGAGGCATCCCGCGGGATGGACGTGACTTACCACGAGATCCCGTTCGCCGACCACGGGACGGTGGCCTACCTCGCCCTTCCGGCGATGCTGCGCTGGCTGGACCGGGTCGCATTCGGGTGAGGGCCGATGGCTAGTCTGATCGCGTGGAATCGCCTCAACCGCTGACGCTGCTGCTGATCCCGCTGCTGGCGGTCCTCGCGCCCCTGCTGGCCCGCGGGCTCGGCCGGTGGATGCGGATCCCCGTGGTGGTCTTCGAGCTGGTGCTGGGCATCCTTATCGGTCCGGCGGTGCTCGGCTGGGCGCAGCCCGGTGCATTCGTGGCGACCCTGTCGGAGTTCGGCCTGGCGATGCTGTTCTTCGTGGCCGGCACCGAGATCGAGTTCGGGGCCTTCCGTGGCCGGCTCGGTCGTCGCGCGACGGCGGGCTGGCTCATCAGCCTGGTCGTGGGAGTGGCCGCCGGTTTCGTGCTGGCACCCGGGGAGGCCGCGATCGTCATCGGCATCGCTCTCTGCTCCACGGCCCTCGGCACGCTGCTTCCGATGCTCCGCGACGCCGGTGAGCTGCGCACGCCGTTCGGTCAGGCGGTGGCCGCTGTCGGCGCCGTGGGGGAGTTCGGACCTCTCATCGCCATCTCGCTCTTCCTCGGCGGGCGCCAGCTCGGCGTCGCCACGATCGTGCTGGCGGCCTTCGCCGCCGTCGCCGCCCTGGGCATCTGGCTGGCCTTCCAGCTGCCGCGGGGCGCCATGCACGCGTTCGTGAGCTCGACGCTGCACACATCCGGGCAGTTCGCGATCCGGGTGGTCTTCCTCATTCTGTGCGCACTCATCGCTCTCAGCATCGTGCTCGACCTCGACATGCTGCTGGGAGCGTTCGCGGCCGGGATCATCTGGCGCCTCATCATGCGCGACGCCTCGGAAGCCGATCGTGAGGCGGTCGAGAGCAAGATCGAGGGGGTAGCCTTCGGCTTCCTCGTGCCCGTGTTCTTCATCTACACCGGCGTCACGTTCGACCTGCAGGCCCTGCTGGAGCAGCCCGTGCTGTTCCTGTTGCTGCCGGTGGCGCTCATCGGACTGCTGTTGGTGCGGGGGCTGCCGTCCATGCTCGCCGCTCCGGCGGGCTCCTCGCGGCGGGAACGCCTGTCGATCGCGCTGCTGGGCGCGACCGGGCTGCCGATCATCGTCGCGGTGACGGGAATCGGCGTGGACGAGGGCATCCTCTCCACCACGCAGCAGACCGTCCTGGTGGCGGCGGGCATGCTGTCGGTGCTGCTGTTCCCGCTGATCGGGATGGCCCTGCGCGGTGAGAGGGTCACCGCCCGGGCGGCACTCGAGGATGACATGGCATGACCGTTGAAGAGGTGTTCGACGCGGCGCGCCGACGGCTCGCCGACGCGCCGCGCGAGGCCCTGGGCGAGCTCGTCGTGCCGCGGCGGATCCTGGGCGTCGCGCGGGCCCCGCGCATCGAGCGTCGCGGCGCCGCATGGCACCTGGGCGTGCTGCTGCTCACCGACGATGCCGTGCTCGCGACCGGTGACATCATCCGGGCCCGGCAGGAGGCGCGACGCGGTTACACCGCCGAATCGCAGCGGCGCCGCGCGGAGCTGGCCGCGGCGGCGCGACGCGGCGGGTTCGCCGAGGGTGAGACCGTGCACATCGGCTGGCGACCGCTCGCCCTCGACGCCTTCGAGACCGGCACGTTCTCGAAGCACGAGCCGACCGGTCCGCTCATCCGGACGGGCGAGGGGCTCGGGGTGCGCTGGAGCGCGTCGGGTGCGCCCGTGCCGCTGGAGGCCTACGTCGCCGAGCGCGTGGCGCTGCTGCTGGATCCGCCGCCCGGAGCGTGAGGTCGCGGGAGTGCCGGCGGGCGGCGCCACGGTCCTCTCGCCGCACCGGCCATATCGGCCCCGGCCGGCGCTGTCAATGACGTCGTACCACGCTCGGTCGGCTCCTAGGTTGTCAGCATGGGCGCGCGAGATGTGATGCGGCAGATCCTGGTGATCTGCGCGTTCTGCTTCATGATCGTCGCGGCCATGGTCGGCACGGGCCTGCTCGGAGGAACGCCCGTGCAGGACCTGCAGGACGGCGCCCTCGACGCCGACGCCTCGTTCCTGGCGCCCGCGCGGCCGGCGTTCATGATCTGGTCGGCGATCTACCTGGGGCTGCTCGCCTACACGGTGTGGCAGGCGCTGCCGCGACAGCGCTCCAGCGAGCGGCAGCGGGTGCTCGGCTGGCTGATCGCGGGGACGATGGTGCTCAACGGTCTGTGGCTCGTGGCCGCGCAGTTCGGCTCGCTGGCCCTGACCGTGCTGGCGATCATCGTGCTGCTGGCCCTGCTGGGCGTGACGTTCCATCGCACCGTCATCGACCCCGCCGACGGCTGGGCCGACCGCGTGCTCGTCGACGGGGTGACCGGGCTGCACCTCGGCTGGGTGACTCTCGCCACCGTGGCCAATATCGCCGCGTGGCTGACCTCGATCGGTGAACCGGACTGGGAAGCGGCGGCCGACCTGTGGGGCGTCGTCGTCCTCGTCCTGGTGGGAGTCATCGGTCTGGGCATCACGGCGGCGAGCGGGTGGCGCATCGCGCCGGCGCTCGCGATGTCGTGGGGACTGTCGTGGCTCGGTGTCGCGCGGCTGACGGGCGAACCGCCGAGTGCCGTGATCGGGGTGACGGCGTTCGTCGTCGGGGCGATCATCCTGGTGACCGCCGCAATCGGCACGGTGATCCGGGAAGCGGCCGCCGTGCGCAACGCGAGCGCGTGACTACGCTGCCGCGAAGCGCGCGGCGAAGGCCTGCAGCAGTCGCGCGGGTTCGGTGACGGATGCCGCGAGCACGCGGCCCGCGATGGCGTCGAAGCGGTCCGCTTCGAAGTAACCGTCGTTGCGGTACACGGCCATACGCTCGGTGAACGCCTTGGTCGTCGGCTCCGGGTGGAACTGGGTCGCGTAGAGCCTGTCGCCCACGCGATACGCCTGCACGGGGCATCCGTCGTTCGACGCCAGCAGCGTCGCAGCCGGAGGGAGCCGCTCGGTGCCCTCCTTGTGCGCGGTGAGCGCTGTGAACCGGTTGGCGAGGCTCCCGAAGACCGGATCGGTGGCCGCCGCCGCGGTGAGCTCGATGGTGACGGGGCCGGTGTCTTCGGGAAAGGCGCGGCTGACCGAGCCGCCCAGGGCCCGCGTGGCGATGCCGATGCCGTAGCAGGTGAACAGCGCCGCCGGTCCGTCACCGGCCGCCGTCCGCTCGGCGATGCGGGTGAGGTCGCCCTCGAGGCGCCGCTGCGTCTGCGTCTTCGTCGATTCGGGGTCGGCGACGTTGAACGGGCTGCCGCCCACGAGGAAGCCCGCATAGCGGTCGAAGGCGTCGTCGGGAAGCGGCTCGTTGACGAGGTCGTGGTGTTCCAGCCGGCTCTCCTCCAGGCGCATCGCCGTACGGAAGGACTCGTACTCGGCAGCCGCTGCACCCTGCTGCGGGCGCACGCAGACATAAAGCAGTGGCGCGGCGGTCATGCTCGAATTCTAAGTCGCCGGTCTCCAGCGCGCGCCGCGCGAAACTTCATCGCGAGGGGATGTATCAGGCCCGGACTACCGCCCTCTGGCATGGTGTGGACAGAATGGGCGCTATGACGCATGCGGGCGCCGATGCTGGGCTCCCGCGGCTGGAGGATGCGCACGACGCATCCGCCCGCGCGCGGCCGGAAGCTCCGTTCGATGCGCTGGGGATCGTGGGGACGGCGAGTGGAGGGCCCGTGGGAACGGCACATGGGGAGACGGTGGAGAGCGTCGGCTCGGGGGAGCCGGCGCGATGGGAGCGCGCCGCGGCGCTGTTCCTGCGATGGCGCGAGGGCGACAGCCGGGCCATGGACGAGCTCGTCCGCCTGATGACGCCGCCGCTGTGGCACGTCGTGCGCGCGTACGGTCTGGACCACGCCCTCGCGCAGGACGTGGTGCAGACGACATGGCTGACGCTCGTGCGCCGTCACGAGACCATCCACGACCCGCTCGCGGTGTCGGGGTGGCTCACGATGTGCGCGCGTCGGGAGGCGTGGCGGGTCGGCAAGCAGCATCGTCGCGCGGATGCCACCGAGGCCGAGTCGCTGGAACCGCACCTGCCCGTTCACGAATCCGCCGAGCACACCGCCGCTCAGGACGACGAGACGCGTCGCCTGTGGACCGCGGTGGGAACGCTCAACGACCGATGCCAGCGCCTGCTGCGGATCGTCGCGTTCGAAGATCGTCCCGACTACGCCCGGATCGCAGAGGACCTGGCGATGCCCATCGGATCGATCGGACCGACCCGCCAGCGCTGCCTCGCCAAGCTTCGCGCCGTCCTCGAGGACGACGGATGGAGGGGGGACGACCAGTGATGGACACTGAGGACTTCGCGGCCGATGCCGCGCTCTTCGCGCGCATGCGCCGCATGTGGGAGGACGTGGATCCGGTGCCCGCCGACCTCGTCGACCGGATGGTGGCCGCCGTCGCGGTCGAGGACCTTTCGCGCGAGTATGCGCTGCTGACCCTCGTCGAGGGGACGCTGGCCGCGGTGCGCGGCGAGGCCGATACGGCGACGCTGCAGTTCAGCGACGGCACCACGAGCGTGCTGCTGCACGTGACGGTCACCGAGGGCGGCGGCCGGCGCGTGGACGGCTGGGTGGATGCCGCGGCCCTGGCCATCCGCCTGGTGCAGGGGGAGCGCGAGTGGTCCGCCGACCCCGGGGAGCACGGCCGCTTCGCCTTCGACGAGGTCACGCCGGGGATGGCGCGACTGCGACTGGTGGTGCGCGACGCGGACGGGGCGCTGCGCGACTTCCAGACGCCGCAGTTCGAAGTCTGACACGCACGAATCCGGATGCCGCAGCCTGGGGGCTGCGGCAGTCCGCTGTCTGAAAGGGGAACCACATGACCGACCTGCCTCCGGAGGCGCCCGGCGAAGAAGCCGGCCGTCCGCTCGACTGGCGCGCACGCTACGACGCGGCGCGGGCACGCGGCATCCCGCTGGATCCCCGCAGCGAGCCGGTGCCCGGTGTGAACGCCTATCCGACCGCCTACGACTCCGACCACCTCATCGTCACCGCGACGGACCGCCTCGCGGACGTGCTGGGCGAACTGCGCCTGGCGGCGTCGGACTTCGGATGGGGCATCGAGCTGGAGCGGGTGAGCGGCGAGACCGAGACGCTCGAGGCCGCCGTCGCCCGTGCACAGGCCGGTCGGGACCGCTTCAACCTGCCGACGTTCTATCGCGTGCGCATCTTCCCGCAGCCGAGGGCCGACAAGGACGACGAGCCGGTCCCGCCCATCGATGCGTGGCGACTGCTCCAGCGGGCGCGTGCCCGCTTCGGGCGCGATTTCCCCGGCGCATCCCTCGATCACGTGCTGTCGGTCGATCCGCTGCAGGTGAACCCGTTCGGCAAGACGAATCCCTTCGGGAAGACCAACCCCTTCGGCAAGACGAATCCCTTCGGGAAGACCAATGCTCCCGGCATCGAGAGCTATGCCGATCCGGGCAGTGGCGGACGTCAGGTCGTCGGCTATGTCGGACCCGCCCCCACGCGTCCACGGCTGCCCAAAGGCGGACGCCGCCCGGTCATCGCCGTGCTCGACACCGGATGCGGCGCCCATGACTGGCTCCCGGACGACATCGTCGATCGGCACCCGGTGGTCGACGGGACGCCGGTCGGGATCACCGACCCGGCGACCGATCCTGAAACGCATGGCGACATCTCGGGGCCCTTCGACGGCGGGATCGACGAGGCCGCCGGCCACGGCACGTTCATCGCCGGCATCATCCGTCAGGTCGCGCCCGAAGCCGACATCATCTCGGTCCGCGTGGCGGACAGCCAGGGCACGGTGCTGGAGAGCCAGTTCATGGTGGCGGTGCGCAGCATCGTGAAGTGGATGTCGATGAGTGCTGAGGAGGGCGGTCGCGCGATCGACGTGCTGAACCTCTCGCTGAGCTATTACCACGAGACCCCCGAGGACGAGCTCTTCGACCGGACCCTCAGCGAGCTGCTAGTGGCGGCGCGGCGGCTGGGCTGTGCGGTGGTCTGCTCGGCGGGAAACGAGGCGACCGATCGCCCTGCCTTCCCCGCCGCGCTGTGGGCGTGGCCGCACGCGGACTTCATCGTCGATGATCCCGCCGACGCCGCCCCGCACCTGTCGGTCGGTGCCCTGAACCCCAACGGCACGATGGCGCTGTTCAGCAACATCGGCCCCTGGGTGCGCACCTGTGCGCCCGGTGTGGCGGTGCTCAGCACATCCCCGCCCTTCGAAGGCGGCGTTGAGCCCGGATCGCGCGACGACCGGTGGGGAGTGCGACGCGAGACGATCGATCCCGACGACTTCAGCGGCGGCTTCGCGATGTGGAGCGGCACCTCCTTCGCTGCGCCATTCGTGGCCGCGTTGCTCGCCCGGCGCATCGCGGCCGCCCTCGCGCGAGGACAGCTTCAGCGTGCAGACGAACGCGTTGCGGCGATCAGGGAAGCAGAGGAACGGGTCCTCGAGGAGTTGTCCCGGCTGGGTCCGCGCAAGAGCTGAACCCGCGTCGCGCTCGCCCGGCTGACGCGGAGGGCCGGACCACGACAGTATGGGATCGTGCCGCCCTCAGCAGACGCGCTTCACCGAGAGGCCGTCGTCCTCGCCAACCGTGGTCGGTTCGCACAAGGACGCCGTCTCCTTGCGCGGGCCGCATCGTTGACGGACGACCCCGACGTGCTCGGGCGGATCGCAGGAACGAAGGCGTACATCGTCGCTCGCACGGGCGATCTCGCGGAGGCCAAGCGCATCTGCAGCGCCGCCCTCGAGATCCCTCACCTCGCCGCGCACACCCGCGCGATCCTGGCGGGCCAGATGGGGGCGCTGTGCGAGCAGGCGGGTGAGTTCGATGAGGCCGAGCGTTGGCTCACTCGCGGCCTCGAAGGGCTGGACGACGACCCGGTCGCACGGGCCAACCTCCTGGTGAACCGGAGTCTCATCAACATGCGCCGCCGGGCACTCCCAGAGGCAAGCGCGGATGCATCCGCCGCCACCGCGATCTTCGCGGCGTCCGGCATGAGGACCGATGAGGCGCAGGCGCGCCACAACGAGGGGTACATCGCCCTGCTCGAAGGGGATCTCATCCACGCGAACCAGCTCATGCTCGCGGCGCGGGCGACGCTGGCACCGTTGTCGGCGGTGAACGCCGCGATCTGCGACGCCGATCGCGCAGAGGTGCTGCGAGATGCCGGGCTGACGACAGAGGCTGAGGAGAATCTGCGTCGGACGGCCGCCATCTTCGGAACGCACCGGATGCCGCAGGCCCGGGGCGAGGCGGAGTTCCACCTGGCATGCTCGCTCCTGACCCACGATCCCGCCGCGGCCCGGGTCGTCGCGCGCGCCGCGGTGCGGCGGTTCCGGGCGCTGGGCAACGGTGCGTGGGCAGCACGCGCGGAGGGGGTGCGGCTGAGAGCCGAGCTCGCCGGCAGCCGGGTCACGCGACGCGGGGCACGGGTGTCGGGACATCGCAGGCCGCCGGCCCGGGAGGTGGTGGAGGCGACGGCATCGGAACTGGAAGCCCACGGTTTGCGCAGCGAGGCGGCAGCGCTGCGGATGACCCACGTCCTGGCGACATCCAGAAGGGCGGGCGTGCGCGATCGCGCGCCGATCCGCGTGCCGCATTCGGCCTCCATGGAGGTGCGGCTGCTCGCCCATGAGGCCCGTGCCGCGCGCGCCGGGGCAGCGGGGCGTCATGCTGAGGCACGGCGGCATGCCGCGGCGGGACTGGACGTCCTGAGCCGCTGGCAGGAGTCCTTCGGCAGTCTCGACCTGCAGACGGCGATCGCGATGCACAGCAACGGGCTGATGTTCGCGGGACTGGACTCCGCGATCCGATCCGGCCGCACCGACACCGTGTTCGAGTGGTCCGAGCGGGCTCGCCATCTCAGTCAGCAGGTGGTTCCGCTGCGTCCGCCGCCCGATCCCGCGGTGGCATCCGAGATGGCCGAGATCCGCATGCTGCGTGCCGACGACCCGGCATGGCTCTCCAACCCCCGCGTGATCGAGCTGCGCGATCGTGCGCGTGAGCGTCAGTGGTCGGGCACTGGTGCCGCAGCGATCGAGGAACGAGCGACGCTGGACGAGATGCAGGGCGCGCTGGATGCCGACACCGGCCTGCTGTCGTTCGTCTTCTCCGGAGACGCGCTGTCGGTCCTCATCGTCACCGGCGGCAAGACGTGGCTGCGGCCGCTGCCCGGGTGGTCGACGGTGCGCGACATGTTCCCCGCATTGCGCGCCGACCTCGACATGGCGGCGACGATCCGCGGGCCCATGGCCGACATCGTCGGCCGCTCGCTCGACAGCCGGCTGCAGACCCTCTCGGACGCGTTGCTGTCCGAGGCGGTCGGCCTGGCGCGCACGCGCCGTCTCATCCTCACCGTCCCGGGCGTGCTCAGCGGTGTGCCGTGGGCGATGCTGCCCGCGATGCACGGACGCGTCTTCACTCTCGCGCCCTCGGCGACACGGTGGCTGCGCACTTCACGCGTGGAGCGCGCGCCCGAGCGGGCGGCCTTCGCGACGGGGCCGCGCGTGCCCCGTGCGAGAGAAGAGGTCGACGCGGCCGCCTCGGTCTGGAAGACCGCGACTGTGCTGCCGGACGGCGACGCCACCGTCGCCGGTGTCACCGACGCCGCCTCGCGTGTCGACGTGCTCCACGTGGCCGCGCACGGACGGCACTCGGCCGACAACCCGATGTTCTCCGGTCTGGAACTGGTGGACGGGACGCTGTTCGGATACGACATCGACCTCATCCCGGCGCCGCCGTCGACCGTCGTGCTGTCCGCGTGCGAGGTGGGTCGCTCCTCCATCCGCTGGGGAGAGGAGGCCGTCGGCATGACACGGATCTGGCTGCACGCCGGCACGCGCAGCGTCGTCGCCGCGCCCGTCATCGTCGCCGACGACGATGCGTGCGAACTGCTGAGTGCCATGCACGAAGGGCTGGTCGCGGGTGAAGGTCCCGCCGAGGCACTGACGGCGGCGGCCCTGTCCACGGGGATCAGGGCGCCCTTCCAGGTGCACGGCGCAGGATTCTGAACTCTTCTGGCCGTCGATGTATCAGCCGGGAGGGGTGCGGCTCTTGTACATCGGGACGGCTCGCGTGGCCCGGTTTGGGGATCGGGACCACGGAGCGGAAGGCCACTTTCGGGGGGCGCAGATCGGGATGCGGGGTCTTCGCCCGTCCTCGAGGGGTGCCGTGCTGGGGACTGGGGCGGCACCCCTCGTACATCCCGCCGCGCCCGAACACGCGCACGGCCCCGATCAGCCGCGCGACGAGTTCGCGGTGCGGCCGCGGACGATGCCGACGAACGCATCCACCGCCGGCGTCGTCCGCTCCGCCACCCACGCGAGGGCGACCGTCGAGGTCGGTCCATCGCGCAACGGCCGATATACGGCATCCTTCCGGTGATGCAACCGGGCCAGCGACATCGGCACGATGACGATGCCGACGCCGGCCGCCACCGTCGCGATCGCCTCGGCCGTGTCCGAGGGCGGAGCGAAGCTCGGTTCCAGGGTGCCGGGGATCCGGATGCCGAGCACGTCGTCGTCCGGAACGATGAGGACCTCGCCCGTCAGGTCGTCGGCATCCAGCTCGTCCGCGGCCGTCAGGTGGGAATCCCGTGCGCACACGACCACGGGCACCTCGTCGTACAGCGGGATGACGTGCAGCCCCTCCCGCGGGATGGGCAGGCGCACGAGCGCGGCGTCGACCCTGCCGTCGACGAGGACCTGACCCTGATCGCGGACCTCCAGCGGGATCAGCTCGAGCGCCGTGTGCGGCATCCGCTCGTTCCAGGTGTCGATCCACTTGCCCGGCGTCGCTCCGGGGATGGCGCCCAGGAGGAATCTCGCGGGAGGTGCAGGAAGGGCGGGGGGAACCGGCGAAGGCGCCGGCGAGGGGTTCGGGCGCCGGGGACGCGCGCCCCTCGCCGTGGCGGCCGCACCCTTGCTTGGCGCCTTCGTGGCGCGGGGCCGCCGTCGTGAGGAATCCCGCCCCCTGCCGCTTGATCGCGAACCGCCCGTCGCCATACCGATCAGCGTAGCCGGGGCGATATGGTTCGCTCATGGTGGCGATCCTGGCGACGGTCTTCGCGGCGCTGGCGGCGCTGCTGCATGTGTACATCTTCGTGATGGAGAGCGTGCAGTGGGCGCAGCCGAAGATCTGGAAGCGCTTCGGCGTCGCCGATCAGGCCGCCGCCGACGCCACGAAGCCGATGGCTTACAACCAGGGCTTCTACAACCTGTTCCTGGCGATCGGCGTCGTGATCGGACTGGTGCTCCTGTTCGCGGGACAGGATGCCGCGCCCGTGCGTTCCGCCGGGCTCGCGCTCGTGCTGTTCAGCCTCGGCTCCATGGTGGCCGCCGCGCTGGTTCTGCTGACGACCGGCACCAGATACCTCCGGCCGGCTCTCATCCAGGGCACGCTGCCCCTCATCGGGTTCGTGCTCTTCCTGTTCGCCTGATCGCGGGGCGGCACAGCGCGGGGGCTCATTCGCACGCGCCCCATCGACCGGCCCCGTTCGCCTGGGCGCGGGCCTGCGCGTCCGAGAGGACCGCCGCGTGCGCCGTGTTCGGCCGGACGCGGATGGCCTCGGCGTCTCCGGCGGCCACCAGTTCGTAGTTGACGAAGCGGCCGTCCTCGGTCCACAGGTACAGCAGCGCCCGATCGTAGTGATCTCGCGGCTCGGCGTCGGGTGCGGCCCAGACCGTGGCACCGTCCGGCAGCAGGTCTGCCAGGTGCCGGCGGGCCTCGTCGGCCCAGCACCGGGGCGTCGGCGTGCCCTCGGGGGCGTCGACGCCGATCAGGCGAATGCGGACCGGTGCGTCCGCCGCGACCGACGGGTGGGGGTCGATCGCCCGCGCCTCGACGGTGTCGCCGTCGAAGACGTACGTCACCTCGAGGCGGAACGCGTCCGCCGGTCGAGCCGGCGCGACGGTGTCGCTGCCGCCGCTCACGTGCGAGGGAACGGGAGCGGACCGCGGGGCCCGCGAAGGAAGCAGCCCCGGAAGGGGGAGTCGCCGATTCAGCTGCCAGCTGCCGCCGCGCACAGTCTGATCGCCGACATCGGCGGGGTGGCCCTGCGCGACCGTCAGCACGATGACGAGGGCGACCACGACGACGGCAGCGAGCGTGACGGGGCTGAGGAGCTGTCGGCGGCGCGGCCCGAACCCGAGGTCGTCCTTCACGGCGCCAGGCTAGCCAGCTCGGCCGCCGTCAGGTGTGCGCTGTCCACAGGGTGCGACGGCGCAGCGGCGCCCCGTGCGGGCGGCACGGGGCGTCGGAATCGACTCAGGCGGCCAGGCGGAGTCCCCGCCTATCGGTCGCGACACGTTCGCCGTCGGCGATCGTCTCGTCGTCGCCGATGAGCGAGCCCCCGGCCACGCGGGCGTCATGCCCCACGTGGGTGCGCACACCGATCTTGGCGCGGGGCCCGATGGCCGCCCGCGGACCGATGTGAGCGTGCGGCGCGATCTCGGCATCCGGACCGATCACGGCATCCGTCTCGACCCATACGCCACGGCCGACGTGTGCGCCCGCGGCGATCTGCACGCCCGGTTCGACATACGCCCCCGCCTCGACGACGGCGCTCGGGTGCACCTTCGCTCCATGTGCGATCAGGCCACGACCGTTGACGTGCTTGCGATAGCGCAGCGTCTCGCCCTGGTCGTTCTCGATGTCGACGTAGTTCTTGCCCACTGTCCCCTCCTGCAGCCCCACTTGGGGCTGAGTATTGGAACAACCTCAGGCAAGGCTCATCTATTCCCGCGCATCGGATCGATCGGAACTACCCCATTGCCATCCGAGCGAGGCCGAGGTACAACGCGCCCGGTGCGGAGTCCCTCCGTTTCCGCCCGGCGATCAGGCGCTCACGAGTCGAACCCCAGGCCGAGCGCGTCGAGGGTCTTCAGCAGCAGGTTGCGCTTTCCGCGGTTGTGGTCTGCTCGGTCGAGCGACCACCGCGTGGCATTGATGCCGATCGCTGCGGCGGGCTCGGGCGGGAACGGCAGCGGGCGCCTGCGCACCATCTCGAGCTCGGTGCGTTCATTCGACACGCCGTCGAGCAGGTCGAGCATGACCTCGCCCGCGAACCGCGTCGATCCGACACCCAGTCCGGTGAAGCCGGCGGCGTACGCCACCCGGCCCTCGCGAGCGGTGCCGAAGAACGCGGTGAACTGCGTCGAGGTGTCGATCGCGCCGGCCCACCGGTGCGTGAATCGCACACCATGCAGCTGCGGGAAGGTCGTGAAGAAGTGGCTCGCGAGCTTCTGCCACGTCTCCGGGCGGTGCTCATACGCGGGATCCACCCGGCGGCCGTAGTGGTAGATCGCGTCATAGCCGCCGAACAGGATCCGGTTGTCTCGGCTGAGCCGGTAGTAGTGGAACTGGTTCGCCAGGTCGCCGATCCCCTGCCGGTCCTGCCAGCCGATCGAGGCGAGCTGTTCGGCGGTGAGCGGCTCCGTCATGAGGACGTAGTCGTAGACGGGCACCGTCATGAGGCGGTTGCGCTTGAGCAGCGAAGGGAAGACATTGGTCGCCAGCACAGCATGCGAAGCGATCACGCGGCCGTCGCCGGTCGCCACCGCGACGCCGGGGCCGCTCGTGTCGAGGCCGGTGACGTGTGATCGCTCGAAGATCTCGACCCCGCGCTCTTCGCACACGCGGGCCAGCTCGGCCGCCATGCGTGCCGGGTGCACTATTCCGCACGCGTCCTTCTCCCACACGGCGGCGAGGTAGGTGGGGGAGTGGACGGATGCCTGTGCCTCGGCCTGGTCGAGGTAGCGCACCCCTTCCGCGCCTTCGGCCGCCCACTCCTTGAGCCAGTCGACCTCATGCGGTTCGACAGCCGGAGCGAGCTGGCCGGTGCGCTCGAACTGGAAGTCCATGCCGTACTGCGCCTCGGACGCCTGGATCGCGTCGAGGTTCGCCATCCCGAGACGCTCGAGCAGCGGCATGTCGTCGGGCCACCGGGCCATGCCGTTCTCGTGGCCATGCGTCAGGCTCGCCTCGCAGAACCCGCCGTTGCGGCCGGACGCCGCCCAGCCCACGCGCTGGGCCTCGATCACGGCGATCTTGGCACCGGGATGGCGTTCGCTGGCGAGCAGCGCCGTCCACAGTCCGGTGTAGCCGCCGCCCACGATGACGAGGTCGGCGCGGTGCGTTCCGACGAGAGCCGGTCGGTCGGGCATGAGAGTGCGTGGCAGGTCGTCACGCCAGAACACCGAGTGGACGCTCTGCGCGAGGGAGTGCTCGACGACGGATGCCGGCGGCCGCTGTCGTTCGAAGACGGTCGTGCCCACGGTGATCAACTCCGTTAGGTAGGTTGCGTCCCATCTTCGCGCGCGGAGGCCGGTGGCGGCATCCGGAGCGACGTGACGCGCCCTTCGCACACGCTGCGGTGGTCCTGGGCGCTTCGGGGTCAGCGGAGAGCGGCCGCGGCGGCCAGCGTGTCCGCGTCGGCGACGCGGGCATAGGTGCCGTCCAACGCCGCCATGAACGCCGCGTGCACCTGGGCGCCGGGCACCGTCGTGGGCCCGAGGCGCAGGTCCGGTGCAGCGCACGCGTCCTGCGCGACCGAGAGCGAGAAGCCGAGATCGGATGCCGCACGCACGGTCGCGTCCACGCACATGCTCGACATCATTCCGGCCACCACGATCTCGTCCGGCTCCGCCGACCGCAGCAGCGACTCCAGTCCGGTGCCGAGGAACGCGTTGGGTCGATGCTTCACGACCACGTGCTCCTCGCCGTCAGGGGCCACCCGCTCATCGAACTCCACCCCGGCGGTGCCGGGTGCGAAGAAGGCGGCGTCCGCAGCGGTGGAGACGTGCTGGACGTGCACGACCCGCTCGCCGGCTGCCCGGAACGCCGTCAGCAGCCGTGCCGCCGCCTCGGCAGCGGCGTCCGGCTCGACCAGAGGATGCGCTCCACCGGGGAAGTAGTCGCGCTGGATGTCGATGAGGAGCAGGAGTCGGGCCACCGCAACAGCATAGGTGCCGCCTTCAGATCCGGTGGGGGAGCCCTCGCGGGCGACGAAGGTCCACGCCGTCGGGATGGTCCGGATATCGCTCCGGCGGTACCGGTTCAGCGCTGGCAGGTCGGGCACCAGAACACGATGCGTTCGCGCGTCGGATCGGCGCCCAGGCTTCCCCCTCGGATCAGTGTGCCGCAGCGGCGGCAGGGCCGACCCTCGCGCCGGTACACCCAGGTCGAGCGCCCCGCCCGCGGGTCGCCGGTGAAGGTGCGGCCCGCGCGGTCGCGATTGGCGCGGATCATGCGGGCGCCGAGATCCACCATGGCCGCGGCATCCGTCTCGTTCGCCGGGGTGGTCGGAAGCACCCCGCGCACGAACAGGATCTCGTTGGCGTACTCGTTGCCGAATCCGGCGATGTTGCGCTGGTCCTGCAGGGCGACGTGCACAGCACGCGGGTCGGCGTGCAGGCGCCGAGCTGCCTCCCCGGGATCCCAGGACGCCGACAGAGGATCGGGGCCGAGATAGCCGACGAGCTGGTCCTCGTCGGCGGTGGGGACGACCTTGATGTCGGCGAGGTCGAAGCCGACGGTCTCCCACTCGACGCCGTCGGGGGCGGTGGCGCCGATGACTGCACGCGCGCGGAATCCCGGGGCGTGCCAGCGCTCGCCGCGGCGGTACACGTGCCACTCGCCCTCCATCTTCAGGTGCGAGTGCAGCGTCCACGTGCCGATGCGGTGCAGCAGGTGCTTGCCGCGGGCGACGACCTCGTGCACGATCTCGCCCCGCAGATCGACGGTCGCCGCCTGGGGCACCCGCAGCTCGAACCGGGTCACCGTCGCCTGGGCGAGAGCCGCATCCAGCTTGCGGGCGGTCCGGTAGACGGTGTCACCCTCGGGCATCACGCCTCCCGGGGCTGCAGCAGGCGCCGCCGTCAGGCACGCGCAGCCTCGCGCAGGGCGTCCCCGGCGGTCAGGCGCCGAAGCGTCAGGCCCCGCGGGGACTCGACGAAACCGGCATCGCGCAGCGCGGCGCCCACCCCGGTGCTGTACACGAAAGCGCCGTTCACCTGCTCGATCGTGAGCGTGTCGAGACGCCGCGCGCGTGAGGTCGCCACGAGGTCGCGGGCCGCGGCCGTCAGTACGCCTTCGTCGCCGGTGAAGGCGAGGGCGGACTTGCCGCCGCGTTCGAGGTAGAGCGCGAGGGCGCCGTCGACCAGCACGACGAGAGCTCCGGCCTTGCGACCCGGCCGGTGGCCGACGCCCTCGATCGCCGGCCACGCCAGCGCGGCGCCGTACGGGTTCGCCGGGTCGGTCGCGGCGAGCGTCACCGCCCGCAGCGGCGGAGGGTCGGACAGGCCCGCGAACTCGCGAAGCCTGTCGACGGTCGAGGATGCCGCGAACTGGGCGGCGCCCAGCTTCTCGATCACGTAACCGCGGCGACAGTGACCGGCCTCTTCGAAGCCGGCGAGTACACGGTACGTCTGGGCGAAACCCCCGGGCACGCCCTCGGACTGCACCGCGCCGCGCGTGACCACCCCGTAACGGTCGAGCAGCAGGCTGGCCGAAGCCGTCGCGCGCAGCGCTGCGTCGGGCTCGGCGGCGGGAAGCAGCGACCAGCGTCCGCCGATCGCCGGCGGGCGGGGTGGAAGGGACGCGGCGACCGTCCGGACTGCGGCGCCACGGTAGAGGCGGGCCCGAGGGGCACGGCGGGAGACCCGGTGGGCCTGCGATCCGCCCGAGACCAGCGAGCGGACCGGGGCGAAGGTGTCGTTGGTGACGCGGCCGGCCCACGTCAGGCGCCACAGGGCTTCGATGACCGACTGCTCGTTCTCGGCGCCGGTGCTCTGCCGCAGCTGTGCGGCGAAGTACGCGCCGCCGCCGGCGAGGGCGGCGAGCAGCTGCGCGTCGAGCGAGCCGGGCGCCGGCTCTTCGGCGTCGTCGGGCAGCGCGACGGTCAGCGGCACCGCGTCGGCGGGATGCAGGGCGATCCACCCGTCGCGTCCCGGGAGGCTCCCGTGGCCGGACCACACCACCTCGCCCGTGGCGGTGAGCTCGTCGAGCATGCCGGGACTGTAGTCTGCCACGCGGGCCGGCAGCACGAGCGACTCCCAGGCGCTCGCCGGGATCGGCACCCCCGCGAGCTGTTCGACCACCGCCGCGACGCCGTCGACGCCCTCCAGTGGGCGCGTGACGTGCTGCCAGACCGGCAGGAACCGGGCATAGGCGTGCTGCGGCACCGGCTCGACGCTGCCGCGGATCGCCGCGAGCGAGCGCATCCGCAGCCGGCGCAGCACTTCGGTGTCGCACCACTCGGCTTCCTCACCGCGGGTCGTCGCGGCGCCGTCGCTCCCGGCGCCCCCGCTGGTCGACGCGTCCGGCAGGAAGAACCCGCTGGTCACCCGCCCCTGGGATTCCAGACGCTGCAGCGTCAGCCGCGCGACCGCGACGCCGATGCCGAGACGGTCGGCCACGGCATCCGCGGTGAAGGGCCCGTGGGTGCGCGCATACCGCGCAACGAGGTCGCCGAGCGGATCGGCGACCGGTTCGAGGAAGGCGGTGGGGATGCCGACCGGGAGAGCGACGCCGAGCGCGTCGCGCAGCCGGCCGGCGTCCTCGATCGCCGCGGTGCGGGTCGCGCCCGCGATCGTGACGGGAATCGCCCGGCGCGACTGGACGAGGGCATCGAGGAACCCGGATGCCTCCGCCTCTGTCGCCCCCTCGGTCGCCGGATGCGTCTCCGGTTCGAGCCGAGCGGCGACCTCGGTGGCATCGAGCGGGCCGAGCAGCCGCAGCAGGTCGGCGACGCCCTCGAGCCCGCGGGCGCGGCGCTCCGGGTCGAGACGCTGCACCTCGCGCTCGAACTGGGCGATGACGTCGGGATCGAGCAGCTCGCGCATCTCGACCTTGCCGAGCAGCTCCGACAGCAGGGCGGGGTCGACCGACAGTGCGGCAGCGCGCCGCTCCGCGAGCGGCGAGTCGCCCTCGTACATGAACGCGCCGACGTAGCCGAACAGCAGGTCGCGCGCGAAGGGCGACGGCTGCGCAGGCTCGGTCTCGATCAGGCGGATGCGCCGCTCGCCGATGCCACGCATCAGGCGCAGCAGCGACGGCACGTCGTAGACGTCCTGCAGGACCTCGCGGAGCGTCTCGAGGATGATCGGGAACGTCGGATAGCGTCGGGCCACCTCGAGCAGCTGCGCCGACCGCTGGCGCTGCTGCCACAGCGGAGTCCGCTTGCCGGGATTGCGGCGGGGCATCAGCAGGGCGCGAGCGGCGCATTCGCGGAAGCGGGAGGCGAACAGCGCCGAACCGCCGACCTCCTCGGTGACGATCTGGTCGAGTTCGTCGGGGTCGAAGACGAAGAGCTCGGCGCCCGGCGGCTCTGCCGTGGCATCCGGAATCCGGGCGATGATGCCGTCGTCGCTCGCGACCGCCGACCCGTCAACTCCCAGCCGCTCACGGATGCGCGCGTTCACCGCGAGAGCCCACGGCGCGTGCACCTGCATGCCGTACGGCGAATGCAGGATGACGCGCCAGTCGCCCACCTCGTCGCGACCGCGCTCGACCGTGAGCTGGCGGTCGGTGGGCAGGGTGCCCGTGGCCTCTCGCTGCTCGGCGAGATACGCGAGCAGGTTGTCCTGTGCGAATTCGTCGAGCCCCGCCTCGCGGAGGCGGGCCTCGGCCTTGTCGGGCTTGGCGGTGGAGACCTCGCGCGAGAATCGTCCCAGCGCCTCGCCGAGCTCTGCCGGGCGGCCGATGCCGTCGCCGTGCCAGAACGGGACCTTGCCGGGCTGCCCGAACGCCGGAACCACATTGACGCGGTCGTGGGTGATCTCCACGATGCGCCAGCTCGTCGTGCCGAGCGTGAAGACGTCGTTGACGCGCGACTCGTAGACCATCTCTTCGTCGAGCTCGCCGACGCGCGCGTTCTGGGACTCTCCGGCGATGAAGACGCCGAACAGCCCGCGATCGGGGATCGTGCCGCCGCTGGTGACCGCGATGTGCTGCGCGCCTGGTCGCCCGGTGAGCACGCCCAGATCGCGGTCCCACACGACGCGCGGACGCAGCTCGGCGAACTCGTCCGAGGGGAAGCGCCCCGAGATGAGGTCGAGCGTGGCCTCGTAGGCGGAGCGGGGGAGCGAGCGGAACGGAGCGCTGCGCTTGAGGGTCTCGTACCAGCCCTCCACGTCGAGCGGCCCCGTCGCGGCCGCGGCGACGGTCTGCTGGGCCAGGATGTCGAGCGGATTCTGGGGGATCGCGATCGCCTCGATCTGCCCGGCGAGCATGCGTTCGGTGACGATGGCGGTGTGCAGCACGTCTCCGCGGTGCTTGGGGAACAGCGCCGCACGGCTGACCTCGCCCACCTGGTGGCCGGCGCGGCCGATCCGCTGCAGGCCGGAGGCCGCGCTCGGGGGTGCCTCGACCTGGATCACGAGGTCGACGGCGCCCATGTCGATGCCGAGCTCGAGGCTCGACGTGGCGACGACGCAGCGCAGGACGCCCGACTTCAGCTCCTCCTCGACCTGCGCGCGCTGCTCCTTCGACACCGATCCGTGGTGCGCCTTGGCGAGCACCGGGTCGGCGCCGGCCGTGGCGCCGGCCTGAGCCATCATGGCGGCGGGCACCGTCGCGTCGGGCAGGTCGATTCCGAGGCGCTCGGAGTAGATCTCGTTCAGTCGCCCGGTCAGGCGTTCGGCGAGCCGACGTGAATTGCAGAACACGATGGTCGAGCGGTGCTGGAGGATGCGATCCACGATCGCCTCTTCGACGTGCGGCCACACCGACCCGGTCATCTCGGTCTCGCCCGCGCCGCTCGCGCGTGCGCCGGATCCCTGGGCGCTGCCGTCGGCGAACCAGTCCTCGTCGATCTGCTCGTCACCGAGGTCGTCCGCCGGTTCGAGGCGTTTCGTCTCGCTCGTTCCTCGCTCGCTCGACGACCGGGATTCGGCGTCGTCGGACGGGTACGCGCTGGGCGCCGGCGGCGGGTTGAGCATGTCGCCGATCGGCACGACGACCTTCATGTCGAAGGCCTTGGTGGCCCGTGGCGCCACGATCTCGACCGGCTCGGCACCGCCGAGGAAGCGAGCCACCTCGTCGATCGGGCGCACCGTCGCCGACAGACCGATGCGCTGGGCGGGCCGCCACTGGGCCGGGTCCTCGGTGAACGAGCGTCGCAGCGCGTCCAGGCGCTCCAGGCTCACCGCGAGGTGGGCTCCGCGCTTGGTCGCGGCGACGGCGTGCACCTCGTCGACGATGACCGTGTGCACGTCGCGCAGCGTCTCGCCGGCGCGGCTGGTCAGCATCAGGTACAGCGACTCGGGCGTGGTGATGAGGATGTCGGGAGGCGCCTGGACGAGCTTGCGGCGATCGGCGGCGGGGGTGTCTCCGGAACGGACCCCCACACTGACGTCAGGCACCGAGAACCCGAGGCGACGCGCGGACTGGCCGATGCCCACGAGGGGTGAGCGGAGGTTGCGCTCGACGTCGACGCCGAGGGCCTTCAGGGGTGAGATGTAGAGGATCCGCGTCGCAGGGGCGGCGGCATCCCCTCGCCTGCGCTTGCCCGACTGCTCGACCGGCGAGGCGTCGGCCTTGTCGTGGAAGACCCGATCGATGGCCCAGAGGAAGGCGGACAGCGTCTTGCCCGAACCGGTGGGCGCGACCACGAGGGCGTGCTTGCCGGCCGAGATCGCCTCCCACGCGCCCTTCTGCGCGTCAGTGGGGGCATGGAAGGCGCCGCGGAACCAGTCCTGCGTGGCAGGACCGAACCGTTCGAGGACGTCGCCCATCCCTCCATCTTCGTCGCGATCGCCGACATCGGGCCAGGGCTGGACACCGCGGCGGTGCCGGGGCAGGAGTCAGCGCTCGGACGGGATGATGATCCAGAGCAGGATGTAGGCCCACAGCGACAGGCCGAAGAAGACGACCGCGATCACCGTGAGGATGCGGACCAGCGTCACGTTCCACCCGAAGCGGTCGGCGACGGCGGCGCAGACGCCCGCGATCCACCGTCCTCGCTGAGGTCTCACCAGTGCGTTCATGACTCCATCCTCCGGCAGCGGCGGCCCGCGCGCACGGGGGCATACCCCCGGATCGATGCGGGGGCCGCGGCATCCGCTTGCGCCGATGCCGCGGCCCGCGCTGTCACCGCTCGGTGAGGTGCCCGTCGCGGTTCAGCTCGAGCGTCAGATCCACGCCGATGCGCTCCAGGAACGCGTCGTCGTGGCTGACGACCAGCACCGCGCCGCGGTACGCGGCCAGGGCGGCGACGAGCTGGTCGACCGTGTCCAGGTCGAGGTTGTTCGTCGGTTCGTCGAACACCAGCAGCTGCGGCGGCGGGTCGGCCAGCATCAGGCGGGCGAGGGCCACGCGGAACCGCTCCCCGCCCGACAGCGTGCCGACCGGGCGCTCGACCGCTGCTCCTCGGATGAGGAACCGTGCGAGCTGGTTCCGCAGCTCCACCATCGTCACGTTCGGCGCGGACGGCGCCACGTTCTCGAGCACTGAGCCGCCGTCGTCGAGCCCGTCCACACGCTGCGGCAGGTATCCGACGCGGTCGGTGTGGAGCGCGAGGTGTGAAAGCGGCGGGCTGAATCGGCCCGATTCGCCCTCGGAAGCGCTTGAGCCCTCGAAATATCCCGTCCGTTTCACCGCCGGCCCGATCAGCGTCTCCAGCAGCGTCGTCTTTCCGACTCCGTTCGGGCCGATCAGGGCCACGCGCTCGGGCCCCTGGATGATCCACGAGCGCTCGCCGTCGCCCAGCGTCGCGATGCGCCGGCCGGCCGGCACGCCGGGGTCGGGCAGGTCGATCTTCACGATGTCGTCGTCGCGCACGCGCCGCTCTGCGGCGTCGAGGGCCTCGCGAGCGGATGCCTCGCGATCGGCCTTCTCGCCGCGCAGCTTGCCGGCCGAGACCTGGGCTGCCCGCTTCCTCCCGTTCATGATGATCTTCGGCTCGCGCTTCTCGTCGAACGCCTTCTGGCCCATCTGCTGCCGTCGGGCGATCGTCGTCTCGGCCTCGATGCGCTGTCGCTTTTCGCGCTTGACCGCCTGTTTGGCCGCGCGCTCCGCGTCGCGGGCCGCGCCCTGCTCGGCATCCAGCCACGCACGCCATTCGGAGTACGGCCCGCCGAACACCGACAGCTCGTTGGCGTACAGCTCAGCCGTGTCGTCCATCAGTTCGAGCAGCGCCGTGTCGTGACTGACCACGACGAGCGCACCGCGCCAGCCGCGGACCATGTCGTGAAGACGCGCACGCGCTTCCCGGTCGAGGTTGTTGGTGGGCTCGTCCAGCAGCGCGATGGGCGCTCCGCGCAGGCGGATGCCGGCGATGGCGGTGAGCACGGCCTCGCCTCCCGACAGCTGGCCGACGCTGCGGTCCAGCATGTCAGGGGCGAGTCCGGCCTCGGCGAGCGCGGCGTGCGCCCGGGCTTCGATGTCCCAGTCGGCCCCGACGGCGTCGAAGTGACGCGGGTCGGGGTCCCCGGACTCGATGGCGCGCAGCGCTCGCAGCGTGTCGCCGACACCGAGCAGGTCGGCCACGGGCCGGTTCACGTCGAGCGTCAGCCGCTGCGGCAGGTACGTGGCCTCGGCCGTGCGGGTGATGTGCCCGGACGACGCGGTGAGCTCTCCGGCGACCAGGCGCAGCAGCGTGGACTTGCCGGCGCCGTTGCGGCCGACCAGGCCCGTGCGGCCAGAGCCGAACGAGCCCGAGACATCCGACAGTGCGACGGAGCCGTCGGCCCACGTGAGCGAGACGCGGTCCAGGACGATGGCAGGGGTGAGGGTGTGTGCGGGCATGAGGCCTCCTGTGTCAGTCGTGCGCTGACACCGAGGACCGCTGATACCCGGGGCTCCGGGACGCGAGAAGGCCGGGAGCGGCGGGAAGCGGGGATCGACGTGCAGCGCGAATCTTCGGGGCGCTGGCACGTCAGAACGACGGCAGCGCGATTACAGCGCGGACGCGTCGATCAGCTTCAATGGATTTCCTCACCGAGGGGACAAAGGCCGTACGCCACCATAGCGGACGCGCGAAGAGATGGCCAGGCGAGCCGCGACCCTGCTCTCGTGTCAGTTCGGTAACGGTGACTGATGCGCGAGACGCAGGCTGTCGCGGCCGGTTATGTTTCTCACCACCAGCCCAATCAGAAGATCGAAGGGAACCGATGGCCCCCCAATCCGCCGTCGCGGTCGCTTTGCTGGTCGCGCTCACGGGAGTCCTCGCATCGTGTGTGTCGGCCGCCCGGCCCGCTGTAGAGACGCCGGACCCGGAGGTGACCGCGACGCAACCGGCACCCACCACCACGTCCGAGACGCTCATGGTGGCTCCGGGGGCGAAACCCCCCGTCCTGGCGGACGGTGAGTGCGAGCAGATCCTTCCCCTCGACGTGGTCGCGAAGGCCACCGGGCGAGCCGTGGAACTGGATCGCGCGCCCGCTGGTGGGGGATATGACGCGTTCGCTGGCGCCGGAGGACTTAGTTGTATGTGGTGGTCAGACGGCGTCGACGTCCTGCACGTCGCAGTCTTCACCGCCGACAGTCTCTCGGAGGTCGACCTCGCGACCGTCGACGACTGGCGCGCGAATCCGGCGTGCGATTGGTACTGCTCTGTGATCACCGAGCAGGACGGCTTCGTCGTCATCACGACGATCAACCCGCCGCAAGGCGCTGAGTTCGAGGGGTCCCTGCACGATGAGGCTGTTCGGATTGCGGAGCAGGTCGCTCCGGTCGCCATCGCCAACGTCGATGCGGACGGCGGGTGGGTGAGGGACCGCACGGGCTGGCTCGATGTCGATTGCAGCGCTCTCGGAGGAGCCCTGGGCCCAGCGCTGAGTCGCACCTTCGTCGGCGAGGACTGGGGCGTGTACATCGATCCGCCGCTAACAGCCGGTCTGGTCGCCGACAAAGCCGCCCGGATGTGGGTGTGCCGGTTCGTGGACGCCTCCGGTCAGTACATCGAAGCGTGGGGCTACGCCGGCGCGGCTTGGGGATTCGATCCGTCCAGCGCGTCGGGCGCCCTGCCCGCACCTTGGGTCGGCGGCCCGACGGAAGAGGGCGTGCGCAACGATGGAAGCGTCGGACAGGGGTGGGAGATGAGCGACGGCGTCAACGTCGTGCGCCTCACCGGAGTTCCCGCCGAGCTCGGTCTAGGCGTCGGCGAGGTCGCCGCAGCCCTCGCGGGCTCGCTCACCCCCTGAGACAGCAACGTCAGGTGGCGGCGTCGAGAGCTCCGAGCTGCTTGTCGAGGAACGCGCGCACGTCGACGAGTTCCTGTTCCGAGATGCTGTGCGTGAGGCCCGGGTACACGCGACCGCTGAGCTCGACTTTCTCCGGAAGCCACTGCGTCGTGTACTCGACGAGGAAGCCCGGGATGACGTCGTCGTTGGTTCCTCGCCCCCAGAACACGGGCGGTCGGCGTTCGGCGAGCTCGGCATCGCTCGGCAGCTCGCCGGGCGTGACGTAGCCCGACAGGTTCACGGCGAAGGCGAACCGCTCGGGGTCCAGGCGCAGCGCCTGCACCGAGACCGCACCGCCCTGCGAGAAGCCGAGGAGTCCGACGGATGCCGCCTCCGGCGCGTGTGCGTCGACCCAGTCGATCACTGCCTGTGCCGCCCGCGTGACGTGCGACGCGTCGCGTCCGTCCAGGCCGTCGATCGGATACCACGACCGCCCGGGTGCCGGCCACGGCGGCGTGAGCGGCGCCGCGAGGCTTGCCACGATGAAGCTCTCGGGAAGATAGGCGCGCAGCGGGTAGAGGTCGTGCTCGTCCGCGCCGTAGCCGTGGAGGAGCAGGAGGAGATGCCTGCCGGCGAGGGCCGTGCGTTCGGCGGACCACAGCACGGCATCCGCATCGATCACCAGCGCATCCGGCATGAGCTCATCCTCGCACGCAGAGCCGACAAGCGATCGGGCCGACAGCCGATCGACCCGACCCGGAGCGCCGACACGAGCGACGGGGCTCGGCAGTCGGGGAGGCTGCGGGGTATACAGGAGGCATGTCCGTGCGCACTCCCGACCCCGAGCCTGCAGGCGACGAGCCGTTCGGCCCGCCCGCCGGGAACGTCTCGAACCCCGCCTGGCTCAGCGACATCGAGCTGGAGGAGGCGCGCCGGCGCCTGCCGATGCTCTACGTCGAAGGCATCCCCGTGCGCACCGACGGGATGGGGCAGGTCACCGCGGTGGGGATCCTGCTGCGGGCCACGCCCCTGGGCGAGATCACCCGGACCATCGTCTCCGGCCGCGTGCGCTACGGCGAGACCGTGCGCGATGCGCTCTTCCGCCACCTCGAGAACGACCTCGGGCCCATGGCGTTCCCGCTTCTGCCTCCGCAGCCGGTGCCGTTCACCGTCGCTGAGTACTTTCCGCTGCCGGGCGTCAGCGCCTTCCACGACGACCGGCAGCATGCGGTGTCGCTCGCGTTCGTCGTGCCGGTCACCGGGACGTGCGAGCCTCGCCAGGACGCGCTCGAGGTGACGTGGCTGACGCCGGAGGAAGCGGCATCCGATGCTCTCTCCGCGGAGATGGAGGGCGGACGTGGCACCCTCGTGCGGCTGGCGCTGGCGAGCGTCGGCGCGCTGCGGTGAGTTCGGCCGAGCCTCGCGTCACCTTCCTCGCCGCCGCCGTCGGTGCACCTAGGCTCGCAGAGTGACCCTCGAACCGCTGCCGTTTCCTGACGACTCGACCGCCTGGCCGGCCTTCGCCGCCGACCGCCCCACGGCGCGCATCCAGTGCGTGCGCGAGATCGATGGCCGCCTGAAGCGCGAGCAGACTCTCTCGACGCGGGAACGGCTGGAGCTGTGGAACGACGCCGATATCGCCCTGTCCGAAGCGCTCAGCGAGGCCTACGTGCTGAGCGAGGCACACCCGGACGCGGCGGTGCGCGAGATCGCCGAGGCGCAGGTGCAGGCCGTCGAGTCGCTGTCGGCGTCGCGGCTGCTCGATCGGGGGCTGTGGGATGCCTTCGCGCACGCGTCGGCCGAGGGCCTGGACGACGACGAGGCCCGGCTGCTTGCGCATCTGCTGCGCGACTTCCGACGCGGTGGCGTGGAGCTGGACGACGCCGACCGCGAGCGCGCGCGTCAGCTGGCGGATCGCGACACCGAGCTCTCGCTGGCGTTCTCGCGCAACATCCGCGATGGTCGCCGCGAGATCACCGTGCCGGTGGAGGGGCTTGCGGGAATGCCGCAGGACTTCATCGACGCACACCCGGCCGACGAGAACGGGCGGGTGACGCTGACGACGGACTATCCCGATCTGATGCCCGTCCGCGACTACGCCGTCGACCGAGCGACGCGGATCGCCCTGGTCAGCGCCTACAACGATCTCGCATGGCCCGACAACGACCCCATCCTGGCAGAGCTGCTCGACGTGCGAGCCGAGCGCGCGCGGCTGCTCGGGTACTCAGACTGGGCCGATTACGAGACCGAGACCCGCATGATCGGGTCGGGCGCCGAGGTCCCGGTCTTCCTGGAGAGGCTGGATGCCGCATCCCGCGCTGCCGCGGAGTCGGAGTACCCGCTCCTGCTGGAGCGTCTGCAACGTGATGTGCCCGAGGCCGACCGGGTGCTCATCGCCGACTTCTGGTATCTGCTGGGGGCGATCAAGCGCGAGCAGTACGACGTCGATGCGCAGCAGGTGCGCTCGTACTTCCCGTTCGAGAGCGTCACAGCCGGCGTGCTCGAGGTCACCGGCCGGCTGCTGAACGTCGAGTATGTGCCCGTGGACGTTCCCGCCTGGCACGAGGACGTCCGGACGTTCGACGTGGTGCGGGCCGGCGACCGCCTCGGGCGCATCCATCTCGACCTGCATCCGCGTGAGGGCAAGTTCAACCACGCCGCGTGCTTCCCGCTGGCGCCGGGTGTCGCCGGCCGGGTCCTGCCGGAGGCGGCGCTGCTGTGCAACTTCTCGCGCGGACTGCTGGAGCACGACGAAGTCGTGACGTTCTTCCACGAGTTCGGCCACCTGGTGCACGACATCCTCGGCGGCCGGCAGCGGTTCGCCCGCTTCAGCGGCGTGTCGACGGAGTGGGACTTCGTCGAGGCGCCCAGCCAGCTGCTCGAGGAGTGGGCGTGGGATGCCGAAGTGCTCGCCTCGTTCAGCCGCAACGCCGAGGGCGCGCCCATCCCCGCCGACCTCGTCGCGCGCATGCGCACCGCCGATGCGTTCGGGCGCGCGCTGGAGGTGCGGCGTCAGCTCGGGCACGCCAACGTCTCGTACCGTCTGCACGTCGACCGCCCGGCGGATCTGCAGGCCGAGACCGAGCGGATCTACTCCGCGACGAGCCCGGTGCAGCCGCTGCCCGGCCTGCACTCGTACGCCGGCTTCGGGCACCTCACCGGCTACGGCGCGTGCTACTACACGTACCAGTGGAGCCTCGTGATCGCCCGCGACCTGCTGAGCGGCTTCGGCGGGGGACTGATGGATGCCGAGGCGGCGCACCGCTACCGCACCGAGGTGCTCGAACGGGGCGGTTCGCGCGACGCGAAGGACCTCGTCGAGGCCTTCCTCGGCCGCCCGTTCACGTTCGACGCCTACCGGGAGTGGCTGGCCGGACGCTGACGTTTCGTCGGTTCACCCGCGGGAGGTATTGTTCAGCTACCCCCGCGCAGTAGCCCCTGCGCTCCCCGTGTCGTCGCCGGGAACCCTCGCGACGCGCGACCAGAATCGGAGACCCGACATGTCCGAGCAGGCCGTGAGCCCCGGAAACCCCGGCCAGGAAGATCCGTCGCCCTTCGAGGATCTCATCGGAGAGTCCTCGCCGGCCACGGCGACGCCCGATTTCACGACCACCTTCCGCGGCTACGACAAGGAAGAGGTGCACGCCGCGATCGCGGGCCTCGATGCGCGTGTACGCGCCGCGACCGACGAGGTCACTCAGCTGAAGCAGCAGCAGCGGCGTGCCGGTGCCGCCGTCGCGCAGAGCCGGGCGAAGGTGGAGCGCCTCGAAGCGGACCTGAAGGCGCTGACCGACCGACGCCAGGCGGAGATCGACGAGGCTGTCGCTGCCCGTGAGGCGGAGCTGGATGCCGCACTGGCGGCTCGCCAGGACGAGATCGACCGTCTGGAGGCGGCGCTGGCCGAAGCGGAGGACGTCCGTCGGGCAGAAGTCGAACGCGTCGCGGTGGAGGCGGCCGCCGAACGCGAGGAAGAGAGCGAGCTCGTCCAGCGTCTGCAGGCCGAGCTGGAGCTTGCCAACGCCAAGATCGCCGATGCCGAGCAGCGGGTTCAGGCGCTGAGCGACGAGCTCGTCGGCGCGACCACGGAGACGCCCAACCGCCAGCAGTTCGAGGAGGTGCTCCGGGTCGCCGAAGACCAGGCGAGCCTGCTCATCCGCAACGCGACGATCCAGGGCGACCGGCTGCTCGAGGCAGCCCGCGAGGAGATCGCGAACCGCCGGACGGCCGCCCAGGCTGAGGCCGACGACATCGTCTCGCAGGCGCAGCACGAGGCCCAGCAGGTGCGGCTCAAGATCGACACCGAGCTGACCGCCCACCAGGCGCGCATCGAGCGAGAGGCCGCGCATGCGGCCGAGAAGGTGGCGCAGGCCGAGCGCGAGGCCGCGGCGATCCGCTCCGAGGCCGAGAAGGGCGCGGCGGTGCTGCGTTCGACCGTCGCCCGTGAGACGGCCCGCGACCGGGCCGAGGCCGAGGAGGCGGTGCGCGAGCTGCGGCTGCGCGCGCTGGAGTTCGAGGCATCCCTCACCCGCCGTCAGGACGACGCGCACCAGGAGTTCCTCGTGCTGCACAATCAGGCGGTCGCCCACGCGGAGCGCATCACGCAGGACGCGAACGAGCAGGTCGCCGCGTCGCTCGAGCACGCCCAGCGCGTGTCGGCGAAGGCGGAGGACTTCGAGCGTCTGATGCGGGCCCAGTCGCAGCAGATCGAGGCCGACGCGCAGCTGCGTGCCCGCGAGCACCTCGAGCAGGCGCACGTGAAGGCCGAGCGCATCCTGGAGCTCGTCACCACCCACTCGCAGTCCGTGCTGCGCGACGCCGAAGACCGCACGCGTCAGTTGCGGTGGCAGCAGCACCAGCTCATGAGCTTCATGGCCGAGGTCAAGGAGCTGATCCGGCCCGAGGGCGTCCTCGCCGGGGCGACCGCCGAGACCGACGCCGACGAGGAGACGGATGCTGCTCCGGAGGTGGACGGAGACCCCGAGGAGTCCGAGCAGCACGACGCCTGATCGCCTCCCGTCGTTGAGCGAGGGAGCGCAGCGACCGAGTCGAAACGCGGGAGTGATCGGGCTCGGTCGTTGAGCGAGGGAGCGCAGCGACCGAGGCGAAACGCGGGGTTGTGCGGCGACCGGGGGCGTTTCGTCTCGCTTCGCTCGCTCAACGACCGGGGGTCAACGAGCGAGGGAGCGCAGCGACCGAGTCGAAACGCGGGGGTGTGCGGCGGGGGGCGTTTCGTCTCGCTTCGCTCGCTCAACGACCGGCGGGGCTGATGGGGCTCGGTCGTTGAGCGAGGGAGCGCAGCGACCGAGACGAAACGCGGGGTGTGCGGCGGGGCGTTTCGTCTCGCTTCGCTCGCTCAACGACCGGCGGTCAACGAGCGGGGGAGCGCAGCGACCGAGACGAAACGTGGGAGTGATCGGGCTCGGTCGTTGAGCGAGGGAGCGCCAGCGACCGAGACGAAACGTGGGGTTGCGCGGGGTGTGCGGGGCGTTTCGTCTCGCTTCGCTCGCTCAACGACCGGGGGTCGGGCTGATGGGGTTCGGTCGTTGAGCGAGGGAGCGCAGCGACCGAGACGAAACGCGGGGTTGTGCGGCGGGGGCGTTTCGTCTCGCTTCGCTCGCTCAACGAGCGGGGGTCAACGAGCGGGGGAGGTCTCCCGGGCGATCGCGGCGATGAAGGCGTCGATGTCGTTCTCGGACGTGTCGAAGCTGCACATCCAGCGGACCTCGTTCTTCGCGGCATCCCAGTCGTAGAAGCGGAACGACGCACGCAGGCGGTCCGCGACGCCGTCGGGCAGGGTCGCGAAGACGCCGTTGGCCTGCGTCGGCTGCGTGAAGGAGACGCCCCTGATGGAACCGTCGGCCAGACCCGCTTCGATGCCACGGCGCAGGCGCTGTGCCATCGCGTTCGAGTGCGAGGCGTTCCGCAGCCACAGGTCGCCCTCCAGCAGCGCCAGCAGCTGCGCCGAGACGAAGCGCATCTTTGACGCGAGCTGCATGTCGAGCTTGCGCAGGAACTTCAGGCCTTGTGAGGCCTCGGGGTTCAGCACCACGACGGCCTCGCCGAGCATCGCGCCGTTCTTGGTGCCTCCGAAGCTCAGCACATCCACGCCGGCGTCGCGTGTGAACGCCCGGAAGGGCACGCCCAGCGACGCGGCGGCGTTGGAGATGCGCGACCCGTCCATGTGGACGTTCATGCCCAGACTGTGCGCGTGATCGGCGATCGCGCGGACCTCGTCGACCGTGTACAGGGTTCCGAGCTCGGTGGACTGCGTGATCGACACGACGAGCGGCTGTGCCCGGTGCTCGTCGCCCCAGCCCCACGCCTCACGGTCGATGAGCTCGGGCGTGAGCTTGCCGTCCTCGGTCGGCACGGTCAGCAGCTTGATGCCGGCGACTCGCTCGGGCGCTCCGCCCTCGTCGACGTTGATGTGCGCGGTCCCGGCCGTGACGACCGCCCCCCAACGCGGGAGCATGGACTGGAGGCCCACGACGTTCGCACCCGTGCCGTTGAACACCGGGTACGCTTCGACGCCCTCGCCGAAGTGCCGGCCGAAGACGTCCTGCAGACGCTCCGTGTAGACGTCCTCGCCGTACGAGACCTGGTGGCCGTCGTTGGCGGCCGCGATGGCGGCGAGCACCTCGGGGTGGATGCCGGAGTAGTTGTCGGAGGCGAAGCCGCGGAGGTTCGGGTCGTGGATCGTGGTCACGAGCATCCAATCTAGTTCGCACGCAACGGACCGCCGCCGCGGCGGCGCGTCACAGCGAAGGGTCGGTGAGGTCGACGATGGTGTCGTTGAGCTCGGCGGCGTCGGTGAGCCACAGCCCCGCGAAGCGCTGCGCGAGCGCGTCCTCCAGTCCCGAGAGGCTCTTGACCCGGAAGATGACGGATGCCGCGGCCAGCGGCGCGCCGGAATCCTCAGCGGCCTTCGCGAACCCCTGTGCCTGTGCGCGCGCCCACGCCTCGCTCGCGGCCTTGACCGCGGCGTAGTTCGCGCCGCCGGCAAGGGGCCGCGCGACCGCCGTGGATGACACGATCGCGGTGCGGGCCGATGATGAGGCGCGCAGATCGGCGTCGAAGGCACGGCTGACGTGCCGCAGCGCGGTGAGGGAGCGCGCGAGGAACCGGTAGTCCTCATCGGTCTGGCCGGCGAATCCGCCGCCGCCCCGCCACGCGCCGACGAGGTGGAGCACGCCGTCGACGGCTCCTTCTGCGTCGTGGATGCGTGCGGCCAGCGCGCCGACGTCTGCCTCGTCCGTCAGATCGCACACCTCGGTGCGCAGGCTCCCCGACGCGCCGGCGTCGATGGGTCCGGCATCCGCGTCGGCGGCATTCAGGAGCTCCTTGAGCTTGCCGGGATCGTGCCCGACGGCGACCACCCGCGCGCCCGCGCGCCACAGCTCACGCGTCGCCGCGAGTCCGGAGGCGCTGGTCGCTCCCGCGATGACGACAAGCCTGTCTGCGACGGTCATGCTCCTACCCTCGCACGACGAGCGCGCCGGACGGGGTCAGGAATCACGTCCCGTGATGCCGGCGGTCGATTCGATGACCGGCTTCATCTTCTTGTCGAGCGCCTCGAAGAACATCGACAGCGGGAACTCGTCGTCGAGGACGGCGTCGGTGTAGCCCTTGGGCGCACCGGCGAGGATCTCGTCCGGCAGACCCCGCGCCCACCGCGAGGCCGGATGAGGCGTGAGCGTGCTCCGTACCAGGTCGTACGCCGCGAGCCAGTGCGCCGTCTTCGGGCGGTCGATCGAACGCCAGTACAGCTCGTCGATCGCGTCGCCCAGGGCCACCACGGCGGCCGGTACCTCGTCCCAGTCGAACGCGAGCGCGGTGTCGGTCCAGTGCAGCACGCCACGCTGGTGCAGCCACGCGAACAGCAGCTGGCCCCCGAGTCCGTCGTAGTTGCGCACCCGCGACCCGGTGATCGCGAACCGGAAGATCCGGTCGAAGAGGACGGCGTACTGCACGAGCCTCGCGTGCTCGAGCATCTCGGCCTCGGCGGCGTCCAGTTGCTCGCCGGCGTCGACGCGCGACGTCAGCCGCTTCTCGATCGCGACGCACTCGCGGAAGGCGGTGAGATCGCAGCGCAGCTCCTCGAGCGAGTACAGGAAGTACGGCATCCGCTGCTTGATCATGAAGGGGTCGAACGGGAGGTCGCCGCGCATGTGGGTGCGGTCGTGGATGATGTCCCACATCACGAAGGTCTTCTCGGTGAGCTCTTGATCATCGAGCATGCGCGCGGCGTCGGCCGGAAGCTCGAGCTTCGTGATCTCGGCCGCCGCGCGCACGACGCGGCGATAGCGCGCGGCCTCGCGGTCCTGGAAGATCGCGCCCCACGTGAAGGGGGGGATCTCTCGCATCGCCACCGTCTCAGGGAACAGCACCGCGCTGTTGGTGTCGTAGCCCGGCGTGAAATCGATGAACCGCAGCGACACGAACAGCTTGTTGCTGTAGTCGCCGGCTTCGAGTTGCGCGATGAACTCCGGCCAGATCACCTCGACGAGCACCGCCTCCACACGGCGGTCGGGGGAGCCGTTCTGCGTGTACATGGGGAAGACGACGAGATGACGGATGCCGTCGACCCGGTGCTGCTGCGGCTGGAACGCGACGAGCGAATCGAGGAAGTCCGGGATGCCGAACCCTTCGTCCGCCCAGCGCTCGAAGTCGCGGATCGACGCGGAGAGGTAGGCGGCGTCGTGCGGGAAGGCCGGGGAGAGGGCGCGGATGCTCGCCGTGATCTCCGCGACGCGCGCGCGGGCTTCGGCGTGGGCGGCGGCATCCGGAATCGATCCGTCGTGAACCTGGAGGCTCTGGATCGCGCTCGCCGCGACCTTGAGACGCGACCAGGCGTCGCTGGTCTCGGCCAGGCGCCCGTCCTCGACGACCTCGGGTTCGCCGACGATCGCCTTCGTGCCGTGAAGGGTGGTGTGAGACATCATGAACCTCCGATCTTCGAGTCCTCGGGCTCAGATTCTAGAGAATTTCCCCCACCCGTGTGGGATGGCAGGAAATTTTCCTGCGCGGCGATAGAGTGGGGCCATGCCGGCCCTGGATGATGCGATCGACGCGATGATCGTCAGCGAGGTGTCGCGCCATGCGCGTGCGACGCTGTCGGAGCTGTCCGCCGCGGTCGGCCTGTCGGTCTCGGCGGTGCAGACACGCCTGCGGCGCCTGGAGTCCCGCGGCGTCATCACCGGCTACCGCGCGGTTGTCGACCCGGAGGCGGTCGGCAAGCCGCTCGCCGCGTTCATCGAGATCACGCCGCTCGACCCCGGGCAGCCCGACAACGCGCCGGAGCTGCTCGAGCACCTCGACGAGATCGAGGCCTGCCACTCCATCGCGGGGGACGCGAGTTACATGCTGCTTGTCCGGGTCGCCTCGCCTCGGCGCCTCGAGGCCTTGATCCGCGACATCCGCTCCGCCGCCTCGGTGAACACCCGCACCACGGTCGTGCTCCAGACGTTCTACGAGAACCGCCCGGTCCTGCCCGCCTAGGGCAGGTGGATCTGGGCCGTCTCGATGGTCATGTACGGAATGCCGAGCGTGATCCACGCGTAGACCTTGAAGTTCGTTCCGTCGGCGCCGGTGAGCGGGCGCCCGTCGCTCGCGGTGAGCGTCGAACTCGCCTGTACCCGACCGACCGCGCCGAAGAGGTACTCGCGTCCCTTCTGCACGAGGAAGCGCTTGCGGAACGTGCGCGGCGTGTAGAGCGACCCGGGCAGCTTCGCCCGCTCGGGACCGTAGCTCTGGTCGCGCGTGATCCGTGCGATCGGCATGCTCGCGTAGTCGAGCAGGTCGTACCCGCCGGGGATCACCTGCCACGCGGCGAGCACGACGCTCGCGGTGAGGGTGACACTGCCGGCCGACAGGGTGGGGAAGTACTCCAGGACCGACGCGAGGATGCCGTCCTTCACGTTCACCATCGGCTCGAAGTCGACGGTGCCGAGCGTGAAGGTCGGCGAGTACACCACGCCGATCCCGGCCTCCGACCGCGTGTCGGCACCCGGGTCGGTCCACGGCACGATCGTGTAGGCGAACAGCTCGCCGCTGTCGGCCGACGCCCAGTCGGGGCGGACGCCGTTGCCGATCGCCGGCCACGCGAGAGCGTAGCGCTGGCGATCCGGCGGTGCGGTCAGCCAGTAGTCGCGGTAGTCCGCCCCACGCGGGATGTAGAGCGAGGCCGGCCAGCGGATGCTGTCGGCGATGTCCAACCGCGGTCTGCGGCCGAAGGGGCCCCGCCACGCGGCATCCTCCCACTCGCCCCAGAAGCCGCCGACGCCGCCCCCGCGGACCGGCAGCGACTCAGCGATCTCGGACTCCAGGCCGCTGGCACGCAATGCCTCTTCGATATGGCGGGTGTCGTGGGCGGGTGTCACCTGGTCCGCAGGGAGGGCCAGCATGGCCGGATCGATGTGTGACGGGTCGTGCCGCGGATCGTTCATCACGGGCTCCTCACCTTCGGGGGTTCACGGGGGAGAGTCCCACGCACCTGGGTCAGATACAAGGGCCCGCGGTTCACCGGGAGCGTGGGGCGCCTCGACGGCGGGATGCCGCGTGCGTGCCGGTAGTCTCAACGCATGGAGTCGGCGCCACCTCCGCCTGGCGACGCGCGCGGACGCGGCGTGCTCATCGTCCGCAACGCGGCGTCGGGGACCGCGGTCGTGCGGGCGGATCCTGCCCCGGTCTTCGCGGAGCGACTGCCCGCGGCGGTGATCCACGAGCTCGCCGACGGTGAGGACCTGGCCGCGGTGGTGCGGGCGGCGATGGCATCGGATGCCCCGCCTCGGGTGCTCGGCGTGTACGGCGGTGACGGCTCGGTCTCCCGCATGGCGGCGCTGGCGCGGGAGTACGACCTGCCGCTGCTGGTGATCCCGGGGGGCACGTTCAACCACTTCGCGCGCTCGGCCGGACTCACCGACGTCGACACGGCGATCGACGCCTTCGAGCGGGGCACCACCGTCGAGGTCAGCGCGATCGAAGCCCAGGCGGATGGTGAAGCGCCCGTGCTGGCGCTCAACGCGGTCTCGGTCGGCGCGTATCCGGAGCTGATCGAGGAGCGGGAGCGTCGTCGCGCGCGGCTGGGGAAGTGGCTCGGCGGCGTCGTCGCGGCGTGGCGGACGCTGCGCACGGCCGAGTCCTTGACGATCGTGCGGGAGGGCCGGCGGGCGCGGGTGTGGTCGGTCTTCATCGGAGTCGGTCGCAACGATCCGGAACGTGTGGCGACGATGCAGCGGGAGTCGCTGGAAGATCCCACGCTCGACGTGCGGATCCATCACGCGCGCGGCTCCCGGGTGCGCGCGATGGCGTCCCTCGCCTTCGGGCGGCGCACCGCGGCCGTGCTTCGGGCATTGCGGTTGATGCCGCCTCGCACCGACGTCGAGCGGCTCGTCGTGCAGGAGTTCGAGATGACGGTGCGCATCGAGGACGGGCATCCGTCGGTATACGTACACGACGGGGAGCTCGAACAGCAAGCTGACGGCGGCTTCCGCCTGCGCTGCTCGGTGATCCCGCGCGCCGTGACGGTCTTCGCACCCCAGGGCGCGTCCTGAGGCGACCGGTCGGGCGGCCCTCCGCGGAGCCGACGCGCGGGGCGGGAGGGCGCACCGGGCGCGGGTCCCACCCCGCGAGGCGGGTTCAGTCGTGCTGCGGGAAGCCCAGGTTGATGCCCCCGTGCGAGGGATCGAGCCAGCGGGAGGTGACCGCCTTCTCCGCCGTGAAGAAGTCGAACCCGTGGGGGCCGTACGCCTTCGCATCGCCGAACAGCGATGCCTTCCAGCCGCCGAACGAGTGGTAGGCCACCGGCACCGGGATCGGCACGTTGATCCCGATCATGCCCACCGTCGCCTCGCGCTGGAAGCGGCGTGCCGCACCGCCGTCGTTGGTGAAGATCGCGGTGCCGTTGCCGTATCGGCTCGCGTTGATGATGCCCAGGCCCTCCTCGTAGCCGTCCACCCGCACCACCGACAGCACCGGCCCGAAGATCTCGTCGGTGTACACCGTCGATTCGGTCGGCACGTTGTCGATGAGAGTCGGGCCGAGCCAGAAGCCGTTGGCGTCGCCGTCGACGTCCACCTCCCTGCCGTCGACGACCACGGTGGCGCCGTCCGAGCCTGCGACGTCGATGTACGAGGCCACCTTGTCGCGGTGCTGGCCGGTGATGAGCGGACCCATGTCGCAGCCTCGCGTGCCATCGCCCACCCGCAGGCCCGCCATGCGCTCGGCGACCTTGGCCACGAACGCGTCGGCGATGGCGTCGACCGCCAGCACGACCGAGATCGCCATGCAGCGCTCGCCCGCTGATCCGAAGCCGGCGTTCACGGCGGCGTCCGCGGCGAGGTCGAGGTCGGCGTCGGGCAGCACCAGCATGTGGTTCTTCGCACCGCCGAGGGCCTGGACGCGCTTGCCGTGGGCGGTCGCCGTCTCGTAGACATACTTGGCGATGGGTGTCGAGCCGACGAAGGAGATCGCCCGCACGTCGGGGTGCTCCAGCAGCGCGTCGACCGCCTCCTTGTCGCCGTGGACCACGTTGAACACACCGTCGGGAAGCCCCGCCTCGGTGAGCAGACCCGCGAGCCAGTTGGCGGCGCTCGGGTCCTTCTCGGACGGCTTCAGCACGACGGCGTTGCCGGCCGCCAGCGCGATCGAGAAGAACCACAGCGGCACCATCGCCGGGAAGTTGAACGGGCTGATGATGCCGACGACGCCCAGCGGCTGACGCAGCGTGTAGACGTCGACATCGGTGGAGACGTTCTCGGAGTACGCGCCTTTCGTGAGGTGCCCGACGCCGCACGCGAACTCCACCACCTCCATGCCGCGGGCGATCTCGCCGCGCGCGTCGGCGAGCACCTTGCCGTGCTCGGCGGTGAGGATCTCGGCCAGCTCCTCCTTGCGCGCGTTCAGCAGCTCGCGGAACGAGAAGAGCACCGCCTGGCGCTTGGCGACCGACGCGTCGCGCCACTGCGCCCACGCTGCGCTCGCGGCATCCACCACCGCGCCGACGTCTTCCCGCGTGGCGTAGCGCACCTCCTTCTGCACCGTTCCCAGCGCGGGATTGAAGACCTGACCGGTGCGGTCGGATGCGCCGGCCCACGGCGCCCCGTTCATCCAGTGGTCCAGAACCGCCGTCTCGGTGCGCGGCAGGGTGTCAGTCATCGTGTTCCTCCTTCGGAACCCTCCTCGTGAGAGGGTGTGCACGTGTCACGCGAGGTCTGCTTCGACGCTCGTCAGGGCTTCATCGTAGATCGCCATCGCCTCGTGCACCTCCCCGTCGGTGACGACGCACGGTGGCACCACGTGGATGCGGTTCTCGGCGGTGAACGGCAGCAGCCCTCGGGAGGTCAACTCCTTCTTGAGCCGCGCGACGACGTCCGCGCCGACCGGCTCGCGGGTGTCGCGGTCGGCGACGAGGTCCAGCGCCCAGAAGACCCCTTCTCCCCGCACCTCGCCGATGACCGGGTGCCGCGCGGCGAGCTCCCCGAGGCCCGGGCCGATCGCCTCTTCGCCCACGCGCCGGGCGTTCTCGACGATCCCCTCCGACTCCATCGCCCCGATCGCCGCGACGATGGATGCCGCAGCCAGCGGGTGACCCGAATACGTCAGTCCGCCGGGGAACACGCGCTCGTCGAACGTCGCGGAGATCTGCTCCGAGATGATCACTCCGCCCACCGGGACGTACCCGGAGTTCACGCCCTTCGCGAAGGTGATGAGGTCGGGTAAGACGTCGTGGCCCTGGAAGGCGAACCACCGGCCGGTGCGACCGAAGCCTGCCATCACCTCGTCGAGGATCAGCACGATGCCGTACTTGTCAGCCAGCGCCCGCACGCCCGCGAGATAGCCCGGCGGCGGCACCAGCACCCCGGCGGTGCCCGGCACCGACTCCAGGAGGAGCGCCGCGATCGTCGACGGCCCCTCCGACTGGATGACCCGCTCCAAGTGGTGCAGCGCGCGCTCGCACTCCTCCTCGGGCGTCGTCGCCCAGAACTCCGTGCGATACAGGAACGGCCCGAAGAAGTGCACGTGCCCGCGGGCGAACTGGTTCGGCATCCGTCGCCAGTCCCCGGTGGCCACAATGGCGGCACCGGTGTTGCCGTGGTACGAGCGGTACGTCGACAGCACCGTGTCGCGGCCGGTGTGCAGACGCGCCATGCGGATCGCGTTCTCGATCGCGTCCGCGCCGCCGTTCGTGAAGAACACCTTGGCGAAGCCGTCCGGTGCCTTGCCGAGGATCCGTTCGGCGGCCCGCCCGCGGTGGAGGTTCGCCGTGGCCGGGCCGACCGTGGCGAGTCTTTCGGCTTGCTCGCGGATCGCGGCGACGACGGCGGGATGCTGATGCCCGATGTTCACGTTGACCAGCTGGCTGGAGAAGTCGAGCATGCGGTTGCCGGCGTGATCCCACACCACGGTGCCGGAGCCGCCGGCGATGACGGGGAGGTCCAGCCCAGCTTGCGCTGACCAGGAGTGGAACACGTGGGCGCTGTCGAGCTCTTTCGCGACGGCGTCGAGATCTTCGGTCATGCCGCCACGTTTCCCGTTCTCCGGCCGACGGTCAAGGGCGGGCGTTCACGACTTGGCCGTGAGGTGCGTCTGCAGTGCCGGGATCACCGTCTCGCCGTAGACGCGGAGCGTCTCCTCCTTGCTGTCGTGCTGGAGGTACCCGGCGAACTGCGTCACCCCCAGTTCGCGCAGCTGCTCGAGCTTGGCGATGTGATCCGCGGCGGAGCCGAGGACGCAGAAGCGGTCGACGATCTCGTCGGGAACGAAGTCGACGTGGTCGTTCTCGGCCCGGCCGTGCGTGTTGTAGTCGTAGCCGGTGCGCCCGGCGATGTAGTCCGAGAGGGCGTCGGGGATGGCGCCGTGGTGGCCGTACTTCGCGACGATGTCGGCGACGTGGTTGCCGACCATCCCGCCGAACCAGCGGCACTGGTCGCGCATGTGCTGCCGGTCCTCCCCGATGTACATCGGCGCCGCCACGCAGAACGCGAGCGACTCCGGGTCGCGGCCGGCGGCGGCCGCGGCATCCTTCACCGTGCGGATCATCCACGCGGCGATGTCCACGTCTGCCAGCTGCAGGATGAACCCGTCGCCCACTTCACCGGCCACCTTCAGCGCCATCGGGCCGTACGCCGCGACCCAGAGGTCCAGCCGCGATCCGCGGCTCCACGGGAACCGCAGGGTGGCGCCCTTGTACTGCACCGACCGCGAGTTGGCCAGTTCCCGGATCACATGGATCGACTCGCGCAGCTCGGCCATCGTCACCGGCGACCCGTTGGTCACGCGGACCGCCGAGTCGCCGCGCCCGATGCCGCAGATCGTGCGGTTGCCGTACATCTCGTTGAGGGTCGCGAAGACGGATGCCGTGACCGTCCAATCCCGCGTGGCAGGGTTCGTGACGAACGGGCCCACCGTGACCCGCTTCGTCTCGGCGAGGATCGCCGAGTGGATGACGTAGGGCTCCTCCCACAGGAGGTGGGAGTCGAACGTCCACACGTGACTGAACCCGTGCGCTTCGGCGAGCTGCGCGAGCTGGACCACCCGTGCGGCGGGTGGATTGGTCTGCAGGACGACCCCGAAATCCATGGGTTTGCTCCTAGGTCCGCGACGTTTCGTCTCGCTCGTTCCTCGCTCGCTCAACGACCGGGAGATGCCGGTCGTTGAGCGACAGCAGCGCCCGGGAGTTCCGGTCGTTGAGCGAGCGAAGCGAGACGAAACGCGCCATGTCAGATGAGGTACTGCGAGAGACCGCGCTTGAGGAACCGCCCGTCGCCGGGCCGCCCGAGATACTCCCCGCCATCCACGATGACCTTGCCCCGTGAGAGGACGGTGTCGACGTGGCCGTCGATCTCGAACCCCTCCCACGCGGAGTGGTCCATGTTCATGTGGTGCGACGCGGCCGAGATCGTGGTGTGGCCGTTCGGGTCGTAGACGACGACGTCGCCATCGGCGCCCGGCTGGATGACGCCCTTCCTGCCGTACAGCCCGAACATGCGCGCCGGCGTGGTCGAGGTCAGCTCGACCCAGCGCTCGAGCGTGATCTTGCCCGTCACCACGCCCTGGTACATCAGGTCCATCCGATGCTCGATCGAGCCGATGCCATTGGGGATCGCGCGGAAATCCTGAAGCCCCAGGTCCTTCTGACCCTTCATGCAGAACGGACAGTGGTCCGTCGACACCATCTGGATGTCGTTGGTGCGCAAGGCCTGCCACATGTGGTGCTGATGGCCTTCTTTGCGGCTGCGCAGCGGCGTCGAGCACACCCACTTCGCACCTTCGAACTGGCCCCACTCCTGGCTGAACGCGCCCAGCTGCTCCTCGAGCGACAGGTACAGGTACTGGGGGCAGGTCTCGCCGAACACGTTCCACCCCTGGTCGCGTGCCCACGCGAGCTGGTCCACCGCCTGCTTCGCGCTCACGTGCACGACGTACAGCGGTGCGCCGGTGAGGTTGGCGAGCATGATGGCGCGGTGGGTGGCCTCCTCCTCCATCTGCCACGCGCGGGCGATGCCGTGGTAGTACGGCGCCTTCTTGCCGGCATCCGCCAGCTGCGCCGCGAGCACGTCGATCGCCGGCCCGTTCTCGGCATGCATCATCGTGAGCATGCCGGTCTCCTGCGAGACCTGCATCGCCTTGAGCACCTGCGCGTCGTCGGAGTAGAAGACGCCGGGGTAGGCCATGAAGAGCTTGAAACTGGTGATGCCCTCGTCGACGAGCCCCCGCATCGCGGCGAGTGAGTCGTCGTCGACGCCGCCGATGATCTGGTGGAAGCCGTAGTCGATGGCGCAGTTGCCGGCCGCCTTCTCGTGCCACGCGGCCAGGCCGTCCTGCACCCGCTCCCCGTAGCGCTGCACCGCGAAGTCGATGATCGACGTCGTGCCGCCCCAGGCGGCCGCGCGCGTGCCGGTCTCGAACGTGTCGGACGCGTTGGTGCCGCCGAAGGGCAGCTCCATGTGGGTGTGCGCATCGATGCCGCCGGGGATGACGTACTTCCCCGTGGCGTCGATGACGGTATCGACGGATGCCGCGACATCCGTGCCGAGCAGCTGCGAGCCGGGTGCGAGCACCGCGGCGATCGTCTCGCCGTCGATGAGCACGTCTGCGTCGCCTCGTCCCGTGGCCGAGACGACGGTGCCGCCCGTGATGAGTGTGGTGGTCATTCTGAGATGCCTCCGATCTCGGTCGTTGAGCAAGGAGCGAAGCGACGAGACGAAAAGCCTGCAGGCTGCTGGACCGTTTCGTCTTGCTTCGCTCGCTCGACGAGCGGGGTAGTGGTCACGGTTTCGCGATCGTCGTGTACGAGTCGGGGCGGCGGTCCCGGTAGAACTGCCAGTCGTCGCGCATCTCGCGCACCATGTCCAGGTCGAGGTCGCGCACCAGCAGCTCCTCGCCCTCGCCCGAGCCGCGCTCGCCGACGAAGTTGCCGCGCGGGTCGATCACCTGGCTCGTGCCGTAGAAGTCGACCGCGAGCTCGCCGTACTCGTTGTCCTCGCGGCCGACCCGGTTGGGCTGCAGCACGAAGTAGCCGTTCGCCACCGCAGCCGCCGGCCCCTCGATCTCCCACAGCCGGTTCGACAGGCCGGGTTTGGTGGCGTTGGGGTTGAAGACCATGTGCGCGTCGCCCAGGCCGAGCTCGCGCCACCCCTCGGGGAAGTGGCGGTCGTAGCAGATGTACATGCCCACGCGGCCCACGGCGGTCTCGAACACCGGGTAGCCGAGGTTGCCCGGACGGAAGTAGAACTTCTCCCAGAACCGGTCGAGATGCGGCAGGTGGTGCTTGCGGTACTTGCCGAGGATCGTGCCGTCGGCGTCGACGAGCACCGAGGTGTTGTAGTACACGCCGGTCTCGGCCTCCTCGTAGATGGGGAGCACCATCACGATCCCCAGCTCGTTCGCCAGCGCCGCGAAGCGCTGCACGATCGGCCCCTCGGCCGACTCCGCGTAGCGGTAGTACTTCTTGTCCTGGGTGATGCCGAAATAGGGCCCGTAGAAGAGCTCCTGGAAGCACACCACCTGAGCGCCCTGCGCGGCCGCGTCCCGCGCGAACCCCTCGTGCTTGTCGAGCATCGACTCCTTGTCGCCCGTCCAGGTGGTCTGCGAGATCGCCGCGCGTACCGTCGTCATGTCGCTCCGTCCGTTGTGTCGCGACAGTAGGGCCTCTTCCGTTCCGCGACAAGAGGGGCGCCGACGATACATCTGCAGACGGATGCCGCGGCATCCGCCCCTCGCGTAACGTGAAACGGTGTTCCGCCGCCTGAAGACGTACCAGCTCGTGGTCGATGTCACGGTCGCGGTCGTCTTCCTCGTCACCGCGTGGCCCATCGAGACGGTGGTGGTCACCGGCGCGTTCGGGCTGGAGTACCGGCTGGGATCGCTCGGGCACGGCCTCATCGGCTTCGTGCTGGCGGCGCTGTTCAGCGCGGCCCTCGCCCTGCGCCGGCTCTCTCCAGCGCTGGCGCTGGGACTTGCCTGGCTGGGCGCGGTCGTCCAGATGGGTCTCGGCCGTCCTCCGAGCTACGCCGACGTCGCCATCTTCGCCGTGCTGTACGCGACCGCCGCGTACGGCTCGCGCGCGGTGTACTGGAGCGGGTTCGCCTCGGCGCTGGTGGGCGCGATCGTCATCACCGTGTACCTGTTCGCCGGACCCTCCTTCGCCGGCGGCGGGCTGTCGTGGCACACCCTGCCCCTGGCGTTGGTCATGCTGGTCGCGGCGGCCTTCGCGCTCGGCCTCTCGTGGACCATCGGCGCCCTGGTGCGCACGGCGGTGCGGGCGCGGGAGAACCGCGAGGCTCAGCAGCGCGCCGAGGCGGAGACCGCAGCAGAGCATGAGCGCGTGCGCATCGCCCGCGACATGCATGACGTCGTCGCGCATTCGCTGGCCGTCGTGATCGCGCAGGCAGACGGTGCGCGCTACGCGGTGGCCGCGGGCGAGGCGAACCCCCAGGCCGCCTCGAGCACCCTCGATGCCGCGATCGCGGCCGAGGCGCTGACCACCATCTCGGCGACCGCCCGCTCGGCGCTGGCCGACGTGCGACTGCTGCTCGGCCAGTTGCGCCACCAGCAGGGCGACGGTCCGCAGCCGACGCTGGCCGATCTCGAGGAGCTGTACGCGCAGGTGCGTGCCGCCGGCGTACCGCTGCGGGTCGACGTCGACCCCGCCCCGCCGGGGGGGCCGCCCGCGGCCGTCCAGCTGGCCGTGTACCGCATCCTGCAGGAGGCGCTCACGAACGCGCTGCGGCACGGGATGCCCCAGGGCGAGGTCGCCGTCCGGCTGGCGTGGCTGCCCGACCGCGTCGAACTCGAGGTGAGCAACCCGCTCGCGCCCGGGCCCCGAGCGGCGAGGGCGGGGCACGGTCTCATCGGCATGCGGGAGCGGGCGCAGCTGGCCGGCGGCCGACTCGATGTCGTCGAGGACGACGGAGCGTTCACCGTCCGCGCACACGTCCCGGTCGGAGGTCCCGCATGATCCGCGTGGCGCTCGTGGACGACCAGGCGCTGTTCCGCGCGGGGATTCGCATGCTCGTGGACTCGCAGCCCGACCTCGAGGTCGTGGCCGAGGCATCCGACGGTCGCGAGGCCGTCGACGTCGTACGCCGCAGCCGGCCCGATGTCGTCCTCATGGACATCCGCATGCCCGTCATGGACGGTCTCGCCGCCACCGCCGAACTGCTGACCGACCCCGACCCGCCCCGTATCGTGATGCTCACGACCTTCGACCTCGACGAGGCCGCCGCCCGTGCGATCCGCCAGGGAGCCAGCGGCTTCCTCCTCAAGGATGCCGATCCCGAGTTCCTGCTCGCTGCGATCCGCACCGTGCACTCCGGATCGGCGGTGATCGCGGCATCAGCGACCCGCGATCTGTTCGAGCGGTTCACGGATGCCGCCCCTCGGCCCGTTCCCGCCGCCTATCGCGAGCTCACCGAGCGCGAGCGCGAGATCTTCGCGCTGGCCGCCCGCGGGCTCTCCAACGCCGAGATCGCCGCACGCGAGTTCCTCTCCGAGGCGACGGTGAAGACGCACATCAGTCGCATCCTCACCAAGCTGGGCCTGCGCGACCGGGTGCAGCTCGTGGTCTTCGCGTTCGAGCACGACCTCGCCTAGCCCGGACCCGGCGCGCCGCGGGATCATCCTCGAGATGTACGAGGATGCCTCCGCAGGCCGACGCGCGCGACACCGGGCCGTTCCTAACGTCGAAGGCATGGAACTCTCATCGACAGACCTGGGCCTGGCTGCCCGGGTGCAGCAGCTCACCAAGACCTACGGCGCGGGCGAGAGCACGGTGCACGCGCTGGACGGCGTGAGCGTCGGGATCCGCCGCGGCGAGTTCACCGCGATCATGGGGCCGTCCGGCTCCGGCAAGTCCACGCTGATGCACATCATGGCGGGCCTGGACGCCCCCACCTCCGGTCGCGCGTGGATCGGCGACACCGACATCACGGGACTCTCCGACCTCGAACTGACGATCCTGCGCCGGCGCCGCGTCGGCTTCGTCTTCCAGGCCTTCAATCTCGTGCCCACCCTCGACGCGATCGGCAACATCCTCCTGCCGTTCGACCTGGACGGTCGCCGGCCCACGACGCTGGAGCGCGCGCGCATCGACGGCCTCGTCGAGCGGCTGGGATTGACAAGCCGGCTCGGTCACCGCCCGCACCAGCTGTCGGGCGGGCAGCAGCAGCGGGTGGCGATCGCCCGGGCACTGGCCACCGCACCGGACCTCGTCTTCGCCGACGAACCGACCGGCAACCTCGACTCGCGCTCGGGACGCGAGGTGCTCGCGCTGCTGGCCGCCGCCAGCCGCGAACAGGGGCAGTCCATCGCGATGGTCACGCACGATCCGGTCGCCGCCTCGCACGCCGACCGCGTGCTGTTCCTCGGCGACGGCCGCATCGTCGCCGACAAGCCGCGTCAGAGCGCCGAGGAGATCTCGGCCTACATGCTCGCCACCGAGCTCGGCGCGGCACCGGCCGTCGAGGTGGCCTCGTGAGCGCCGTCGCCGAGACCCGGGTCGGACGGATGCCGCGGCCCGGCGCGGGAGGCGCGCGCGCGGCGACCGCCGCACCGGCGTGGCTGCGCGAACGGGGAATGGGCGCGAGCATCCTCGTGTCGGCGATCTCCACCGCGTTCGGCGCCGTCCTCTTGAGCGCCACCGGCTTCATCGCCGCGTTGCTTGAGGCGGACCCCTACATCGGTGACAGCGAGACGCTCGCCGTGGTGCTGGCCATCCTGAGCGTGCTGCTCATCGGGGTCGCCGTCTATGTCGCGGCCATCGTGACGGCCAACACGTTCGCCACGGTGATCGCCGGCCGCACCCGTCGCATCGCACTGCTGCGTCTGATCGGGGCGTCGGCGCGCTCGCAGCGAGCCGAAGTGGCGCGGCAGGGTCTGATCGTCGGGATCGTGGGCGCGGCCATGGGGCTCGTCGGCGGGATCCTGGTGTCGTGGGCCGGCGTGGTGGCGGCCACGCAGCTGCTGGGGATCGACGGAGTGGAATACGCCGTGGTGCGGCCGGTGCTGGCCATCCCCGCCATCGTCGTCGCCCTCACCACGTGGGCCGCCGCGTGGGTAGGGTCCCGTCGCGTGCTGACCGTCACGCCGCTGCAGGCGCTCGGCGGGTCGGTCGAGGCGTCCCACGACGCGTTCACCCGACGGGGCGTCCGCAACGGCGCCGCCGTGACGCTCTTCGCCATCGGCGGCATCCTGTTGGCGGGCGGCATCGTGCTGGGCCTTGCCAGCCCGCTCGGGGTCATCGTCGCCTTCTTCGGCGGCATCTTCTCGTTCACCGGGCTCGCGATGGGGGCGACGCTGGTCATGCCTCCGGTGCTGCGCCTCGTGGGCAGGCTCTTCGGCTCGTCCGCCACCGCGCGACTGGCCGCCGAGAACGCCTTGCGCTACCCGGAGCGTTCGAGCCGCATGGCCATCGGCGTGGTCATGGGCGTGACGCTGGTGACGATGTTCGCCGTCGCACTGGAGACGGTGAAGGCGGTGCTGACGGCCTCGGCGGGCGGAGAGGCGCCCGAGGAGCTCACCACGCTGCTCGACACGTTCGCCGGCATCATGATGGGGCTCGTCGCCGTCTCCGCCGTGATCGCGGCTGTCGGCCTCGTCAACCTCCTGACGATCGGCGTGGTGCAGCGCCGGCGCGAGCTGGGGCTGCTGCGGGCGCTGGGCGTCTCGACGGGGCAGGTGCGCCGCATGGTCCTGCTGGAGGCGGCGCACATCACCGTCGCCGCCACCGTGACCGGCCTCGTGCTCGGCGTCGCCTACGGCTGGGCCGGTGCGCAGTCGCTGCTCGGCTCGGTGCCGATGCCGCCGTCGTTCTCGGCGCCCACGCTGGTCGCCCCGGCCGTGCCGTGGCTTCCCGTGGTGATCATCGTGGCAGCCACGGCCGTGCTCACACTGGTCGCCGCCGTCGTGCCGACGCGGCTCGCGACGCGGGTGGCCCCGGTCGAGGCGCTCGCCGAGTGACGGTGGACGGCGGCTGCGGCGCCGGCTTCGCGCTGCGGCCGCCGTTCACTCCTGCGCGGACACCGCAAGGGGGGTGTGCGCACACGCGCCACGGGTGCAGGCTCACCCCATGCAGATCGACATCGTGGAGCACGAACCGCCCTATCGCGTCGGCGTCATCGTCGGCAGTCTGTCGCGCGAGTCCATCAACCGGCGCCTCGCCATGGCGCTGCAGCGGCTGGCTCCGCCGGAGCTCGACTTCTTCGAGATCTCGTACTCCGACCTTCCGCTGTACAACCGGGACCTGGATGCGGACTATCCGCAGGTCGCCCTCGACTTCAAGGCCGCCATCCGCTCGGCCGACGCCGTGCTGTTCGTGACTCCCGAGTACAACCGGTCCCTGCCCGGGGCGCTCAAGAACGCCATCGACTGGGGGAGCCGGCCCTGGGGCCAGAACGCGTGGTCCGACAAGCCGACGGCCGTGATCGGCGCTTCCGCCGGACAGATCGGGACCGCCGTCGGCCAGCAGTCCCTCCGGGCGACGCTGAGCTTCCTCAACGCCCGTCAGATGACCTCCCCCGAGGCGTACATCCACTTCACGCCCGGCCTCATCGAGGCGGACGGCGAGGTGACGGTGCCCGCCACCGAGGAGTTCCTCCGCATGTTCATGACGAAGTTCCTGGAGTACACCGCGCGCGTGCTCACCGTCATCCCGCAGGCGTGATCTCCGGGCCCTCGGGCTGCACAGGCGGCTCCGGGTCGTGCGCCCAGGTGGGGGCCAAGGCCCGGATGCGGGCGCCCCGCCACTGCCACGTCGCCCACAGCACCGGCCACAGCGCCGGCGCAGCACCGCCGCCGATCACGAGCCGATCCCGCCACAGCGTCCGTGCCGGATCGCCCGGCGCCGGAGAGACGGCCATCTGGTGGTCCCAGACGTCCAGGCTCGCCAGCGGCCCCGTCAACGGGATCCCGCTGTCGCGGAAGATCCGCACCGGCCCGTCCGGTCCGTCGACGGTGCGCTCGCCGGCGTGGATGAGCTGGCGCCCGATCGGCACCAGCCCGAGCGCCGACAGCTGCACCGGCACGTCGTCGCCCGCGGACAGTGACGTCGGCAGCCCGCTCGGCACGAGGGGCTCGAGGTCCACGAGCGGCCCGTAGAGCTCGGCCACCGCGCGTGGCGAGTGAAGCGCCCGCCACGCCGCGTCGGCGTCGCAGTCGATCACGAACTTCAGCATGATCCGCATGCTCCAGTGTCGCACCGGCGCCCAGCGCCCGGGATGCCGCCGCCTAGGCTGGACGGATGGCCGAGGGTCCGTTCGATCAGTACCGCTATCAGGTCCGCCACGAGTGGGGCGTCGACGGTCTGCGGCGCCTCGCGCCGGCCGACGTGGTCGTGGTCGTGGACGTGCTCCGGTTCTCCACGACCGTGACGGATGCCGTGGGACGCGGCGAGGAGATCCCGCTCGACGCCGCCGCGCACGCGGTGTCGATCAACGGCGCCGCCATCGCGCAGATCGCGGCGGAGACCGGCTCCGTTGTCCTGCTGGGATGCCTCCGCAACGCCTCGGCGGTCGCGGCCGCCATCCTGGACATCCAGCGTGGGCGCGGCGAGCGCACCAGCATCGCCGTGATCGCCGCGGGGGAGCGCGCGGGGAAGGAGCCTGCCGCTCCGGTGCGCTTCGCGGTGGAGGACCAACTCGGCGCCGGTGCGATCATCGACGCGCTCGGCGACCTGGGGATCGACCACACCTCGCCCGAGGCGGCGGCGGCGTGCGAGTCGTTCCGCGGCCTCCGTGGCGCCGCCCGGCACCTTCTGACCGCCAGCGGCTCAGGACAGGAGCTGCTGCTCCGCGGTGCATCCGCGTCGGACGCCGCACGCGACGAGGTGCTGAACGCGGCGGCGCTGGATGCGGCATCCGTCGTTCCCCGCCTGCGCGACGGCGTCTTCACGACGTACTGAGCGCGACGTGTGGCGCATTGAGCGCCACGTGTGGCGTGCGGAACGCCGCGTCGGGCTGCGCGTCTGTGCTCGTGCCCGTGGGGCTCAGTCCCGCGGCGTCATGGCCGCCAGGCGGGTGGCGCGGGTGATCTCGCGCCTGGTCCAGGTGAACACGTGGCGCTCGTCGAACCGCGGCGCGCACCTTGCGCACGACGTCGGACGTGTCGCCTTGCGGTGCCGGTACGCGATATGCCCTGCCGGGCAGACGCCGATCCACGGGGCGAGTTCGGTCGCCGTCTCGCCCTGGTGGGTCGTGCCGCCGACATAGCCGAGGTCCCGCGCGATCTCCTTCCATCGCGCGCCGTGACCGGCCCGCGGCCCCGCGAGCGCGTGCGCGACCTCGTGCAGCAGTGTCTGATGGTTCGTGTCGTCGTCGTACCGCGCCGCGAGGTAGCGCGACAGGCTGATGCGCTTGCGGGTGTAGTCGCACAGGCCGGCACGCCGCTTCGCGTTGTCGAACGCGAACGTCCACGACGGATCGAGGTGGGCGGCGATGAGGGCCTCGGCCCAGTGCCGCACGCGGTGCAGTTCCGACATACGGCGAGACTAGAACGTATCTCCGACACTCACGGTCGCGGCGTCCGATCAGCTGGCGACGGATGCCGCGGCACGGCGGCGATCAGCGGCATCGATGGCGAGCAGCGTCGACTCGAGCTGGTCCTCGGTGGCACCGGACTCCTGCCGCAGGAACAGCGCGCGCTTGAAGTCCTTGCGGGCGGCCTCGAAGTCCCCCGCGTCGAAGTTGACCTTGCCGCGGTGCTGGTAGGCGAACGCGGCGATGCCGGCCCAGCCCTGCCCCTCGGCCTCTTCGGCGCACATCGTGAGCTCCTGCTCGGCGGCGGCGTACGACCCGCGCGCCTGCATGACCGTCGCATGCAGGATGCGTGCCCGCAGCAGATCCTTGCGGGTGCCGGCCATGCGGGCCACGCGCACCGATTGCTCCGAGATGACGAGGGCGTCCTCCGCGCGGTCGAGCACCTTGAGGAGCCAGACCCGTTCGAGCAGGGCCGGCAGACTCCGCTGCTCGCCGATCTCCTCGAGCCGTTCGCGGCACTGGCGGGGGTCCACCTGCTCGCGGAGAGTGTCGGGGTCGTACCCGCGGATGTAGCTCACGTCTGACTCCCTTCGCCGCGCCGGTGGGCCCTTCCAGTGTGCCTGCCGGTCGCCGCACGGCGGCCGTGCCACGCCGGGTGGCGGCATCCCTCCCGGACGCGCAGGCGTCACCGGGTGAACACGGATGACGACGGCTTGGGCGACGGGGTCGCGTCGGCGTCGGTGGCCACCCGGGCGCCCCGCGCGAACTCGTCGACCTCGCGGCCTTCGGCGACCTTCGCGGGGTGCGGGCCGGCGGCCATGAGCCGCGGCAACCACTCGGTCGGAAGGGGGGCGCGGGAGGCCGCGATCACGAGATTGCCGAAGCGCCGGCCCTTGAGCGTCTGCACCTCGGCCAGCACGATGACGTGGTCGAGCACCGCCTGCACGGTGGCGACCTCGCGGCGCGCGAATGCCAGGCCGGCGCCGTCGGCGACGTTCACGAGGAGCACGCCATCCGGAGCGAGGAACCGCACCGCCTCGGTGAAGAACTCGACCGTGGTCAGGTGCGCCGGCGTCTGCGCTCCCGAGTAGACGTCCGAGATGAGCAGGTCCGCCGCGCCGACGAGCCCGGCAGGCAGCCGGCGGAGCGTCTCGCGCGCGTCGCCGATCCGCACCCGGATGGCGGCGCCGCGGGGCAGCGGCAGGTTCTCGCGCACCAGATCCCACAGCGCCGGCTCCAGCTCGACGACCTGCTGCCGCGACCCGGGTCGTGTGGCCTCGACGTAGCGGGGGAGGGTGAGGGCGCCGGCGCCGAGGTGGATCGCGGTGAGCGGCTGCCCCGGCATCCGCAGCCGGTCGATCACCGCGGCCATGCGCGCGACGTACTCGAAGTGCAGGTGCGTGGGATCGTCGAGGTCGACGTGCGACTGCGGTGTGCCGTCGACGTCGAGCTCCCAGCCGCCGCCGAAGGGCGACCTCACGATGCGGGCGACGGTGCCGTCCGAGAGCCGGATCGCCGGGGGCGCGTCATCCCTCGCGCGTGCCATGGCTCCACGTTAGCCGCCGGGATCCCGTCCCGTGCCGCCGCGAGGCCGCCTGGCCCCGGCCCGGCGGCACGAACTCCTCGGATTTCGCCGCGGACGCCGGGATTCGGGCCGTTTCCGGGCCGAATCGCCGCGTCTGTGAGGAGTTTGTGCCCCGCGGTGCCCGGGTCCGCCGCTCCCGAGGTTCGAGGGGGTTCTGCCTGGCCCCGGCGCTGGTCCCGTCGGGATGCCGCTGTGCCTGCGGCACGAACTCCTCGGATTTCGCCGCGGACGCCGGGATTCGGGCCGTTTCCGGGCCGAACCGGCGCGTCTGTGAGGAGTTTGTGCCCGCCTGCCCGGGGTCCGCCGCCCCCGAGGTTCGAGGGGTTCGTGCCTCGCCCCGACGCTGGTCCCGTCGGGATGCCGCCGTGCCCGCGGCACGAACTCCTCGGATTTCGCCGCGGACGCCGGGATTCGGGTCGTTTCCGGGCCGAATCGCCGCGTCCGTGAGGAGTTTGTGCCCCGCGGTGCCCGGGGCCCGCCGCACCCGAGGTCCCGCCGGGATGCCCATGCCCGCCGCCGCAGTACCGTGGACCCATGGCGGCCATCGACCTCAACGCGGACCTCGGCGAGACGGTCGAGGGCCTGCCGACGGCCGACGACGAGGCGATGTTCGCCGTCATCTCGAGCGCCAGCGTGGCATGCGGCGGGCACGCGGGGGATGCCGCCGCGATGAGGGACGCGGTGGCGCGGGCGCGCCGGTTCGGCGTCGCCGTCGGCGCGCATCCGTCGTACCCCGATCGCGGGAACTTCGGGCGCGTTCCGATGGCGATGGATGCCGAGGATCTGGCCGCCGCCGTGTCGGCACAGCTTGCTTCGCTGCGCCGCGAAGGGGCCGACCTCCGCTACGTCAAGCCGCACGGCGCTCTGTACCACGCGGTGAGGGCGGATCGGCGGCAGGCAGACGCCGTGGCCCGCGCGGTCGCGGAGCTGTCCGAGACCCTCGGCCGGCCGCTGCCGATCCTGGGCCTGCGCGGCGAGATCGCCGGCGCCGCCGCAGCGGCCGGTCTCCCGTTCGTCCACGAGGCGTTCCTCGACCGCGGCTACCTGCCCGACGGCTCGCTCGTGCCGCGCACGCAGCGGGGCGCGCTCCTGGACGACCCGGACCAGGTCGCGGCGCGAGCCGTGCGGCTGGCGCGCGAGCATGTGGTCGAGGCGGTCGACGGCACCGTCGTCGACGCGGATGCCGCGTCGCTGTGCGTCCACGGCGACTCTCCTGCCGCGGTCGAGATGGCCCGTGCCGTCCGCGCCGCGCTGGAGGCGGCCGGCGTCGAGGTGCGGGCGCCGTGGTGAGACCGTCGCGCCGGTGCGAGGACCGGCGATCGGGATGCTGACCCCTCGGGTGCGTCCGATGGGGGACCGTGCCCTCCTGCTGGAGGTGGGGTCCCTCGATGACGTGCTGAACCTGCACAGCGCGCTCGTCGCAAGCCCTCCGCCGGGCGTCCTGGACGTGGTGCCCGCTGCGCGCACCGTCCTCGTCCGGGTGAATCCGGGGGTGCTGCCGCTCACCGCGGCCCGGGCATGGGCGCTGGCGTCCGCCGCCGAGCCATCAGCGGGGGCCGTCGCGGAGCCGGCGGAGGTCGAGCTCGACATCGTGTACGACGGGCAGGACCTCCCCGAGACGGCACGAGTGCTGGGCGTCGCACCCGATGAACTGGTCCGTCGTCACTCCGCGGCCCGGTGGCGGGTGGCCTTCAGCGGCTTCGCCCCCGGCTTCGGGTATCTGGTGAGCGACGACTGGCCGTTCGACGTGCCGCGGCTCGATTCGCCGCGCACGCGCGTTCCGGCCGGCGCCGTGGGGCTCGCAGGGAGCTTCACCGGCGCGTACCCTCGCGAGACGCCGGGCGGCTGGCGGCTCATCGGAACGACGCCGGCGCGCCTCTTCGACCCGGATGCCGCGCGCCCGGCGCTGCTCGCACCCGGAACGCTCGTCCGGTTCCGTCCCCTCCCGGCTCGCGACGCGCTGCGCGCCGCGCCCCAGCCGAGGGAGTCCTCCGCAACCGCGGCGTCACCCGGCCTCGCTCGCGGCCGCCAATCCAGCGGCCGAGGCCTCACGGTTCGCGAGCCCGGCCTGCTGTCCACGGTGCAGGATCTCGGGCGCCGCGGCGCGGCATCCGTCGGCGTCGCCGAGTCCGGGGCGCTCGACCGCGCTGCCCTGCGCACCGCGAACCGGCTGCTCGGCAACCCCGAAGGGGCGGCGGGCATCGAGGTGACGATGGGCGGCTTCGCCGCCGTCGCGCAGCGCGACCTGTGGGTGGCCGTCACCGGGGCGTGGGGCGAGCTGCGGCTGGACGCTCGTGCGGTCGACCCGTACACGGCGCACCGGTGGCCCGCCGGCACCGAGCTGCGGCTGGGCTGGTTCAGCCACGGCGCGCGGGCGTACCTCGCGGTGCGAGGCGGGCTGGACGAGCCGCTCGTGCTGGGCTCCCGTTCCACCGACCTCATGGCGGGGCTCGGGAGGGGCCCGCTGCGCGCGGGAGACGCGGTCGCGGTCGGCGCCGAGGTCGCCGGTCCCATCCCGGTCGCACCGCCCGCCGCGTGGGGCATGCCGCGCGACGACGAGCTGGAGCTCGAGCTCGCCGACGGGCCGCGGTCGGACTGGTTCGAGCCGGACGCGCGCCGGACGCTGTTCGAAGCGGTGTGGACGGTGTCCAGCGACGCCGACCGGATCGGCGCCCGCCTGGACGGGCCCGAGCTCCGCCGTGCCCGCACCGGCGAGCTGGCGAGCGAGGGGATGGTGCCGGGCGCCCTCCAGGTGCCGCCGAGCGGCCGCCCCACCGTGCTGCTCGCCGACGGACCCGTGACGGGCGGCTATCCGGTCATCGCCGTGCTGACGGATGCCGCGCGGGACCTCGTCGCGCAGGCTCGGCCGGGCACGCGCATCCGGTTCCGGCACCAGCGCCCGTCGCCGTGACCGTGCCGCACCGCCCGGTGCCGGGGCATCCGCCCTCGCGCCTCACCACGCGCGAAGGCGGTCGGCGACCTTCTCGAAGTCCTCGTCGGGAAGGGCCAGCCGCACCGCCTCGGCCACGGTCAGCTCCTCCCCGGCCGCCTCTCCCGCGCTGACGCTCTGCGGATCGCGGCCGCGCAGGATGTCGAGGTACGGCGTGTGCACGGTGAACGCCTCGACGTCGAAGATGCCGATGCGGCGGCGGATCTCACCGGCGGCGACCGCGAGCGCTCCCGCGCGCCACCCCTCCCCGTGCGCCGCCGCGACCGCGCAGACGCCCTCGAGTCCGTACGCGACGCCCTCTTCGTAGTGCAGGGTGACCGACAGCAGCAGCGTGTGCACGAACTCCCGCTCGGCCTCTTCGATGTGTCCCAGCTGGAAGTTCAGGCGCGACCGCAGGTTCCCGGCGACCGAGGTCGTGAACAGGTCCCCGCCTGACTCGGCGACCGAGGTGGCCCGGTCGAAATGCGCCAGCGCGTCATCCGTGGCGCCACGTACCCAGGCGAGCCGGCCGAGGGAGACCTCGGTGATGGCCTCGGCCCACGCGTTGTCGCGCTCCCGCAGCATGACCACCGCCTGCCGCAGCTCCTCCTCGGCCTTCTCGGCGTCCAGCACGGAGAACTGCACGCGCGCCGTCGCGCGCGCGGCCAGCGCCATCGCCGCGGCATCCTCGTCCCCGCTCTCGGTGAACAGCCGCACGCATTCGCCCAGGCCCGCGACGACCTGCTCGCTCGGGCGCTGCCACATCTCGCCCCACAGCGCGAAGAACCACGCGATCGCGCGGGTGTGCTGACTGATGGGATGCTCGTGCTGCTTCTCCAGCAGTTCCAGCATCCACACCCGAACCTCGGCGAAGAATCCCGAGATCCACCAGTAGATCAAGAGGCTCCAGGCGAAGTCGCCGGCGTCGTCGAGGCGGTTGGTGTGGATGAGGTGCCGGACGGCGGCGCGGAGGTTCGGCAGATCGAGCCCGAGGCGCGCCGCCGCCTCGGCCTGGCCGCGGCCGCCCAGGTCGGGAGCGACCGTCCGCACCAGCTCGCAGTAGTAATCGGCGTGGGCGCGGCGCAGCAGGTCGGCGTCGCCGTGCGCCTTCAGCTGGCCCACCGCGTACTCCCGCACGATCGCGAGGAGGGAGAACACCCGTCGGCCGCCGAGCTCGTGCTGCTTGATCAGCGACGCGTCGACGAGCGCGGCCAGCCCGTCGATCGCCTGGCCGTCCCACGGCCGCCCGGCTCCGAGCGCCTCCACCGCCTCGAGGGTGAAGCGCGTCGCGAAGACCCCGAGGTCATCGAGCATCTGCCGCTCGTGGTCCGGCAGCAGGCTCACGCTCCAGTCGATGGTGGCGCGCATGGTGCGGTGGCGCTCGGGGAGGTCCCGCACGGCCGCCGTGAGCAGCGGCAGGCTCTGCTCGAGGCGCTGGGCGATGCCGGCGGGGGTCAGGATCCGCACCTTGGCGGCGGCGAGCTCGATCGCCAGCGGGATGCCCTCGAGCGTGCGGCAGATGTCGGCCAGATCCCGGGCGTTCTCGGCCGTCACGTCGAAGTCGGCGTCGATGGCCCGGGCACGGTCGACGAACAGCGAGACGGCGGCCGATCGCGTGGCTCTGTCGATGCTCGCCGGCCCGTTGCCGGGCGGAGTCGTCAGAGGCGGGACGTCGTAGACGCGCTCGCCGCGGATCCGCAGCACGATGCGGCTGGTGACCAGGAACGTCGCCGTCGGGGCGACCGCGTAGAGCCGCACCAGCACGGGTGCGGCATCCACGATCTGCTCGAAGTTGTCGAGCACGATGAGCACGCGGCGATCCTGCAGCGCGTGGGCGATGCGTTCCTCGAGCGCGGCTTCGCCGTTGTCGCGGATGCCGAGGTAATAGGCGATCGTCGGCAGCAGCAGTCCCGGCTCGAGCACTCCTTCCAGCAGCACGAAGTACACGCCGTCGGGGAAGAGGTCCTCGCACGCGAGCGCCGACTCGATGGCCAGCCGGCTCTTGCCGATGCCGCCTGGTCCGATGAGGCTCACGACGCGATCGGTGCCGCGGGCGAGCAATGTGCGCACCGCCTCGATGTCGGCTTCGCGCCCGATGGTCTTCGTGTACGGCACGGGCACGCGGCCGATGAGCGTCGGGGTGGGCTCTTCGGGCTCCGCCGCGGCCGTCAGGCGCGACTCGTCGAAGCGTTCGGCCAGGAGCATGGCCAGATCCCCGGCGACGTGGTCTTCCAGGTCCTGCGCGGTGCGGAAGTGGAGGTACGCGGCGGTGTCGTCGGCCTGGATGCGGGCGATGAGCTGCGCGAGCCGTTCGTCGCGGGTGTCGGCATCCTTGACGTAGATGAGCTTGGGCATCTCGCGGGGGGCGAGGTTGTACTCGTCCTCGAGACCGGAGACCTCCTCGTCGGGTGCGACCCACCCGTAGCTGGCGCCGTAGATGCCGACGAAGACGTCGCTCTGCGCGAGGTAGGAGCGATAGAGGTCGCGCGGCGGGTGGGGGCGGGCTCCGAGCTCGAACATGACCGGCGCCAGCCGCAGGCGCTCGATGGCGGTGCGCACCGCCTCCCGCTCCTCGGCCAGCTCCCGCAGGGTCGAGCTGACGAACACCCGGATCCGCTGATCGGGAGTGCGGATCACGGGGCGTCCTACCCCAGTCATGTGCACATCATGGCCCCGTCGCCCCGATTCCGCCATGCCCCCGGCATCCCGCCGTCCCTCGGGTCGCGCCCGAGCCGCGAGACTTCATCCGAGCGCCGAGACTGCGGTTGCGCACCGAAGTCTCGGCGCTCCAGTGAAGTCTCGCGGTGACGAGGGGGGGTGACGAGGGGCGGTGACGAGGCGGGGAGGGCGGCGGCGGGTTATACCGCAGCATCTGAAAGTCGTCAAGAATTCGACTGGACACGGCGCGTCGCGCGACGTATAGTGGGTCTTTGCGCTCTTGGATTCCCCCTGCCCTCATATGGTGGTCGGCTGTGTCTGCGCCCACTCGCGTCGAGCGAGGCGTGCGTCGCGGACTTCGGGGACGACTGAGCACTCCACCTGATCACAAGGAAACGAGCCCCACGGGCCCACGGAGGTAATCCCCTTGGCTGCTGCGCGCAACGCATCCAACCCCACCACCACCCCCAAGAACGGTCGCGGAGCATCCCGCCTCTCGTTCGCCAAGATCTCCGACACGCTGACGGTCCCCGACCTTCTCGCGCTGCAGACCGAGTCCTTCGACTGGCTCGTCGGCAACGAGGCGTGGAAGGCGCGCGTCGCCGACGCGAAGGCCGCCGGACGCACCGACGTGCCCGAGGTCAGCGGCCTCGAGGAGATCTTCGAGGAGATCTCGCCGATCGAGGATCTCAGCGAGACGATGCAGCTCTCGTTCACGAACCCCTACCTCGAGCCCGAGAAGTACTCCATCGAGGAGTGCAAGGAGCGCGGCAAGACGTACGCGGCCCCGCTCTACGTCGAGGCCGAGTTCATGAACCACCAGACCGGTGAGATCAAGACCCAGACGGTCTTCATGGGCGACTTCCCGCTCCAGACCGACAAGGGCACCTTCATCATCAACGGCACCGAGCGCGTGGTCGTCTCGCAGCTCGTCCGTTCGCCCGGCGTCTACTTCGACAAGACCCCCGACAAGACCTCCGACAAGGACATCGTGTCGGCGCGCGTCATCCCCTCGCGCGGCGCCTGGCTCGAGTTCGAGATCGACAAGCGCGACCAGGTCGGCGTGCGCATCGACCGCAAGCGCAAGCAGTCGGTCACCGTCTTCCTCAAGGCCCTGGGCCTGACCTCGGAGGACATCCTCGCCGAGTTCGCCGGCTTCGACTCGATCGAAGAGACGCTGTCCAAGGACACGATCCTCACCAAGGAGGACGCGCTCCGCGACATCTACCGCAAGCTCCGTCCGGGCGAGCAGGTCGCCGCCGAGGCCGCCCGCGCGCTGCTGGACAACTTCTACTTCAACCCGAAGCGCTACGACCTCGCCAAGGTCGGCCGGTACAAGATCAACCACAAGCTCGGTCTCGACAAGCCGCTCACCGACTCGGTGCTGACCGTCGACGACATCGTGGCCACCATCAAGTACCTCGTGCGCCTGCACCGCGGCGACGTCACCTTCGAGGGCGTGCGCGGCGGCAAGCCGGCCGAGATCCGCCTGGATGTCGACGACATCGACAACTTCGGCAACCGTCGCATCCGCGCGGTCGGCGAGCTCATCCAGAACCAGGTCCGCACCGGTCTGTCGCGTATGGAGCGCGTCGTCCGCGAGCGCATGACCACGCAGGACATCGAGGCGATCACGCCCCAGACCCTGATCAACGTGCGCCCCGTCGTGGCCGCGATCAAGGAGTTCTTCGGCACCTCGCAGCTGTCGCAGTTCATGGACCAGAACAACCCGCTCGCGGGTCTGACCCACAAGCGCCGCCTGTCGGCGCTGGGCCCCGGCGGTCTGTCGCGTGAGCGTGCCGGCGTCGAGGTCCGTGACGTGCACCCGTCGCACTACGGCCGCATGTGCCCGATCGAGACGCCGGAAGGCCCGAACATCGGCCTCATCGGCTCGCTCGCGTCGTTCGCCCGCATCAACGCGTTCGGCTTCATCGAGACGCCGTACCGCCGCGTGGTCGACGGTAAGGTGACCGACCAGATCGACTACCTGACCGCCTCCGAGGAGAGCGACTACATCGTCGCGCAGGCCGGTGTCGAGCTGAAGGCCGACGGCAGCTTCGCGCAGGATCGCGTTCTGGCCCGTCGCGGTCAGGGTGGCGAGGTGGACCTCTTCCACGCCGACGAGATCGGCTACATGGACGTCTCGCCGCGCCAGATGGTGTCGGTGGCGACCTCGCTCATCCCGTTCCTCGAGCACGACGACGCAAACCGCGCGCTCATGGGCGCGAACATGCAGCGTCAGGCCGTGCCGCTGCTGCGCTCGGAGTCGCCGGTGGTCGGCACGGGCATGGAGGGCTACGCCGCCATCGACGCCGGTGACGTCGTCACCGCCGACAAGCCCGGTGTGGTCGTCGAGGTCTCGGCCGACGTCGTGACGGTGCAGCTGGACGAGGGCGGCACGCAGGACTACTTCCTGCGCAAGTTCGACCGCTCCAACCAGGGCACCAGTTACAACCAGCGCGTGGTGGTCTCGGCCGGCGACCGCGTCGAGGCCGGCGAGGTCATCGCCGACGGCCCGGCGACGGAGAACGGCGAGCTCGCCCTCGGCAAGAACCTCCTGGTCGCCTTCATGACCTGGGAGGGTCACAACTTCGAGGACGCCATCATCCTCAGCCAGGACCTCGTGAAGGAAGACACGCTCTCCTCGATCCACATCGAGGAGTACGAGGTCGACGCTCGCGACACCAAGCTCGGCAAGGAGGAGATCACCCGTGACCTCCCCAACGTCAGCCCGGACCTGCTGAAGGACCTCGACGAGCGCGGCATCATCCGCATCGGCGCCGAGGTGCGTCCGGGCGACATCCTCGTCGGCAAGGTGACGCCCAAGGGCGAGACCGAGCTGTCGGCCGAGGAGCGCCTGCTCCGCGCGATCTTCAACGAGAAGAGCCGCGAGGTGCGCGACACGTCGCTGAAGGTCCCCCACGGTGAGCAGGGCACCATCATCGCGGTCAAGGAGTTCAACGCGGAGGACGGCGACGACGAGCTCGGCTCGGGCGTCAACCGCCGTGTCGTGGTGTACATCGCCCAGAAGCGCAAGATCACCGAGGGTGACAAGCTCGCGGGCCGCCACGGCAACAAGGGCGTCATCGCGAAGATCCTCCCCGTCGAGGACATGCCCTTCCTCGCCGACGGCACGCCGGTCGACGTCATCCTGAACCCGCTGGGCATCCCGGGCCGCATGAACTTCGGTCAGGTGCTCGAGACGCACCTCGGGTGGGTCGCGAAGCAGGGCTGGAAGGTCGACGGCAACCCCGAGTGGGCCGCGCGCCTGCCCGAGGGTGCGCGCGAGGCGGCGCCCGGCACGAAGGTGGCCACGCCGGTGTTCGACGGCGCGTTCGAGGAGGAGATCGCGGGTCTGCTCGACTCGACGCTCCCCACGCGCGACGGCGAGCGCCTCATCGACTCGTCGGGCAAGACGCAGCTGTTCGACGGCCGCTCCGGAGAGCCGTTCCCGGCTCCGATCTCGGTCGGCTACATGTACATCCTGAAGCTGCACCACCTCGTGGACGACAAGATCCACGCGCGCTCGACGGGCCCGTACTCGATGATCACCCAGCAGCCGCTCGGTGGTAAGGCGCAGTTCGGTGGTCAGCGCTTCGGTGAGATGGAGGTGTGGGCCCTCGAGGCCTACGGCGCCGCGTACGCCCTCCAGGAGCTCCTCACGATCAAGTCCGACGACATCCTCGGCCGCGTCAAGGTGTACGAGGCGATCGTCAAGGGCGAGAACATCCAGGAGCCCGGCATCCCCGAGTCGTTCAAGGTGCTCATGAAGGAGATGCAGTCGCTCTGCCTGAACGTCGAGGTGCTCTCGGCCGACGGCACGGCGGTCAACCTCCGCGACACCGACGACGAGGCCTTCCGCGCTGCGGAGGAGCTCGGTATCAACATCTCCAGCCGCTTCGAGTCGTCGTCCATCGACGAGATCTGATCCGGCCAGGCAACGCAAGAATTCCGACACAGGAGAACTAGTGCTCGACGCAACAACTTTCGATGAGCTTCGCATCGGCCTGGCCACCGCCGACGACATCCGTCGTTGGTCCTACGGCGAGGTCAAGAAGCCCGAGACCATCAACTACCGCACGCTCAAGCCTGAGAAGGACGGCCTCTTCGGCGAGCAGATCTTCGGACCCTCCCGTGACTGGGAGTGCGCGTGCGGCAAGTACAAGCGCGTCCGCTTCAAGGGCATCGTGTGCGAGCGCTGCGGCGTGGAGGTCACCAAGTCCTCCGTCCGCCGTGAGCGCATGGGCCACATCGAGCTCGCCGCGCCCGTGACGCACATCTGGTACTTCAAGGGCGTGCCCTCGCGCCTCGGGTACCTGCTCGACATGGCGCCGAAGGACCTCGAGAAGGTCATCTACTTCGCCGCCTACATGGTGATCTCCGTCGACGAGGAGGCCCGCCACCGCGACCTCCCCACGCAGGAGAACAACATCCGCCTCGAGCTGAAGACGCTCGCCGACCGCCGTGACGCGCGTGTGGCCGCCCGCCTCCAGAAGCTGGAGGAGGAGCTCGCCGCGCTCGAGGAGGAAGGCGCCAAGGCCGACCAGAAGAAGAAGGTCAAGGACGCCGCCGAGAAGGAGATGGCGGCGATCCGCAAGAACTCGGACGAGCAGATCGCCCGCCTCGAGCGCGTGTGGGAGGACTTCCGCACGCTCGAGGTCGGCCAGCTCAAGGGCGAGGACGAGATCTTCCACGAGCTGCAGGACCGTTTCGGTCAGTACTTCGAGGCCCACATGGGCGCCGAGTCGATCAAGCGCCGCCTGGAGACGTTCGACCTGCAGGCCGAGGCCGACAGCCTCCACCTGCAGATCTCGGAGGGCAAGGGCCAGCGCAAGATCCGCGCGATCAAGCGCCTGAAGGTCGTCAACTCGTTCCTGGCGACCGGCATGAGCCCGGCCGCGATGGTCCTCGACGTCGTTCCGGTGATCCCGCCGGAGCTGCGCCCGATGGTGCAGCTGGACGGTGGCCGCTTCGCGACCAGCGACCTCAACGACCTCTACCGTCGTGTGATCAACCGCAACAACCGCCTCCGTCGCCTGATCGACCTCGGTGCCCCCGAGATCATCGTCAACAACGAGAAGCGGATGCTGCAGGAGGCCGTCGACGCGCTGTTCGACAACGGCCGCCGCGGGCGCCCCGTCACCGGCACCGGCAACCGTGCGCTGAAGTCGCTGTCCGACATGCTCAAGGGCAAGCAGGGCCGCTTCCGTCAGAACCTGCTCGGAAAGCGCGTGGACTACTCGGGTCGTTCGGTGATCATCGTCGGCCCGCAGCTCAAGCTCCACCAGTGCGGTCTGCCCAAGCAGATGGCGCTCGAGCTGTTCAAGCCGTTCGTGATCAAGCGCCTGATCGACCTCGGTCACTCGCAGAACATCAAGGCGGCCAAGCGCGCCGTCGAGCGCACGCGTCCCGAGGTGTGGGACGTGCTCGAGGAGATCATCCGCGAGCGCCCCGTGCTGCTCAACCGTGCGCCGACGCTCCACCGCCTGGGCATCCAGGCCTTCGAGCCGCAGCTCGTCGAGGGCAAGGCCATCCAGCTGCACCCGCTCGTGTGCGCCGCGTTCAACGCGGACTTCGACGGTGACCAGATGGCCGTGCACCTGCCGCTGTCGGTCGAGGCTCAGGCCGAGGCCCGCATCCTGATGCTCGCGTCGAACAACATCCTCAAGCCCTCGGACGGCCGTCCGGTCACCCTGCCTTCGCAGGACATGATCATCGGCCTGCACCACCTGACCACGGTCAAGGAGGGCGCCGCCGGCGAGGGTCGCGTGTTCGGCTCGGTCGGCGAGGCGATCCTGGCCAAGGACGAGGGCACCCTCGACCTGCAGGCGAAGGTCCGCATCCGCATCCCGGGGCTCACCTTCCTCGAGGGCGAGGCTCCCGAGGGCTACGAGCGTCACGGGCTGGTGGACGCGTCGCTGGGCCAGGCGATCTTCAACGACACGCTCCCCAAGGGCTACCCGTTCGTGCGGGAGCAGGCCGACAAGGGCAAGCTGTCGCAGATCGTCAACAAGCTGGCCGAGGAGTACCCGAAGGTCGAGGTCGCCGCGTCGCTGGACCGCATCAAGGACGCCGGCTTCTACTGGGCCACCCGCTCGGGTGTCACGGTGGCGCTGAGCGACATCCTCACGCCGCCGAACAAGGCCGAGATCGTCGCGGGCTACGAGAAGCAGGCCGCGAAGGTCCAGGGCCAGTTCGAGAAGGGTCTCACCACCGACGCCGAGCGTCGGCAGGAGCTCATCAAGATCTGGACCGAGGCGACCGACGAGGTCCAGAAGGCGATGCGCGACCACTTCCCGGCCGACAACACCATCAACCGCATGGTGTCCTCGGGTGCCCGTGGTAACTGGCTGCAGATCCGCAACATCGCGGGCATGCGAGGCCTGGTGAACAACCCGAAGGGTGAGATCATCCCGCGCCCGATCATCTCCTCGTACCGCGAGGGTCTGTCGGTGGCGGAGTACTTCATCGCGACGCACGGTGCCCGTAAGGGTCTGGCCGACACGGCCCTCCGTACGGCCGACTCGGGTTACCTGACGCGACGTCTCGTCGACGTCTCGCAGGATGTCATCATCCGCGAGGAGGACTGCGGCACGACCAAGGGCCTCGAGTTCACGATCGCCGCTCCGGGTGCCGACGGCACGCTGGTGCGCGACGCGAACGTCGAGAACTCGGTGTTCGCCCGCACGCTGGCGGCGGACGCCGTCGACCCGAAGGGCGAGGTCGTCGCCTCGGCCGGTGAGGACGTCGGCGACGTGCTCATCGACAAGCTCGTCGAGGCGGGTGTCGAGTCGATCAAGGTCCGCTCGGTGCTCACGTGCGACTCGGCCGTCGGTGTCTGCGCGAAGTGCTACGGCCGATCGCTTGCGACCGGCAAGATCGTCGACATCGGCGAGGCCGTCGGCATCATCGCGGCGCAGTCGATCGGTGAGCCCGGCACGCAGCTGACGATGCGTACCTTCCACACCGGTGGTTCCGCGTCGGCCGACGACATCACGCAGGGTCTTCCCCGCGTGCAGGAGCTGTTCGAGGCCCGCACCCCCAAGGGCGCGTCGCCGATCGCCGAGGCCGACGGCCGCATCACGATCGACGAGACCGAGAAGTCCAAGAAGGTCATCCTCACGCCCGACAACGGCGACGAGCCCCACGTCTACCCGGTGCTGAAGCGTGCGACGCTTCTCGTCGAGGACGGCCAGCACGTCACCGTCGGTCAGCCGCTGCAGGTCGGCACGCTCGACCCCAAGGAGGTCATGCGCGTGCAGGGCGCCCGCGAGGTGCAGAAGTACCTCGTCAACGGCGTTCAGGGCGTGTACCGCTCGCAGGGTGTGCCGATCCACGACAAGCACATCGAGGTCATCGTCCGTCAGATGCTGCGGAAGGTCACCGTGGTCGACCACGGCGACACGACGCTGCTGCCGGGTGAGCTGGTGGACTTCAAGCGCTACCAGCAGATCAACCGCGAGGCCGTGGCCGAGGGCAAGCGCCCCGCGTCGGGTCGCCCGGAGCTGATGGGTATCACGAAGGCGTCGCTCGCGACGGAGTCGTGGCTGTCGGCCGCGTCGTTCCAGGAGACCACCCGCGTCCTCACGCAGGCGGCCATGGAAGGCAAGAGCGACCCGCTCGTCGGCCTCAAGGAGAACGTCATCATCGGAAAGCTCATCCCCGCCGGAACCGGCCTTGCGAAGTACCGCAACGTCACGGTCGAGGCGACGGAGGAGGCCAAGAGCGAGCGGTACCCCAACCGCATCTTCGCCTCGGACGGCGCCTACACCGATGCCGACCTGAGCTACGTCGACTTCGACAGCTTCTCCACGGACGGCTTCTCGACCGACTACAACTGACGCGGACGGATCGCGCGATCGATCCGCACGTGACACGCGAACGGCCCCGGCTTCTGCCGGGGCCGTTCGTCGTTCCGGGCGACGGGATGCCGCGTCAGTAGTCCGTCGTGCCGCCGCCCTGTCCGGAGGTGGACGTCGATCCGCCACTGCCGGGCGTGACGTTCTCCTTCACGCGCTCGGCGGTGCTCTGCGCCTCCTCCTTGACGGTCTCGGCGGAGGACATCGCGGACTCCTTGACCTCCTCGACGGCGTCCTTCGCCGGCTGCTTGAGGTTCTCCGCCACCTCCTGCGCGGCGCCCTTCGCCTCATCGACCGCCTTGTCCACCAGCGGCTGCGCCTGCTCACGCAGCGAGGCGCCCCAGCGGGTCTCGGCCCGCGTCGTGGGGATGAGGCTCGCGATCAGGAAGCCCGCCCCGGCCGCCAGCAGGCCGACCACCAGCGGTGCGCCCTGCGTGGTCTGCTTGGCCTTGTGCGGCAGGTCCTTGACCGCCTCGCCGGCGGCGCCCATCGCGTCGCCCACGGAGTGACCTGCGGACGCAGCGGAACTGCCCACGTCGTCGGCGACGCCCATGACCCGGCCCTTCATGTCGCCGATCACCTGGCGTGCCCGCGTCCGCTGGCGCTCCATGATCTTCGGGGGCGAGACCTTGTCGGCCAGCGCATCCACGTCGCGCCCGAGCTCGTCGCGCGTCACCTCGATGTCGGCGCGGATCTGGTCTGGGTTGCTCATTATCGGTTCTCCTGATTCCTCTTGAGCGCTTCGGGGATCTCCTTGACCGTCTCGACGGTCTGCGGCGCTCCTTCCACGGTCTTCAGCCGGCTCCGCCCGACGGCGAACAGGATGCCGGCGATGATGGCCCAGATGACCGCGACGATCACGCCGGACCATCCCAGGCCCACGAGCAGGCCGAGGGCCCACCACAGGGCGAGGCTGAGGAACAGCACCGCCATGCTCGCCGCGTAGCCCGCGCCGCCCATCAGCCCCGCGCCCTTGCCGGCGCGCTTGGCGGACTCTCGGAGCTCGGCCTTGGCCAGCTCCAGCTCTTTGCGCATCAGCTCGGACAGGTCGCGGGACACCTCGCCCACGAGCTCGCCGAGCGATGTCTCCGCCGCCTTCTGCTGCGACGGGGTGGGCATATCGGTCATCGCTGCGCCTCTCCGCCGGGCGACCACTCGCCGGTCGCGCTCGCATCGGCCAGGCCCTGGCCGGAGGTGCCCGTGCCCTCCGCGCCCGGTGCCAGCGGGTCGCCCTGCTCGGTGGTCAGCGCGTCGGCGATGGGCGTCTCACCGGCGCCGCTGCCGGCAGCCGAACCGCTCCACTCCGAGCCCGCGCCGGCGGCCCCGGCCGCGCCCGCCGCTCCGCCGGGGATCGCCCCGGATCCGGAGACCCCGCCGGCCATGCCTGTGCCGGAGCCCATGCCTCCCGACATCCCGCCGGTCATGCCGCCCGACATCCCGCCGCCCGCTCCGCTCATGGAGCGGCCGCCGCCGGACGTGTCCGAAGCACCTCCACCGTTGTCGGCCATGAGCGCCCGGGTGAGGCGCCCGGCGACGATCCCGACGCCGAGGGCGATCGCCAGGAACGCTCCGGTGTGCCTGCGAGCGAACCCGCGCACCTCGTCCACCACCTCCGCCGGCTCACGCTGTTCGAGCCAGTCCGCCACGCGGCGCGTCTGCGTGCCGACGGTGCGGACGGCGCTGGTGGCCATCCCGCTCGAGCCCGAGCCAGAGCCCGAAGCGAGCCCGACCAGCTCGTCGCCGGTGCTGCGCAGCGCACCCGCGGCCCGCCGCTGCTGCGTGGAGGCCTGCTCCGACAGCTGCGCACGCGTCTCGTCGAAGAACCCGCGGGCAGCTCGCTTCGCGTCGTGTGCGACGTTGCCGGCTTCCTCACCGGCCACGCCTGCGACGTGCATCGCCCCGGCGTCGACCTCGGCGACGGCCTCGACGGCACGCTCCTTCATGTCTCCCGAGCCCGCGCTCTGGTCCGCGGACGATCCGGTCTCGTATGTCGACATGCTCCTTCTCCACTCTCACGTGCGGCGTCGGACGGGCCTGTGCCCGCCCTGCGGAATCCGCCGTGGCGAAAACCGTGCGTCATGAGCCCCCGTTGCACCGAGGGGGTCGAACTCGTCGCGACGGGGGAGTATCCTGCCCCGCCGTCGTCGCTTCGGATGCCGCGACCGCGGGGGAGCACTCGGGCGCGCACTCCGCGCCCGTCCGGCGGCGCGCACGGCGGACGACGACCATTCCTCGCGTGCCCTCGCGCGCCGCGACGAGGCATCCGTGACTGCGGCTTACCGTGGGACGCGGAGGTCGGGGCATGGCGCGGATCGGGGGTCGCAACTCGTGGATCGCCGTACCCGCCGGCATGGTGTGCGCGGCGGTGGTGGGAGCGCTCGTCTGGCTCTCCCTGCCCATGGTTCCGGTGACCATCGCCTGGATCGGCGACACGCTGCGCAGCGCCACCGCACCCGCACCCGCGGCCACGCGGGCGGCCACGCCGGCGCAGGCGGCGGCCGACGGACGTGCGGTGGACTGCCGGACGATGTACCCCGACGACCTGTGGAACGAGCTCACCTGGCGTCCTGGCTCGCTGCTCAGCCAGTCCGGGGCGCCCCCGGCCACCTCGGCGGCCTCGTTCGCCGATGCCGCCGCGGCGCGGGTGGTGGTCACGTGCACGTGGCGGTTCGAGGCCGGCGGCATCGTGTCGACGCTCTCGCGCGTGGACGCGGAGGCATCCTCCATCGCCGAGGCCGCGCTGTCGGGCGCGGGCTTCACGTGCCGCGCGGACGGTGCCCAGCTGGTGTGCACGCGCACCCAGGGCGCCGTCATGGAGGAGCACACCTTCCGCGACGGCCTGTGGCTGGTGAGCGTCGAGACGGACTGGCAGCCGGAGGACTACGGGTCTCGGCTGGATCGTGGAGTGTGGGGCTGACCCTTCCCGGATGCCGGGCGGCGAATCTCGTCGGCACTCGCGCGGCATGGCGCCCCGCGATCGCGGCGGTTGCAGGCTACCCTCCCACTGCGGGGATCTGCCCCGCGTGAGGAGTACCTGCGATGAGTGACCCCAAGTCGTCTTACGGCGAGCCCGTCGACGAGCCTCGCGGCGTCGACGACGTCGTCGGTCGTGCGAACGAAGGCCTCGCCGAAGCCGAGGCAGCCGGCCGCGGGGCCGTCGCCGACGAGCACTCCGCCGAGACCCCCGCCCCGGCCGTCGACGAATCCGACGCCGGAGCCCCCGTGCCCGACGAGGACGAGCGTGACGGCGCCGCAGTCGCCGCGCCGGCAGCCGCCGAGCCCGCAGCCGCCGAGCCCGATCCCTGGGACTCGCCCGAGGCGGCATCCCTGAACTACTCGTCGCCGGCCGTGCCCGCCGATGAGCCCCCCACCGTCGTGGCGGCCCCCGTCGTCACGCCGAGCGAGCCCGTCGTGGCCGAACCGGTCGCCACCGCCGCACCGGCGCCGCAGCCGATCTTCGTGCAGGCGCCCGAGGCGCCGCGTCCCCGTGGGAACCGTGCCGCGGCCGGCGCCATCGGCCTGCTCGCCGCACTGTCGTTCGCGGTGCTGTACCTCGCCGCTCGGCTCGGATTCGCCGCGCTGGCAGGTGACGTGACCGGCGCGAACGTCGGCACCTCGGCCCTGGAGGTCCTCGCGACGGCCGCGTTCTGGGTGCCGGTGGTGGTGTTCTTCATCGCCTTCTGGCTGCTGGGTGCCATCATCAACCGCGGCCGCTGGGGCGCGTGGGTGATCTTCGGCCTGCTGGTGGGCGTCGCCGCCTACGGGGGACACATCCTCGGTGCGCTCTTCCAGGCGCCGTTCTGGGCGCTCACCGCCAGCGAGGGCGCGCGCGTCGTCGAAGCCGAGCTGCTCGCGCCGCTCGCGATCGCCGCGTTCGTCATCGGGCGCGAGCTCACGATCTGGTTCGGTGCCTGGGCCGCCGCGCGTGCCAAGCGCGTGACCGAGCTCAACATCGAGGCCCAGCGCGAGTACGAGCGCACCCTCGAGGCGGGGCCGCAGCTGGTCCGCCCGTAGCCGTCCGGGGGTCGTGGCGCGGACGTAGGCTGGCGTCATGACCCCTGACGGCGGCTCGTCGGTGCCCGGCGGGTCGGTGAGACCCGTCGTTGCGCTCGCGTTCGCCGGCATCGCGTTCGTCGCCCTGACGATCTTCGGCCTGGGCATGACGAGCCTCGTCACCGGTGCCGACGTCATCGCGACGCCCGGTCTCGGTCAGGTGCCGGGCATCGCCGGGATCGTGTGCGCGCTCCTCGCCTTCGCGGCGGGGGTGTGGGCGGCGATCGGCCGCGGGCAGCAGCCGGATGCCGCGGCACGTTCGGCGACCGGACCGCTTGTCGCGGGGCCCGACCGCCGGTCGGGCGATGCGGCATCCGTGTCCGAGAAGGACCTCCTCCCTGCGCACCCCTCTCAGCCCTCCTACTGGGGGGCCGCCTGGACCGCCGCCGCCTGCTTCCTCGCGTATGTCTGCGCCGTGTGGGTCGCAGCCGCGGTCACCGGCGCCGACCTCGCCGTCGCGACAGCGGTCGCCGGGCGCCTCGCGACGTCGTGGTTCGGACTCGTCGTCGCCGCGGCGGCATTCGTGTGCGCCTGGTCCGCGATCGCGCTCGTGCGCACGCGCGCGCACCGGCCCCGGTGGCCGTGGGAGGACGAGGACGACCAGTGACGCGGTGACAGCTCAAGGCGCCCGCCGCGGCATCCCGGCGCGACACGCCGTCGCGTACTACCGTGGAGCCGTGGAGCGGTCGCTCGAGACCCAGGTCAGCCAGGCGGTGGACGCCTGGCTCGCGTGGCTTCCCCGGTGGGAGCCCGCCACGCACCGGGGCCGGACGGCGCCGTGTCGACGCTGCTTCGGGTCGCCGGTGCTCTCGGCGGCGGGGCTGGGCGCCGACGTGCCGCACGGCGTGCAGCACGGCCTGTCGACCCGGATCAAGACGATCGTCGACCGTTCGGTGGCGGAGTACACGGCGCTGAACCTGCCGATGCTGCAGGCCGAGCTCGACCAGCAGGCGGCCCGCAACCGGGCCCGCACCTACCGGCCCGCGGAGGGGCTCGCCCCGGAGTTCGAGGGTCTGCCGCTGGATCCCGACCCGGTGCCCGGGGCGCCGTTCCTGTTCACCATCGCGGGCCTCGCGGAGGAGGCGGATGCGGACGTGCCGGCGCTGCCGCCGCTCACCGACGAGGCGAAGGCGGCACTGCGCCAGGAGGTCGGCCTCGCCGACGACTACGCGAACCTCGTGGGCCGCGAGGTGTGCACGATCCTCCTGCATCACCGGCTGAGGATCCAGGCCGCCATCGCCGAGTACGTCGAGCCCCAGATCGAGGCGATGCTCGCCGATCTCACGAAGTCCCTCGACGCGCCGTTCGACCCGCACGATCCGGGCGACGGCCACCGTCTGGACTGATGATGCGCTGCGGTGCGCGGGGCGCGGCAGGCGTCACGGCCGATGGCGGCGAACGGCCGGGGCGCACAGGGCGTCATCTCCGCCGCGAAGCCGGTGGTTTCGCAGGTCGTTTTGTTAGCATGGCCAGGTTTGTTGCCGTCTCTACGGCGCGCGTCGTGTCACGCTAGCGGAGTCCGAGGAGGTCAGGTGGCTACACGGCTCCCGTCGGCGCCTCCGATCCTTCCCGGCCTCGCCTACATCCGGCCGCTGGGTTCCGGCGGCTTCGCCGACGTCTTCCTGTACGAGCAGGACATGCCGCGGCGCAATGTCGCCGTCAAGGTGATGCCCAGCGACGTGCGCGACCCCGAGCTGCGTCGCATGTTCAACGCCGAAGCCGACGTGCTGGCGCACCTGTCGGCGCACCCGTCGATCGTCACGGTGTACCAGGCGAGCATCTCCGCCGACGGCCGCCCGTACATCGTGATGGAGTACTGCCCCGGCTCGCTCGCACAGCGCTACCGGGTCGAGCGGATCCCGGTGGAGGAGGTGCTCGCCATCGGCGTGCGCATGGCCAGCGCCCTTGAATCGGCCCATCGCGCCGGGCTGGTGCACCGCGACATCAAGCCCAGCAACATCCTCATCACCACGTTCGGCACCCCGGTGCTCGCCGACTTCGGCATCTCGGCGTCGCTGCAGCGCCGCAGCGGCGGCGAGGTGTTCGCGATGTCGATCCCGTGGAGCGCGCCCGAGGTCGTCGCCGAGCAGACCAGCGGCACGGTCGCCAGCGAGGTGTGGAGCCTCGGCGCCACGGTGTACTCGCTGCTGGCCGGGCACAGTCCGTTCGAGCGCCGTGAGCGCGGGCAGAACACCAAGGACCTGCTGCGGCGGCGCATCGCGCGGGCGACCTACGTCGAGATCCCTCGGACCGATGTGCCGGCGGCGCTGCAGCTCGCCCTCGCGACCGCGATGAGCCGGAATCCGGCACGTCGGCACGAGTCCGCCCGTGCGTTCGGGGAGGCGCTGCGTGAGGTGCAGTCGGGTCTCGGGCTGTCGCCGACGCCGCTGGAGATCCCCGATGACGAGTGGTCGCCGGCATCCGCTCCGGTCGATTTCGCCGACTCGGGCCTGCGTGGGCCCGCGCGCTCGCACATCGACCGCGACCTCACGCGCAAGGTGCGGGCGGGAACCGGGGTGGCCGCCCTCGCGCGTGACGAGGACACCGAGATCTCGGCGCCGTCGCGCCACCACCGCAGCGCGCTCCCCTGGGTGATCGGCATCGGCGCCGGCCTCGTGGTGGGGGCCGGCGCGGTGCTCGCCACCCTGCTGGCCGTCGGGGCGCTCTGATGCGCCGCGGGACGCTCACCGGCCTCGTCGCCGCCGGCGCCGTCGTGGCCGCGGTGATCGGGGTGAGTGTCGTGTGGCCGGGCCTGGATGCCCAGGAGACGCCGGAGGTGGACTCGGCGGTGTGGGCGCTGCAGACCGGGGACGGGCGCCGGTATGCGCGCATCAACACCGCCGTGGGAGAGCTCGACACCGTCCGCACGATCAGCAACCCCGACCAGGTGGTGCAGACGGGGGATGCCGCGTACCTGTTCAGCGACAGCTACAGCACGCTGACCCGGATCGATGCCGCACTGCCCGCCGATCTGGACGAAGAGGCGCTGCGGTCGTCGGAGAAGACGCCGCCCGGCACCACGGAGGTGGCGACCGCCGGGGACTTCGTCGCCTACCTCACCGACTCCGGCGCCGTCTTCGCGGGGCGCCTGTCGGACGGCTCGGCGTCGCAGGTGGATCCGTTCCGCTCCGACGACGAGGACGCGCCGCAGTACACCGCCGACGCGGTCGCCGTCGACGATCGCGGCATGCTGTTCGCGTACTCGCGGGCCGACGCGGCCGTGCTGCGCTACGACATCGCCGCCGGCGAGGTGCGCGACCGCGACGTGCTCGAGGCGGACGGGCTGTCCGCGCCGGCGATCACGGCAGCCGGCGACGTGTGGGCCGTGGTCGACACCGAGGACGGCGACGTGTGGCTGCGGGGCCAGGATGCCGCGACGCAGGCTCCGACGACGGGTGCCGTGGTGGCCGGAGCACCCGACGCCGACGGCTCCGCGGTCTACCTCGCCGACGAGACGTCCCTGGTCCGCGTGCCCGTCGACGGCACCGGGATGGACGTAGAAGTGGGCGGCGGCGGGACCGTGCTGGGCACGCCGGCGCAGCCCATCACGCACGACGGGCAGACGTACGCGGCGTGGCTCGGACAGGGAGACACCGGCGGCCTGCTGTGGCGCTCGGGCGGCGCCACGGTGGTGCTGGACTACGGCGGACAGACGATGGCCGACCAGCGGCGCCCGATGTTCGTCGCCGGCGGCTCGGCGGTCATCCTCAACGAGACGAGGTCGGGGTGGGCCTGGTCGGTGCCCGACGGCGCGCTGATCCCGTCCAGCCAGGACTGGAGCCTGGACGAGCGCACGAATCCCGATGCCGTGCCGAGCGAGGAGCAGCTGCAGGTCGTCCTCGACCCGAAGCCGCCGATCGCAGAGCCGGACGCATTCGGCGTGCGAGCCGGCACGCTCGCGACGCTGCCGGTGCTCATGAACGACCATGACCCGAACGAGGACGTGCTCACGATCGACCCGGCCTCGGTGGCCGGCCTCGATCCGGGCTTCGGATCCGTCACCGTGACCGACGACGGGCAGCGACTCGCCGTCCGCGTCCAGCCCGAGGCGACGGGAACGGCGACGTTCTCGTATGCCGTGACCGACGGCACCGCCGAGGACGGCCTGCTGTCCGAGCCGACCACCGTGACCTTGCAGGTCGCGGAGCCCTCGGTGGAGTCGGCACCGGAGTGGTGCGGGGTCGAGCGGTGCCTCGTCGAATGGCCGCAGCCGGAGGTCGCCAGCGGCGGCACGGTGACCGTCCCGGTCCTTCCCGGCTGGGTCGACCCGGAGGGCGACCCGCTGCTGCTGCTCTCGGTCGAGAACGTGACCGGCATCGGCAGCGTGGCGGCCACCCCCGGAGGGGAGGTCGTGTACCAGCACAGCGACTCCGGCGACGGCGGCGAGCAGCTCATCGAGCTCGCCGTGACGATCGCCGACACGCACGGGCAGACAACCGCGAAGTCGCTCGTGGTGAAGGTCTCGCCCCAGCCGCAGCTGGCGGCGCAGTCCTTCGCGGTCACCGACACGGTGGCCTCCGGGATCACGGTCGACGTCGCCGACCACGTCACCGGCACGGCCGGCACGCTCTCGCTCTCGTCGGTCCGCGTCCTCGACGATGCCGCGGCGACCGCGACGGTCGTGGGCGGCTCGACGTCCTTCGACTTCACCGCGCGCACTCCGGGAACCTTCCGCGTCGACTTCACCGTCACCGACGGGACGAGCGAGGCCACCGGCACGGCCCGCATCACACTCCTGCCGGCTGATGCGCCGGCGCAGCTGGCCACCTCGCCCGTGGTGGCGTTCGTGCATCCTCAGCAGGACGCGACCCTCGAGGTGTTCGACGCCGTGTCCAACCCCACGCGCCGTGTGCTGCTGCTGAGCGACGTGGTCGGCCGCGCCGATGCCGGCGCCACGCTGTCGGTCGATGCGGTGGGGCAGAACCACCTGCGCGTCTCGGGAACGACCGCCGACGGCGGACCGGGACGCCTGGGCACGGTGTCGTACGTCGTGAGCGACGGCACCGAGGACACCGGGGCGAGTGTCGTGGGAGAGGCCACGGTGTACCTCCTCCCGCCCGCACCGGAGCTCGCCCCCATCGCCGTCGACGACGCCGTCGTGGTGCGTGCGGGCGCCCAGATCGACATCCCGGTGCTCGACAACGACATCTCGCCGGCCGGCGGACGGCCGACCCTCGACCCGTCGTCGATCCGCTCGTCCACCGATGCCGCGCTGGCCTTCGCCTCCGGCGACGTGCTGCGGTACCTGGCCCCCGATGAACCCGGCGAGTACGGCATCGACTACTCGGTGTTCACCACGGGGGCGCCGGCGCTCGCCGACACCGCCACCGTCCGGCTGCACGTGATCGACGACGACGCCAACCGGTCCCCGACCGCCGACACCCTCGAAGGGCGTGTGCTGAGCGGTCAGTCGACACTGCTCCCGTTCGACGGGTTCGGCATGGATCCCGACGGCGATGTCGTCACACTCGACCGGATCGTTGCCCAGCCCGAACGCGGCGCGGCGACGATCTCCGCCGACGGGGCCTCGATCATGTACACGAGCGTCCCGGGCGACAGCGGGCAGGTCTCGTTCCGGTACCGGGTCGTGGACGCCTTCGGCGAGACCGCCGAGGGTACCGTGCGGGTGGGGGTGCTGGACTCGGAGGCGAACCCGAGCCCCATCACGTTCACCGACTACGTGCAGGTGCAGGCGGGGGACGACAACACCATCAGGGTCAGTCCGCTCTCGAACGACATCGACCCCACCATGGGCGAGCTGCGCGTGACGAAGGTGCAGCCGGACCTGCCGGCGACCCTCGTCGACGGCAGCGACAATCCGGAGTACGCGCGGCTGGCGGACCAGCTTGTGGAGCAGACCGACACGACCGTCGTCGTCGCAGCCGGGGCCGCACCGGGAACGATGTCGTTCCTGTACGACGTCGAGTCGTCGTCGGGCAACACCGGCCGCGGCCTCATCGTGGTGCGTGTGGTGCGCGAGAGCGTGCCGGACTACCCGGTGGTCTCCGACACGATCCTCACCGTCGAGACGCGCGACGAGTTCGTGCGAGGCGTCGACGTGCTCGACGGCAAGGTGACGTGGTCCGGCGGCGACATCTCGGATCTCGAGGTCTCGCTGTGGGGCGAGCCCGACGGCGTATCGGTGCGCGGTACACGACTGCGCGGCGAGCTTCCCGCGACGACGCGGCTCATTCCCTTCGCCGTGACGGGCGAGAGTGCGGCGGGCGAAGTGACCTCGTACGGGTTCCTCCGCGTGCCCGGTGACGACGACCTGGCCCTGACCCTGCGCGCCGGCGCGGAGCCTCCCGATGTCACAGAGCTGGAGTCCACCACGTTCGATATGGCGGACCTCGTGGCGCGCCCCCGCGGCGCCGACATCGAGGTCGACGGTCAGGTCCGGGCGTCGGGAGCGCGCAGCGAGGCATCGTGCGCCGTCGAGTCGGGCACCGTCGTGCGGTACGACGCCGGAGCGGGTGCGCCGTGGGTCGACGCGTGCCAGGTGCCCGTGCGGCTGACCGGTCAGGACGACTGGACGTTCCTGTCCGTGCCGATCGTCGTGCATCCTCGCGATCCGCAGCCCGAGCTGCGGCCGGGATCGATCACGGTGGGACCGGGGGAGACCTCGACGTTCGACCTCAAGAACATGACCACCTGGCAGCTGCGCGAGGACTGGGACGGCATCGTGTACGCCATCGAGCACTCCGGCGGCGCCTTCGAGGTGACCCAGAACGGGTCGATCCTCACCGTCACCGGCGCCGACCGTGCCGTTCCCGGCTCGGAGGAGGCGGTGCTCGTATCGGTCACCAGCCATCCGTCGGTGACCCCCGCCCGCCTCATCCTGCGTGTCGGCGCGGCACCGTCGACGCTGCCGCAGGGCGGGTCGGTGGTGCAGCAGTGCTCGCAGGCCGGCGGCTCGTCGTGCTCCATCCCGGTCATCGGCGCGCCCGGCGAGGTCAACCCGCTGCCGCGCACGCCGCTGGAGGTCGTCGAGGTGCGACCGACCGGCGCGTGCGTCGGCGTGACGTTCCAGGTCGCCTCGCCGCGCTCGATCACCGCGACGTGGACGGGGGATGCCCCGGGCGCGACGTGCACGGCGACGTTCTCGGTCCGCGACGCGCAGGGGCGCATCACCAACGCCGAGCGCGACGGCCGCGTGCTGCTGGATCTGCAGGGCTACCCGAAGCCGCCGGCGAGCCTCACCCAGACCGCGTATGCGGACGGGACCGTCACGCTGCGTGTGGACCCGGGGCAGTCCCGGCAGGCCTACCCCGCACTGACCGGGTTCGTCGTGCGATCCGGCGGCCAGGAGGTGGCGCGGTGCTCGGCCGAGGGGGTGTGCCCGGCGATCTCCGCGCCCAACGGCGAGCAGCGCACGTACGACGCGTGGGCCGTCAACGCCGTCGGCGAGTCCCGCGGAAGCGTGCGCACCGTCGCCTGGGCGTACGACGCGCCACTGGCGCCCACCAGCGTCACCGCGCAGCCCGTCGTCACCGGCGACGGCGCGGGTGGAGTCGTGTCGCTCGTCGTCGACGGCATCGACGCCGGCGAGACGGGGAGCCTCGAGATCACAAGCCCCGCGGGCGAGACGGTGCGCGTGCCGGTCGGGCGCCAGACGCGCATCGAGGTGCCGTGGTACCGCATCGGCACCAATACGCGTTCGATCGTCACCGTGACGCCGTACTCCCGCTTCGACCTGCCGCCCGGGCTCGGCGGCAGTCCCTCCGGCGCGTCGGCCACCGTGCAGACCAACGGCATCGGGAACCCGCAAGCGCCCCAGCTGACACTGAGCGCGGCATCCAACGGCGACGGCACCGCGACCGTCACCGCGCGGGGAACCGCGACCCCCGGCGGAGACGATTCGTCCCTGCGCTACGGGATCGTGCCGGACGGCCAGCGCTGCACCGTGAGCGAGGACGGCTCGACGGCCACCTTCCCGGGTCTGCAGGACGGCGAGGAGTACTCGTTCCGGCTGTGCGTCGAGTCCTGGCGCGGCGATACCCGCTTCGGGCGTGCAGAGACGGCGGCGACCGTGCGCGCCTACCAGTCGGGCAGGGCTCCGCAGGGATGGACGTTCGTGGTGGATGCCGCTCCTAACGTCGACGCCCAGCGCCAGCGCGCCGACTGGGTCATCCGCGCCGACCCGCAATCCGCCGAGAAGCTCCCCAACCGCAACCGGCCCGAGTTCACCGGCTGGGCCCCCGGCTCGACCGTGTTCGGCCACGATCCGGGGATCCAGGTGCGCTACGTGCACGAGTGGTGGGGCACGGCGACGCCGTACTCGCTGGTGACCCCGCGTGCCGGGAGCGCGCCGTACCAGGTGCAGGCCAACTGGACCGTCGCGTCCTGCGTGGGCGGCGGCACGCTGACCCCCGCGGGACAGTCGTCCACGGCGCCCAACGGCAGTGCGGCCGCGTTCTCGTTCGGCAACACCGAGCTGCGCTACTACGACGCGAACGGCGCACCGCTCGCCCACGAGCCGAACACCTGGACGGTGCCCCTGGGCGCCGCGCGCGTGGACGGCATCACGGTGACGGTGAACTGGGACGCGCAGGGCTGGGGTCTGGCACCTGCCGGCTCGAGCTTCTCGGGCACCTGCCAGCCGGGGACGCCCGCACCGTGAGCCACGGCATCCTCTCCTCCGACCACCTCGACACGCAAGGACACCACATGACGATCACGCAGGAGCAGGCCGACTGGTTCGCGCAGACGTTCGGGCAGCTGGCCGACAACGTCGAGCGTGCGGTGCTCGGCAAGCGTCACGTCGTCGAGCTGGTGCTCACCGCGATGCTCAGCGACGGACACGTGCTCCTGGAGGACGTGCCCGGGACGGGGAAGACCTCGCTCGCCCGGGCGATGGCCCAGTCGGTGCAGGGCTCGAACACCCGCATCCAGTTCACACCCGATCTGCTGCCGAGCGACATCACCGGCCTCAGCGTGTACGACCAGAAAGAGGGCGTCTTCGAGTTCCACGCGGGTCCCATCTTCGCCAACATCGTGCTCGCCGATGAGATCAACCGCGCGAGCCCGAAGACCCAGTCGGCGCTGCTCGAGGTGATGGAGGAAGGGCGCGTGACGATCGACGGCGTGTCGCGCGAGGTGGGAGTGCCGTTCCTCGTGCTGGCGACCCAGAACCCCGTGGAGCAGGCGGGGACGTATCGCCTCCCCGAGGCGCAGCTCGACCGCTTCATGATGCGTACCTCGCTCGGGTACCCCGATCACGCGGCGACGGTCCGCATCCTCGACGGGGCCGCCGTCGCCACGGCCGAGCTGGCGCCGGTCATCACACCGCAGGCGCTCGTCGGCATGGCGGATCTCGCCGCCGACGTGTACGTGGACGCGCTCGTGCTCGATTACATCGCCCGGCTGGTGGACGGCACCCGTGCCGCCGACGAGGTGCGACTGGGCGTGAGCATCCGCGGCGCGCTCGCCCTCACCCGCGCGGTGCGCACGCGCGCGGCCTCGCAGGGCCGCACCTATGCCACCCCCGATGACGTGAAGGCCCTCGCCGTCCCGGTGCTCTCGCACCGGCTCATCCTGCATCCGGAGGCGGAGTTCGACGGGGTCACGCAGGAGACCGTGGTCGGGCAGGTGCTGCTCGACGTGGCACCGCCCAGTCGCCGCGAGGCCGTATGAGCCTGCCCGCCCGCACCCGAGGCGGTGCCGGCACCGCGGAGCGGGCCGGCGCCGCCGAACCGTCGCGCCTCACGCACACCGTCCAGTCCACGGGGACGGGCGGTCACACGAGCGTGACCGCGACAGCGACGAGCCTCGCACCGTCGCGTCGCGGGCGTGCGCTGGTGCGCGCGGTGGTGTGGGCGAACCAGGCATGGCGCGCGGCCGGTGCGGGGATCGCGGCGGGGGCGGAATGGGCGGCGGGCACGGTGCGACCGGCCGGCGTGCTGGTCGCCCTCGCCGCCACGGCCGGACTGGTGCTCGGGATCGTGTTCGGCTGGGTGGAGCTGATGGTCGCCGGCGCGGCATCCGTCCTCCTCCTCCTCGCCGCGGTCCCGTTCCTCTTCGGAGCACGCGCGTACGACGTGGATCTCACCCTCACCCACGAGCGGGTCGTCGCGGGGGACGGCCTCGTCGGGCGGATCGTCGTGCGCAACGACGGGCGCCGTCTGGCACTGCCGGGCCGGCTGGACATCCCCGTGGGCACGGGGCTCGTGGAGTTCGGCGTCCCGCTCCTGCGCCCCGGGCACACCGTGGAGCAGCCGCTGGAGATCCCCGGTCTGCGCCGCGGCATCATCACCGTCGGGCCGGCGACGACGGTGCGCACCGACCCGATCGGCCTGCTGCGCCGCGAGCACTCCTTCCGCGACGTGCATGACGTGTACGTGCACCCTCGGACGACATCGCTTCCCTCCACGAGCGCCGGCCTCATCCGCGACCTGGAGGGGAGCCCGACGCGCCGGCTGGTGGACGCCGACATGTCGTTCCACGCGATCCGCGAGTACGCGCCCGGGGACTCGCGTCGGCAGATCCACTGGCGCTCGACGGCGAAGACCGGGCGCCTCATGGTGCGCCAGTACGAGGAGTCCCGGCGTTCCCGCATGGCCGTGGTGCTCGCCGTCGCCGAGGCGGAATACGCGGATGCCGACGAGTTCGAGCTCGCGGTGTCGTGCGCGGCCTCACTGGGACTGCGCGCGGTGCACGACGCCCGCGATGTCCAGATCGTCACCGGCTCCGAGATCCCCAAAGCGGTGCGCGGCCGGCTTCGCGCCGTGCGGCATCTTCCGGCGGCGGCGCCGCGGCCGATGCTCGACGGCTTCAGCGGTGTCGAGCTGCTCGAGAGCACCATGCCGGTGGCCGATGTCTGCCGGCTGACCGCCGAATCGGGTGACCGGCTGTCGATCGCGTTCGTCGTGGTGGGCTCGCGCGTGACGCTGACGCGACTGCAGCAGGCGGCTCTGGCCTTCCCCGCGGACACGATGGTGGTGGGCGTGATCTGCGATGAGCGCGCGCACCCGCGCATGCAGCCGGTGTCGGGCATGACGGTGCTGACGGTGGGGACGCTCGATGACCTGGCGGGCCTGTTGCTGCGAGGAGCCGCGTCATGAGCGCGCCGGCACAGGCCGATGAGGCCAGGGAGGGGGTCGACGGCGCGATGGCCGTCCCTCCCGTGACGCCGCGCGGCCGCCTGCGCGGGTTCTTCCCCCGCGTCACCGCCGGCGCAGCCTTCGCCGCCGCGACGGTCGTCGTGGCGGCCGTCGCCGCGTGGCCCGTGTACCGATCGGGCAGCTTCGTCCTGCTGGTGGTGGTGGCATCCCTCGTGGCGGCGGCCCTCGCCGCGACCGCGTGGCTGCGGCGGTGGGGCGGATGGGTCATCACCGGCGTCCTCGCCGCCGCCGTCCTCGTCCTCGGCATCCCGCTGGCGGTGCCGTCACGGCTCGGGGGAGTGGGTGAACTGGTGCGCGGCCTGGGCGAGCTCGCCGCGGGTCTGGTGCTCGGCTGGAAGGATCTGGTCACCGTCGAGCTGCCCGTCGGCTCGTACCGCAACCTGCTGGTTCCCGCCCTCGTGGTCTTCCTGGTCGGCACGTGCGTCCTGCTGCTGCTCGCGTGGCGTGACGACCGCGCCGCCTACGGCGCCGTGCCGGTCGCCCTCGGCATGGTCTCGTTCGGGCTCTTCTTCGGGCGCACGACGGTGAGCGAGCCCCTCGTCGTCGGTCCGCTCACGCTGTACGCCCCCGTGGAGTCGGCGGTGGGGCTGGCCGCACTGGTCTCCTCACTGTGCTGGCTGGCCTGGCGAAGTCACGACCAGCGCCACCGTGCGCTGCAGCGGGCCGCGGCATCCAGCGGTGTCCGCGTCTCGCGACGGCCGACGCGCACCGACCGCCGTCGTACCGCCTTGGGCGCGGCCATGGTGGCCGTGGCGCTGCTGGTGGCCGTGGCCGTCGTGCCGTACGCCGCACGCGGCGCCGAGCGCGACGTGCTGCGATCGGCGGTCGGCCCCGACATCGACCTCTCCGCGGAAGTGAGCCCGCTGTCGCAGTACCGTGCGCTGTTCGCCGACGAGCGGGCAGGCGACGTGCTGTTCACCGTCGAGCCGGTGTCGGGCACCCGCCCGGAGCGTGTGCGCATCGCCACGCTGGACTCCTACGACGGCGAGGTGTTCCGTGCCGGCGGCGAGGGCGCTGTCGAGGCCGGGCGCTTCGTCCGTGTCCCCTCCGCGCTGGAGCCTGGACCCGGTTCGCCCGTCGCCGCGCGCATCGCGATCGGCGCGTGGGATGCCATCTGGATGCCGACTCTCGGGCGTCTGCGGACTGTCGGGTTCGAGGGCGACCGGTCCTCGACCCTGGCCGACCACTTCTACTACAACGCCGCGGCATCGGCCGGCGTGCAGACCGCCGGATCGGGCCTGGAGGAGGGCGACGTCTACGTGGTCCGCGGCGTCGAACCGCCTGCGGAGGATCTCGCAGCCGTGGAGGCGCCGGGCGCGACAGGCGGCATCGAAGCGCCCGCGAGCCTGCGCACGTGGATGGACGAGCATGCGACGGGGTCGGACGGCGCGGCGCTGGCCGGGCTCGTCTCGCTGCTGCGCGAGCGCGGCTACCTGAGCCATGGACTGACGATGGGCGAGGACGAGCCGGAATGGGCGCGGGAACTGACCGACTACACGTTCCAGCCCAGCGCGTCCGGGCACTCGCTCGCGCGCATCGACGCGATGTTCTCGCGGCTGCTCGAGCGGGAGAGCGATCCGCGCGCCGCGGCATCCGGGGACTATGTCGCCGCGATCGGCGACGACGAGCAGTTCGCCGTCGCGGTGGCGCTGATGGCGCGCGAGCTCGGGTTCCCGTCGCGGGTGGTCCTGGGTGCCCGGCTGGCCTCGTCGGACCCCGGGCTCACCACATGTGACGGCGGGGTGTGCCGCGCGCAGGATCTGACCGCCTGGACCGAGGTGCAGGCCGCCGACGGCCGCTGGATCGCCGTCGACGCCACCCCGCAGCACGCGCAGTCGCCGAGCCTGGAGGTCACGCAGCAGCGCGACCCGGAGAACGTCACTGAGGTGCGACCGGACTCGGTGGAGGAGGTCGTTCCTCCGGACCCGACCCAGGAGGACTCGGCGCACGACCAGGCGCCCGAGGACGATCGACGCCTCGATCTGGCGTGGCTGTGGCAGACCCTCCGCGTCGGCGGCATCGTCGCGCTGGTCCTGGTGCTGGCCACCGGCCCGCTCCTCATCATCGCCGGGGCCAAGGCGGCCCGTCGCCGGTCCCGGCGGCGGGAGGGACCGCCGGCAGCGCGCGTCGCGGGCGGCTGGGAGGAGTACGTCGACGCGGCGCTGGACAGCGGGCGCCCGGCACCCCGCGCCCTCACCCGCACCGAGCTCGCTGCGGCGTTCGCGACGCCGGGTGGGATGGCCCTCGCGGAGCAGGCGGATCGCGCGGTGTTCTCGCGCGCCGACGTGTCGCCCGACGACGCCGCACGGTACTGGGAGGCTGTCGACACCGAGCGACGCGCGCTGCGCCGCGAAAGAGGTATCTGGCGCGGAGCGCTCGCGACCGTATCGTTGAGATCGTTGTTCCGTCCACGGACGTCCGCACCGGACGTCCGTACGCGAATCGCCGAGAGGGGGAGACGGCGGGCAGAACCCGTGCGTCCGACGCCATGAACGCCACCGATGTCACCGCAGCGATCTTCGGATCGCTGATCAGTCTGCTGCTCGTCGCCGGTCTGTACGTCTGGGTGGCGCTCGCGCTCTCGGCCGTGTTCGGCAAGTCCGGCGTCGAGCCCTGGAAGGCGTGGGTGCCGATCCTCAACACCGTCGTGGTGCTCCAGCTGGCGGGGCTGTCGCCCTGGCTGGTGATTCTCGCCTTCGTCCCCGTGCTCAACATCGCGTTCCTCATCCTCTGGGTCTTCGCGCTGTACCGCGTCAACGCGGCCTTCGGCCTGGGGATCGGCATGACGGTGCTGAGCGTTCTGCTCCTGCCGATCTGGGCCTCCATCGTGGGATGGGGCAGTGCCCGCTGGGTCGGCAGGGAGGAGGATGCCTCGTCCCGCGACGCGCTCGCCCCTGGCGTCCGCCGCACCGGCGAGGCCGGCGTCCGCCGCACCGGCGACACCGCCCCGTCGCTGCCGCCGCTGGCATCGTTCGCGGCTCCGGCGCCGCGAACAGCGGAATCATCCGGCTTCGCCGGCGGGCCCGCACCCCAGGAGCCCGCCGGCACCCCGGCGTTCGCTCCGTCGTCCGGCTTCGCGCCGGAGCCGGCCAGCGCATCCGCGCCGGCACCCGGGTTCGCGCCGCCGCCCCCGTACACGCCCGCCGTCGGCGGCGATTCGGGGGCGCTGCGTCCGGCATCCGCCTTCGATCCCACCGCCGGGGCTTTCGAGTCCGCGTCCTTCGACTCCGGCGTCCTCGACTCCGGCCCTGCGCCGCTGCGTGCCGCGTCCGCTCAGCCGCCGGTGGTGACGCCCCCGGCGGAGGTGCCGCGCGCGGTCACGCCCCCTCCCGTCGGCGCCGCGGCATCCGCGGAGGCGCTTCCCGGCGTCGTTCCGACCGCCGGGTGGGGTTCGCCGCCCGCGCCCGGCCGCCCGGTGTCCGCAACCCCCTTCGGGTCGAAAGACGCCGACCCCGCGGGTGAGCGGTGGCAGGGTTTCGCGCTGGATTCCACCGACCTGAGTGCCGAGGTCACCGGCGCCGTGCCGGGCGCGCCGGCACCGATCTCCGCCGTCGGCACTCCGGCCGCCGCGTCGCCGGGCTCCGATGCTCGAGCGGCCGCGGGCTCGACGCCCACCACGGCCGTGCCGGGGCCGTCCGCTTCCCCCGCGGCGCTGCCGGTTCCCGAGGTCGCCACCACGAGCGAGGGCGTCACGCGGCCCCCACTGCGCCGGGACGCGGGGGAGAACCCCGACGGCCGCGAGCCGTGGGCGCCGGCGCGCTCGCCGATGAGCGACGGGGATGCGTTCCCCGAGGCATCCGGTCCCGTCTCGGCGATCGCCGGGGCACCGGACGCCGGGGCGCCCCGCTCGGCACGCACATCGGTGTCGGCCTATCACGCCAAGCCCGAGATCCCGGAAGAGCAGGACGTCTTCGACGAGACGATCATCGCCCGCCGCAAGCGCACCGGCTGGACGCTCGTGCCGCCGACCGGCGACCCGGTCGCACTCTCGTCGGACGTGGTCATCCTGGGCCGGCGCCCGACGAGCGACCCCGCCTACCCGGGCGCGCAGCTCGTGTCCATTCAGGACGGCACGGTCTCCAAGACGCACGCGCGGCTGCAGCTGCGCGGCGACCGGTGGTACGTGACGGACCTCGGCTCGACCAACGGCGTGCTGTTCGCCACGGTGATGGGCACCGAGGTCGAGGCGCCGTCCGGCGAAGAGGTCGAGGCGGGTGACCGCTTCCTGCTCGGCGACGCGGAGGTGCGCCTGCAGCGGAGGGACGGGTGATCGATCCCGACGACGAGTACACCACGCCGTCGCGCGGCAGCGGGCCGGCGCCGGCCTCGGCGGGGCGATCGCCCGCCCCAGCGTCCGGTCCTGGACCGCGGCGCGGTGCGCCGGCGCCGTCGCAGCAGGCGGCGGATGAGGACCCCGACGACCACACCGTCGTCATCCGCCGACGCAGGACCGGTCCGGCCGCGCCGGTCGCGCCCGCACCCGCCGTCCCCGGTTCGCGCCGCCGTCCGCCCGCCGCGGCCCCGGCGTCCGCCGCCCTGGATCGCCCCGCGCTCTCCGCCCGCCGGGGCACCGCTGCCCCCGACGACCTGGATCACACCGCGCTCTCCGCCCGCCGGGGCACCGCTGCGCCCGACGAGCTGGACCGCACCGCGCTCTCCGCGCGGCGCACCGGCGATCCTGCCGCGGAGATCAGCACGCGCGCCGCCACGACCTCCGCGCCGATCGGCCCCCGCCGGACGCCCAACCCCGGCCCGCCCGAACCCCACAGCGACGACAGCGGTGCGGAGATCGACGGCGACGCGGCTCTGCAGCATCTGCCGCCCTCCCGCCGCCGCGCCCGCGTCGAGGGCGCCGCGCGGCCCGGTGTGGGCGATCCACCCGCGCCCCACGGGCGTGTCGCCCGGGCGCCCGACCCCACCGAGAAGATCTACCGGGCGCGACCGCTGCCCCCGTCCGTGGCGCGGGGCGAGCGCACGCGCGGCACACCGCAGGAGTTCGTCGACACCGCCGCCGCCGAGGCGGACCGCAGCCGCAGACGACGCCGGCGCGCGATCCTCGTCGCGGTCGCGGCATCCGTTCTCATCGTCGCCGCGGTGGTCGCGATCGCGGTGCTGGTCGCCGTCGGCTGACCCATGGGGCGTCATCGGACCGTCGTCCGCGGCTTGAGCGTGCGCGCCCGCATCGCCTCGGGCGAACGCGTTTGCCCGGTCCCCGAAACCCACGTATCATAGATCGGGTGTGCGCTCACGCGCGCCGTCAGCCGTGCCTCGGTGCGGTGGACGGTGTGGGCGCCGCATCTCAGGGACCGGCCTGCGAACAGGCCACCCCCACGGCATATCCACCACGAAACGCTCGGCACCATCATGCTGCGCCGGTGGATCCATGTGAGCCCGCAGCGTCACGAATCGCAAGATCGGACGCCGCGGGGGAGACACACGATCGCTGTTACCGTGCAGCACAACAAGGAGAGAACGTGCCAACCATTCAGCAGTTGGTTCGCAAGGGCCGCTCGCCCAAGGTCGCGAAGACCAAGGCGCCCGCGCTCAAGGCGAACCCGCAGCAGGCGGGTGTCTGCACCCGCGTCTACACGACCACGCCCAAGAAGCCGAACTCGGCGATGCGCAAGGTCGCCCGTGTCAAGCTCCGCAACGGCACCGAGGTCACCGCGTACATCCCCGGCGAGGGTCACAACCTGCAGGAGCACTCGCTGGTGCTCGTCCGCGGCGGTCGTGTGAAGGACCTCCCGGGCGTCCGCTACAAGATCATCCGCGGTGCGCTGGACACCCAGGCTGTCAAGAACCGTAAGCAGGCTCGCAGCCGCTACGGCGCGAAGAAGGGCTGAGAAAGATGCCTCGTAAGGGACCCGCCCCCAAGCGCCCCGTCGTCAACGACCCGGTGTACGGCGCCCCCGTCGTCACCCAGCTCGTCAACAAGATCCTCGTCGACGGCAAGAAGTCGCTGGCCGAGTCGATCGTCTACGGCGCCCTCCGCGGCGTCGAGGCGAAGAACGGCCAGGACGCCGTCGCGACGCTCAAGAAGGCGCTCGACAACGTGCGCCCCACCCTCGAGGTCAAGAGCCGCCGCGTCGGTGGCTCGACCTACCAGGTGCCGGTCGAGGTCAAGCCTCACCGTGCCAACACGCTCGCCCTCCGCTGGCTCGTCAGCTACGCCAAGGGCCGTCGTGAGAAGACCATGACCGAGCGCCTCCAGAACGAGATCCTGGATGCCTCGAACGGCCTCGGTGCCGCGGTCAAGCGCCGCGAAGACACGCACAAGATGGCCGAGTCGAACCGTGCCTTCGCGCACTACCGCTGGTAACCAGCCTCGAGCGTTTCGTCTCGCTTCGCTCGCTCAACGACCGACCGGTCGTTGAGCGAGCGAGGAACGAGCGAGACGAAACGCCCCGAACCACCTTCCACAAGTAAGGACACACCCCGTGGCACAAGAAGTGCTCACCGACCTCAACAAGGTCCGCAACATCGGCATCATGGCGCACATCGATGCCGGCAAGACGACGACGACCGAGCGCATCCTCTTCTACACGGGCGTCAACCACAAGATCGGCGAGACGCACGACGGCGCTGCCACCACCGACTGGATGGAGCAGGAGCAGGAGCGCGGCATCACGATCACCTCGGCTGCCGTCACCTGTTTCTGGGAGGGCAACCAGATCAACATCATCGACACGCCCGGTCACGTGGACTTCACCGTCGAGGTGGAGCGGTCGCTGCGCGTGCTCGACGGTGCGGTCGCCGTCTTCGACGGCAAGGAGGGCGTCGAGCCCCAGTCCGAGACCGTGTGGCGTCAGGCCGACAAGTACGACGTCCCCCGCATCTGCTTCGTCAACAAGATGGACAAGCTGGGCGCCGACTTCTACTTCACGGTCGACACCATCGTCAACCGCCTGAAGGCCAAGCCGCTCGTGCTGCAGATCCCGATCGGCGCCGAGAACGACTTCGTCGGCGTCGTCGACCTCGTCTACATGCGCGCGCTGGTCTGGCCCGGCGACGCCAAGGGTGACGTGACCATGGGCGCCAAGTACGAGATCCAGGAGATCCCCGCCGACCTCGCCGACAAGGCCGCCGAGTACCGCGAGAAGCTGCTCGAGACCGTCGCCGAGTCCGACGAGGCGCTGCTGGAGAAGTACTTCGGCGGCGAGGAGCTCACGCCCGAGGAGATCAAGGGCGCGATCCGCAAGCTCACGATCGCCGGCGAGCTCTACCCGGTGCTCTGCGGCTCGGCGTTCAAGAACCGCGGCGTGCAGCCGATGCTCGACGCCGTCGTGGACTACCTCCCCTCGCCCCTGGACGTGCCCGCCATCGAGGCGCACGACCCGAAGGACGAAGAGAAGATCATCGAGCGTCACGCCGACCGCGACGAGCCGTTCGCGGCGCTCGCGTTCAAGATCGTGTCGCACCCCTTCTTCGGCCGCCTCACCTACATCCGCGTCTACTCGGGTCACCTCGACTCCGGCGCGCAGGTCGTCAACGCGACCAAGGGCAAGAAGGAGCGCATCGGGAAGATCTTCCAGATGCACGCCAACAAGGAGAACCCGGTCGACTCGGTGACCGCGGGCCACATCTACGCGGTGATCGGCCTGAAGGACACCACCACCGGTGACACCCTGTCGGATGCCTCGAACCAGGTCGTCCTCGAGTCGATGACGTTCCCGGAGCCGGTCATCGAGGTCGCCATCGAGCCCAAGACGAAGGCCGACCAGGAGAAGCTGGGTCTGGCGATCCAGAAGCTGGCCGAAGAGGACCCGACGTTCCGCGTCGAGCAGAACGCCGAGACCGGCCAGACCGTCATCAAGGGCATGGGCGAGCTGCACCTCGACATCCTCGTGGACCGCATGAAGCGCGAGTTCAAGGTCGAGGCCAACGTCGGCAAGCCGCAGGTGGCGTACCGCGAGACGATCCGCAAGACCGTCGACCGTCACGACTACACGCACAAGAAGCAGACCGGTGGGTCCGGCCAGTTCGCGAAGATCCAGTTCGCGCTGGAGCCCCTCGAGGTCACGGCCGACAAGACGTACGAGTTCGAGAACAAGGTCACCGGTGGCCGCATCCCGCGCGAGTACATCGAGCCGACCAACCAGGGCTTCCAGGACGCGATGGCCGTCGGCGTGCTCGCCGGCTACCCGATGGTCGGCGTGAAGGCGACGCTTATCGACGGTGCCTCGCACGACGTCGACTCGTCCGAGATGGCGTTCAAGATCGCCGGTTCGATGGGCTTCAAGGAGGCCGTCCGCAAGGCGAACCCGGTCCTGCTCGAGCCGCTCATGGCCGTCGAGGTCCGCACGCCCGAGGAGTACATGGGCGACGTCATCGGCGACCTGAACTCCCGTCGTGGCCAGATCCAGTCCATGGAGGACGCCCAGGGCGTCAAGGTCGTGCGGGCGCTGGTCCCGCTGTCCGAGATGTTCGGCTACATCGGCGACCTGCGCTCGAAGACCTCGGGCCGCGCCGTCTACTCGATGGAGTTCGACAGCTACGCCGAGGTTCCTCGCGCCGTGGCCGACGAGATCATCCAGAAGAACAAGGGCGAATGAGCCCTCCCGGATGCCGCGGAATGCGGCATCCGGGATCTACAACTTCACACAGCTTCAACACAACGCCTCTACTAAGCTAGAGAAATCCCCGTAGACGACCGGTCGCAAACCAGTGCCCGGAACTTCTACACGACCGTCCTGAGGAGGACCCAGTGGCTAAGGCCAAGTTCGAGCGGACCAAGCCGCACGTGAACATCGGAACGATCGGTCACGTCGACCACGGCAAGACCACGCTCACCGCAGCGATCTCGAAGGTGCTCGCCGACAAGTACCCGTCGGCCACCAACGTGCAGCGCGACTTCGCATCGATCGACTCGGCTCCCGAGGAGCGTCAGCGCGGTATCACGATCAACATCTCGCACGTCGAGTACGAGACCCCCAAGCGTCACTACGCCCACGTCGACGCCCCGGGTCACGCCGACTACATCAAGAACATGATCACGGGTGCCGCGCAGATGGACGGCGCGATCCTGGTCGTCGCGGCCACCGACGGCCCGATGGCGCAGACGCGTGAGCACGTGCTGCTCGCCAAGCAGGTCGGCGTTCCGTACCTGCTCGTCGCGCTCAACAAGTCCGACATGGTCGACGACGAGGAGATCCTGGAGCTCGTCGAGCTCGAGGTCCGCGAGCTCCTGTCGTCGCAGGACTTCGACGGCGACAACGCTCCGGTCGTGCGCGTCTCGGGCCTGAAGGCTCTCGAGGGCGACGAGAAGTGGACCCAGTCGATCCTCGACCTCATGGAGGCCGTCGACGAGTCCATCCCCGACCCGGTGCGTGACAAGGACAAGCCGTTCCTCATGCCCATCGAGGACGTCTTCACCATCACCGGCCGTGGCACGGTCGTCACGGGCCGCGCCGAGCGCGGTACCCTCGCGATCAACTCCGAGGTCGAGATCGTGGGTCTGCGCCCGACGCAGAAGACGATCGTCACCGGTATCGAGATGTTCCACAAGCAGCTCGACGAGGCGTGGGCCGGCGAGAACTGTGGTCTGCTCCTTCGCGGCACCAAGCGTGACGACGTCGAGCGCGGCCAGGTCGTCGTCAAGCCCGGTTCGGTCACCCCGCACACCAACTTCGAGGGCACGGCGTACATCCTGTCCAAGGAGGAGGGCGGCCGTCACAACCCGTTCTTCACGAACTACCGTCCGCAGTTCTACTTCCGCACCACCGACGTCACCGGCGTCATCACGCTGCCCGAGGGCACCGAGATGGTCATGCCCGGCGACACCACCGACATGACGGTCGAGCTCATCCAGCCGATCGCCATGGAGGAGGGCCTCGGCTTCGCGATCCGTGAGGGTGGCCGCACCGTCGGCGCCGGCACGGTGACGAAGATCATCAAGTAAGTCTCTTCGACCTGCTCAGAAGCCCCCGGGAGTGATCCCGGGGGCTTCTGCCGTCCGCGGATGGAGGGAATGCGCCGATGGGGAGGATGCCTCGCGCGGGCGCATCCTCTCCTTTCGCGTATCGCCTCCGGATCCGCACACTCGCGAGCCGCGACCTCAGCGGACCAGATGCCGCCCCTGAGCGACGGCACGCATGATGAGCTCCTGCACCTCGTGCCATCGGTCGACGACGTCCCCGTATCCCACCCTGATCACGTGGTAGCCCATGAGCATCAGCGCGGCGTCGTGGGCGTTGTCGGCCTCACGCTGGGCTCCGACATGGTGCCCGCCGTCGATCTGCAGGACCAGCCGATCGCCGATGAGCAGGTCGACGCGGTGTCCCGCGATCCAGACCTGCCGTCGCAGCGGAAGTCCCATCCACAGCAGCCGCGGCACCACGAGCGTCTCCAGGCCCGAGTCCGAGAAGATGCCGGCCTCGGCGAGCAGTCGCCGTGCGGCCGGCGGCAGCGCATACTGCGAAAGCGTGTGCCGATCGGCCCTGCCGGCGCGCAGCGCGGACTCCCACACCACGAGAGCCTCTTCGTACGGAAGGCACGTCGCGACGAGTGCCAGGACGTTCTCGATCCCGTCGACGAGATCGTGCGGATGCCTCGGCACGAGCGGCTTCGCCCAGTGCACGTGCGCGTTCGTCATCCCGGCGCGCCCCGAATGCGGCCGCGCGGCGACGTGATGCCGGTCGTCGTGCCGGAGGACGAACAGGCCGAGGCGGCGCGCCTGCGTGACACAGGTGAGGACGACCCCGCGCTTCGCGGCGGCCAGCAGCATCCGGTCCGCGGACGGCAGGGCCACCCAGCCGTTGCGCACCCGCATGACAGCGCCGTCGGCGACCGCACTGTCGAGCGCGCGTCGCGAGTGGCCCGCGTCACGCAGGGCGGTGGTCGGAGCGATCCCGGCGCGCGCAGCGAGCGTCTCGACGAGCGCCGCCCGGCGCGCCCGCTGTCGCGCGATGACGGTGGGCAGCATGTCGTCCACTGTGGCGGTGGCGCTCGCCCCGCGTGCCGCGGCGGGGGACGGATGTGGATGACCCATGAAGCGGCTTCATTGGGGAGGAATCGTGTGCGCCTCGATGCCCGACTCGCTGTCAACGCACACGGACGGATGGGCGGTCTCGGGTACGCGCCGGGAGGATCTGTGCCCGGTCGGAGGATGCCTCGGCGCAAGCTCTCCGCTACTCGAGCACTTCTCCTCCCGGCGTGTACGTTGCCTTGCCGCAGGGGTGTCGCGGACGGGCGCCTCACGACAGAATTGCGTGAAGCCTCTGCCGGGGGCCGGAGAAGGAGCGGATATGGGTATCGATGACCTCGTGAACCAGGGCAAGGAGTTCCTGGAGCAGAACAAGGACAAGATCCAGGACGTGATCACGTCCGAACAGGCCGAGAACGTGAGCGACAGTGCGCTCGATGCCGCGGCGGACTTCGTGAAGAAGGTCGCGCCCGACAGCATCGATCAGCATGTGGACGGCGTCCGCGACAGCATCGACAAGGCGGTCGGCAACCAATAGGCGGTCGCAGCGCACGTCGACGGAGCGGCTCGGGCGTCGGGCCGCTTCGCCGTGCCAGGCCTGGGAAACGGCCGAGAGGCGAGAAGGGCGACACGCCCGAGTTTGCGACACGCCCGGGCTGCACGTAGACTAGTGAGGTTCCACATTCCGGCGCCCCTCTTGGCGTGCGCCGGATCACTGCCAGGGCAGTGCATAGGCAGCGCGACGCGCAGGGTCCTAGGCCGCGGGCAGCAGAACCACCACATCTCGAATCCACCCCTTGCGGAGCAGCGCTTCGCGCGCGGGCGGAGAACGGATGCCGGGAGCAGCGCTTCGGCGCGGCGCCCGGATTGACAGCAGAACAGCGGTGCAGCATCCCTCGACAAGCTCGGGAACCGAGCGGCCGCGAGGAGAAAGTGCCCCGGCGCGCGAGCGCCATGTGCGTCCAATGCCCGAGAGGTACGACGCGGAAAGAGAGTGAGCAGACAATGGCGGGACAGAAGATCCGCATTCGCCTGAAGTCGTACGACCACGAGGTCATCGACTCGTCGGCGCGCAAGATCGTCGACACCGTGACCCGTGCGGGCGCGACGGTCGTGGGCCCCGTGCCCCTTCCGACGGAGAAGAACGTGATCGCCGTGATCCGTTCTCCCCACAAGTACAAGGACAGCCGCGAGCACTTCGAGATGCGCACCCACAAGCGTCTGATCGACATCGTCGACCCGACGCCCAAGGCGGTCGACTCGCTCATGCGTCTGGACCTCCCGGCCGATGTGAACATCGAGATCAAGCTCTGAGGTTCGACATGGCTGACATCAACAACAAGGTTTCCAAGGGCCTGCTCGGCACCAAGCTCGGGATGACCCAGGTCTGGGACGAGAACGGCAAGCTCGTTCCCGTCACCGTCATCGAGGTCGCGCCGAACGTGGTCACCCAGGTTCGCACGCCCGAGAAGGACGGCTACAAGGCCGTCCAGATCGCCTACGGTCAGATCGACCCCCGCAAGGTGAACAAGCCCCTCACGGCCCACTTCGAGGCCGCGGGCGTCACGCCGCGCCGTCACCTCACCGAGATCCGCACCGCGGACGCTGCTGACTACTCACTCGGTCAGGAGCTCACGGTCGACGGAACGTTCGAGGCCGGCCAGCTGGTCGACGTGGTTGGCACCAGCAAGGGCAAGGGCACCGCGGGTGTCATGAAGCGCCACAACTTCAAGGGCGTCTCCGCCTCGCACGGTGCGCACCGCAACCACCGCAAGCCCGGTTCGATCGGCGCCTCGTCGACTCCGAGCCGCGTGTTCAAGGGCATGCGCATGGCCGGCCGTATGGGCGGCGAGCGCGTGACCGTCCTCAACCTCACGGTGCACGCCGTCGACGCCGAGAAGGGTCTGCTGCTCGTCAAGGGCGCCGTCCCCGGCGCGCGCGGCCGCATCGTCTACGTCCGCAACGCAGTGAAGGGTGCCTGATCTCATGGCTGACTCGACTCTCGCGCTCGACGTCGTGAAGGCAGACGGCAAGAAGGCCGGCTCCGTGGAGCTGCCCGCCGCCCTGTTCGACGTCAAGACGAACATCCCGCTCATCCACCAGGTCGTCGTCGCGCAGCTCGCGGCGGCTCGCCAGGGCACCCACTCGACGAAGCGTCGCGGTGAGGTTTCGGGCGCCGGCCGCAAGCCCTTCAAGCAGAAGGGCACGGGTAACGCCCGCCAGGGCTCGATCCGCGCGCCGCAGATGACCGGCGGTGGCATCGTGCACGGCCCGAAGCCGCGCGACTACTCGCAGCGCACCCCCAAGAAGATGATCGCGGCCGCGCTCCTCGGCGCGCTGAGCGACCGCGCTCGCGGCGAGCGTCTCCACGTGGTGGAGTCGTTCGGCATCGAGGGTGCCCCGTCGACGAAGGCCGCCGCGGCGGTCCTCAGCGGTCTCGGCGCCACCAAGAACGTCCTCGTGGTCGTGGACCGCTCCGACGACATCAGCGTCCTGAGCGTCCGCAACCTGGCCTTCGCGCACGTGCTGCCGTTCGACCAGCTCAACGCCTACGACGTGCTCGTCTCGGACGACATCGTCTTCACCAAGGCCGCCTACGACGCCTTCGTCGCGTCGAAGACCGCCGCCACCGAGGAGGCCTCGGCATGACCGCCGCGAGCATCAACGGCCAGACAGGCCGATCTGTCCCCGTAAACAAGGACCCGCGCGACATCATCCTCAAGCCGGTCGTTTCGGAGAAGAGCTACGGGCTCATCGACGAGGGCAAGTACACCTTCCTCGTGGACCCCCGCGCCTCGAAGACCGAGATCAAGCTGGCGATCGAGAAGATCTTCGGCGTCAAGGTCGCCGCGGTCAACACGCTCAACCGCGCGGGCAAGGCCCGCCGCACCCGCTTCGGCACCGGCAAGCGCAAGGACACAAAGCGCGCCATCGTGACCCTGAAGTCGGGCACCATCGACATCTTCACGGCAGTCGGCTGACGGTCGGGATAGAGGACTAGAGATATGGCTATTCGCAAGTACAAGCCCACGACCCCGGGTCGCCGCGGCTCGTCGGTGGCCGACTTCGCCGAGATCACCCGATCGACGCCCGAGAAGTCGCTCCTCCGCCCGCTCGCCAAGACCGGTGGCCGCAACAACCAGGGCCGCATCACCACCCGCCACATCGGCGGTGGGCACAAGCGCCAGTACCGCGTCATCGACTTCCGTCGCAACGACAAGGACGGCATCAACGCCAAGGTCGCCCACATCGAGTACGACCCCAACCGCACCGCGCGCATCGCGCTGCTGCACTACTTCGACGGCGAGAAGCGCTACATCCTCGCGCCGAACAAGCTGCAGCAGGGCGACATCGTGGAGTCGGGTCCGTCGGCCGACATCAAGCCGGGCAACAACCTGCCGCTGAAGAACATCCCCACCGGTACCGTGGTGCACGCCATCGAGCTGCGTCCCGGCGGCGGTGCGAAGCTGGCGCGCTCGGCCGGAGCGTCGGTGCGTCTGGTCGCCAAGGACGGCCCGTACGCGCAGCTGCGTCTGCCTTCGGGCGAGATCCGCAACGTCGACGCGCGCTGCCGCGCGACCGTCGGCGAGGTCGGCAACGCCGAGCAGTCGAACATCAACTGGGGCAAGGCCGGCCGCAAGCGCTGGAAGGGCGTCCGCCCGACCGTCCGCGGTGTCGCGATGAACCCGGTCGACCACCCGCACGGTGGTGGTGAGGGCAAGACGTCCGGTGGTCGTCACCCGGTTTCGCCGTGGGGTCAGCCTGAGGGCCGCACCCGCCACGCGAACAAGGAAAGCGACAAGTACATCGTCCGTCGTCGCAACGCCGGCAAGAAGCGGAAGTAGGAGTAGAGGAAGATGCCTCGCAGCCTTAAGAAGGGCCCCTTCGTCGACGAGCACCTGCTTCGCAAGGTCGTCGTCCAGAACGAAGCCGGCACCAAGAACGTCATCAAGACCTGGTCGCGCCGTTCGATGATCATCCCGGCCATGCTGGGTCACACCATCGCCGTGCACGACGGTCGCAAGCACATCCCCGTGTTCGTGACCGAGACCATGGTCGGCCACAAGCTGGGCGAGTTCGCGCCCACCCGTACCTTCCGCGGCCACGTGAAGGACGACAAGAAGGGCCGCCGCCGCTGACGCGGGGGCAGAGGAGAGAGAAATGGTGGAGTCCATCGCACGCGTGCGACACATCCGCGTGACCCCTCAGAAGGCTCGTCGTGTCGTCGCGCTCATCAAGGGCAAGCAGGCTGAGGAGGCCCTAGCCATCCTCAAGTTCGCGCCGCAGGGTGCGAGCGAGCCGATCTACAAGCTCGTCGCCTCGGCGATCGCGAACGCTCGCGTGAAGGCCGACAAGGACGGCGAGTACCTGGACGAGCAGGACCTGTACGTGAAGAACGCGTACGTCGACGAGGGCACGACGCTCAAGCGTTTCCAGCCCCGCGCGCAGGGTCGTGCGTTCCAGATCAAGAAGCGCACCAGCCACATCACCGTCGTGCTCTCGACCCCCGAGGTCGCTGAGGCGGCGCCGGCTGCCAAGACCAAGAAGGCGAGCAAGTAATGGGACAGAAGGTCAACCCGTACGGCTTCCGCCTCGGCATCACCACGGACCACGTGTCGCGTTGGTTCTCGGACTCGACGAAGCCCGGACAGCGCTACGCCGACTACGTGGCCGAGGACATCAAGATCCGTCGTCTGCTGACGACGTCGCTTGACCGCGCCGGCGTCAGCAACATCGAGATCGAGCGCACCCGTGACCGCGTTCGCGTCGACATCCACACCGCCCGCCCGGGCATCGTGATCGGTCGCCGCGGCGCCGAGGCCGAGCGCATCCGCGCCGACCTCGAGAAGCTCACCGGCAAGCAGATCCAGCTGAACATCCTCGAGGTGAAGAACCCCGAGGCCGACGCCCAGCTCGTCGCGCAGGGCATCGCCGAGCAGCTCACCGCTCGTGTGGCGTTCCGCCGCGCGATGCGCAAGGGCCTGCAGGGCGCGCAGCGCGCCGGCGCCAAGGGCGTCCGCATCCAGGTCTCCGGCCGCCTCGGCGGCGCCGAGATGAGCCGCTCGGAGTTCTACCGCGAGGGTCGTGTGCCGCTGCACACGCTGCGCGCGAACATCGACTACGGCTTCTACGAGGCGAAGACCACCTTCGGCCGCATCGGCGTGAAGGTGTGGATCTACAAGGGCGACCTGACCAACAAGGAGCTCGCTCGCGAGCAGGCCAACCAGAAGCCGGCGCGTGAGCGCGGCGACCGTCGTGGCCCCCGTGGCGACCGCGGCGACCGTGGCGACCGCCGCAACGAGGCCCCCGTGGCAGAAGGAGCGTCGGCGTAATGCTCATCCCCCGCAAGGTCAAGTACCGCAAGCAGCACCACCCCGGCCGCAGCGGCCAGGCCACCGGCGGCACGAAGGTCTCCTTCGGCGAGTTCGGCATCCAGGCCCTCACGCCCGCGTACGTGACGAACCGTCAGATCGAGTCCGCTCGTATCGCGATGACCCGTCACATCAAGCGTGGCGGCAAGGTGTGGATCAACATCTACCCCGACCGTCCGCTCACCAAGAAGCCGGCCGAGACCCGCATGGGTTCCGGTAAGGGCTCGCCGGAGTGGTGGGTCGCCAACGTCAAGCCGGGTCGCGTCCTCTTCGAGGTCGCCGGCGTCAACGAGCAGCTGGCTCGCGAGGCGCTGACCCGTGCCATCCACAAGCTGCCGCTGAAGGCACGCATCATCAAGCGCGAGGAGGGCGACGCGTAATGGCGATCGGCACCAAGACGCTCGCGACGAGCGAGCTCGACACGTTCGAAGACCAGCGCCTCGTCGAGGAGCTGCGCAAGGCCAAGGAAGAGCTGTTCAACCTGCGCTTCCAGTCGGCCACCGGTCAGCTCGAGAGCCACGGCCGCATCCGTGCGGTCAAGCGCGACATCGCGCGGCTCTACACCGTGATCCGCGAGCGCGAGCTCGGCATCCGTGCCACGCCCGCTCCGCTGGAGACCGCGACGAAGGCGAAGAAGACGAAGGCGAAGAAGTCCGATGAGGCTTCCGACGCCGCGAAGGAAGAGGCCGAGTGATGGCTGAGAAGAAGCAGGCCGCCGAGGTCGAGCACGCCGCGCACGACGTGCGTGACGAGAACGCCCGCGGCTACCGCAAGGCGCGCCGCGGCTACGTCGTCAGCGACAAGATGGACAAGACCATCGTCGTCGAGGTCGAGGACCGCGTGAAGCACCCGCTGTACGGCAAGGTCATCCGCCGGACCTCCAAGGTGAAGGCGCACGACGAGGGCAATACCGCCGGCATCGGCGACCTCGTCCTCATCAACGAGACCCGCCCGCTGAGCGCCACCAAGCGCTGGCGTCTGGTCGAGATCCTGGAGAAGGCCAAGTGATTCAGAACGAGTCCCGCCTCAAGGTCGCCGACAACACGGGCGCCAAGGAGCTGCTCACCATCCGCGTGCTCGGCGGCTCGAACCGCCGCTACGCGGGTCTGGGTGACATCATCGTGGCGACCGTCAAGGACGCGATCCCCGGCGGCAACGTCAAGAAGGGCGACGTGGTCAAGGCCGTCGTCGTCCGCACCGTCAAGCAGACCCGTCGCTCCGACGGCTCGTACATCAAGTTCGACGAGAACGCCGCCGTCATCCTGAAGAACGACGGGGAGCCCCGCGGCACCCGCATCTTCGGGCCGGTCGGCCGTGAGCTTCGCGACAAGAAGTTCATGAAGATCGTCTCGCTCGCACCGGAGGTGATCTGACCCCATGGCCAAGATCAAGAAGGGCGACCTGGTTCAGGTCATCACGGGCGCCAAGCCCGAGCGCGGCGGCGACCGCGGCAAGCAGGGCAAGGTCCTCGAGGTCCTTCCCGAGCAGAACCGCGTCATCGTCGAGGGCGTGAACTACGTCACCAAGCACAACCGCGTCGGCCAGTCGCAGCGCGGCACCAAGACGGGCGGCATCGAGACGATGGAAGCCCCGATCCACATCTCCAACGTCGCGCTCGTCGACCCCTCGACCAAGAAGCCGACGCGTGTCGGTCACCGTGTCGAGGAGCAGACGAAGGACGGCGTCAAGCGCACCGTCCGCGTGCGCTACGCGAAGAAGTCAGGCAAGGACCTCTGAATATGAGCACCACCGCCCTCGAGACTGGCAAAATCCAGCCTCGTCTGAAGGCCAAGTACAACGCCGAGATCAAGAAGGCTCTGCAGGACGAGTTCGGCTACGCCAACGTCATGCAGATCCCGGGCCTGGTCAAGGTCGTTGTGAACACCGGTGTCGGCGAGGCCGCTCGCGACAGCAAGGTGATCGATGGCGCGGTCGACGACCTCACCAAGATCACCGGTCAGAAGCCGGTCGTCACGAAGGCCCGCAAGTCCATCGCGCAGTTCAAGCTGCGTGAGGGCCAGGCCATCGGCGCGCACGTCACCCTCCGCGGTGACCGCGCGTGGGAGTTCCTGGACCGCCTGGTCAACCTCGCCCTGCCCCGCATCCGCGACTTCCGCGGCCTGTCGGCCAAGCAGTTCGACGGGAACGGCAACTACACGTTCGGTCTCCAGGAGCAGTCGGTGTTCCACGAGATCAACCAGGACAAGATCGACCGCGTCCGCGGGTTCGACATCACCGTGGTGACGTCGGCGAAGACGGATGCCGAGGGCCGCGCCCTGCTGCGCGCGCTCGGCTTCCCGTTCAAGTCGGACGACGCCCAGGCGTAATTCCTGACGGATGCCGCGGCCGGCGCCGAGCGGCGGTCGCGGCATCCGATCCCACAACTGAACACCGCAATCATGGAAGGTCGTCTGTCGTGTAACGGCAGCCGATACCTCGTGAACAAAGGAATCAAGAAATGACAATGACAGACCCGGTCGCAGACATGCTGACCCGTCTGCGCAACGCCAACTCGGCGCACCACGACACCGTGTCGCTGCCGAGCTCGAAGCTCAAGACCCACATCGCCGAGATCCTCAAGCAGGAGGGCTACATCTCCTCCTGGGAGGTCAGCGACGCCCGTGTCGGCCAGACCCTCACGCTGACGCTGAAGTACGGCCCGAACCGCGAGCGGTCGATCGCCGGCATCAAGCGCGTCTCCAAGCCCGGCCTCCGCGTCTACGCGAAGTCCACCGAGATCCCCCGCGTGCTCGGCGGCCTCGGCGTCGCCATCCTGTCCACCTCCTCCGGTCTTCTCACCGACCGTCAGGCCGAGCAGAAGGGCGTGGGTGGGGAAGTCCTCGCCTACGTGTGGTGATCTGACATGTCGCGTATCGGTCGTCTCCCGATCGACATCCCCGCCGGTGTGACCGTCACGGTCGACGGGCAGGATGTCGCGGTCAAGGGCCCCAAGGGCGAGCTCGCGCTCACCGTGGCCCGTCCCATCGAAGTCAAGGTCGAAGAGGGCCAGGTCATCGTGACCCGCCCCGACGACGAGCGCTCGTCGCGCTCGCTGCACGGCCTGACCCGCACGCTCATCAACAACAACATCATCGGTGTCACCCAGGGCTACTCCAAGGGCCTCGAGGTGGTCGGCACGGGTTACCGCGTCGCGCAGAAGGGCACGGCGGTCGAGTTCGCTCTCGGCTTCTCGCACCCCGTTCTCGTCGAGGCGCCGGCCGGCATCACGCTGACCGTCGAGGGCAACAACAAGCTCACGGTCTCGGGCATCGACAAGCAGGCTGTCGGCGAGGCCGCGGCCAACATCCGCAAGATCCGCAAGCCCGAGCCGTACAAGGGCAAGGGTGTGCGCTACGCCGGCGAAGTCGTTCGGCGCAAGGCCGGAAAGGCTGGTAAGTAACCATGGCCGTGAAGTCGAAGTCCGACGCGCGCGCGCGTCGTCACGCCCGCCTTCGCAAGAAGGTCGTCGGCACCCCCGAGCGTCCCCGCCTGGTCGTCACGCGCTCGTCGCGCCACGTATTCGTGCAGATCGTCGACGACAGCAAGGGCCACACGCTGGCCTCGGCGTCGACGCTCGAGAACGACCTGCGCGCGTCCGACGCTGACAAGACCGCCAAGGCCCGCAAGGTCGGCGAGCTCCTCGCCGAGCGCGCCAAGGCTGCCGGCGTCTCGGACGTCGTGTTCGACCGTGGCGGCAACCGCTACGCGGGCCGTGTCGCGGCGATCGCCGACGGCGCCCGCGAGGGAGGTCTGAACCTGTGAGTGACAACAAGGAGAACATCGTGACCGAGCAGGCAGCGACCGAGGCTCCGGCCGAGGCCGCCACCGCGCCCGCCGAGCGGGAGCGCGAGCCGCGCCGCGGTGGTCGCGAGCGCAACCCCAACCGCGACCGCGGTGGCCGCGACCGCAACGAGAGCCAGTTCCTCGAGCGCGTCGTGACCATCAACCGCGTGTCGAAGGTCGTCAAGGGCGGTCGCCGCTTCAGCTTCACCGCGCTCGTCGTCGTCGGCGACGGCAACGGTGTGGTCGGCGTCGGCTACGGCAAGGCCCGTGAGGTGCCGCTGGCGATCTCGAAGGGCGTCGAGGAGGCCAAGCGCAACTTCTTCCGCGTGCCGCGCGTCGCCTCGACCATCCCGCACCCCGTGCAGGGTGAGGCCGCTGCCGGTGTGGTGCTCCTGCGCCCCGCCGCCGCTGGTACCGGTGTCATCGCCGGTGGCCCGGTGCGTGCGGTGCTCGAGTGCGCCGGCATCCACGACGTGCTGTCGAAGTCGCTCGGCTCGTCCAACACGATCAACATCGTCCACGCGACGGTGGAGGCCCTGAAGCAGCTCGAGGAGCCCCGTGCGGTCGCCGCGCGTCGCGGCCTCGACTTCGACCAGGTCGCCCCCGCCCGTCTCGTCCGTGCCGAGGCTGAGGCCGCGGCCGCTGCGAAGGCAGGTGTCTGATGGCTGCGCGTCTGAAGGTCACGCAGATCAAGTCCAAGGTGAGCGAGAAGCAGAACCAGCGTGACACGCTGCGCTCGCTCGGTCTGAAGCGGATCGGCGACTCGGTCGTCCGCCCCGACGACGCGCAGACGCGCGGGTACGTCCGGACCGTCGCGCACCTCGTCAAGGTTGAGGAGATCGACTGATGGCTGACAAGGCCGAGAAGAACGACGCCGTCGAGGCGGAGAAGGCTCCCAAGAAGGCCACGGCCCCCAGGAAGGCCGCCGCCGACAAGGCGCCCGCGAAGGCTGAGAAGGCCGCTCCGAAGAAGGCTGCGCCGAAGAAGGATGCCCCGGCTTCGCGCCCGGGCGTGCTCAAGGTGCACCACCTCCGTCCGGTCCCCGGCGCGAACACCCCCAAGACCCGCGTGGGTCGCGGTGAGGGCTCGAAGGGCAAGACCGCCGGTCGTGGCACCAAGGGAACCAAGGCCCGCTACCAGGTCAAGGTCGGCTTCGAGGGTGGGCAGATGCCGCTGCACATGCGCACCCCCAAGCTGCGCGGGTTCAAGAACCCGTTCCGCGTCGAGTACCAGGTCGTGAACCTGGACAAGCTCGCCGAGCTGTACCCGGCCGGTGGCGACGTCACCGTGAGCGACCTGGTCGCCAAGGGTGCGGTGCGCAAGAACGAGAAGGTCAAGGTGCTCGGCACCGGCGACATCTCGGTGAAGCTCAACGTGTCGGTCGACAAGGTCTCGGGTTCCGCCGAGCAGAAGATCGTCGCGGCGGGCGGCAGCGTGACGGCGGCGGCCGTCGCAGCGGACAGCACCGCTAAGTAGTACGCGCACAGTGGGGGTCGGAGCTTGCTCCGGCCCCCACTGGGTTACCCTGGACGTCGGCACGTCTGCGTGCCGACACCCCCTTCTGGAGGAATCCTCTTGTTCAGCGCCATCGCGCGGATCTTCCGCACTCCCGATCTGCGGCGGAAGATCGCCTTCACCCTTGCGATCATCGCCCTGTACCGCTTCGGCGCGCACATCCCGGCGCCGTTCGTCGACTTCCCCAACGTGCAGTCCTGTCTGCAGCAGTCGGCGGGCACTGAGGGCCTGCTCTCGCTGGTCAACCTGTTCTCGGGCGGGGCGCTGCTCCAGCTGTCGATCTTCGCGCTCGGCGTCATGCCGTACATCACCGCGACGATCATCGTGCAGCTGCTGCGCGTGGTCATCCCGCACTTCGAGACCCTCTACAAGGAGGGCCAGGCGGGCCAGGCCAAGCTGACGCAGTACACGCGGTACCTCACGATCGCGCTGGCGCTCCTCCAGTCCACGACCCTGGTGACGGTGGCCCGCAGCGGCCAGCTGTTCGGCACCACCAACGTCCCCGAGTGCGAGCAGCTGCTCACCAACGACGTGTGGTGGGCGCAGCTGCTCATGATCATCACCATGACCGCCGGCACGGGCCTCATCATGTGGTTCGCCGAGCTGGTCACCGAGCGCGGCATCGGCAACGGCATGTCGCTGCTCATCTTCACCTCCATCGCCGCCGCGTTCCCCGCCTCCATGTGGGCGATCTGGCAGTCGCGCGGCTTCGAGGTGTTCCTGCTCGTGCTCGCTGTCGGCATCGTCGTCGTCGCGCTCGTGGTGTTCGTCGAGCAATCGCAGCGGCGCATCCCGGTGCAGTACGCCAAGCGCATGGTGGGCCGGCGCACCTACGGCGGCACCAACACGTACATCCCGATCAAGGTCAACATGGCCGGTGTCGTGCCCGTGATCTTCGCATCGTCGCTGCTGTACATCCCGGCACTCATCGCCCAGTTCAACCAGCCGCAGGCCGGCCAGGACGTGCCGGGCTGGGTCGCATGGATCCAGCTGTACCTCGTGCGCGGCGACCACCCGCTGTACATGTTCCTGTACTTCCTGCTGATCGTGGGCTTCACGTACTTCTACGTGGCCATCACGTTCAACCCGGTCGAGGTCGCCGACAACATGAAGAAGTACGGCGGCTTCATCCCCGGCATCCGCGCCGGTCGTCCCACGGCGGAGTACCTGGACTACGTGCTCACGCGCATCACGCTGCCGGGCTCCATCTACCTGGGCCTGATCGCCCTGCTGCCGCTGATCGCGCTGGCGACGGTGGGTGCGAACCAGAACTTCCCGTTCGGCGGTGCGTCGATCCTCATCATCGTCGGCGTCGGTCTCGAGACGGTGAAGCAGATCGACGCCCAGCTGCAGCAGCGGCACTACGAAGGGCTTCTCCGATGAGCCGTCTTCTCATCGTCGGACCGCAGGGCTCCGGCAAGGGCACCCAGGGCGTCCGCATCGCTCAGGCGTTCGGCATCCCCGCCATCTCCACCGGCGATGTGTTCCGCGGCGCGGTCGCAGCCGGCACCGAGCTCGGACAGCAGGTGCAGGCGATCATCGAGGCGGGCAACCTCGTCTCCGACGAGCTGACGAGCGCCGTCGTGCGCGACCGCCTCGCACAGCCCGACGCCGAACACGGATTCCTCCTCGACGGTTATCCGCGCAACGTCGTCCAGGTCATGCACCTCGAGGAGTTCCTCGAGGGTCGCGACGAGCAGCTGGATGCCGTCATCGAGCTGGACGTCCCCCGCGACGAGAGCATCGCGCGGCTGTCGCTGCGCGCGGCCGAGCAGGGCCGCAGCGACGACACCGAAGAGGTCATCGCCAACCGTCTGGCCATCTACGAGCGCGAGACCGCACCGATCCTCGACATCTACCGCACGCGCGGCATCGTCGACCGCATCGACGGCGTGGGCACGCTCGACGAGATCACCGAGCGCATCATCTCGGCGCTCGAGGCGCGCGGCCTGGTGCGGCCGGCGGCCGCCTGATCCCGTGTCGCTGCGCCGCTCCCTCTACAAGTCTCCCGCCCAGCTGCGGGCGATGGTCGAGCCCGGGCTGATCACCGCTGCAGCCCTCGAGGCGGCTCGCGGCCTCATCGCGCCCGGTGTGACGACCGCGGAGCTGGATGCCGCGGCATCCGCCCTCATCACCTCCCGAGGTGCGAAGTCGAACTTCCAGATGGTGCGCGGGTACCGGCACACCATCTGCGCCTCGGTCAACCAGGAAGTGGTCCACGGCATCCCCGGCGACCGGGTCCTGGCCGCCGGCGACATCGTCTCGATCGACGCGGGCGCCGAGTACAAGGGCTGGAACGGCGACTCCGCCTTCACCGTCGTGCTGCCCGACCCGGAGCGGCCCGACGTCGTCGCCGAACGGCAGCGGCTCTCGGACGTGACCGAGGGGTCGCTGTGGGCCGGCATCGCCGCGCTGGCGTCGGCGAAGCACATCGGCGAGGTCGGCGCCGCCATCCAGGAGTACATCGAGGCCAACTCACCGGAGTCGGGTACTTACGGCATCCTCCGCGAATACGTCGGGCACGGCATCGGCCGCAAGATGCACGAGTCGCCGTCCGTGTTCAACTACCGTGTGCCCGACCCGGGGCCCGAGGTCCGTCCGGGGCTGGTCCTCGCGATCGAGCCGATGGTCGTGATCGGGGATCAGGCCACCTTCGTGGAGGACGACGACTGGACCGTCTCCACGATCGACGGCACGGTGGGCTCTCATTGGGAGCACAGCGTCGCCGTGCACGATGACGGAATCTGGGTGCTCACCGCACCCGATGGCGGTGCCGCGGGCCTGAAGGCCTTCGGCGTCACACCGCGCGAGATCGCGTAGGAAGGCTGGAGATGGCACAGGCAGCACGCAAGACGAACTGGTTCGCGATCTGGGTGACCGCGGGCGTCGTGGTGGCGCTCGTGCTCGTCACGGTGCTCGTGATCACGCTCAACAACGCCGCGACGCCCAAGCCGCTGCCGACCGACGTCAACACGCCGTCCGCCTCGAACATCGATGCCGAGACCGGTGCGATCCTCGTCGGCGACGGCGAGAACCGGCTCGACACCTACGTCGACTTCATGTGCCCGATCTGCAACCAGTTCGAGCAGACGTACGGCGCCGAGATCGAGGGCATGGTCGACGACGGCAGCATCACCCTCGGCATCCACCCGATCTCGATCCTCGACGGGCAGTCCAGCGGCACCCAGTTCTCGACCCGGTCGGCCAACGCCGCCTACTGCGTCGCCGCCGCCGACCCGGATGCGGCGCTGCCGTTCCTTCAGGCGATGTTCGAGAACCAGCCCGCCGAGGGCTCGAAGGGCCTCACCAACAGCGAGATCCTCGACATCGCCGCCGGTGTCGGCGTGACCGGGATCGACACGTGCGTCAACGACGGCACCTACGCCGGCTTCGTCACCGCCATGACAGCGGAGACGCCGATCCAGCCCGGCTCGCAGGGCATCGGCACACCGACGGTCGCGGTGAACGGCGAGGTCATCGCCAACTCGTCGCTGCCGCCCGCCGGCCAGCTCGCGTCGCTGTTCCAGTGACCTGAGCCTCGGGATGCCGCGCCCCGCGGCATCCCGGGTGCGCGCCCGCCCGCCGCGCGCTCGTCGCGCCGCCGCCGCCCCCCGCCCTGCCCGCGCGCCCGGCCGCGCCCGCCGCGCCGGCCCTGCCCGCGAGTCGCGCCGGCGTCGCGCCGGCCCCTTACCCGCGAGTCGATGTGTTTCTGCCGGGTCGGGGTGTTTCGCGCGGGCGGAACACGTCGATTCGCCCGCTACGTGTCGACTCGCGGCATCCGGCTGCACCAGGCATGCCCGGCCCGAGGCATCCCGCCCATCCCGGAGCCCGCCGCCCGCGCGCTCGGCCCTGCCCGCGCCCGGCCGCCGTCGCGCCGGCCCCTGCCCGCGAGTCGATGTGTTTCGGCCGAGTCGGGGTGTTCCGCGCGGGCGGAACGCGTCGATTCGCCCGAGACATGCCGAACCGCGGAGCACGAGGATTCCTCCACAGGCGACGTCGGGCGCGGCTTCTGCACATCATCACCGCCCGGGGGACGGATGCCGCGGTGCGCGGGTCACTGTGGGGGAGTGGATGTCGTCAGCGCTCGAGGCATGGTGCAGACCCGGACAGAGCTCGAGGCGCGCGGCATGTCCAGCCGGCAGATCGCCGCGGCCGTGTCGGAGGGGAGGCTGTGTCACATCCACCGCGGCGCCTACGTCGACGCCCTGCTGTGGCGAGACCTGTACGCCGAGGATCGGCACCTGCTGAGGGTCGTCGCCGCCCACGACCGCCGACGCGGCGGCGATGCCGTGTTCGCGCTGGCGTCCGCGGTCTCGCTCCACGGCCTGCCGCTGTTCCGGCTCGAGCCTCGGTGGGTGCATCTGTACGGCGCGCGCGCTGACGGACACGTCCGGACGGGCGACCCCCGGGTTGCGCGGCACCGGGTGGACGTTTCGGACAACGACCGCGACGTCATCGACGGCATCCCGTGCACCAACTTGGCGCGGACGGTCTCCGACTTCATCAGACTCGCGTCGGAGGAAGCCGGCATCGCCGTCGCCGACGCGGCCCTGCGCCGCGTCGCGTGGGACGACCGCGCGCGGGTGTACCGGCAGGAGGTCGCCGAGGCGTTCCTCGCGGACGTCGGGAGTCGGCTCGCGGACGCGGGACGTGGTCGCGGCGTGCGCCGTGGGCGGCACATCCTGAGCCTCGCCGACGGGCGGGCACAGCTGCCGGGAGAGAGCGTCAGCCGCCTGTACCTCCTCAAGCTCGGGTTCGCGCGTCCGTGCCTGCAGGTGCCGGTACCCGCCCCCGACGGCGGCTGGTACTACGTCGACTTCGGCCTGGACGACGTCGACGCGTGGGGCGAGTTCGACGGCGAGGCGAAGTACGTCGTGCCGGAGCTGCGCGGCGGTCTGGACGCGGAGGAGGTCCTTCTCGCCGAGAAGCAGCGAGAGGATTGGATCCGCGGCACCACGCACCGGCGGTACCCGCGATGGGGGAGCCGTCACATCGCATCCGTGCAGACCCTCGGTGCGCGTCTGGCGAGCTTCCACGTCCACCCGCGCTAGCGGCATCCTGCGTCGATCGACACGTTGCGCACCACTCGACACGTTCTGTCCGCGCGCAATGCGTCGACTGGTTCGGAACACCACGACTCGCGAAGGGAGGCCGCGGGAACGGCGGCGAGGAGGCGGGGCGCGAGCCGCGCCGGGGCGCCGGCGGCGAGTTGCCGAGGCATCCAATATCACGTATGCTTGATCTTTGGTGCGTTGCGCCTCCATTGGCGTGTCGCAGCACCGAACCCCATCCACCGCAGACCGACCGGTCTGCACAACTGTAAGCGAGCGTATGGCGAAGAAAGACGGTGTCATCGAGATCGAGGGCGTCGTGTCCGAGGCACTCCCCAACGCGATGTTCCGCGTTGAGCTGAGCAACGGCCACAAGGTGCTCGCCACGATCTCGGGCAAGATGCGGCAGAACTACATCCGCATCATCCCCGAGGACCGCGTCGTCGTGGAGCTGTCGCCCTACGACCTCACGCGCGGCCGCATCGTCTACCGCTACCGCTGAGACCGGTCGAGAAGTAACGCCCCACGCTCAGGCGTGCCCGGCGAAGACAGCGAACAGGAAACATCATGAAGGTCAACCCCTCCGTCAAGCCCATCTGCGACCACTGCAAGGTCATCCGCCGCCACGGCCGCGTGATGGTCATCTGCAAGTCCAACCCGCGCCACAAGCAGCGCCAAGGCTGACCCACGGTCTACGCGGATGCCGCGAGCAGCGGCATCCGCGTCCACAACTGAACATCACGACAGGCAGCGTCAGATCCTCTTCGGAGGGGACACCTCGGGTCGGAGGCCCGGGCACCGACACTGCTCCACACCTCCACCTACTCCCAGGAGAACCGCATGGCACGTCTTGCCGGCGTTGACATCCCGCGCGACAAGCGCGTGGTGATCGCCCTCACCTACATCTACGGCGTCGGCCGTACCCGCTCGAACGAGATCCTCAAGGCGACGGAGATCGACGAGAACATCCGCGTCAAGGACCTCACCGACGACCAGCTCGTCGCGCTCCGCGACTACATCGAGGCCAACTACAAGGTCGAGGGTGACCTCCGCCGTGAGGTGGCCGCCGACATCCGCCGCAAGGTCGAGATCGGCTCCTACGAGGGTCTGCGCCACCGCCGCGGCCTTCCCGTGCGCGGTCAGCGCACCAAGACGAACGCTCGTACCCGCAAGGGCCCGAAGCGCACCGTCGCCGGCAAGAAGAAGGCCGGCCGCAAGTAATCGCGGGCCCGAAGGTTTAGGAGAGCACACACATGGCACAGGCCAAGACCGCCGCGCGCAAGCCGCGCCGCAAGGAGAAGAAGAACATCGCGCTGGGCCAGGCCCACATCAAGTCGACGTTCAACAACACGATCGTCTCGATCACCGACCCGTCGGGCGCCGTCATCAGCTGGGCGTCCTCGGGCGGCGTGGGCTTCAAGGGCTCGCGCAAGTCGACGCCGTACGCCGCCGGCATGGCCGCGGAGTCCGCTGCCCGCCAGGCGCAGGAGCACGGCGTCAAGAAGGTCGACGTCTTCGTCAAGGGTCCGGGCTCGGGCCGCGAGACCGCGATCCGCTCGCTGCAGGCCGCCGGCCTCGAGGTCGGCTCGATCCAGGACGTCACGCCGCAGGCTCACAACGGCTGCCGTCCCCCCAAGCGCCGCCGCGTCTGATTTCCGGGAGCGGGATGCCGTGGCATCCCGCTCCTTTCGACCGTCCCGGTCCCGATGACCCCCCGGTCGTCGAACAGGCGCGACGCGCCGTGCCGGGACACGAGCAAAACTCAACACCTCACCCACCGCACGTGTCATATAGCGGGCACGTGATCGAAAGGAACACATAGTGCTCATCGCACAGCGTCCCACTCTGACCGAGGAGAAGATCGGGGAGTTCCGCAGCCGCTTCGTCATCGAGCCGCTGGAGCCCGGCTTCGGCTACACGATCGGCAACGCGCTGCGCCGCAGCCTCCTGTCGTCGATCCCCGGCGCGGCCGTGACGTCGATCCGCATCGACGGCGTCCTCCACGAGTTCAGCACCATTCCGGGTGTGAAGGAGGATGTCACCGAGATCATCCTCAACATCAAGCAGCTGGTGGTCTCCAGCGAGCGCGACGAGCCCATCACGGCGTACCTGCGTAAGACGGGCGCCGGTGAGGTCACCGCGGCGGACATCTCCGCCCCCGCCGGCGTCGAGGTGCACAACCCCGAGCTGGTCATCGCGACCCTCAACGACACCGCCAAGTTCGAGCTCGAGCTCACCATTGAGCGAGGCCGCGGCTACGTGTCGGCGACGCAGAACCGCAACGAGTACGCCGAAGCCGGTCAGATCCCGGTCGACTCGATCTACTCGCCGGTGCTCAAGGTCTCGTACCGCGTCGACGCGACGCGTGCGGGCGAGCGCACCGACTTCGACAAGCTCGTGCTGGATGTCGAGACCAAGCCCTCGATCGCCCCGCGTGACGCGGTCGCGTCGGCCGGTCGCACGCTGACCGAGCTGTTCGGCCTGGCCCGTGAGCTCAACGTGGAGGCCGAGGGCATCGAGATCGGCCCGGCGCCGGTCGAGACGGTCCTCTCCAACGAGCTGTCGATGCCGATCGAGGACCTCGACCTGTCGGTCCGCTCGTACAACTGCCTCAAGCGCGAGGGCATCAACACCGTGTCGGAGCTCGTCGCCCTGTCGGAGACGCAGCTCATGAACATCCGCAACTTCGGCCAGAAGTCGGTCGACGAGGTGCGCGACAAGCTCGTCTCGCTCGGCCTGTCGCTGAAGGACTCGGTCCCCGGGTTCGACGGTGCGCACTTCTACGGCGGCTACGACGACGAGACCGTCTGAGCCCGCCGGTACCCGACCGACTTTCCTTCCACTGGAGTAACTGAGAATGCCCAAGCCCACGAAGGGTCCCCGCCTCGGAGGCGGCCCCGCCCACGAGCGTCTGCTGCTTGCGAACCTGGCCGCCGCGCTGTTCACGCACAAGTCGATCAAGACGACCGAGACCAAGGCCAAGCGTCTTCGTCCGCTCGCCGAGCGCCTGATCACCTTCGCCAAGCGCGGCGATCTGCACGCCCGTCGCCGGGTGCTGTCGGTCATCGGTGACAAGGAAGTCGTGCACGTCCTGTTCACCGAGATCGCCCCGCTGGTCGCGGACCGCGACGGCGGTTACACTCGCATCACCAAGGTCGGCAACCGCAAGGGCGACAACGCGCCCATGGCCGTCATCGAGCTCGTCCTCGAGCCGGTCACGAAGAAGCCCTCTGCGAAGAAGGCCGCCGCGGCGAAGGCGGATGCCGCTCCCGCTGCCGCCGCGTCGACCGACGCCGATGAGAGCACTGCCGAGGAGTCGAACGTGAGCAACGAGCCCGTCGAAGACACCACTCCCGAGGAGTCGGCGACCGCCTCCGGTGCTGAGTCGCAGGAGGAGGGCGCCGCCGCTGAGGCTGCCGCCGAGGACGCCGTCGAGGCTCCCGCCGACGAGAAGTCCGAGTAATCGGGCAGCCGGGCCACGCTGCCCGGCCGGCCGCGGCACCGCCCGGCCACCCTTGCACCGCGAGACCCGCCACCGTCAGGTGGCGGGTCTCGCTGCGTCTGCGCAGCGGGATGCCGCACGCCCGGCCAGCGGGACGCCGCAGGTCTGCGCAGCGCGACGCCGGAGGTCTGGTCAGCGGGATGCCGCACGCCCGCCCAGAGCGATCCCGCGGGTCCGTCCGGCGGACGCCGGAGGTCTGTTCACCCCTGATGCAGCAGGTCGGCGCTGAAGATCGCCGCGAGCCGGCCCGCGCGGTCGGCGGCGAACGTCCGCCGCTCCTGAGCCAGCTGCTCGACGGCGGCGGCGACGGTGTCGGCGAAGATGCGCCCGCCGGCGGCGCCCGGATGGATGTGGTCGCCGGCGAGGAGGTCCTCGTGAGGGGCGATGGCGCCGGCCCAGTCGGCGACGACGACGTTGCGATGGGCGTCGGCAAAGGCGGCGAGGTCGGCGTTGACACCGGGGATCCAGTCCCGGGGCGCGTAGGCGTTCACGAGGACGAGGTTGCCCTTGGGCCCGACGGCAGCGGCGATGCGCTCCAGGGAGTCGCGGTCGATCGGTCCGTTCGTACCCAGCGCGACGACGACATACGGACGCAGGCGACCGGCTGCCGCGAGCGAGTCGACAATGCCGGGCCCCGCCCACATCGACCGCGACACCTCGGCGTCGATCTCGATGCCCGGCAGCCTCTCCATCAGCCCACCCGCCGACGCGAGCATGACGGAGTCGCCGACGGCGGTGATCTGGTCGCCGGTGACCGGCGCCGGAGCGGGCGCGGCATCCGTGGGCTGACCCGGTGCCGGACTGGGGGCGATCGGTGCCGGAGGGCGGTGCTTGATCGCCTGCGCGAGCGCTTCTCTGCCCGCGGCGACCGCGGCCTCGGCGCTGGACTCGTCGGGCGCCGCCGCCAGCGCCGCGCCGGTTCCGGCGAGCATGAGTGCGCCCGCCAGGGCGGCGCCGAGCACGCGCAGACGGGAGCGTGGCCCCGAGCGCAGTCGCTCGAGCACCGATCGCGCCGACGCACGGAAGCCGCGGCGCCGGACGGGCGTCTCGAGGTAGCGGTAGGAGAGTGCGGCGACTCCCGCGGTCGCAACCACGACCAGCGCGCCGATCCAGACCGGTGCGGTGGCGACCGTCGTGCCGGGAGCGAGCGCCGCGACCGCGAGGACCAGCAGCGGCCAGTGCCAGAGGTAGATGCCGTACGAGCGGTCACCGATCCAGCGCAACGGCTGCACGTCCAGCGCTGGACCGAACCACGACCCCGGCCACACCCCTGCGGTGATCGCGACGGCGCTGAGAACGCTCGCCGTCAGAAGCGTCCCGGGGAACGTCGCGGCGGAGTCGGCCGGGTGCAACGTCGCCAGTGCCACGAGCCACACCACGGCCAGCACCCCCAGCGCGCTGGTCACGTGGCGAGCGGGCGGCGAATCGACCCATCGCGGCCGCGTCGCCGTCGGCTTGGGCGCCGACGGCGGCAGCACGATCCGCCACTGCGGTCCGCGGCCGCCGTTCGGGGCCGCGAGGATCCCCTCCAGCGCCGGGACCGATGCCGCCGCCGGACGGCCGAGCGGCGCCAGCAGGAAGGCCAGCCCCACACCCAGGAGCAGTCCGAACGCGTGGGTGTCGGTGCCGAAATACGCGCGCGTCAGGTCTCCGCCACCCGAGACGAGCGCCGCCATCCACAGCGCCGACGTCGCCGCGAGCACGAACGCGATCGCCGTGCGCGCCCAGGAACGGCGGATCAGCAGGAAGAGCAGGAACAGCAGCGGCCACACCAGGTAGAACTGCTCCTCCACGGCCAGCGACCAGAAGTTGCGGAACAGCTCGGGTGTCGCGGCCGAGAAGTAACCACCGCCCGCCGCGATCGAGAACCAGTTGTAGCTGAAGGTCGCCGCGCCGAGCACCTGCTCGTCCAGGTGCACGAGCACGTCACCGCCGACGAGCCACGCGAGAGCGGAGCACACCACCACGACCAGCGCGAGCGCCGGCAGCAGTCGCCGCGCGCGTCGCTGCCAGAATCTGCCCAGAGCCACCCGGCCGGTGGCGGCATGCTCGCGCAGCAGCAGGCTCGTGATGAGGAACCCGCTGATCACGAAGAAGACGTCGACGCCGAGGAATCCGCCCGGCAGCAGCGCGGGCGGGAAGAGGTGGTAGACCACCACGAGGAGCACCGCGATCGCGCGCATGCCGTCGAGTCCGGCGAAGCGGGCGGCGGGGCGAGGAGCGGGCGCGGTCGACGTCATGGCTTTCGATGTAGGCACTGGGAAGCGGCAAGTCTACGTCGCCCGTCTGAGAGGGCCCGGGATCGTTCCGGCGCGGCTTGCAGCTCGGTGCCGTCGGGCGGTGGCGGCGGCCGCGGATGGGCTGGGGCCGTGCGGATCCGGCTCGACATCGCCTACGACGGCACGCACTTCCGCGGCTGGGCCCGCCAGCCCGGGCTGCGCACGGTGCAGGAGACGCTCGAGGCATCCCTGGCCCGCGTCGTCGGCGGCGATCCGCGGCTCGTCGTCGCCGGCCGGACGGATGCCGGAGTCCACGCGACCGGTCAAGTCGCCCACGTGGACCTCGATGACGCGCAACGCGAGCGGATGCTCGCCCGGCACGCGCGTCCCACGGCGCAGGCGCAGACACCGCAGGAGCGCGCCGCTGCCCTCGCCGCCCGCATGACGGGAGTGGTCGGCGCGTACGCGGATGTCGCGGTGCGCCGCTCCGGCATCGCGCCCGCGGGGTTCGATGCGAGGTTCTCAGCGGTGTGGCGTCGGTATGAGTACCGGATCGCCGACGCCGTCACCGGCTACGACCCGCTCGAGCGTCACCGCACCACCACGGTGCGCGCGGCGTTGGACGTCGACGCGATGGATGCCGCGGCTCGGGCGCTCACCGGACTGCACGACTTCGCCGCGTACTGCAAGCCGCGGGAGGAGGCGACGACGATCCGCACGCTGCTCGAGTTCGACTGGCACCGCGATGCCGCCGGAGTGCTCACCGCCAACGTGAAGGCCGACGCGTTCTGTCACAGCATGGTGCGCGCCCTCGTCGGCGCCTGCGTCGCCGTGGGGGAGGGCCGCCTGGACGCCGCGGACGTCCTCGAGATCCGTGACGGCCGGGAGCGCGTGCCCGAGGTGAAGGTGCTGGCCGCGAGAGGCCTCACGCTGACCGGGGTGGGGTATCCCGCCGATGACCTGCTGGCCCAGCGCGCCGAGCAGACGCGGGCGCGGCGCGACCTCGGCTGACAGGCCCGCGACGGGGCGCCGGGCGCGTCCCGCTCACGACGGCCGAGGGCGCCACGAGGACATGGGTGGCACGATCACGGTCGCTCCGACTGGCTGATCAGTCGTTCGACGACCGTCGCGCCGACTCGTTCCCAGCGGTCGCCGCCCTTCTCGCTGGCCAGGCGCGCCGCCTCGCGTCCGGTGTAGACCAGCGCGTCGAGGTCGTAGCCGAGGACGGACGCCGGTGCCCATCCGGCGCTCGCGGTGGGGCGGATCGGGAGTGCGCCGTGCACATCCAGCAGCGTCACCCTCTCCAGTATCGTGCGCAGCAGCTCGCGGACCGCGGCATCCTGACGAGGCACCAGCACCACGACCGAGCCCGCCGAGGGCGACCCGACGTCGGACTCGGCCGGGAACACGGCCCGCGCCTCCTGCTCCAGCCGCTCCGAGAGGTTCGCGAACGCCGCCGCGCCGGCACTGCGGCGGATGTCGAGCGCGTCATCGAGCTGGAGGTAGACGATCGACCACGGGTCAGAGCCGCGTGCGGCGCGCAGCAGCCGATCGCCCGCGATCTTCTCGAAGTGCTGCCACCCGGTCGACAGGGTCGCGGCGCGGCCCAGTCCGCTGTCGCGCGCAGACGTGCCGACGACGGCCAGCAGAGCGCAGCCGACGTACACCAGCATGCCCGCCGACGAGATGAGCCGCACGAGGCCGAAGTCATCGCTCCCCGACGGCGGGAACAGCAGACCCGCCAGGAGCGTCGCGGTCCCGGTGAGGAAGAACGCGATCGACACGATCGCCAGGGGAAGCACGAGACGGTCGGTCCGCCGGGCGGCGACGCGTGACCAGTCGAGCACGAACAGAGCAGCGAAGACGGATGCCGCGAAGAAGACGATGCGGTAGGTCACGGTGAACCACCTGATGTCGTCGACGCTTCCCAGCACGGCCGCCGACGCGGCGGCGACCACCCCACCTGCCCAGGCGTGCGGACGCAGCCCCCATCCGGCACGGAACCCCGACCACAGCAACGCCGGAGCTCCCATCAGCGCACCCAGCGACACGCGGCGGAGCGTCTCCATGTCGTTGATCTGCGCGGCGACCACACCGTACGTCGCGAGCATCGCGAGGGTGAAGGCGAAGCTCCAGTACAGGGTGGGTGGGCCGGGCTTGACGAGGAAAGCGATCCCGATCGTCAGCGCCGTCGCCAGGGTCGTCATCACGGCCTGCGCGACGCCGAGATCCACGGCTGATGCCGCCATGAGGTCTGTCATGCGGGTCCTCCGTCGTCGCGCCCGGTAGCGCCGGTGTCGTGGTCGGTCGCGCGGGGGAGGCGCACGCTCACCGTCGTGCCCTCTCCAGCCTGGCTTTCGACCGACAGCGTTCCGCCGTGTGCGCGGACGATGTCGTTGCTGATCCCGAGGCCGAGGCCGGTGCCGCCGCTGGTCTGCTGGGCCTCGGCCGTACGGAAGTACGGTGTGAGGATGCGTGGCAGGTCGTCGGCGGCGATCCCTATGCCGGTGTCGGTGACGGTCAGGGTGACGGCATCCCGATCGACGACGCCCGCGATCCGCACGCGGCCGTCGCGCGGCGTGTACTTGATCGCGTTGCTGACGATGTTGTCGACCACCTGCCGCAGCCGGAAGCCGTCCGCCGTGATCAGCAGCGGCTCGTCGGCGAGGACCTCGATCTGGACGCCGCCCGCGGTGGCGGTGGGGCGGAAGGATGCGACCGACTCGTACAGGATCTGACGCAGGTCGATGTCGTCGACCTCGTCGCGGCCGGAGAACCCGCGGCGGGTCGTTGACGCGAGGCTCTCGGTCATCGTGAGCATCCGCTCGCTCGCGCGGATGATGGCCTCGAACCGCTCACGCGTGCGCGGCGTGAGCTCGTCGAGCTCGAGGGCGAGCTCGGCGTTCCCGATCATCACGGTGAGCGGATGCTTGAGCTCGTGCGAGGCCATCGCGGTGAACCGTTCGCGCTCGCGCTGGGCGTAGGTCAGCGCGGTGACGTCGTGGACCACAAGCAGGATGCTGGAGCCCTCGTCGCCTCGTGCCTGGAGTCTCTTGGCCGACACCGAGAGCGCCCGCCACTCGCCTTCCGCGGTGAACAGCCACACGGAGGCGTCGGTGAACGTCTCGCCGCGCGACGCCCGCGCGAACGGCCGCTCGCCGGAAGGGATCGGCATGCCGCGTAGGCCGGTGTACTCCACCGAGCGGGCGGGAAGCGTGGGATCCATCGCGTCGAGTCCGTACAGACGCGAGTACGCGTCGTTGACCGCGAGCACTTCGCCCTCGGTGGAGATGCGCGCGATGGCCGTGTCGAGGCCGTTGAGGATCTCCAGCGTCCGGCGCTCCTGGTGGGCGCGCCGGGTGAACGTCGCGGTGAGGCGACCCGCCTGGCGGCGCAGCAGTCGCCGGAGCGAGCGCGTGCGCCGCAGCGCGAGATGGGCGGTGATGCCGATGAAGGTGAGCGAGAGCAGCACGATGAACACGCGCAGCGGGCCGAGGCTGGACGTGGACGTGAGCGCCGTGTCGACGAGGAGGATGAGCCCGATCATCGCCAGCATCGCCGCGAGGGCGCGGGCACCGAAGTGCATCGCGACCCACATCACGGGGAAGCCCCAGAGGTAGCCCAGGCGAAGCTCCGTGCCGCTGGAGAGAAGACCGATCGCGACGGCGTCCGCGAAGGGGATCGCCAGAACGGCGGCCGCCGGAAGGCGCGACCACGGAAGGCTGATCGTCGCCAGGGTGAAGAGGACGACCAGGACCGTGCCCACCAGGAAGCCGGCTCGCCCGAACAGCGACGGCTGCAGCACCATCACCAGAAGAGCGGTGATGAGCACGCTGGCGGCCAGGACGAGCTGGGTGAGCCAGATCGAGCGGGTGCGGCCGTCCGGCGAACCGACGACGAACCCCGTCCGAACCGCCCCCGTGACCATACGGCGATCCTACGGATCGGCACGCGGGTCGCGTGGCTGCCGCCCCGGCGACCGGCCAACCTCTCCTTGCGGATGTCTTGCGCCAACATTGCGCTCCTCTTTCGCACCGCTCCGAAGACCGTTGCGGTCGGCGCGCGAGGCTGTAGGCGTGCCGGCGATCCCGGCCCACGGACCGAAGGGGAGAACGTGACGGATCTGGTCCCGCTCGAGGCGGTGCTCGAGGACATCTCGGCGCACCGTTCGACGATCGGCTGCGTCATCCCTGCCGACAACGAGGAGGAGTCGATCACCCAGGTGATCCAGTCGCTGCTCGGCCAGACACGTCTTCCCGACATCATCCACGTCGTCGTCAACAACACCTCGGATGCGACGGTCCGGCGTGCGTCGCAGTTCGCCGGCCCGCACGAGGTTGTCACCGACCTCGGCGAGCAGTTCACCGAGGTCTTCGTCCACGACATCGGCGCGAATCCCCACACGAAGATCGGCGCCCTCAATTACGGGTTCACCCTCGTCGAGGGATACGACTACCTGCTCGGCGTCGACGCCGGCACCGTCGTCGACGCCCGGGCTGTCGAGTACCTGGAGGCGGAGGCGGTCTCCGACAGCAGTATCGGCAGCATCTCGCTGACCTCCGCGGTCGCGCCTCGGAGCCGCAACCCGGCGGTGCCCGCCGGCGAGGTCTCCCTCTTCTCGGTGCAGGCCCTGCGTGAAGTGATGACGGAGAATCACCAGTCGATGCCGTGGACACAGGACGACCGGGTGGGGGACTCGCTGCTGTTGCTGCAGATGCTGCGCGCCGGATACCTCACGAAGACCCGCCCCTGCGTCCGCACCGATGTGCGGGTGCGCGGGCTCCAGAACCTCGGAACGGTCAGGAACCGGTTCGTTCGCGTCGCGTTCGTCGGGCTGGTGGCCGGCTCGCTGTCGCTGGCGGCCGTCATCGCGCTCATCCGTCGCCGGCACGGATACGAGGTCTGACGCGGACCCGAAACGCGTCAGGGGAGAAGCCGCGGCTGGGGAGCGCGGCAAGGGGAGGGGAAGGAGGGGGTGCCTCGCAGGGGGAGCGGGGCATCCTCTCCTCTTCGTACGGCGGCCGGCTCAGACCGCGTCGGAGGTCAGCCGATAGCCGACGCCGCGCACCGTCTCGATGTAGCGCGGGTTGGCCGCGCTCTCCCCGAGCTTGCGACGCAGGTTGGTCATGTGGGCCTCGACCGCGCGCTTGTCGGCGTCCTCGACGTAGTAGCTGGTCACGTACGACTCGCCGCGCAGCACGAGCGTCAGGTCGGCTTTGCTGCGCACGCGCCGCTTGGACTCCAGCAGTGTCGCGAGCAGATCGAACTCCGTGCGGGTGAGGTCGAGCTCCGCCTCCCCGATGCGGGCGATGCGCGTGTCGGGGTTCAGTCTCAGGTCCCGATGCGCGAGCCATTCGCCGTCGGAGACGGGAGGCATGCCGGCGGTCGCCGGCTGGACGGGCGCCGGCGAGGCGGGCGGCCGCGCCTCGGGGCCGCTGCGCGCCCGGCGAAGGATCGCCTCCAGCCGGGCGCGCAGCTCGCGCGGGCGGAAGGGCTTGAAGAGGTAGTCGTCCGCACCGGCGCCCAGGCCGGCGATGACGTCCGCCTCGTCACCGGCGCCGGTGAGCATGATGATGAACGTGTCGGACTGGGCGCGGATGCGCCTCGCCGCCTCGATGCCGTCGATGCCGGGCATGTTGACGTCGATCGTCGTCAACAGCGGCCGGTGGGTGAGGACGGCCCGCACGCCGTCGATGCCGTTGCCGACGGACACGGTCGAGAAGCCCGACGACTCGAGGACCTCGGCCAGCACATGCCGGATCTCCGGGTCGTCCTCGATGATGACGGCCGTCTTCAGGTCATCGGCGGGGGTGCTCATTCGACGAAGGCCTTCTCTCGAACGGAGGATGGACGTTCGCCGAGCACCGACCCCAGCTGCGGCCCCCGACGCATACGCAGGTTACCGATGATGCTACACAACCGGCCCGGCGGCGGCCTGTGCTTCCACGACACCGCGCCGATCTGCCGGGCGACGGTTCACGCGGTGCGTCGACGGGCGCTGCGAAGACGCACCAGGGGAGCGGCCGGCCGCGGCACTGTCCGTGTCCGGTGACCTGCTGCGCGTGCGCCCGCCGGCTGCCCGGACAGCTGCCCGGACAGCTGCGCGAGAGCAGCCGCGAGCGGATCCGCAGCGAGCTGAGCCTCGAACGCCGCGGCGACGATCCGCGCGGCGCGCTCCAGCTCCCGCGTCCGCTCCAGGCCGTCGCGGCATCGGGCGACGGCACGGTCGGCCTCGGCATGGGCGGCACGCAGACGGGCGCGGTCATCCTCGCTGAGGTCGCGTCGCCCGGCCGTGCGCTCGAGCTCGACACCGGCGCGCGAGCGCTTCGCGATGCTGACCCGCAGTGCTCGCTCGGCCGACTCACGGTCGGCGCGGCACGTGGCGAGGGCGTCGGCGAGCTGCTCGCCCACGGTTGCGGTGGATGCGGAAGCGGTCATGGCTCCTCCTGGGGTTCGTGGTGCGGACGCCGGCGATCCGCCGTCCGGTAACTGAGAGCACCGACGTCGCCGCTTGGTACATCGGTCGGCGTGTTCGCCCGCGTTCCGTTCCTGAGAGGTCGCGATGCGGATCCGCAACGGCCACCCGGAAGAAAGGTTCACGACATAGGCTGGCCCCGACATGAAGGTGATCTCGTACAACCTGCGCAAGCATCGCGCGGCGGGGGAGCTCGTCCAGCTGGTGGAGCGGTACGGCGCCGATGTGCTGTGTCTGCAGGAGGCGGACACCACCGACCTGCCCGATGAGATCTCGGGGCTCCGGCTGGCCGATGCCACGCAACGCAACCGGCTGGGGCTGGCCGTGTACTACCGCGAGAACACCTTCCGCGCGGTGGGCGTGCGTGCCCTCGCCCTGAAGAAGTCACTCCACGATCGCGTCCTGAAGCCTGCCGAGGAGCGCCTCCTGGGGGTGCGGCTGCACGATATCGACGAGAACACCGACGTCATCGTCGCCTCGTTCCACGCCGCGCCCCTGACCGCCCTGAACTCGCTGCGGCGCCACCAGATCCGCACCGCGCTCGCCGAGCTGCAGCAGCTGGGTGACGGACTGCCGGCCCTGATGGTCGGCGACTACAACTATCCGATGTTCAAGGAGCACCTCGGACAGCATGTTCGTGAGCAGGGGTACGAGCTCAACCTCAGCGACTCACGCACCTACACGCGGTACCGCTTCTTCCGGGGCCACTATGACTTCGCGACCTCGGTGGGGTTCGAGATCGACCGGGTCCGCACGCTTCCGCAGGGCCTCAGCGACCACCTGCCGATCCTGGTCACCGCGCACCCGGCGTCCGGGGCGCGATCGGTCGACGTCGACGAACCGCAGACCGGCGCCGCCTGACCTCTCCCCGCGCCGGGCCGCGACTGTGCCCTCGGGGATGTCGCGCCCGTGGCGTCAGGGACGGCCCATGCCGAAGTAGGTCCACCCCGCCGCGCGCCATGCGGCGGCATCCAGCCCGTTGCGGCCGTCGACGATGATGCGGCCGGCCGTGAGGGACGACGCATGCTCGGGGGACAGCTGCCGCCGGTACTCGTCCCATTCCGTGACCAGCACGACCGCGTCGGCATCGCGGATCGCCTCATCGCGGTCGGTGATGTACGTCAGCTGCGGGTGCACCCGGCGGGCGTTGTCGATCGCGGCGGGGTCGGTGACGACCACGTCGGCGCCGAGTCCCCGCAGGCGGACCGCGACGTCGAGCGCGGGCGAATCGCGGATGTCGTCGCTGAACGGCTTGAACGCCGCGCCGAGCACCGCGACCCGCTTCTCGAACACCGAACCGCCGAACGCCTGCACGACCAGTTCGACCGCGCGATCGCGGCGGCGGAGGTTGATGGCATCGACCTCGCGCAGGAACGCGACCGATTCTCCGCGGCCGAGCTCCTCGGCCCGCGCGGAGAACGCGCGGATGTCCTTCGGCAGGCAGCCGCCCCCGAATCCGATGCCGGCGCCGAGGAAGCGCCGGCCGATGCGCACATCGTGCCCGATGGCGTCGGCCAGCTGGGTGACGTCCGCGCCCGTCACCTCGGCGATCTCGGCCATCGCGTTGATGAACGAGATCTTCGTCGCGAGGAACGCGTTGGCGGCCACCTTGACCAGCTCGGCCGTCGACCAGTCCGTCACGATGAACGGGGTGCCCGCGGCGACGGCAGGGTGGTACACCTCGCGCAGCAGCGCCGCGGCGTCCGTCCCGGTGACCGCTGCCGGGTCGGCTCCGCTGGAGTGCCCCAACCCCACGACGAGCCGGTCGGGCTCGACGGTGTCTTTGACGGCCCACCCCTCGCGCAGGAACTCCGGGTTCCACACCAGTGCGGCGCCGGTCGCCTCGATGCGGGGCGCGAGCTCGGCGGCGGTGCCCACGGGCACCGTGGATTTTCCGGCGACGACGTCGCCGGGGCGGAGGTAGGGCAGCAGCGCGTCGACGGCTCCGTTCACATAGGTGAGGTCCGCAGCGTATCCACCCTGCTGCTGCGGCGTCCCCACCGCGATGAAGTGCACGCGCGAGCCCGCGGCCTGTGACATGTCGGTGGTGAAACTCAGGCGACCCGAAGCGACCCCGCCGGCGAGCAGGTCCTCGAGGTCCGGCTCGAAGAAGGGCGCCTCGCCGCGCGAGAGCGCGTCGATCTTACGGGGATCGACGTCGATGCCCACGACCTCGTGGCCGATCGAAGCCATCGCGGCCGCGTGGACCGCCCCCAGATACCCGCAGCCGATGACAGTGAGGCGCATGCTTCCCCCAAGATCCGCGACGATGTGCGTCGCGGCATCCTTCCTATCAGAGTCGGGGTACGTCACCTAAGCGGCAGGAGCGAGGGGTCCGGATCGCGCCAGTTCTCGATGCCCTGGACCACCCAGAACATCAGGAACAGGGTCAGTGCCGCAGCCTCGGTGACCAGCACGATCGGGACGCCCGACTCCGCCGCCTGCGGCAACGCGACGACATACGCCACCAGGACGACCACGAGTCCGACGGCGATCGCCGTGTACAGCGCGCGGAACACCGGCGCGGGAGGAGCGCCCCGGCGCGGAAAGGCGCTCAGCATCGCGACGGCGGCGAACAGGGCGAAGAAGGCGATCGTCGCGGCGAAGTGCGCGTGCTGCAGGAAGGCCTCGCGGGCGAGCGTCCAGGTCGCACCGACCGCGACGAGCACCGACACGGTGATCGCCAGCGATGCGCCGACCGCGCGGAAGGCGACCTGGCGCAGCGCCACCAGCAGCAGCGCGACGACCACCACGACTCCGCCCACGACGAGGTACGTGACCACGCCGTTCTCGGCATCCGGTTCCGCCACGGGCGGGAAGCAGGTGGCCTCGCAGGTCTCACCGACGCCCGGTACGGATCCGGGGACCACGGTGGTGGGCACGAGGGCGATCAGCGGGGCGAACAGCGCGGCGGCGTCGAGCAGCCAGCGCTGCACCCCGCGCCCCGACAGTGCGACCAGCGCGAGCGTGGCCGCGATGAGGGAGCCGACCAGGACGTTCCTGGCGGGCGTGTAGAAATAGTCGCTGACCGACGGGAGCCAGCCGACGGATGCCGCGGCCGTGGCCACCGCCACGAAGATGGCGACGACCGTTCCGGCGACTCCGATCCGCAGGTAGCGGTAGGTGCGCTCCAGCGAGGTCGACGGGGCAGGGGAAGACATGGTGCACACGATATCCGCGACGGTGCGGACGGGATGCCTCGCCACCAGATCAGCGCAGATCCGCGGCGGAGGGCGAGGCGGCGCGCGTCTGGTAGACTCAACGTTTGGTGTGCGGCTCAGCTGACCCGGCACCACGAACGTGAGCCCTCCACTGGCGTGTTCCTGGCGTTTCGTCTCGCTTCGCTCGCTCAACGAGCGAGGCAGGAACCACCCCGGAGTGGGATTCACGAACCTCTCCGTTCGATCAAGAAAGCAGCACTACTGTGACGCGCACCTACACCCCCAAGGCTGGCGAAGCCCAGCGCGAGTGGCTGGTCATCGACGCGACTGACGTCGTCCTCGGCCGCCTCGCCTCGCACGCTGCCGCGCTCCTGCGTGGCAAGCACAAGCCCACCTTCGCGCCCCACGTCGACCAGGGCGACTTCGTCATCATCATCAACGCCGACAAGGTGGCCCTCACCGGTCAGAAGCTCGAGCAGAAGAAGGCCTACCGCCACTCGGGCTACCCGGGCGGCCTCAAGGCCGTCACCTACTCGGAGCTCCTCGAGAAGAACCCGGTGCGCGCCGTGGAGAAGGCCGTCCGCGGCATGCTCCCCAAGAACACCCTGGGCCGTGAGCAGCTCTCGAAGCTGAAGGTGTACGCCGGTGGCGAGCACCCGCACGCCGCCCAGAAGCCCACCGCTTACGTTTTCGACCAGGTCGCCCAGTAAGCGCCGGACAGAACAGGACACACTGATGGCGAACATCGAAGAAACCCCCACCAGCTACTCGACCGAGACCCAGGTCGACGAGACCGTCGTCGCCGCCGAGCGCCCCGTGCTCTCGGTCTCGGGCGCGGCCGTCGGTCGCCGCAAGCAGGCGATCGCCCGCGTGCGGGTCGTCCCCGGTTCGGGCACCATCACGGTCAACGGCCGTACCCTCGAGGACTACTTCCCGAACAAGCTGCACCAGCAGCTCATCACCGACCCGTTCACGGTGCTCAACCTCACCGGCGCGTACGACGTCATCGCCCGCATCTCGGGCGGCGGCGACTCCGGCCAGGCCGGTGCGCTGCGCCTGGGCATCGCTCGCGCGCTGAACGAGATCGACGTCGAGAACAACCGCCCGACCCTCAAGAAGGCCGGCTTCCTCTCGCGCGACGCCCGCGTCATCGAGCGCAAGAAGGCCGGTCTCAAGAAGGCCCGCAAGGCGCCGCAGTACTCGAAGCGCTGATCGGCTTCATCTCCGTATGCCGATCTTTGGCACGGACGGGGTGAGGGGGCTGGCCAACGGCCCCCTCACCGCCGATCTCGCACTGTCCCTGGCCCAGGCGACCGCCGTCGTCCTGGGCCAGGGCCGTACGGCCGAGGCGCGACGCGCCGCCGGCAAGCGACTGACCGCGGTGGTCGCGCGTGACCCGCGCGTCTCGGGCGAGTTCCTGTCGGCCGCTGTCGAGGCAGGGCTGGCCTCGTCGGGCGTCGACGTCTACGACGCCGGGGTGCTGCCGACCCCGGCCGCCGCGTTCCTCATCGCCGACATGGACGCCGACTTCGGTGTCATGGTCTCGGCCTCCCACAACCCGGCGCCCGACAACGGGATCAAGATCTTCGCGCGGGGCGGCGTCAAGCTGCCCGACATCGTCGAACAGCGCATCGAGAACGCCATGGCCGGCGCGAAGCTGCTCCCCACCGGCGCGGACGTCGGCCGCATCCGCCGGTTCGCCGACGCCGAGGACCGGTACGTCGTGCACCTGCTCGGCTCGCTGCCGCACCGCCTGGACGGTCTGCACGTCGTGCTCGATTGCGCCCACGGTGCCGCCTCGGGAGTCTCTCCGGAGACCTTCCGGGATGCCGGCGCCCGCGTGACGGTCATCGGGGCCGATCCTGATGGCGTCAACATCAACGACGGCGTGGGATCGACGCATCTGGACGTGCTGGCGAAGGCGGTCGTGGAGCACGGCGCCGATGTCGGCATCGCGCACGACGGCGACGCCGATCGCTGCCTCGCGGTGGACGCGAACGGCAGGATCGTCGACGGCGACCAGATCATGGCCATCCTCGCCCTCTCGATGAAGTCCCGCGGGCAGTTGAAGGACGACACGCTGGTCGCGACGGTGATGAGCAACCTCGGGTTGCACCGCGCGATGTCGGCTCACGGCATCCGCGTCGAGACGACCGCGGTCGGCGACCGCTACGTGCTGGAGCGCATGAACGAACGCGGATTCTCGCTGGGCGGCGAGCAGTCGGGGCACGTCATCATGAGCGAGTACGCGACGACCGGCGACGGCGTCCTCACCGGCCTGCACCTGGTGGCCGAGATGGCACGCACCGGCAAGACGCTGGCCGAGCTCGCGTCCGTCATGACGGTGTATCCGCAGGTGCTCGTCAACGTGAAGGGCGTCGACCGCTCCCGCGCGGCCACCGACGAGGCGGTCCAGGATGCGGTGGCGCGCGCGAGCGCAGAGCTCGGCCTGTCGGGCCGTGTGCTGCTGCGTCCGTCGGGCACCGAGCAGCTGGTGCGGGTGATGGTGGAGGCCTCGTCCGAGGATGAGGCGCGCCGTCACGCGGACGTGCTCGCCGGCGTCGTCCGGGAGCGCCTCACGCTGTAGCTCCCGTGCGGGCGTGACGTTCGCACCAGACGGTGAAGCTCGCATAGACGACGAGAGCGCCGGCGACCAGACCGACGAAGGCCCATGACAGCGGCCGATCCCAGTGCAGGGCGTCGTTTCCGGCGACCAGCGACACGGCGATCGCGCCGAGGCTCAGCAGCTGTGCCTGGAACAGCACCCGGAACGCGCTCCACCGCGCGTCCCACAGCAGGGCCGCATCCACCACTCCCGTGAGCGAGAGGACCGCGCCGGTCACGCGTGCGGTCAGCGGCGTGAGGTCCCAGGCCCAGAGGGGGAGCAGGGCCTGCGGCGAGAGGAACAGCACAGCGCCGAGGAGGAGCGCACACGCGCCGATGGCCGCGAGCGCGTAGCGCAGCGCGCGCGGGATGACGGCATCTTGCCGATCGGCCACCATCGGGTCGCGTCCGCGCTGGGCGATCGCCAGCGCGGCGACCGCGAACGGAGTGGTCGCGTAGAGGGTCATCCACACGGCGAACGACAGGTTCTGCGAGAACCGCTCCAGGTGCAGCAAGGTGGCCACCAGGAGCGCACCCGAGAACACCACGACCGCCGGGAAACCGTGCTCCACGTGATGCCATCGGCGCGCCGACGCGACGCGCACGAAGAACCAGATCCCGCCGAGGTAGGCCGAGGCCAGCAGGTACGCCGACAGCGGCGGCGCGATCGCCCACGCGAACAGCTCACCGGTCCGCGTGGGGAAGACCCACAGCAGGAACGCCGCCGCGACGAGGAACGGCACGATCGCGATCGCGACCCACCGCGTCGCCGGGAGCACCCCGTCGTCCGGGCGCGCCCCGTCGCCCGGCGGAACCTGACCGTCCCGCGGAACGTCGTTTGGCCATCCGCGGCCCGGATCAGTCGCGGACATGGTGCAGCGCCTCCGGGATCGTCAGCGCCCGCCCCTCCTCGGTCGCCGCGTCCAGCACGTCGCCCGCTCCCTGCTCGCGCAGCGCGGCCAGTGGGATCATGTAGTACTCGAACGCCGCGGGATTGAAGATGCCCTTGCGGATCCGCAGCTCCCGGGCCGCACCGAGGAGCAGGCCTGCGCGGCGGGCATCGCCGCGCAGAGCCGCCAGCCCGACGAAACCCTCCAGGCCGTACGAGATTCCCTCGTCGTGGCCCAGGGCGAGCGAGCGATCCAGGCCCATGGCGAAGTCCGCGTGCGCGCCCTCGACGTCTCCGGCGAGGAACCGCGCCCAGCCGCGATGGTTCTGGGCGATGACCATGCCCAGCAGCTCGCCCTGCGCGCTCGCCAGCTGCAGGCTCTCCTCGAAGCGCGCGAGCGCCTCGGGCACGTCGCCGCCGGCCATCGCGATGCGTCCCAGCATCACCAGCGCCATCGCCTGCCCCCACGCGTCGTCGACCGATCCGAAGCCGTCCAGGCTGCGCTGCAGTTCCGCGGTGGCGCCGGTCAGGTCGGGGCCTTCGGCGCGTGCAAGCAGCCCGAGCCCGATCGAGACGCCCGCCAGCGCCGCGCCGGACGGCTCGCCGACCGCTGTGAACAGGTCCCGCGATTCCCGCAGCGCCGTCGTCGGATCGAAATGCCGGTCGCGCCAGAACCCGATCGCACCGACGTAGTACAGGGCGACGGCGCGGCTGCGTGGCCGCAGCACGATGCCCTCGGCGGCCGCGATGCGCAGCACCTCGGCCATCCAGTCGTGGACGACGCCGAGGTAGCCGCCCACCCAGAGGAACAGGTACAGCGCCCACGCATAGTCCGCAGCGGCGTCCAACTCGCGCCGCTGGATCAGCGAGCGGGCGACGGCCGCCAGGTTCTCCACCTCCAGCTCCAGCTCGCGCAGCACATCGAGCTGGCCCGGTCCCCGCAGCGCGACCGCGGCTTCGTGAGCGCGTGTCTCGTAGTGCGAGATCCACGCGGATACGGCCTGCTCCCGCAGGTCGTCATCGAGCAGGCCGCCGGCGTATGCCCGAACGAGCATGAGCATGCGGAACATGCCTGCCGTGCCCTGGTCGAGGTGTCCGAGCAGGCTCGCGTCGACGAGGGACTCGAGCGCGCCGAGCGGATCGGTCACGCCCGTCGCGCTGAGCACGCTCTCCGCCGGGCCGAGCCCGAAGGATCCGGAGAACACCGAGAGCACGGCCAGCGCCCGCCGAGCAGAAGGATCGAGCAGGTCGACGCTCCACTGGATCGTGCGGCTCTGCGCACGCTGCCGCTCGGGGAGATCCCGGCCGCCGCTGACCAGCAGCTGAAGCGCGGAGTCCAGTCGTTCCAGCACCTGCCCCGGCGTCAGCGTGCGCATCCGTGCGGCGGCCAGCTCGATCGCCAGGGGCATGCCGTCCAGGGCGCGGCACAGCGCGATCACCGCCCCCACGTTCTCCGGCGTGAGGCGGAATCCCGGATGGACGGCCGTCGCCCGCGTGACGAAGAGCTCGATGGCCGACGAGTCGGCAGCCACCGCCGACGCGGCATCCGCGTCGGGAAGCTCCAGAGGGCCGAGCTCGACCACCCGCTCCGCCCGCACGCGCAGCGGTGAGCGGCTGGTGACGAGCAGCTGGATGCCGGGCGTATCGGTCACCAGGCGCGCCAGCGTCGAGGCGGCATCCAGCACGTGCTCCATGTTGTCGACCACGAGGAGCACGTCGCGATCGCCGACCGCTTCGATCACCTTCTCCACGAGCACCCCTTCGCCCGTGTCACGCACGCCGAGGGCCCTCGCGATCGCGGCGATCACGCGGTCGGGGGCCGGCACGGCCTCCAGTGCGGCGAAGGCGACCTCGCGACCCGCGGACGCGGCATCCGTTGCGAGCTCGATGGCCAGCCGCGACTTGCCCACACCGCCCGGTCCGACGATCGTCACGATGCGCACGTCGCTGCGTGCCAGCAGCGCCGTCAGCATCGCCCGTTCGCGCTGGCGGCCGACGAGCGCCGAGTAGGGCGCCGGGATCGCCGGCGAACCCGGCGTCGGTTTCACGGACGGAGAGGTGTGCGGGGCGCGGGCGGCGTCGAAGCGTTCAGCGAGCAGCGTGGTGATGTCGTCGGCGACGAGTTCGGCGAGCTCGTCGGGGGTCTCGAACGACTTGTACGACGTGCGATCGTCGGAGCGGATGTCGTTCAGCAGGGCGTCCAGGCGCGCTTCGCGACCCGGCGCCGGCTGCTTGATGTAGATGAGACTGGGAAGACCCGTGGAAAGGCGGTACTCGTCCTCCAGTCCGGAGATGTCCTCGTCGGGGGCCACCCACCCGTACTTCTCCCAATAGATGCCGACGAAGATGTCGCTCTGCTCGAGGTAGGACCGGTACAGGGCGCGCGGCGGATGCGGCCGCGCCCCCAGCTCGAACATCACGGGAGCAAGGCGCAGCCGCTCGATCGCGGCGCGCACCGCGCGGCGCTCGGGTTCGAGCTCTCGCAGGGTGGAGCTGACGAAGACCCGGATGCGCTGGTCGGGGGTGCGGATACGCGCGGCATCCATGAGTGCATCCTGGCTTCGGACGGCCTCGGCGTAAAGAGGGGGCATCGGCTCCTCGCCGGATTTGGGATATGAGACTTGCAGTCCCTAAGTTGGGATTGGCGCTCGGATCTGGGGTTCGAGCGCGCTGATCGACGCGGCGGCCCCGATGCCGCCGTGAGGGTCCGGTCGGTGCCGGGTTCTGGGGGACCCGGCACCGCGAGCCCCTCGCAGACACCCCAGCGCGAGCGGGCCCCGCGGACGATAATCGAAGGATGCGGAACCCTGGACCGCGAGCTCGCAGGCCGGCGGGTCAGACCCGCGCCCGCATGCTCGACGTCGCGGTGGAACGGGTGCGGGCCGAGGGCCTTCAGCTGGACTACGCGAACATCGAGCTCGAGGACCTCATCCGCGCGGCGGGCGTTCCGCGGTCGACGGTGTTCCGCATCTGGCCGGACCGCGTCTCCTTCGTCGCCGACCTGGTTCGGGCCCTCTTCGACGCCGATCCGGGCTTCGACACCGGCTTCGACGAGAAGACCCTGAGTCTCATCGCACAGTCCGCGGGCCCCGACGCGCACACGAAGACCGCTGCGGAACGGGGAGAGGCGTTGCGGGAGGTGCTGCGCGCCGCCGTCGCCCACAACGTCGTGGCGGTGGAGGACACCGTCGCGTGGCGCGCGTACAAGACGATGTCGGCGGCTCTCGCGAGCGGCGACGTCGTTCCCGGCGGCGATGAGATCCGCGCCTTGCTGTCCGAGATCGAGGACCGGTATCTCGACCGTATGGCCGAGATCTATCGCGACCTCAATGCCGCCTTCGGCCTGCGGATGAGAGAGGGCACCACCGAGCGGGACCTCGCCGTCGCGATCGTGGCGATGATCGACGGCATGAGCGACCACCGCCGCATCAACCAGCCGATGGTGGACGCACCGCGTGCGGTCGCGCTGGGACCGGAGGGGACGCGCGAGTGGCACCTCGCCGCGATCGCGGTGTACGGCATCTACGACGCGTTCACGGTCGCGGACGGATCGGACTGACGCGGCCCTCTCCGGCGGGCCGGGGCCTCGAGGTACCGCCACCGCCGATCAAGCAGCGAGGAACGAGCGTATCGAGATCCCGCGATCCGACGGCGGCACCGGATCCCACGCTGTCCGGACGGCCGTCACTGCGCCGCGTCGACCGTGAGTCCCAGCATCCGCAACTCCTCCTGAGACTTGCCGGCGAGCTTGCGTCCGAGCAGCGGCCGCTTGTCGGGGTGGATCTTGAGGCCTTTCGGCTCCTTCGCCAGCGGCTCCTCCCAGCCCCGGTACAGCGCCAGCACGCGGAAGGTGAAGCCGAACAAGAACGCGATCCCGACGCTCAGCCAGTACGGCACGCCCCCTTCGTCCAGCAGGATCCACAGCAGCCCCGTGCCGATCGCGGTGGCGACGAACCACTCGCCGCGGACGAACTGCTTGGGGGTGACGCCGCTCGTCAGATCGATGAGGAAGCGCCCGGCTGTCGGGGCGATCACCGCGATCGCGAGAGCGCCGAGGATCGGGTACCCCGCCTCGTTGGCCTTCTGCGCACCGATGATCGCGTACCAGGGGAGGGAGAATGAGGTCATGAACTGGAACAGGCCCTCGCGGAAGAGCTGACCGCTCGCGTAGGCGAGGAAGTAGCCGACCACGCCCGCCACCACGCAGAACGTGATGTACGCGGGATTCATGAACGCCGACGGCGGGTTGCCGAGGATGACGTCGCGCGCGACGCCGCCGGCGATCCCGCCGATGATCGCCATCAGGACGATGCCGACGAAGGTGTAGTTGCGGTAATGGTCGGGCCGGCGGGCCAGCAGCGCGCCGTTGAGGGCGTTGGTCGTGGCCGCCACGAGGTCGACGAACGTCCCCTCGCCGAACAGCGACCACGTCCCGAACGTCAGATCCATGGGGTGCATCGGGTTCCTCCTCGCCACGCCGGGCGTCGGCGCGTCGCCACGTTAATGACGCGCCGCCGCGCCGTCATCGTGCGATTCGCGGGAAACCGGCTCTCAGGCGGTGGGGGTGCTCCAGCTGAGCGACTCGATGTAGCGCAGCAGCACGCCCTCGCGCAGGGCCCACGGCGAGACCTCGAGCTCGTCGACGTCCAGCGCGCGCATCGCCTCGTGCAGCACGACGGCACCGGCCACGATCTGGAACGTCCGGTCGGGCGTGATGCCGGGAAGCTCCTGGCGGGCGGAGGCCGGGATGCGGGCCAGGCGCGGGATCCACGAGCTGAGCGAGGCGCGGGGAAGCAGCATCCGTTCGATCCCAGACCACCCGGGCACCGGGTAGCCGACGAGCTTGGCCAGCGACCGGATCGCCTTCGACGAGCCGACGACGTGGTCGGCCCGCGGCAGACGGCGCAAGGACGCGGCGACCGGCGCGAGGGTCTCGCGCGCGTGCTCGCGCAGCCGCTCGACGGCGGTTTCGCCGGGCGGGTCGTCCGGCAGGAACTGCACGGTCATGCGGCCCGCGCCGAGCGGGACGGATGCCGCGGCCTCCGGCAGTTCGTCGCCACCGGCCGCGAGCTCGAGCGAGCCGCCGCCGATGTCGAACAGCAGGATCTGCCCCGCGGCCCACCCGAACCATCGGCGGACGGCCAGGAACGTGTAGCGGGCCTCGGTCTCGCCGCCCAGCACCTGCAGCGGCTGGCCGAGCGCCGCCTCGACGCGCGCGATGACCTCAGGGCCGTTGCGCGCTTCGCGGACCGCCGAGGTCGCGGTGGCCAGCAGCTCGTCGACGTTCTCGGCGGTGGCGAGCTCCCTCGCCTGCGAGACCGCCGCGACCAGGGCGCTCACACCCTCCTCGGTGATCGAGCCGTCGGCAGCGAGATAGCGCATCAGCCGCAGCACGGTGCGCTGACTCGTGGTGCCCAGCGGCCTGCCTCCCGGGCGGACGTCGGCGACGAGCAGGTGGACGGTGTTCGAGCCGATGTCGAGGACTCCCAGGCGCACGGGAAAAGAGTAGCGGCGGCGCAGCGGCTACGATGGGCGCGATGTCCGCCGAAGAAGCGACCGCGTACGACACGGGTGCGGCCACGCCCGCCCTGTCGCTCTACCGACAGATCGACCGTGCCGACTGGGCGCGCCTGGCCGCCGGGATGACCCAGCCCCTGACCGAGACCGAGATCGTGCAGATCCGCGGCCTCGGCGATCGGCTGGACATGGCCGAGGTCGCGCAGGTGTACGTGCCGCTGTCCCGCCTGCTGTCGCTGTACGCGGAGTCGACCAAGCGGCTGGGCGCGGAGGAGTCGGCCTTCCTGGGCGACACCGATGCGACGACGCCCTTCATCGTGGGTGTGGCGGGATCTGTCGCTGTGGGCAAGTCCACGATCGCCCGTCTGCTGCGCGAGCTCACGAGCCGCTGGCCCGGCACGCCGCGGGTCGAGCTCGTCACCACCGACGGCTTCCTCTACCCGAACGCCGAGCTGGAGCGGCGGGGGCTCATGGACCGCAAGGGGTTCCCGGAGTCGTACGACCGGCGCGCGCTGGTGTCGTTCCTCACCGAGGTCAAGAGCGGCGCGGCCGAGGTGCGGGCACCGTTCTACTCGCACATGAGGTACGACATCGTGCCCGACGCCGTGATCACGGTGCGCCGCCCGGACATCGTCATCGTCGAGGGCCTCAACGTGCTGCAGCCCCCGCCCACCCCCAACGACGTCGCCGTCAGCGACCTCTTCGACTTCTCGATCTACGTCGACGCGGATGCCGCGCACATCGCCCAGTGGTACGTGGATCGCTTCCTCGCCCTGCGCCGGGCGGCCTTCAGCAACCCGAACTCGTTCTTCAACGTGTTCGCACAGCTCTCGGACGAGGAGGCCGTCGAGCGCGCCCTCGGGTACTGGAACACGATCAACCTCCCCAACCTCGAGGAGAACGTGCTGCCGACGCGCCACCGCGCCAACCTCGTGCTGCAGAAGGCCGCGGACCACACCGTCGAGCGGGTCCTCCTCCGCAAGCTCTGACCTCGCCCCCGCCGTCCCGCGCCCGCATTCTTCGGTTTGTGCGGAGAACACGCCGTTATCGCGGTGGGCTTAGCGGCGTGTTCTCCGCACAAACCGACGGGGGGGGCGGGCGGGGCAGGGCGGGCGGGGCAGGGGTGCGGCGGGCTCGGCATCCGGTATTCGTTCGGGCTCCTCGCAAACCGGGCCGCTTACGATGGAGCGCATGTGTGGAATCGTCGGATACGTGGGCCCGCGCCAGAGCCAGGCCGTGCTGATCTCGGGGCTCTCGAGGCTGGAGTACCGCGGCTACGACTCGGCCGGCATCGCCGTGATCGACGGCGACGGGGGCCTCGGCATGCGCAAGCGCGCCGGCAAGCTGCAGGTGCTGCGCGACGACCTGGCAGCCCGCCCGCTCGCCGACGGCACGACCGGCATCGGGCACACCCGCTGGGCCACCCACGGCGGCCCCACCGACGGCAACGCCCACCCGCATCTCGCCGATGACGACAAGCTCGCCGTCATCCACAACGGCATCATCGAGAACTTCTTCGAGCTGAAGGAAGAGCTCCTCGCCGACGGGTTCACCTTCCGCAGCGAGACCGACACCGAGGTCGCCGCCGTGCTGCTCGGCCGTGAGTTCCGCCGCACGGGCGACCTCGTGACCGCGTTCCAGTCGACCGTCTCCCGCCTCGAGGGTGCGTTCACCCTCCTCGCGATGCACCGCGACCAGCCCGGGCTCGTCGTCGGCGCCCGGCGCAACTCGCCGCTGGTCATCGGCCTCGGCGAGGGGGAGAACTTCCTCGGCTCCGATGTGGCGGCCTTCGTCGAGCACACGCGCAATGCGCTGGCGATCGGGCAGGACCAGATCGTCGCGATCACGCCCGAGGCCGTCACCGTCACCGACTTCGCCGGCAACCCGGTGGAGGTGGAGCCGTTCGAGGTGACGTGGGATGCCGCGGCCGCCGAGAAGGGCGGCTGGTCCTCGTTCATGGCGAAGGAGGTCTCGGAGGAGCCTGAGGCCGTCGCCAACACCCTGCGCGGTCGCATCCGCGACGGGGAGGTGGTCATCCCCGAGTTGGACGGCCTGGACGACCTGTTCACCGGCATCTCCCGCATCATCGTGATCGCCTGCGGCACGGCGGCCTACGCGGGGCAGGTCGGCAAGTACGCGATCGAGCAGTGGACCCGGATCCCGGTCGACGTCGAGCTCGCCCACGAGTTCCGCTACCGCGACCCGGTGATCGGTCCCGACACCCTCGTCGTCTCGATCAGCCAGTCCGGCGAGACGATGGACACGCTCATGGCCGTCAAGTACGCCCGTGAGCACGGCGCCCGGACGCTCTCCATCTGCAACACGCAGGGGGCGACGATCCCGCGCGAGTCGGACGCGATCGTCTACACGCACGCGGGCCCCGAGGTCGCCGTCGCCTCGACGAAGGCGTTCGTCGCGCAGATCACCGCGCTGTACCTCATGGGCCTGCACATCGGCCGCGTGCGCGGGGCCGTCTCGCCGGCCGACGCCGCCGACCACATCCGCGAGCTCGAGGCGATCCCGGGGAAGATCGCGCAGATCCTCGAGCGGGAGCAGCCGCGCATCGAGCAGTTCGCGCACTGGATGGCCGACACGCGCTCGGTGCTGTTCCTGGGCCGCCACGTCGGCTACCCGATCGCGCTCGAGGGTGCGCTCAAGCTCAAGGAGCTGGCCTACATCCACGCGGAGGGCTTCGCCGCCGGCGAGCTCAAGCACGGCCCGATCGCCCTCATCGAGCCCGGCCAGCCGGTGTTCGTCATCGTGCCCTCGCCGCGCGAGTCGGCCGAGATGCACAAGAAGGTGATCTCGTCGATCGAGGAGATCCGCGCCCGCGGCGCCCGGGTCATCGCGATCGCGGAGGAGGGCGACGCCGCGGTGCTCCCCAAGGCCGACGAGGTGCTGCGCATCCCGCTCGCCGGGCCCTTCTTCGAGCCGCTGCTGGCGGTCGTGCCGCTGCACGTCTTCGCGATGGGCCTGGCCACCGCCAAGGGCCTCGACGTCGATCAGCCCCGCAACCTCGCGAAGTCCGTCACGGTGGAGTAGCGGCATCCCGGCCCCTGCCTGATGTGGTGGGCCGCTGCCGGCCGCGCCAAGAGGGGATGCCGCGGGGCGAGGGGACGGGGCGGCGCGATAGGGTGGCGGATGCCGCAGCCGCGGCCATCGGGAGGACTGCATGATCGTCGGAATCGGCGTCGACCTCGTCGACATCCCGCGATTCGAGCGGACGATCCAGCGCACCCCGCGCCTCGTGAGCCGGCTCTTCTCCGAGACCGAGCAGCAGCTCAAGCCGCACTCGCTCGCCGCCCGCTATGCCGCCAAGGAGGCGCTGATCAAGGCGCTCGGCGGGTCCGACGGGGTGCACTGGACCGAGATCGAGATCACATCCGAGGCATCGGGCCGGCCCGTGTTCTCGCTGTGCGGCTCGACGGCCGCCGTCGTCGCCGGGCGCGGGATCACGGCTCTGCACCTCTCGCTCTCGCACGACGCGGGACTGGCGACGGCGTATGTCATCGCCGAGGCGGGTGACGGCGCCCCGGCCGCACCCTCGAGGGCGGAGGATGCGGAATGAGCCACCTTCCCGCCGGAGTGCTGCGTGAGGCGATCGTCGACGTCGGGGCGATCGCCGACAACGTGCGGCACCTGCGCCGGCTGACCGAGTCCGAGGTCATCGCGGTCGTCAAGGCCGACGGCTACGGGCACGGCGCGGCGCGGTCCGCCGCCGCCGCGCTGGCGGGCGGCGCGACCCGGATCGGCGTGTCGGACATCTCCGAGGCCATTGCTCTGCGGCGCGCCGGCATCGACGCGCCCATCGTCGCCTGGCTGCACGCGCCCGGCGCCGACTTCGCCGAGGCCGCGGCGCTGGGCATCGAGCTCGGCATCTCCCACCTCGACCAGCTGCAGAAGGCGGCCGCCGCGGCATCCGGCGACCGCCCGGTCGCGGTTCACCTGAAGCTCGAGACCGGTCTCTCGCGCAACGGCATCGCACCGGACGACTACCGCATCGTCTTCGCCGAGGCCGCGCGGCTGGAGCGCATCGGGCGGGTGCGCGTGGTCGCGCTGTTCAGCCACCTCTCGAACGCCTCGCGCGAGGACGACCTCGCAGCGCTGAGGGCGTTCGAGGAGGGCGTCGCCGCCGCCGCGTCCCTGGGGCTCGCGCCGCCGCTGCGGCACATCGCCGCCACGCACGCGGCCATCGATCTCCCCGAGTCGCGGCTGGGGTGCGTGCGGATCGGCATCGGGCTCTACGGGCTGTCGCCGTTCGCCGACCGGAGCTCCGCCGACCTGGGACTGCGTCCTGCGATGACCCTGCGGGGAGCGGTCGCCGCCGTCCGCCGCGTGCCTGCCGGCAAGGGCGTCTCGTACGGGTACGACTACCGCACCGGCCGCGAGACGACCCTCGCGCTCGTCCCCCTCGGCTATGCCGACGGTGTTCCGCGACAGGCCTCCGGGCGGGGTCCGGTCGTGATCGGGGGGCGCCGGTTCACCGTGGCCGGACGCATCGCCATGGACCAATTCGTCGTCGACGTCGGCGACGCCGCGGTCGCGGTCGGGGACGAGGCCGTGATCTTCGGCGACCCGACGCTCGGTGTGCCCTCGGCGACCGAGTGGGCGGATGCCGCCGGCACGATCAATTATGAGATCGTGACGCGCGTCGGGCCGCGCGTGCCTCGTCGGCAGGTGTCGGAGTGACCGGGAACGCGGGGGAGCGGTCCCGTGTTGACCACGGTGTGAACAGCACGATGCGCGGACTCGACGCCCTCGTCGGCACCCGTGAGGTCACGTCGCCTGCGGCCATGGAGCAGCTCGGCGAGGAGATGGGACGGATGCTGCGATCCGGCGATCTCGTGGTGCTCACCGGGCCGCTCGGCGCGGGCAAGACCACCCTGACGCGCGGCATCGGGCGTGCTCTCGGTGTGCGCGGACCCATCCAGAGCCCGACCTTCGTCCTGGCGCGCACGCACCCGTCGCTGGTCGGAGGCGCACCTCTCGTGCACGTGGACGCGTACCGGCTCGGGTCTCCCGCTGAGCTCGAGGACCTCGACATCGATTTCGAGGCCTCCGTGGTCATCGTCGAGTGGGGGCGAGGGATGGTCGACGGCATCCGCGAAAGCTGGTGGGAGGTCGAGTTCGAGCGCGAATGGCACGGGCACGGCGTCGACAACGCCTGCGGCACCGTCGCGCGGGAGGACGAGCTCGACGCCGACGCTCCTCGGCGGGTCACCATCTCGCGCCGCCCGTAGGCCGCGCAGCCACCCATCCGGGAACGACCCGGGAGCAGGCCGCTCGCCGACCGGCTCCGCGCGCCGACTACCCTGGAAGGCGTGATCCTCGGCATCGACACGTCGCTCGGGACCGCCGTGGCGGTCGTGGAAGCGGACGGCGTCATCCGCTCGCAGGTCGACAGCGCCGACCCGCGCGGCCACGCCGAGGTGATCGGCACCCTGATCGAACGGGCGCTGGCCGAGGCATCCATCGCCCCGTCCGACATCTCGCACGTCGCCGCAGGCATGGGACCGGGGCCCTTCACCGGCCTGCGCGTGGGCATCGCCGCGGCCCGCACCTTCGCCCTCGGACGCGGCGTGCCGGTCGTGCCCGTCGTGAGCCACGACGCTGTCGCGCTCGAGCTGCTGCTGCACGCCGCCCTCACCGCCGACTGGGGCTCGGCGGGCAGCGCAGTGGACCGCGACGACGAGACCTTCGCGGTCGTGACGGATGCCCGGCGGCGGGAGTTCGCCTACACGCTGTACCGGGGGCTCGATGACGACGGCCTGCCCGTGCGCCTCGCGGAGCCGGCGCTCACGCCGCGCGACGATCTGGACGCGCTGCTGGCAGACGCTCGGGCGGTGCGCCGGGATGCCGACCGCATCCCCGCCGCCCTGCTGGCCCTCTCGGCCGCCCGCGCCCTGGCCGCCGGGCGCACGATCGGACCCGCCGACGCCCTGTATCTGCGCTCGCCCGACGTCACCGTCTCGCACGGAGCCAAGCGGGTGAGCGCGTGACCGTGCGACGCGCCACGCTCGACGACCTCGGCGCGATCATGCGGCTCGAGCGTGCGTCCTTCCCCACCGACGCCTGGTCCGACGCCATGATGCGCGAAGAGCTCGGGTCGCCGCACGGTTGGTACGTCGTCGACGAGGTCGCCGGACGGCTGCTCGGCTATGCGGGCCTTCGTGCGGTCCACAACGCGAAGGATGCCGACATCCAGACGATCACGATCGCGGAGGAGTCGCGGGGCCGCGGCCGGGGGCGGGCGCTGCTGCGGGAGCTGCTGCATGAGGCGGCACGGCGGCACGTGACCGACGTGTTCCTCGAGGTGCGCGCCGACAACCCGGTCGCCCAGCGGCTGTATCTCTCCGAGGGCTTCGCCGAGATCGGCCGCAAGCCGCGCTACTACCAGCCCGACGACGTCGACGCCCTGGTGATGAGACTCGACCTGCGCGGGTGGCACGCTTCGACAGCCTCAGCGGCCGGTGGGGCGGATGCTGTGCCAGGCGCGGCCGGCCGTGCGCAGGCGTGGGACGGAGGGGTGTGCTCGTGAGTGCGGTGACCGGATCGACGGTGGAACCGCTGGTGCTGGGGATCGAGACGAGCTGCGACGAGACCGGCATCGGGATCGTGCGCGGCCGCACCCTGCTGTCGAACACCATCGCCAGTTCGATGGACGAGCATGCGCGGTACGGCGGCGTCGTCCCCGAGGTGGCCGCGCGTGCACACCTGGAGGCGCTGCAGCCGTCCATCGAGGCCGCGCTGGCCGAATCCGGGGTGGCCCTGCAGGATCTCGACGCCGTCGCGGTGACCAGCGGCCCGGGCCTGGCCGGCGCGCTCATGGTCGGCGTCGGCGCGGCCAAGGCGCTCGCGGTCTCGCTCGGCACGCCGCTGTACGCCGTGAACCACCTCGTCGGGCATATCGCCGCCGACATCCTCGACCCCGACGCGCCTGCGCTGGAGTATCCGACCGTCGCCCTTCTCGTCTCGGGCGGTCACACCTCGCTGCTGCTCGTGCGCGACCTCACCACCGACGTCGAGCTCCTCGGCGAGACGATGGACGACGCCGCCGGCGAGGCGTTCGACAAGGTGGCGCGGCTGCTGGGCCTGCCCTACCCGGGAGGACCGGAGATCGACCGCGCCGCAGCATCCGGTGATCCGAACGCGATCGCCTTCCCGCGTGGGCTCTCGCGCGCCTCCGACATGGCCGCGCACCGGTACGACTTCTCGTTCTCGGGACTGAAGACCGCGGTCGCGCGCTGGACGGAGCAGCGTGAGGCGGCGGGGGAGCCGGTGCCGGTGGCCGATGTCGCGGCGAGCTTCCGCGAGGCGGTGGTCGACGTGCTCGTCACGAAGGCGCTCGCCGCCTGCCGCGATCACGGCGTGCCGCGGCTGCTGCTGGGCGGCGGGGTGATCGCGAATCGCCGACTGCGCGACGTGGCGCTCGAACGTGCGGCGGCCGAAGGTGTGACGGTGCGCATTCCGCCGCTCTCGCTCTGCACCGACAACGGCGCGATGATCGCGGCGCTGGCCTCCGAGCTCGTCATGTCGGGACGACCGCCGTCGACCCTCGCCTTCGGCGCCGATTCGACGCTGCCGGTCACCGAGATCCAGGTGGCGGAGTCGGCATGAGCGACGACCCGCAGAGGATGCCTCCTCCCGCGCCGACGGCGGCGCCGGAGGTCCCCGCTGAAAGCCCCAGCGCTGCCGCTTCCTCCCCGCCGACCGTCGAGCCCGCCTCGGCGGACGTCGATCTCGCGGAGGATGCCTCGCCGCTGCCGGGTGCGCACCGCGGCGGGTTCAGCCGACTGCCGACAGCGCCCGTCGCGGTGACGGTCGAGACGGCGCCGAGCGAGCCCGGCGGCGAGTTCACGCCCGATGCGACCGCGTGGAGCGAGGACGACCCCACCTCGCATGGCGGGCTCGCCGGCTGGGCGCTGGCGTTCGCGATCGTCGGCCTCCTGGTGTCGCTCGTCGTCGGCTGGGGGTTCCCGATCGGGATCGTCGCGGTGGTGTCGGCCGTCGTCGCGCTGCGGCGCCCGGTGGAGAGCCGCCCCGTTGCCGCCTGGGCGATCGCGCTGGGCGTCGTCTCCATCCTGTACAGCGCCGGCTGGCTGCTGTATGCGGCGTTCCAGGCGAACCTCTTCGGCTGAGATCTCAGACGCGGTCGGCGAGGATCGCGGTGCGCCGTGGTCCGATCCGCGTCAGGATGAGGGTGGCCGCTTCCGAGCCGCGCAGCTTCAAGCGCGTCCGCAGGGTGGCCGGGTCGACGTCGACGCCGCGCTTCTTGATCTCCAGGCGCCCGATGCCCCGCTCTCGGAGCGCCTTGCCGAGCGCCTTGACCTCGGCCGGCAGCACTTCACGCACGCGGAACGTCGACACGAACGGCGACGTCAGGGCGGCATCCGACGTGAGGTAGGCGATGTGCTCGTCGAGCATGCCGGCATCCAGTGACCGGGCGACCTCCCCGATGAGTCGCGCGCGGATCACCGCGCCGTCCGGCTCGTGCAGGTAGGCGCCGAGGGCACGCACCGGTTCGTCGGCGGCATCCGTCTGCGCGGTCAGCTCGTGCGCGGTCGTCCCGTCGGCGCGCTCGCGGATCACCAGCGCCGCGCGCCGCACGCCGTCCCGCGCGAGCGCGCCGGACCACAGCACCAGCTCCACCGTGGAGCCGTCAGCGCTCACCCACTGCGCCTCGACGTCGTCGGGGATGAGCGTGCGATCCAGCCCCGGTCCGAGCTTGACGCCGGCGGGCATGCGTCGCGCGAGGTCGAACACCCAGTCCAGCGACGGCGACCATTCCTCGGGGCGCGTGCGGGTCGTCTCGCCATGGCCGGGCGTGCGCCGGGCAGGGTCGAGCCACACCGCGTCCGCACCTGCGAGGTCGGCCTCCTCCGCCGTGCCGTGACGCACCTCGACGTCGTGGCCGAAGGGCGCCAGGTTGTACGCCGCGATCGCCGCCGTGACGTCGTCGGCATCGACGGCGAGCACGCGCAGACCGAGGCCTGCAAGCCCCAGCGCATCGCCTCCGATGCCGCAGCCGAGATCGGCGACGCGCGAGAACCCGGCATCGCGGAAGCGGGCCGCGTGCCGGGCCGCGATGGGCAGCCGGGTCGCCTGCTCGAGTCCAGCCCGCGTGAACAGCATCCGCCCGGCGAGGTCGCCGAACTTCGCCGAAGCCCGCGCACGCAGCCGTGCCTGTCCCACGACCGCCGAGACGAGGTCGGGGGAGTGGCCCTCCCGGCGGAGCCGCGTGACCGTGCGGGCCACGTCGTCGGCGGTCTCCACCGGCGGCATCGCGTCGAGAAGACGCAGTCCCTCGGGGGTCAGCAGCGCCGTCAGCTCGGAGAGTTCCACCCCGCGAGCCTACGGGCATGACCCGAACGAACCCCGGATCCCCCTATCGGAACCCCGTCCGGCCCAGGGGGAACTGCGGGATTCCTCCCGATGCCGCAGCCCGCGCCGGTCAGCACACTCGGATCAAGAGCCGACGGGCAACAGTCAAGAAAGAAGATCATCATGGCCGACGACAACACCAACCTGCTGGGGCTTCAGACGAACGTCGACCTCGCAGACTCCCTGAACGACAACTCGACCGATACCGACGTCGACGACTCGTACAACGACAACTCCGACAACTCGGACAATTCCGACAACTCGGACAACTCGGACAACTCCGACAACTCCGACAACTCGGTCGACACCGACGTCGACGACTCGTACAACGACAACTCGGACAACTCGGTCGACAACTCGACCGACACCGACACGGACGTCGACGACTCGTACAACGACAACTCGGACAACTCGGACAACTCCGACAACTCCGACAACTCGGACAACTCGGACAACTCGACGGACGTCGACGTGGCGATCACGGACTCGTTCAACGACGACCACTCGCACAACTGGGACACCGACGTCGACATCACCGACTCGTTCAACCAGCAGACGCTCAACGACCACTCCATCACCACCGGTGTACGGCAGTACTCGACGGGCTTCCGCGACCTGAACCTCGGCGGCGGCGCGGGCGGCGCGGGTCTGGCAGCCGGGGCCGGCGGCCTCACGATCGACAGCCGGTCCGGCGTGTTCGACCAGTCGGTCAACCAGAACATCTGGGCGAACGGATCGGTGTCGCAGACCTTCGGTCAGCAGGGCGGTCTGGCGTCCGGTGACGGCGCGGCTGCCGCGGGCGACGACGTCGACATCGACAACTCCACCAACTGGGACATCGACGTCGACATCGACGACTCGTTCAACCCCGTCGACGTGGCGATCCAGGACGCGTTCAACGACAACTCCGACAACTCGGACAATTCCGACAACTCGGACAACTCGGACAACTCCGACAACTCGACGAACTGGGACGTCGACACCGACATCGAGGACTCGTTCCAGGACAACTCGACCGACCTCGACGTCACGCTCGACGACTCCTTCAACGAGGACAACTCCACCGACGTGGACGTCTCGGACTCGTTCCAGGACAACTCGATGAACGCCGACGTGGACGACTCGTTCAACGAGTACGACACCGACATCGATGTGGATCTCGAGAACGACGGCATCGTGAACAGCCCCGATGCCGCGCAGACCGACTTCGACATGTGACAGCGGTGAACGCATGACCGCGGGCGGGGGCGGTATCACCCTCGCCGGCGGGGGGACTGGGGGAGCGCGCCCGGCCGTCACGGCGGCCGGGCGCACGCCAGTGCCCGCAGCGGCACAGCCGCTACCGCAGACGATGCGGCGGAGAGATACTGAGGATCGGGCACCGGCACGCCGGTGAGGGAGGCGAGCGCAATGGCGGACAGCGCGGAATGGGATGCCGCAGACGCTGCGGACAGCGCGCCCCTGCCCTCCGACGGCGGCACCATGGACCTGGACTGGGGACAGGGTGAGGAACTCGTCGACGACGATTCGTTCGTGAACGCCTTCACCGACGAGATCGCGGGGATCACGGCATCCGACTGGGATGTCGACGCCGACGTGCTGTGGGGCGACGACGTCTCCCCCGATCTCGGCGCCGACCCCGGCGCGGCGGGGTACGACTTCCCGATGTGACCCGTCGGGAGTGCGAGGAGAGGCGACGAAGCCGTTGGCAGACGAGAGTCGGACCGCAGCCGGGCAGGCCGGCGTCACCCAGCCGGTCGGCCGCGTGGCCGGCCAGGACGTCGCGCTCTTCGAGTTGGTGAACAAGGTCGGACGCGCCGCGGCGCAGGCCGGGCGGCGTGATCTCGTCAAACGGCTCGTGACCACGCGCGACCGGCTGCAGGATCCGCACGTGCGCGTCATCGTCGTCGGCGAGTTCAAGCAGGGCAAGAGCAAGCTGGTCAACGCCCTGGTCAACGCGCCGGCGTGCCCGGTGGACGACGACATCGCGACCACCGTGCCGACCACCGTCGGCTATGCCCCCGAACCCTCGGCGACCGTGCTCATCCAGCCCGAGGGCGACTCGCGGGGCGAGCCGATGCGGCAGAGCGTTCCCCTGGAGGCCCTCGCCGAGTACGTGTCGGCCCAGGGCAATCCCGACAACGTGCGGCGCCTGCTGTCGGCCGAGGTGCTGCTGCCGCGGGAGATCCTGCGTGGCGGCCTGCGGATCGTCGACTCGCCGGGCGTCGGCGGGCTCGATTCCCGCAGCGCGCTGCTGACGCTGTCGGCGCTGTCCAGCGCGCACGCCGTCATCCTCGTGTCGGATGCCTCCCAGGAGTACACCGAGCCCGAGATGCAGTTCCTCCGTCACGCCATGCGGGTCTCCCCGAACGTCTCCGCGGTGCTCGCGAAGACCGACCTGTATCCGCATTGGCGCGAGATCGAAGACATCGATCGCGGGCATCTGGCCGACATCGGCGACATCCCGATCTTCGCCGTCTCCAGCGACCTCCGGCTGCTCGCGGCCGAGCAGCGCGACGGCGACCTGAACGAGGAGTCGGGGTTCCCCGCCCTCGTCGCGCATCTGCGCCAGGACATCCTCGAGCGTGCCGAGCTGATCCATGCGCGCAGCGCGATCCACGACCTCGTGTCCGTGCTCGATCAGCTCACCATGGCGCTGCGCTCCGAGCTGACCGCGCTGGTCGAGCCGGAGGCGACGCCGCAGCTGCTGGTGCAGCTCGAGGAGGCGAAGACGCGCGCCGACGAGTTCCGCAGCCGGTCCGCGCGCTGGCAGGTCACTCTCACCGACGGTGTGGCCGACCTGATCTCCGACATGGAGCACGATCTGCGCGACCGCCTGCGGAAGGTGCAGCGCGAGGCGGAGGCATCCATCGAAGCAGGCGATCCCGGCCCGATCTGGAGCGAGATCACCGAGTGGCTCGACCAGCGCATCTCGGCAGCGGTCTCGGAGACGTTCGTGTGGACCGACGAGCGGGCACGCTGGCTGTCGGAGCAGGTCGCCGAGCTGTTCCTCGAGGGTGAGGAGAGCATCCCCGCGATCGACGTGGCCGACGCAGCCGGCGTGCTCGACCCGGTGGAGGCGATCGGCACCCTCGACGAGGGGCGGATGAGCGCCGCCGAGAAGATCTTCATCGGCGTCCGCGGGTCGTATGGCGGCGTCCTCATGGTGGGTCTTGCGACCGGCCTCATCGGTCTGCCCCTCATCAACCCCCTGTCGCTGCTGGCCGGCGTCATCGTCGGACGCCGGGCGTTCCGCGAAGACATGGGAACCCGGCTCGCCAGACGGCAGGCGGAGGCCAAGAACATCGTCCGGCGCCACATCGATGAGGTGACCTTCCAAGCGGGCAAGCAGCTCAAGGACCGCCTCCGGCTCGTGCAGCGGGCCGCCCGCGATCACTTCGGAGCGATGGCCGAGGAGCTTCATCGCTCGTTCGCCGAGGCGGTCAGCGCGGCCAAGCAGGCCGCGAGCGTCGACAGCGGCCGGCGGGAGGAGCGCGTCAAGCAGCTGCGCGCCCAGCTCCGCCAGCTCGAGGCGATCCGCGCCGAGGTCGTACCCGGCGGTATGCCGGACCGGATGCCGCAGCCCGAGATCGCCGGTCGCACACGGGCCGTCACCCGGTGAGGAGTGCACGATGAGGGAGCCGGCACTCACGGACGCCAGGCGGGTCGCGCAGGAGGCGCTCGCCCTCTACGCCGACGACCCCGCCACGCGGGAGATGATCAGCGCGTACGACCGGCGCCTGCAGGGTCCGCTGCGGATCGCACTGGCCGGAATGGTCAAGGCCGGCAAGTCGACCCTCCTCAATGCGCTCCTGGGCGAGGCGCTCGCCGCGACGGACGCCGGGGAGTGCACCCGGGTGGTGACGTGGTATCGCCGTGCCGACAGTCCCAGCATCACACTGCACCCGCGGCAGGGTCCGCCGCGGCGCCTGCCGTTCCAGCGTGACAACGGGCGGGTGGTGCTCGAGCTGGGCGCGACCACGGCTGAGGAGGTCGACTGGATCGACGTGGGGTGGCCGTCCGAGAGCCTGCGCTCGCTCATCCTCATCGACACCCCCGGGATCGCCTCGCTGTCGACGGATGTCTCCGCCCGGGCGCACGGATTCCTCACGCAGCGCAGCGGGGCCTCCGCGGCCGATGCGGTCATCTACCTGATGCGCCACCTGCATTCGTCGGACCGGGGGTTCCTCGAAGCGTTCCGGGACGTGTCGGTGGGTGCATCGCTGACGGTCAACGCCGTCGCCGTGCTGTCGCGGGCGGACGAGGTCGGCTCGGCGCGCATCGACTCGCTCGTGTCGGCGGGCCAGGTCGCCCGACGCTACGCGGATGACACCGAGCTGCGCTCACTCGTGCTGGATGTCGTGCCGGTGGCAGGTCTGCTCGCCGAGGCGGCGCGGACGCTCCGCGAGACGGAGTTCCGCGCGCTCGCCGAGATCGCGGCGCTCGAGCGGGCGGCGCGTGAGAACCTCCTCGTCTCAGCCGATCGCTTCGCGTGGGTCGCCGGCGTGACCTCTCTCAGCGAGCACCGGCGACGTGACCTGCTCTCGCGATTCGGCCTGTTCGGCATCCGGCTGTCGGCCGCGCTCATCCGTGGCGGTGCGAACACCTCGACGGCGCTGGCCGAAGGACTCGTGGAGCAGAGCGGCCTCCACGCGCTGCAGGCGCTGGTGCGGGATCACTTCCGCGCTCGCGCCGACACGCTCAAGGTGTACGGCGTTCTCCCGGGGCTCGAGGAGCTGATGCGGGAGCGTCCGCGCCGGGGCTCGGACATCCTGCTCGCCGAGATCGAGCGCATCTTCGCCACCACGCATTCGCTGCGGGAGCTCGCGGTGCTCTCGCGCACCCGCGCGGGTGGATACCCCCTGCCGGCGGAACAGATCGCCGAAGCCGAACGCATCGTGGGCGGCGCGGGCGGCACCATGGCCGTGCGAGTCGGACTCGCCGACGGCGCCGACGCTCCCGCCGTGCGTGCGCGCGCAGAGGAGCTCCTTGCTCGGTGGCGCGCGCTCGCGGAGTCGCCCCTCACCGAGCGGACGGCGGTGGGGCTGTGCCACGTGGTCATCCGCAGCCTCGAGCAGGTGGCGGCGGAGACGATGCGCGCGGACTCACCGCGCCGAAGCATCGGCCGGCTGCTGCCGGACGATGTCGTGCTGCCGCGCTGACCATGCGAGCGCCTTGGGCATGACGCCGGCCAGCAGGGCCAGCAGGACCAGCCCGCACTGCGCCGCGAGGACGAGGCGCAGCGGCGCAGCCCGCGAGCCGGTCAGCGCGAGGTCGAGCGAGAGCGCGAGCGTGGCCACCTGGATCACCCAGGTCAGCAGCTGCCACCAGCGCATCTGCGGCCGTCGGCCCATGAACGACACGAGCAGCGTGATCTGCACGAGCAGCACGCCGACCAGGATGCCGAACACCGACCAGAAGATGATGTCGGCGGCGGTGGTGTACGTCTGCTCGCTGCGGGTGGCATCGACGGCTCGCACCGCGTCCGAGATGAGCGGCAGCTGCTCCTTGCGGATGATGAAGTAGTAGACGATCGCGAAGCCCCCCACGAAGAAGCTGACGATCCAGAAGAGTTCGCAGACGCGCACCGAGAACGGCGGGGTCAGCTTGGCCAGAACCGGTGCGGTGTTGGGATTGGACAGCGGTGGTCGTCCCGGCGGGGCTTTCGCCTCCGACGGGACGGCCGGCATCGGCGGGTGCGGAGCCGGCGATCCGGCCCGCGAGGACGGGTCGCTCACCGCTTGCTACTGCTCCTCGCTGAGATCGTCGCTGTAGACGACCTCCTCGACCGGGACGGTGTCGACAGGTTCGCTCCACACGGCGTCGTCGACCTCGGCCGGCGGGGCGTCGTACACCGGTGCCGGCGCCTGCTCCGCATCGTCGGCGACGTCACCGGCGACGGCAATGGCATCCTGCACGGCATCCTGCGCGGTCTCAGGCGGCACGTCGGGCGAAGGCACCGTCGGCTGCGGGTCGCCGCCGTCGGCGGGCTCGCCCGCGTCGTCGGGCGGCAGTTCGTCATCCGCGTCGACGAGATCGTCCAGCCCGCCCTCGTCCGGAAGACCCGGCAGGTCGGGGAGCGTCGGCTCTTCGTCGGTGTCGTCGTCGACGGGCGTGTTGACGCCGATGTCGTCGCCCGCGGCCATCGATCCGTCTCCGGATGCCACGCCCGCGGTCTGATCGAAGATCTGCGTGACGTCGCCGCCCTCGGTCCAGATGTTCTGGTTCACCGACTGGTCCACGATGGTCGACCGACTGTCGATGGTCGTCCAGTTGTTCGTGATGCGCGTGATCTCGTTGAGCACCTCGTTGTGGTGCGTCGGCGGTGACGCCGGGGCGGTGCTCCGCGGCACCACATCCGGACGGTCGTAGATGATGGGCGCCACCGCGCGCACGTCCTCGGCGCAGATCCCGGCGACCTTGTTCTTCACCAGGGCGGCTTCGGGATCCTTCTCCAGTTCGGCGAGGGCTGCCGGATCCCGCAGCAGGCTCAGGATGAACTCGATGATCGAGTTGGCGACTGTCACCAACGGTGTGGTCATGTGACGACTCCTCCGCGCTGAAGGTCGAGGGATGATCCAGAGTAGGTCGCGGTGTGCGCGACGGCATCGGGGTTTTGCCCGATGCAGTGGGGGTTCAGGTGCGGGGTCATGGGTGCGACCCCCCTGAGGCCGGTTCTACCGCTGCGCCATCGAGGGCGATGCGGAGCTTCGAGAGCAGATCGGAGCGGGATGTCGCGTCGAGGCGCCGGCGGATGTGTGCGATGTGATGTTCCGCGGTGCGTGGGGAGATGAAGATCGCGGCGCCGATCTCGGCGTACGTCTTGCCCTGCAGCACCAGCTCCGCCACCTCGCGCTCGCGCTCGCTCAGCGACCCGTCGCCGGCGGCTTCCTTCGTGGCCGAATCCTGTCTCTCCTCCGCCCCGCGCGGTGTCTCCCGCGGGTGCAGCTCGCGTGCGCAGGCAAGCAGACGGGCGATGGCCTTGCGGTCCTCGGATCGGCTCGCCCCGTGCCCCGCCAGTCGCGCCCCGTCCCAGGCCATTCCCACCGCAGCCAGCCCTCGTGCCGCCTGCTCGACGGAGTCGGCATCGACGGCGCCCGAGAGCACGGCCGTCCAGACCTTGCCCGCATGGGCCATGCAGGCGGCGAGCCTGTTGTGCGGCGCGGCCGCGACGAGCGCTCGCGCGTGAGGGCCGAGCGCGTCGGGCCGGTTCAGCAGGATGCCGCGCTGGATGCCCGCCCAGTGCAACGGCGCCGACCAGATCGCGGGATCCCCGATCCCCGCCGTGACCGCGAGCGCCTTCTCGAAGACCGATTGCAGGGCGGTCGCCTCTCCGAGCCGCGCGGCGGCGATGACGAGTTCGCCCAGCGGCAGGAGGGAGAACAGGTCCGGCTCGGTCCGTGAGATCCGCGGCAGGCACGCGTGCCATTCGACCGCGAGGCCGGCCGCGTCGTCGTAGCGCCGGGCCAGGCCGATCGATATCGCCGCGGCAAGGGAGTCGTCCCGAGGTGCGAGGGCGCCCGCGGACGTCGCGCGGGCGAGCGCGGCGCGGGCCTCGACCGGGCGCTCCCGCTGCAGGGCGACCCACGACCCCCACAGCTCCAGCCGTGCGCGTGCGCGCGGCCCGCCCTGTCCGCCCTGAAGCGCGTCGTCGATGACGGCCTGCGCGCTGCGCACATCGCCGACGCCGATGCACGCGATCGCGCCGATCACCGCCGGGAGCTCGACGGAGGGGGAGTCGTCACCCGACGCGGTGTACAGCTCGGACGCACGGCGAAGGGCCGCGACCGCCGCGTCCGCGTGGCCCCCCAGCGCCGCACTCAGACCGGTGTCGAGCAGCGCGTGCGCCACGCGCAGGGCCGAAGGAGGCGGCTCGTCGCCGGCGGATGTCACTCCGGTGCCTGCTGCGGGTGCCGGCATCCGGCCGGCCGCGATCGCGGCGACCCGTCCGTGAGCACCGCCGCCGTCGTTCGCCGAGCATGTCCGGTAGACGTCGGCCGCGATCCGGGCGAGACCCCGCTCGGCCCAGATGGCGGCGGCGAGATCGACCGCCGGCGGAGCGTCTGCACCGCGGAGCGCGGCGAGCACGCCGTCCAGCAGGGCTCCGGCCGTGTCGAGGTCGCCGGTGCCCCACGCCGCCCGTGCCCTGTCCACCGCCAGGGCGGTCGGGTCGGCACCGCAGTCGACAGCACGGTCGAACAGTTCGCCGGCCAGGCGCGGGTCGCGGGCCACCTCGGCGCGCGCGCGAGCGGTCAATGCCTCGGCCGCGCCGGTGTCGTGGGCGACGCCCAGCCGTTCGACCACCGCATCGTCACGCAGCGTGGCCGGCGCCGCGATCCGCACCAGCTCGATCAGCCGGGCGGTCGAGGTCATGTCGCGCACCGCGGCGGCCACAGCGGGCGCCGGGCGACCGTCGCCGCCGAGCAGTCCCTCGGCATATCCCTCCGCGATCACGGCGCTCGCGTTGCCCGCCGACATTGCGTCGTCGACCGTCGGCGCGACGCCCAACGACAGCTCATCGACGAGCCGGCGTACGCGCGGCGGCGCCGACATGAGCCGGTGCAGGACGCGGGGCCGGATCGCGCGCTGCATCGCGTGGTGGGCCGGATCATCGCGACACGCGTCGGCATCGTGCGCGGCGCGGCACTCGTGCATCAGCCACGGGATGCCGCCGGTCAGGCGCAGGACGTCATCATCGCAGGCGCCGAATCCGGCGCCGTCCGGGCCCGATGCCGTACTGACGCCGCCCAGCAGGATCGCCGGCCGGCTGCGCTCCAAGAGGCGGCACAGCGCCGCGACGTCGGGGCGGACGGGCCAGCTGCGCACGGCGACCACGAGTCCGGCATCCGGATCCTCGGCGCGGTGGATCAGCGCGGTCACGCGGTCCTCGTCCAGCAGGTGCGCGTCATCGGCGATCAGCACGGTCGCGGCAGAAAGCGCGGCGACGTCGGTGGATCCGCGCAGCATGGCCGTCTCGGCGCCTTCCGCCGACAGAAGGCCCGCCACCCGGTGCAGCAGCGTAGTCTTGCCCGACCCTGCGCTGCCCGAGACCACGGCACGCACGGCCCCGCCGTGAAGGCGGAACGCAGCGAGCTCGAAAGTGGCGGCGCCGGGGATCTCATCGGTGCCCGAGCGGTCGTCCGTGCGACCGACCGACCTCATCCGCGGGGAGGGCGACGACGCGGCCTCGGCCAGATCGGGGAGCGCCGCCATCACCCCGGCTCCCCGGGTGTGGTCGGCGCGGGCTCAGGGGCCGGTTCAGGGGCCGGCTCAGGGGCCGGCGCCGGCTCGGTGGTCGGTTGCGGCTCCGGGTTTGTGGTCGGCTGCGGCTCGGGCTGCGGGTCCGGGTTCTGGGTGGGCTCGGGACCCGGGTTCTGAGTGGGCTCGGTGGTCGGCTCCGGCTCGGGAGCCGTCGTGGGCTGCGGCCCAGGGTCCGTGGTGGGCTCGGGCTGCGGGTTCGTTCCGGTGGGCTGGTCGCCGGAATCATCCGCTGTGCTCGCGGGGCCGGTGGTGGTGCCCCCGGTGGTTCCGGTGCCGGTGGAGCCGGACGGGTTCTGCGTGCCGGGAGTGGAGGCCTCAGCCTCCTGCTGACGCGAATCCGCGAGCTTTTCCGCGACGCGCTGCCGCGGATTAGGGGCAGTCGACTTCGTCTTCGGCGAGCCGTTGTCGGTGGCGGGAGGGGCTGACGGATCCGACGGCGGTGCCGCCTGGGCGCCGGCTGCCTCCGCGGCGGCGGCGGGCTGCTCGCTCAAGGCGGCGCCCAGCCAGTCGCCGAAAGACTCCGGGCCGGTGTCCCCCGAGGAGCGGGTGCCGTTGCCCAGCCCTGTGGCGCCCGCCAGCACCATTCCGCCGGCGAGGACGAGCGAGCTGGCCAGGCCCACGGCGACGGGGAGCCGGAACCAGCGCCGCCGCGCGGCCGGGGGATTCTCGGGCGCGACGGGCGACGGCTCCGGCGACGGGGCCGCAGCAAGCTCGCGCACCGGCGCATCGGCGGCCGCCCACGCCTCGGTCTCGCCGATCGCGATGCCCGCGCCGCCGGTCATCGGGACGAGGAGTCTGTCGGCCATGACCCGCGCGGCGCCGAGCGCGACGACCGCTTTGGGATCGGTGTCCACGGCGACCGGCGCGTCGATCCGCTCCGACAGCAGCTGGGCGACGCGCGGGATCCTCGACGAACCGCCCGTGAGAAGCACGGCTTCCAGGCGGCTGCCGACGTCACTGGTCTCGAGAGCCGTCTGCAGGAGGTCGACGGTGCGCTCCAGTCCCTCTTCGATGAGCCCTTCGAACTCGGCGCGCGTGATGCGGACCGTGGTGCCGGCACCCGCGAGGAACACCGGGATGGCGGCCTCCGAGTCGAACGACAGCGCTTCCTTGGCATCGACGCATTCGCGCCGGAGTGTCGACAGCGCGACGCGGGACTCGGGGTCGGCAGCGAGGTCGGTGGCGGTCAGGCCCGCCGCGGTGATCGCGTGCCGCACGACCAGATCGTCGAAGTCGGCGCCGCCGAAGTCGGCCATGCCGGTGGGTGCGCCGAGGATGTTCAGCGAGCCGTCCAGGGTGCGGGTGACCAGTGCCACGTCGAAGGTGCCGCCGCCCAGATCGTAGACGGCCAGCACCTCGTCCGTTCCGAGCGCGGCCGATGCCTGGTAGTGCCACGCGGCGGCGACCGGCTCCGCGACCAGGTCGACGGGGCAGGGCACTTCCCGTGCCAGCGCGGCCGTCACGAGGCTGCGCCGGTAGTCGCCCCACGTGACCGGCACCGTGGCCACGATGGCGTCGGGGTGCCGGCCCTCACGTTCGGCCACGGCATCCGTCACCCACGCGACCATGCGGGCGAACAGATCCTCCGATGCGAAGCTGCGGCTACCCACCACCACGGGGACGTCGTCTCCGATGCGTCTCTTGAACTCGCGCACCAGCCGTTCAGGCTGCGCGAGGCCCCGTCTCTCGGCGGCGTCGCCGAACAGCAGATCATCGTCCGAGACGAAGACCGCGGTCGGCGCACTGTCTGTATGTCTGCCCAGCGAGAACCTTGCGGTCTCGATGTTTCCCTGGAAATCCACTCTCGCGGTGGCGGCGGCTGTTCTGCTTGTACCGATATCCACCGCGAGCACAAATATGCTCGCCATTTCCCCGAAATTCCCCAGCTTCAGGACCCACCCTCGTGCACCCGGTTTACCACCACGCGCGCCGTCGCGCGAGGGGGAAGCGTGCACGACCTCCCGTGCATGAAGAGTCGATCGCGCGGTCTGCTGATACGCGTTGGTCTCCGGCCTCGCGTCAGCCTGCGGGATCACGGACACGAGTGACGTCTGATTGGCACTCACGTTGCACGAGTGCCAATTTCTTGCCTAGACTGGCGTCAGCACTCTCAACGTCAGAGTGCTAACGAGTCTTCGTTCCCAAGAAAGAAGAGGTAGACCGTGTCGGTTTCCATCAAGCCGCTCGAGGACCGCATCGTGATCAAGCAGGTCGAGGCCGAGCAGACCACGTCCAGCGGTCTGGTCATCCCCGACACCGCCAAGGAGAAGCCCCAGGAGGGCGAGGTCGTGGCGGTGGGCCCGGGTCGCATCGACGACAACGGCAACCGCATCCCGCTCGACGTCGCCGTCGGCGACCGTGTGATCTACAGCAAGTACGGCGGGACCGAGGTCAAGTTCGGCGGTGACGAGTTCCTCGTCCTGTCGGCGCGCGACGTTCTGGCGGTCGTCGTCCGCTGAGTCCTTCGCACCGTGCGAATCGAGAGGGTCGGATGCTTCGGCATCCGGCCCTCTCGTCATGCCCTGCCAACGGACCCGCGCCGGTGGCAGGGAAAGGCGCACGCTCGACCGGGATCGGATGCCCGGCGCAGCGCCTGCCGACCGGGCGGCGTCCGCGCGGGCGTAGGCTGACTCGGTGAGTCAGGAGCAGTCTTCCCTTTCCGAATCCGGCGGCGTGGACGGACTGGACGACTCGACGGCGCTCGACCTGGGGGTGACGACGGGCTCTGTCCCGGGCATTCCGAATCCGGCAGCCGAGGCGCGGGAACGGACGCTCGGCGGCTTCTTCGCGTTCGGCGCCTACCTGCTGTGGGGCTTCCTCCCGCTGTACTTCCTGCTGCTCGTCCCGACCGGACCCTGGGAGCTCGTCGCGTGGCGCATCGTCCTGTCGCTGGCCTTCTGCGCGCTGCTGCTCACCGTGACGCGCAGCTGGCCCCGGCTCGCGGCCATCTTCCGCAAGCCACGGCTGCTGGGTCTCACCGTGATCGCGGGGCTGCTCATCTACGTGAACTGGCAGGTGTTCATCTACGGCGCGCTCAGCGACCAGGTGATCGAGACCAGCCTCGGCTACTTCATCAATCCCATCGCGACCGTGCTGCTGGCGGTCCTCGTTCTGCGCGAGCGGCTGCGGCCGACGCAGTGGGTCGCGATCGGCATCGCGGCGGCGGCGGTGCTCGTGATCGTCATCGGCTACGGCGCCTTCCCCTGGATCGCGCTGACGCTCGCAGCCTCGTTCGGGATCTACGGACTGGTCAAGAAGAAGGTCGGCCCTTCGGTGGATGCCGTCAGCGGGCTGACCCTCGAGACGCTGTGGCTCACGCCGATCGCCGTCGTCGTGCTGGCGATCGTGGGGGCGACGCAGGGGCTCACCATGGGGGCCAACGGCTGGGACCACACCGTCCTGCTGAGCCTGGCCGGCGTCGTGACCGCGGTGCCGCTGCTGCTTTTCGCCGCGGGCGCCCGGCGCATCTCGCTGACCGCTGTCGGACTGCTGCAGTTCGTGGCGCCGATCCTGCAGTTCATCATCGGCGTCTGGCTGCTGGGGGAGCCGATGCCGATCGAGCGCTGGATCGGCTTCGCCCTCGTGTGGGTCGCGCTGATCGTGCTGACGGTGGACTCGGTGCTGCACGCCCGCCGCACGCGCAGCGCGGCCTGAGTCAGCGCACCAGGCGGGCGATGGCCTGTGTGGCCTCGGTGATCTTGGCGTCGGCCTCCTCGCCGCCCAGACGCGCGGCATCCACCACGCAATGCCGCAGGTGGTCGTCGAGCAGGCCTACCGCGACGGCCTCGAGGGCCGAGGTCAGTGCGCTGATCTGGGTGAGGATGTCGATGCAGTACTTCTCGTCCTCGACCATCTTGTGGATGCCGCGGGCCTGCCCCTCGATGCGCTTCAGACGGTTGAGGTACTTGTCTTTGTCGGTGATGTAGCCGTGGTGCGAGTGCTCGGCCGGTGCGTCGTGGTCGAGCGGGCTCGCGGCCATGGTGTCGATGGTCATTGCTGCACGTCCTTCGTGTGAATGGTGTCGTCGTCGTCGTCAGTGCCGGCTGCGGAAGCGGCGGAGTCGCAGGCTGTTGCCGACGACGAAGACGCTCGAGAACGCCATCGCCGCGCCGGCGATCATCGGGTTGAGGAGCCCCAGCGCCGCCAGCGGCAGCGCGGCGACGTTGTAGGCGAAGGCCCAGAAGAGGTTGACCTTGATCGTGCCGAGGGTCGCTCTCGACAGACGGATCGCGTCGGCCGCCGAGCGCAGGTCACCGCGCACCAGGGTGATGTCGGATGCCTCGATCGCAGCGTCCGTCCCGGTTCCCATCGCAAGACCCAGGTCGGCCTGGGCGAGCGCGGCCGCGTCGTTCACGCCATCCCCGACCATGGCGACGACGCGGCCCTCGGCTTGGAGCCGCGTCACGACGGCGACCTTGTCGTGCGGCAGCACCTCGGCGATCACGCGGTCGATGCCGACCTGCTCGGCGATGGCGTGCGCCGCTGCGCTGTTGTCGCCGGTGAGCAGCACGGGATCGAGCCCCAGGGCACGCAGCTGCGCGACCGCCTGGGCGCTCGTCGGCTTGACCTGGTCGGCGACGACCAGGAGGCCGCGCACGGCGCCGTCCCATGCCACGACTGCCGCGGTGCGACCGAGCGCCTCCGCGGCGCTGCGCGCCTTCACGAGCTCAGAGGGGACGGCGAGTGCCCACTCGGCGAGGAGCGCCTCCCGCCCCACCAGTACCGCGTGACCCTCGACGATGCCCGATACGCCCTTGCCGGGCAGGTTCTGGAACGACGCAGCGTCGGGCAGCGGCCCCGTCTCCTCGGCGGCGGCGCGGGCGATCGCGTGCGCGATGGGATGCTCGGACGCGTGCTCGAGCGCCCCGGCCAGACGCAGCAGTTCCGCGCGCGCGGCGCCCGCGGCATCCGCGCCGTCGGCTCCCGTGACGACGACATCGACGAGGGCCATGCGGCCGGTGGTCACCGTGCCGGTCTTGTCGAGCACCACCGTGTCGACCGTCCGCGTCGACTCGAGGACTTCCGGACCCTTGATCAGGATGCCCAGCTGCGCGCCCCGGCCGGTGCCGACGAGCAGCGCTGTCGGCGTGGCCAGCCCGAGCGCGCACGGGCACGCGATGATCAGCACCGCCACCGCCGCGGTGAACGCCGTCGTCGCCGACGCACCGGCCACGAGCCATCCCACGAGAGTTCCCAGCGACAGGAGCAGCACGATCGGCACGAACACGCCCGAGATGCGGTCCGCCAGGCGCTGGACCTTCGCTTTGCCCGACTGGGCGTCCTCGACCAGACGCGCCATCTGAGCGAGCTGCGTGTCGTCGCCGACGCGGGTCGCCCGCACCACAAGCCGGCCGCCGGCGTTGACCGTCGCGCCGATGACCGCGTCGCCAGGTTCCACCTCGACCGGCACCGACTCTCCCGTGACCATCGACGCGTCCACGGCCGACGTGCCCGAGGCGACGACGCCGTCGGTGGCGATCTTCTCGCCGGGGCGCACCACGAATTCGTCGCCGACGCGAAGGTCCGCGATCGGCACGCGCGTCTCTGAGGCCTCGTCGCCCACCCGGCGCAGTACCGCGACATCCTTCGCGCCGATCTCGAGCAGTGCGCGCAGCGCCGCGCCCGCACGGCGCTTGGAGCGCTGCTCGAAGAACCGTCCGGCGAGCACGAACGTCGTCACCCCGGCGGCCACCTCGAGGTAGATCTGGTCGGCTCCGTCTCCCGGAGTCGCCGTCCATTCGAACCCGTGTGTCATGCCCGGCATGCCGGCACCACCGAGGAACAGCGCGTACAGCGACCACAGGAACGCAGCCGTCACTCCGAGAGAGATGAGGGTGTCCATGGTGGCCGCGCCGTGGCGCAGATTGACCGCGGCGGCGCGGTGGAACGGCCACGCGCCCCAGACCACGACCGGTGCGGCCAGTGCCAGCGACGCCCACTGCCAGTACGTGAACTGCAGCGCCGGGATCATCGCGATGAGGATCACCGGCACCGAGAGCACGAGCGAGCCGATGAGCCGCTGGCGCAGCCCGATGAGCTCGGCGTCGGCGCCGCCGGTGCCGTCGGGCGCGACCGCTTCAGCGACGGGAGGTGCGGGCACGGCCGCGGTGTAACCCGTCTTCACCACCTCGTCGATGAGCGCCTGCGCTGCGATGCCGGCGGGTGCGCTCACGATCGCCTTCTCGGTGGCGTAGTTGACGGATGCCTCGACCCCGTCCATGCGGTTCAGCCGCTTCTCGATCCGCGCGGCGCAGGACGCGCACGTCAT
>NZ_OLMV01000012.1 GCF_900292075.1 Microbacterium timonense
CGCGTTCGCGATCGATCTCGGGATCGCCGCCGGCATCGGCGCAGTCCTCACCGGGATCTTCGCCAGCACGGCCCTCGCGGCGGGCGCGGCATGGGGTCCGACCGCTCTGGTGGTCGCCTCCACCTTCGGGTTCGTCGTGGTCGGTGCCGTGATGCTCGCGTGGGGCCTCGTCTACGCGGCACTTCAGGGCGGCCGGGGCTCGATCGGCCAGCGCCTCGCCGGGCTGCAGCTGCGCGACGCCGACGCCGGCACGCCGGTCGGGTTCTGGCGCGCGGTGTGGCGCAATCTGGTGCTCGCGCTGACGGGCGCCGTCGTCATCGGCTGGTTCACGCCGTTGTTCGACCGCAGCGCCCGCCGGCAGGGCTGGCACGACCTCGCCGCGCGCGCCGTCGTCGTGGATGCGCGGCGAGCGGATGCCGCGACCCGGCCTGTGCGCACGATCGCCCGTCACGCGGACGCGGCCGGCAACCCGTACCTCCCGTCGCCGCGGCCGACGCCGGTCGTGCGGCCGGCGTCGCCTCACGTCGCGACGTCACGACCCGCACAGCCCGCGCCGGCACCTGCCCTCAGCGCAGCGGCAGGGCTCGTCGAGATCGCCCCATGGCGAACCGGGGAGCCGCCGGTGAAGGCCACCAAAGCGCCGGCCCGCCGCGTCGAGGCGTTCCCCGGCCTGATGACCCCGTTCCCCTCTGCCACCGGCATCGCGCCGAGCGGCGTGGCCGCCGGCGGGACATGGCCGGCCCCGGCGCCGTCCGCGGCGGTGGTTTTCGCCTCCCCTCCCGCCGCGACCGCCCTGGCCGACCGGCCGGTCGGCCCGGGCGACACATCCGGCGGGTCCGCGCAGGCTGCGGCCGCGGCATCCGTCTCCCGCTCGGCGCAGCGCGACGACCTCGACGCGACGCATGCCGCCGTGCCGCCGCCCGCCCTGCGCGCTCCGCTGTACGACGAGGCGCCCGTGATCGCCGTCCTGCACTGGGACGACGGCACCCGCATGGCCGTCTACGGGCGGACGCTGTACGGCCGCAATCCCGCCGATGAGAACGGTGCCGTCTGCATCGCCGTCCGTGACGAGACGCTGTCGCTGTCGAAGACGCATTTCGAGGTCGGCGGCACGGCGGCGGGCCCCTGGATCACGGACCGCCACTCCACGAACGGCACGACGCTGGTGCGTGACGGCGCACGGATCC
>NZ_OLMV01000007.1 GCF_900292075.1 Microbacterium timonense
CCCGCCGATCTCGAGCTCGATCCGCGAAGTGGGGGCGGAGGCCGCGTCCATCAGGCGCGTACCGCGGAGTAGCCCGCCTCGTCGACGGCGGCGATCACGGCGTCGTCCGAGAGCGCGCTTGTCGAGACGATCTTCAGCGTGCCCGCCGCCGCGCTCACCTGGACGTCTTCGACGCCGGCGAGTTTCGAGACCTCGCCGCGCACCGAAGCCTCGCAGTGCCCGCAGCTCATCCCTGTCACCTTGTACTGGACCTCGGCCATCCCGGCTCCTCTCTCACGTCCATACCCCGGAGGGGTACCGCCCCCACACTATACCCGGTGAGGGTATGGGGTCGATTTGTCGGATCCGCCGAGTTATCCACAGACGGCGTCGTCCGGAGGACGCCGATTTGCGGTTTCATCACCCATTTCAAGCTGTTACAGATCGTTAACGAAAGGCAACATTGGCGAAGCCCCGCGGCCATTAGGTTTAGTGCACTGGGTCGGCGCCCGAGCCGGTCCCGCGGTAATCACACAGCAAGGAGCAACATGAGCGTCTTCACCCGCTCGCGCACGTCCGCCTTCCTCGGCGGCATCGCGCTCGTCGGCGCCAGCGCCCTCGTCCTCGCCGGCTGTTCCGGTGGCGGCACCGGTGGCAGCGACGAACCCACTGAAAGCGCGGGGCCCGTCGATGAGCTGAGCCTCAAGATCGGCACGGCCCTCCCGCAGACCGGCAACCTCGCGTTCCTCGGCCCGCCCGAGGAGGCCGGCGTCGCGTACGCCGTGTCGCAGATCAACGACGCGACGGCGGACACCGGACTCGACATCGACGTCGTGTACGGCGACTCGGGCGACACCGACAACAAGGCGTACGAGACCGAGATCCCGCGCCTGCTGGGCGAGGACGTTTCGGCCATCATCGGCGCCGCGTCGTCGGGTGTCTCGCTGCAGTTCATCGACCAGGTCACCGGTGCGGGCGTCATCCAGTTCTCGCCGGCCAACACCTCGGACGCGTTCACGACGTACGACGACAACGGGCTGTACTTCCGTACCGCACCGTCGGACGTCCTGCAGGGCGAGGTGCTCGGAAACCTGATCGCCGAGGACGGCAACCAGACGCTCGGCATGATCGTGCTGAACGACTCCTACGGCACCGGCCTTGCGAAGTACGTCACCGAGGCGTTCGAGGAAGCCGGCGGCGAGGTCGTCGCGGCTCCCACCTACAACACGGGTGACACGAGCTTCGACGCGCAGATCTCCGAGGTCCTCGCGGCCGACCCCGACGCGATCGCCCTGATCACGTTCGAGGAGGTCAAGACCATCCTTCCGAGCCTGTTCGGGCAGTTCCCGGCCGACAAGCTGTACTTCGTCGACGGCAACCTGGCGAACTTCGGCGACGAGTTCCCTGCGGGCTCGCTCACCGGCGCGAAGGGCACGTTCCCCGGCCTCTCGCTCGACACGATCACGGACTTCACCGACGCGCTGCAGACCTTCAACACCGATGAGGGCAACGAGCCGCTGACGGAGTTCACCTACGCTGCGGAGTCCTACGACGCCACGATCCTCCTCGCCCTCGCGGCGCTGGCTGCCGGCTCGACCGACCCCGCGGCGATCTCCGAGAAGCTGATCGAGGTTTCGGGCGGCTCGGGCGACGGCGAGAAGTGCGAGTCGTACGCCGACTGCGCGGCCATCATCGTCGGTGGCGGCACCGCCGACTACGACGGCATCTCGGGTCCGATCACGTTCGACGAGGTCGGCGACCCGACCGAGGCGTCGATCGGCATCTACCAGTTCAAGGACGACAACACCTACGAAGCTTACGAAGGCTGATCGTTCCTGACGAGAACGGCCCCGGGTCCGCGGATCCGGGGCCGTTCTGCGTTCCCGGGCGGCTCGGCCGCGAGACGCAACGACAAGGGGACGGATGCCGCGGCATCCGTCCCCTTGTCGTTGCTGGGCGGGAGGGGCTACTTGCCCAGCGTCCCCAGGTACAGCTCGGTGACCTTCGGGTCGTTCAGGAGCTCCCGGCCCGATCCGGTGTAGGCGTCGCGGCCCTGGTCGAGGACATAGCCGCGGTCGCAGATCTGCAGGCAGCGGCGGGCGTTCTGCTCCACCATGATGCAGGTCACGCCGGCGCGGTTGATCTCGGAGACGCGGATGAACGCCTCGTCCTGTCGGACGGGGGACAGGCCCGCCGACGGCTCGTCCAGGAGCAGCACCTTCGGGTCCATCATGAGCGCACGGCTCATCGCCACCATCTGGCGCTCTCCGCCGGACAGTGAGCCGGCACGCTGCTTGAGGCGCTTTCCGATCTCAGAGAAGATGCCGGTCACGAACTCCAGGCGCTCCTTGTAGATGCCCGGCCGCTGGTAGAGCCCCATCTGGAGGTTCTCCTCGATGGTGAGGCTCGGGAACACGTTGTTCGTCTGCGGGATGAAGCCCACGCCGCGGGCGACCAGCTTGTTGGCGCGCAGACCGGTGATGTCCTCGCCCTCGAGCGAGATCTTGCCGCTGCGGATGTTGACCTGCCCGAAGATCGCCTTGAGCAGCGTGGACTTGCCGGCACCGTTCGGGCCGATGATGCCGATCAGCTCGCCCTGGTGGGCGACGAGGCTGCAGCCGTTGAGGATGTTCACGCCGGGCAGGTATCCGGCGTGGACGTCATCGATGACGACGACGGGGGTGCTCGTCGCGGTAGGGGTGCTCATCGGCCCTCCTCCTCTTCTCGTGCGGTCTCGGCCTCGTCGCGGGTCTCCTCCGCGATGCCTTCGTCGACCAGCGTCTCGGCGACGGCAGCGGCCGAGGCCGCGGCATCCGTCGTGGGATCCGCCTGGATGACGTCGATGCGCCCGGTCACCACGCCGAGGTCGAGCTCCTGGTGGGCCCCGAGGTACGCGTCGATGACCGCCGGGTCCTTCATGACGGCGTCGGGGGCGCCCTCAGCGACGATCCGCCCCTCGGCCATCACGACCACCCAGTCCGCGATGTGGCGCACCATGTGCATGTCGTGCTCCACGAACAGCACGGTCATGCCGAGGTCCTTGAGATCGAGGATGTGGTCCAGCAGCGATTGCGTGAGCGCCGGGTTGACGCCGGCCATCGGCTCGTCGAGCATCACGAGGGTCGGCTCCGTCATGAGAGACCGTGCCATCTCGAGGAGCTTGCGCTGACCGCCCGACAGGCTGGCCGCGAAGTCGTCAGCCTTGGTGTCGAGCTTGAACTTGGTCAGCAGCTGCATCGCGCGCTCTTCGAGCTCGGCATCCTGCGACTTCCACAGGGCCGGGATGAGACTGGCCCAGAAGTGCTCGCCGCGCTGATTCTTGGCGCCCAGCTTCATGTTCTCCATGACGGTGAGCAGCCCCAGCGCCTTGGTGAGCTGGAAGGTGCGGACCAGCCCCATGCGCGCGACCTTGTACGCGGGCACGCCCGACAGCGACGTGCCGTCGAAGGTCCAGGTGCCGTGGTCGGGCTTGTCGAATCCGGTGAGCAGGTTGAACAGGGTGGTCTTGCCTGCGCCGTTCGGCCCGATGAGGGCGGTGATCGCGCCGCGAGGCACCTCGAGGTGGTCGACGTCCACGGCGTTCACACCGCCGAACGAGCGACGCACGCCGTCGGCGATGATGATCGGGTCGACCTTGGCGACGCCGGGTGCCGCCTCGCCGACGTGAAGGCCCGTCGTCTTGGGGCGGGCCACGGGCGCGGCGCCGGTTGCCGGGGCCGCGTCGGGCGTGATGCCGTTACTTGACAAAGGTCAGCTCCTTCTTGTTGCCCAGAAGACCCTGGGGCATGAAGATCACGAGCAGCATGAGCGCGACGCCCACGAGGATGAAGCGCAGCGTGCCGGCCTGGATCTGGGTGAGGCCGGGAAGCCAGCCTGCCGCGGCCATCGCGGGCAGCACGTTCGAGAGGAACGTCTGCAGCACCCAGAAGATGAGCGACCCCAGGAGAGGGCCGAACACCGTGGCCGCGCCGCCGAGGAGCAGTGCCGTCCAGACGAAGAAGGTGAGCGAGGTGACGTACACGCCGGGGCTCACGGCCGAGGGAAGGGCGTAGACGATGCCGCCCGCCGCGGCGAGCACACCGCCCAGCACGAGCGCCTGCATCTTGTACGAGAAGACGTTCTTGCCGAGCGACCGCACGGCGTCTTCGTCCTCGCGGATGCCCTTGATGGTGCGTCCCCACGGGCTGCGGGTCAGCATCCACACCACCAGGGCGGCGATCCCGAGCGTCACCAGGCCCATGATCCGCACCCACCAGCCGTTGGCGTTGTAGACCCACGGGCCGAAGCCGTATTCGCCGGGCGGGATCGGGTTGGATGCCCGGAAGCTGTTGTGATACCCGCTCAGGCCGTCGGCGGAGCCCGTGACGGCGTCGAAGGCGGTCGTGAGGAACAGCAGGCGCACCACCTCGGCGGCGGCGATCGTCACGATGGCGAGGTAGTCGCCGCGCAGACGCAGGGTCGGGATGCCGAGGATGAGGGCGAACAGTGCCGCCGCGGCGAGGCCGACGAGGGCGCCCGCCCACCATTCGAACCCGAACGTGAGGATCGAGATCGCGTAGCCGTAGGCTCCGATGGCCATGAAGCCGGCGATGCCCATGTTGATCAGACCCGCGTAGCCGAAGTGCACCGCGAGGCCGAGCGCGGCCAGCGCGTACCCGATCGTCGCCGGGCTGATGATCGACGAGGCGGTGTTGGAGAGAATCTGCAGCCAGTCCATGAGTGTGCCCCTAACCGATCCGCTCGCGTCGACCCAAGATGCCCTGTGGTCGGAACAGCAGGATCACGATGAGGATGAACAATGCGCTGGCGTACTTGAGGTCGGCCGGGATCCACAGGCTCGACACCTCCACCAGGATTCCGACGATGAGTGCGCCGACCAGGGCGCCGTATGCGGTTCCGAGACCGCCCAGCACGACGGCGGCGAACATCAGCAGCAGGATCTGTGCGCCCATGTCCCACTTGATGCCCGGGCGGTAGTACGCGTAGAGGATGCCGGCGAGGCCGGCGAGGCCGCCCGCGACGATCCAGACGATGCGCACCACGGCGTCCACGTCGATGCCGGATGCCGCCGCCAGAGACGGGTTGTCCGAGATGGCCCGCGTCGCCTTGCCGATCCGGGAGCGGGTCAGCCACAGGGCGAAGGCCACGATGACGACGATCGAGATCACCAGCGAGACGAGGTCGATCACGCTGAGCTGCACGGCCCCGAAGAGCGGGATCTTGGTCTCCGCCGAGCCGGGCAGCTGCAAGGTGCCGCCGCCGATCACCAGCTGGAAGGTGTAGCGCAGCGCGAGGGACAGACCGATGCTCACGATCATGAGCTGCACGACGCCCACGCGTCGCCTTCGCAGCGGTCTCCACAGGATCATGTCGAGCACGAGCCCGAGCCCCGCGCTCAGGATCACCGCGATCGGGTAGGCGAGCCACCACGGCAGCGCCAGCGTGGCCGGCACCACCAGGAGGTAGGCCGCGATGGCGCCGAAGGTCACCATCTCGCCGTGCGCGAAGTTCGAGATGCCGGTCGTGCCGTACACGAGGGTCAGGCCGATCGCCGCCAGTGCGAGCATGAGGCCGAAGCTGATGCCCTGCACGATGCGCTGCACGAACTGGTCGAAGAAGCTCGTGACGTTGCGCTCGCCCTCGCCGATGAAGAAGTTCACCGAGACACGGCCGCCCTGGCCCATCTCGACTTCCTTGACGTTGGGGGTGTCGTCCTCGGGGTCGACGACCGCGATGCCCTCGGGCAGCGTTTCTTCGTTCAGGGTCACGACGTAGGTCTCGCCGCGCTCCGGGACGTTGACGTGCCATTGGCCGTTCTCGTCGGTCTCGACCTCCTGCTTGCCGCCGGGGCCGTCGATGGTCAGTTCCACGCCTTCGAGCGGCTCGCCGTCGAGCTGCACGTTGCCGCTGATGCGGTAGGGATCGCCTTCCGCCGCCAGCGCGGGCGCGGCCGTCGCGAACATTCCGATCGCGACGAGCATCAGACCGAAGAGCACCGCCAGGATGCGCGCTCGGTCGACGCGTTTTGCGGTCACAGTCGTAGGACCCACAGAACCTCCAGTTCGGCACCACGCGGACACCGAAGCTCGGGTCGCATCGGCCGTGATGAACGACGCTATGAGCGTAATGTGTCGCGGTTGTTTCACCTAAGACACGCTGTGGATACGTGATGCGATCGAGATCGCCTCGGCGGACGCGCCGTTGCGTGCGCGCCGGAGGGTCGCGCGCACGCGCGCGTGCCGTTCTCGCGGGAACAAACGGATTCCACCGGCGCTTAGAATCGAGTACGGAGCGTCACGAGCGCACCGGCCGCCGTCGTCCACCCCGAGAGAACGCGCCCAGTGCAGCCATGGCACGGTGCGCAGGAGACCCCATGGAGCACAACGACCCCTTCGGCTTCGTCGGCCTGACCTACGACGACATCCTGCTGCTGCCCGGGCACACCGATGTCATCCCCAGCGAAGCCGACACCTCCTCTCGCGTGACGCGCCGGATCACGGTCGCCACGCCGCTGCTGTCGGCGGCCATGGACACCGTCACCGAGGCCCGCCTCGCCATCGCGATCGCGCGTGAGGGCGGTCTCGGGATCATCCACCGCAACCTCTCGATCGAGGATCAGGCCTCGATGGTGGACCGCGTCAAGCGCAGCGAGTCCGGCATGATCACGGACCCGATCACGACCACCCCGGATGCCACCATCGACGAGGTCGACGCGCTGTGCGCGCAGTACCGCATCTCGGGTCTTCCCGTCGTCGACGACGAGAACCACCTCGTCGGGATCGTGACCAACCGCGACATGCGCTTCGTGTCGGGCTTCGAGCGGCAGACCACCAAGGTCCGCGATGTCATGACGAGCGAGGGCCTCGTCACCGGCAAGGTCGGCATCAGCGCCGGTGAGGTCATCTCGCTGTTCGCGCAGCACCGCGTCGAGAAGCTGCCGCTGCTGGATGACGAGGGCAAGCTCGCGGGTCTCATCACCATCAAGGACTTCGACAAGAGCGAGAAGTATCCGCTGGCCACCAAGGACGAGCAGGGCCGCCTGCGCGTGGGCGCCGCCATCGGGTTCTTCGGCGACGCCTGGCAGCGGGCCGAGGCGCTGCGCGACGCCGGTGTCGACGTCATCGTCGTCGACACGGCCAACGGGCAGTCGGCCGGCGTCATCGACATGGTCCGCCGCCTCAAGAGCGACGAGTCGTTCGCCGGCATCGACGTCATCGGCGGCAATGTCGCCACCCGCGAGGGCGCGCAGGCGCTGATCGATGCGGGCGTGGACGCCGTCAAGGTGGGCGTCGGTCCGGGATCGATCTGCACCACGCGCATCGTCGCGGGCGTGGGCGTGCCCCAGGTCACCGCGATCTACGAGGCGTCCCTCGCGGCACGCGAGGCCGGCATCCCGATCATCGCCGACGGCGGCCTGCAGTACTCCGGCGACATCGCCAAGGCGCTGGTGGCCGGGGCCGACACCGTGATGCTCGGTTCGCTGCTGGCCGGCACCGACGAGTCGCCGGGCGAGATCGTCTTCCAGGGCGGCAAGCAGTTCAAGATGTACCGCGGCATGGGGTCGCTGGGCGCCCTGCAGACGCGCGGCAAGAAGACCTCGTACTCGAAGGACCGGTACTTCCAGGCCGACGTCCCGAGCGACGACAAGCTGATCCCGGAGGGCATCGAGGGCCAGGTCGCGTACCGCGGCCCGGTGTCGGCGGTCGCGTATCAGCTGGTCGGCGGACTTCGTCAGTCGATGTTCTACGTCGGCGCGCGCACCATCGAAGAGCTCAAGGCCAAGGGCAAGTTCGTGCGGATCACCCCCGCGGGACTCAAGGAGTCGCACCCTCACGACGTGCAGATCGTCGTCGAGGCGCCGAACTACAAGCGCTGACCGGGCGTCCGATCCGCGGCGAGCTGCCCGGGCGCTAGCCTGTCGCCATGATCAGGCGAACGCGGCATCCCGCGGCGACGCAGCGCACGGTCCGTCTCGAGGCGTTCACCGACGGCGTCTTCGCCATCGCGGCGACGCTGCTGGTGCTCGATCTCACCACGCATTCGCTGGGCAAGATCGACTCCGACGCCCAGATGTGGGCGGCGCTGGGCCAGATGGGCGAGCTGTTCTTCAACTTCGCGCTGAGCTTCGTGCTGCTGTGCCTGCTCTGGATGGTGCATGTGCAGCAGTTCGAGCACATCGAGCGGGCGGACGGGACACTGCTGTGGCTGAACAACGCACGGCTGCTGTTCATCGTGCTGGTCCCGTTCGCGACCGGTCTGATGACGGAGTACCAGGAGTGGTTCGCGGGCCGCATGGCGATGCCGGTCACGTTCTTCCTCGCCATCGCCATCAGCTGGGTGCAGTGGCAGTGGGCGATGCGGCGCCGTGAGGAGATGATGCCCGACCTCTCCGACGACGAGGCCCGTGCGTACTCGCGCGGCTCGCTGAGCGCCGTGATCATCGGCGCCCTCGTCCTCGTGCTGTCGCCGTTGATCGGCTCGGCCGCCTTCCTGCTGTTCCTGTTCGACGGCCTGTTCACCCGGGTGCTGCGAGGCAAAGGGGTCTGACGCGTTCGGACTTCGATGCCGGGCGGGGGTGGATGCCGCCACCTGCCCCGCCCGGCGCACACCGACGCGGGGTCAGCCGGTGGTGAGCACTTCCCGCTCGCGTGAGGACTCCGGCGCAGTCGCGTCGAGCTCGGTGCTCTCGGCGGTGCCGGGGTTCGCGGCATCCGTCGCCGACTTTCCGGACGGCAGCCACAGCGCCACGACCGTGGCGGCGAACAGCACCGCCGCGCCGGTGAACACGGCAGGGCGGGCGGCGTCGACGTAGAGGTCGGGCATGAGCTCGCCGCCGGCGCCGACGAAGATCGCCGTCATGACGGCGGTGCCGAGCGCCACGCCCAGCTCACGCACCGTCGAGTTCACGCCCGAGGCTTTGGCGTGGTCCACGAGTCCCAGCGTCGCCAGGAGCGCCGTGGCCGAGGGTGCGAAGACCAGCGCCATGCCGACGCCGGCCATGACGAACGGCGCGATGAGCACCGGATAGTCGAGGTCGGTGGACATGACCGCGGCGATCCAGGTGAGCGCGACGCCCTGCAGCGCCAGACCGAGCACGAGCAGCACGCGCGTGCCGACGCGCGGGGCCAGGATGCCGGCGACCGGGGCGATGAACATCGGTGCGAGGGTCCAGGGTGTGGTCTGCACGGCGGCCTCGAGCGGCGACGAGCCGCCGACGACCTGCAGGTACTGGATCAGCAGGAACACCGCTCCGAAGGTGCCGAAGCTGAACGCGAAGCCGACGATGTTGGTGATCGAGAACGATCGGTCGCGGAACAGCCGCAACGGCATGAGCGGTGCCTTCGCGCGGGCCTGCCACACCAGGAAGCCGGCCACCAGCGCCGCGCCGAGCGCGATCTCGGCGATGACGCCGACCGAGTCCCACCCGTCGTCGTTGCCTCGGACGATGGCGTGCACCAGTGCGAGGACCCCGGCTGCCGCCAGCACCGCACCCGGCACGTCGATGCGCGCGCGGGCGCCGAAGTCGTTGGCCAGGACGACCAGCGCGAGCGGGATGGCGATCAGGGCGACCGGCACATTGAGCCAGAAGATCGCCTGCCAGTTCCAGCCCTCCATGATGGCTCCGCCGACGAGCGGGCCGACGGCGACACCGAGCCCCGATACCCCGCCCCAGATGCCGATGGCGAGGGGGCGTCGTGCCGGCGCGACCGCGCCGGACAGGAGTGCCAGCGACAGCGGCATCACTCCCGCCGCGCCGAGACCTTGCACCGCCCGTGCCGCGATGAGCTGGCCGGGGTCGGTGCTCAGCGCGGCGAAGACCGAGCCGGCGCCGAACAGCGCGATGCCGATGGCGAAGACGGTGCGCCGGCCGAAGCGGTCGCCCAGTGCCGAGGCGACGAGGATCGCTCCGGCGAAGGCCAGTGTGTACGCGTTGACGAACCACTGCAGCTCTTCGACGCTCGCGCCCATGTCGCGGTGCAGCACGGGGAGGGCGTTGGTCATCACGAGGTTGTCGAGCGTGGCCATGAACATCGGGAGGGATGCCGCGGCCAGCACGAGCGCGAACGGCCGCGCCCGTCGAGGGCTCGCGGCGAGGGGTGAGTCGGTCATTCGAAGCTCCGGTTGTAATTGGATGATTACCTGTTGAGCAATGTAGTAATCGATTGATTACAAAGTCAAGTCATTCGCTGATAACCTTCGACCATGACCTCACCGCAACCTGACGGGCGCAGCACCGTCGCCGTGGACGAAGGGCCCGACGCAGGAAGGCGACTCTCGTCGGACGAGCGTCGACGCCAGATCCTGGTCGCCGCGCTCGCCGTCTTCGGGGCGCGCGGCTACGAGGGAGCGACGACCGACGAGGTGGCCAGGGCGGCCGGCGTGAGTCAGCCGTACGTCGTGCGGCTGTTCGGGTCCAAAGAGAACCTGTTCCTGGCCACGATCGAAGACGCTCTCGCGCAGCTGCTCGCGGCGTTCCGCGCGGCGCTCGTGACGGGCGACGCCGATGCCGCTCTCGAGGAGGGGATCACCCCGGAGAAGGCTGCGGCCAAGCGCATCGGCCAGGCGTACGTCGATCTCATCGAGGTGCGCGGCCTGCACCAGACGCTCGCGCATGCCTACCTGCTGGGAAGCAACCCCGTGATCGGAGCGGCTGCTCGCCGCGGCTTCGCCGCGGTGTGGCGGTTCTTCCGCGAAGAGATGGGGCTCGACGCCGACGACGCCCGGGCTTTCCTCGCCGAGGGCATGCTCATCAGCACGATGATCGGGCTGCGGATCGTCGACGACTACGGATCCGACCCGCAGATCACCGAGCTGTTCCGCTCGTGCTTCCCCAGCGAGCTGCCCCACGTCCTCGACGTCCTCCCGCGCGGCGCCGACCGCTGGTAGCCGGCACGCCGGCGGCCCGGCGCGAGCAGTGCGGCGGCATCCGCCGACTGCACGGCTTGGCGCCGAATGCACGACCTGCCGACGCGGCCAGACCGTGCGCTCGGCGGCAGACCGTGCACTCGGCGCACGCGGCCGGGACGGATGCCGCGCCCTGGCCCTCTTCGGGGGTGCGGCGTAGGGTCGGGGGCATGTGCCGGAACATCCACACGCTCCACAACTTCGAGCCCGCTGCGTCCTCCGAAGAGGTGCACGCCGCCGCGCTCCAGTACGTGCGCAAGATCGCGGGCACCACGAAGCCCTCGAAGGCGAACCAGGAGGCGTTCGACCGGGCCGTCCACGAGATCGCCCACATCACGCAGCATCTGCTGGACGACCTCGTCGCGACCACGCCGCCGAAGAACCGCGAGGCCGAGGCGGCGAAGGCGCGTGAGCGCGCGATCAAGTCCGGCCGTTACGCCGCCGCCTGAGCCGGGTACGTGGTCGTCGTCTCGTCCCGCTCCGCTCGCTCAACGACCGGAGGGGCCGTTCCCGGTCGCCCCGCGAGGAGCGCAGCGACGAGACGAAACGCACCCGCTCCGAGCGCGCGACCCGATAGGCTGGTCGGCTCCCCATCGGCGCCCGCCGCGCGGAGCAGACAGGGAAAGTCGTGGGGTACATCGACATCGCCGCCGTCTCGTATGCGCTGCCGGACGGCCGGCCGCTGCTGGACGAGGTCTCCTTTCGTGTGGGCGAAGGGTCCACGACGGCGCTCATAGGGCAGAACGGCGCGGGGAAGACGACGCTCCTGCGGATCATCCGCGGCGAGGTCCCGCCGCTGGCCGGAGTCGTCTCCATCGACGGCGGGCTCGGCGTCATGGACCAGTTCGTCGGACACGGTCAGTCGGGGCAGACCGTCCACGACCTGCTGATCTCGGTCGCGCCCGACCGGGTCCGGCGTGCGGCCCGCGAACTGGAAGACAGCGAAGCGGCGATCATCGACCACGACGACCTCGACACCCAGATGCGGTACGCGGGCGCGCTCGCCGACTACGCCGAGGCGGGCGGCTACGAGTACGAGACCGTGTGGGACACCTGCACGACCGCGGCCCTCGGCATCCCGTTCTCCCGTGCGCGCTTCCGAGAGCTCACGACGCTATCGGGCGGCGAGCAGAAGCGGCTCGCGCTCGAGGCCCTGCTGCGGGGACCAGACCAGGTGCTGCTCCTCGACGAGCCCGACAACTACCTCGACGTGCCTGGCAAGCGGTGGCTCGAGGAGCGGCTGCGCGAGACGCCGAAGACGGTGCTGCTGGTCTCGCATGATCGGGAACTGCTGGCACGGGCCGCCGATCGCATCGTGACCCTCGAGGCCGGCGGTGCGGGCAGCACCGCGTGGGTGCACGGCGGTGGGTTCGGCACCTATCACCGTGCCCGCGAGGATCGGATGGCGCGGCTGGACGAACTGCGCCGCCGCTGGGACGAGCAGCACGCCAAGCTCAAGGAGCTCGTGGCGACTCTCAAGGTCAAGGCCACCGCGAACGACACGTTCACCTCGCGGTACCGGGCGGCCCAGACGCGGCTGCGCAAGTTCGAGGAGGCCGGCCCACCGCAGGAGCGGCCGCGTGAGCAGGACCTCGACGTGCGGCTGCGCGGTGCACGCACCGGCCGGCGCGCGGTCGTGGCGGAGCAGCTGGAGCTCACCGGACTCATGAAGCCCTTCGACCTGGAGGTCTGGTTCGGCGACCGTGTGGCGGTGCTGGGGTCCAACGGTTCGGGCAAGTCCCACTTCCTGCGGCTGCTCTCGCGCGGCGGCACCGACCCCGACGCGCGGCTCGGGCACGTCACCACGACGGGCGCTGCGCTTGATCCCGTGCCGCACACCGGGCGGGCGATCCTCGGGGCTCGTGTCGTTCCGGGGTGGTTCGCACAGACGCATCGGCACCCCGAGTTCGACGGGAGGACGCTGCTGGACATCCTCCATCGCGGCGAGGACGCCCGCACCGGGCTGCCGCGGGATGCCGCCAGCAGCGCCCTGGACCGCTACGGGCTCGTCGCCCAGGCCGAGCAGACCTTCGACAGCCTTTCCGGCGGTCAGCAGGCCCGGTTCCAGATCCTGCTGCTGGAGCTGTCGGGGGCGACGCTCCTGCTGCTGGACGAGCCCACCGACAACCTCGACCTCGTCTCCGCAGAGGCACTGCAGGATGCGCTCGAGCGGTTCGAGGGCACGGTGCTGGCCGTGACCCACGACCGCTGGCTGGCCAAGTCGTTCGACCGGTTCCTGGTGTTCGGGTCGGACGGCCGCGTCTTCGAGTCCGGTGAGCCGGTTTGGGACGAGGCCCGCGTCGCCCGCGCGCGCTGAGCGCAGGAGCATGCCCCCGGCATCCCGGCATCCCGGCATCCCGGCATCCCGGCATCCCGCCGACCTCGCCCCACCCGCGCGGAGGGGCATGCTCGGGCGGGCGGGGAGACGGAACACCGGGGCCGCGGAACCCCGCCGGGTAGGCTGGGTTCCGTGAGCATGGACATCGAACTCGGCCGGGCCAAGCGCGCGCGCCGTGCCTATACGTTCGACGACATCGCGGTCGTGCCCTCACGGCGCACCCGCAACCCCGAGGACGTCTCGACCACGTGGACGATCGACGCGTTCAGCTTCGACATCCCGGTGCTGGGCGCCCCGATGGACTCCGTCGTGAGCCCACGCACCGCGATCATGCTCGGCCAGCTCGGCGGCCTGGGCGTGCTCGACCTCGAGGGCCTGTGGACCCGGTACGAGGACCCCGAGCCGATCCTCGCCGAGATCGCCGGTCTCGAGAAGGCCGCCGCGACCCGACGGATGCAGGAGGTCTACGCCGAGCCCATCAAGCCGGAGCTCGTGCGCGACCGTCTCGCCGAGATCCGTGCGGCCGGTGTCACGGTCGCCGGCGCGCTCACGCCCCAGCGCACCCAGGAGCTGTACGAGACGGTGGTCGCGGCGGGCGTCGATCTGTTCGTCATCCGCGGCACCACCGTGTCGGCCGAGCACGTCTCGAGCGTCGACCAGCCGCTCAACCTCAAGAAGTTCATCTACGACCTCGACGTGCCCGTCATCGTCGGCGGCGCTTCGACCTACACCGCCGCCCTCCACCTCATGCGCACCGGCGCCGCCGGCGTGCTGGTGGGCTTCGGCGGGGGAGCGGCGTCCACCACTCGCGCGACTCTCGGCCTGCATGCCCCGATGGCAACGGCCGTCGCCGACGTCGCCGGCGCGCGGCGCGACTACCTCGACGAGTCCGGCGGACGCTACGTGCACGTCATCGCCGACGGCGGGGTGGGCACGTCGGGCGACATCGTCAAGGCGATCGCGATGGGGGCGGATGCCGTCATGCTCGGTGTCGCGCTCGCGCGGGCGACGGATGCCCCGGGCCGGGGCTTCCACTGGGGTCCCGAGGCGCACCACGCCAAGCTGCCGCGGGGTCGCCGCGTGAAGGTCGACCAGGTGGCGTCGCTGGAGGAGGTCCTCTACGGACCGGCTCCGGTCGCGGACGGCACCGCGAACCTCATCGGCGCGCTGCGCAAGTCGATGGCCACGACCGGCTACTCCGACCTCAAGGAGTTCCAGCGCGTCGAGGTCGTCGTCGCCCCGTACGCCGCGGGATGACGGATGCCATGACCGACCCCGCCCCGGACGGTGCGGCGGACCTCGCACCGGAGGCCTTCCCGCCGACCCTGCGCGAGGTGATGCTGCGGCCCCGCTGGATCGGGATGCTCCTGCTGTGCCTCGTCGTCGCCGGCGTGTTCGCCTGGCTCGGTCAGTGGCAGCTGGGCCGCGCGGTCCAGACCAACCCGGTCCCCCCGGGCGCCACCGAGGAAGTGCAGCCGCTCGCGGACGTGGTCGGGCCGGGTGAGTACCTGCCGGAGCCGCTCGTCGGGCAGCGCGTCGAGGCGAGCGGCACCTGGGTGCCGGGCGACTTCCTCATCGTCCAGTCGCGGTTCAACGACGGCGTCGAGGGCTACTGGGTCACCGGCCAGCTGCGGCTGGCGGGGATGAGCGACCCGACCTCCCTCGCGGTCGCGATCGGCTGGGCCGCCACCCTCGAAGAGGCGCAGCAGGCGGTCGACGCACTCGAGCGGGATGCCGCCCGGCCCGACGTCGACGAACCCGTCACGGTCACCGGTCGCCTGATCTCCGACGAAGGACCGGTGCCCCCGCCGCGCGGCGCGGATCCGCAGACCCTGACGCGCATGTCGCCGGCGGCGCTCCTCGGCCAGTGGCACGACGTGCAAGGCATCGACGTCTACCGGCCGTATCTCGCCTCCGAGAAGGCGCCGCCGCCCCTCGCCGACATCTCCTCTCCCGCGCCCGTCGAGGGATCCGGCGTCAACTGGCTCAACATCTTCTACGCCGTCGAATGGGCCGTCTTCGCCGGGTTCGCCTTCTACCTCTGGTACCGACTGGCCAAGGATGCCTGGGAGAAGGAGCTCGAGGACTTCGAAGACGACGATGCCGCCTCCGTGGACGCTGACGCGGCCGACGGCGGCCCGGAGCCGCGCGGGTAGACTGGACGCATGCCCCGCGCCCCGAAGCTCGCTTCCTTTCCGGCGATCCGCGGAGCCCTGAAGTTCTACCAGGTCTGCTCGATCATCACGGGCACGATGCTGCTGCTGCTGGTGGCCGAGATGATCGTCAAGTACGTGCTCGGCTACGAGCTCTTCCTCGGCGGCTCCGGCGGGTTCCTCTGGTTCGCGCCGGTCGTCGAGACGGCCTCGGGGCTGGAGTCCACCGGCGACGGATTCAACCTGTCGCTCGGCATCCTCGTCGCCCACGGCTGGTTCTACGTCGTGTACCTGATCTCGTGCTTCCGCGTGTGGAGCCTCATGCGCTGGAACCTCGGGCGTCTGGCGATGCTGGCCGCGGGCGGCATCGTCCCGCTCCTGTCGTTCTTCATGGAGGCCCGCGTGGCGCGCGACGTGAAGTCCTACCTCTCGAAGCGCGAAGCAGAGGAGCTGCATTCGCGCGCCGAGCACTCCTCTCTCACTCAGGCGATCCCGACGGAGAACAAGCGTTGACAGCACACCCCGAGACCCCCGACACCGTGCAGCGCCCGGTCCTCGTCGTCGACTTCGGCGCGCAGTATGCGCAGCTCATCGCGCGCCGGGTGCGTGAGGCCGGGGTCTACAGCGAGATCGTCCCGCACACCGCCAGCGCGGCCGACATCGCCGCCCGCAACCCGGTCGGCATCATCCTCTCGGGCGGTCCGTCATCGGTCTACGAAGAGGGCGCGCCCGCACTGGACACCGGCGTCTTCGACCTCGGCGTGCCGACGCTCGGCATCTGCTACGGATTCCAGGTGATGGCGCAGGCGCTCGGCGGCGAGGTCGCGAACACGGGTCTTCGTGAATACGGGGCGACGGATGCCGTGGTGGCCAACGACGGCGGCGTGCTGCTGGCGGAGCAGCCGGCCGCGCAGAACGTCTGGATGAGCCACGGCGACCAGGTCTCCCGCGCGCCCGAGGGATTCGACGTGCTCGCCTCTACGGCCGCGACGCCCGTCGCCGCGTTCGCGAGCGACGAGCGTCGCCTGTACGGCGTGCAGTGGCATCCCGAGGTCAAGCACACCGACTACGGGCAGAAGGTCATCGAGAACTTCCTGCACAGGGCCGCGGGCCTTCCTGCCGACTGGAACAGCGGCAACGTGATCGCCGAGCAGGTCGAGAAGATCCGCGCGCAGGTGGGGTCGGGTCGCGTCCTGTCGGCGCTGTCCGGCGGTGTCGACTCCGCGGTGTCGACCGCTCTCGTGCACGAGGCCGTCGGCGATCAGCTCGTCGCGGTGTTCGTCGACCACGGACTCCTGCGCAAGGGGGAGCGCGAGCAGGTCGAGCAGGACTACGTCGCGTCCACCGGCGTGCGCCTGGTGACCGTCGATGCCCGTGAGCAGTTCCTGAACGCGCTCGCCGGCGTGAGCGACCCCGAGCAGAAGCGCAAGATCATCGGGCGCGAGTTCATCCGCGCGTTCGAGAAGGTGCAGGCCGACCTCGTCGCCGAGGCGGCGGCCGAGGGCGAGCCCATCCGGTTCCTCGTGCAGGGCACGCTCTACCCCGACGTGGTCGAATCCGGCGGCGGCACGGGCACCGCGAACATCAAGTCGCACCACAACGTCGGGGGACTGCCCGAAGACCTGCAGTTCGAGCTGGTCGAGCCGCTGCGCACCCTGTTCAAGGACGAGGTGCGCGCCATCGGACGGGAGCTGGGCCTTCCGGAGGCGATCGTCTCGCGCCAGCCGTTTCCGGGCCCCGGCCTCGGCATCCGGATCGTGGGTGAGGTCACCGCTGACCGCCTCGAGATTCTGCGCGACGCCGACGCGATCGCGCGGGAGGAGCTGACCAAGGCGGGGCTCGACGGCGAGATCTGGCAGTGCCCGGTCGTGCTGCTGGCCGACGTCAGGTCGGTGGGCGTGCAGGGCGACGGCCGCACCTACGGTCACCCGATCGTGCTGCGCCCGGTGTCGTCCGAAGACGCCATGACCGCGGACTGGACGCGCCTGCCCTACGACGTGCTCTCCCGCATCTCGAACCGCATCACCAACGAGGTGCGCGAAGTGAACAGGGTCGTGCTCGACGTCACGTCCAAGCCCCCGGGGACCATCGAGTGGGAGTGAACGGAGGTGCCTCGGACGTCGGTCCGGGGCATCTCCTGCCCGACGCCGATTACCTGCTGCTGGGCAGCCGGGTCGCGCTGGGACTGGACGGCGGCTTCGCCGTGGCCGTGCCCACGCGACTGCGCCTGCTGGCATCGGCCGGCGCACCCGACCCGCTGCAGCTGAGCGTCGACGGGGCGGCGGTCGACGTGCACGAGGCGCAGCGCCGCGCATTCGTGGACGCGGGGCTGCTCGAGCGCGTCGAACAGGCACGCAACCTGTTCGACGACATCGTCGCCGATCCATCGTGGCTCTTCGCGGCCGGCGAGCCGGCGGGCGACACCGAGGCTTCGGCGGCGGCGGGCGAACAGAGGATCGTGACGGATGCCCCCGGCCGGCGGGTCCTGTCGCTTCCGGTGTTCCGCGACGATCCGGAATGGCACCTCTCCGACGCGCCGGTCATCGTGCACGCGCCCGGCGGAGACCGTGCGCTGCGTGGGTTCCGCGGCCTGTACACCGCCTGGCTCACCCACCTCGCGGATGAGCGCAGGGCGGCAGCCGGCGACCCCGACCGGATACTGGTCGTGATCATCGAATCGCGCCAGATCGGCGAGGCCCTCGTGGACTGGGAAGATCCGCGCGTGCGCCTCGTGCACACCGTGCACAACTCGCATCTGCCCGAACCGTACGACAACCCGGATGCCGCGGTCGCCGGCATGTGGCGACGCTGGCTGGCGACGATCGACCGGTACGACGCGGTGCTGTGGCCGACCGCCGCACAGCGGGATGAGGTGGCTGCCCGCTTCGGCGATCCCGGAACCTTCCACGTGGTGCCCAACACCATCGAGCTCGGAGCGGAGCCGCCGGAAGCGGCATCCCGGGATCCTCGCCGTGTGGTGATGCTCGGTCGTCTCGCACCGCAGAAGCGGGTCGACCTCGCACTGCGCGCCTGGGCGCGTGTGATCGAGGCGGTGCCGGACGCCCGGCTCGACGTGTACGGCGACGGACCGCTGCGCGGTGAACTGCAGGGGCTGGTCGAGGAGCTCGGGGTCGCGGCATCCGTCACCCTTCACGGCCCGACCGGTGAGCGCGACGCGATCTTGGACCGCGCCGCGCTCTTCCTCACCTCGACCGCGTTCGAGGGGCAGGGACTGTCGATCGCGGAGGCGCTCGCCCGTGGACTGCCCGTGGTGTCGTTCGACGCCCGCTACGGTCCGCGCGAAGCCGTCGGCGACGCCGGCATTCTGGTGCCGCCGGGCGACGTCGCGGGGCTGGCCGACGCGGTGATCGGCCTGCTGCAGGACGACGCCCGGCGTGCTGAACTGTCGTCGCGGGCCCGGCGCGCCGCTGCCGCTTTCAGCCCGGACGCCGTGCGCCCGGCGCTGATCGACGCGCTGGGTGCTGCCGTCGAGGCGCCGTCGCGCCGCGCGCGGCGAACCGAGGTCGCGACGTCCTGACCGCCCGAGCCGCGAGAAGACCTGGAGGTGCCGATGCCCGAATCGCTGCTGGAACCGGTCGAGGAGAAGGCGTACCGGCTGCTCGTCGGTCTGACGGCGGCGCGCGTGGACCAGCTCGCAGACGTCGCCGGACTGTCCCCGGAGCTTGCCGACGACGTCATGCTGCGGCTGGAGGCGAAAGGGCTCGTCGTCCGGCAGGGGAGTGAGCCGGTGTTTCGTCCGCAGCCTCCCGATGTCGCCCTGGGCACCGCGCTGCTGCGACGGCAGGAGTCGCTCGAGGGCGACCGTCAGCTCGTGGCGGCTCTGAGCGAGGAGTTCCGGGCCGTCGCCCGCCGCCGCGACGCCGACCATGCCGTGGAGGTGGTCGTCGGGTTGGCTGCCCTGCGCGAGCGGCTGCGCGACCTGCAGCAGGGCGCACGCGAAGAGATCCTGTGGTTCTGCCGAGCCAACCCGCTGGCGATGCAGGGATCGGACAACACCGAGGAGCAGGATGCCCTGGCCCGGGGTGTGCGCTACCGGGCCATCTACGAGCGAGCGCTGCTGGAGGGCCCGGGCGAACTCGACAGCGTGCGCGAGGGGATCTCGTGGGGTGAGGAGGCGCGTGTGGCACCTGCGCTGCCCATCCGGCTGGCGATCGTGGACCGCAGCACTGCGATCTGCCCGCTCACCCACGACCGGGAACGGCACCTGGGCGAGCCGAGCGCGGCGGTCATCGGCCGTGGTCAGCTGCTCGACGCTCTGCTCGACCTCTTCGAGGGGCATTGGCTGCGCGCCAGCCCCCTTGCCGTCTCGGGGGCGCTGGGCGGCGACGTCGCGGGCGCCGAGGGCATCGGCGATGCCGAGCGTCTCCTGCTCTCGCTCGTCGTGGCGGGCATCCCCGACAAGTCGATCGCGAGCCAGCTGGGTGTCAGCCGTCGCACCGTGCAGCGGCGCCTGGACCGGCTGATGGCTGTCGCCGGCGTCGACACCCGCACCGCGCTCGCCTATCAGGCGGCGCGGCGCGGGTGGCTCTGAGCGATCACCGGCGCGCGTAGGCGCGCACCACCTCCTGCGTCACCGACGCCGAGCCGTCCGTGGCCGTCGCCCGCAGCGTGACAGGTGCGGTGCCGGCGGGCATCTCCGCCGAGAAGCCCTTCTTGTCCTTCTTGTCCTTCTTGACCGGCAGAGGCTGCCACGTCACGCCGTCGTCGAACGAGACCTCGGCGGCCAGCGTCGCGCCCGCGCGCACGTTGCCGTGCTGATCGGTGACGTGCAGGCCGACCCGGTGCGCGCGTCGCGTCGCGTAGCCCTCGTCATCGGTCGGGACGTCGTAGGCCACCTGAAGCAGTGGCAGCTCGTCGGCCTCCTCACCCGCCGGCCGCTGGGACGGGAAGGTCCAGGCGGTCGAGGAGCGGATGCCGCGCTGCCACTCCGGGTCGTCGCGCGAGACGTCCAGCTCCAGGCGGTATTCGGCGCGCCCTCCCGGGACGTCGACCGAGCGCCTCGCGTCGGCGAGGGTGGCGATGAGCTCCCCGTCGCGGTACAGCCGCGCACTGGAGTTCACCTCACCCGCCGCGGCGTGACCGGCGGCGTCGACGAGCTCGGCGACGCGCAGGTTCAGCCGGTCGCCGGTCCGGGTGGAGGGCGCCGAGGCGACCGATCCTGCTCGCACCACCGGGTCGAACCAGCGCTCGGTCGACCGTCCCGGGTCGTAGCTGCGCACCGGGCCGGCCAAGCCGCCCGTCACCCGGCCCATCCAGTTCTCCCAGGTGTGCAGCACGCGATGCTGCCACAGCGAGTCGCCGGCCGAGACCCACTCCACCCGCTCTTCGCCCGTGACCACCGTGCGCTGCGCATCGTTCCACGCGTACGTCATCCACGGACGCCACCCGAAGCGCTGCTCACGGGCGTAGGGCAGACCGCCGCTCTCGACATAGGTCGTGGTCACGCGGTGGCTGTTCTTCTCGGTCACCGCGTGCTCGACGACGTCAGGGATCTGGCCGGGAGACACCTGGATCACGTCGTACAGGTAGGGGCTCTTGCGGCTCGCCTCGACCACGACCTGCTGCCGGCCGGGACGCTGCGCCTCACGGATCAGCGCCGCGCCGTCCTCAGCCGTGATCACGATCGCCGGGATGGGAGTGGTCGGCTGGCCCGGTTCGAAGACCGTGTAGATGCTGTTCGTCGTGGGCCGCACCAGGATGACCGCCGCCGCTCCCGCATCGGCCGCCGCCTGCACCTGCTCCTCTTCCAGGCCCTGGTCCGGCGCGTCGACCACGACGACCTTGCCCGTGACACCCGTGAGGTCGGCTCTCGCGGCGACCAGTTCCGCCCGAAGAGGTCGATCCAGCACGGCCGAGTTGCCCAGCAGTGCGACCTGCGGCCGCAGGCGACTGCCCGCGACATCCACCACGGCGGAGGGCCGGACCAGCTGCCAGCGCGAGGTGAACTCGAACTCGCCCTCCCTCACCGGGTCGGTGGGAGTGACCCAGGGCATCGTGCGCGAGAACGACATCACGCCGTGCTGGATGTCGCGACCGTTGGGGAACGTCCGGTGCGTGTACCAACTGATCACCGACTGCTGCTCGGATGCCTCGGGCGTCGTGATCGTGATCGGCACCGTACGGCGCGCGTCGAGGACCACCTCGACGTCGGAGTCCACCCGTACGTCGGGGAGGATGATCGTGCCCACTCGCTCCGACTGTGCGTTGCCGAAGTCCTCGATGATCCCCTGCACGACGTAGGTGCCCTCCTCGACCTCGAGCGTGCCCGCCTCGGCGTTCTCGAGGTAGCCGAGGTACTCCGTGCCGGGACGGTCGCCGATGACGGAGAGCGACGGGACGAACGGCGCGCCGCCGTCGAACCCGACCGCCCGGATGGTCATCGTGTGCCGAGGACCGCGCTTGACCGTGCCGATCGCCGTGTGTACCAGGGTGCCATCGGTGCTCGTGGCGATGAGTGCGCCGCTCCATCGGCCGCGCTCGAGCACGGCCGGGTCGAGGGTCACGATGACATCCGCCGAGCCGTGCGCCGGGACCGTCACCTCGTCGGGTGCCGAGAACGCTGCGGCGTCGCCCGCCTCGTCGTCCAGGTTCTTCGCCTCGATCTTCAGGTCGAGGGTCACGGCGTCCGTGCCGTCGTTGTACAACGTCACGGTGCGCTCCCGGATCGCGTCGTCGCCGTCGACCACGGTGGCGAAGTCGGCGATACCGGACGCGGTCACCGTCTGGTTCACGGCACGGGCCACGTCGACACGGCCACCGCCCTGTGCATACACTCCGAGCTCGGGATTCGGTTCGGCGGTGCTGATGAGGGCGTCCTTCAGTCGCCGGCCGCTCCAGTCGGGATTCTGCTGGGCGAGCAGCGCGGCGGCTCCTGCGACGTGCGGCGTGGCCATCGAGGTGCCGGACGCGGCGGTGTACAGGGCGTCCACGGGCGACCCCATCGCGGTGCCGGCGGCGCGCGCGGCGACGATGCCGACGCCGGGCGCGCTGATCTCCGGCTTCAGGGCGCCGTCTCCCGTCCGGGGACCGCGGTTCGAGAACTCCGCCAGCGCCCCATCGCGGTCGACCGCCGCGACGGAGAGTGCGGCGTCGGCGGTGCTGGGGGTGGACACCGCGCCGTCGGTGCCGTCGTTCCCGGCCGCGACGACGAACAGCGCGCCCGTCTGCTCCGAGAGCGCGTCCAGCGCGAGACTCAGCGGGTCGGTGCCGTCCGTGGGGCCACCGCCGAGGCTCATGTTCACCACGGCGGCGCGTTCGGCCGCCCATTCCATGCCGGCGATGATCCACGAGTCGTATCCGGAACCGGTGTCGTCGAGCACCTTCCCGACGATGAGGTCGGCCTCCGGGGCGACACCGGGGCGCGTGCCGCCAGCGCCGGCGCCCGTTCCGGCGATCGTCGCGGCGACGTGGGTGCCGTGGCCCACCCGGTCGGCGGTCCCCGTCTCGCTGCCGGTGAAGTCGACCGCCTCGTCGACCTGCCCGACGAGGTCGGGGTGCTCGGCATCCACGCCGGTGTCGAGCACGGCGACCGTCACGCCGGCGCCGCGGTAGCCGGCATCCCACGCCTCGGGTGCGCCGATCTGCGGCACGCTCTGATCCAGCGACGCGGCAGCGCGGCCGTCGAGCCATACCCGCTGGATGCCGCCGGCCATGCGCAGCTCGTCCGAGGCCCCCGGAGCCTCGGCGACGGCACCACCCGGCGTGAGGGCATCCCAGACCGCGCCCAGCTCCTCGGCGTCGGCGGCCAGCGCCGCCCCGTCGATGCTCGGCAGCGCGCGGGTCTGCTCCGCTCCGGCGATCTGCATCCCGGCCACGCGGGTCCCCTCCGACCACGAGACGATGAGCGGCAGGGCGTCCAGCTCGCCGTAGCCCTCGTCGAGGAGCGTGCTCACTTCGAAGAGACGCTCGTCGACGACTCCCGACGTGAGGAACGGGATCGCGTCGCTCGGCAGCACCTTGAGCACGCCGTCCACCTCGAGCGTCTGGAAGGTGACGCGCTCGCGGCCGGGTCCGGGCGTCACCGTGGCCGCGTACCGGCCATCGCCGGCCTGCGTGACCTCGACGCGATCGCCCGTCAGCAGCGTGAGCGCGCGGGTCTGACCGCCGGTTCCCGCGGGCACCGCCGACGCGGGCGGCTCGGCGCCGGAGGCGGAGGGGGCGATGAGGCCGGCGACGAACGCCGTGGACGTGGCGATGGCGAGAGCGGCGAGGACTGGAGCGCGATGTGGGGGACGCATGGGTCCGAGTCTGATGCGTCGGCGCCCGGTCCGACCCCGCGCGAGGCTGCCCAGAGTGCGACATGGCGCAACCGCGCCACGGGTGCCGGCGTCGGCGTCGTCCGCTGTGGGCAGAGCCGCCGGGAGCGGAAACGGATGCCGCGGCCGCCACCGGCGCGCAGGCTGGGGGCATGGCAGAAGAAGGCAAGATCCCCCTGTTCGGAGCGGAGGCACGGCGCGAGCTGTTCCACCAGCGTGTGCTCGTGCTGGACGGGCCGCTCGACGACGACAACGGCACGCTGCTCGCGACGCAGCTGCTGGCGCTCGCCGCGGAGGACGAGGCATCCGACATCGCGCTGTGGATCCACTCGCCCGGCGGCTCGGTGCCGTCGATGCTCGCGATCCGCGACGTCATGAACCTCATCCCCAACGATGTCGCGACGCTCGCCCTCGGGCTCGCGTGCAGCGCCGGGCAGTTCCTGCTGTCGGCGGGTACGAAGGGCAAGCGGCGAGCGCTGCCCCACGCACGCATCCTCATGCACCAGGGGTCGGCGGGCATCGGCGGGTCGGCGGTCGAGGTCGAGGTGCAGGCCGACGATCTGCGGCACATGCGCGACACCGTGCTCGGGCTCATCGCGGACGACACCGGGCAGAGCGTCGAGCGCATCTTCGAGGACTCGTTGCACGACCGCTGGTACACCGCCGCCCAGGCCCGGGACTACGGGTTCATCGACGGCATCGTCGACGACTTCGCGCAGGTGGTCCCGCGACGTCGACGGCCGGCTGGGCTCGGCGTCGGAGCGGCGGAGGTGGCGGCATGAGCTCGTACACGATCCCCAACGTGATCGCGCAGCATCCGCGGGGCGACCGCATCATGGACGTCTACTCGCACCTGCTCGCCGAGCGCGTCGTCTACCTCGGCACCGGCATCGATGCGGGAGTCGCCAATGCGCTCATCGCGCAGCTGCTGCACCTGGATGCCGACAGCCCGGAGCGCGACATCCAGCTCTACATCAACTGCGAGGGCGGTGATCCCTCCGCCATGCTCGCGGTGTACGACACGATGCAGCACGTGCGGCCGGATGTCGCGACCACCGTGGTCGGGCAGGCCATCGGCGTCGGCGCCGTCATGCTGGCCGCCGGGGCCGCCGGCAAGCGGTCGGTGCTTCCGCACGCGCGCGTCGTGCTGCACCAGCCCGCGGGGCAGGGGAGGGGCGCCATTCCGGACCTCATCCTGCAGGCCGACGAGCTTGTGCGCGTGCGCGGTGAAGTCGAGGAGATCCTCGCGCGGCACACGGGACAGGATGCTGCGAAGCTGCGCGCCGACACGGACCGCGACCGCGTCTTCACCGCCGCCGACGCCGTCGCCTACGGTCTCGCCGACCACGTGCTGGACCGCCCCGGTCGTTGAGCGAGCGCCCCCGGTCGTTGAGCGAGCGAAGCGAGACGAAACGCGCCCCGTGCCGGACCGCTTCGGCGCTACCGGGGCCTCCGGTCGTTGAGCGAGCGAAGCGAGACGAAACGCCCCCCCGTGTCAGACCCCGTTTCGTCTGCGCGCGCCAGAGCGCGCTCCGCTCAACGACCAGGGCCTCCGGTCGTTGAGCGAGCGAAGCGAGACGAAACGCGCCGTCGTGCCAGACCGCTTCGGCCTACCGGGGCCCTCCGGCCGTTGAGCGAGCGAAGCGAGACGAAACGCGGCCTCTCGCGAGAGCGCGCTCCGCTCAACGACCACCGCCTCCGTTCGTTGAGCGAGCGAAGCGAGTCGAAACGCGGCCTCGTACCAGATCGCGTTTCGTCTGCGCGCGCCAGAGCGCGCTCCGCTCAACGACCAGGGCCTCCGGTCGTTGAGCGAGCGAAGCAAGACGAAACGCGCCCTCGTGCCGGACCGCTTCGGCGCTACCGGGGCCTCCGGTCGTTGAGCGAGCGAAGCGAGACGAAACGCGGCCTCTCGTGAGAGCGCGCTCCGCTCAACGACCGGGGCCTCCGGTCCCCTCTCGCGGGAGGGCACTCCGCTCAACGACTGGCGCCGCCGGGCCAGACCTTGCCCTCCCACGGGTCGTAGTCGGCGATCAGCTCCTCCTGCGGAGGGCGCTCGGCCTCCGGCACGTGCTGCAGGTTGACGCGCACGCGGTACCACAGCGAGCTCGACCCGCGCATGCCGTCGATGAGCACGTCGGCAGGATGCAGCTGCTTCGCGGCGTCGGGGTGCCGCTTGGTCCATTCGTCCAGCGCCGCGATCGCCTCGGACTTCGCCTTCGTGCGGGCCACCTCGATGAGCGGCATGGTGGACTGCCGCCTGCCCGAGCCGTCGCCCCCGCGCGGCGGCTTCTCAGCGGGGCCGAGCTCTTCGGCGAGCCGCAGCAGGCCGTCAAGGGTGCCGACGGCGTCGTCGATGCCGGCGTGCGGGTCGCCGAGGTCGGCGAACCGCTGCGGCACCGTGAGCACCGTGAACTCCTCGGGACGGCGCGAGCGCACCTCATCCCAGTCCAGCGGCGTCGACACCCGGGCATCGGGCAGCGGCCGGATGGAGTACGCCGACGCCACGGTGCGGTCCTTGGCGTTCTGGTTGAAGTCGACGAAGACGCTCTCGCCGCGCTCCTCCTTCCACCAGCGAGCCGTGGCGAGCCCGGGCGCGCGGTTCTCGACCTCGCGCGCCAGCGTCTCCGCCGCCAGCCGCACCTGCTTGTAGTCCCACTGCGGCGCGACTCGCACCAGGATGTGCATGCCTCGTGAGCCACTCGTCTTGGGCCAGCCGACGAGGCCGACGTCGTCGAGCACCTCCCGCGCGACGAACGCGACATCCACGATCTGCGACCAGTCCACGCCCGGCATGGGGTCGAGGTCGATGCGCAGCTCGTCGGGGTGATCGAGGTCCTCCGCGCGCACCGGGTGCGGGTTCAGGTCGAGGCACCCGAGGTTGACGACCCAGGCGAGCCCCGCGGCATCCCGGATCACCGCCTCTTCGGCCGACGTGCCACGCGCGTACTGCAGCGTCGCAGTGTCGATGAAGTCCGGGTGGTTCTCCGGCACCCGCTTCTGGAAGAAGGGCTCCTGATCGATGCCCTTCGGGAAGCGCTTGAGCACCATCGGCCGGCCGCCCGCACCGCGCAGCGCGCCGTCTGCGACGGCCAGGTAGTACCGCACGATGTCGAGTTTCGTGAGCCCCGGCTCCGGGAACACCACCTTGGTGGGGCTCGAGACGCGCACCTCGTGCCCGTCGATCTCGAGGATCTCGGCTTCCGACTTCGCAGGCGTCACCCGCTCCACGCTAGCGACGAGAGGATGCCGCGGCCAGGGGTTGCGTCGCGTGTCAGGCGGCCAGCGCGTAGGTCGCGCGGCATCCCACGACGGCGCGCTCTGCCGCATGCGAGCGCAGGTCGTCGACGACGGCGGCGGTGAGCTCCACCAGCGTCACCTCGAGAGCCCCGGCGACCGCCGCGATCATCTCGCTCGACGGCTCCTTGAGGCCGCGCTCGATCTCCGAGAGGTACTGCGGCGACACGCCGGCACGATCGGCGGTGTCGGCCAGGCGCTCGCCGCGCTCATGGCGCAGCCGCCTCAGGCGCTCACCCAGGGCGTCACGCCAGAGCGGCTCCGGCTCTCGAGGAGGACGCGGCGTCTTCGCCGGCAGCGGGATGATCTCGGCCATGCGCTCACGATAGAACGCGGCGCCCCGACGATCGACGTCGTTCCGCTGAGAGCAGAACGCGGGCTCGGGGCCCCCCGGCACTGAGCGGTGTGCTCACCCTGAGAGTTTCCTGTTGACGGATCCGAAAATCGGACATAGCGTGCCGCCCGTACCGCGCAGTCCGTGCACGGAGAAAGCAGGGTCCCCTTGTTCCGACGTTCCCTGGCGGTTGTCGGCGCACTTGCGCTCGCGATCGCGACACCCACCGCCGCCATGGCGGCCGCGCCTGACGACGACCCGTCGTCACGGTTCGAGAAATCAGACACGAAGGGCGCGGTCGGCACCACCGTCCGTCCCCAGAGTGTCGGCGCCGACGGACGGGTCACCGTCATCGTCGAGATGGCCGGCGACCCCGTCGCCGTGGCCGAGGCCAAGAAGGGCAGCGAGTTGAGCGCCGCCGAGCGGAAGGCGATCAAGAACTCGCTGAAGTCCGCGCAGGATCCGGTCGTGGGGTCCATCAAGAGCAAGGACGGCCGGGTCGAGGCGACGATGCAGTCGGCCTACAACGGCATCCAGGCCTCGATCCCCGCCGAGCAGGTCGACGCTGTGGCAGCGCTGCCCAACGTCGTCGCGGTGCACGCGGTCAAGACCTACACGCTCGACAACGCCGTCTCGGTGCCGTTCCTCGGTGTTCCCCAGGTGTGGCAGGACACCGGCTACACCGGCGAGAACATCAAGGTCGCCGTCATCGACACCGGCATCGACTACACCCACGCCAACTTCGGCGGCGCGGGAACGCCCGAGGCATACGCGGCGGCCAACGCGGCTGAGACGCAGCCCGCCGATCCGGCCCAGTTCGGTCCCGACGCGCCCCGTGTCAAGGGCGGCTATGACTTCGTCGGCGACACATACAACGCCGACCCGGCGTCGCCCGACTACCAGCCGGTGCCCAAGCCCGACCCCAACCCGCTCGACTGCAACGGACACGGCAGCCACGTCGCCGGCACGGCTGCCGGCAGCGGCGTCACGGCCGACGGCCAGACCTACACCGGCCCCTACGACGCGTCGACCGCCTCGGCCGAATGGACGATCGGCCCCGGTGTCGCGCCCCAGGCCGACGTCTACGCCCTGCGCGTGTTCGGCTGCGGCGGCTCGACAGACGTCGTGGTGCCGGCGATCGACTGGGCGGTGGAGCACGACATGGACGTCATCAACATGTCGCTCGGCTCGCCGTTCGGCCGCGCCGACGACCCCGACGAGGTCGCCGTCTCGAACGCGATCGGCGCCGGTGTCGTGGTGGTGAAGTCGGCGGGCAACGAGGGTCCCAGCCCCTACCTCGCCGGCAACGGCGACGGTGTGATCTCGGTCGCAGCGGTGGACAGCACCGAGTCGTTCCCCGGTGCCGAGATCACCGTCGGCGGGGTGACGGTTCCTGCCATCAACGCCAACGACGCCGTCCTGACCGGGCTTCCCGCCATGACGGTCGTGCGGCTCACCGATGACCCTGCCACCTCGGACGAGGACGAATCCCTCGGCTGCTCGGTCGCGGCCTACCAGCATGCCGGTGTCACGGTCGGCGGCAACCAGCTCGCCGTCTCGACGCGCGGGGTGTGCGCCCGTGTCGCGAAGGCGATCTTCGCGCAACAGGCGGGTGCCGCAGCAGCCGTGATGATCAACACCACGGACGACTACCCGCCGTTCGAGGGACAGATCACGTCCAACCCCGACACCGGCGAGGAGTACACGGTCACCATCCCGTTCCTCGGCGTTCGCGCCTCGGACGGCGACGCGCTGGTCGACGGCGAATCGGCGACGGTCGCCCCGGCAGACCTCGCGAACCCGGGCTACCGCGGCTACGCGTCGTTCAGCTCGAGCGGTCCGCGCAGCGGCGACAGCGCGCTCGGCGTGGATGTCGCCGCGCCCGGCGTCTCGATCGTCTCCACCGGGGTCGGCACGGGCAACGGCCCGGCGACCATCTCGGGAACCTCGATGGCCTCGCCCCACGTGGCGGGTGTCGCGGCGCTCGCGGTGCAGGCGCATCCCGCGTGGACGGCCGCCGAGGTCGCTTCGGTGATCACGTCGACGGCGGACCCCGAGAAGGTCGCGGGCCAGAACCTGGTGCGCGGCGGCGTGGGGCTGGTCGACCCGGCTCAGGTCGTGGCCCAGCAGGTCACGGCCACCGGCGACGCCTTCAAGACCGACAACGGCCGGCTGCGCGAGGCGGCGCTGAGCTTCGGCTTCCAGGAGAGCGCACGCGCCTTCCAGGGCAAGAAGACCGTTCAGCTCACGAACTACGGCAGCCAGGCGGTGATCTACACGGTCGGCACGGAGGCCTCCGGGCAGTCCGAGGCGGCCACGGTCAGCGTCACGCCCACTTCGGTGACGGTGCCCGCCGGGCGGTCAGCCAAGGTGACCGTCACCCTCGACGCCCCGGCCGGCGCCGTGGGCAGCTCGGGAGCGGGCGGGTTCGCGTTCTCCGAGTTCTCGGGCGACGTGGTGTTCACCTCGGCCGGTGACACGCTGCGGGTCCCGTACCTGCTCGTGCCCCGCGCGACGACCGATGTGTCGACGTCGGGACACCTGAAGGTGACCAAGAAGGGTGAGCCCGTCGACGGCCAGGTCTCGGTCGACCTCAAGAACAAGGCGGCGGCCTTCGCGGCCGACGCCGACTTCTACACGTGGGGTCTCGAGGATGGCAAGGACGCGCCCAAGGCGTTCACCGACACGGGGTACGACCTGCGGGCCGCGGGCGTGCAGTCCTTCGACATCGGCGGCGACCAGCTGCTGGTGTTCGCGGTCAACACGCACAACCGGTGGTCGAACGCCGCGGCCAACGAGTTCGACGTCGTCATCGACGTCGATCGCGACGGCGCACCGGACTGGGTGGTGTTCTCGGCCGACGGCGGACTCGTGACCGCGGGCGACGCCAACGGCATCTCGCAGGTGTTCGCGTTCGATGTGGCCAGCGGCGAGACGTTCGCCACCGGCTTCAACGCGTCCGCGCCGACCGACAGCAGCACGATCCTGCTGCCGGTGGTGGCGAGCGACCTCGGCCTGACCGCCGGGCCGTTCGACTATTCGGTGCAGAGCTTCTCGTCGGTCAACGACGGCGAGGATGCGGTGGACGGCGTCGCCACCTATGACCCGTGGGCCCCTGCGCTGACGAACGGTCAGTTCGTGTCGGTGCCGGTGGGCGGCAGCCTCGCGGTGCCGGTCGACGTGAACGCGCCGGCCTTCACCGCGCAGCACCCGCTCGGCGTCATGGTCGTCGTGCTGGACAACGCGGCGGGCAAGGACGAGGCCATCCTGGTGAAGGCCAAGTAAGACAACGCTGCTGCTCTGCGCCCGCTGGCTGTCAGCGGGCGCAGAGCAGCGGAGTGTCCGAGGTGCCGAACCGGTAGTCGTAAGTGGTGCCGTCGGCAGACACGAGCACGCGGAGGCCGTCGATGAGCGCCTGCGTGTACGACACGCCAGGGGACGGGCACCCCAGGGCGCCGCTCTTCCATGTGACGGCGTGCGCCGAGACGAGCTCCGGGGTACCGGTCACGCCGCGCTCGGCGAGATCGGCGACGATGGCGTCCCATCGGGCGGGCGACACGGTCGCCGGCTCTCCGGTCGGTGCGATCGGCCCCCGGGTCGTGGTGGTGAACGGCGTCCGGGTCGACGAGGGCTGATCGGACTCGGTCATGGGACCTCCTGCGCACGCGGTGAGGCAGAGCAGTGCGACGACGCCGAAGACGCCGAGCCGTCGATGCATGGCATGCCACTCCTCGGATCGGCTTCAGCCTAAGCCGCCAGCACTACGAGCGATACGGGGAAGGGGCCGAGACGACAACGGCCGCCCGGGTTTCCGGGCGGCCGTTCAGTGCGCAGACGCGTCAGTTGCTGCCGCGTGCGATCGCGATGATGCGGAGGATCTCGACGTACAGCCACACCACGGTCACCATGATGCCGAAACCGCCGAGCCAGCCGTACTGGCGCGGGGCGCCGTTGCGGACGCCCTGCTGGATGTTGTCGAAGTCGAGCACCAGCGAGTATGCCGCCATGATGACGACGAAGACGCCGATGATGACGCCCCACGGAATGCCCAGCGGGCCTTCCTGGCTCAGCAGGCCGAAGGCGCCGCCGGCGATCGGGGCGTTGAACAGCATGAGCCCGATGTTCACAAGCGAGAACAGCAGGTAGCCGAGCATGGCGACGAGGAAGATCTTCGTGGCCCGCTTGGACGCGCGGATCTTGCCGCTGGCGAACAGGGCGAGGGTCACGCCGACCACCGAAAGCGTCGCCAGGGTCGCCTGCAGGACGATGCCCTCCCAGATGACCTCGAAGAACGCCGAGATGCCGCCGACGAAGAGCCCCTCGAATGCGGCGTAGGCGAAGATCAGCGCGGGACGGACCTTCTTGCGCGAGCTGAAGATGACGACCATCGACAGCACGAAGCCACCGAGCGCGCCGATCACCCACGGAAGGACGCCCACCTGGCTCGCCTGCGTCGCGGAGGTGCCGCCGAGCGTCCACACCCAGCCGACGGCGGCGAAGGCGATGAGCACGGCGAAGAGTCCCAGCGTCTTCCACACGGTGTCTTCGACGGTCATGCGACCGGTCTCGACGGCGCCGGCCGACGGGGCGGCGTACATGCCCTCGAGCTGCGCCTGGGCTGCGGCATCCGTTCCGGCTCGCTGCGCCGTCGCAAACTGAGTCTGTCCACCCAGGTTCGCCGCCTGCGCGCCCCCGGGATAGGTCTGAACGGCCTTCGGATCCTGGAAGGCCGGGTTGTTGAACGCGGGGTTGTTGAGGGCCACTGCTCTCACACTCCAATGTCAAGGAAATCCCAGCACGGTGCTGTTGATCCACACTATCCGACCGGTCACCCGCCGGGCACGGGCGCCGGCTGTGAGACGACTATGAACGGATGCCGTGATTACGCTGGGACGGTGCCGCGCCCGTCCCCGCTCGTCATCGGCCACCGGGGCGCGCCCGGCTACCGGCCCGAGCACTCGCGTTCGTCGTACGCGCTCGCGTTCGAGATGGGCGTCGACGCGGTCGAGCCCGATGTCGTCGTCTCGGCCGACGGAGTGCTCGTGGTGCGCCACGAGAACGAGATCTCGGGCACGACGGATGTCGCCGACCGCCCGGAGTTCGCCGACCGCCGCACGACGAAGACGGTGGACGGGGTCGAGCTGAGCGGATGGTTCACCGAGGACTTCACGTGGGAGGAGCTCGCGACCCTCCGCTGCCGGGAACGCATCCCGAAGCTGCGGCCGTCGAGCGCGACCTTCGACGACGAACAGCCGGTGATGCGGCTCGCGGAGCTTCTCGGGCAGGTCCGCGCCGCATCGCTCGAGCATGGCCGGGAGATCGGCGTCGTGCTCGAGATCAAGCACGCGACCTATTTCGCCTCGCTCGGCTGGGATGTCGCGGCCCTCGTCGCTGCCGAGCTGCGGGCGGCGGGGTGGGCGGCCGGTGAGCTGCCGCTGACGATCGAATCGTTCGAGTCGACGGTGATCTTCGCGCTCCAGGAGCGCGGCATCCGCGCGGCCTACGTGTACCTGCTCGAGGCGTCGGGTCGGCCGTTCGATCTGTTCACCGCGCAGGGCGAGCAGGCGCTCACCTACGCCCAGACGGCCACGCCCGCCGGATTGGACGGGCTGGCCGGCCGCGTCGACGGCATCAGCATCGACAAGCGGATGATCCTCGCACCCGACCGGCTCGGGCGCCCCAGCGGCCGGTCGCGCGTGGTCGCCGACGCCCACGAGCGCGGACTGCGCGTGTTCACCTGGACGTGCCGGCCGGAGAACCGCTTCCTCATCGGCCAGTTCCGCGGCCGGGGCGGGCCTGCCGCATTCGGCGACTGGGAAGCAGAGTGGGGCGTCATCCGCGACGCCGACGTGGACGGCGTCTTCGTGGACCACCCGGACCTCGGAGTGGCGTTCTTCCGTCCGTGACGCTCCGGCGGTGAAGCCGGTGAAGGTCGACGAGGCTCACTAGGGTGGGCGCGTGACCTCCGAGCATCCCGCCCCGGCCGGACCGCCCGCGGCCGTCGTGGAGCCCGGCATCGTCGTGACGGGCTGCGGCGCTCGTTCGGCGATGTGCACGCCGTGCGCAACGTGACGCTGCACGCGCGCGCCGGACGGGTCACGGGTCTCGTCGGTCCCAACGGCTCCGGCAAGACGACCCTCCTACTGATGCTCGCGTCGCTGCTGGCGCCCGACGCCGGCGCGATCCGCATCGACGGGGTGGACCCGGTGGCGCAGCCGCAGGCGGCGCGGGCACTGCTGGGCTGGATGCCCGACGCTCTCGGCGCCTGGAACGCGCTCACCTCGCGAGAGACGCTCGTCACGACGGCTCGGCTGTACGGGATGCCGAAGCCTCAGGCATCCGCTCGCGCCGATGTCCTCCTCGCCGATGTCGGCCTCCGCGATCTCGCCGATGCGCCTGCCCGTGTGCTCTCGCGCGGGCAGAAGCAGCGTCTGGGGCTGGCTCGCGCGCTGGTCCACGACCCGCGGGTGCTGCTGCTGGACGAACCGGCCTCGGGGCTGGACCCGCAGGCCCGCATCGACCTGCGGCAGCTGCTGCGCCGGTTCGCGGCCGAGGGGCGCACGGTGCTCGTCTCGAGCCACATCCTCTCGGAGCTGGAGGAGGTCGTCGACGACGCCGTGTTCCTCCTGGCCGGGGCGACCGTCGACCCCGCGCGGGTCGAGGCGGCTTCCCGACGGGCACGACCGTGGCGGGTGCGGCTGGCGGGGATCGAGGGGCAGGAGGCCGCCGGGCGGGTGGCGACGGCTCTGCGCGTGCCGCCCGAGACGGTGGCGGTCGACCGCAGAGACGTGCTGGTGTCGTTCGAGTCGGAGGATGCCGCCGCCCGCGCGCTGCGCGACCTCGTGGCCTCGCACCTCGACGTCGTCGAGTTCGCCGCAGCCCAGGGCACCCTCGAGGGCACGTTCCTCCAGCTCGGTCAGGGTCGGCCGCCGCAGGCGCCGGAAGGGACGGCACCGTGAACGGCCAGCGACTGGGCACCATCGTCGGACTCGAACTCACGCAGCGCACCCGCAGCGTCGCCTGGTACGTGCTGCTCGGCGTCTTCGCGCTGCTGCTCGTGATCGTCACGGCGTTGTCGTTCCTCGCCTGGGGGTCGGTTCCCCAGCCGGGGAGCGCGACCTACTCGACGATCGTCTACATCACACTGCTGCTCGTCGTGCTCGTCTCACCGACGCTCAGCGGCAACGCCGTCAACGGCGATCGGGATGCTGCGACCCTGGCACCGGTCCAGGTGACGCTGGCGACCACCGCCGAGATCCTCCTCGGCAAGGTGCTGGCCGCCTGGATCACCGGTCTCGCGTTCGTCGCGGTCTCCATCCCGTTCCTGGTGCTCGCGACCGTCGCCGGCGGCGGCGACCCGGCGACGATCACGGTCTCGCTGCTCGTGCTGGTGTTCGAGGTGGGCGTCATCGCGGCGATCGGCGTCGCGCTGAGCGGCATCCTCCCGCGTCCGCTGTTCTCGGTCGCCACGACCTATCTCGTCGTCGCCGCGCTGGTGATCGGCACGCTCATCGCGTTCGCGCTCGTGGGTCTCACGCTGCGCTCCGAGGTGACCAGCAGCAGTCGCAGCTTCGAGTACGACGCCTACAGCGGTGACACCGTGCCGTGCTTCCCCGGTGAGGAGTCGAGCGAGGCGTACCCGTGCGATGAGGATGCGGAGCTCTCGTGCGGGCCGTGGCGGACGTCGACCTACGACGTGCCACGGTTCGACTACGTGTGGTGGCTGCTCGCCGCGAATCCGTTCGTGATCCTGGCCGACGCGACCCCCGCGCAGTTCGACGAGAACGGCTATCCGCGTGACCTCTTCGGGCAGATCAAGACCGGAGTGCGCTCGGCGCAGCAGCCGCCCGACCTCGATCAGCGATGGGACGACTGCGCGCCCCGGCCGCAGAACGGCGACCAGCGCACGCCCGAGGAGGTCAGCGCGCAATCCACCCCGAGCTGGTTCATCGGAATGGCGCTGCAGGCGCTTCTCGCGGTGGGCCTGCTGTGGTGGTCATGGTCGAGGACGCGGACGCCGGCCGGGCGGCTGCCGTCCGGAACGCGCATCGCCTGAGCGGTCCGCCGCCCCGTGTCACACATCGACGGCCTCGCCGGTCGTAGTTGGTGAGCGCGCTCGGCGCTCCAGACACGAAAGGCACATCATGGCAAGAATCGTCGTGATCGGCGGCACCGGACTCATCGGCTCGAAGGTCGTCGCGAAGCTCACCGACCACGGTCACGAGGCGATCGCCGCGTCGCCCAACTCGGGTGTGAACGCGGTGACGGGCGAGGGGCTCGCCGAGGCGCTGCGGGGTGCGGATGTCGTCGTGGACGTGTCGAACTCGCCCTCGTTCGAGCCGGCCGCCGTCATGGAGTTCTTCACGACGTCGACCGGCAACCTCATCGCCGCCGAGCGCGAGGCGGGCGTGGGGCACCACGTCGCGCTGACCGTCGTGGGCACCGACCGCCCGCAGGAGATCGCCTACTTCCACGCCAAGGCGGCGCAGGAGAAGCTCATCCGCGAATCGGGCATCCCCTACTCGATCGTGCACGCCACCCAGTTCTTCGAGTTCATCGGCGGGATCGCCGCGACCTCGGGCGACGACGAGGTGCGGCTGCCCCCGGCGCTCATGCAGCCCATCGCCGCGGAAGACGTCGCCACCGCCGTCGCCCGCACGGCCGCCGGCTCCCCGCTGAACGCCGACATCGAGATCGCGGGGCCGGAGGTCATGGGACTGGACGAGCTCGTGCGGCGCGGGCTGGCGTTCCGTGGTGATGCCCGCACCGTCGTCACCGACCCCGACGCGCCGTACTTCGGAGCGCGGATGCAGGAGCGCACCCTCATGCCCGTCGACGGTGTCGAGGTCTTCGCCACCACCCTCGACGAGTGGCTTCCCGCCAACCCGCCGCGCAGCTGACGTGTTCCGCCGAGGAGGTGTCCGGAATGTGCCGGGTCAGGCGTAGAAGCCCTCTCGAAGGTTGATGCCGTGCTCGACCCACGCCTTGAGTGCGGCGAGCATCCCGGTCCAGCCTTCGCAGTTGCCGAACGCGCTCTTGGCACCCCCGGCTGTCGCCCGCCACGCCGACTCCGTGATCGTGACCAGCGTGCGGGCGCCGTCGTCGACCGGCTCGAATTCGAACGTGGTCGTGGTTTCGGCGTCGATGCCCTCCCGTGCCTCCCCGCGGATCACGAGGCGACGCGGCGGGTCGGCCTCGACGACGGTGACGGGGAACCGTCCGGGGAAGTCCGCGAAGTCCCACGTGACGTCGGCGCCCGCCTCGAGCCGGCCCCGCGCGCCACCGGTCGTGAAGTACCGCGACAGCTGCTCGGGGTCGGCGACGGCCTCATACACGTCGGCGGGCGGGCGGCCGACGCGACCCGACACGGTGAAGGAGAGTTCGGTGAGTTCATCAGACATGTTGTAGTTTTATAACATGACGGATGCCGAGAGCAAGGGAGGCGACGACGACCTCGTGTTCAAGGCACTTGCCGCACCCCTGCGACGGCGCATGCTCGACGCACTCAAGGCGGAGCCGCTGACCACGGGAGCGCTATGCGCCCGGTTCCCCGAGGTGGACCGCACCACGGTGCTCCAGCACCTCCGCGTGCTGGAGCGGGCGGAGCTGGTCACGGGCCGCAAGATCGGCCGGGAGCGTCACCTGTCGCTGGCGCCGTTGCCGATCAAGCGCATCCACGATCGCTGGATCGGCGAGTTTGCGCGGGCAGCCGTCGACCTGCTCGATCGGCTCAACGGGTAAGGCTTACGCGAGGCGCTCGCGCACGACCCGCGCCGTCGCCGCGGGATCGGGACGATGCATGACGGACTCGGGGACGATCACGAGCTCCGCGCCGCCGATCCGCTCGGCGAGGCGATCGGCGGCAGTGACGAGCACGGGGAACGTCTGCTGTCCGCGCAGCACCGTGACGGGCACCCGCACATCGAGAACGTCGGGTGTCGGCGTGGAGACCTCGCGCACGAGGTTCGTGTCGTAGACGGTCGACTGTGCCAGCGGGACGATCCGCGCGAACTGGTCGCTGGCCCGGATGGCGTCCACCATCTCGCGGGGCAGCCCGACGCTCTCGAGCTGGAACGTGACGACGGCCTCGTCGGGCCGGCCGTCGTCGACCAATGCCTGCAGCCGTTCGGAGAGGTCGTCGGCCGGCTCGTCGACGCCGAAGCGCACCGGTGGCTCGGAGAGGAACAGCCCGCGGATCGGCACGCCGCGCGAGGCGGCCACGAGCGCCAGCACCGCGCCCGATGAGTGGCCGAGCACCGCGGCGTCGCCGCCGACCGCACCGATCACCGCTGCCAGATCCTCCACCTCGCGCTGCGGAGTGGACCCACGGGCGTCGCCGCTGGCGCCCCGGGCACGGCGATCCCACGTGACCGCGCGGAATCCCGCGTCCACGAGCGCGTCGGCGAGCCCGGCGGCGTCGGCGGCGGTCGACAGCGCGCCGTTGACGAGCACGACGGTGGGCCCGTCTCCGGTGACGTGGTAGGCGATGGCGGTGCCGTCCGCCGAGGTCGCGATGTCCATGTCGGCCAGCAAACCACCGGGCACCGACATCCGACAGACATACCCGCGCCCATGACGGCGTGCAAGCCCCTGCGCACCGCGCGCGGACGTGCGTAGCGTCGGTTCGCGGAGAGGAGAGCCGATGTCCGAAGCGACGACTCCCGAGACGACCTCGGGCACCGGGAACGAGGTGCAGCTCATCCACATCCCCGGCGATCAGTCGCTGCGTTTCCTCACGGAGGGGTATGCGTTCGGCCGACGCCGGTTTGAAGAGCACGGGACGGATGCGTTCCGCACCCGATTGCTGGGACGCACGGCCACCATGCTGCGGGGGACCGATGCGGCCGAGTTCTTCTACGGCGAGGGTCGCTTCCGGCGGGTCGGGGGGATGCCGCGTTCGGCCTTCCACTCGCTGCAGGACGAGGGGAGCGTTCAGACGCTGGAGGGGCCGGCGCACCGTGGACGCAAGCGCATCTTCCTGGACCTCATGACCGACGAGCACCGCGCCGCCCTCGCTCACCGCACCGCCGAGGCATGGGAGGAGCACTGGAGCCGGTGGGTCGCGGCGTCGGAGCCTGTGTCGCTGATCCGCGCGGCGGAGCGTGTGCTCACCGACGCGGCACTGCGGTGGCTGGGCGTGGAGTCATCGGCGCTCGAGCAGCGCGCCCGCACCGACGAGTTCCACGCGATGCTCGACGGGGCGGGCGCCTTCGGTCCCCGCAACTGGTACGGCAGGCGCCGTCGACTCCAGACCGAACGGTGGGCTCGCGCCGTGGTGCGCGAACACCGGGCATCGGGGTCGGGCGATGTGGATACCCCGCTCGGCCGGCTCCTGCAGCATCGGGAGGCGGGCGGACCGCTCGACGAGGGCACGGCTGCCATCGAGCTGCTCAACCTGCTGCGCCCGACCGTCGCGGTCGCCTGGTTCGTCGGGTTCGCCGGTCTGGCGCTGCACCGGCATCCCGTCTGGCGTGAACGGGTCGTCACCGACGACCATCAGCTGTTCGCGTTCACGGAGGAGGTGCGGCGGACCGCCCCGTTCTTCCCCGCGATCGGCGGCCGCGCCGTCGGCGCCCAGACGTGGCGCGGGGTGACGTTCGCGCCGGGCGACTGGGTGCTCGTGGACTTCTTCGCGACCCAGCGCGACCCGCGCGTGTGGCCCGACCCCGACCGGTTCGACCCATCCCGCTTCGCCGTCCCCGAGCATCACCACGTGATCGTCCAGGGTGCCGGATCGATGCCGGACGGCCACCGCTGTCCGGGCGAGCCGGCGACCGTGGACCTCCTGCGGGTCCTGACGCGCGCACTCGCGAGGGCCACGTGGGACGTTCCCGCGCAGGACCTTCGCGTCGACCTGCGCCGCATGCCCGCGCTACCCGGTCGCGAGGGACTGCTCATCCGGCCTCGCGGGTGAGGATGCCGCCGCCGATCGAACGCGGTGAGCGGCATCCGTCCCGTCCGGGCCGGATGCATGCATCGCACGCCGTGTCAACGGTGTGTGTGATCCTGCCGGGGTGCCCGCACTGTGGGGCGCATGAAGCACGTGACGTACGCAGACAAGGCGCTCCTCCTCGATGACGACGCCGCCGATTGGCTGATGGAGTACGCGCGCGCACTCGGTTCGGCCCACATGAGTGACAGCGTGACGCTGCGCGGGATCGGGATGGACGGCAATGAGATCGATGCGACGTTCCTGCTGAACGCGAGCACCGAGCTCATCACGCAGACGACGCACAGCGGACTGAAGGGACCGGACAACGACGAGGCGATCGGCTACATGCAGGAGCGCACGAGGCTCATCCTCACGCCGCCGCCGGCCAGACCCGTCGACAACCCGCTCGACTTGGCCTGAGCGCTCATTCCGGACGGCGGGCGATGACGAATCCTCCGCGCGAGGAGCCGTCACCCGACGCAGCGGCGTCGCCCCGGTCGACGACGAGCCGGCGGGCGTACCGCAGCTCCAGGTCCGGCACGGAGACCTCCTCGACGTCCCACCCGGCGTCGAAGAGGACGGTGGCCGGGTCGGGCGGATCGGTGCGCGCGAGGAGGTCCTCGAGGGGAATGCCGGTGGCCGATGAGAAGGCCACCAGTCGTTCACGCGTCTCGGGGGTGTCGGTGAGAGCGGGAGCGCGCTCGATGACCGCGCGAGAGCCCGGGGCAGACAGCGCGAGGACGTCGTCGAGCACCTGACGCTGATCGTGCGCGGTGAGGTAGGGAAGCAGGCCCTCGAGCACCCAATGCGCAGGGGTTCCCGGATCGAACCCGGCGCGCACGAGGGTCAGCGCCCAGGGCTTGGTCACGTCTGCCGGGACGGCGGTGCGACGACACCGCACAGCGACGCCGGCGACGGTCATGGCGGCCTCGACGAACGCCACGACCTCGGGAGTGTCCAGCTCGAAGACGCGCGTGCCCGCTGACCAGTCCAGACGCCATGACCGCGTATCCAGCCCGCTGCCGAGCACGGCGACCTGGGGAAGGCCGGCGGCGCGCAGCTCGTCGTCGATGAAGCGCGTGCGCATGCCGATGTACATCGCGCCGAGGAGCATCGAGTGGTCAACGGGCGACACCTCGTCGAGTCGGTCGGGCCAGCGCTCGGGGAAGGGCGTCGACACGTCCGCCGCGCGAACCAGCAGCGCGGCCCACGGGTCGTGGATGAGCGCGTCGCTGCGCGTGGATTCGAGGGCGCGCGCCGCTGCGACGGCGACCGCGGTGACTCCGACACCGGTGATGGGCATACGATCATCCTCGCTCCGGAGAAGTCGTGGGGCCTGCGCGATTCGCTGCCGGCGCAACGCCGGCGAGGCGCTCCCCGTGCTGGCTCCCCGCTCGCTGGCCTCCGCGATACCGACACCCGGTCCGAATATCAACCTCCTCCTCCCGGGGTGCGTCCTGTCGGCAGACTGCCGGTATGCCTTCGCAGAGCTCCCGCTTCGAGATCGCCCCCTGGAGCATCGGGTGGCGGGGATGGGACGACGCCCGCCAAGCCCGGCGCGAGTCCGTGTTCTCGCTCTCCAACGGCCACATCGGGTGGCGCGGCTCGCTCGATGAGGGCGATCCGTGCGAGGTGCCGGGCGCCTACCTGAACGGCCTGTACGAGCAGCACCCCATGCCCTACGCCGAAGACGGCTACGGCTACCCCGAGCACGGTGAGAGCACGGTGATCGCCCCCGACGGCAAGGTCATCCGCCTGCTCGTCGGCGACGAGCCGTTCGACATCAGGGAGGGGCGGCTCGAACACCATGCGCAAGAGCTCGACTTCCGAGCCGGCACGCTGCACCGCGAGGTGTACTGGACCTCTGCGGCCGGCGCGTCGGTGCGGATCGAGTCGACGCGACTGGTGTCGCTCACCCACCGCGCCGTGGCGGCCGTGGACTACCGCGTGACGGCGCTCAGCGGACCGATCGACATCACGGTCCTGTCCGAGATCGTGGCCAACGAGCCGCTGCCGGAGGTGCACCCGGATGAACGGGTCATGGCGGCGCTCGAGCGCCCGTTCGACGCGGTCGACCGTTCCGTCGCGGGCACGAGGGCCACTCTGCTGCACCGCACCCGGCGAAGCCGGATCGGCGTCGCCGTAGCCATGGACCACATCGTCAGCGGTGCGGCGAACGTCGAGACGACCGCGACCGACGACGTCGCGCGCACGACCGTCACGGTGCGTCTTGCCGCGGGCGAAGGCATCCGTCTTCAGAAGTTCGTGGGGCACGAGTGGTCGCATGCGCTGACCGATCATGCGCTGCGCGACCGGGTCGAGGCCGCCGTGTCGACGGCCGTCGCGCGGGAATGGGACGGCCTCGCGCGGGAGCAGCGCGAGTTCCTCGACGCGTTCTGGGAGGCCTCCGACGTCACCGTCGAGGGCTCGGCGCGGCTGCAGCAGGCGGTGCGGTTCTCGCTGTTCCAGGTGCTGCAGTCCGCCGCCCGCGCGGAGGTGCGCTCGATCCCCGGCAAGGGGCTCACCGGTCCCGGGTACGAGGGTCACACCTTCTGGGATGCCGAGACATTCGTGCTGCCCGTGCTCACGTACACGCTTCCGGATGCCGCGGCCGGCGCGCTGCGGTGGCGCCGTGCGACCATCGACAAGGCGCGGGAACGCGCCGAGCAGCTGCACCTGGCCGGCGCCGCGTTCCCCTGGCGCACGATCAGCGGCCGCGAGTGCTCCGGGTACTGGCCTGCCGGAACTGTGGCCTTCCACATCAACGCCGACATCGCCGGAGCGGTGCTCCGCCACGTCCGCGTGACCGGCGACCGGGACTTCGAGCGCGACGTGGGCCTCGAGATCCTCGTCGAGACGGCGCGACTGTGGGTGGCGCTGGGCCGCTTCGACGCCGACGGGGTGTTCCACATCGACGGGATCACCGGCCCCGACGAATACTCGGCGCTGGTCGACGACAACATCTTCACCAACCTCTCGGCGCAGCGGAACCTGCGTGGCGCGGCTCACGCCGCGCGGCGGCATCCGTCAGCGGCTCGGCGCCTCGGCGTCAGCGACGAGGAGATCGGCTCGTGGGAGCTCGTGGCCGACGCGGTCGCCGTGCCGTTCGACGCCGTGCGCGGCGTGCACCAGCAGTCGGCCGGATTCACCGAGCTGGAGCGCTGGGACTTCGCCGCGACCTCGTCAGAGCAGTACCCGCTGCACAGCCACTTCCCGTACTTCGACCTGTATCGCAAGCAGGTGCTGAAGCAGGCGGATCTGGTGCTCGCGCTGCAGCTGTTCCCCGAGTGCTTCTCGGCCGAAGCGACCGCGCGTGCCTTCGCCTACTACGAGGAGCTGACGGTGCGCGACTCGTCGCTGTCGGCGTCCACGCAGGCCGTGGTCGCCGCACGCGTCGGCCACCTGGGTCTCGCGGTCGAGTACCTCACGGAGGCGGCCACGATCGATCTCGACGACCTCAAAGACGACGTGGACGACGGCCTGCACGTCGCCGCGCTCGCGGGCGTGTGGACGGCCGTCGTCTGGGGCCTCGGCGGCATGACGGACGGCGACGACGGGCTCGCCTTCTGCCCGCGCGTGGCCGAGCCGATCACCCGGTTCGGCTTCGGGGTGCGCATCGCGGGCGAGGTGCTTCGCGTGGATGCCGCGGCCGAGGCGACCACGTACACGCTCAGCGGCGGGCACCCCCTCTGCATCCGGCACTTCGGGGAGGTCGTCGAGCTGGAGCCAGGGGTGCCGGTTCAGCTCGCGACTCCTCCGCTGCCGTCTCCGGGTGAGACGCCGACCCAGCCGCCGGGCCGCTCGCCGCGTGAACTGCGGGCCGCCGCCCAGGCGTGACCCCTCCCTTTCGCCTCGACGGCCCCTTCCGAGAATTTCCTCGATCCGGCCCCCACACCGTCGCGGGCGGCGTAGCCTCCGGGCATGACACCATCGCCTTCCGGGATCACGACGGCCGGCCAGCTGCGCGCATCGGGTCACACCTACCGGCCGGTACGCGTCGAGCTGCGCGAGAACCTCCTGGCGGCACTCGCCGAGGGCACCGACCCGTGGCCCGGCATCCACGGCTTCGACACCACGGTGATCCCGCAGCTCGAGCGGGCCCTCCTCGCCGGACACGACATCGTGCTGCTGGGAGAGCGAGGTCAGGGCAAGACGCGGCTGCTGCGCAGCCTCGTGGGGCTGCTCGACGAATGGTCGCCCGTCATCGAGGGATCCGAGCTCGGGGAGCATCCGTTCCATCCCATCGCCCCGGCATCCGTCCGCCGCGCCGGTGAGCTGGGCGACGATCTGCCCGTCGTGTGGCGGCATCGCACCGAGCGGTACGCCGAGAAGCTCGCCACCCCCGACACGTCGGTGGCCGACCTCATCGGCGACGTGGACCCGATCAAGGTGGCCGAGGGCCGCTCGCTCGGCGATCCCGAGACGATCCACTACGGGCTCGTGCCGCGCAGCAACGGCGGCATCGTGGCGATCAACGAGCTGCCCGATCTCGCCGAGCGCATCCAGGTGTCGCTGCTGAACGTCATGGAGGAGCGCGACATCCAGATCCGCGGATACGTGCTGCGCCTCGACCTCGACGTGCTCGTCGTCGCGACCGCGAACCCCGAGGACTACACGAACCGCGGCCGCATCATCACGCCGCTGCAGGACCGCTTCGGCGCCGAGATCCGCACCCACTACCCGCAGACGATCGACGAAGAGATCGCCGTCATCCGTCAGGAGGCCGACCTCGTCGCCGAGGTGCCGGAGCATCTGCTCGAGATCCTGGCACGGTTCACGCGCAACCTTCGCGAATCGGATGCCGTGGACCAGCGCGCCGGCGTCTCCGCCAGGTTCGCGATCGCCGGCGCCGAGACGATCGCCGCGGCCGCTCTGCATCGCGCGACGCGCCAGCACGAGGAGGTGGCGGTCGCCCGCCCCGTGGACCTCGAGACCGCCGTCGACGTGCTCGGCGGCAAGATCGAGTTCGAGACGGGGGAGGAGGGTCGTGAGCGCGCCGTGCTGGAGCACCTGCTGCGCACGGCCGTCGCCGAGACCGCGCGCGCTCACCTTCGGGGCATCGACGCGCGTGCGCTCGCCGACGCGCTGCACGACGGTGCGACGGTCATGACCGGTGAGCAGGTGACGGCCGCCGACGTGCTCGCCGCGCTGCCGGTGCTCGGCGAGTCCGACCTCTACGACCAGGTGGCCGACCGGCTCGAAGCCCGCACGCCGGGCGAGCGTGCCGGCGCGCTCGAGCTGCTGCTGGAGTCGCTGTATCTCGAGCGCAAGATCGGCAAAGACAGCGCCGGAGGTGAGACCGTCTATGGCTAGCGTCACCCCCCGCTCGTTGAGCGAGCGGACCGAGTCGAAACGCCCCGCCCCCCGGTCGTTGAGCGAGCGCAGCGAGACGAAACGTCCCACGCGCGGTGCGTACCGTCGCCCCGGCCCCCGGTCGTTGAGCGAGCGAAGCGAGTCGAAACGTCCCTCGCGCGGTGCGTACCGTCGCCCCGGAGCGTTTCGTCTTCGGGCGCTGGAGCGCCCTTCGCTCAACGACCGGTGGCCGAGGTCCCGGTCGTTGAGCGAGCGAAGCGAGACGAAACGTCCCTCGCGCGGTGCGTACCGTCGCCCCGGAGCGTTTCGTCTTCGGGCGCTGGAGCGCCCTTCGCTCAACGACCGGTGGCCGACCTCCCGGTCGTTGAGCGAGCGCAGCGGGACGAAACGTCCCGCCTCCCGGTCGTTGAGCGAGCGAAGCGAGACGAAACGCCCCGGGCCGACGAGCAGCGCCGATTCGAGGCATCCGTAATGCCCCGCTCATTCCACCGCACCCCGGCGCACACGGCGCGCTATGGCCGGTACCAGGGTGGCGACCCGCTCGCGCCGCCGGTCGAGGTGCAGTCCGCGCTCGAGGCCATCGGGCGCGACGTCATGGAGGGCACGTCGGCCGAGCGCGCGATGCGCGAGTACCTCCGCCGCGGCGATCGCGATCGCCAGGGCCTCGACGACCTCGCCCGCCGCGTGCGCGAGCGCCGGGCCGAGATCACGCGGCGCCACCGGCTCGACGGCACCCTCGAGGAGGTCAGGCGGCTCCTCGAACACGCCGTGCTCGAGGAGCGCAAACAGCTCGTCCGCGACGTCGACCTCGACGACGACGTGCGCGCGTTCGCCGAGATGCGGCTGGAGAACCTGCCCTCCAGCACCGCGGCGGCCGTCAACGACCTCGCCGACTACGACTGGCAGAGTCCGAGCGCGCGCGCCGACTACGACCGCATCCGCGAACTGCTCGGCCGGGAGCTGCTGGACCAGCGCTTCGCCGGCATGAAGAACGCGCTCGAGAACGCGACGGATGCCGACCGCCAGGCGATCCGCGAGATGCTCGACGACCTCAACGACCTGCTCGAGAAGCGCCGGCTGGGCGAAGACACGCAGGAGGACTTCGACGAGTTCATGCGCAAGCACGGGGATCAGTTCCCCGAGAACCCGCAGAATCTCGACGAGCTCGTGGATGCCATGGCCGAGCGTTCGGCGGCCGCGCAGCGCATGCTGAACTCGATGACGCCCGAACAGCGCGATGAGCTTCTGAGCCTCGCCGAACAGGCGTTCGGCTCGCCCGAACTCATGCAGTCGCTCTCGCGCCTCGACGACAATCTGCGCTCGCTCCGACCCGGCGAAGACTGGTCGGGTTCGGCATCCTTCTCCGGCGATGAGCCGACGGGGCTCGGCGAGGCGACCGGCCTCATGCAGGACCTCTCCGACCTCGACTCGCTCACCGACCAGCTGAGCCAGGCCTACCCGGGCGCGCGCATGGACGACATCGACCTCGACGCGCTCGAACGGCTCATCGGCGAGGATGCCGCGGTCAGCGCCCGCACGCTCCGCGAGCTCGAGAAGCAGCTCAGGGACACCGGGATGCTGCAGCGCGCGTCGGACGGGCAGCTCCGGCTGACGCCGAAAGCGATGCGACAGCTCGGGCGCGCACTCCTGCGCGACATCGCGACGCGGCAGTCGGGCCGCATGGGTCGCCGCGAAACGCGCAACGTCGGCGCCGCGGGCGACCGCACCGGGTCGACGCGGGAGTGGGCGTTCGGCGACACCGAGCCGTGGGACATCCCGCGCACGGTGTCGAACGCGGTGCTGCGAACCGTGCTCGACGGCGGCGACCCGTCAGCCGGCCTGCGGCTGGACACGCGCGACGTCGAGGTGGTCGAGACGGAGCAGCGCACGCAGGCGGCCGTCGCGCTGCTGGTCGACACGTCGTTCTCGATGGCGCTGGACGGCCGGTGGGTTCCGATGAAGCGCACCGCTCTGGCCCTGCACCACCTGATCTCGACCCGCTTCCGCGGCGACAACCTGCAGCTGATCGCGTTCGCCCGTCACGCCGAGGTGATGGACATCGAGCAGCTGACCGCGAAGGACTCGGTGTGGGACAAGGGCACCAACCTGCAGCACGCGCTGATGCTCGCTCAGCGTCACTTCCGCCGCAATCCCACGGCGCAGCCGGTGCTGCTCATCGTGACCGACGGCGAGCCGACGGCCCACCTCCGTCCCGACGGGCACGTGTACTTCGCGTATCCGCCCGACCCGCGGACGGTGGCCGCGACGGTGCGGGAACTCGACACCGTGCAGCGGCTCGGCGCGCAGACGACCTTCTTCCGGCTCGGGGAGGATCCTGGCCTCGCCCGCTTCATCGACGCGCTCGCGCGCCGGGCCGGTGGGCAGGTGGTCGCGCCGGAGCTCGACGACCTCGGCCGCGCGGTGGTCGACAGCTACCTCGGCGCCCGGCATGCCGGACGCGGCACCCCGGAGGATTTCGGCGACATGCTCCACGGCCGATCCTGGTGGTGGTGACGCGGGTCGAGGACAGCGCGGGTCAGCCTTGCGTCGACTGACGCTCGATGAGCTCGAAGTCGACGACGACCCTGCGCGGCGGCGGCTGATCGTCTTTCGGGACCCCGTCGAGCCGGAGTCGGATCCGCTCCTCCAGCAGCGCGACGGCCTTGGCCGCGATCACGTCGCGGCCCGGGTCGATCGTCGTCAGCGGAGGACGGGAGTAGTTGGTCTCCTCGATGTTGTCGAAGCCGACGAGCCGCACGTCCTCCGGCACACGCAGGCCGCGGTCGGCCAGCGTCGACAGCGCTCCGAGAGCGAGCGTGTCGGCGAAGGCGACGACGGCATCCGGCATCACCCCGCGGTCGAGGATCTCCGCCATGGCCGCGGCGCCGGTGGCGTGGAAGTAGTCGGGCACCCCGATGACGGCGCGCGAATCGACCTCGAGGCCGTGCGCGTGCAGCGCCTGCGAGAACCCCTGCATGCGGAGCGTGCCGCTGCTCGTGGAGGGGTCGTCCTTCGCCCCGAGCGGCACGACGCGCCGGGCTCCGCGGCTGATCACGTGCTCCGTCGCCGCCCGAGCGGCCTCCACGTTCTGCATCGTGACGTGGTCGACGCCGGCGTCGAAGATGCGCTCACCGAGCAGCACCAGGGGGAAGTCCACATCGAACGATGCGACATCGTGCTGGCTCAGTGCCAGGGGTGAATAGATGACGCCGTCGACCATGGAGCGGTAGCTGCCGTCCAGCACCCTGAGTTCCCGATCGCGCTCGTCGTTGGTCTGCTGGATGAACACGGTGAGGCCGACCTTCGCCGCCTCGCGCATCACCGCGTCGGCCAGCTCTGCGAAGTACACGCCTCGCACGGCGGGAAGAACCAGAGCGATGAGACCCGTGCGGCCGCGGCTGAGATTACGAGCCGAGACGTTGACGTGGTAGTCAAGCCTGCGGATCGCCTCGTCCACTCGCTCGCGCGTCTCGGGACGGATGTAGGGGTAGCCGTTGAGGACGTTCGAGACGGTCTTGATCGACACGCCGGCGAGGTGTGCCACATCGCGGATGGTCGCGGATCCGCTCGCCTTGCGTGCCACGGCCGTGCCGCCTCCCTCGGGTCAGTGGTCAGCGTACAACACCGCTCGAGTCGGGCCGCGGCGCAGTCGAGCTCACGAACAGCGAGTGGGGGCCGACACGCTCGGCCCCCACTCGAGGATCCCTCGCCGGCGGCGACGCACGGGATGCCGCACGTCGCCGCCGCCGGGACGGCTAGAAGATCCGCGGCAGCAAGTCGGACAGCCCCTGCCACCAGACGTCGAAGCCGTGCGGGCCCGGAATGACGGTCTTCACGACCGGGATGCCGTTGGACCCGAGGTTCGTCTCCATGCCGTTGATCGCCGACACGGCGCCCGTGTCGACGTCGCCCGCGAAGAGCGTCACCGACTTGGTCGTCGCGATGGTGGTCTGGCCGGCCGGAGTCGACGGGTTGACCGACCCGCTCGCGAACGGCGGCGAGAAGATGCCGTAGTACGCGAAGTTGCCGGGGTGACTGATCATCGTGCCGTGCGTGAGGCGGCCGCCCCACGACAGGCCGGCCATCGCCCGCTGCGACGGGTCGTCCGAGACGTTGTACTGCGCGCTCACCAGCGGCATGACGTTGCCCGACAGGTCGCCCCAGATGTCACCCGGGGCTCCCGCGTAGCCGGGCATCACGACGACCATGGGCTTGATCTCACCTCGCGCGTACAGGTTGTCGAGGATCTGAGCGGCCCGGCCGACTTCGGTCCAGCTGGCGTAGTTCTGCCCGAACCCGTGGTACAGGTACAGCACGGGGTACGCCTCGGCGCGGTTCGGGTCGTAGTCCACGGGCGTCCACACCTTCAGCTTCGACGAGCCCGCCGACCCGGCGTAGGTGAGCGTCGTCACCGTGCCGGTCTGATCTGCGGGGAGGTCGGCCAAGAGCGGCGTGCGCTCGCCGCCCGGCACGAACAGCTGGCTTTCCACGTTCTCGACGTTCTTGGTGTCGGCCGGGTCGTGGAAGGCGACGCCGTTGACCTCGTAGCGCCAGTAGTAGTAGCCGTCGATCGGGCCGATCGTCGTGCGCCAGCGGTCGCCGACCTTCGTCAGCGGGATGCGGAACCACTGGCCGTTCGGCGCCCAGTCACCCCACAGCACCACGTCCTTGGCGTCGGCCCACTGGGTGCCGGTCTCGAACGTGACCATGCCGTCGGCGTCGATGTGCGGCGTCGTGATGCTGCCGGCTGCCGGCGCGGTGTACGGCCCGGTCTGCAGGCGGTGGCCGGCGCTCTGGCCGTGGTCCCTCACGTGCGGCTGGAAGGCCCGGGCCGCGAAGTCACGCAGGTTCTCTCGCCAGGTGTCCCACACACCGCCGGTCTCGGGGTGCACGCCGTCGGACTCGAGGCGGACGCCCGCCTGCTCGAGCGTCTGGATCGCTTCGTAGGTCGCGTTGTAGTTCGCGTCGAGGGTGTTGCCGACGTAGAAGCGCAGCAGATCGGTCTTGGCGTTGAGCTTGCGCGCCTGGGCGGGCGTGATGTGGGTGTCGTCGGACAGGTATCCCGAGAACGAGCCGACCGACCCGAACACACCGGGCTCGCTGGCCGCCAGCTCGAGAGCCTGCGCGGCTCCCCGGCCGATGCCGGCGATGCCCGTCTGCTTCACCTTGCCCGAGACGTTGTAGGCGGAGTGCACCGCCGGGACGAGGCCGTCCATCACCTCGGCGCGGAAGTCCGCGTCGCCGGCGTCGGCCATCACGACGACCATCGAGGCGAGGTCGCCGTTCACCGCGAGGTTGTCGAGGATCTGCTGGGCGCGGCCGAGTTCGAGCCACTCGCGAGACGACTGGCCCTCGTCGGCGAGCAGGTACAGCACGGGGTAGGCCTTCGAGGGCTTCGTCGTGTAGTCCGGCGGCGTCCACACCGTCGCCGAGTGCTGGCTGTCATCGACAGGCGAGGTGTAGGCGAGCTCCGAGACGGCGCCCCCACCCGTGGCGACGTCATCCATCCATGCGACCTCGGGACCTGGGACGAAGAGCGTGTTCCAGTTCGGGTGCGAGGTGACGTCGATGGGGCTGTCGGGGTTGCGGAACACGACCTTGGAGCGGTCGGGCATCGTCGCCACGTACTGGTAGTAGTACAGGCCCGGCTCCAGCGGGCCGACGTTCGCGCGGCAGTTGGCACCGCTCGCGTCGAGGCCGACGGCCGCCCAGGTGCCCGAGGGGCCGATGTTGCCTTCCAGCTCGGCGCCGGCGCCCGTGGAGTTTCCGCAAGCGTTCGACGGCACGTCGGCCTTGGGCACCGTGAAGTAGTGGTAGATCCCGCTCTGCGATTCCCAGGGGTCCGCAGCTGCAGCGGCGGGGGCGGCGGAGACGATCACCGTCGACGCCACGAGGGCCAGACCGGCGGCCACCGCTTGGACGCGGGCGCCATGTGGCCAGCGAGTTCGGGGGACATTCTTCATTGAAGGGCCTTTCATTGTTCGGCGCAGACGCACCTGCGCACCTGTTGCGTTGGCACTGTTCGCCAGTGAGCTGCCCGCGATGCGCGTAGTACACCGGTGTAGTACGCGAGAAATCTACACCGTTGTAAATGCCGCTGACAATGCCTTTCTCACGGGGTCTGCACATGCGAAGCACCGCGCGTAGCGCTACTGCGCGGCATCCGTCAACCGTCGCGGTGAAATCCGCCGCGCACGCCAGGGTGGAACGCGATGCGCCGGCCACCGGGGTCGCGCGCTGAGCCAGGGAGTGCCCATGTTGCCGACCGACGCACCGCCGAACGCCGACGGGACATCTGACACCCGACTGCGGCGCGCGATCACCGGGCCGCTGCTGTTCGCCTTCATCCTCGGCGATGTGCTGGGGGCGGGCATCTACGCCCTGATGGGTGTACTCGGCAAGGAAGTCGGCGGGATGCTGTGGGCACCGCTCCTGCTGGCGCTCGTGCTGGCGATGCTGACGGCCGGCTCCTACGCCGAGCTCGTGACGAAGTACCCGCGGGCCGGCGGTGCCGCGGTGTTCGCCGAGCGGGCGTTCCGCAACCGCCTCGTCTCGTTCCTCATCGGCTTCTCGATGCTCGCGGCGGGTGTGACGAGCGCTGCGGGGTTGTCGCTCGCGTTCGCGGGGGAGTACTTCCGTACGTTCATCGACCTGCCGACGATCCCGGTCGCCATCGCGTTCCTGGCAGTGGTCGCACTGCTCAACGTGCGCGGCATCCGTGAGTCCATGGCGGCGAACTTCGTGATGACGGTGATCGAGGTGAGCGGCCTCGTGATCGTCGTCGTGGTGGTCGCCATCATGATGTCGCGCGGCGGGGGAGACGTCTCGAGAGTCACTCAGCTGCCCGAGGGCGCGGGTCTTGCCACGGCAGTGCTGGGCGGCGCCATCATCGCCTACTACTCGTTCGTCGGGTTCGAGACCTCGGCCAACATGATCGAGGAGGTCAAGAAGCCGAGCAAGACCTACCCGATCGCGCTGTTCGCCGCGCTCATCACGGCCGGGCTCGTCTACATCCTCGTCGGGCTCGCGAGCGCCATCGCGCTGCCTGCCAGCGAGCTCGCCGAGTCGAGCGGGCCTCTTCTGGCGGTCGTCGAAGCCAGCGGCGTGGCCATCCCGTCGTGGCTGTTCAGCCTCATCGCACTCATCGCCGTGGCGAACGGCGCGCTGCTGACGATGATCATGACCAGCCGCCTCACCTACGGGATGTCGGAGCAGGGCCTGCTGCCCCGCGTGCTGTCTCGTGTGCTCCCCGGCCGCAAGACGCCGTGGGTGGCGATCCTCGCCACCACGCTCGTCGCGATGCTCCTCACGCTGGTCGGAGACCTCGCGACCCTCGCCGAGACCGTGGTGCTCCTGCTTCTGATCGTCTTCCTCAGTGCGAACGTGTCGGTCCTCGTGCTGCGCCGCGACAAGGTGCAGCACGATCACTTCCGCGTGTGGACGTTCGTCCCGGTGCTCGGCATCGGCTCGTGCATCCTCCTGCTCACGCAGCAGCGCCCGCTCGTCTGGCTCTTCGCCGCGGCGCTGCTCGCGGTCGGCGTGATCCTGTACTTCGCCTCGCAGTGGGGGCGCAAGCGGGCAGGCGGGCAGGAGGGCACGGAGGGTGCGGCCGCCCGCGGAAGCAGCCTGGGTGACGGTTCGACGAAGACCCGGTGAACATCGTCGGAGTTCGCCGTTTCGCGTGACCGCGTCTTCTTCGCCTCTGGAGCGATCGGCGCGCGTGGCCGCCGAGTAAGGCTATGTCGAGACGTCGGATTCGATGTCTTCGGCGAGGTCGTCCACCCGTTCCGGGCGCAGCTCCACGCCGGCGTCGTGCAGTCGCTCGTCGAGCACATGGCTCACGTCGTCTGCGACGTGCCCGTGACGGATGTCGTCTCTGACGTCTTCGACGACGTGCTCGACCACGTCCTGCTCGTCCTCGCCGTCTGGGGGAGGGCTCTGATCGGATGCTGTCATGGTCCGATGATCATCGCTCGTGACCTCGGCGCCGACCCCCTTGACGGGCGGCGCTGACTCGGTCCGGAGGGTCTCATGGTTACGCTCATGTCGTGCCTCAGACGTCGCCTCGCTTCGCCATGCCCAAGGCCGTCCGGATCACGGGCCGCACGTCGAGCATCACCAACTCGTTCGTCAACGGCATCATCCCGGTGATCGCGCCGAGCGAGGCCGACATCGATGAGGCGCTCGGCATCCTCGGGATGTCCGATGAGGTGGTGTGCGCTTACTGCGGCGACGACGCGTCGGAGTGGGATCACCTGCGTCCGCTCGTCATCGGAAAGCAGCCGACCGGCTATATCTCCGAGATCAGCAACCTCGTGCCCGCCTGCGGCAAGTGCAACCAGAGCAAGGGCAACAAACCGTGGCGCGAGTGGATGTTCGGTGCCGCGCCGAGGTCGCCGAAGACGCGAGGTGTCGTCGACATCGAGGAGCGCGCCACGCGTCTGGCGGCGTACGAGCAGTGGAGGACTCCGACACGCCTCGACTTCGCCGAGGTCGTCGGCGCCGAGTTGTGGCAGAAGCACTGGGAGAACCACGCGGCGATCGTTCAGCTCATGCGCGACGCCGAGGTCACCGTCGAAATGATCCGCGAGCGCATTGCGACAGCCTCAACGCCGCTCGAGCCGGCGCCGCTGGCTGAGGCTGAGGCCGAGTCGGCGGCGTGACCCGCCGGGTGGTCGCCGACCGCGTCCGTGCGAACGGCGATCCGCGGTTTGCCGCACGTTCTGCTCTGGAGTCCCGTGTCTTCGTGGAGCAGCCATGTGGCGGGTCAGGGGCGTGGAAGCAGCCGCGTTCGGCGGTCGTGCGGCGAGTGACTTCGGCGGAGGCTCGAGACACCACTCGCAACGACTGGAGAACGAAGGAGTTTCCATGAGCACAACCGTCGCACGACCGCCGTTCGATCCAGAGCTCGAGGCGGTGCTCGCCGTACTGGCCGATCAGATGCCGCCGTCGATCACGCCAGAGATGATCCCGGCGATGCGGCAGGGACTTCCGATCGCGGTCAGCGTCGACGAGGTACTCGCCGAGGCCGGCGTCGAGCGCACCGATCACACGATTGCGGGTCACGATGGCGGTGAGATCGAGGTGACGGTGCTGCGCCGCGTCGGTCGCGCCGGTGTCGGTCCGGGGATCTATCACACGCACGGCGGCGGCATGATCATCGGCGACCGCTTCGTCGGGCTCGGTCAGATCCTGCCGTGGATCGTGCAGCATGATGCTGTCGCGGTGACCGTCGAGTACCGGCTCGCGCCCGAGTTTCCCGATCCGTACCCGGTCGAGGACTGTTACGCGGGTCTCGTGTGGACCGCCGACCACGCCGACGAGCTCGGCATCGACCCGAAGCGCCTCATCATCGCGGGTGCCAGCGCCGGTGGGGGCCTCGCCGCCGGCACCGCACTTCTCGCGCGCGATCGACAGGGGCCCGCGCTCGCCGGCCAGGTGCTCATCTACCCGATGCTCGACGACCGCGACGCGACCGTGTCGACCGCGCAGATCGATGGGATCGGCGTGTGGGATCGCACGAGCAACCTCACGGGTTGGAGTGCGCTGCTCGGTGAGCGCCGCGGCACCGACGACGTCTCGATCTACGCTGCCCCCGCCCGCGCTGCTGACCTGTCGGGCCTGCCACCGGCGTTCATCGACTGCGGTTCCGCGGAGGTGTTCCGCGACGAGGACGTCGCCTACGCCACCGCGCTTTGGCACGCGGGTGTGCAGGCCGAACTGCACGTGTGGCCCGGCGGATTCCACGGGTTCGACATCATGGCCCCGCACACCGCTCTCGCGCAGGCGATGACCGCTGCCCGTGACGCGTGGGTCGCCCGGATCCTCGGCGCGTAGCCGAGCCCTTCTGTAGCCCCGCGCTCGCCCGCACAGTTAGGGTGAGCGCGGGGCTTCGCCGTAGAACGCTCCGAGGCGGTGGAGGCTGATGCAGGAGCTCGTCGGGCGGCTCACGGCGCTCGATCCCGAGGCGAGCGAGACGCTCAAGGTGATCACGTACTTCGACGCGCTCGTCGGAGCCGGTGCGGGCATCGAGGCACTGCTGCGCGCCGCGGCGACGCTGTCGGGGGTGACCGCCGGCGTGCGGCTGCGCGAGCGAATCCACCGACGCGAGCCAGGCGGCCGGCGCGTGGAAGGCGAGGCGCCCGTTCGATCGCCGCGCCGCGAGATCGTCGGCGGTGAGGTGTGGCTCGAGCGCGGCACCGACCACTTGGTCAACGACGAGATGGTGGTCGAGCGTCTCGCGCTCGCGGTAACGCTGACCGTCGCCCGTCACCAGCCCGAGGCTGCGATCGAGGTCGCCGTCGACAGCGGCAGCCCGATCCCCGAGCGTGTGGGCGCGCTGGCGCGTCTGCGCATCGACCCCGCGGCACGGGTACGAGCGATCGCGATCCCGCTGGAGGCGACCGAGCCGGGTTCCGTACCCATGGCTGCCGGTGCGAGCATGGTCCGGGCGCTCGTCGACGAGGGTGGCCGGCCGCTCCCGACGCGCGCAGGCGTCGGTCTCTGGGTGCGCGCCGACCGCCTGCCCGAGTCGTGGGATGCCGCGACCACGGCCTTGCGGCTCACCGGTCCAGCGCATCCCATCGTGGATGCCGGCGACCTCGGAGCTCTACTGCTGGTGGTGCGGGGCTTCGATCCGGCCGCTCCGCCTGACGACGTTCGCGTGCTCGAGTCGCTTGACGAGCGCTCGCGGGAGGTGCTCGATGCGGTGGTGAGGCATGAGAGTCTGCGCGCAGCATCGGCTGCTCTCGGTATGCATCATTCCACCGTGCAGGCTCGCCACGAGGCGCTCACTCGCGATCTCGGATACGACCCGCGTTCGACCTTGGGCAGGGCGCGATACGTCGCGGCGGAGCTGTTGCTGCGGTTGCGGCGAACGCCGAGCGCGCCATAGCAACCGCATAGTCGCACCAAAGCCCGCGCCTTCGTCGGCATTCCACGCTGGGAGCACGTATCCCATCTGTGAGGAGTGACCCGTGAGCCGCATCCCCGAACCAGACAAGACGCCGCAGGGGCCCGCGTACGAGGGGCGTCTACTCGATCGGCCCGATGAGGAGGTCGTCGATCAGGGTGCGGCCTTCGACCTGCGGACGCTCGTGTCGCGCCGGCGGGTGCTCGGCCTGGTCGGCATCGGGGCAGGTGCCCTTCTGCTCGCGGCGTGCGCGTCCGCGTCGACCGCCTCGACCGGCAGTCCGACTCCGTCGTCCTCGGGTTCGTCGAGTGGATCGTCCGGCGACGAGATCCCCGGCGAGACGGCCGGCCCGTACCCCGGTGACGGTTCCAACGGGCCCGATGTGCTCGCGCAGTCGGGAGTCGTCCGGAGCGACATCCGTTCCAGCATCGACGGTGGTGGGGTTGCAGAGGGTGTGCCGCTGACGTTCACCTTCACGGTGCTCGATATGGCGCACGGCGACGTGCCGTTCGCGGGCGTCGCGGTGTACGCGTGGCACTGCGACGCGCAGGGTCGGTACTCGATGTACTCCGAGGGCGTCGAGAATGAGACCTTCCTGCGGGGTGTACAGGTGACGGATGCCTCGGGAAAGGTGACCTTCACGTCGATTTATCCCGGCTGCTACTCGGGAAGGTGGCCGCACATCCACTTCGAGGTGTATCCCGACCTCGAGTCGGTCACCGATTCGTCGAACGCGATCGCGACGTCGCAGCTGGCGTTCGATCGCGACATCAGTGAAGAGGTCTACGCCGTCGCCGGCTACGAGGGGTCGTTGCACAACCTCGCCGACGTGGGTTCGCTCGCGAATGACAACGTCTTCGGCGACGACGGAGGGGAGCTGCAGCTGGGCACCTTCAGAGGCAGCGTCTCGGGCGGGTATGCGAGCGAGCTCACGGTGCGCGTTGACACGCGGACCGCGCCGACCACGTCCGGAACGACTGGGAACGGAATGGCCGGTGCGGGCGGCCGCTGATGCCGAGGGGCGTGACGAGCGGGGCTCGAAATGCGGGGTGATCTCCCGCGCGAGTCTTCGCCGATCAGGCGGCGCGTCCGTGCGGCCACGTCACCCCGTCAGGCGGCGCGCCAGCCGGCTCGTTCGGGCGGCGGTGGGGGATCCCAGGCCCACTTCCAGGCGGCTTTGGACTCGAGGATGATCGGCGCGCCCTCGCCGGGCGGCGGATGGAGGACGAACGGCCCTCGTCCGTCGCGGGTGATCCGCCAGCCGCGGTTGTGGAGCAGCATGTGGTGGAACCGGCACAGCAGCACACCGCGGTCGATGTCGGTGCGGCCCTCATGCTCGACGAAGTGGTCGCAGTGGTGGGCTTCGCAGTACGCGGGCGGTCGGCCGCACCCTGGCCAGCGGCATCCGCCATCGCGGACCGCGAGCGTCAGTCGTTGCCGGCCTGAATAGAGCCGGGCCTCGCGCCCGAGGTCGAGCGGATTGCCCTGCGCGTCAACGACGACGTCGATCGAGCCGTTCGCGCAGATGTTGCGGTCGATGACCGAGCCTGGGAAAGAGGCGCCGCCGTCTTCGGCGTGACCGGTTGCCACGAGGTGTCCGAATGCGTCGCGGCGCCCGGCCGCGTCTTTGACGACGACCATGCGCACACCCGGTTGGCGCGCACCGAACACCGCTGACGCGTCTGCCAGCGCGCCGGCACGCATCACGTCGACGAACAGGTCGTACGCGAGCTGCTCGTTGGTCCGCGGGTCGGCGACGAGCTCATCGGCTTGCTGGCGCTCGTCTTCGGTGACGAACCGTGGTCCGCCTCGCCGCGGCCGCAGTGCGGCATCGAGCATGGACTGAACCCACAGGCCCATCTCGTCGTCGAACGCGATACTCGCACGGTGCTGGCCCTCACCGTCGACCCACATGCGGTACGAACGGGCCTCGAATCGGTGTGCGTACCTTTCCTCGGCGCCGACAGGGTCCAGCAGGTCACGCACCGTGCGTGCTCGTTTGGCGAGCTCTTCTGCCGGCATCGACGATGCTTCGGTGATGAGCCCTTCCGCCGCGAGCGACCACGCCTCCCGCACGGCGGCTCCGGCGGGATCGGCCGCCTCCTCGACACGCGGCTCGCCGAGGCCGCGCCGGATCGCGTCGTGCTGCGCGGACGTGATCCGCCCGTCCAGCAGCGCCGACCGAAGGGGTGCGTGCCATGGCATTTCCGCGAGCGGCACCGGATGCACCCCGCCCGGCTCGGCGCCCTCGCCACCGGACGCCCCATCGGACCCGGGCGTTGACGCCCCACCGGCGGCCACGGCATCCGTCGCCTCATCCAGCTCTTGCAACAGGGCAGTACCCATCCGCACGTGGCGGTTCGCCTCCGCCTTGGTGCCGCCGGTGATCGCCTGGATCAGCGACGCAGGGGTGGCATGCCCTTGAACGGCGGCGAGACCGGAGTGCCCGCGATCCCGGGCTGAACGCTGAGCCGCGACTCCGGCGAGCACGGCCTGGAACCGCTCCGCGTCGTTCGCGATCGCGGCGATATCGGCCAGCAGCTCCATCAGCGACGAATCACTCAGCCGCACGGCGGTCACGGGCAGTTCTGAGGCGTCGACATCCAGCTCCTCACATGTCGCGACGCGGTCGAGCCGCTCGCGCATGTCGGTGAGGATGTTCACATCTCAAGGATCCCAGGTACCTCCGACATTCAGACAAAGAAGCGATGACCTGGGAATGATTCGCCCATCGGTCGTTGAGCGAGCGAAGCGAGCCGAACGCTCGCAACCATCCCCAACTCCTGCCTCCGGTCGTTGAGCGAGCGGAGCGAGCCGAAACGTCCCGACCATCCCCCACTCACCCGGGCCCTCGGGGTCCCCGGAAATGCCCCGCCCTTCTCCCGCGTTCCCCCTCACATGCGATCGATCGTCTACTCCCGTACCGGCAGCTCGTCCGTCCTCTCGCTCGTGGAGCGTGAGCCCGCCACTCCAGGCCCCGGCGAGGTCCGCGTGAAGGTCACCGTCTCAGGCGTGAACCCCACGGACTGGAAGGCCCGCGCGGGAGGCGGCTCGCGTCCGGTGTTCGACGAGATCGTGCCCAACCAGGACGGCGCCGGTGTCGTCGACGCCATCGGTGACGGCGTCACGAACCTCGCTGTCGGCGACCGGGTGTGGCTGTACCTCGCCCAGCACGAGCGCCCCACGGGCACGGCGCAGGAGTACACGGTCGTCCCCGCCGAGCGAGCGGTGAAGCTGCCCGAGGGAGTCGGCTTCGACGTCGCCGCGAGCCTCGGCGTGCCGGCGATGACGGCGCACCGGGCGCTCACGGTGCATGAGTTCGGTCCTGCGCGGCTTTCGCCGGGTTCGCTCGACGGCCGCGTTGTGCTGGTAGCCGGGGGAGCGGGTGCCGTCGGCCACGCCGCGATCCAGCTCGCGGTCTGGGCCGGCGCGACCGTGATCGCCACGATCTCGAGCGGCGAGAAGGCCACTCTCGCCAAGGCAGCGGGTGCCCACCACGCCGTGAACTACCGCGACACGGATACCGCCGACCAGATCACCGCGCTCGCCCCCAACGGCGTCGACCACATCGTCGAGGTGGCGATCGCTCGCAACGCGGCCCTCGACGTCCAGGTGATCGCCAATCACGGCTCTATCGCGTACTACGCCACCGACGGTGGTGGGGATGCCGCCATCCCGGTCTGGTCGACGTTCGCGAAGAACGTGAGGATCCAGGGGGTACTGCTGTACACCGTGGGGGATGCCGCGCTTTCGGCTGCCGCCGAAGACATCACCGCCGCACTGCGCGATGGCGCGCTGCCGGTCGGCGAGCCGGCCGGCCTGCCGCTCACGTGGTTCCCGCTGGAGCAGACGGCCGCGGCCCACGACGCCGCCGAACAGGGCGCCGTCGGCAAGGTGCTCATCGACGTCTCCGGCGACAACCACTGAGGTCCGAGCTCACAGTGTGACGGGGCCGGGGTCGGCCTCGCGGATGAGCGAGAACCGACCCCGGCTTGATTCATCGTCAGCGCACGTCGCCGATGTTCTCGGCGGCCGTCGCGATCACGTCGGCGACGGTGGCCGCCTGGGTGATGAAGAGCGCGTGGCTGCCGGGCACGTTGGTGACCTCGGCGCCCATGCGCGCAGCCATGTGCTGCAGCATCGCCTGGTCGAACGACTTGTCGTCTGCAGCGATGACGGCCCACGTGGGCTTGTCGCGCCACGCGGCGACCGAGACCGGAGACTCGAAGACTGACATGTTGATCGGCACCTGCGTGTCGCGCAGGAACGCCGCGTCGGCATCGTCGAGGTCGGCCGCGAAGCCCGCCTGGAACTTCTCGGAGTTCAGGAATCCGAAGCCGTCGGCGCCCACGTCGATGACGAAGTCGGGCGTGGCAGGGAAGCCCTCGTACTGCTGGGCGGTGGTCTCGCCGGCGTCCGGAGCGAGGGCCGAGACGTACACGAGGCCGGCAACGTTCGGGTGCGTTCCGGCCTCCGTGATGACGGTGCCGCCCCACGAGTGGCCCACGAGGATCGTCGGACCGTCCTGCCGGTCGAGCATTCGCGTGGTCGCGGCGACGTCGTCGGCGAGCGACGTGAGCGGGTTCTGCACGATCGAGACATGGAAGCCTCGTGCCGTGAGCAGGTCGTACACGCGGCGCCACCCCGATCCGTCGGCGAAGGCGCCGTGGACGAGAACGACGTTCTTGATGGGCTGGTCTGTGGTGGTGGACATGGGTGTTCCTCTCTGTTGCGGGCAAAGCCCGGCTGACGTTGGTGTTCTGTCTAACGCACGCGATGTGCAATATATTGCATGATGCACTCCTCACCGTCGACTTGCAAGAGGTGGGGGAAGGTGTGCAATATATTGCATGCCGGTTCCTCAGAACGCTTCAGCCGTCGACCGCTCGCTGCTCCGCGACGATGTGTACCGGCGGCTGCGCGACGCCATCGTCGATGGGACATTCCTGCCGGGCGAGCAGCTCAAAGACGCCGAACTGGCCGCGTGGCTGGGGGTCAGCAGGACCCCGATCAGAGAAGCGCTCCTGCGGCTGGGAGCGAGCGGGCTCGTTGTGGCCGTGCCCGGCCGGTCGACCACGGTGAGCGAGATCGACGCGCAAGCGGTGCGCGATGCGCGCGATGTGATTGCGGCGATGCATCAGCTGGCCGTTCGCGGGGTCGCCGGCAAGCTGACCGATGACGACATCGTGCGCATGCGGGCAGCGAACGACCGTTTCGCGCGGGCGCTGAGCGCCGGCGACATCGAGGCAGCCATGGACGCAGATGAGGAACTGCATCGCATCCCGGTCACGGCGCTGGGCAATCACGCTGTCCAGGCCGTGCTCGACCAATTCGCGCCCGTGGTGCGGCGCGCCGAACGGTCACGCTTTCGCGGTGACGGACAGGCATCCGTCGACGGGCACGATCAACTCATCGGGCTGCTCGCCGCGGGTGACACGGACGATGCCGCCGCGGTCGCATTCGACATCTGGCACAGCCTGCCGGCCGAGGAGGAGTGACGAAGTCCGGATCGGTGGGTGATCGAAGCTCGCGGCGCGCTCCTCGCAGTGAGGGGCGCGGCTGCCGCAGAACGCCTTGCTAGAGCTGCATGCTCAGGACGATCCGGCGCGAACCGCTCGCCGGCTGATCGTCCTCGATCCGCTGCATCCCGATCTTCTCCGCGACTCGCTCGGAGGCGCGGTTGTCTGGATGGATGATCGCAATCAGCTCCCGTGCCCCGACCTGGTCGCGCGCGAAATCGCGGCACGCGGCCGCAGCTTCGGATGCCACGCCCTGGCCCTGCCACCGCGGGGCGACGTGGTACCCCACCTCGAGCTTCTTGACGCCGTTGACTTCCTGCCACGTCAGCCCGCAGTCTCCGACGAAGTTGCCCTCGTGCGTCTCGATGATCCAGAGCCCGTAACCGTGCTCTGCGTAGTTGCGCTGGTTCCACGCGATCCAGGCAGCGGCTTGCTCGCGCGTTTTCGGTGCGGGGTAGAACCGCATCACTTCGGGATCGCCCAAGAGCACAGTCATGTCGTCGATGTCGGTCGGCAGCATCCGGCGGAAGTGGAGTCTCGCGGTGTCCGAGGGAAGCACCTCAGCACCATAGCGAACGTTGCAGTCCTCTGATCAGGCGCTCGGGAACGCCGGGCGGGCGTTTCGTCTCGCTTCGCTCGCTCGCCGACCGGGACGGGGAGCGCTAAACGACCGGGGGCGTTCGTCTCGCGTCGCGTGCTCAACGAGCGTGGGGCGACGGGCTTCGGCCCGCCGCCCCACGGGATCAGGGCTGCTCGTCGGCGGGAGTCACCCACTGTACGAGCTGATAGATCACGCCGTTGGGGTCAGCCATCTGAAAGTAGCGCTCGCCCCACGGCTCGGTCTCGATCGGCGTGACGATCTCGACCCCGGCGTCGCGCAGACGCGCGTAGTCGGCATCGATGTCGTCGACGGTGAACACCACGAGCAGACCACCGGCGTGACCGGCCATCGACTCGGGCTTGAACGTCGAGAGCCCCGTCCGCAAGTAGATGAGGTTGAACCCCGCCTCCGGGTGCGACAGTGATGAGAACCCGTCGGCCTCCATGGCGACGCGGAACCCCAGGTGCTTCTGTACCCACGCGGCCGAGGCCTCGACGTCGGTGACGTTGAGCGAGATCGCGGAATCGGTGATGTGCATGCGGTCCTCCTGTGCATCGGTCGCGTGGTGGTGCTCGGTGCAATTAACACCGTACGTCGTACAATGTACAGCGTACGGGGAAATGGTGCAACAATGGATTCCATGACTGCGGACCGGACAGGATCGGGTGAACCCAGCACGACGCTCGCCCTGCTGTGGGGCACGCCCGTCGGACAGCGGCGCAAGGGCCCCGCGCGGTCGGTGACCGTGCAGCAGATCGTCGATGCCGCACTCGCGCTCGCCGACGCCGAGGGTCTCGCCGCGCTCACGATGCGCGCGGTCGCCGAGAAGGTCGGCATCTCACCGATGTCGGTCTACACGTACGTGCCCGGCAAGCCCGAGTTGCTCGACCTCATGGTCGACGCGCTCTACGCCCGCATGGACCGTCCCGAGTCGGGTGCGCAGGCGTGGCGCGAGCGCGTCACGACGATCGCAGAGGCGAACCGGATGCTGCTGACCCGCCATCCCTGGATGACCGAGGTCGCCGCCCTCAGTCGCCCGCCTCTCGGCCCCGGCTTGATGGCGAAGTACGAGCACGAGCTGGCCGCGTTCGACGGCACGGGATTGGCGGATGTCGACACCGACGCCGCACTGACCTTCGTGCTGGGCTTCGTCCACGCGCATTGCCGCGCCGCGCACGACGCGCGCCGCGCGACGACAGACACGGCGATGAGCGATGCGGAGTGGTGGGCGGCGAATCAGCCGATCCTCGAGCGGGCCTTCGACCCATCGGTGTATCCGCGCGCCGTGCGCGTCGGCGCCGCGGCGGGGGAGGCGCAGGGCTCCGCGTGGAGCGACGAGCGTTCGTGGGAGTTCGGCCTCGCGCGCGTGCTCGACGGGCTCGAGGCGTTGATCGAGGGGGAGCGCTGATGCGGTGAGGCATGTGGCGTTTCGTCTCGCTTCGCTCGCTCAACGAGCGGGGGGCGCGGCGGTTCGTCTCGCTTCGCTCGCTCAACGACCGGGGCTTCGCTCGCTCAACGACCGGGGTGAGCGAGGGCGGCGGCGACCTCGAGGATCGTGGGGAGCGCGCGGTCGATCGTCGGCATGGTCGCGGTCAGCGAGACGCGGAAGTGATGGGGCTGATCGAAGAGCGTGCCGGGCATGAAGAAGACGCCGCGCTCCGCCAGCGCGTCGCAGAATGCCTGGCCGTCGCCGCCTGGGGCCCGACCCCAGAGATAGAAGGTGCCTTCGGGGCGGGTGACGTCGATTCCGGCATCCGTCAACGCGTCGTACATCCTGTCGCGCTTCCGCGTGAGCTCGTGCAAGTCGATCGACAGATGCTCCAGCGCAGGAACGGCGTACTGCGATATCGCGTCGGGAAAGCCCCAGCCGATGGCGAGGCCGATCGGCATGAGCGCCTCGCGCAGCTCGGCGCGCTCACGGGGCGGCAGGAGCGGAGAGAGTGCCAGATAGCCGACGCGCTGACCGGGCGCGAGCAGGACCTTGGCGTAGCTGTAGTCGATGACGGTCCACGGATACGAGGCGGCGGGGCTGGTGAACTCGATGCCGTCGAAGCGGATGCGCCGGTAGGGCTCGTCCGAGACGATCCAGATGCGGTGCCCGTGCCGGACGACGGCGTCGTCCAGCACGGCCGCCAGGTCATCCCATGCCTGTTTCGGGTACACGCGACCGGTGGGATTGGCGGGGGAGTTGACCACGACGATGCGCGTCCGCGGCGTGATCGCCCGGGCGATGGCGTCGACGTCGAGGTCGAACGTCGTCTGATCGAGTTCGGCGCGCACAGGTACGAGGTTCGCTGCGTGCAGCATCGGCTCGTAGCAGAACCAACCGGGCACCGGGATGACCACCTCGTCGCCGGCATCCGCCAGCATTGCGAAGGCGAGCGACAACGCGCCGAACGCTCCCTGCGTCATTGCGATGTCGTCCGGTTCGAACGGCAGGTCGAGCTGGGCGCGAAGGCCCGAGGCGACCGCCTCGCGCGCCTCGGGCTCGCTCGTCTTGTAGGCGAACCACTCGACCGTCCGCGGTTCGACCTGCTCGCGCAGCGCGGCAGAGAGCCCGGGCAGCGCCATCTCGTGGGGGTTGCCGAAGGTGAAATCCAGTGCGTCCGGGTCGCCGGCGAGAGCCTGGATGCGGGCGAGAAAGGTGGTCACGATATCCACCGCCGACTTCGCTGCGACGGCACGACTCGATATCGCCACGTTGACCACCTCGTCCCCAGAGCGCCTTAGTGATGCCGCAAGGATCCCAGCGCACGGCGGAGGCGTCAACGGGTCCCGGCGCCGGGCGAGCAGATGGCAGGCTGGATCCCATGCGAGAAGGAGATGCCATGAAGCAGCGCACGCTGGCGGGACGACAGGTTTCGGCGATCGGCCTCGGGGCCATGCCCATGTCCATGAACAACGACAAGAAGTACCCGTCGTTCGAGGATGCCGTCGCCACCGTGCACGCCGCGCTCGACGCGGGCGTCACCCTGATCGACACCGCCGACATCTACGCGCCGGACGGTGAGGAGATGGGGCACAACGAGCGGATCGTCGCCGAAGCTCTGCGCACCTGGGACGGCGACGCGTCGAGCATCTTCGTCGCGACCAAGGGCGGCATCGTGCTCGAGCAAGACGGCAGCAAGGGCCGCAACGGCTCGCCGGAATACCTGCGCGCGGCCGCTGAGAAGTCGCTCGCGATCCTTGGGGTCGACCAGATAGATCTCTACCAGTACCACCGTCCGGACCGCACGCGGGTGTACGCCGACATCATGAAGGGCCTCGGCGCGCTGCGCGAGGAGGGGCTCGTTCGCGCCGTCGGCATCTCGAATGCCAGCGTGGAGGAGATCCAGATCGCCATCGACGTGCTCGGTGAGGGCAACCTCGCGAGCGTGCAGAACGAGTTCTCGCCCAAGCACCCGGGCAGCATCGATGAGCTGCGCTTCTGCGCGACGCACGGGATCGCGTTCCTGCCGTGGAGTCCGCTCGGCGGTACCGGCGGCGGCGCGACCCGCGTCGGCGACCGCTACTCAGCGTTCCGCGAGGTCGGCGAGGCGCACGGCGTCAGTCCGCAGCAGGCCGTCCTGGCGTGGGAACTCGCCCTGGACCCGCACGTCATCCCGATCCCGGGAGCGCGGCGCGCGGCATCGATCACCGACTCGGCTCAGGCGGCGAACCTCGAGCTCAGCGAGGACGAAGTTCTCCGTCTGTCGGAGTCCGTCGGAATCTTCGACGACTAGGAGCGGGGAGGCCTGCGGTCGGTTACGGCGTACCCCCTGGCGCCGATCGAGTCGAGGCGACGCCGACCCTCGTGCGTGTGAGCCACACCCCGGCGCGATCGAGTGGGCCAACCGCTGGTACCGGAAGTGGTCTTCCCTTCGACCTTCCGCTCAGTGAAAGACTGAGCCGTGCTCGAGCGACCCGAAATCGTTTGTATCTGCGGCTCTGCTCGGTTCGCCGACGAGATGCGCGCGGCGAACCGCGATCTGACCTTCGCGGGGGTTATTGTGCTCGCTCCGAGCGAAGCAGATGGGGCTTTCTCAGAGGAGCAGAAGACCCTTCTGGGCGCGCTGCATTTGCGGAAGATCGACTTGGCTGATCGGGTTCTCGTGGTCAATCCCGGCGGGTATGTCGGGGAGTCCACGGCGAGAGAGATCGCATATGCCCGCGCCGCCGGTAAACCCGTGGCCTTCACCGATCGCGTTTGACCGGCAGAGGCGTTCCGAAGAGACCGGCTCGCGCGTAACGTCGGGTCCGTGGCGGAGCGCTTCGCTGATCGAGTGACCGTACCCGACGTCGTCGGGCTTCCCTTTCATGTCGGTCGGGATGTGGCCAATGACGCAGGTGTGACGCTCGCGAACCCGGATACAGACGGACCACCGATCGCTGGACTCGCGTGGCCCGGGCTGTACTACATCACCTCGCAAAGCCCGCCACCGGGAACGACCTTGTACCGCTGGGACTCCGTCACCGTGCAGATCGTCCCGTATGGCGAGGCGGATTCAAGCGCACTGGCACTTCCTCACGATGTGCCGCCGGCGGACAACGCCCACGCACATCCCCAGCGCGACGCGTACATCGATCTCACAGAACCTGACGATCAGCGTCACTGACCCAGCGAAGCGTTCCGACAGCGCGTTCCCGAACGCCGGCGGCGCGTCGCCGCCGGAGAACAGACCGAAGCCCCGGCCAGAGCGGTACTAGGCCTGGTCGAGCACCTCGCGGAGTTTGGCGGCGAAGGCTTCTGGTTGGCCGGCGTATCCGAACTCGCCGCCCATGAAGCCGCCGTGGTGGCTGGGGAAGACCGTCACCTGCTGGCCCAGTCGTTCCGCCAGCGCGATCGCGGTCCGGCCGGTGTAGACGTTCATCGACTCCTCTCCGACCGCGATCACAATGCGGGTCGGGGAAGCCTTCAACGCCTCGAGATCCGGCTGGTAGAGGGGCACCGCCCACGATCGGTCCGACAACAGCGGGTCATCCCGGTTGCCGTCGTCCTCTGTCGGCATCCCGAATGCCGCCGGGTCCGGCACCGGCTGCGCCAGGTAGTCCTCGGTGATCTCACCCTCCCACGAGGTCATCGCGATGAAGGCGGCCATCCCGGCGCCCCAGCCCTTGTCCTGATACACCTGGGTGTACGCCTCACGCGCACGGTGAACCGCCTCCGCGTCGGGCAGCACGGCGTCGATCGGTGGCTCATGCGCGACCAGGATGGACACGTCATCCGGGTGCGCCGTGACCAACGCAAGCGCAGTCACCGCCCCGCCGCTGCTGGCGAACATGTCCACCGGGCCGACGCCGATTTCTTCGATGATCGCGTGGACGTCTTCCGCCTGCGTCTCCGGGTCGTTCGTGACCCGGCCGTCCTTGCGCGTGCTTCTGCCCAGGCCCCGCGGGTCGTAGGTCACGACCGTGCGATCCCCGAAGAGCCGCACCTGTGCCTGGAACCCACTCGCGTCCATCGGCTGGCCGATCATCATCAGGGGTCGACGACCGTCCGCGGTTGGCACCGGTCCGTGGATGTCGTAGACCAGGTCGACTTCGGGCAGCTCGAGTGTGTGTTGCGTCACTGACGGCCTCCTCCGACGGGATCGATCTGACCGGATCGTATGATGCCGCGTCCGCAGCGCGCTAGATGTGCTCGGCGGAGTGAGGAGGGGAACAGAACCGGGGGAGTCGCGGCTTCTCACCTGCCTATCGTGGAGACCAGCACGCCGCCATCCGTCGGCAGCGCCCGCCAGACACTGCCTTCGCCCTCGACCCGAAGCTCACCATCACCCACGATCAGAACGGTGCGCTCGTCGATGCCGAGCCCGCCCGTGATCAGCCCGGCCTCGATGGCCGCCACGAGCCGCGACAGCATGCCGCGCTGGGCCACGTGCACCTCGATGGTCACGTCGACGAGCCCGATGCCGGCCTGGATCTGCAGCTCATCACCCGGTTCGTCTGGGTCCTCCGGCGAGACGACCACGCCGCCGATGCGCGAGCCGCCTCCGAGGGAGCCCTCCGCCGCGATCATCGCTCCGGCGGAGACGCCGAGGTAGGGCACCCCGTCGGCTACCAGCCTGCGCAGCTCGCCGAACAACGGCTCGAGGCCGGCGCGAACGTCCTCGACGACGCCGCCGCCCACCGCGATGCCGTCGACCTCGGCGATCGCGTCGAATCTGATCGGCTCGCCCGCGCGCCCCGCGGTCAAATGAACGTCGATGCCGGCGTCGGTTGCGGCCTCGCTGAGAAGCTCGCCCAGCGCCGTCGCCTTCTCCTCGGCCTCAGGATGCAGTGAGATCACGGCGATGCGCGGCCGCGCGCGGCCCGCGAGATTTGCGCGCGACTTCGCTTCTGCCACGAACGGTGCGTGAAGCGGGGCATCGGCTGCCGTGGTCGCACCGCCGCCGACGAGGTGCACGCTCACAGGGCGCCGGTCCCAGCTGCGAGGACAAGCGATCGTGCCGCATTGCCGATTAGCCCGGAGGGGAGGACCGTGCGGTGGATGCCGTTTGTACCGGTGCCCGCGCCGTCGGCTTCGAAGGTCATTCGGCGAGCCTATCCGGGTAGATCTCGGCGGTGTCCCCGTCGTTGTCCAGAGGGGCCGCTACCCGATACAAACCAACGTTCGTAATCGGCTTCGACGTGAGCGAGCGTCCGTGTTCACGGAGCGGGCGGCAGGCCGCCGATGGGTGAGCCGGCGCTGCCGTTGATATAGAGGAAGTCGTCCGCAACCGTCGCCGAGCGTCCCTCGCTCAGCCAGGTGTCGACGCCGTCGCAGACGTTCGCGGTGGCCGTGAGCGTGCTGAACATGACCCTCCCGTCAGGATTCTGCGTCCACTGGCCGTTCACGTCATTGCAGCCGTCGTTTCCGGCGAACGTCCCATCCGAGGAGAACACCAGATAGGGCGCCCCCTCTGCACCCGTCCCCCAGCTGCCGGTCGGATCCGGGATGGGCGGTGCGGGCGCCGGGGGAGCATATCCCTGCGCGATCCGTGCGTTGCGCTCGTACATCGGGGCCAACCCTGCGTGGAACAGAAGACTGGTGATGATCGCGGATGACAAGACGAGAACGACTCCGGCGAGCGGAGCTACGTAGGTGACCTTGCCGGTCAGACGCAGAACCACAGCCAATAGGAGCGCAATGCCGACAGAAGCGGCGACTTCCCAGGGGTAAGCGGCACGGGCGCCCAGGCTGAAGTCCAGGTCGCAGATTCCCTCGCAGCCGACGGTGCTGAACTGCTCGAAGATCTGCCCGATATGGACGACGACGAGGATCACAGGCAGCAACACCCACAGGAAGAGCTCGAGGTCAGGTCGTTGAGACCGTGCGCGGGAAGCCCGTGTCTGATCGTCTTCAGCGCGCATGGAGGCGAAGGTAACACTCACGGCGAGCCGACATGCGCCTTGATCGTCCTCATCCTCGTGCTCGCTTCACCTCCGAGCCGGCTGTGCGCCACCATTGGCGCATGAGACCGACGCGAGTGCTGGCCGCCACTGTTGCGCTGCTGTGTATGGTGCCGGCTCTGGCCGGCTGCGTCTACGCACAGGGGTGTCCGGGCTGGGCGGGGTACGAGACCCCGAACGATGCAGCCGAGAGCGCGGAGGCTGTCGTCATCGGCCGCGTCGTCGAGAAGGTCTCGACGACGGACTTCAATGGCGCACGCGCGAACGTCTGGTCCGTCGCTGTCACCGAATGGCGCAAGGGCGATGGGCCCGATCACGTCGAGGTTCTTTCGCCGCCGTCGGCGTGCGGCTCGAGCGCGGACCCCTACCTCGGCGACGAGGATCCGCTCGGGGCCGCCGTTCGGCACGGCGCATCAGCGCTGTTCTTGGTCGGAGACGAGGCTGGCTGGAGAACCATCAGCCCGGTTCAAGGCCTCGTTGAGCTGGCACCAGACGGCCGGATTCCGTCAACGTGGCCAGCCCGGTAACCGTTCGATCGAATCGGCCGCCTCTGGTTGCGGGGCCGCGATCACGGCCCCGGAGTCGCGAACTACGCGGTGACGGCGGTCATACGAATGGACACGAGGATGCCGGGAAGTTCGACGCCGAGCTTCGCGACGTATCGTGCGGGTGAGGCTGACGGGAACCAGCGCGCGTACTCCTCGTTGAGGCCGGCGAAGTCCTCCGGGCGGGTGAGGAGGACGCCGATCTCGACGACGTCCTCGAGCCCGGCCCCGGCCGCCTTCAGGATGGCCTCGCAGTTCACGAATGCTTGGCGGGTCTGCTCCTGGATGGTGTCGCCCGCAAGCGCTCCCGTCGCCATGTCCATGCCCACCGTGCCCGAGACGTACACATGCGTCCCCGCGCGCACCGCCTGACTGTACAGCGCGGAGCTCGGAGCATCCGGCGTGGTGATGATCTCCCTGGGCATCGCGCGCCTCCTCGTTGCGTGGTCACCGCTCCTGTCGTGATGCTCGCAGAACGTCGCGGGCACCGCCAGGGGCCATGTCACTCAGCGGGTACGGGGTGGGTGTCGATCGCCCAGGCTGTGACGGCGACGGTCGAGCCTTCGACGACGTCGAGTTCGATCGGCCATGAGCCCCGCGTCATTCCGGCGGTCGGAGCCGCGTAGACGGCTTTCGTGACGAGTGCTCCGTGCGGCGACGCGGCGTCCCACCCGAGGACAGATACCGCGTAGCCGCCCGCAGGCACCTCAATGTACTGCGGTCCCGGGTCCTGCGCCATGAAGGATCCGCCGTGCTCGATCGTCACCGCGAGCAGGTGCTGATTCTGGTCTTCGAACGCCACATCGGGGTAGCCCTCGATCACGCACGGCTCGTCGGAGAAGTTCATGAGCCGGATCGGCAGGCCGCGGTGTCCCGTCGCGGCATCGGGTTCGCCCTTCAGCAGCATCGCCTTTTCGGGCGTGCACCATTCCGGAGTCAGATCGGTGGACGGGACGTTCGCCTTGTCGGGCACCGGCACACCTGTGGCGTCGGGATCGGGAACAGCGCCGAAGGTCGCAGCTGCTTCGGCCTCCTGTCGCGCGGCGACCTCAGCCTCGATGGCGGCAGTGCGTGCGTTGTCGGCGAGCACGCCGGTGATGACCACCGCGATCACGGCCACCGCTGTGGCGGGCACGGGCCACGCCGGTCGCAGCACCGGCGACGGCGGCTGATCTGCACCGGCCGCCACGGAGGCCGGTGCGCGAGCGACAAGGCTCGGTATCCACCCGACCACCAGCCCCCACAGCGCCCCGGATGCTGCCGCAGCACCGAACTCGCCGACCAGCAGCCCGCGCGGTCCGAAGTCGGCGAGGGATTCCCATACGGCGGCGAGGTCAAGGGCGAGCCCGACGAGCGCTCCGGCAGCGATGGTCGCGAACCAGGCCGAAACCAGGAGGGAACCGGCCCGCGACGCGGCCGCGGTGAACGCGACGTGCGCGAGCGCGACGGCGAACCCGCCGATGACCAGAACGAGGATCACCCAGACACCGATCTCGGCCCACATCAGTCCCGACGGCACCACGGCCGGCACCAGAGCGGCGAGTTGAGCAGCCGGCCCCTGAACCTGCGAGAGGACCCAGCGGACAACGGCGAACAGAACCCAGAGTGCGGCCGCGATTGCGCTCGACGCGAGGAGTCGGCGGCTGAGAGGTGTGCGCACGCCTCCCATCCTGGCCCATCCGCTGTCGAGCGGATCGACGGGACTTACGACACCTGCGTCCAATGGCGGACCGTCTCGTCACGCTCGACGAGGAAACGGTCGTCCTCGGGGTAGTACACGGCGGTCTCGATGTCCGCGCCGGCGAAACCTCTGATCGCATCGAGGCTCTGCCAGCGCGACACCGTGATGATCTCGGTCGTCCCGTCGCCGAGATCGCGTGTCAGCATCCACGCGTCGAGGTTGCCGGGCGTCTCGCGATACTCCCTCATACCGGTGCGCTCGATGTACGCGATGTACTCGTCGGCATCCTCACTGCGCACCGTGCCTCGCCACATGCGGACGATGACCTGCTCTGCTGTCATGCCGCCATTCTGCGCGCGAGCCGGAGAGTGCGCACGTGGGTGCGGAGGCGACTGTCGCCGCGCTCCGCCGGCCCCGGTCGACGCTCCAGCCATCTCGACCGCGGCGCCTCAAGAATCTCCTCACCTCTGCATCCAAGACGCAGTCTCCTCCGGAACAACTCTTCACACGGCGGCGAGAGGCCGCTCGAAGAAGGAGAAACACTGTGCGAAAGAAGCTCTTCGCGGGCATCGCCGCCGGCATCGTCGCCGCCCTCAGTGTGGGCGTCCCCGCAACCGCGGCCACCAGCGGCAACGCCGTGCTCTCGGTGCTGCACGGAATACCCGACACGCCGGTCGACGTCTACGTCAACGGGGCGCTGACGCTCGACGACTTCCAGCCGGGAGATCTGGCGGGGCCGCTGGATCTGCCGGCAGGCTCGTACGAGGTAGCGCTCACCGCGACCGACGCGGCCGACGACAGCTCACCGGTGCTCGGGCCGGTGAGCCTCACGCTCGAGGCAGGCAAGAACTACACGGCGGTCGCACACCTGAACGCCTCCGGCTCGCCGACCGTCACCCCGTACGTCAACGTCACCTCGCCCACAGCGGCGGGACAGGGGCGCCTGACCGTCCGGCATGACGCGGCGGCGCCGGCGGTCGATGTGCTCGCAGGCGGAACGGCGGTGATCCAGAATCTCGCCAACCCCCAGGAGGCGACGCTGAACCTGCCGGCCGGCACGGTCGAGGCATCCGTCGCCGCCACCGGGACGACCGATCCCGTGCTCGGCCCGGCGTCTGTGGACGTGCAGGAGGGCGTGCTCACTATCGCGTACGCCTGGGGAAGCCTGGAAGACGACAACCTCGCGCTCGCGGTGCAGACGATCGGCGGGCTGCACTCGGCGCCCGGCGGCGTGAACTCCGGTACCGGGGGCCAGCTCGCCCAGCGCGACGCGGCGCAGCAGTGGATGTGGACGATCGGCGGAGTCGCTGTTGCGGCGGCGGTCGCGGCATCCGCTCTCGTCGCCGTCCGAAGCCGGGCACAGCGCTGAGGTACCGCGACATGGGCAGGGCGATCGCAGGAGCCGGAGCATCTCTTGCGATCGCCCTCGCGCTGACGGCATGCGACCCGTCCCCAGGGGCCGCCCCGTCGGCGCCGGCACCTTCGCAGACGGCCACGGCGCACCCGACGCCCGCCGTCGAGGTGCCGATCGCGGCGGCCACCCCTCCCTCCGCGCGGCAACCCGTGCCGCCGGTCCGGGTGGTCGCCGTCTCCATCGACGTCGACATGCCGGTGGTGCCGGTCGGAGTGGAAGCCGGTGGCTTTATGGAGCTGCCGGCTGACCCCGCGATCGGCGGGTGGTACCGCTTCGGTGCCGACCCCGTGGCATCCGACGGCAATGTCGTGATCTCGGCTCACGTGGACGCGCCGCAGTACCCGATCGGTCCCCTGAGCCGGCTGCGCGACCTGACCGCAGGGGAGACGGTCGATGTGACGGATGCCGCGGGCGACGTGCACTCATACGCGGTGCAGAGCGTCACGTACTACCCGAAGGCGGACCTGCCGGTCGAGGAGCTGTTCGCCCGCTCCGGCACCAGGAATCTCGTGCTGATCACATGCGGTGGACAGTTCGACTCCCGCACGGGCCGGTACGCGGATAACCTGGTCGCCATCGCGACCCCGATCGGGTGAGCCGGCGATGGCGTCGGACGAGCAGAGCGGAACCCGCGTGGACGACGAGGAAGAGCGCGAGCTGTGCGGCAGGTTCGCCGCCGGTGACGAGCGCGCCCTCGAGCAGATCTACCGGCGGTGGTCGCCGATCGTGTTCACCCTCGCGCTGCGGGTGTTGGGGGACAGAGGGGACGCGGAGGACGTGACGCAGAAGACGTTCGTCGCGGCGTGGACCTCGCGCGCGTCGTACGACCCGGCCAAGGGCCGGCTCTCGACGTGGCTCGTCACGATCACCCGCCGCCGCATCGCCGACAGCCTCGACGCGCGCCGGCGCGTGCGCGAGCTGCAGGAGAAGCTGCAGCGCTTCGCCGTCACCGAAGAGCCGTCGTCATCGGAGCTCGACCTCGGCGACCGCCTGCTGCTCGCCGACGAGATCGACCGCCTCGAGCCCGATGCGCAGCGCGTCGTACGGCTCGCGTTCTACGACGACCTCACCCACCAGCAGATCGCCACGCGCCTGGGCATGCCGCTGGGTACCGTGAAGAGCCACATCCGCCGAAGTCTCACTCGCCTGCGCGACCGATTGGAGGTGTCTCATGCCGCATCTTGACCCCGAGCGCCTCGCTCTGATCGCCATCGGAGAAGAACTGACGGATGCCGAGCAGGAGCACCTCGCGACCTGCGATGCCTGCACGATCGAGCTCGCCGAGCTCGAGCACACCGTCGCCGTCGGCCGCTCCACCGTGACGCTCGGCGAGCTTGAGACGCCTCCCGAGCGGGTGTGGGATCGCATTGTCGAGGACGTCCGCTCGCAGCCGGCGGCGGAGGCCGGACTGCATCCGTCCGCAGAGGGGCAGCCGCAGGAGGTCGACGCCTCCGATGCGGAGAACGTCTCTCCGACCGCGACGAGCGGGCGCGTGAACGTCGGGCATCAGCCGAAGCGGCGACGCATGCGACGAGGCGGACGGATGCTGCTGGCCCTGGCCGCGAGCGTCGCGGTCGTCCTCGCGGTGGTCGGTGTGTGGAACATCGTGCGTCCACCGCAGGCCGTCGAGATCGCGAGCGCCATCCTGGACGCCTTTCCCGCGCACCCTGATGCCGGCGGGACCGCGCAGGTGACAGAACTGGCGGACGGAGAACGCACGCTGACGGTCACCCTCGACGACTCGGAGGTGGGCGACGGCTTCCGCGAGGTCTGGCTGATCACCGCGGATGCCTCGGACCTGGTGAGTCTCGGGGAGCTCGACGGCAAGAAGGGGACGTTCGTCGTGCCGGCAGACGTCGACCTGCGCGACTACGTGCTCGTCGACGTCTCACAGGAGCCGATGGACGGCAATCCCGCACACTCCGGCGACTCGATCGTGCGTGGGCAGCTCAACTTCAGCTGACCAGTGTCGGGGCGAGTCGCCAGGCTGTGGGCCGTTCGGCGTGCCGCGAGCGCCCCGGTGCGGGCCGATGTGGCGCGCGGGTGCATCCGCGGCGGTGGTTTTGGGCGAATACCCTCACGACACCCTCCAGCCGGACCGTGTCGGCATCGCATCGAAGGAGATCGGAACCATGAAGAAGACACGCCTGGCCGTCGCGGCGGTCGCCGCACTGGCACTCGTGTTCACGGCCGCGCCCGCGCACGCGCACGGCGGCAACGCGCCCGCGGGCACCATCGTGGACGTCGCGGTCGCGGCGTCCGGAGGGGGAATCCCGGACAGCAACCCCTGGGATTACGACATCCTCGTCCAGGCGGTGCTGGCGACCGGGCTGAACGGTGCGCTCGCGGACGCCGGCAAGACGTACACCGTGTTCGCCCCGAACGACCGCGCGTTCCTGCGGCTCGTGACCGACCTCACCGGTACCGCGCCGGCCAGCGAGGCCGACGCGCTCGCGGCCGTCACCTCGACGTTCACGTCGGCGCAGATCTCGAACATCCTGCTGTACCACGTGGTCGCCGGCGCGAAACTCAACCCGGTGAAGGTCATCACCGCAGGCTCTCTCACGATGGCCAACGGGGGCACCGTTCAGCCGCGCGGGGTCACCCTGCGCGATGAGACGCCGGCCCTCCGCGACCCGCGGCTGGTGGTCTGGGCGATCAACATCCCGGCCAGCAACGGCGTGATCCACACGATCGACCGGGTGCTCGTTCCCGCGTCATAGCGGACGGCGAGCGGGTGGGCCTTGACGTCACGGGGGAGGAGGCCCACGGTGGTGCCGCGGTCGCTGGGGCGACGACGGCGGCATCCTCTTCCGCCAGCCGGATAGTCAGTGACGCGCGCTCGAGCACACCATCAGCGGGTTGCCGTCGGGGTCCTCGAACTGGAGGAAGGCCACGGAGCCGATGTCGGTGATCTCGGTGATGGCGGCTGCACCGATCGACTCGAGGTGACGGCGGACTTCGTCGAGGTCGTCGGCCCACCAGAAGAACCGCGGTGGTCCGTCGGCCGTGAAGTCCGGGCGGTTGCCATCCAGCGCGAGGCGGACGTCCCCCTCGGCGGGCAGATCGCAGATCGTGCCGTGGTGGGTGATGTCGCCCGGCTGGATGCCGAGCAGCGCCGCATACCAGTCGGCCGCGACCGGGACATCCCGGACGGGGATGAACACCTGACCGATCCGAGTGGAGATCGGGGACGTCGTCGTGGTCACCTTGCGATCCTACGAACAGGCTCCGACGGTCGTCGGCCGTGAAGTCCGGGCGGTCGCCACGGCGGCGGCATCCGCTGTCGGCGAGGGTATCGAACGGCACTCAACCAAAGCGGCGCGAGATCTGTCGCGCCCGGTCGGCGGCATCACGGTCGCCCTGGTGCGCGACGGCACTGAGGTGCTCGCGGATGCTGAGAACATCCAGCTCCTGCGCCCACTCGCGGTCGTCCTTCATTCCCGCCGCTTCCCGATAGGCCGCGAAGAAGACGTCGGGCACGCCGCCGCACTGCTGCACCATCGCGAGTTCTGCGGTCGCCCACCCGTAGTGGACGGCCGGGTCGATGGCGGCGGGACGCTGCTGCGCGATCATGTTTTCGCGCCACAGGTCGCCGTGAAGGAGAACCGGATCATGCGCGCGCACGAGCTGGGGGAGACGCTCGGCCAGGCCCTCGATGGCGCGGCGGTCGTCGCCGTCGAACGCCTCCGCGCAGCGCGGGGTGTCGAGATAACGGAGGATGCGCAGGCGGGCGAAGAACTCGTGCCCGTCCGCGGTCGGGGTGTTGAGCTGCGGCAGCGTGCCGAGGTAGTTGTCTTCGGCCCAGCCGAACCATGGGCCGACGGTCTGGTGCTGAGCTGCCAGCGCCCGGCCGTACGCCTCCCAGTTCTCCTCGGTCTTCTCCGAGACGCCGAGGTCTTCGAGCAACAGGTGGTCGTGACCCACGAGGTAGACATCCGGCGCGCGGAGCGCGCCGACGCCTCGCAGAGCGGCGAGGCCGGCCGCCTCACGCAGGTACATGTCCGCGGGTGCGGCATTCGAGGTCTTGAGGACGGCGCTGAATCCCTTCGTGGTCCTGAGACGGTACGTGCTGCTGATCTCTCCCCCCGTCAGGCGCGTGAAGTCGATGACGTGACCGCCTTCGTTGCGGAGAAAGTCGCCGACGGCCGGCGGTAACACGTGTGATCCGGTCCGCACGGCAGTTGACATACTCTCCTCCGAAACCCGGCTGCAATCGTTCCCACACAGCGTAGTGCGCGCCGCACGCACGCGTCTTGCGCTGATCTTGCGGTTCGTCTGAGAGCGGTCCTCGCGATCCTTGTTGCGATCTTGCGGTGATGCTCGCGTCGAGTCCTCGGAACGTTGCGGTACGGCTTCAAGACTGGGGACGTGCTCAAGGAGCGGTAGGAAAACCGAACGCCGGCCAGCACCTTCCACTCTCGAACAAGCGGGGCACACCCCGGAAGGACACTCTCATGAAGAAGATCGTCAAGGCCTCCATCGCCACCACCGCCGGCGTCGTCCTCCTCCTGGGTGGTGCAGGCACCTTCGCCACGTGGAACTCGTCGGCGAGCGCTCAGGGCGCTTCGATCGTGTCGGGAAACCTGGTCGTGGAGCCGTCGCAGGCGGCAGGCACATGGACCGCCAACGGCGCGCCCATCACCATCACCGACTACGCGGTCGCCCCGGGCGACGTCCTGACCTACACCAAGAAGATGAAGGTCGGCGCCGAGGGCGACAGCCTCAGCGCGACGCTGGCGCTCACCGACTCGTCGATCGCTCCTGCCGACCCGGCCAAGCCGGCCGACGCGGCCCTTGCCAGCTACCTGACCGACTCGGCCGTTCTCAGCGCCTCGGGCACCGGGATCAGCGGGACCGGGCCGACGTTCACCGTCACCCCGGGCACGGGCGTCGTGAGCCAGGACGTCACGGTCACCGTGACCATCACCTTCCCGTACGGCGACGTCGTCGGCGGCAACAACAGCGCGATGAACGGGGCCGTCACGCTCGACGCGCTCACCGTCAGCCTCACGCAGAACGTCAAGTGATCGACCGGCCCGCCTCCGCGGAGGCGGGCCGTCGTCCGACCGCCCAGTAACCGACCGAGGGATCCCGCAATGAGCCGCCGCACCCGCCGCCTCGCCGCACGACGCGACGCTCGCCGTGCCGCCGCCCCTCGCCGCCTGCTGCTCGGTGCGCTGGGCGCCGTGGGTGCGATCATGCTCGGTGTCCTCGCCGGTGGCGGCACGTTCGCGATCTGGACCGCCGCGGCGCCGGCGGCATCCGCTGTCACGCTGCGGGCCGGATCGGCGAGCCTGACCGCGACCTCCCTTCAGCTGTCGGCCGCGAACCTCTACCCGGGCCGTGCCGCCTTCGCTCCGACCACGGTGCGCAACACCGGCACCACGCCGCTCGCGCTCACGGTCGATCCGGTGACGAGCTCCACCGGCGCCACCGCGTTCACCGCGGCCGTTGCCGTCACCATCGGCAAGGCCGTCTCCGCCGCGGACTGCACCGCCGGTCGCGTGCCTGCCACGGTGAGCACGCGCGTGGGCGGCGCCGCATCCGACCTCCAGGTCACTCTCGCCCCCGGCGCCTCCCAGATCCTCTGCGTCGGCGCCGGGCTGCCGCAGGATGCACCGGCCGCAGCGGCCGGCGGAGCGGCATCCGTCCTCACGATCACCCTCTCCGCCACGCAGGTGCGCCGATGAAACGCCGTCTGCTCGCCCCCATCGCTGCGCTCGTCACCCTTGCGGTGCTCGGGAGCGCGGGCGGAGCGACTGCTGCCTGGATCGCGAGCGCATCGGTGTCGGCTTCCGTCTCGTCCGCGACCATCGGCACGACTGTCACTCAGACAGGCGCGCTCACGACGACGTATCGCTACGCCGGCACCACCTCGCCGGTGGCCGCGGGGCAGCTCACCATCGCGAACAACGGCGGCGCGCCGTTGAGCTACACGCTTCGCTCGCAGCTGACCGGCAGTGCCGCCCTGGGGCAGCAAACCACCCTTCGGCTGTGGACCGGCACCTGCGGAACGACTGCGCCGTCCGACGCGATCGTGACGACCATGGCCGACACGGCGCCCACGCTGCCGACCGCGGCACGGGCGCTCGCCGCCGGAGCCTCGGTGACGGTATGCCTCTCGACGCAGGTGCAGGGCGGCACGAACGCCGCGCTGCAGGGGCAGAGCGCGACGACGACGTTCAGCGTCTCGGGCTCCGTCGGCACGAACTGGACGACGTCGGCCGCCGCGGCGTCGTTCACCCAGTCGGCCTACCGGCTGGCGAGCGCCGGCGCGCCCGCATGCGCGCCGGTCGACTTCACGCGGGATGTGCGCCTGACCTGGAACGCTCCCGCGAACCGCGCCGACACCGCCGCGCTCTCGTACCGCGTCTTCAACGTCGCGTCGGGAGCAACCGTGGCGACGGTGACCAGCGCCGCCGCGACGGTCTCCGTCGTGCTCACCGGGGGCGACATCAGCCGCTCGGGGACCTACTCGCTCGCCGTCGAGGCGAAAGAGACCGTCGTCTCGGGCACGACCGCGCCGGCCAGTGCGCCGGTCACCGTCTCTCGGTCGATCGACCCGCTCGACATCCTGCAGCTCTTCCCCCGCTACAGCTGCTCATGACCGCCACGACCCTTGCGAGTTCGATTCCCATGACGACCACCGTTGTCTCGCCGCAGACCGCCTCCCTTCCCACCCTGACCGGGTCGGCGCCGACGCGCAGACTCCGTCGCGTCGAGAGTCGTCGTCGCGCCGCGAGCCGTCGTCGTGACGAGGGTCAGAGCCTTCTGCACTACCTCGCCGTCTCAATGAGCGCGTCGATTCTCGTGCTGCTTCTCGGCGTGGCTGTCGCGGTGGTGGGTCTGCCGTTCGCGGTCGGCGGCAGCGCGATGACGGTGCTCACGCAGTCGATGGAGCCGGGGCTGCCGCCGGGAACGCTCGTCGTCATCCGCCCGATGCCGGTCGACGACATCCGAGTCGGGGATGTCATCACCTACCAGATCAGCTCGGGCGAGGCTGCCGTCGTGAGCCACCGGGTGATCTCCAAGACCTACGCCGACGGGGAGCTCACTTTCGTCACCCAGGGCGACAACAACGACGCACCGGACCCCGAACCGGTGAAGCCCGTGCAGATCCGCGGCGTGCTCTGGTACAGCCTGCCGCTGCTCGGCTGGGTGAACAACGTGCTCACCGGCTCGAGCCGCCCCATCGTGCTCGCGGTCGTCGCCGGGGGACTGTTCCTCTATGCGGCCGCGTCGGTCGTGGGCGCGGTCCGAGATCGTCGGAAGAGGACGGATGCCGCGACCCGCGGGGATGCCCGCCTTTCATCTCGCCGCGCGAACCGCTGAAGCGAGCCACGGCCGGCGCGGGGCGCGAACCGCTGCTGCCGGGCCTGAACCGTTGGCGCGGCACGGAGGCGATGAGAGCGCGGGTGAAGGTGTCTGCCGAAGTGGACGCGACGGCGGGAGTCGAACCCGCAACGCAACCGGATATGAGCCGGTGCCCGGGACCGCCCGGATCGCCGCGATGTCCCGCCCTGCGGGAACGAGTCCACCGTAGCGGGTGGCGCTCTCGTTCGGTCAAGAGTGAACGAGCGTTTCGCCATGAGTCGGCCGATGACGTGCTCTCGAGCGACCCCGGTGGCACGCCGGCGTGATCAATGCTCGCCGTTGCGCCGCGACAGCCGGGTCTCTTCGAGGTCGAGCATGGCTTGCGCCTCGGCCAGCACGCGGGACGAGTAGACGCCCTGCGCGCGCAGTTCCAGCAGCCGCTCCCGCTCGGAGTCGACGACCGCCAGCCGCAGCTCGCGGTACCGCTGGTGCGGCATCTCGCCCGGCCGGCGCGCGGTCCGGGCCCGTTCCCAGGCCGCCTCGGTGCTGAGGAACGACGTCTGACGCACTCGCTCGATGACGTCGGGGTCGATCGGTGCGGTGGCCGCGGCATCCGTCTCGATCTCGTCGAGCGTCTTCAGCCCCGCGCTGCTGATGTCTTCGAGCAGGCTCGCGAGTTCCTTGCTGTCAGCGTGCGCGTCGATTCCCTGCACCTTCAGCGCGCGGATGAGCCAGGGGAGTGTGCCGCCCTGCACCACGATGCTCACGACGGCCACCGTGAAGGCGATGAGGATCAGCTGCGGGCGGTACGGGGTGTTCTCGGGCAGCGACTGGGCGGCGGCCAGAGTCACCACTCCGCGCATGCCGGACCAGCCGAGCACGATGCCGCCTCGCCAGTCGATGTGCTCCTGCCGCTGCTGCTCGAGGTCGGCGCGCCGGCGCTCGTAGTCACGCTCCAGCCGGTCGCGCGTGCGGGCCTCTCGCGTGGTCGCGACCGGATTGTTGCGGTAGTAGTACAGCGCCAGGAGGGCTCGGTACGTGCGCTTCTCGGTGCGCTCCTCCCGCTTGCCCAGTGAGTAGACGAGCGGGCCGATCCAGAGGAACCGGATGACGATCAGGGTGAGCGTCGCCAGTAGTCCGATCGCAACCGCCTCGCCCGCGCTGAGCACAGTCGGGTCCACGTGGTCGATGAGGGTACGGATCTCGAGGCCGATGAGAAGGAAGACGCCGTTCTCGAGCAGGAACTGGATCGTGCGCCAATTGATGCGGTCGCTGATCCGCGATTGCGCGGTGAACTTGGTGGGAGCGGCATGCCCCGTGTACAGGCCGGCGACGACGACGGCCAACACCCCCGATGCGTGCAGCGTCTCGGCCGGCATGAAAGCCACGAACGGTACCGCCAGCGAAAGTGCCGTGTCGAGCACCGGGTCGCTCAGCTTGGAGCGCACCCATACGGTGACGAAACCGGCGACGAGGCCGATCGCGACGGCGACGACCACGGCGTACGCGAAGTCCACGACCCCGGCCCACGGTGAGCTCAGGCCGACGGCGGCGGCAGCGACGGCGGAGCGCAGCAGCACCAGGGCCGTCGCGTCGTTGAGCAGCCCTTCCCCCTCCAGCACCGTGAGCAGCCGCGGGGGCAGCCCCAACCGCCGGCCGATCGATGTCGCGGCGACAGCGTCGGGCGGACTGATGATCGCGCCGAGCGCGATGGCCGCCGCCAGATTCAGGTCGGGAAGCAGCGAGTACAGCAGGAAACCGGCGACGAACGCGGTGACGATCACCAAGACGACAGAGAGACTCGCGATCGACCCGAGATTGCGGCGGAAATCCGTGATCGGCACGCTGATGGCCGCGGCGTAGAGGATCGGCGGCAGGACGCCGTCGAGGATGATCTCGTGCGGGACCTCGACATCGGGCACGCCCGGGAGGTACGACAGTCCGACGCCCACCACGACGAGGATGATCGGCGCCGCCACGCCGAGCTTCTTGGAGAACGCGGCGACCGCCACGATGACCGCCACGGCGATGACCGCGTAGATCCCCAGCTCCATCCCCCCAGCCTATGAGCGGCCCGAGGGGCACGTGCTCCGAGCAACCCGTGTCAGGAGCGCGATCGCGCTGCGTTCAGCCGCTTCGCCTCACGCGTCCGCCCGCCACGCGCGCAGCTGCTCCACCACGAACGCGTGGTCGTCGGCCTGCGGAAGACCCGAGACGCCGACGGTGCCGACGGCTCCTACGCCGGCGATGGTGATCGGGAAGACACCGCCGTGCGCGGCGTACTGCGTGGTGTCGAGCCGCGCCTCGGTGTCGAAGCTCTTACCGGTGACGCGGAACGACAGGCCGACGCCGAACGACGAACGCCCGTAGCGGCGCGCGACGCGGGTCTTGCGCTCGAGCCAGCCGTCGTTGTCGGCGCTCGAACCGGGCAGCGCGGTGTGGAACGCCCGCGCCTCGCCGAGCGTGATGCCGATCACGATGGGCAGGCCCTGGGCCAGCGCGGCGTCGCGCATGCGGGAACCGAGCGCCCAGGCATCCGTGAGATCGAAGCGGGGGAGTACCAGCTCGGCCTCCTCCTCCTCGACGCGGGCGAGCAGGGCGGCGATGTCGTCGGTCATGGCTCGACGCTAGCGCGGTGCGCGTCGGACGCGGAGCAGGAGGCGAGAGGATGCCGCGGGCGCGGGCACCGCCTCGCGGCTCAGCGGCCCGAAGACGCCGGCGCGGTACTGTCGCGCACCATCAGCGACGTCGCGAGCTCGACGTGGCGGGAGGAGGGCGGGTGACCTTCGGCCATGCTGAGAGCGGTCTGCACCGCCATCGCGCCCATGCCCTCGAGGTGCTGGTGCACGGTCGTCAGCGGCGGAGTGGTCCACGCGGCCTGAGGCGTGTCGTCGAAGCCCATGACGCTGAGCTCCTCCGGCACCCGGATGCCGAGCTCGTGCGCCGTCGCCAGCACACCGACGGCGATCTCGTCGTCGCCGGCCATGATCGCGGTCGGCGGATCGGCCGACATCAGCAGGTCGCGGGCGTGCTCGGCGCCGTTCTCGATGGCGAACTGCCCCGACCGGATGAGATCCGGATCGATCGCCACCCCGGCCGCGTCGAGCGCGGCCTGATAGCCGTACAGACGATCGCGCGCGGCATCGGATGCCTCGGGACCGCCGACCCACGCGATGCGCCGGTGGCCGAGCTCGAGGAGGTACTCGGCGCCGGTGCGCGCTCCCGCCCAGTTGCTCGAGCCCACGCTCACCATGTGGCCGTCCTGAGCGTCGACGGGGTCCACCATCACGAACGGAAGGTTCGCGTTCCCCGCCGCCTGGAGGATCGCGCCGGGGCGCGACACCGTCAGCCCGATGATCCCGACGACGCCCGCCGCCTGCTGCGCGGCCACCCACTCGCGCGCGACGGCTCGCTGCGTGCGCGACGAGCGATCGGGTGCCAGGCGAGTGAGCAGGTCGACCCCCGCTTCGGTGGCTGCCGCGAGCACGCCCTGGAGCACGCCGACGATGTACGGCGACGCGGGGATGTCGAACACCACGGCCAGCGCGCGGCGACCCTCGCCCTGCGTGAGGCCGGTCGTCGGCCGGTAGCCCAGCTCGGCGACCGCGGCGAGCACCCGTTCGCGCGTCTCGTCGGAGATGTCGCCCCGGCCGTTGAGGGCTTTGGAGACGGTCGCGCGCGACACCCCGACCGTTGCAGCCACGTCGGCGAGCGTGGCGCGGTGCCGGCCGGGGCGCGTCACCACAGCGCCCAGCCCCTCGAACATGTTTCGAGGTCGAACCTCATTGCAGCCCCCCGCGCGTTTCGAACGTTGTACAAAGTTTGACAGCGGCGCACCGAATGCCTACTCTGATCGAACGATACATGTTGCGAAACATTTTCGCAAGAATCGATTCCTCTCACTCACTCCAGACCAACGGAGGTCGTCTTTGTCCGTCGACACCACGCCCGCTCTCACCATCGACGGCCGATCCGCCGCCGACGAGCCGCTGCACCACGTGTGGAGCGTGTGCGTCGGTGCGGGTCGCGCCAACGAGGCGCTGCGTGCGGACTGGCAGAGCCACTTCCGCGAGGCCGTTCAGACCCTCGGCGCCCGGTACGTGCGATTCCACGGGCTCTTCCACGACGACATGTTCGTGTACCGCGCGTCGAACGGGGGCGGCTTCGGACCCCCGACGCCGCTCGAGAAGCCGGTGTACACGTTCGCCTACGTCGACAAGGTGTTCGACACGATCCTCGCCACCGGTGCGCGGCCGTTCGTCGAGCTGGGGTTCATGCCCCGCGAGCTCGCGACGCAGACCGAGACGCTGTTCTGGTGGAAGGCCCACTGCAGCCCGCCCACCGATATGGGCGCATGGGTCGACCTCGTCACGGCGACCGTCCAGCATTGGATCGACCGCTACGGCATCGACGAGGTGCGCACGTGGCCGTTCGAGGTGTGGAACGAGCCCAACCTCGTGCCGCACTTCTGGACCGGCACGCGCACCGAGTACTTCCAGCTCTACGAGGCGACGGCCAGGGCCCTCAAGGCGATCGACCCGCAGCTGAAGGTGGGCGGGCCCTCGTCATCCGTGTTCGTGCCCGACTCCCGCTACGACGGCGAGTACCACGACAAGTCCGTCGAGGCGGCAACCGCCGAGGCCACGGACCCTGACGCGCTGCCGTGGAAGCCGGTGTGGATCCACGAGCTCATCGCGTATTGCGCCGAGCGGGACCTGCCGCTGGACTTCCTGTCCACGCACCTGTACCCGACCGACTACGCGTTCGACACGCAGGGGGTCGGCCGATCCATCAGCCGCGACCGCGATGCCACGAAGAAGGATCTCGAGGTCATGCGGCGCGTGATCGCGGAATCCCCGTACCCGGACGCCGAGCTGCACATCACCGAGTGGTCGACGTCGCCGTCGAGCCGCGACCACATGCACGACACCGTGTACGCGGCGACGTACATCACGCGCGCGTTCCTGCAGAGCCACGCCCTGGCCGACTCCATCTCATACTGGACGTTCACCGACGTCTTCGAGGAGGGCGGCGGCGGCATCGGGCCGTTCCACGGCGGCTTCGGCTTCGTCAACGAGAACGGCATCCACAAGCCGACCTTCCACGCGATGAGGATGCTGAACCGGCTCGGCGACCGGATCGCCCTGCAGACCGAGCACGGCATCGTCACCCGCACCGCAGAGGATGCCGTGGCCGCCGTGTTCTTCAACTACCCCGACTCGATGGGCTCGCAGTCGGTCGGCGGCGCCACCCGGTACGCGCAGACGCACCGGCTCGCCGGCGAAGGCCCGGCGCGTCGCATCGCGCACTCGGTGGCCGGGCTCACACCCGGCGATGTCTACACCGTCGAGATCCTCGACCGCGAGCACGGCGACGTCGCGGAAGCGTGGCACCGGCTGGGGGAGCCGTTGAACCTCAGCCCCCAGCAGGTCGCGGATCTCGCGGCGGTCGCCGACGATCTCGACCGCCGGACGGTCACCGTGCGCGCCGACGGCGTGCTCGAGATCGACATCACGCTGGCGCCGTGGGCCGTCGTGTCGGTCTCGCGCCACACCACCTGACTCATCTCATCCCCCGTACAACGACGTCACGAAAGGACCCACCCATGAGAATCAGCACACGTGCCGGGGCGGTGGCCGCCACCGCCGCCCTCACCGCTCTCGTCCTCACCTCCTGCAGCGGAGGCGGGGGAGGAGGCGCCGCCGGTGAAGCCACCGACGGCAACAAGCCCGACAAGCTCACCGTCGCGGCGTGGATGGACTTCCCGCCGGAGCTTCTGAAGTCCTTCGAGGACGAGTACGGCATCGAGGTCGTCGTGAACTCGTTCCCCGACGGCGCCTCCGCGCAGACGGTCCTGCGCAACGGCCTGTCCTCCAACGGCGCCGGCCTCTCGGACGTGCACCTCATCGAGCTGGACTGGTGGACCGAGATGATGGCCGTTCCCGAGGACTGGGTGGAGCTGCCCGAGATCCCCGGCCGCTGGGTCGACTGGAAGGTCAAGCAGGGCTCCGTCGACGGCGTCATCACCGGCTACGGCACCGACATCGGTCCGCTCGGCATCGCCTACAACGAGGAGATGATGGCCGCGGCCGGCGTCGCGACCGACGCCGACTCCTTCGGCCAGTTCATCGGCGGCGACACCGCGTCGTGGCAGTCGTTCCTCGACGCCGGCCGCGAGTACGTGGCGAACTCCGACAACTACTACATCGACTCGCTCTCCAGCGCCTTCCAGGCGGCCATCAACCTGCTGCCCGCCGCCTTCGAAGACCCCGACTCGGGCCAGCCGTACAACATGGCCGACAACGAAGAGGTCAAAGAGCTCTTCATGATGTTCGCCGACGCGGCCGCCGACGGCATCTCCGCCGGCATCCCGATCGGCCACGCCGACTGGGGCGCAGGCTTCCAGAACAAGCAGTGGGCCACCGTGGTGACCCCCGCCTGGATGGCAGGCATCATCGCCGAGAACGCCGACGGCGTGCCGGGCTGGCGCGTCTCGAGCACCTTCCCCGACGGCGGAGGCAACTGGGGCGGCTCGTTCTTCGCGGTGCCGGCCACCGGCAAGAACACCGAGTGGGCCGTCAAGCTCGCCGACTACCTCACCTCTCCCGAGGCGGCCGTGCAGTGGTTCCACACCACCGGCCAGTTCCCCTCGCAGCTGGAGGCCATCGAGAGCCCCGACATCGCCGAGACCGAGAACGAGTTCTTCGGCGGCCAGCGCCTCGGCCAGATCTACGGCGACCTCGCCGCAGCGGCGGGCGACGCGGCAGCCGGCGGCTACCGCGGTGAGAACTTCGCGGGCATCCAGACGCTCGTCACCGACGGCATCCGCCTCGTCGAGTCCGGCAGCGCCACCCCGGAAGAGGCGTGGGACTCGGTCGTGAGCGAGTTCGACGCCCTCGGCTTCGACACCGCGAACTGATCACTCCGATCGCGGCCCGGCCCGCTGCGGCCGGGCCGCGATCGCCCGACATCGCACCGACATCACGGAAGGCTCCAACGATGGCTCTCACTTCCGCCGCGCCACGCACCGTCCGGCGCATCGGCTGGGGGCAGCGGCTCTCGCGCTGGGACGTCAAGCTCTCGCCGTACCTGTACATCTCGCCGTTCTTCGTGCTGTTCGCGATCTTCGGCGTCTTCCCGCTGCTCTTCAACGTCGTGGTCGCCCTGCACGACTGGCACCGCCGTGCCGGGATGGGCGACTTCGTCGGCCTCGACAACTTCGCGTGGGTGCTGCAGCAGCCGCTGTTCTGGCGGTCGCTGGAGAACACCATCTCGATCTTCCTGCTGGGCGGCATCCCGCAGCTCGTGCTCGCCCTCCTCATCGCGGCGATCCTCGACCAGAACCTCCGTGCCCGCACCTTCTGGCGCATGAGCGTGCTGATCCCGTTCGTCGTCATGCCGGTCGCGACCTCCATGATCTTCGGCCAGGTCTTCGGCCAGTTCGGCATCCTCGTCCCGAACCTCCACGCCCTCGGCCTCTTCACCGACAGCAGTTCGCCCTTCTTCCAGGACCGCTTCCTCTCGCACATCGCGATCGGGTCGATGGTGGTGTTCCGCTGGACCGGCTACAACGCCCTCATCCTCCTCGCTGCCATGCAGGCGGTGCCGCGGGAGCTGTACGAGGCGGCCACCGTCGACGGCGCGGGACGTGCGCGCCAGTTCTTCTCGGTCACGATCCCGAACATTCGCCCCACGCTGATCTTCGTCATCCTCACGATGACGATCGGAGGCCTGGAGATCTTCGACGAGGCGCGACTGTTCGACGGCGGCGGCACCGGTGGTGGTCAGGGCGGTACCGACAACCAGTGGACCACCGTGATGCTCTACCTCTTCAACCTCGGCTTCGGCCAGTGGCAGGACCGCCTCGGTCAGGCGGCGGCCGTGGGCTGGATCTTCGCGTTCATCATCCTGCTGATCTCGCTCGTCAACTTCGCCCTCACCCGGCGGATCTCCTCGTCGGATGCCCCGCGCCCGCGTGGTCGCCGTCGCCGCCGATCGGGGACGGCCGCCGACGTCGACACGCAGTCGCCCGTCGCCCGCGAGGTCGCCGGCGACGCGATGGAAGGAACCACGCTGTGAACACGGCACTCATCGAGAACACCGCCGGCCGGGGAGCGGCACGATACGCCGCCAAGCGCGCGGCGCGCGGACGGCCGATCGCCTCGCACAACCCGGCGGGCCGTCGTCCCGGCTTCATCACGTACGCGATCCTCGTGATCGTCTTCCTGCTGTCGGTGTTCCCGCTCTACGCCGCGGCGATGTACGGCTCCTCGACGACGACAGAGATCACGCGGGCCGTCGGCACGCTGCCGCGGTGGCTTCCCACGCTCACGCTGTGGCAGAACTTCGGCGAGGTGTTCTCGTCCGAGCAGTTCAGCATCTGGCTCGCCTTCGGCAACTCGCTCCTGGTCGCGGCAGCCGTGAGCGCGTCCGTCGTCTTCTTCTCGACGCTGGCGGGGTTCAGCTTCTCGAAGCTGCGGTTCCCGGGCCGCCAGGCACTATACGTCGCGGTGCTGGCCACCCTCATCATTCCGGCGCAGGTGGGCACCATCCCGCTGTTCGTGATGATGAACGACTTCGGGTGGATCGACTCCCTGCTCGCGCTCATCGTGCCCGGGCTGGTGGGCGCCTTCGGCGTCTTCTGGATGACCCAGTACCTGCAGGAGGCGCTGCCCTACGAGCTGATCGAGGCGGCGCGCGTCGACGGCGCCTCGATGTTCCGCACGTTCTGGTCCATCGCGCTGCCGGCCGCTCGGCCCGCGGCCGCGACCCTGGCCCTGTTCACCTTCATCGGCTCGTGGAACAGCTTCTTCTGGCCGTCGGTCGTCATGCGCTCGCAGCTGACGATGCCGCTGGTCGTGCCGCAGCTTCGTGGCGCCTTCACCTCCGACACCGGGCTCGTGATGGCGGGCGTCTTCCTCGTCGCCGTGCCGCTGCTGCTCGTCCTCGTCCTCGCCGGCAAGCAGCTGGTGGCGGGTGTGATGGCGGGAGCCGTCAAGGGCTGACCGGCGTGCAGGCGGCGGCCTCGGCAGTGTGTCGGGGTCGGGGGCGGCGGTTCCTCCCCAGATGCGGCATGAATGTGTGGACTCGATGTTGTCCACAGAACCGCGTGTGACCTGGGATTCTTGGCGACTCGAATGTCGGAGCCCTTCGGCACGATAGGAGCATGAACTTCCCGCTCGCCGACCTTGAGGGCATCGCCGATCTGCTCGGCGACACCCTCGAGCCGGCGATCGCCGGCGCGGCGCAGCGGGGTCTCCCGCACCGCGAGCTGGTCGAAGCGCTGGGTGTCGTGGAACGGTTGGGGCGGATCGTGGATGCTGCGCGCCTGACGCTCGCCGGAGAGGTCGGGCTCCGTGCCGACTCCGAGTCCGGCGAAGACAGCATCACCGGGCGGTTCGGCTGCGGGTCCGCGCAGGAGCTGGTGGAGCGGGCCGCGTTGGTGGCGTCGGCGACGGCCCGGTCCCGGCTCCGGGATGCGAAGGCGATCACAACCCGGGTCACGCTCACCGGGCAGACGCGGCCGGCGCCCCTCGAGCACGCACGGATCGCGCTGGCTTCCGGGCGGTTCGGCGCCGACGCGCTCGCCACGATCGTCGACGCCCTGCGACCGCTGCTCGGCCGGTGCACGGCCGATGAGCTGGAGGCCGCAGAGGTCGAGCTGGTCGGCGCCGCCGTCGGTGGGGCGGAGGCGCCGGCGTGCGGCATCCATGAGTTGAAGGTCATGGCGACAACCTGGGCGCTGTTCCTCGATCCCGACGGCACTCTGCCCGACGAGGAGTACGCGGAGCGGATGCGTGGGATCCGGGTCAGCCGGCGCTCCCGTCGCGGTCTGCGCCGGATCTCGGGGGATGTCACCGACGACGTCGCCGCACAGTTCGACCGGCTCATGGACGCGCACCTGAACCCTCGTGTGCACGGCCGCGGTCCGCGATTCGTCGACGCGGCGGACGCAGAGCACTCCGATGAGCGTGTGCCGGATCCGCGCACCGTCGACCAGAAGCGGCACGATGCGTTCGCTTCGATCCTGTCGGCGGCAGCGGGCGCGGCAGAGACGCCGACCCTCGGCGGTGCGGCGCCCACGTTGATCGTCACGACGACCGATGGTGATCTCGCCGCGGCGGACGGTGTCGCCTTCCTCGAGAGCGCAACGGGACCGGTGCCCGTCCCGGCCGCGTTGGCCCGCCACGTCGGCTGTCACGGCACCGTCCATCGCCTCACCCTCGCTCCGAACTGTGCGATCACGTCGCTGCGGATCGAGGACCGCGTGTTCAACCGCTGGCAGCGCAAGGCGATCGGCGCGCGCGACGGCGGGTGCATCATTCCCGGCTGCACCGTCCCCGCGGCGTGGTGCGAAGTCCACCATGTCGTGGACTGGGCCAAAGGTGGCCCGACCTCTGTCGACAACGGCGTGCTCCTGTGCTGGCACCATCACCGCGGCATCGAGACCAGCGGATGGGAGGTCCGCATGGTGGACGGCATGCCGCAGGTGCGGCCACCCGGCTGGCTCGACCCGCAACGACGATGGCGTGGACCCAACAAGCTCCTGCTCAACGAACTCAGACGTGCCCGCTCCGCCTAGGACACGTAGCGGTCGGATGCGTCGACGCAACTCCATTCACAACGATGTAATTGCCTCTTGACCAGCACATGGCCGGGCTGGAAGAGTGGCGGCGAACGGGGTTTACGACGTTGTAAATCGGGTTTCAGCGTCGTGAATCCACTTCCCCAGTTCGCGCCGCCGGTGTGCGCTCGTCCGCCCTTCGGCGGCGCGGTCGAAACCACGAGATGAGGAATCGATGCAGTTCACATCGGAGAGCCGGGTCCCCAACCGGCTCAGACGAGCACGCGGGACGGTGGCGGTGCTGACAGCCGCGCTTCTCGCCCTTTCCGGATTGGCCGTGGCCACCCCAGCCGCGGCCGCCGATCCATGGATCGCCGTTCAGGACGACGGATACCTTCGCATCGCCGTGCCCAACGCGGCCGTCGAGGAGGCCGTCGGCCCGGTGTCGCAGGTCGTGGTCGAGGGGAACTTCGGCCCGTCGCACAACTGGGCGCAGATCGGCCTGTCGCGCAGTGGAGCGAACTGGACGGCCACGTACGGCCCGTTCGAGCCGGGCCTGTACTACTACCAGGTGACCGGCGACGACAGCAAGGTCCTGAAGGACGCCAGCAACCCCACGAGCGTCGCGTCGGAGCCGGAATGGAGCGCCTTCTTCATTCCGGGTGAGTCGGCCGCCCTGCTGGCCGATGCACCGGAGGAGGCGGGCACGATCCAAACCCTCTCCTACGACAGCACCGTCGCCGGCGAGGAGCGCGAAGCACTGGTGTGGGTGCCGCCGACCTACAAGCCGAAGGGCAAGAAGTTCCCGGTGCTGTATCTGCAGCACGGCGGCGGCCAGAGCTATCGCGACTGGGTCGAAGTCGGCCGCGCTGAGCAGATCCTCGACAACCTGTGGCTGTCGGGCCGGCTCGCCGACATGCTCGTCGTGATGGGCAACGGCAACGTCTCGGACTTCTCGGCCGAGCTGCTCGACAACATCGTTCCCGCGGTGGAGGACACCTACAACGTCGCGCCGGGCAAGAAGAAGCGGGCGCTGGCGGGTCTGTCGATGGGCGGCGGCCAGGCGTTCGAGGTCTTCAGCGAGCACCCGGGCGAATTCGGGGCGATCGGCACGTTCGGAGCCGGCCGGTTCGGTGATCTCGACAGCATCCCGGTCAAGAAGATGAACAACCGCACCGATCTGTTCCGCGTCTACGTGGGCAACAAGACCGACATCGCCTACAACGACGTCTACGACTCGTTCCAGAAGTTCGACGCGCTCGGACTGAACTACCAGTTCGACGGCGTCAACCCCGACGCCGGACACAACTGGAATGCGTGGCAGGAGAACCTGATCGACTTCGCTCCTCGCCTGTTCGGCGGCCCGGCGTCCGATCCGGGCATGAGCGAGGGGCACACCGCCTTGACCGAGCGGTTCGAGCCGCCGGCTCCCGGCACGACGCCCACGCCCTTCATCAGCGACGACGGGTTCGTCACCTTCGAGACCACGACCGACTTCGCCGACGCCGAGTACGTCTCGGTATGGGCCAACTGGGCGCCCGGGGGCAGCTGGCTGCGTGTGGAGATGAACAAGGTGGGCGACCGCTGGCGCGCCACCGTCGGTCCGCTCGAGGAGAAGTTCTACCACTACCGCCTCATCGTCGACCGGCAGGCCGTCAAGGACACCTCCAACCCCACGAAGGTGACCTCTGAGCCGGCGTGGAGCACGTTCCTCGTGGAGGGCGAAGGCTCGCGTCTGCTCACCGATGTGCCGGCCGGCGAGGGTGGCGATCTCGGCGTGCTGACGTACCAGAGCACCGTCGCGAACCAGCAGCGCAGCGCCTACGTATGGACGCCGCCGGGCTACGACGCCGACCGGGCCGAGCCGTATCCGCTGTTCGTGCTGAACCACGGTGGCGGCCAGAGCTGGACGGACTGGGTCGAGGTCGGGCGTGCCCGTCAGATCCTCGACAACCTGTACCGTGACGGCGACCTGGTGCCGATGGTCGTGGTGATGCCCAACGGCAACGTCAGCGACTACCCGCGCGAGCTGCTCGAGAACGTCGTCCCGGCGACCGAGGCGAGCTACAACGTCAGCGCCAACCCCGCCAAGCGGGCGCTGGCCGGTCTGTCGGCCGGCGGCGCGCGCACGGTGTCGGTGCTCAAGGCGCACCCGGGCGAGTTCGCCTGGATCGGCACCTTCGCCGCCGGCTTCGGCGGGACGGCGGGCGTCGACGCGGCGGCGATCAACGCCGGCACGGAGCTGTACCGCCTCTACACCGGCGACATCACCGACTTCACGTACGGATCGGTGATGAGCTCGCTGCCGGTGCTCGACCAGCTCGGCATCGAGTACGAGTTCAACGGGGTGACCGTCGGACCTCACGGATGGGACACGTGGCAGAAGAACCTCATCGACTTCGCGCCCCGCCTGTTCCAGAACCTGCCGGCTGACACGGTCCGTCCGCAGGCGACGCTCGCGTCGCCGACGACCGCGGGTCCGTTCGGCGCCGTCGAGCTCCGCGTCGACGCGTCCGACCTCGGTGGGTTGGAGCGCATCGTCGCGAACGTCTACCAGGGCAGCACGCTGGTCCGCAGCACGCAGACCGCGATGAACGGCGCGGAGACGGGCACGCACGCGTCGACGGTGAATCTGCCCTCGGGTGACTACACCGTGCGGTACAACGCGCAGGATCGGGCCGGGAACATCTCGCAGACCGGCACCTTCGCCTTCACCGTGGACGTCGACGCGCCCACGGCGACGGTGAAGGACGGTGCCGAGTTCACCGTCGCGACCGGCGAGAGCTACGACGTGGTCAGCTACAAGCTGTACGACGCCGTGGGGGTCGACAAGGTGGTCATCAACGGCAAGGAGAAGGACCTCACCGACAACAAGTGGTCGGATGTCAACGGCATCCGACCCGGCGTCTTCGGCGCCGTCTCGGGCTCCAACGAGATGATCGTCCGCGACGTCACGGGCAACACAGCCACCTACAGCTTCGTCCTGAACTGAGGTGACCGCCGGCGCTCCTCCGCCCGAGTGCGGGGGAGCGCCGGCGCGTGCGTGCGGCCAGATTCATCTGATGATTTCGCGCTAGGCTGGAGAGCAATCTGCGCGAACCGTCGATGAGGAGAGCCGCGTGACCATCAGGACCGGATTCTGGAGTTCATCGATCGGGCACGACTGGGAGCACGGGGTCATCGCCGGCACGGGCGCGATCGGCGCCGTGCTGTCGGGCACGCCGGCGCGCCACGCGATCCACGTGTGCCACGAGGAGTTCTTCCTTCCTGTCAATTCCGCCAAGCCGGCGCCCCGGGTTGCGCCTTTCATCGCCGAGGTGCGCGCTGCGGCGCTCGCGGGCGACTCCCAGGCGGTCGCCGAGCTCACCGGGCGCGCCGCTTGGGAAGACGGTTACGACGGCTCGATGATCTGGACCGATCCCTTCGTGCCGATCGCCGAGATCTCGTGGGCCCCCGATGATTCATCGGATCACGTGGACTACCGGAGGACCGGCGACTTCACCACCGGTCAGGTGGCGGTCGAATGGACCGAGGCATCGGGCCGACGCAGTGGCGTCGCGCTCGTCCCCGATCGCGCGTCCGGCGAGATGGCGGTGGAGCTTCGCTCGGACCGCGGCGCGAGCGGCGTGCTCTCCCTGACCTTCGGCGAAGACACGCGTGCCGCCGGCGAGTACCCGTCGACCAACTACGGCGTCTTGCTGCAAGCTGCGGCGCCCGTCCTGGATGGATCGAGCCTGGTGCTCGACGTCGCCGTCGCCGAGGAGAGCCTGCGACCGTTCGTGCAGCAGAACCCTCCCAGCCCATGGCCTCCGCGGCGCGCCCGGCTGACGGTCGAGGTGCCGGACGGCATCGACACACAGCCGACAGACGGCGGCGTGCGTCTGCGGTTGCCGGACGGGCAGCCGGTGCGACTGCCGATCCGCATCGAGCTCTTCGGCGGGCTGGTGCAAGCGGGGGCCACCGAGGCCGAACCGCACGCCGCCCTGTTCGGCGCCTCCGCCCTCGACCTGCGCAGCGGCATCGACGAGGCCATCTCGTACGACGAGGTGCTGCGCCGCGCGAAGGACGGTGATCCGCGGGCCGTGCTCGCCGCGGTGGAGCTCGCCTTCGCGGCCGGCCGGCACACCATCATCTCGTCGACCGGGGTGCTGCCGCCGACGCTCGTGGGGATCTGGCAGGGAACCCGGCGCCCCGCATGGTCGGGGGACTGGACACAGAACGGCAATGTGCAGCACGGGGGCGTGGCATCCCTCGTCGCTTCGGGCACGCCGCAGCTGTTCACCTCGTACCTTCGGGCGCTCTTCCGGCACACCGACGACTATGCGGCCAACGCCGAGCGCATCTTCGGCGCTCCGGGATGGCTGCTGCCCGCCCGCTTCGACTCGCACGGCAACAGCAACCACTTCGCCGACGCCTTCCCTCACCTGTACTGGATGGCCGGCGGAGCATGGGTGCTGCGCCTGGCGTGGGATCAGTTCAGCGCGACCGGCGACGTCGACCTGCTGCGGGAGTACGCGTGGCCGCTGGCCCGGAACGTCATGGCCTTCGCGCTCGCCGTCGCGGTGCCGGGCGACGACGGCCGGCTGCGGCTGGCGCCGTCGTACTCGCCGGAGAACACGCCGGGCAACCGGGCCCTGCCCATCGCGGCCGACGCGACGATGGACGTCGCCGCCTTCCGCGACGCCGCCCGGCTGGCGACCCGGATCGCCGACGTCCTCGGCGAGGACACCGACCGTGACGCCTGGCTGGCGTTCGCCGACCGGCTGCCGCCCTACCGGGTGGCCGAGGGCGGCACGTTCGCGGAATGGCTCGACCCCACCGTCGACGAGCAGATCGGACACCGTCACGTGTCGCAGCTGTACCCGTTCTGGTACGAGGACGACGAGGCCGCCGACACTCCGGAACTGCGCGCCGCCGCGCGCGAGACCATCCGGCAGAAGCTCGCCTGGCGCGACGAGAAGCCGTGGGCCGCGCCCGATGGGCACATGGAGATGGCATTCGGGCTGGTCGGCCTGGGCCTCGCAGCGGCACGGCTCGGCGACGCCGAAGCCGCGCGGCAGTGCGTGGAGTCGCTGGCTCGGGACTTCTGGCGCTCCAACGCCGTGTCGACCCACGACGGCGACGCGATCTTCAACGTGGACGCCAGCGGCGGGCTGCCCGCCGTCGTGATCGAGATGCTCGTGCAATCCCAGCCCGGGCGGCTGGCGCTGCTTCCCGCGCTCCCGCCGTCGTGGCAGGCCGGCTCCATCCGGGGTGTGCGAGCGCGAGGCGGCGTCATCGTCGAAGAGCTGACGTGGGATGCCGACGGCGCGACGGCCACGCTCGCTCTCGCCGAGGGCTCCGGCGCGGCCCGCGACGGCGACGTCGTCGCGGTGGCCGGGCCGGCGGGGTTCTCGGCCGACGTGGACCTGTCAGGCGGCGCGGCGACGGTTCACATCCCGCGCTGACCAGTGGATGCCGCGGTCTCAGCCCGCGGCCAGAAGGACCGAGGTGGGCGCCAGCCCCGCGGCCGTTGCGCTCACCGTGATGGGGTCGATGGCGGTGGGCCGGATCACCGCGAGGGCACGACCGTCGTGCAGTCGGTGCCGGGCGTCGACGAACGACTCCTCGGTCGCCATCACGGCGCTCCCGAACCCCTGGAGGACGGCCGGCCCGTCGATCTGCAGCTCGACCTCCGCATCGGAATCGGCTGCCCTGACCCCGGTGCCGTCGACCAGCTCCACCACGATGTACGCCAGGTCGCGGCCGTCTCGGCCGACCTCCGGCTGCTCGACGGTGAGGCGCAGCCGGCGATCGGTCCCCGCTGTCTGCAGCACCACACGCTCGGCCTCCGCGCCGTCCCGGACCGCGACCGCTTCCAGCCGGCCCGGCGCGTACTCCACCTCGAAGAGGGCCCGGAACCGGTGATCCGCTCCAGCGGGCCGACGCCCGAGCGATCGACCGTTGAGGACGAGTTCGACCTCCGGGGCGTCGCTGTACACCTCGACCTCCAGCGGTTCGCTGCCCACATCGGTCCACGTCCAAGACGGCACGCAGTCCGTCCACGACCAGGGCGCCGACCTCATCGTCCGGCCCCTCGTCTGGGGGCGCCGCACCGCGACGTAGGGTTCCGGGCGGAGCCCGAAGACGATCTCGCGATAGTAGGAGGCGGGACGGCGTTCGCCGGTGATGTCGATGTCGCCGGAACCCGCGACCAGGAACGGGTATCCGCCCAGCGCGCCGCTGCCGGGCGCGTCGTCGGCGTAGTGCATGCGGCCCAGACCGGGCTCCCCGAGGTAGTCCCAGCCGGTCCAGGTGAAATCGCCGATCACGTGAGGGTTGGCGCGCACCAGCGCCCAGAGGCGATCGATCTGCGTCGGGAAGGTCTCGGAACCGACGATCACGCGGTGGGGGAAGAGCGTGCGGTCCAGCTCGTACCGGCAGTCCTGGTAGTTCATCCCGGCGATGTCCGGCGCGTCGTACGCCTCCTCGCTGAGCGCTGTGACGGCGTCGGTGACGCCCAGGGCGCTCATCCGCTCCTCGAGACTCATGGTGCGCTCGTTGATCTCCGTGACCGGCGCCATCGATGCGCCGCCCAGGAGGGTGGGGTCCACGTCGATCGCGTCGTCCATCACGAACAGCGCGCCGTTGACGGCGGCGGTGACATATCGGGACGGGTCCCGCCGCCGGGCTGCGGCCGCCATGCTCCTGGCCAGCTCGGCGCCGGTGCGCGTGGCCGCCTCGGGGATCTCGTTGCCGAGCGAGTAGATGATGACACTCGGGTGGTTGCGGTCCTTGGCGATCATCGCCTCGAGGTCGCCTTCCCACGACTCCGCGAAGCGGTCGGCGCCGTCCTCGGGCGACTTGGACCTCGTCCAGAAGTCCGTGAGCTCGTCCATGACCAGCATCCCGAGCCGGTCGCAGGCCTCGAGCATGGCGCGGCTCATCGGCTGATGCGCACTGCGGATGGCGTTGAAGCCCGCCGACCTGAGCAGCTCGACACGACGCTCCTCTGCGCGGTCGAACGTCGCGGCGCCGATCACGCCGTTGTCGGCGTGCACGCAGGCACCGCGCAGATCCACCGCGACGCCGTTGATGCGCAGACCGCGGGCGACGTCGAGATGCAGGGTGCGGATGCCGAACTGCGCGCGACTGTGATCGCGCTCGTCATCCGTGGAGCCGAGTGTGGAATCCACGCGGTAGAGGTCGGGAGCCTCGGGCGACCATCGGCGTGGAGACATCACGAGGATGCGCTGGCTCACCTCGACCGTTCCCCCGGGCGGAACTGTGACGCGGGTGCGGTCGACGCCTACTGTCGTCCCCGAAGGGTCGACGACGGTCGTCTCGAGCCGTCGCACCGCCGGGATCCGCTCGAGGTTGCGAACGGTGGTCACCACCTGCACGACCGAGGCCTCGGCGTCGTGCTCCGGGGTGGTGACGGCGATCCCGTCCAGCGGCACGTGCACGCGCGGCCCGACGCTCAGGTGCACCGGCCGGATGATTCCGCCGCCGGTGTACCAGCGGGCGTCCCGGTGTGCGCGCGCCTGTACGAGGATCTCGTTGTCGGCTCCGTAGCGCAGGTGAGGATCGAGGTCCACGACGATCGCGGATGTGCCGGAAGGATGCCGCGCGGCGAGCTCGCCGTTGACGAACACCGCCGCCGAGCGATAGACCGCCTCGAATTCCAGCACGACGTGCCTGTCCCGCCATTCGACGGGAGCCGCCAGGCGCGTCCGGTACTCCCACGCACCACCGGGGAAGTACCCGGTCGCCTGGAGCGAGGGGTCGTCGCTGCGACGCGCCGTCGCGACGGCGTCATGGGGGAGTGTCACCGGAACGAAGGCGGCGGGGCCCGCCCCGAACCGCTCACGGAACCCCCACGCTCGATCGAAGAGCTGTCGCTGCATCGGAACTGCCGCCTCTCGGTTCGCCGTCACGCTAGCATCGCGACTAGCATGTGTAAACGTCTGATCTTTAGACCTCAGATTGCCGTATGTTGTGGCAGTATGCCGCGAAGACGCGCGATTGCGTCGCCGACGAGCCGGGATAGATCTAATGAACTCGCGGCTCGCCATCTACCTGAAGGAATCATCGATGCCCACCATCACCGGCTTCCGCGTCCATGACGTGCGCTTCCCGACGTCGCTGGATGCTGACGGATCCGACGCCATGAACAAGGACGGCGACTACTCGGCGGCATACGTCGTCCTCGAGACCGACTCGGCGCTGCGGGGGTTCGGGTTCACGTTCACGATCGGGCGGGGAAACGATCTCTGTGCGGAAGCCGCGCGGCAGCGCGCGTTGCCGCTGGTCGGGCGCGACGTCGACGAGCTGCTGGACGACCTCGGCGCGACCTACCGGGAGCTCGCGTCCGACACGCAGCTGCGATGGCTCGGGCCGGAGAAGGGGGTGGTGCACCTGGCGATGGCGGCCGTGATGAACGCGCTGTGGGACATGGCCGCCCGCCGGGCCGGCGTTCCGCTGTGGCGGCTTCTGGCCGACATGAGCCCGGAAGAGCTCGTCGACGCCGCCGACCTGCGGTACCTGTCGGATGTGCTGACCCGCGACGAGGCGATCGCCATGCTGCGCGAGGCCGCTCCGGGGCGGCGCCGGCGTCTGGAGGACCTGCGCGATCGCGGCGGGTACCCCTGCTACACCACCAGTGCCGGGTGGCTCGGCTATTCGGATGAGCGGCTCAGGTCACTGCTGCAGGCGGCGATCGATGAGGGACACCGTCACTTCAAGCTGAAGGTGGGGGCTGACCTCGAGGGCGACCGCCGTCGCCTGCGCATCGCCCGCGAGGTCATCGGCTGGGATGCCCAGCTCATGATCGACGCCAACCAGGTGTGGGACGTCCCGCAGGCGATCGAATGGGTCTCGGCCCTCGCGGAGTTCCGGCCGTTGTGGATCGAAGAGCCCACGAGCCCCGATGATGTCCTCGGCCACGCGGCGATCCGCAAGGCGATCGCGCCGATCGGCGTGGCCACGGGCGAGCACGGGATGAACCGCGTGCTGTTCAAGCAGATGTTCCAGGCCGAAGCCATCGACTTCTGCCAGCTCGACTCCGCACGCCTGGCGAGCGTGAACGAGATCCTTCCGGTCTACTTCATGGCGCACAAGTTCGGCGTGCCGGTGTGCCCCCACGCGGGTGGGGTCGGGCTGTGCGAACTGGTGCAGCACCTGTCGATCTTCGACTACGTCGCCGTCTCCGGTTCCCTCGACAACCGGGTGACGGAGTACGTCGACCACCTGCACGAGCACTTCGTCGACCCGGTCGTGGTGACCCGCGGTCATTACCGGCTTCCGTCCGCGCCCGGCTACAGCGCCGAACTGCACGAGGAGTCGGTCCAGCGCTACCGGTTCCCGGACGGCGACTACTGGCTCGAGCGCCAGGCGCAGGATCTGGTGGCTGCTACGGGCTGACCGCGTCCGCGGCGTCGGCGCGGGGCGTCGCGTCGTCCGCGGTGACGGCATCCACCGTCACGGGATGCTCGGCGGCGAACAGCTCGACGCCCAGCAGGTGCGCCGCCATCCGTATCCGCGCGCGCTCGGCGTCGCGCGTGCGCAGCGCGGCGAGGATCGCCCGGTGGTCGGCGTGCGCTTCGCCCACGGAGTCGCTCTCGGTGATCGCGCGCCACAGCCGGCCGCGAAGCGTGCGGGTCATCAGGCTGTCGATGAGCGCCGCCAGGGCGGGGTTGCCGCTGGCGGCTGCGATGCGGCGATGGAAGGCGGCATCCGCATCGATGAACGCCTCGGGCTCGAGCTCGCCGGTGCGCAAGCCCTCTTCGATGTTCGAGAGGATGCGGTCGAGCTCGGCGAAGTCGTCGTCGGAGAGCCGGACCGCAGCCAGGCCCGCGGACTCCGTCTCGAGCACACGGCGCACGGCGAGGAGATCGACCGCCTGGGTGGCCTCCTGCAGGCCGGCCCAGAACTCGAGGGGCCGCAGGAGAGAGCCGGGGTCCAGCTGGGTGACGTAGGTGCCGTCTCCCTGCCGGGTCTCCAGGACCCCCAGCGCGGCGAGCGAGCGCACCGCCTCGCGCAGCGATCCGCGAGATACGCCCCAGCGTGCGGCGAGCTCCTTCTCGACGGGCAGCCGGTCGCCGGCCCGCAGCTCACCGGAGGCGATCATGCGCTTGACGATGCCGATGACGTGATCGGAGCGCGAGCCGGTGCTCGCTGGGGTGTCGTTGCCGCCGTTCGCCACGCGCACAGTCTATGCCGCGGCATCCCGGCCGACCCCTCGAACCGAGGCTGTGACGCGCTCCGTGTCGCGTCTAAAGATTGAATCAATTCGCGCACGCCCATACAGGGCTCGTCTGCCCACATGCGCCTGTCGTCGACGCGACGACGAGCGTCGAGTCGGCTCATAACCCTTGTCGTTTCGCGGCTAAAGGCCGCAAATGCATCCTCGTGGCGTCGTGGTGGCGGGCGCCCCGCGCGGGTCGAGATGTGTTGCGTGAGCCGAGGATTGACAGTCAATGATCAGACGATTATCGTGAAGCAATGCCTGCAATGCTGCGGATGGGAACGGCCGGATGATGCGCTGGGAGTGGCTGTCGAGCACGTGCGCTGCGTACGCGCCCGCAGCCCTCGCCGATCGGGGTGAGCGAACGTGGTGACGCCGCCCGGGGGCGTCGGCCTGGATGTCGGCGGCGTCACCCGCACCGTGCGTGACCGGGGAAGCGGGAGAGGGCTGCGAGGGCTCAGGCGGAGCCTGCGCCGGCACTGGCAGCTGTATCTGCTGATCCTGATCCCGCTCGCATACTTCGTCATCTTCAAGTACATCCCGATGGCGAACACCGTCATCGCGTTCAAAGATTACAACGTCGTAGACGGCGTCTGGGGCAGCGACTGGGTCGGCTTCAAGCACTTCGAGCGCTTCTTCTCGAACCCGATCTTCTGGCCGGTGCTGAGCAACACCTTCCTGCTGTCGGCCTACGTGGTGCTGGCGAGCTTCCCGGTTCCGATCATCCTGGCGCTGGCGCTCAACGAAGTGCGGCTGAAGTTCTTCAAGAACACCGTGCAGATGGTCACCTACGCGCCGTACTTCATCTCGACGGTCGTCGTGGTGTCCATGACGATCCTGTTCCTCTCGCCGCGCGTCGGGCTCGCCGGGGACATCACGAACTTCTTCGGACTGGGCACGATCGACTTCCTGAGCGATCCCGACTACTTCCGGCACATCTATGTGCTCAGCGACATCTGGCAGACGATGGGCTACTCGGCGGTGATCTATCTCGCGGCGCTCGCCGGGATCGACCCGACGCTGTACGAAGCGGCGAAGGTCGACGGCGCGAGCCGCTGGCAGAAGATCCGCCATGTCGACATCCCCGGCATCATGCCGACCGCGATGATCATCCTCGTCCTGGGCGTCGGGAACGTGATGGCGATCGGTTTCGAGAAGGCGTTCCTGTTCCAGAACAGCCTCAACATCTCGCAATCCGAGATCATCCCCACCTACACCTACAAGGTCGGCCTGCTGAGCGCCGACTTCAGCCAGGCGGCGGCGATCGGCCTCTTCAACGGTGCCATCAACCTCGTGCTTCTCCTCGTGGTCAACGCCAGTGTCAAGCGACTGACGGGAAACGGACTGTGGTGACCTCGACTCTGACCGAACGCGACAGCGACGCCGCCGCCACGCGCGGCCGAATGCCGAGCGAGCCCAAGCGCCCCAAGCGGATCAAGGAGTCCGCCACCGACCGGGTGTTCATGGTGGGCGTCTACATCCTGCTCACGACGTTCCTGCTGTGCGTGCTCCTGCCGCTGCTGTACATCGTCGCCAGCTCCTTCAGCGATCCGCTCGCGGTGTCGTCGGGTCGCGTGACCTTCTGGCCGATCGACTTCACGCTCGAGGGCTATCAGCGGGCGCTGAGCGACAACTCGATCCTCACCGGCTTCACGAACTCGCTCATCTACACGGTGGCCGGCACCGCGATCAGCCTGACCCTCACCGTCGCCATCGCGTATCCGCTCTCCCGCCGCGACTTCTGGGGGCGACGCGGGATCACGCTCTTCGTGATCTTCACGATGCTGTTCGCCGGTGGCATCATCCCCACCTACCTGGTGGTGCAGAACCTCGGCATGCTCGACACGCGGTGGGCGCTCATCCTCCCCCAGGCGATCGGGGTGTGGCAGGTCATCATCGCGGTGGCGTTCTTCCGCACGTCGATCCCCGAGGAGCTGTACGAGGCGGCGCAGCTGGACGGGGCCAGCGACCTCCGCTTCCTCTTCTCGACGGTGCTTCCTCTTTCCAAGCCTCTGCTGGCCGTGATCGCGCTGATGTACGCGATCTTCCAGTGGAACTCGTACTTCGACGCCCTGCTCTATCTGCGAGATCCGAGCCTGTACCCCCTGCAGCTCGTGCTGCGGAACGTCCTCATCCTCAACGAGTCGGCGCCGGGGATGGATGCCGCCGCCGCCCTCGAACGGCAGCAGCTCGCCGACCTGCTCAAGTACTCGCTGATCGTCATCTCGACCGTGCCCGTCATGCTCGTCTACCCGTTCGTGGCGCGCTTCTTCAACAAGGGAATCCTCGTCGGTGCCGTCAAGGGCTGACGGCCAGACCCCGTGGCCTCGGCCGCACCCGGAAATGCCGGAGAAATCCGTCCTACAGAAAGGCAAGATCGTGTTCAGACAACGGTTGTCCGACCGCATCCGGAATCGTCGTCGCGCGATGACCGCCACCGCGGTCATCGCGACGATGGGTCTCGCGCTCGTCGGCTGCACCGCCAGCGCCGCCGACGACCAGAAGGTCATCACCATCTTCGGCGAGCAGGGCGGCCAGATGGACCTCAACACCAACTCGTTCACCAAGCTGCTGGAAGACAAGTTCGACGTCGACATCGATTTCCAGACGACGGGCTATGACTCCGCGGCGGCCACCGAAGCCCGCCAGATCTCGCTGGCCGGCGGTGAACTCCCCGAGGCCTACATGCTCGTGCCGTGGGCGTCGCAGTTCACACAGGCAGAACTGCAGCGGTACGGCGAGCAGGGGCTGATCCTGCCGCTCAACGACCTCATCGACGAGTACGCGCCCAACATCGCCGATGCGCTGGATGCCGAGCCGGGGTTCAAGACGTTGGCCACCGCGCCGGACGGCAAGATCTGGGGCCTCCCGCAGTGGAACGACTGCTACCACTGCTCGTACCCGTACAAGTTCTGGATCAACACCGAATGGCTCGACAACCTGGGCCTGGCGATGCCGACGACTCCGGATGAGTTCTTCGACGTCATGATGGCCTTCAAGACGCAGGACCCGAACGGGAACGGCGTGGCCGACGAGATCCCGATCACCGGCAGCGCCCAGTGGTCGATCGTGCCCTACATCATGAACGCGTTCATCTCGAACTCGTTCAACACCGGGGCCGGGGCCAACAGCCAGCCCATCTCGCTCGGCCTGGACGGCGACACGGTGCAGATGCAGACCATGCAGGACGGGTGGCGCGAGGGTCTGAAGTTCCTCAACAAGCTGTGGGCAGCCGGGCTCATCGATCCGGCCGCGTTCTCACAGGGCGGCGACACGATGCAGGCCACCGGCAACTCGGCCGAGGCGGTCGTGGTGGGCGGCTTCACGGCGATCCACCCGGGCATCGGCGTGAGCATCGGCCAGGAGGACGGCCGCGACAACCAGTACAACCCGGTACCCCCGCTCAACGGCGCCGAAGGACCCATCACGACGTACCAGCTGCCGAGTGTGCCGGGCGCGACGTTCGTCATCACCAAGGCCGCCGACGAGGTGGAGCAGAAGGTGATCATGGAGATGATGGACTACATCTTCACGCCCGAGGGCCACGTCAGGGCCCAGCACGGCGAGGAGGGCATCGGATGGCGCGCGCCCGAGGAGGGCGAGATCGCGCTGGACCCCGAGCTGGAGCCGAGCTTCGTCGACCTTCCGCTGGACGAGGAGAACGAGGCCGACTACAACGGCAACTGGGGGCCGATGGCGCAGGTGTTCGACACCGAGGAGTTCCGCAACGCCCAGGTGCAGCCTGAGGACATCTACACCCAGGAGGGCTTCGAGCGCCGTCTGTTCCAGGCGACCGAGCTCTACGAGGGCAAGGAGTCCGATGCGATCTTCCCGTACTGGAACCTGTGGGTTCCCGTCGAGGAGGCGAACGAGCTGTCGACGCTGACCACCAACATCGAGAGCAACGTGGCGACGTCGACCGCGGAGTTCATCACCGGGGTGCGCGATCCGAACAGCGACGCGGACTGGGACGCCTACCTGCAGGGTCTGCAGGGGCTCGGTGTGGACCGCTACGTCGAGATCTGGCAGGCCGCGTACGACGCGAGCTGAGCGAGGGACCGTCGGGGGTGGGGCGCGCGTGCGTTCCACCCCCGATGCCGCTCGGCGCACGAGGAGAGGAAGGCGATGCGACCGCACAGCGTCCAATGGCGCCCCGGGGCCATCGAGCTGGATGTGGAACTGGGACCGGACGGCCCACCGAAGGTGACCCGGCTCGCCCGCGACGGTGACGCCATGACCTCGGTGGGGGCAGCGGCGCTGCCGATCGCCGAGATCCACCTGAACGGCGAGGGATCGGGCGTGTCATCGTCCGAGCGTCTCATGGGCAGTGCCGTCGGGTTGCGCCTGCGCGTGGAGGAGCATCGGTCGTGGGTGGACGGCGGCGTGGCACACCTGGAGGTGAGCGCGCGGGACCCGCTCTCGGATGCCCTCATCATCGCCCGCTGGTGCACCTGGCCGGATCTGCCGGTCGTCCGCGCCGAGACCGAGGTCATCGCCGGGGATCACGCGATCGATCTGCGCGCCGTGTCATCGCTCGCGCTCGGCGGCATCTCCGCGCCCGGCTCGCAGTGGTGGCATGACCACGAGGTCGGCTTCGCGCACAACACCTGGTTCCGCGAGATGATGTGGCAGCGGCGCACGCCCGCCGAGCTCGGACTCGACGACACGGGACTGCGCACCTGGGGCATCCCCACCTCGCGTGCCAGTTTCGCGGTGGCGCAGCGGGGCAGCTGGTCCACCGGCGGTCACCTCCCCATGGGGATGCTCCGCTCCCGCACCGAGCACCGCAGCCTGCTGTGGCAGGTCGAGCACAACGGGCCGTGGCGCTGGGAGATCGGCGACCACGCGGATGCGCTGTACCTGGTGGCCGGCGGCCCCACGGATCAGAGCGCGGCGTGGATGCGCAGACTCTCACCCGGGCAGCGGTTCCGGTCCGTCTCGGCGATGCTCGTGCTCGGCGAAGACGACGACGAGATCTTCGCGGCGCTGACCGAGGCGCGCCGGCGACTGCGGCGGCCGCACCCGGATCACGACCGGCTGCCGGTCATCGTCAACGACTTCATGAACGCGCTGATGGGCGATCCGACCGACGAGAACCTGCCGCCCTACATCGACGCCGCCGCAGAGGCCGGCGCCGAGGTGTACTGCATCGACTCCGGGTGGTACGCGGAGGGCGCCGCGTGGTGGAACGAGCTGGGCTCGTGGCGCCCGTCGTCCCGGCGGTTCCCCGACGGTCTGGAGGCGATGACGCAGCGCATCCGGGAGAAGGGGATGGTCCCCGGGCTGTGGCTCGAACCGGAGGTCGTCTCGGTCAGCAGCCCGGTCGCCGACATCCTGCCGGCCGAGGCGTTCTTCCAGCGCGACGGACGCAGAGTCGTCGAATCCGGGCGGCTGCAGCTGGACCTGCGGCATCCCGCCGCGCGGGCGCACCTCGACGAGGCCGTCGAACGGCTGATCGAGGACCTCGGGCTCGGGTACCTGAAGTTCGACTACAACATGGACGTCACCCAGGGCACCGACGTGAACGCCGACAGCCCCGGCGACGGCGCCCTCGGGCACCAGCAGGCCCTGCTCGCGTGGGTGAGCGAGTTGATGGACCGCCACCCGGGTCTCGTGATCGAGAGCTGTGCAAGCGGCGGGCAGCGGATGGACGGTGCGACGCTGCGCGTGCACCCCGTGCAGTCCACGAGTGACAACCAGGACCCGCTGATGACGGCGGCCATCGCCGCGGCTGCTCCCACGACCGTCACGCCCGAGCAGGGAGCGGTGTGGGCGTACCCCGATCCGTCCTGGTCGGACGAGCGGATCGCCTTCTCGCTCGCGAACCCGATGCTCGGTCGCGTCCACCTCGCGGGCCGGATCGACCGGTTGGCGCCCGCGCAGATGCGGCTCGTGCAGGAGGCGGTCTCGGCCTATCGCGCCACGCGCCACCGGATCGGCGGGGCATCCCCGTTCTGGCCGCTGGGCCTGCCCGGCTGGCATGATCCCGTGGTCGCGCTGGGGCTGCGCGACGCCGAAGGGGAGCTGCTGACCGTCTGGCGCCGGTCGGGCCCCACGCGCGTGCGGGTGCCGCTCGCCGTCCACGCTGGAACGGACCTGAGTGTGGACGCGGTGTTCCCCACGCGTCTGCCCACGACGGTGCAGTGGGACGCGGCCGCCGGCGAGCTGGTGCTCGACCTTCCGGAGGAGCCGGCGGCGCGCACCCTGCGACTGCGCCCCACCGATCCGGCCTGAGAGAGACGAAACGTCGTCCAGAGTCTTCGCTCCGGTCGTTGAGCGAGCGAAGCGAGACGAAACGTCGTCGGTGGTTTCTTTCCGGTCAACGTGGAGGAGGCGGCGCGTCGAGCGCCCGCAGCATCCGCTCCAGCGTCTCGCGCAGCTCTTCACGCGCCGGCGAGGCGAGGTCGGTGGTGTACTCGACGCCGGCAGGGATCCACGAGAAGCCGTACATCGTCTCGCGGAAGTCGCTGCCGCCGACCGGCCAGCGCGTGCGGTCGGGCCCCTCGGCTTGGGCGCCCTGGCCCCACTGCCCGAAGTAGTCGCGCATCTGGTCGAACGGCAGGTCCATCACGGCATCCGCCTCGACGGCCTGCCGCACCCACGACCGCGCGACCAGGATGAACTCCTCGATCTCTTCAGGCGTGAGCGGATGCGGGGTGAAGAGCACGCGCGTGTGCTCGACGTCGGTCAGGCGGTCGACCCGGAAGGTGCGCCAGTCGTCACGGTCGAGGTCTCGGCACAGCAGGTACCAGTGGCGGTCGGCCGGGGCGAGCGCGTGCGGCTCGACGCGACGGCGGGTGACCTCTCCCGAGGCCGACGTATAGGAGAAGCGCACGCGCTCGTGATCGCGCGTGGCCAGCGCGAGCTCGCCCAGCACCTCGCTGGATACCGCGGCCCCCGACCGGATGCCGGCGGGCTGCACCGTCTCGGCCAGCGCATTGACCCGGCGCCGCAGCGGAGCGGGCAGCACCTGCTCGAGCTTCGCGAGAGCGGTGATGGTCGTCTCGGCGCCGCTGACGAGCCGCTGGGATGCCGCCAGCCGCAGGCCGATCGCCATGGCCACGGCCTCCTCGTCGGTCAGCAGCAGCGGGGGCACGGCGCTGCCGGCCTCCAGCCGGTAGCCGCCTGCCGCCCCCGGCGTGGACTCGATGCGATAGCCGAGGTCGCGCAGGCGCTCGACGTCGCGCCGCACGGTGCGCTCGGTCACCCCCAGGCGCTCCGCCAGCTCCGAGCCCGGCCAATGCCGGTGCGTCTGCAGCAGATTGAGCAGAGAGAGCGCTCGCGAGGTCGTATCGGACATGGTTCAAGATTGCCTCACGTTGCGGACGGAATGTGTCCGCATTGGCTCCTAGCTTGTGGCCATGGCGAACGAACCGATCATCGAAGCGCAGGGATTGACCAAGCGCTTCACCGTCAAGAAGAAGTCCGTGGAGGCCGTCACCGACCTCACGTTCCAGGTCGCGCGCGGCGAGCTCGTGGCGTTCCTGGGACCCAATGGAGCCGGCAAGTCGACGAGCCTGCGCATGCTCACCACCCTGATCCCGCCCACATCGGGCACGGCGCGTGTCGTCGGCCACGACATCCTGAAACAGCCCGCCGACGTGCGCGCGCGCATCGGGTACGTCGGCCAGCTCACGAGCGGCAGCTTCTCGCAGCGGGCTCGCGATGAGCTGCTGAGCCAGGGCGCCTTCTACGGCATGTCGAAGGCGGCATCCCGTGCCCGCGCCGACGAGCTGATCCAGTCGCTCGATCTCGCGAACTTCGCGAACCGGCCGGTGCAGCAGCTGTCGGGCGGGCAGAAGCGCCGGCTCGACATCGCGCTCGGGCTCATGCACGCGCCGCCGCTCATCTTCCTCGACGAGCCGTCGACAGGGCTAGACCCGCAGAGCCGCGCCAACCTGTGGCAGCACATCATCGACCTGCGCACCCAGTACGGCACCACGGTCTTCCTCACCACGCATTACCTGGAAGAGGCCGACCGCTACGCCGAGCGCGTCATGGTCATGGACCGTGGTCGCGTGATCGCCGACGACACCGCCACGCGCCTGAAGGCGAACCTCGCGGGCGACCTGCTCACCTTCGGCTTCGCGACGGAACAGGATGCCGCGTCCGCCGTCGCCGTGATCCAGCGCCTGACCGATCGCGAAGTGCGCCGCGAGGAGCGCGAAGTCACCCTCACGGTCCCCGAGGGCGACGCGCTGCTGCCCGCCGCCGTGCGGGAGCTCGACGCAGCCGGCCTGACCGTGCGCACCGCGACCGGTGTTCCGCCGACGCTCGACGACGTCTTCCTTGCGCTCACGGGGCGCACGCTGCGTGAGGCCGGCGAGGGCGAGCCGGTCGAAGAAGCGTCGGAGGGTGAAGATTCCGTCGTTGAGCGAGGAACGCCGGCGACGAGACGAAACGCAGAGGCTGCCGAGCAGCCTGAGACCGAGAAGACAGGAGCAGGCCGATGAGCACTCAAACCCCGACCCAGACCCGCCCCGACACCGTGGTGCGCGCGAACCCGGCGCGCGACACGTGGAATGTGCTGACGCGCGAGCTGAAGCCGGTCGTGCGCGACCCGTTCACACTGATCTTCAGCCTCGTGCAGCCGCTGGTGTTCCTCGGGCTGTTCGCGCCGCTGCTCGTCGGCTCGTCGGGGCAGCCGGTGGGGGAGACGCTGCAGTGGTTCGTGCCGGGCGTGCTGGTCATGATCGTGCTGTTCGGCACCGGCGCGACCGGATCGAACCTGCAGTACGAGATGATGACCGGCTCGCACGAGCGCACGCTGGTCGCCCCGCTTGCCCGCTCGTCGCTGCTGGTGGGCCGTGCGCTGAAGGAGATCGCGCCGATCGTGGTGCAGGCTCTCATCATCGTGCTCATCGCCTGGCCGTTCGGGTTCACGATCAACGTGCCGGGACTCGTCATCGGTCTCGCGCTGCTGGCGGTGTTCGGCATCGGACTCGGCGCGCTGTCGTACACGCTGGCGCTCAAGACGAAGGATCGCGAGTGGTTGTTCTGGGGCGTGCAGCAGACGCTGATCTTCCCGCTGCTGATCCTGTCGGGCATGCTGCTGCCGCTGGATGACGGGCCCGCCTGGATGCGCGCGGTCGCCACCGTGAACCCGATCAACTGGGTGGTGCAGGCCGAGCGTGCGCTGTTCGCCGGCGACCTCGGCGCGATCGAGGTGCTGTGGGGCTGGGTCGCGGCGCTCGTGCTCGCGCTCCTCGGCCTCGCCGTCGGCATCCGCGCGATGCGCAGGAGCAACTGACCGGTTCCGTGCCCCCGACCGGCGGAGGAGCGATGGCGCGGGGGCACGGGGCGGCGGTCCTAGGATCGGAGGATGACGACGGCGCGATGGCGAGGCATCCTCGCTGCCGTCATCGCCCTCGTGCTCGTCGCGACCGGCGCGGGCGTCGCGCTCGCCGTCGGGGACGCTCTCGGCATCCGCACCGAGCCGTCCGAGCAGATGATACCCGTCGCACCGACCGCCGTCGAGGTCGGGGAGGCGGTCGCCCCGCCCGCGATCAGTGCGCTCGATCCCCCCGACACGGTCCGCGTCCAGACGGCGCTCGATGAACTGCTCGACGCCGTCGAGGACGCGCCGGCACGCGAGGGAACGGCATCCGTCGCTGTCGCGGCGTTCACCGACGGGGCCGGCGCCGACGACGCCTACACGCTCACGGGGGATGCCGCGGCGTTGCGCATCGGCGCGAGCACCGAGGCCGGGGCGGTCAGGGCCCTGTACGACCTCGCCGCCCAGGTGCGCGCCGGCGGCGCCCTCACCGAACTGCTGGGCGATCACGAGGCATCCCGCCTCCCGCTGCGGATGACCGACCTCGGAGCGGTAGGCGTGATCCCGGACCCGGCCCAGTGGGAGCGCGGCGACAACTACTCGCACGCGTCGGATGCGTTCGCCGCGGTCGTGCAGCCCGAGCCGCCGTACATCGACCGGGCCGCGCTCGCCGCGGCGTACGAGGACTTCGACGGGTTCCTGCGGCACTCGCTGGCCAACGGTTTCAACGCTGTCGCGTTCCCCGGGTTCGTCGAGTATGTGACGTTCGACGAGGCGCCCGACGGCCAGGTGTACCCCGACGGCGACGACCATCGCGACAAGGCCCTGGCGCTGCGCGACGCGTTCGCCCCGTTCTGGGAGCGCGCGGACGAGCTGGGAGTCAAGGTGTTCCTGCGCACCGACATGCTCGCGCTCACCGGGCCCCTGGAGCGGTACCTCACCGATCGATTCGGCTCGCTCGACACCGAGGACCCTCACTTCTGGGACGTCTACACCGCGGGCCTCGACGAGCTGTACGAGGCGGTGCCTGCCCTCGACGGCGTGCTCCTCCGCATCGGGGAGGCGGGCCCGGTCTACGACGTGGGGGGCTGGGATTACTACTCCGCGCTGAAGGTGACGACCGTCGACGCCGTGCGCGCGATGCTCGGGGCGTTCGCCGGGCAGGCGGAGGCATCCGATCGCGAGGTCATCTTCCGCACGTGGAGCGTCGGCGTCGGCGCCGTCGGCGACATGCACACGAACGACGCCTCGTACGAGGCCGTGCTCGATGGCATCGACTCACCCGCGCTCATCGTCTCGACCAAGTACACGCTCGGCGACTTCTACACGTGGCTGCCGCTGAACCACACGCTCGAGCAGGGCGCGCAACGACGGATCGTGGAGTTCCAGAGCCGGCGCGAGTTCGAGAACTTCGGCGCGTTCCCCAACGACCTCGGGCCGCAGTACCAGGGTGCCCTGCAGCAGCTGCTCGCCGAGAACGACCGCATCGAGGGCGTGTGGGTGTGGACGCAGGACGGCGGCCCGTGGCGCGCCGGGCCCATGTCGCTGTATCTGAAGTCCGGCTTCTGGCAGCTGTACGAGCTGAACACGCAGCTGGCCGCCGCCCTCGCGCAGGATCCCGACGCGGATGTCGCCGCGATCACCGCCGCCTGGGCGCGCGAGTGGTTCTCGGACGACCCCGACACCGTGAACGCGATCGCCGAGGCCATGACGCACTCGCGCGAGGCGATCGCCCAGGGCATGTACATCGAGCAGTTCGCCGACGAACGTGTCTTCGCGATCGGCCTCGAACCGCCGCCCATGATGTGGATCTTCGAGTGGGACATCCTCACCGGTGACTCGGCGGTGCTCGACGTGCTCTACGCCATCGTGCGCGACAGCTCCGATGTCGACGGTGCCGGCGTGCGGGCCGCGATCACGGGCGGTGAGCAGGCGGTGACCGCCGTCGAGCAGATGCGGGCGCTCGTCGCGGGGACGGATGCCGCCACCTGGCACTCGCCCGACCTGCGCGATGCCTTCCTCGGGACGCTGGACTACGAGCTCGACACCCTGCGCCTGCTCGGGGCGTACCGCGCCATGATCCTGCATCAGGGTCAGTGGCACGACACGCTGTCGGCCGATGCCTACGCGCAGTGGGATGCCGACCGCGCGGCGTACCAGAAGCTCGCCGCCGCCCACCTCGAGCGCTACGAGGGCGATCTCGACTACCCGGCTTTCAACCTCACCGCCGCGCAGCTCGGGATCGATCGAGCCGAGCGCGACCTCACGATGGCATGGCTCGCCCGAGGTCTGCTGGTGCTCGCGATCGCGTGGGTGGTCATCGGCATGCTCGCCGCGCGCACGCGGCTCGTGCGCCGCCCCGGCGCTGCGGCCGCACGCGCCACCTGGATCGCCTCGACGCGCCCGTGGCGCGCTCGCGAGTCGACACTCGGCATGCTGGAGCTGGACCGCTGGCTGCTGCTCGTCGTGCCGGCCGCCCTGCTCGTGGCCACCCGCGCCGTGCAGACCTCCTTCCTCTCCTGGACACACCTCGCCGTCATCATCAGCGCCTGGGCGGTGTTCGCGCTCGTGCTGCGGCTCTTCGTCTGGCGGCGCTCGCCGTGGCCGGTGATCGCGGCAGTCGGCGGCGTCGTCATGCTGCGCTGCATCCTCACGTTGTTGGCCCTGTCGTTCACCGGACCCGGCGGCTACTGGTTCGCGTTCTGGACCGAGCCGGTGCTGCGCACGGCGTACATCGCCGTCGCCTTCGCGCTCTTCGTCTGGGTCTTCGTCGCTGCCGGATGGGGCCTCTCGGCTCAGGTCGGCGCCCGCCGCGCCACGGGATTCGTGCTGGCGGCGGTGGGCGCGGGGCTGCTGGTACCGGCTGTCGCGATCGGCGCGGTCGGTCTGGAGGCTGCGCTGTCGCTGTGGAACGACGAGATGGGGCTCCTTCCGTGGGGTCTCGCGCGCATCCTCGGCATCACGACGTACCTCGAGATCCCGGATGCCACACCCTGGGCGGCCGCCGGCGGCGGCGCCGTCCTGCTCGGCGCCGGCGTGCTGCTCGCGGTGCCGTGGCGCCGGCGGCGGGCCGCGGCATCCTCCTGAACCACCGCTGCGTCGCGTGTCGCCGCGCTTCGCGGATGAGCCGGTGATGAGCACCGATGTCGGAGGAGTACCGTAGAAACATCCCCGAAACGATTCGAAGAGGTATTCGCCATGCGCTCACGAAGCACAGCACTCCTGTCCATCGCCGCCGCCGCAGGCCTGCTCCTCGCGGGCTGCGCGTCCACGGCCGATCCTGAGCCCACCGCCTCGTCGGCCGCCTCGAAGGTCGTCGAGTCGTCGGTCACCGACCCGGCGGCCGCCGGCGAGCGCGTCGGCGCCAACGGCAACGAGCTCGAGGTGTGGAGCAGCACCGTTCCCGACGAGAGCGCCGCGGGCGCGCTCGGCGACCCCGACGCGGGCAACCAGTGGGTGACCGTCAACGTCGCCCAGTGGGTGACCGACGAGGGCCAGAAGGACGTCGATGTGGCTCCCGTCCTGCGCTCGACGGACGACGAGTCCTTCTCGGCCGAGGCCGTCTCGCAGCGCTCGGTCGAGGTGCCCATGACCCCGGAGAAGTCCTACACGTTCACGTGGAGCTTCCAGGTGCCGGAGGACCTCGTCGACCCGCAGGCGCTCGTGCTCTGCGTCGGTTCGGGCGACGAAGGCTGCAGCAGCCTCGTCGCCGAGTGACCCGTGGCGCCGACCGGCGCCGCATCCTCCGCGTTCGCGCCGTGTGCCTTCGGGCGCACGGCGCGACGCGCTTCTGTGGGCTGATGCGCCTCTGTGGGTTCAGGGGCCGGGACGGCTTGCGCGTCACGTCAACAGGTCAACCGCGCGTCCGCAGGAGGTTTGATCGGTCCAATCTCCTGTGGAGGCGCGGTTGACCTGTTGGGGGCGTCAGGCGGAAGGGGGAACGGATGCCGCGCGCCGCCGCTCGAGGCCACGTTGAGCGCGTCGGGCGATGCCGACCAGGCCGGCGATGAGCGCGAACCCGCCGACGACCAGGGCGACGACGGCAAGCGCCGAGGCCGGGGTGAGACCGATCAGCCAGGTCGAAAGCGCGGCCTGGCGTGCGGGATCGACGAGGAGCCACAGTGCGCCGGCGGCGATCAGCGCGAACACGAGGCCCCAGACGATCCCCGCCCAGCGCACGCGCGGGCCGGTGAGCGCGAGAGCCGACGCGCTCTCGGGCCCGGCCGATGTCTGCGCGTCCGCGAGCTCGAAGTGCGGCGCCGGGGGCTCCCACGCAGGAGGCTGGATGCTGGTGACCGCATCGATCGGAGCCGGCGCGTCTGCCGCGGGGGCGGCATCCGGAAGGTCGGGAGTGCTCATGGCGGCGCTCATTTCTCGTAGATCGTGACGTGGACCGAGCCGGATCGCTGGTCGAGGGTGACATGCTGCGTCGTGAGGGAGTTCGCCTCATCGTCCGGGTTCGCGATTCTCCAGCTGACTGTCCCGTCGCTGCCGGTCCGGATGGTGCCCGACTCGACGTCGCCGATCCCCGAGCCGGGCAGCCGCTCGTAGGTGACGGACCCGTCGGCGAGGGTCGCGTCGAGCTCGAGGACGGTGCCGGGGTGCAGCTCGACGTAGGTGTAGCCGTACCCCTTCGTCACGTCGACCTCGCCCGCGTCCACGTCCCCGTGCGACAGCGGCGAGACCGAGATCGTCGTGCTGCCGAAAGGCTGCACGATGCGCTGCTCCCCGGTGCTCGTGCCCAGCACCGCGTTGCCGATGGTGAGGCGGTCCGGACCGGATGCCGCAGCCACCGATCCGCCGATCACGAGCAGCACGATCGTCACGGCGGTCAGGAATCCGCTGCGTCGGCGGGCCACACCGGCCACGATCATCGCCAGCGCACTCACCAGGGCTGCGGTGAACACGCCGATGGCTCCGGCGAACGGGGTGGTCACGGCATCCGTCACCGCGATGAGCACCGCGACGGCACCCGCGACGATCGCCGCACCGAGCGCCGTGAGCACGAACGCGAAGCTGGTACGGGGCCGCGTGGCGCGGGAGAGGCGCCGGCGCTCCTCGGCCTCGAGGGCGAACGCGGCGCCATGGGCGTGGCGCTCCCGCCGGGCCTGCTCACGAGCAGCGCGGTCGGCGTCCTGCCGGCTGCGTCGCCAGGCGTCATTCTGGACCCGCCAGGCCTCTTGCCGAGCTCGCCACTCGGCGACCTCGGCAGCCTCGCCCGTCGAGGCCCCCGCGCCGGGGTCGACCGGCGAGGAGGCGGCGGCCGCGGCATCCGTCTCGGTGCTCACCGTCGCGGATCCGGCCGGAGCCCAGCCGGCCGGATCCGCGGTGCTCGCGGCATCTGCCGCAAGCGGGGCGGTCGTGTCGACACCCGAATCGGACACGACCGCGGCGGGCTGCGCGGAAGCCGTCTGCGCATCCGCCCGCGGGGACCGGTCGGCGCGGGCCGACCGGACGATGAAGTAGACGGCGGTGCCGATGAGCGCGAGGGCGAGAAGCACGCCGATGCCGCCGAGCGGCGAGGTGAGATCCCAGAACGCGGTGGAGTCGTCCCACGCCCAGGGGGCGAACCCGGTGAGCCCCCACAGCGGCCACAGCAGCACGTTGCGCAGCCACGGCACCACCGGCACGAAGCCCACGACCGCGAGGATGATGATTCCGGTCACGGCGGCGTCGTACCGGCCGCGGAACAGCTCCCGCAGGTGGATGCGGCCCTCGGCGTCGGGCAGCAGCGCCCACGCGATCGCGTACACGAGCAGCGCGGGGAACCCGAACAGCGCCACCACCACGAAGATCCCGCGCACGATGAGCGGGTCGATCCGCAGGCGCGCGGCGATGCCGCCGCACACCCCGCCGAGCCACCCGTCCGCCCGGACGACGCCGAGCCCCTGCACCCAGGAGAAGAACCGCTCGGCCCCCGTCGGCAGCTCGGGAGGAGCGGTCGGCGGCGGGCCGGGATCTGCGGGCGGAGCGGAGGCGGTGTCGGTCATGGTTCCACCCTGGTGGCCGCCGGCTCGGGCCCGCTATGGGGTGATCCCCTGAGACGACCCTGATCCTCGTCGCCCGGTGTGGTCCGGGTGCTCCCGCGATGATTGGATGTCGGCATGTCTTCCACCGCCGCGACGGATGCCGCGCACCCGCGCCCCGCGGACCCGTCCGTCGCGCGCGCCCGCCAGCGCCCCGCCCTCCGGCGCCCGCGGGACTGCGCGATGTCGGGCGTCTCGGCCGGTCTCGCGCGGCATCTCGGATGGCCGCTGTGGGTCGTGCGTGCGGCCTTCATCGTGCTGACCCTCGTGTGGGGCGGGGGAGCGCTGCTGTACGCCTGGCTGTGGGCGTTCGTGCCGTGGGACGAGCAGCCGACTCGAGCTGCGGGCATTGGTGAGCTGCCGACGCGACGGGTCCCGGTGGCGTGGGTGCTCACGGCGCTCTCGATCGGCGCCTCCCTCCTGACCGTCGCGGCGATCGCCCCCTTCGGTGCGAACGGCGTGGTCGGCGTCTCGATGCCCGGGTGGGTGGGTGGCGTGGTGATCGCCACGGGGCTCGCCGTATCGGCCGGCGCCTGGGCGACCCTCGTCGACCGCCGGGACCCCGTCCGGGGGCCGCGTCACGAGAACGTCGTGCGCGTCGTCGTCACGGTGGTGCTCGTCGTCCTGCTGGTCGCCCAGCTGTCGATGCTGCGGCACACCGGCGTCGCGGGGTTCGTGTACGCGCTGGTCCCGCTCATCGGCATCGTGCTCGTGTACTCCTCGATCCTCATCGACCGGTGGCGGGAGCTGTCGGGCGAGCGCGTGCGGCGCATCCGGGAAGAGCAGCGTGCCGAGATGGCGGCGCACCTGCACGACTCCGTGCTCCAGACGCTCGCGCTCATCCAGAACCGCTCGGGGGCATCCAGCGAGGTGGCGCGACTGGCGAGAGCTCAGGAGCGGGAGCTGCGCGCCTGGCTGTACGACGGCGACGCGCCGGGCGACGGCGACCTGGTGACCGACCTCCGCGACTACGCCGCAGCGCTGGAACTCGACTACCCGGTGCGCATCGACGTCGTCTCGGCCGGCCTTCCTGCCGAGCAGGCCAGCGGTGAGGTGGCCGCGGCATCCCGCGAGGCGATGCTGAACGCCGCCCGCCACGCCGGAGGTGACGTGTCGGTGTACATCGAGGGCAACGCGAACGCGGTGGACGTCTTCGTGCGCGACCGCGGCCCCGGCTTCGACCTCGACGCCGTGCCGACCGATCGGCTCGGCATCCGCCAATCCATCCTGGGCCGCATGCGCCGTGCCGGCGGGTCGGCGACCGTACGGCGCGGGGCCGGCGGCGGCACCGAGGTGCACCTGCGGTACACCGCCCCGACCGCGACCGCAGCGGAGTCGGGCGGAGCAGCCGTTCGCGCCGCGGACGCGTCGCCGGACGAAGAGGCCGGCCGCCGTGGCTGATGCACTGGTGCGCGTCGTCATCGTCGACGACCACTCCATCTTCCGGTCAGGGCTGCGCGCCGACCTCGACGCCTCGATCGGGGTGGTCGGCGAGGCGGCCGACACGGCGTCGGCCGTGGAGGTCATCGAGCAGTCCCGGCCCGACGTCGTGCTCCTCGACGTGCACCTGCCTGCCGGGCCGGGTGCGGCATCCGCTCCCGAGGCGGCGGGCGGCGAGGCGGTGATCCGTGCGGCCGGACCCGTGGTTCCGGCGACGCGGTTCCTCGCGTTGAGCGTCTCGGATGCCGCCGAAGACGTCGTGCGGGTCATCCGCGCCGGCGCGCGCGGGTACATCACGAAAGGCTCGTCGGGTGCCGAGGTCAGCCGTGCCGTGCATGCCGTGGCGGACGGCGACGCCGTGTTCTCTCCGCGCCTGGCCGGCTTCGTGCTGGACGCGTTCGGCGCGGCGGTCGGGGAGACCGCGGCGACCAGCGATGAGCTCGACCGCCTGTCGGCGCGCGAGCAGGAGGTGATGCGGCTCATCGCGCGCGGCTACGCCTACAAGGAGGTCGCCGCCGAGCTCTTCATCTCGATGAAGACCGTCGAGACGCACGTGTCAGCGGTGCTGCGCAAGCTGCAGCTGTCCTCGCGGTACGAGCTGACCGCGTGGGCGTCGGCGCGGCGTCTGCTCTAGCGGTGGTCGGGGGCGGGTGTCGGCGGGGCGACCTAGACTTGGTGGGACATGACCGACGCCATCCCCACCGCGCCGGGCGCGGCACCCGTTCGCCCCATCATCCTCGATGGCAGGGCCGAACCGCACCCCGGCGCCCGTCCCGACGAAGACCTGCTCGCGGGACTGAATCCGCAGCAGCGCGAGGCCGTGACCTACCGGGGGCAGGCGCTGCTCATCGTCGCGGGCGCCGGTTCGGGCAAGACCAGCGTGCTGACGCGGCGCATCGCCTCGCTGCTGCGCAGCCGCGAGGCGTGGCCGAGTCAGATCCTTGCGATCACCTTCACCAACAAGGCCGCCGGCGAGATGCGCGAGCGGGTCGAGGCGCTCGTGGGCGACTCGGCGCGCGGCATGTGGATCTCGACGTTCCACTCGGCGTGCGTGCGCATCCTGCGGCGCGAGGCGGAGCAGTTCGGGTTCACGAAGTCGTTCACCATCTACGACTCCGGCGACTCGCGTGCCCTCATCAAGCGGCTCGTGAAGGAGCATGAGGCCGACGCCTTCGGGCTCACGCCCGCGGCCACGCAGTCGAAGATCTCGCGGCTGAAGAACGAGCTGGCGGATGCCGAGTCCTACGCCCGGCAAGCCAACATGAACGACCCCGCCGAGCGGGTGTTCGTGGAGCTGTTCGCCGCGTATCAGCGTGAGCTGCAGCGGGCCAACGCGTTCGACTTCGACGACCTCATCGCGCAGACGGTCTTCCTCTTCCGCGCCTTCCCGCACGTCGCCGATGTGTATCGGCGGCGGTTCCGGCACGTGCTCGTCGACGAATACCAGGACACCAACCACGCGCAGTACGCGCTGATCCATGAGCTGACGCGGCCGATCGGCTCCGACGCGGCGCCGATGGCCGGCTCGGGCGGCATGATGATCTTCGAGCCCGACCCCGCCGACGACCCCGACAGGGCGGGCGCGTCACTCACCGTCGTCGGCGACTCCGACCAGTCGATCTACGCGTTCCGCGGCGCCGACATCCGCAACATCAGTGAATTCGAGAAGGACTTCCCGGGCGCCAAAGTGGTGCTCCTCGAACAGAACTACCGCTCCACGCAGAACATCCTCTCGGCCGCGAACGCCGTTATCAGCCACAACTTCGACCGCAAAGACAAGCGCCTATGGACCGACGTCGGCGAGGGCGAGAAGATCATCGGCTTCACCGGCTACTCGCAGCACGACGAGGCCCAGTTCGTCGCCGACGAGATCGAGACCCTTCGGCGCGCCGGCGTCGACTACTCGCAGATGGCCGTCTTCTACCGCACCAACTCGCAGTCGCGTGCGCTGGAAGAGATCTTCATCCGCTCGGCCCTGCCCTACAAGATCATGGGCGGCACGAAATTCTATGAGCGCGCCGAGATCAAAGACGCGCTGGCCTACCTCGTCGCCGTCGCCAATCCGGCCGATGAGATGGCGATGCGCCGCATCATCAACAGGCCACGTCGCGGCATCGGCGACGTCACGATCGAGACCATCGCCCGGTACGCGCAGGACGAGGGGATCACGTTCCGCGACGCGCTGGCCAACTCGTCGGCGCTGGGCGTCGGACCCAAGATCCAGGCGGCCATCGCGCAGCTGGACGCAGTCCTGGCCGAGGCATCCGAGATCATGCTGCCGTCCTCGGGTGAACTGGCGCCACCGACCGCCGTCGCCGAGGGACTCCAGCTGCTCCTGAACAAGAGCGGCTATTACGACGCGCTGCGGGCGAGCAAGGACGCGCAGGACGAAGCCCGCATCGAGAACCTCGACGAGCTGGTCGCGGTCGCCCGCGAGTTCGCACGCAACAATCCCGAGGGCACGCTGCTCGACTTCCTCACCGAGGTCGCCCTCGTCTCGGATGCCGACGACCTCGAGGACGCCTCAGGCTCCGTGTCGCTGATGACACTGCACACCGCGAAGGGTCTCGAGTACGACGCCGTGTTCGTCACGGGCGTCGAGGAGGACCTCATCCCGCACCGCATCTCGGCGGGGGAGCCGGGCGGGCCGCAGGAGGAGCGACGCCTCTTCTACGTGGGCATCACGCGCGCACGCAAGCGCCTGTACCTTTCGCTCGCGATGACGCGCGCCCAGTTCGGCGAGGTCTCGGTCGCGATGCCCAGCCGCTTCCTGCAAGAGATCCCCGTCGAGCTGCTGCACTGGCGTCAATCGCCCGGCGACGTCAATTCGCGCGGCGGCACACAGTCCCGGGCGCTCAACGCGAGAGGTCGCGGGTTCGGCGGTTCGGGCAAGCGATACGGCGATGACCTCGTGCCGCTTGCGCGCCGCGAACCCTCGGCGTCGCCGGGCGCTGGGCTCGAGCGCTTCGCCAACAAGATCCCCGCGAAGGTCCGTGACAACGGCGACATGCAGCTCGCCCCGGGCGACCGCATCCGTCACGATGACTTCGGTGAAGGGCGCGTGGATGCCGTCACCGGCGAAGGCGCCAAGCGTGTGGCGCACGTCCGGTTCGACGCTGCCGGCCCGAAGAAGCTGCTGATCAAGATCGCGCCGATCGAGAAGCTCTGACCTCCCGAGGATCGGTAGGCGCCGGCGGTCAACCGGCGTCAGCCGAAGGTGCCGGTCGGCCGGTACACGATCGACGAGGTCTTGGCGTCCAGAGCGCCCAGCGAGGAGCAGTACGGCGCGCATGTGAGCACGGCGCCGGAGTACGAGGAGCCGTCGTAGTGCGACGCCCAGCAATTGCTGAAGCCCTCGGCGGAGCGGATGGTGTTGTTCCACCCGGACGCCAGGGTGGGGAACCCGTACGTCACGCCGAAGCACCCCGATCCCGTACCCCAATGGATGAGCTGCGCGCCGCCACGCGCGAGGCCCGTCCAGCTCTTCCCGAGCATCACGGTCGCCACGGCATCGCGGGCGGCCGCCTCCGGAGCGAGCTGTTCGAAGTCGCCCGGAGCGCCGGCGCGGATGAACGCGAGCGCCTCGGCTTCTGAGTCGAAGCACGACATGACCAGGGGCAGGTCCGTCGGCGGGTCCTGTCCGAGGGGAACCGCCGCGGCGCCGGCGGTGCAGACCTCGGCCGGCCGGGGTTCGTCCGCGACGGCAGGGGCAGGCGGAACGAGGAACATGAGGGCGGTGAGGACCGCCGCGAACGGCATGCGCAGAGCCATCGGCCATCTCCTTCGGGTGAGGCTGCTGCTCTGTGATGTCCGGATACCGCAGAATCGACGCGTGGCCGCGGTGTGGCGCGGGGGCGGTTACCGCCGCGGCGCGGGGCGGTGACGGCGCGGGTGTGGGGCGGCGCGAGCGCCCGCACAGGAGGCGATCCGCGACGCTATGGGGCGACGGGCGCTTCGGGATCGTAAGGGTGCAGCTGGAGGGCCGAGCACTCGATCCGCCCTGGCACGACGGCGGCGGTGCCCTCGTCGGTGACGCACGTGGTGAACTCCGACGGAACCGTGCCGGGAGTCGGAGACGGATCCAGCGGGTCGGTGTTCTCGAAGGCACCGGATGCCCACATCTGCTCGCAGATGCCGACCGCGTCATCGATCGGGAGCACGCCGTCGGGCGCCGCGATGCTGACCGCCGAGCCCGACAGCGTGCCGTCGAGGTTGCGGCTGGCCGACTCCATGCACTGGACGATCGCGGTGTCGCTGACCGGTCGGGCTTCGAGCAGCACGACGGCCGCGACGGCGGTGCCGGCGACGACGACGGCGCCGGCCGCGATCGTGACACGGCCCCAGACTGTCCGCCACCACTTCGGCTTGGTGAGGTCTCGCCGCATCCGTTCGACGAGCAGATCCTCCACCGCAGCGCTGTGCGGCATGCGGCCGCGCTCCCTGGTCATGCCTCGGATCCTTCCGCCTCGGGCGAGTACTTCTCCAGGCGTCGGCGCAAGCGAGCCTTGAGGCGAGACAGGCGCGAGCGGACGGTGGACTCCGGGATGCCGAGCACGGCCGCGGCATCCTTCACGCTCAGTTCTTCGACCACGCACAACAGGAGCACGCTGGCGTCACCAGGGGCGAGTTCGCGCAGCGCGGCGCGCACCTCCGCAGACATGGGAAGCGCGTCCATCGTCCGCGCGATCTCATCGGCATGGTCCGGCGCCTCGTCGGTGTGCGGCAGCTTCGCGAGCAGGCGGCGGTAGCGGAGGGCGGAACGCAGATGGTTCTTCGCCGCGAACGACACGACGGTCAGCAGCCACGGCCGCACCGAGCCGTCGACGAGCCGAACGGCGTCGCGCTTGCGCCACAGCTCGAGGAACGCCGTCGCCACGACGTCCTCGGCATCCCACGGGGAGCGGGTCAGCACCAGCGCGACACGGTAGGCGGCGCGTTCGTGCCGGCGGAACAGCTGACGGTACGCCGACGCGTCGCCGTGCTCGAGCTGGAACAGCAGCTCGCCGTCCGAGACGGCGTGATCGAGCCTCGCCGGCGTGGCCGGCTCGGGGCGGGAATCCGCCGACGACGCGCCGCCCGGCGGGCTCATCGGAGTGGGGCCCGGATGCCTCTTCGGTGCGGGCGGCGCCGCATCGTCGAAGTCCTGCGCCGAAGTCACCAGGGCATCATAAGCGTGCCGCCTGCGAGAACCGGCTCCCCGCCCATCGCGTGAGCACGACGCCCGGCTGCGCGCCGGTCACGAGTCTTGCGACCCCGGGGCGCCGCGCGTGACAAGCAGGTGATGGTGAGCCAAGCGGCGGAGAGCGAGGAGCACGGGCTCGTATAGGGCGGTGCCGAGGATGGCATACGCGACCGCTTCGTCGAGGGGCATATCGGCCATCGGGGCGATCTCGGCGGCCGCCACCTCGCGCATGGCGTCACCGTACCGCCGGAGGGCGGCCGTGGAGGCATCCAGTCCCGCCCCGTCCAGCGCCCGCAACGCCTCTTCGAGCTGAGCCACCGCCGTGAAGCCGGGGTCGTAGGTGAATCCGAGCGTGCCGATGGCGGCGCGCGCCCGGGGAAAGTCGTCGTGTGCGGTCTCGACATACGGCGGGAGCGCCCCGACCGCGCGGCCGAGGGTTTCGACCGGGTCGTCCTCGGGCTTGTCGATGAGGGTGAGGATGTCGCGGACCCGCGAGAGCGGCAGCCCGCGCACATCGGCGAGGGCGGCGATCAGCCGGAGCCGAGCGAGGTGCTCCTCCCCGTACTCGGCGCGGGTGGCCGATGTCGCCTCGCCGCGGGGGAGCATGCCCTCGCGGATGTAGAACTTCACCGTCGCGACGGGCACGCCGCTGCTCTCGGACAGCTCGGAGATCTTCATGCCGCCTCCTCTCGCTTGTATTGGATACTATAGCTATCTAATATTGGTGAGCGTCACTATCTAATGGAGGTCACGATGGACCCGATCCTCACGATCGTCGCGGGCGCGACGATCCTCACCGTCATCGGCATCATGTCGGGCGGAACGTTCCTGTTGCGCATCGCCTCGCGCGGCCTGCCGTTCAACGGCCTGCAGAAGACGTTCTTCCGCGCGGGGCACGCGCACGCGGGCGTGCTCGTGCTGCTGGGACTGGTGAGCCTGCTCCTCACGTCGGCCGCCGGCGCTGCGGTGGTCTGGCAGTGGGCGGCCGTCGGCGTGCTGGCGAGCGCGATCCTGATCCCGGCCGGGTTCTTCCTGTCCGTCCTGGGGCGCGATCCCCAGCGGCCCGGGCGCGCGATCGCCCTGCTGTGGGCCGGCGCCGTGGTGCTGGCGGCATCCCTCCTCGCCGTGGGCATCGGGGTCATCGCCGCCGGCGTCGCCGCGCTGGGGTAAGGCGGCTCCCGGGCGCCGGGGCGGTGCCGGCCGCCTTGGCGGTGCGGCCGGGATGCCGGGCCGACCGCGTCAGTGCACAAACTCCTCGGATCCGAGGGCTGGGCGCGGGATTCGGCGGTCAGGCGCCCGGATACGGCCCGTTCTTGCGGAGTTTGTGCACGGGCGCGAGGGGACGCGTGCGGGGCGTGTCGATTCGGTGTGGATGCCCGCTCGCGCGGACACCGCACGCACGGCGGCCTGAGCGGCCAGGGTTAGGCTCGCATAATGGCCTTGTTCTCGCGCCGACCGAAGAAGCCCGAGCCGACCCCGCCCACGCCAGAGCCCGGCACCGACCTCGGCCGCGAGGCTGCCCAGCCCGCGGGGGAGGAGCCGGTCGGCAGAACAGAGCCGCCCATCACCGCAGGCGGCGCCGCTCCGGGTGAGACGCCTCTGGCTACGAACGCCGCAGCGCCGGAGGCGACGGATGCCGCAGCAGCGTCGCCTGCGGCCCGATCCGAGTCATCCGCGGCCGGCGAGAGCGAGGCGGACGCTGCTCCGACCGGCGCGGAGGCGGTGCCCGACGTCTCGATCTCGGTCTCCTCCTTCGGAGGGCTGGGGGTGTCGCCGTCCACGCAGGCCCCGGCATCCTCGCCCCGCGCTGAACCTGAAGCCGTGCCGCCAGGTCCGCAGCCCCGCCTCGGTGTGCGCGAGTGGATGCGCACCGCCCCCGCGCAGACGGAGACGCTCCCCGGATTGCGCGACAACGTCCTGCTGCGCGCCGCGCTCGGTCGTGTCGGCGACGCGCCACCCAATCAAGCGCTGCTGGATGTGGCCCGGCAGCTGCTGCAGGGGCACGTCTTCCTCCGGGTCAAGGGCGACGCGAAAACGCTTCTTGCCGAGGGCAAGGGTCTGCCGCTCGCGGTCGCCACCGCGGGGGAGCGCACCTTCGCCCTCGTGTACTCCAGCGGCGCCGCCCTGCAGGCGAGCCTCCAAGCCGATGGCGACGCCGACACATCGGCCATGGCCCAGCCGGTGCTGACTGTGCTGCGGCACGTGTTCGGCAGCTCGTACGACGGCATCATCCTCGACCCCGCTTCCGCCCCATCCCGCGCCGTACTGCCGAAGGAGCTGCTGCAGCGCGCCGTGGAGCAGGCCGATCCCCAGCTCACGATCAAGACGCTGCTCGCGGCCGAGCGGACGCCGCAGGTCACGGCCGACGTCGCCCAGGCGCTGACGCATGCTCCCCTGTGGGTGGCCGTGGGCACCGCCGAAGGCGGTGCGCGGGGGCTTGCCGAGGGCCGCACCCCCGACGGGTCCCGCTACCTCGAGATCTACTCCCACCCTCTCGAGGTCGCGGTCATGCGCCGAGGCGACAACGCTGCGCCGATCACCGGCGACCAGCTCGCGCGGGCCCTGCGCGCCGACGAAGGCATCTCAGGCGTGGTCGTCGACCCGGCCGGGCCATGGCTGCGGCTCACGCGCGAGGACCTCGCACCGGTGCTCGCGCTCGCCGGCTGACCCGCATCCTGAGCGTGGGGTCGAGACCATCGCGTCCGTGTCTATGTCGCTGGACGAGCGACACGAACTCCTCAAGAACGGGGCGTGAGCGGCCATCTCTCGCCGTATCGACGGGGAAGCGCGCAGCATGTGAGGAGTTCTGGCCGGCCGGTTCCCGAGCCGCGCGCCCGCCTGCCCTCGCGGCTCCCGCCTGACCGCGGGGTGCCGGATGTCGCGGCATCCCGATAGCGTCGGACCATGGCGTCCGAACGCATCACCCTCACCGTTCCTGGGCCCGATGGCGACCGCGAGGTCGGCATCTCCAACCCCAACCGGGTGATCTGGCCGCAGGTCGGCATCACCAAGCAGGAGCTGGCCGAGTACCTCATCGCGGTGAGCCGGCCGTTCCTCGGTGCCAACGGCGACCGGCCGGTCTCGCTCGAGCGGTTCCCCGAGGGCGTGGAGGGCGAGCGCTTCTACTCCAAGAACCCGCCCAAGGGTGCGCCTTCGTTCGTCGAGTCCCGCACCGTCACCTACAACAGCGGGCGCCGGCATCCGCAGATCATCCTCACCGAGATCGCAGCGGCCGTGTGGGCCGTGCAGATGAACACGATCGTCTTCCACCCGTGGGCGTCGCTGACGGGCAACACCGACAACCCGGTCGAGCTGCGCATCGACCTCGACCCGCAGCCCGGGACGGATTTCGCGGATGCCGCAGCCGTCGCGCCCGCGATGCGCGACGTGCTCGCCGAGGCCGGCCTGACGGCGTTCCTCAAGACGAGCGGCAACCGCGGCATCCATGTTTTCTGCCCCATCGAGCCGGAGTGGGAGTTCCTCGACGTGCGGCACGCCGTCATCGCGGCAGGGCGCGAACTCGAGCGGCGGCTGCCCGACAAGGTGACGATGAACTGGTGGAAGGAGGAGCGCGGCGAGCGCATCTTCATCGACTTCAACCAGGCCAACCGCGATCGCACCATGGCGGGGGCCTACAGCCCCCGAGCCCTGCCCGCCGCCACGGTGTCGACGCCGCTGACCTGGGACGAGCTCGAGGCGGGCGTGGACCCCATGGCGTTCACGGTCCGCACGGTGCCGCAGCGTATCGCGGAGGTGGGCGACCCCTGGGCAGACCTGCTCGCCAAGCCGGGTCGCATCGACACGCTGCTCGAGTGGTGGCAGCGCGACCTGGACAACGGGTTGGGTGAGCTGCCGTTCCCGCCGGACTTCCCGAAGATGCCGGGGGAACCGCCGCGCGTGCAGCCGAGCCGGATCAACCCCGAGAACTGGCCGAAGGACGATGCCTGAACGCACCTCGGTCGTCGATCGGGCGATGGCACGACTCCTGGCGACGCCGCGGTTGATGCGGATGCCGATTCCGCTGTACCGGGCGGGGCTCGGGTGGATCTTCGGCCGGCGACTGGTGATGGTCGAGCATCTCGGCCGCCGTTCGCACGAACCGCGGTTCGTCGTGGTCGAGGTTGTGCAACGGGAGCGCAACGTGATCCGTGTGGCGTCCGGATTCGGCGTCCGGTCGCAGTGGTACCGGAACCTCCGGGCCAACGGTGTCGCCTACCTCAGTACGGGGAGGGTTCGGCGGGTTCCGGCAGCCGTCCGGCTGCTCGACGCCGAGGATTCGTCGTGCCTGCTGAAGACGTACGCCGCCGAGCACCCCGACGCGTGGAAGCATCTGAGCGCGGCCATGGAATACGCCGCCAGAGGCGACACCGACATCCGGATCGTCGAATTCACCCCACCGCGGTGATCCGGCCGTCCACTGGCCCAACGCCGCGCCTTCGGCCCGAGGAAGGCGGCCGTTCAGACGAGGACGTCGGCGAGGTCGTATGCGGCGACCACTTCGAGCTGTTCGTACGTGCACGACTGCGGGTCACGGTCGGGGCGCCAGCGCTCGAACTGCACCGTGTGCCGGAACCGCCAGCCTTCGAGCTGGTCGTAGCGGACTTCCAGCACGCGCTCGGGGCGCAGCCGCACGAACGAGGAGTCGGCACGGCCCGCTTGGAACCGCGACGGCTCCCCTTCGCCGCGCACCACCTCGCCCGAGGCATCCCGCTCGACCAGCGGGGCGAGCTCGTCGATGAGCTCCAGCCGGCGGGCGTTGCTCCACGCCGCCACGCCACCGACCGGGTACAGCGTGCCGTCCTCGCCGTAGAGCCCGACCAGCAGCGAGCCGACCCCCTGACCCGACTTGTGGATGCGGTAGCCCATGGCCACGACGTCGGCGGTGCGCGCGTGCTTGATCTTGAACATCGTGCGTTTGCCCGGTGCGTACGGCTGGTCCAGCGGCTTGGCGACCACGCCATCCAGGCCTGCCCCCTCGAACTCGGCGAGCCAGCGGCGCGCGAGCTCGGGATCGGCGGTGGTGCGCGTGACATGGACGGGATCGGGTACGTCCCGCAGCAGACCGACGAGCGCTTCGCGCCGCGCAGCGAACGGCTCGCTCTGCAGATCGCGGTCACCGATGGCCAGGGCATCGAAGGCGATGAACATCGCCGGGGTCTGCTCGGCGAGCATGTTCACGCGGGATGCCGCGGGGTGGATGCGCTGCGACAGCGATTCCCAATCCAGCCGGCGCCGGCCGTCGCGGTCGATCGGCACGACGATCTCGCCGTCGAGCAGACACGGTTGGGGAAGGATGCGGGAGAACGCCTCGACGAGCTCGGGGAAGTACCTGGTCAGAGGCTTCGCCCCGCGCGAGCCGATCTCGACATCTTCGCCGTCCCACGAGACGAGGGCCCGGAACCCGTCCCACTTCGGCTCGTAACTGAGCCCGCCCGGCGTCTTCGCCGGGTCCGGGATGTCGGGCACGGACTTGGCGAGCATCGGCGCGGGGATCTCGTACGGCATGGCGTCCATCCTGCCCTGCAGTGCCGACACCCGACAGCCTCACGTGTCACCCGCGTGGCGCAGCCGACCGCGAATGCGGGCGCGAGGCGAGTCTCCACCGAATGAGCTGGTCATGGCGCGCCGAGGACGGCGGTGATGCCGACCTGCCAGCATGGTCGATGATGCAGAACGAACGGCTCATCCCCAGGCGCACACCGGAGTCCCGAGCGGTCAGCGAGCGTGTCCAGATCGTGATGGACCTGACGTCGCGGCTCAACGTGCTGCGTCACAACGACATCGAAACGCGCATGGCCATCCTCGGCGAGATCCTGGGAAGACCGGCGCCCGAGACGCTGACGCTCTACCCGCCGTTCTTCTGTGACTACGGGTTCAACCTCGACTTCGGTGACGGCGTCTTCGTCAACCAGAACTGCTCGTTCTACGACTTGGGCGGAATCACGATCGGGGATCGGGCCATGATCGGGCCGGGGGTGACCATCCTCACCGCTGGTCACCCGGTCGAGCCAGCCCGCCGGTTCGACGGGATCACCGTCGCACGGGTCCTCATCGAAGCGGATGTCTGGATCGGTGCGAATGTGACCGTCACACCGGGTGTGCGGATCGGCGCCGGGTCGGTGGTCGCCGCGGGCGCCGTCATCGCCAAGGATGTGCCGCCGAACTGCGTCGTCAGCAGCGCCGGCTACGTGAGGCGCCGGGAACTCACCGCGCTCGGTGACCTCGACGGCATGAGGTGATCCGATCGCGCGCCGACTCACCCGTCACAGGGTGCAGCGACAACGAAGCCGGTGCCCCGTCAGGCAGAAGAAGAGGCGGATGCCGCGGCGGTGTAGAGCGCGGCGGCCTCGGCGCGGTTGGCGGCGCCGATCTTGGCGAGGATCGCCGAGACGTGCACCGAAGCCGTCTTGGGGCTGATGAACAGGCGCTTGCCGATCTGCGGGTTGGTCAGGCCTTCGGCCACGAGCTGCAGCACCTGCAGCTCGCGGGGGGTGAGGGTGGCGACGGCGCCGGTGGGAACGCCGGTGCCGGCTGAGACGAGGCCCGCCTGTGTGGCGAGGTCCGTCGCCCACCGGCCGACGCGCGATACTCCGAGCCTCGGCGCCTCTGCGGCGACCTCGGCGAGCAGCGCCGAAGCGTCGTCGCGTGCACCGGTGTCGATCAGGGCCCATGCCAGGCGCACGCGCGCGGCCTGCGTGTGCCATACCGGCATGCCGCCATCGGCCAGGACCTCGACGATCCCGCGCCACGCCGCGAGGCGTGCCGCGGCATCCCCTTCCGCATCGGTCAGCACGGCGCGGATGAAGGACGCGTGGATGCGGGTGGCGCCGTGATCGGGCCAGGCATCCAGGGCGCGCTCGATGCTCGATCGTACGTCGGACGCAACGCGCAGGCCCGGAGTGATCCCGAGCAGCGCAGCCGTCACGAGGCCGTAGCGCCGCACGGCCGGCGGGCCCTCGTCGTTCTCGGCGACGGTCAGCACGGCGCGGGCGGCCTCGGTCTCGGTGCCGCCGCCCCGCAGGGAGAGGACCGCCTCGGCACGCTCGATCTGCCACCACCCCTCCTTGTCGGGGTACCGGCGGAAGGCGTCGTCGATCGTCGCGCGCTCGGTGACCAGCAGGTCGTCGCGCTCGGCGGCGCGGTCGTCCCACGAGAGGTGGGAAGCGAGAAGCCGGAGCACCGACGCGCCCTCGGCCGGGCTCAGCAGTCGACGCGCCCGCTGGGCATATCGGCGGGCCGCATCCGGTCGTCCTGCCGCGAACAGCGCGAACGCCAGGGAATGGGCAATGCCGCCGCCGGATCCCCGTTCGATGCCCGCGCGCACGACATCGTCGTAGAGCTGGGCACCCACCACTGCCGCGTCCGCGAAGCGCCCCACGCGCAGCAGCATGTCGGTGAGCGCGGCGCCCGCGTAGGCCCGCAGCGGCGGCTCGAGCCGCAGCGTCATCGCCCGCTCCAGGGGAGCCAGGGCAGCCGGCTCGTCGTCCTCGTCGCCCGCGATCCGCCATGCCTCCACTGTCAGTGCCACCGCCAGGGCGGCGTCGTCGCCGGCCTCTTCCGCCAGAGCGATCGCGCGGGCGGCGTGCTCTGCGGCATCCGTCCCGTGCTCGTCCAGGGCGATGTTCGTGAGCACGCGCGAGAGCAGGATGCGGGCACGGCGGTCCTCGAGGCCTTCCAGGAGCGACGCTGCCTCGGCCAGATCGTCGGGCGCGGCGCGGTGCTCGAAGTTGAACGCCTGCACGAACCGCTGCCGCAGCAGGGCTGCGCGGGTGATCGGGTCGTCGGGACAGGCGGCGAGGCCCTCGTTCGCCGAGCGCAGGGCGCGCTCCGACTCGCCCAGGTCGTGCCACGCCTGCGCGGCATCGAGGTGCAAAGCGGCGAGCGTGGTGCCCGAGCGGGTCTCGGCGTCCGGCACCTGCTCCCACAGTTCGGTGAGACGCTCGGTGAGCTTCGCCGAGGTGGCGGGGGAGAACCGCGAGCGCGACTGGCGCAACGCCGTGACGGTCGCGTCGAACGCGGCGGTCAGATCGCGAGCGGCCAGCCAGTGCTCGGCGATCGCCGAGGCGTCGTCGGGGGAGTCGCCGTGATGCTGCTGCAGGTGCTCGGCGTAGCGACGGTGCACGCGCACGCGCTCGCTGGGCAGCATCTCAGCCTCGACCGCTTCGCGGGTCAGTGCGTGCCGGAACGCGTAACCGGCCCCGTCCGAGAGGATCACGCGCGTATCGATCGCCTCGCGCACGGCCTGGTCGCGTGCCTGCTCATCGATCGCGGTGACCGCCGCCAGCACGTCGTCGTCGACGTGCATGCCGCCGGCGGCCATGGCGCGTACGATCTGCTGGGCGTCGTCGCCGAGCCGGGCGTAGCGGGCCAGCACGAGCTCGCGCAGGGTGTCGGGAAGGGCGCGATCCCCCAGGTCGACGAGCTCCTCGACCAGGAACGGGATGCCGCCACTGCGCTCGGCGAGAGCCTCGATCATGCGGGGGTCGAACCCGGGCGCCAGCTGCGCGACCTGCTCGGCCACCTCGTCGGGGGTGAGCGGCGACACCTCGACTCGGACAACGGACCGGGTGCGGTCCAGTTCGGCGAGCACCGGGCGCAGCGGGTGGAAACGGTCGATGTCGTCGGAGCGGTACGTCGCCACGAGCGTCAGCCGACGGCCGCGGAGCGTGCTGGCAAGGGTCTTGAGGAGCGCCATGGTGGCGGCATCCGCCCACTGCAGGTCTTCGAGGATCACCACGAGGTGCCGTCGCTGCGACAGGCGTTCGAGGAGCACCTCGATCGCCTCGGCGAAGGCGCCGGCCGGTTCATCGGACTCGGGGGTCTCGTCGGCGATGCCCGGAACCAGTGCCGCGAGACTCGCGATGGCGGCTGCGGAGCCTGCCGCCTCGCGCAGCGCCTCGGTGCCGACGGCGGCGTGCAGGTCGCGCAGCACACGCCGCACCGGGCCGAACGGCGCACCGATCGGACCGAGGTCGACGCATTGGCCGAACGCGATGACGAGCCCCTCGCCGGCCGGCGTCGCGGTGGCGAGCGATCCGGGCGCGATCACCGCGAGGAACTCCTGCACCAGGCGGGTCTTGCCGACTCCGGCCTCGCCGCGCACGATGACGGTGCGCGGCACGCCGTTCTCGCCGTCGTCGAACGCCTCGAGCAGGGTGGCCAGCTCGGTGTGCCGGCCGACCATGCGCGGGGTCGAGGCGAGTGCGGGCATGGTCATATCGTGGCACCCGCCCCCGACGCCCGTACCGTGTCCATCCTTGCTCCCTCCCTGGATGCTTCCCGCGTACCGTCCACGCTGCTCTCTAAGACCCTTCCCCGTCCATCGGGCGGATGCCTTAGTCCGGCCATGGGTCCTGGCAGGAAAGAGGGCGAAGCCTTGCGGCTTCGCCCTCGGGCGCATTGCGGGGCACAGGTCCGGGATGCGCATCCCCTCGCGACTCGCGCGAAGGGGGGATCAGTGGCTGGACGCGATCGCCGCGGTGCGGGCGCCGCGCCGCGCGCCCACGTGCAGCCAGGCGGTGAGCGGGCGGCCGTGCGGAGGCGTGAGCGAGGCGCCGCGCTCGCGCTGGGCGATGAGCATCGCGTTCTCGCGGGCGAGGTCTTCTGCGCGGTGGGCGTCGAGCATGTAGCCGGTGTAGGTCGTGTCGTTCATGGGTCGCTCCTGTCTGCGGCGGAACCTCGGTGCGGTTCCGGTTCGGCTGACAGGTACGACGATCCTCGCTAAGGGGGTCCCTCCCCATCGGGCGATCGTCTTGTCTTGCGGCCCGGCGGTGCCTTAGTCGGCCGGTCCCGGTGACTAAGGCGCCTCACCTGATGCCTCAGGCGAACGCGCTCATACCGGTGATGTCGCGGCCGATGAGCAGCGCCTGCACGCTCTCCGTGCCCTCGTACGTGTGGATCGCCTCGATGTCGGCCATGTGCTGCATCACCCCGTTCTCGAGAAGGATGCCGTTGCCGCCGAGCATGTCGCGGGCGACTGCCGCGATGCGGCGCGCGGCGCGGGTGTTGTGGTATTTCGCCAGCGACGCCTGGGTCGGGCGCAGCTGCCCGCGCTCCTCGAGATCGGCCATCCAGCGGCAGTACAGCTGCATCGCGGTGAGCTCCTCGAGCATCTGCGCGAGCCGCTCCTGCACCATCTGGAATTTCGCCAGCGGCTTGCCGAACTGCACGCGCTGCTGCGAATAGGCCAGTGCCGACTCGTAGCAGGCGGTCGCGTGACCGAGCGCCGACCACGCGACACCCGAGCGGGTCGAGTAGAGCACCGTCGAGGCATCCTTGAAGCTCTGGGCGCCCGGCAGCACGGCGTCGGCCGCCACGCGCACGCCGTCCAGCACGATATGCGCCTGGTGGATGCCGCGCAGCGACGCCTTGCCCGTGATCACGGTGCCGGTGTAGCCCGGGGTGTCCTGCTCGACGAGGAAGCAGCGCACGGCACCGTGGAATTCGTCCTCGGCCTCGACGCGTGCCCACACGAACGTGATGCCCCCGGAGGCCCCGTTGCCGATCCACTTCTTCGCGCCGTCCAGCACCCACTCTCCCGTGGTGGCGTCGCGCCGGGCGACCGTCTCGAGCGAGACCGAGTCGGAACCGTGGTCGGGTTCGGTGAGGGCGAAGGATGCCGGGACCTCGCCCCGCGCGATCGGTACGAGCCAGCGCGCCTGCTGTTCGTCGCTGCCGAACAGGGCGAGTGTGCGCAGGGCCAGTCCGCCCTGCACGGCCAGCACGGTGCCGAGCGACCCGTCACCTCGGGAGATCTCCATGTTGACCAGGCCCGCCGCCAGTGGTGAGAAACGGGTGAGGTCGGGGTGCACGATGCCGTCATTGAAGAGGTCCAGCTCGCCGGCCCGCATCGCGAGATCGAGCGGGTAGGCGGCGGTGTCCCACGCATCCAGCATCCGGGTGCCCACCTCGTCGATGTAGGCCTTCGCGCGGTCCCACACCTCCCGATCCGCTGCGGGGATGTCGGCGAACACCGCGTAGTAGTCGGTGTCGCGGCGGGCGGTCACGTCATAGCCGGCGACCCTCTGACCGGGGCGGGGCTGGAAGTCGGTCACGATCAAGACTCCTGGGCTTGGGAACGGTGGGACTGAATCCCATCAGTCATAGTACTGAGTCTCAGGGTGAGTGCGCCCGTCGCCGCTTCCCGGATGCGATGGGCCGTCGAGATCCGTTGTCTGTATCACCCTCGCCGTCTCCCTGACAAGCCCCATCTTTCCGCGGCGTCTTGCGGGTGAAGGTGTCGGCATGACCCGCGAACGAGAAGGCGTGACCGCCGTGGCGGACGGCGTGCTGCGCATCCATCGCGCCGGCGTCAACTGCTATCTCATCGCGGCCGCCGACGGCCTCACCCTCGTCGACGCGGGGCTTCCCGGTATGTGGCGGACGCTGCGTCACGCCCTCGACGGCCTCGGCGCCACCCCGGACGACATTCGCGCGGTCGTCCTCACCCACGGACATTTCGACCACGTCGGCCTGTGCGACCGGCTGAAGGCCGAACACCACGTGGCCTCGCACATCCATCCCGCCGACAGCGAGCTCGCACGGCACCCGTACCGGTACGACCACCAGGCTCCCCGGTGGCGCTACCCGTTCCGCTTCCCGGCAGCGAACCCGCTGCTGCTGGCCATGGTCGCCGCGGGGGCGCTGTGGGTGGAAGGCACCAAGACTCGCGACGGCGTGACGCCCGGTATCGCGATGGACGTTCCCGGCCGCCCGGTGCCGGTGTGGTCACCGGGGCACACCAACGGGCACTGCGGGTTCCTGCTCGCCGACAAGGGGGTCCTCTTCACCGGCGACGCGCTCGTGACCCTGGATCCCTACACCGGCAGAACGGGGCCCCGCATGGTCGCCCGGGCCGCGACCGCGGATGCGGAGACGAACCTGCTGAGCCTGGACCGGCTCGCCGACACGGGAGCCCGCCTCGTGCTTCCCGGCCACGGGGCTCCCGATGAGGGCGGCATCCGTCGGGCCGTGGATCAGGCGCGCCGCGCGGGGATCGCGTGAGAACCCATGCATCCCGAATCGATCGCACACGAGAGGAGTCGCACATGACCTCCACCGGCAAGCCGTTCGCGTGGCTCAGCCACGCGTTCGGGGGTCGCTCCTGGACCGAGCAGTATCGCGTCATGATCGGCCAGCCGCGGCGCCGTCGTGCCACCTGGCGTGCCACTCTTGCCGAACACCGCCGAAGCTTGCCGCACTGACGCGGTCATCTCTCGGCCTGCTCGAGCTCGCGCCGGAGATACTTCGGAGCCTGCACGCGCCATGCCTCGGTGACGAGCTCGGCGAGGTGGTCCTCGGGGATCGCCGCCATGCGGAAGGCGACTTTCGGCTCGCCCCACGGTGTGGTCGTGCGGAGGAAGATCTCGGGCTGCATCTCGACCAGCGCGAGGGCGTCGAGGGGGTCGGCGACCTTCACGCCGACGACCAGCTCGCTCGCGATGACCTCCCGCATGTCGTCGGGAATGCTGGGCCACGGATGGCACTCCCACGCGTAGAGCTTGCCCCGCACGAACCACGCGGCTCCGCCGGTCGTGGCGCGCTCCTCGCTCCCCGGCAGCTCCGCGGCGGTGCGTCGGACGTCGTCGAGGGTGGCCACGAGACGAGCGTATGAACGGCCTCCGACATCAACGGGCGATGTGAACGGGCGAACGAGGCCGCCGCGGGAGCGGGTCAGCCGTCGAGGTGTTCGCGCAGCCTGCGGGCGAGTTCGGCCGTCGGGGTTCCCCGGCGGAACACCGCCACGACCACATCGTCGGCATCCGGCTCGCGTGCGGTGTCGGGCAGCACCCCGAACCGGCGGCGCGCGTCGTCCAGCGCCGCGCGCAGCACCGAGGCCGGCACCTTCTTGGGTCCGCGGATCAGGCGGCGCAGCACGTGATTGTGGACCGCCGTCACCAGGGCGGAGAAGCCGACCGCGTCGAGCGGGTCCAGGCCCGGCAGGGACGCTCGGAGGTACTCGTCGAACAGCCGCTCGTACCGGAACACCGTCACGATCTCACGGTCGCGCAGCGCCGGCACTCCACGCACGACCTCATAGCGGCGGCGGGCGAGCTCGGGATCGGCGGCGAAGTGCGCATAGACGAGGAGGGATGCTTCGCACACCGCCGCCCACGGATCCTCGTGCGGCTGGGCCAGAAAATCCCGCAGGCGGCCCAGCAGAACCTCATGGTCGGTGAAGACCACGTCCTCCTTGCCGCCGAACTGCCGGAAGAAGGTCGACCGCGACACCCCGGCCGCCTGGGCGATCTGCTCCACCGAGGTCTGGTCGAACCCCTGCTCGGCGAAGAGCTCCAGCGCAGCGGCGACTACGGTCGCACGGGAGGCGGCCTGGGTGGTGGAGGCGGCGGCGGTGTCGGACATCTCGGGGGAGAGCCTAATGCGCGCGCGGCCGGCGGTTGCGGCATCCCCGCCGTCGTACCGCTCCTGCGCGCTGTCAAGGCCATCGACGCGGCGGCGTTCGAGCGGTTCACTGGGCAGATGAGGCCCATCTGGAAGCAAGACGCGGAGGCGGTCGCCGGAACACCCTTCGAACCCGGCCGTCGCCGCGACGTCATCGTCGTGGGCGCAGGGCTCACCGGGCTGTCGACGGCGCTGATGCTGGTGCGCGAGGGCAAGGACGTCGCCGTCATCGAGGCCGGTGACGTCGGCGAACTCGCCTCCGGTGCCAACACCGGGAAGCTCACGCTGCTGCAGGGATCCGTGCTGTCGACCCTGCGCCGGCATCACCCCGCGCGCCTCGTGCGCGCCTACGTCGACGCGAATCAGGACGGCATGCGCTGGCTCATGACGACGGCCGACGCCCTGGGCGTGCCGTACACCCACCGCACCGCCTACTCCTACGCACAGAGCGCCGAGGGCGTCGAGTGCATCGAAGCGGAGTCGGAGGCGGCGGCCCAGGCGGGTCTTCCGGTGCGGCGCGTCGAGCCCGATCAGCTCGCGCAGTCACCGTTCCCGATCGTGGACGCCGTCGCCCTCGACAACCAGGTGGCCATCGACCCGATGCGGATGGTGGTCGCCCTCGCGAAGGCGTTCCTCCGGGAAGGTGGCGTGCTGCACACCGGTGTGCGGGTCACCCGGGTGCATGCGGTTCCGCGCGCCGGAGTGGAGACCACGGCCGGGTACGCCGAAGCGGACCAGGTGGTGCTGGCGACCGCCACGCCCATCACCGATCGCGGTCTCTATTTCGCGAAGATCCGCGGGCTGCGCTCGTCGTGCGTCGCCTTCACGACGGACGCGCCGTTGCCCGAAGGGCTCTACCTCGCGGTGGATGGCGAGACGAAGTCCGTGCGATCGATCACCCCGGGCGACGGTCCCGTCGAGGCCGCCCAGCTGATCGTCGGAGGCAACGGGTTCCCGACGGGGCGTGCGGTGTCGCCGCGTGCGGCGGTGGACGGGCTGGTGGAGTGGACCCAGCAGCACTTCCCCGGCGCGCAGCCCGTGACGGCGTGGTCGGCCCAGGACTACGAGTCGCACGACCTCATCCCGTTCGTCGGCGCCATGCCGCGCGGGCTCGGGCACCTCCGCTTCGCGACCGGCTACGCGAAGTGGGGTCTGTCCAACGCGCCGGCCGCGGCGCTGCGGCTCACCGCCGAGGTGTGCCGCATACCGCGACGTCAACGTCCCGATTGGATGAACGTCATCGCCACGCGCTTCACCGTGCCCGCCGACCTCGCGCGCGGCGGCGTCGAGAATCTGCGTGTGGGATGGCAGGCCGCATCGGGATGGATGGGCGCACAGGCGGTGCCCACTCCGGTCCGCCGCCCGGCCGAGGGTCAGGCGGTGGTCGCCAACCGCGCCGGGCACCCCGTCGGGATCTCCACGGTGGACGGCACCACCCGCGCCGTCAGCGCCGTCTGCCCGCACCTGCACGGGGTGCTGCGGTGGAACGACGCGGAGCTCACGTGGGACTGCCCGCTGCACGCGTCTCGTTTCACCGCCGAGGGTCGCCGCATCGAGGGACCCGCCCTGTGCGATCTCACACGGCTGCCACGGGTGCCGGGTGAGGAGACCGAAGAGCCGGAGGATGCCGCGGCTGCCCCGGCCACGGCCGTCCGGTGACCGGCGCGCTCGGCCCGGCGGGTCGCGCAGGCGGTGAGGAGGGCGTCGGCGCGTCGCTGCGGTCAGGGACGTTCAGCAAGCGGTAGTAGGCTGGGGGACTGGTCGATATCTCGACGTCGAGACGCTTTCCGCGTCGTTCCCACCTCATTCGCTACAGCGAAGGACTGCACTGTGGATCTGTACGAGTACCAGGCACGAGACCTTTTCGAGAAGTACGAGGTGCCGGTGCTCCCGGGCATCATCGCCGACACCCCCGAGGAGGCGAAGGCCGCCGCGGAGAAGCTGGGTGGCGGCGTCGTCGTCGTGAAGGCTCAGGTCAAGACCGGGGGCCGCGGCAAGGCGGGCGGCGTCAAGGTCGCCAAGACTCCGGATGAGGCCTACGAGGCCGCGAAGGCCATCCTGGGCCTGGACATCAAGGGCCACGTCGTCAAGCGTGTGATGGTCGCCGCGGGCGCCCGCATCGCCAAGGAGTACTACTTCTCCGTGCTGCTGGACCGCGCCAACCGCTCGTACCTGTCGCTGGCGAGCGTCGAGGGCGGCATGGAGATCGAACAGCTCGCCGTCGAGAAGCCCGAGGCTCTCGCGCGCGTCGAGGTCAACCCCGGCACCGGCATCGATCACGCCAAGGCCCTCGAGATCGCCGAGGCCGCCGGCTTCGACGCCGAGCTGGCCCCGAAGGTCGCAGACGTCTTCGTCAAGCTCTTCAACGTGTACAAGGGCGAGGACGCCACGCTCGTCGAGGTGAACCCGCTCATCCTGTCCGAGGACGGCGACATCATCGCCCTGGACGGCAAGGTGACCCTCGACGACAACGCCGAGTTCCGCCACCCCGGCCACGCGCTCCTCGAGGACAAGGCGGCCGCCGACCCGCTGGAGGCCAAGGCCAAGGAGAACGACCTCAACTACGTGAAGCTGGACGGCGAGGTCGGCATCATCGGCAACGGCGCGGGCCTGGTCATGTCGACCCTGGACGTGGTCGCCTACGCCGGCGAGAACCACGGCGGCGTCAAGCCCGCGAACTTCCTCGACATCGGCGGGGGCGCCTCGGCCGAGGTCATGGCCGCGGGCCTGGACGTGATCCTGGGCGACCCGCAGGTCAAGTCCGTGTTCGTCAACGTCTTCGGCGGCATCACCGCGTGCGACGCGGTCGCCAAGGGCATCGTCGGAGCGCTCGCGGAACTCGGAGCCACGGCATCCAAGCCGCTGGTCGTCCGCCTCGACGGGAACCGCGTCGAGGAGGGCCGCAAGATCCTCCAGGACGCCAACCACCCGCTCGTGACCCTGGCCGCCACCATGGACGAGGGCGCCGACAAGGCAGCCGAACTCGCCAACGCCTGACCCGGATAGGAAACAGAAATGTCGATCTTCCTCAACAAGGACTCCAAGGTCATCGTCCAGGGCATCACGGGCGGCGAGGGCACCAAGCACACCGCGCTCATGCTCAAGGCGGGCACCAACGTCGTCGGCGGCGTGAACGCCCGCAAGGCCGGAACGACGGTCCTGCACAAGGACAAGGACGGCGCCGACGTGGAGCTGCCCGTGTTCGGCTCCGTCGCCGAAGCCATCGAGAAGACCGGTGCGGACGTCTCCATCGCGTTCGTCCCGGCCGCTTTCACCAAGGACGCGATGATCGAGGCCATCGACGCCGAGATCCCCCTGCTCGTGGTCATCACCGAGGGTGTCCCGGTCGGAGACACCGCCGAGGCATGGGCGTACGCCACCGAGAAGGGCAACAAGACCCGCATCATCGGGCCCAACTGCCCCGGCATCATCACTCCGGACGAGTCGCTCGTGGGGATCACGCCGGCCAACATCACCGGCAAGGGCCCGATCGGCCTGGTCTCGAAGTCGGGGACCCTGACGTACCAGATGATGTTCGAGCTGCGTGACATCGGCTTCTCGACCGCCATCGGCATCGGCGGCGACCCGATCATCGGCACCACCCACATCGACGCGCTCGCCGCCTTCGAGGCAGACCCCGAGACCAAGGCGATCGTCATGATCGGTGAGATCGGCGGCGACGCCGAGGAGCGCGCGGCCGACTTCATCAAGGCCAACGTGACCAAGCCGGTCGTGGGCTACGTGGCGGGCTTCACTGCTCCCGAGGGGAAGACCATGGGTCACGCCGGCGCGATCGTGTCCGGCTCGGCCGGCACGGCGCAGGCCAAGAAGGAGGCCCTCGAGGCCGCCGGCGTCAAGGTCGGCAAGACGCCGTCCGAGACGGCGGCCCTCATGCGCGAGATCGTCCAGTCGCTCTGACCCGGAGGCGGATTCACGCCGTCTAGAGCCTCGGATGAGCCCCGCTTCGGCGGGGCTCATTCTGTGCGTCGGAGGCATGTATTCCGAAACGGGAATCCGACTCTCCCTTGTGGATGGTCTCATTCAGGGTCTACATTCCAACCGGAGCGTATGGAAGCTCGTCTTCCGTGCGGGGGGTGGGGATTTCTGTAGGACGAATGGGCAGAAGGGGCCCCATGAGTCGGAGATCCCCCGTTTTCGGGGTTTCGCGTGTGCAGCGGCGTGTCGATGACACGGCGCTGCGCAGAGTGCACGGCCGGCGGCGGACCGCGGTCGTGGCGCTTGTCGCGTCTTCGCTCGTGCTGGGCCAGTTCGTCTGGGACGGCGCCGTCGGCGTGCCGGGCGCTCACGCAGGCCAGGACTCCGGGGCGGCGCCGTGGGCGCTCGACCCGGACCGCTGGACCGGGGCCGGCGAGCAGCTCCCGGGCGACGGCTCGAACCTCGGCGCCGATGGTCTGGACGCGGACGAGCCGGAACTGCTCGTGCCGCCGGTCACGAACCCGCGTGACTACTCGCTCGTGATCGTTCTGCCGGCCGACCCGCGCCGTACCGCTCCGGCGGCACCTGGGAATCCCTTCGGACCCAACTGCCGCGAGGTGACGACCAACGACGGATCGGGTTCGACAAGCACGACGCTCGTCTGCGGTCCGAGCAACGGACCCGGCGACGGCAACGGACCCCAGGCGCCCGCGATCCCCGCGATGCCCGGCTTGCCGACCCCGCCGCAACCCCCGGCGCCGCCGACAGCACCCGAGCCGCCCAGCGGTCTGCCCGGGATTCCGACCCCGGGCGTGCCCGGTCCGCCGACGCCCGAGGTGCCCGAGCCGCCTGCTCCACAGCCGGCTCCCGGGACGCCGCAGAACCCGGGCGCCCCGGAACCTCCCGAGGTCCCCGAAGAGCCGCCGGTGCCGAACGTTCCCGATCAGCCCACCGCCCCCGGTGCGCCCGACGTCACCGGCTCGCCGGCGTTCCTCAACGTCCGTCCGTTCGTGGCCGACGAGGCCGCCGACGCAGACGCGGCGCTGAATGGGCAGGACTCGGCGGCCGGCGTCACGCCGTTCGCCGAGGGCGACCCGGAGCCCGTCGAGGACCCGGCGGCGCCCGAGGACACGGAGCCTCCGGCCGTGCCGGCACCCGAGGTGCCCGAGCCGACCGAGCCGCCGGCCTCCCCGGAACCGCCTGCAGACGGCACCGAGCCCGGGGGAGAGGCGCCCGAGGTGCCGGCGGAGCCCGGTGACCCGGGGACGCCTGGGGATGCCCCGACGGTTCCCGACCCCGAGGACCCCGCCGACCCGGCCACCGAGACGCCGGACGCGCCGGCGGGGGACATCGAGGTCGACCGCGACGTCGACGACGAGATCATCTGGATCTCGCAGAACGCCGCCGGCGACCTCGTCATCACGACCAACGACGGTGACACGACGGTCGTGCCGGCTTCGTCGGTCCGGATCCACACGAGCGGCGCCCGCGCCATCATCCGGATCATCGGCGCTCTCATCTTCTCGGGCATCGACTTCGACCTCCGCGCGGCCCGCATCCTCATGAACGGCGCGTCGCTCACGGGCGGCGACATCCTCCTCACCGCGATCGCCGAGCTGCTCGAGGCCGAGGAGCCCGCACCCTGCGAGACCGAGCCCTGCGAGGAGCCGCCGGCGCCGACGACTCCTGCGCCCGTCGAGGCCGAGGTCGTCATCGACGGCGGCTCGGTCATCACCGGGGAGAACGTCGTCATCGTGGCCCACGCGAACAACGGGACGGACGAGTCGGCCACCGCCACCATCCGGGTGACCGATTCGACCATCACCGCCACGGGCTACGTCGGCATCCAGGCGGCGGCCGCCACCGTCGGGGAGGACGCGACGGCCCAGGTGCTGCTCACCGGCGCGACCGTCACCGGGGCGGACCTCGTCGCCCGCGCTCACGCCATCGTCGCCCACGCGGTGACCGAGCAGTCCGACGACGCGGTCACCTCGGCACTGGGCGAGGCGAACGCGACGGCCCGGGTCATCGTGCACGACGGCTCGATCACCGCCAACGGCGCCGGCGGGGACGTGCACCTGTCAGCGACGTCCGAGCTCGACCTCGATGTCACCTCGACCGGTACGGGCACCGACGACGTCGACGCGGCGGCGGCCTACTCCGACGCGTCGGCCACGGCCGTGGTGCAGGTCGAGGGTCACGCCGCGATCTCCGCGACCGGCGACATCACGCTCCTCGCCCGCTCGGACGCCGACGTCGACACGATGGCGACCGCCCAGCAGGCCGGTGGCGCGATCGCCGTGAGCCGCGTGGCGATCGACACGCGCGCGGCGGTCACATCATCGGGCGCGGTGGATGCCGGGGGCGTGCTGCACGTCGAGGCAGACAGCGTGTACGCCGTCGACACCACGGCGACAGCGAGCGCCGGCGGCGCGACCCAGAACGGCACGGACCCGAACGTGTCGACCGACGGCAACGCGACGACGCCGGAGGGCACCGTCGATGTCGCCGGGGCGCTGGCCTTCACCGACCTCGACGTCGTGACGCTCGTGACGCTCGGCGCGGCTCCGACGGCCGCGTACACCGCAGACGGCGGCGCGATCGTCGTCGCCCGGGCGCACGGCTCGGCCGTGGCGGACGCAGACGCTTCCGCTGTCACGGAGGACGCGAGCGGCGTGGGCGTCGCCGTCGCGGTGAACGCCGTCGACGTCGACACGCGTGCCGCCGTCGGAGACGTGACACTCACCGCGCCGTCGCTCGCCGTGTACGCGATCGCTGCATCGCCGCAAGGGGCGCCCGCCAGCGAGTACCGCGCACGCGCGAAGTCCGGGGCGGGGGCGGCTGACAGCTTCGGTGCAGCCGGTGCGCTCGCCATCGCGCTCACCACCCGCACCACCCACGCCCTGCTCGGCGGCGGCCCTGTCGGCTTCCTGGGACCGCAGCCGACCGACGTCCGGTTCGAAGCTTTCTCGTCGGCGGCGACTTTCGCGGCGGCCGCACCCGGGACGACGGCCGGCGTCGCGACGGGTCTCGGCGCACATGTCGCCCTGGGCATCGTGAACGATGACACCACGGCCGAGCTCACGAGCGCTGCGGCAACGGGCATCGGCGACCTCACCCTCTTCTCCACCACTGTCGCGCCGCACACGGTGAGCGCGGTCGGCGGCGCAGCGTCCGGCGCCCTCTCGACGGTCCTCGCCACGTCGGTGTCGAACGCCTCGGCCACGTCGGGCGTCGGCGCCGCTCCCGAGCCGCTCTCGCTCGCGGGCGACCTCACGCTGCGTGCGACCCTGGTCGCCCCCGGCACGACGACGGCGCGCGGCGACATCACCGCAGGCGACGGCGCCGCCGTCGGCGTGGTGCTGGCGCTCTCGTTCGCCGACCACTCCGCGACGATCAGCCTCGTGCGTGACGTCCTCGCGACCGGCGACGTCGTCCTCGCCGCCGACGCGCGCGGATCGTCCGACACCGACGCGAGCGCCTCCGCCACCGGATCGGCGGGCGTGACGTCCGGGGTCGCGGCGGCCGGCCCGTCGGCCCAGATCGCCGGCGCCCGCGGCCGGGCGGGTGCGGCCGCGCCGGCGGGCGGCGGCACAGGATCGGTGCCCGCCGCGCCCACCCCCGCGACCCCGCAGGGCACCGTCGCCGCGGCTGCGGCCGTGGCCCTCGGCATCCATGACCTCACCAGCGACGTCGTCGTCGGCGGCGTGTCGATCCAGGCGGCGAACGTATCGTTCACCGCGCTGGGCAACCTGCAGGCCGACGCGACTGCCACCGGCGCCCCGGCGGACCGCGGGCCTCCGGCCGAGGGAAGCGAACCCGCTGCCACCACGATCGCGGCAGCCGTCGCGATCACCCTCGCGGACGCCCGCGTCCGCACCGCGCTCGCCGCCGACGCCACCGTCGTCGCTGCGGGCCTCACCCTCACCGCCGGAGTCGCCCCGCTCTCCGCGAGCGGCGTGAGCGATCCGGCCCACCGCATCACCGCCACTGCCACCGGCGGCGCGGGATCGGGCGGCGACCTCTCGGTCGCCGGCTCCGTGGCCCTGGCCCTCTCGAGCGTCGAGACCTCCTCCGCTCTCGAGGGCAGCTTCGACGGCCCGAGCCTCACCGTCGCCGCGACGGGCGTCGCGGACACCACCGCCCGCGCGATCCTCGCCACCGACGGCGGCACCGGCGCCACCACCGGGGTCGGGGCGTCGTTCGCTCTCGCGGCGAGCGAGACCGTCACCACCGCGAGGCTCAGCGGCGCGGCGACCGGCATCGCCGGCACCGGCGAGATCGCCGTCGTGGCGAGCGGCACCGACGTCGTGCGCGCCGAGGCGAGCGGGTCGGCCGCCGGAGCCGACCTGGCGGTCGCGCCGTTCACCGCCGTGGCGATGGGCACCGCGCGCACGGTCGGCCTCATCGGCGGCGATGGCAGCCTCTCGGTGCAGAACCTCACCGTCACGGCGGTGCAGCGTGCCGAGACCGCTTCGGTCGCGAAAGCAGCCGTCGCTCCTGCCGGCACTGCAGCGATCGGGGTCGGGCTCGCACTGACGCTCGCCGACCACTCGGTCGAAGCCCGGCTTGCGCGGGATGTCACGGCGGCGGCTGCCGCAGACGGCTCCGCCGACGTCTCGGTCGGCGCGACCGGCGTTTCGAAGGCGACGTCGGATGCCGCGGCCTCCGCCTCGGGTGCGCCCGGCAGTTCCTCGGCCGGCGGTGCGGGCGGCGGGGTCGACGCGCAGGTCGCGGCCGCCCAGAGCGCCGCGAACGCCACGGTCGGCGAAGCGGGCGGCAGCGGCAACACGAGCACGCCCCCGAGCGCCGCGACCAGCGAGGGTGGCGTGAACGCCGCCGCGGCGGTCGCCGTGACGTCCGCCGACGCCACGGTGTCGGTCGCCATCGAGAGCGTCGTCACTGCCGACACGGTGACGGTCGTCGCGGGCGAGCACACCGACGCCACCTCGAAGGCGGACGGGCGCGCCGCGCAGGGCACGGACGCGACCATCGGCGCCGCCGTCGCCATCACCGACTCCGACCTCGTGGCCACCGCAGTCGTCGCGGCCGGCGCGTCGATCACCTCGCCGACCACGGCCGTACACGTCCGGTCCGTCGCCGACGGCGCTGACGCGGCGTCTTCCTCGGGAGCGGAGTCCATCGCCGGGGCAGGGGGAGGGGACGTGTCCGTCGCGGGATCGGTCGCCATCGCGCTCGTGGAGCGCACACTCCGTGCCGCGCTCGACGGTTCGGCCGGCGGCGGGTCCCTCACGATCGCCGCGAACGGGACGAGCGCCACGACGGTGAAGGCCCTTCCCGCGGGCGCGGGGGTCACCGCCGCCGGCGACCTGGGCGTCGGCGCCGCCTTCGCCTTGGCGATCGTCCGCGCCGAGATCCTCGCCGAGGTCACCGACGGTGCGACGCTCGCGGGCGTGTCCGCGCTCACTGTCGACGCGCGCTCGACCGCCACGACGACGACCGAGGCGCGCATGGGTGCCGCGGGCGGAGGCGTGTCGGTCGCGCCCGCCGTCGCGACGACCGTGTCCAGCATCCGGACCGCGGCACGGCTCGGGTCCGGGGCGGCTCTTGCGCTCACGGGCGCCCTTCGCCTCGCGGCTGTGCAGGACGCGACCGCCGGGGCGACCGCCGGCGCGATCTCGGTCTCGACCGGCACGGCCGCCGTCGGCGCCTCGCTCGCGCTGACGCTCGCCGAGCACGCCGCGCGGGTGCAGCTGGCGCGCGACGTGTCGGCCGACAGCGCGGCGCTCACCGCCCACGCCGTCTCGGAGGCGACCTCGAACGCGACGGCCTCGGCAGGGGGCGCACCCGAGAACGCCACCGACTCGACCGACCCGGCGAACCCCGGGGGTGCCGCGGGGGATGGCGTCGACGAGGCCGTGCAGCGGCAGCGCGAGCACGCCGACGCCACCGCGGGCACGCCCGCCCTGCCGGGCACCGACACCCCGTCCGCACAGACGTCGCAGGGCAAGGTCGCGGTCGCCGCGGCCGTCGCCGTCACGCTCGCCGAGCTGGCCGCGGACGTCCTTCTCGGTGGGGATCTGACCGCGAGCGGCTCCGTCGTCATCGACGCCGGCACGCACTCCGACGTGCGTTCGCGCGCTGACGGGTCCGCGTCGCAGGGGACCGACGCGACCATCGGCGCGGCGGTCGCCCTGACGCGCGCCGACATCTCGACGACCGCGGTCGTGCCGGCCGGGGTCGTCATCACCGCGGGCGGCCTGCAGCTGTTCGCACGGGCACTCGTCGACGACGGCGATGCGACGTCCGCCCTCGGCGCGGAGTCTCTCGCCGGAGCCGGCGGCGGCAAGCTGTCGGTCGCCGGCTCGGTCGCCCTCGCGCTCGCCAACCACGTGACACGAGCGGGGGTGGACGGATCGGTCGCGATCACCGGCGGGGGAGCGGTGACCGCTGCGGCGACGAGCGACCTCACCACGACCGCCAATGCCTTCCCGCACGAGGGCGGCGTCTCGGGGGCGCAGTCGCTCGGCATCGGCGCATCCTTCGCGCTCGCCGTCGTCACGGGCACGACCCTCGCCAAGCTGTCCACCGGCGGGACGATCACGGGCGCCGCCGACGTCACCCTCTACGCCAATAGTGCGAGTGCGACGACGGCCGACGCCAAGATGGGCGCCAAGGGCGGATCGGTCGCACTGACTCCCGTCGTCGCAACCGCGCTCACGACCGAGACGGCCGAGGCGCGCATCATGGGCGACGGCACGCTCGAGCTCACCGGCACCCTCCGTCTGGACGCGATCCTGGATGCCTCGGGCATCGTGAACGCGACCGCGGACGTGACGAACACGACGACCGCCGGCGTCGGCGTCGCGCTCGCTCTCGCGATGCCGAACCACCGCGCCCTGGCCACCGTCGCCCGGGACGTCCAGGCGGGCGGCGACGTCCTCGCGCACTCCTTCCTCACCTCGAAGGCCACGACTACCGCCGTCGCCTCCGCTGCCGGGGCGCCCGAGAACGCCGGCAGCGGAGGTGACGGCGGCGACGCCGTCGACCAGCAGCTCACGCAGGAGCGCACGCACGCCGATGGCGTCGCGACGAGCGCCGGCGGGTCGGCGTCGCAGGGCGCGGCGCCGAGCGCGGAGACGAGCGGCGGCAAGGTGAATGCCGCAGCCGCCGTGGCACTGACCCTGGCAACGGCGGTCAGCCGGGCGATCATCGATGCCGCGGTCACCGCCGGCGGCCAGGCGCGTGTCGCCGCGCTCGAGAACGCGGACCAGTCCGCCACGGCCGACGGCTCCGCTGCGAGCGGCACCACCGCCACGATCGGCGCCGGCGTCGCGCTCACCCGCGCGGACGTGGCGACCGAGGCTCTCGTGCTCGCCGGCGCCACCGTCACCGCCGGCTCGCTCCAGCTGTCGACCGCGACCCTCGCGAACGGCGACGACACGGTCTCCCGCACGAGCGCCGAGTCGGCGGCGGGCGCCGGGGGCGGCAAGATCTCGGTCGCCGGGTCGGTCGCCCTCGCCATCCTGAACCACACGTCGCTCGCCTCGCTGCGAGGATCGGCCACGATCGCCGGCGCGGCGCTGATCTCGGCATCGAACACCGCCGACGTCGTCGCGAAGGCCCTGCCGCACGGCGACGGCGTGAGCGGAGCCGCGACCCTCGGCATCGGCGCGTCGATCGCCCTCGCGATCACGACCGGCGTGACCACCGCGGAGGTGGCGGACGGCGCCGCGCTCACCGATGCCGACGCGCTCACCGTGTTCGCGAACGGCCGCAGCACCACGACGGTCGAGGCGCGCATGGGCGCCACGGGCGGCGGGGTCGCCCTCACCCCGGTCGTCGCGACAGCGCTGTCGACCGAGACCTCACTCGCCCGGATCGGCACGGGCGCTCAGCTGAACGTCGGCGGGGCGATCCGGATGGATGCCGTCCTCCACGCCACCGCAACCGCAACCGCCACCGCACCCGTCGAGGGGGCGGGCGACGCCGGCATCGGCGTCGCGCTCGCCCTCGCCATGCCGCAGCACCGCGCGGTCGCGGAGATCGCGGGGGATGCGACGGCGACCGACGTCTCCCTCGCCTCGTTCCTCACCTCGTCGTCGCTGTCGCACGCGGTCGCCTCGGCGGCGGGTGCACCGGAGAACGGCGCGGACTCCGGCGACGCGGGCAACCCGGGCGGTGCCGCCGGCGACGGTGTCGACCAGCAGCTGCAGGCGGAGCGCGCGCACGCCGACGGCGTCGCCGCCGAGAACGGCGGCGCAGCCTCGGCCCCCGGCGCCAGTGCGCCGAGCGCCGAGACGAGCGCGGGCGGCGTCAATGCTGCGGCCGCCATCGCGCTGACCTTGGCGACCACGGTGAGCGAGGCGCGCATCCTCGCCGGTGCCACCGTCGTGGCCAGCGCCGCCGCGTCGCTCGCGGCTCAGGACGATGTCGACCGTCAGGCGACCGCCGACGGATCGGCCGCCGACGGGGGCTCCGGCACGATCGGCGCGGCCGTGGCCCTTGCGAAGGGCGACGGCGGCACACGCGCGTCGGTCTCGGCGGGGGCGACCGTGCGCGCCGCCAGCCTTCAGGTGCTCACGGCCGCGCTCGCGGGTGGTGCGTCGACGCTCGTCGCGCAATCGATGGCTGGCGCGGGAGACGGCAAGATCTCCGTCGCCGGATCCGTGGCCATCGCGCTGACCACGCACCGGTCCACCGCCGAGCTCGCGGGGACGGTGCAGCTCATCGGTGACGCCGTCGTGGCGGCGTCGAGCAGTCTCGAGACCACTGCCAAGGCACTGCCGCACGGCGACGGCGTCGGCGGCGCCGGCACCCTCGGCATCGGGGCGGCGTTCGCCCTGGCCATCGTGACCGGCCAGACGACGGCGACGGTCGCCGACGGCGCGACGCTGACCGGTGCCGCGAACCTCACCCTCACCGCGAACGGCCGCAGCACCACGACGGTCGAGGCCAGGATGGGCGCGGCAGGAGGCGGCGTGGCGCTCACGCCGGTCGTCGCGACGGCTCTGTCCACCGAGACGGCACAAGCGCTCCTCGCACCGGCGCTCGCCCTCACGGGCACGCTGCGCATGGACGCCGTGCTGGGCGCGACCGCCAACGCCACGGCGACCGCCGAGGTCGAGGGCGCGGGAGACGCCGGCATCGGCGTGGCGCTCGCTCTCGCGATGCCGAACCACTCCGCGCTCGCCCGCGTCCAGCGCAGCGTCTCGGCCGCCGACGCCCTGCTCGCCACGTTCCTCACGAGCGGCTCCGCGACGAAGGCCGTCGCCTCCGCCGCCGGCGCGCCGCAGGACGAGACCCCGGCGGGCGCAGATCCGGATGCCGCGGCCGGCGTCGACCAGCAGCTCGCCGCCCAGCGCGCCCACGCCGACGGTGTCGCCACCGAGAACGGCGGAGCGCCCTCGGGCAGTGCCGACGCTGCGAGCGCCGAGACGAGCGAGGGCACGGTCAACGCGGCCGCCGCGATCGCCCTCACCCTGGCGACGCTGCGGAGCGAGACGGTGATCGCGCCGGACGCCACGGTGACGGCCGGCACGGTGCGGCTCGCCGCGCTCGACAACGTCGACCAGACCGCCACGGCCGACGGCTCGGCCTCGCAGGGCTCGAGCGCCACGATCGGCGCCGCCGTCGCGATCACCGATGCCGACGTCACCACCCGTGCGCACGTGTCTGCGGGAGCCACCGTGCACGCCACGACCCTGGTGCTCACCACGGCGGCCCTCGCGAACGGCGCGGACGCGGCATCCACCGCCGACGCGACCTCGATGGCCGGCGCGGGCGGCGGCAAGGTCTCCGTCGCGGGATCGCTCGCCCTCGTGGTGGTGCACCGGGAGAGCATCGCCCGCCTCGCGGGCTCCGCGACGCTCACGGGCGCGGCGACGATCGCCGCTCGCAGCGCGGCGACGACGACCGTGAAGGCACTGCCGCACGGTGTCGGCGCCGAGGCGCAGGGCGACGGAGTCGGATTCGGGGCGTCCGTCGGTCTGGCGATCATCCGCCACGACACGCTCGCCGAGCTCGCTGACGGGGCGACGCTGACCGGCGCTACCGACGTCACCCTGATCGCGACCGCCGCCGACACCGCGACGGTGGAGGCGAAGATGGGCGCGCAGGGCGGCGGCGTCGCACTCGCACCGGCCGTGGCGATCGCGCTGTCGAACATCACGACGACCACGCGCCTGGGCACCGGACCGGCCGCCCTCACGCTGAGCGGCGCCCTGGCGATGCACGCCACCCAGGAGGCCGAGGCGTCGGCCTCCGGGACGTCGTCGGTCACCGACGCAGCCGACGCGGGCATCGGCATCAGCCTCGGCCTGCCGATCGCCAACCACACCGTCACGACCCGCGTCGAGCGCGAGGTCGTCGCAGGCGGCGACGTCACACTCCGCACGGCCGGCGTCTCGCGCACCACCGCCTCGGCGTCCGCCTCGGCGGCCGGTGCGCCGGAATCCGCTGACGCCCCCGCGGCGGGCGAGCCCAGCGGCGTCGACCAGCAGATCGGGGGTCAGCTCGCCTTTGCCGACCAGGTCGGCGCGGCCGAGACCGGCAGCGGCACCGGCGGCGCCGCGGCTCCCGCCGCCGAGACGAGCCAGGGCGGCGTACAGGCGGCGGCCGCGATCGCCGTCGCGCTCGCGACGGTGATCTCGGAAGTCGTCGTCACCGTCGGGCATGTCACCTCCGGCGGCATCGCGACGCTGCAGACCGAGGCCAACACCGACGCCGCGGCGACGGCCGACGGCTCCGCCACGCAGCCCGCCGGCGGCACCGCGACCATCGGCGCCGCGGTCGCCATCGCGCTGGCCGACGTGCGCAACGCCGCCGTCGTCCCTGCCGCCCTGACGATCACCGCCCGAGACCTCGTGGTCCGCGCGCAGACGGCTGTCGACGGCGACGACCACACGGCGACCGTCTCGGCCGCGGCCACCTCCGGGGCCGGAGGCGGAGACGTCTCGGTCGCCGGCTCCTTCGCGCTCGCCGTGGTCGACCACCAGACGCGCGCCGCCATCGACGGCACCGTCGCCCTCACGGGCGGCGACCTGTGGGTGACGGCGGCGAGCGATCTGAGCAGCACCGTGGAGGCGCTGCCGGCGGGCGAAGGCGTCACCGAAGCGGCCGACCTCGGGTTCGGGGCATCCGTCGCCCTCGATCTGGTCACGCACCGCACGGTGGCCGAGATCGCCGACGGGGTCGTCATCTCGGGAGCCGACGATGTCACTCTGCAGTCGACGGTCGCCGATGCGGCGACGACCGAGGCGCGCATGGGCGCGGCGGGGGGCGGCGTGTCGATCGCCCCCGCGGTCGCGACGACCCTCTCGAACGTCACGGCCGCGACGCGCCTGGGCACCGGCTCGCTGGCGCTCGCGGGATCGCTGCAGCTGGCGTCGGCGCTGAAGTCCGCGGTCGCGAGCACCGCGTCGGCGTCCGCCGTCTCGGGCGGAGACGCCGCGATCGGCGTCTCACTGGGCCTCACGATCGCGAACCACGCGGCGACGAGCGATCTCGCGCGCGTGGTCCAGGCGGGCGGCGACATCGTGGTCCGGGCGTCGGCGGTGTCGGCGTCCACCGCGTCGGCGACCGCGTCCGCCGCCGGTGCTCCCGAGGAGGACACCAGCGCCCCCGACAGCGATCCCGACAACACCGGCGTCAACGAACTCATCAACCGCGAGCAGGACCACGCTGACGGACAGGCCGCCCAGAACGGACTGGAGACGTCGGGCGGCGACGCGCAGCGCGCCCCGCAGGCGGAGTCGAGCCAGGGCGGCGTCAACGCGGCAGCCGCGGTCGGCGTGAGCCTGTCGAATCCCGTCGTCCGCGCGGGCGTCACGGCCGAGGTCGGCACGCTCACCGCGGCCGGAACCGTGGCGTTCCTGACCTCCGCCAACACGGACTCCTCGTCGGCGGGAGACGGCTCCGCCGTCGACGGGGGAACGGCCAACATCGGCGTGGGCGTCGGACTGACCCTCATGGAGGTCGTGAACACGGCCGTCGTTCCCGCACACCTCACGGTGCGCGCGCACGACCTTCTCGTGACGGCGGATGCCGCGGCCGACGGCGACGACACGACCTCGACCATCAGCGCGATCGGCTCGTCGGGAGCGGGCGGCGGCGACTTCGCCGGTGCGGGCTCGCTCGGGCTCGCGGTCGTCAACCACCTCACGCGTGCCGCGGTCGAGGGAACGGTCGAGCTCACGGGCGGAGACACGGCGGTGACCGCCAAGAGCGACGTCGACACCACGGCGAAGGCGCTGCCGCACGGCGAGGAGCAGGATCCGGCGACTTCGCTCGGACTCGGCGTCGCCGTCGCGCTCGCGATCGTCACCCACGACACCGTCGCCGAGGTGGTCGACGGCGTCGTCATCACGGGCATCCGCAACCTCGTCCTCACCGCCGACGCCAAGGACGCCACCACGGTCGAGGCCAAGATGGGCGCGCGCGGCGGCGTCGCGATCACGCCGTCGATCGGCATCGCGCTGTCGAACGTGTCGACGCTCGCGCGGCTGGGCACCGGCGCGACGCAGCAGCTCACCGGCACGCTCGCACTCACCGCGACGCAGAAGGCCGTCGCCGACAGCGTCGCCTCGGCCGCGGCCCTGGACGCGGCCGACGCCGCCATCGGCTTCGGGCTCGCCCTCACCTACGCGAACCACGAGTCGATGACGGTGCTCGGTCGTGCCGCGGTCGCCGGGCAGCACGTGCTGCTGCGGGCTTCGAACGTCTCCGAGTCCAGCGCCGTCGCCGAGGCATCGGCAGCCGGTGCTCCCGAGAACCAGGCGTCGGGCGACCCCGCGAACCCGGGCGGCCAGCCCGGCACCGGCGTGGACCAGCTCGCGAACCAGCAGCGGGTGTTCGCCGACGAGCAGGCTGCGAAGAACGGCGGCCGCGGCTCCGGCGACACCGCCAACCCGAAGGCCGAGACGAGCCAGGGCGGCGTGGCGGTCGCTGCGGCCATCGGCATCGTCGTGGCCGATGTGCACGCGGAGTCGCTGATCCTGCCGCAGGTCTCGACCATCACGGCCGGCGACCAGCTCCGCATCGAGTCGGCGGCGAACACCGACGCGCGCTCGGGCGGCGACGGGTCGTCCGTCTCGTCCGGCGGCGATGCCAACGTCGGCGCCGGGGTCGCGCTGACCCTCGCCACCACGGTGAACCAGTCCGTGCTGCCGGCCACGCTGACAGCCACGGCGGGCGACATCGTCGTTTCGGCGACGGTCGCCGCCGACGGCGACGACGTCACCGGCAGCTACGGCGCGGCGGCCGCCTCGGGAGCGGGCGGCGGCAACATCTCGGTCGCGGGGTCGGTCGCGATCGCGATCGTCACCACCGACACGCTCGCGAACGTGCTCGGCACGCTGGTGCTGACGTCGGGCGATGTGGCCGTCGTGGCGCGCAGCGCCGTCGCCGGCACCGTGACCGCGCTGCCGCACAAGGAGGGCGACGACGACGGCGACGGCGAGGTCGAGGGCGCGGGCGGCGAGGACTTCGTCGGCGGCGTCTCGACGGAGGGCGACTTCGGCCTCGGCGCATCGTTCGTCCTCGTGCTCGACACCGACCGCACGAGCGCCCTCGTCGGGGACGAGGTCGTCATCTCCGGCGCGCAGGACGTCATCGCCTCCGCCGAGGCGACCGACACCGTGACAGCCGAGGCGAAGATGGGCGCCAAGGGCGGCGGCGTGGCCATCGCACCGGCGGTCTCGGTCGTGCTCTCGAACGTCACGACGACGGCCCGTGTCGGCATCGGATCGCTCGAGACGACCGGCGACGTGTGGATCCGGGCGACGCAGACCGCCTCGGCGCTCAATGAGACGACGCCCGCTGCGATCGCCGGCTCGGACGCCGCGGTGGGAATCTCGTTCGCCCTCACCATCCCCAACCACGACGTCCTCGCCGAGCTCGCGCGCACGATCGACGCCGGCGGAGCGCTCACGCTCCAGGCCTACAGCCGCTCGGCCTCCAGCGCGAAGGCCATCGCCTCGGCTGCGGGCGCACCGGAGAACGAGGCCGACAGCGGCTCGTCCGACCCCGACAACCAGGGCGGCGCGGCCGGAACCGGCGTCGACCAGTTCGCGACGCAGCAGCGGAACTACGCCGACCAGCGCTCCACGGCATCCGGGGGTGCAGGATCGGGCACTGCCGGCACACCGAAGGCCGAGACGAGCGCGGGGCCGGTGGCGGTGGCCGCAGCGGTCGGGATCGTCGTCGCGACCATCCAGCCGATGGCTCGCGTCACCGAGGAGGTGACCGAGCTGACGGCGGGCGGCCCGGTCCGCATCCTCTCGTCGCACAACACCGATGTCGCCACCCGCGGAGACGGGTCGTCGGTGTCGCCGGCCGCGTCGGCGACGATCGGCGCCGGTGTCGCGATCAGCTGGGTCGACATCGTCAACCACGCGATCGTGCCGGACTGGCTGACCATCCACGCGGGCGGGCTCGTCGTCGGCGCGACCACGACGGCTGACGACGACGGCGACCGCACGTCCACCGTGACGGCGGACGCCGCGTCGGGTGCGGGTGGAGGCAAGATCTCGGTCGCCGGCTCGGTCGCGATCGCTCAGGTGAACGCCGACACGCTCGCCGCGGTCTACGGCGACGTCCTCCTCACCGGCGCCGACGCCGACGTCGTGATCATGGCGACCGACGCCCTGAGCACCTCGGCGAAGGCGCTGCCCAGCGGCGACGGCGTCGCGTCGAGCGGCAACGTCGGCGTCGGCGCATCCTTCGCGCTCGCTCTCGTCTTCAGCGAGACGCACGCCCTGATCGCGGACGGCGTCGAGGTGACCGGGGTCGACGACGTCACCGTGGCCGCGGCCGCCGAGAGCCGTACCGTGACCCAGGCTGAGATGGGCGCGAAGGGTGGCAAGGTCACCATCACGCCGGCGATCGGCATCACGGTCTCGGAGGTCTCGACGACGGCCGTCATCGGCACCCTCGCCGACGCCCTCGAGGCGACGGGCGACGTGTATGTGATCGTCGAGCACGCGACCACCGCACACACCACGACCGATGCGACGGCCGGCGAGGCCGCCACCGCCGTGGGCGTCTCCCTCGCGCTGAACTTCGCCTTCGATGTCGCGTCCGCCCAGACGCGGCGCGACATCGTCGCCGGCGGCTCCGCCGTCTTCACCGTGACGGGTTCGGCGCTCGCGGGCGCAACCGCGAAGGCCTCGTCCAACGGCGCCCCGGGCCAGAACCAGGAGGGCGGCGCGGGCGCCGGCGGCGTGGACGGCCAGGTCGCGCAGCAGCGCTCGTACGCCGACCAGCAGACCGCGGCGAACCGCGGCTCCGGCATGTCGTCGGCCTCGTCGCCGTCGGCGTCGACGAGCGGGGGCAGCGTCTCGGTGGCCGCGGCCATCGCGCTCTCCCTCGCCGAGGCGCGCTTCACCTCGCACCTGCCCGACGACCTCTCGATCACCGCCGACGGCCACGTCTGGTTCCTCTCGCGTGCGCAGCTCGACTCGAAGGCGGAGGCGGATGCCTCGGCCACGGTCGTCGCGAGCGGTTCGGGCTCGGGCGGCTCGGGGTCCGGCGGCTCCGGCTCTTCCAGCACGGCGGTCGGGGCGGCGGTCGCCCTCAACCTCGCGTCGGTCGAGAACCGTGCCTGGCTCGGGGAGCGGACCGAGGTCGACGCGAACGGGTTCGCGGTCTCTGCCACGATGACCCCGCTGCCGGGCGACGGCACCCACGACTTCGCGGCGGTCGCCAAGTCGGGGGCCGGCTCGCCCTCGGGCACCGGGGTGGCGGGCGCGCTGGGCCTCAACATCGTGACCGACCGCACCGAGGCCTGGATTCCATCGAGCGCCGTGGTCACCTTCGGCACGGGGGACGTCACCGTCGCGGCCGAGAACTTCCGCACCGACACCGCGCGTGCCGTGAGCGACGCGAAGGCGGGAGGCGGCAGCGTGGGCGTCGGCGCCTCCGTCGCCCTGAACGTGCTGGCGACCGACGTCACCCGTGCCGAGATCCACGACGGCGCGGACATCACCGGCGGCGGCAACGTCACGGTCCGCGCGGACCACTCCGACGCCGTGGTGAACGAGGTGAAGGCCGGATCCGCGGCGACCGGCGGCGGCGCCGCGGTCGCGCCGGCGGTCGGCATCGACGTCGTGCTCCCGGTCGTACTCGCGCGCATCGGCACCGCGGGCCCGCGTCCGTTCGCGGCGACCGGTCAGGTGCTGGTCCGGGCCACCTCCACCACGACCGTGGAGGCCAACGGTGACGCGGAGGCGGCCGGCAGCGGCACCGCGGTGGGCGCGATCATCGCGATCAACGTCGTCGACGTCGCCGTCAACGCACAGCTGTTCCAGGACGTCACCGCGGGCTCGCTGTGGCTGGTGTCGAGCGCGACCGTCAGCTCCTCCGCCGTGACTGCCGCGAGTGCGTCCGGCGCCAAGAAGCCCCAGACCGGCGAGGCGCAGGATGCCGACCAGCAGGCGCAGCAGGAAGTCGACGGCAACCAGGCGACCTCGGGTCTCGGCATCAGCCTGCCCGGCTCGCAGAGCGCGGTCGGTCAGGGCAACAGCACGGCAGGCAGCCAGTCCGGGAAGTCGAGCGACGGCGTGGGCGTGGGCGCCGCGGTCTCGGTCAACTGGGTGACGGTCGAGAGTCGCTCGATCGTTCCGGCGGACCGCGCGATCCGTGTCACGGGCATGTTCGCACTGCTGTCGTCGGCGCACGTCGATGCCAAGGCGCACGCGAGCGGCAAGGCGTTCCCGAGCGGCTCGACGGCGGTCGGTGCGGGTGTCTCTCTCAACGTCGCGACCGTCGACGACCTCGCCTCGCTCGGTGCAGGTGCCGATGTGATGGCGGGCGAGATGGCGCTCACGGCGCGCACGCCGGAGGGAGAGCAGAACGACTTCGAGGCGCGTTCCGTCGCGGTCGCGGCCCCGGATCCCACGAGCGGGTCCGGCGGCGGGTCGGGCGGCGCCGCGGTAGCGGGCTCGGTCGCCGTGCAGGTGCTGCAGCTGCGCAACGAGGCAGTGATCGGCGAGGGCTCGACACTGCAGGTCGCCCACGACCTCACCCTGCACGCCACGAACCCCATGGGCCTGCAGGCGATGGCGGTATCGGCGGCGGCGTCGATGTCGGGCAGCGGCGTGGGTGCGGGCATCGTCGTGCAGTTCATCGACGCCGACACGCTCGCGCACATCGACTCGTCGCTGGCGCGCCCGACCGTGATCGACGCCGGCGGCGCGATCATCGGCCGCGCGGCCGCGCACCTGCACGCCCTCGCCGCGCCCGACCTCGGGATCGAGGTCGTCGACATCCCCGCCTTCACCGGCGTGGCACTCGGCGCCGCCCTGGGGGGCGGCGACGCGGGCGTCGGCGGTTCGGTCATCGTCACGGTGACGAACCGGAACACTGGATCGTGGCTCGGTGACGGCGCACAGGTGAACCAGACGATCGGCGCGACCGACTCGAACCAGCACCTCTCGTTCTCGGCGAGCGACCAGACCGAGTTCGTGGACCTCGCCGGGGCGCTCGGACTCACGACCGGCAGCGCGGGCGTGGGCTTCGCGCTCATCGTCGGGGTGCACGACAAGGACGTGCGCGCGACGATCGGTGAAGGAGTCGCCGCGCGACTGGGCGGCTCGGTGTGGCTCGACGCGCAGGCGGGCGAGAGCTGGACCGAGGTCGTCGCGGGCGGTGCGGCCGCGAGCAGCGCGGGCATCGCCGGGTCGTTCCTTGTTCTCGTCGTGAACAAGGGCGACGGCGACCCAGGGACCCGGGCGCGCATCGAGAGCTCCGCGCAGAACCCGACGGAGGTTCTCGCCGAGGGAGGCATGACGATCACCGCCGCGGATCCGGTGAGCGCCTCGACGCTCTTCGCGGGCGCCGTCGGCGTCTCGACCGGAACAGCCGGGGTCGGCGTCGCGACCGTGGTCTTCGTGCGCGACGCCATCGTCGAGGCGACGGTCGGCGAGGCCGCGTGGCTGCGGGCCGCGGGCGGACTCGGCCTGGTGCTCACGGCCGACCAGAGCCAGGACCTCTGGATGGTCGCGGTCGCGGGCGGCGGGGCGGGCACCGCGGGCGTCGCCGGTGCCGTCACGACCGGTGTCTACGACCACGAGACCCGCGCGCACCTCGGCCGCGGCGTGACGCTCGACGGCACCTCCGCCGACGGTGAAGCCGGCGCACGCCTGCGCGCGACCGACCACACCGTGCTTCGCGGCATCGCGGGTCAGGCGGCGGCGGGCGGCACCGCGGGCGTCGGCATCGGGTCGGACGTGCAGGTGATGAACAAGCACACCGAGGCGTCGATGGCGACGCAGGTGCTCGCGACGGTGCCGGGCGACATCACGATCGACGCCGCGTCGAGCGAGGACGTCACGAGCGTCTCGGCAGGTGCCGCGGTCGGCGGCACCGCCGGCGTCTCGGTGAACGCCGCCGTGCCGGTGTACGACATCACGACCCTGGCGTTCATCGGTGAGGAGTGCGCCGCGGCGGTCGCGAGCGAGGCGGCGTGCGCGCCGTCGCGCAGCATCGTGCTCGCCGGCGGCAGCGTGCGCATCACGGCCAACGAGGTCCTCACCATGGACCTCATCGCGGGCTCGATCGCCATCGGGGGGACTGCCGGCGTCGGCGTCGGCGCGGCGGTGCCCGTGGTCACGAAGACGACGCGGGCGTTCATCGGCGATCTGTCGATCGTCACCGCCCTGGCGCTCACGGACGGCGTGCTCGGCACGCTCGGCGGATTCGACATCTCCTACATCGACACGCGCTTCGACCCCCAGTTCGCGCTCGACCCGGACGGCTACACGATCGATCTCGGCTACGCGCACGGTATCGACGACGGCGAGGTCGTCACCTACTTCTCCGGGGGCGGCCAGGCCCTGGTGGGCCTCGGCAACGGGCTCGAGTACTACGCCCTGGTCGACCCGAGTGCACCGACCAAGATCCGGCTCTCGCTCACGCAGGGCGGTGCGCCGGTCGCGCTCTCGCTGCCGTCGCGCCCGGGGCGCTCCCACCGCATCGTTCCGCTCGACGAGGCGACGGTGCCGGCAGCCTTCCAGCCCTACTTCATCCCGGGAGACGTCAGCGGCAGCACCATCACCCTCCCGTACGACCTCGCGGCGGTCGACGGCGAGGTCGTCATCTACACCGCCAACGGCGGAAAGGCGATCGGCGGGCTCGTCGACGGCGAGTCGTACTACGTCGTCGGCCGGTCCGGCAACAGCCTGCAGCTCGCCCGCACGCAGGGGGGACCCGCGATCGTGCTCGACGCCGCCCAGGCCACCGGCCGGGCGCACAGCCTCGTGCGCCAGGACACGCAGCCTCCAGGAGACCCCGCACTGACGACGGGCATCCGTGTGCTGTCGCCGCGCATGGGAGCCATCCGCGGGGTCGCGGTGATCGCCAACAACAGCGACGAGATCCTCGCGGTCGGCGGAGCGGGCGCGGTCGGCGGCACCGCCGGCGTCGGCGTGGCCGGCAACGTCAACATCGTGAACGTCGACACCGACGCCTTCATCGGCCGGCTCGCCAGGGTCAACGACCTCGACAACGACGAGGCATCCCCGTTCCAGTCCGTGGCGGTTCAGGCGGGCGGGTCGTTCCGTCAGCTGATGGTGTCGGCCGCGCTCGGGGCGGGCACGGTCGGCGTGGGGGTGAGCGCCGCCGTCGACGTCGTGAACCTCGCGCAGGATGCGCAGATCCGCTCCGGCGCCATCGTGCGCGCGCAGCATGACGTGGTCGTCGCGGCGATGGGCGGCGAGGACGTGACCGCGGCCTCGGCGGCGCTCGGCGGCGGCTTCGTCGGCGTCGCGGCAGCCGTCACCGTCGCCGTCGTGAAGGCGCACACGCACGCGCTGGTGGCCGGGGGAGCCGTCGTCGACGCCGGCAACAACGTCATCGTCTCGGCGATCGACGACAGCACCTACACCACCGTCACGGGCGGCATCGGCGTCGGCTTCGTGGGTGTCGGCGTCGGCGTCTCGGTCGTCACCACCACGAAGAGCACGGACGCCCGCATCGGCGCCGGCGCGACCGTCGACGCGCGCGCGCTCCACGGCGCCTTCGGCTCGATCGCCGGCGCCGACTATCTGGGCAAGGGCGTGCTCGGCCTCGCTGTGACCGCCCAGTCCTCGCAGCGCCTGTTCGGCCTCGTCATCGGCGCGGGCGGCGGATTCGTCGGCGCGGCCGGCGGTGTCGGCGTCACGCTGCTCGACGTCACGACCAACGCGTCGATCGACAGCTCCGCGGCGGCGCGCACGCGCATCAACCCCGATCAGGGCGGCGCCGGCGCCTGGCAGAGCGTGCTCATCGCCGCGCACGACACGACCGAGACGCTCACGATCGGCGCCGCGCTGGCAGTAGGTGCGGTGGGGGTGTCGGGCGCGGTCGACATCGGGATCGCCGACATCGCCGTGACGACGTCCATCGGCGACTTCGCTCAGCTGTGGGCCGCCCACTCCCTCACGATGAGGTCGACCTCGGTCCGCGAGATCCAGACCTTCGTCGCCAACATCGCCGGCGGGGCGGTGGGCGTCGGAGCGTCCGTCTCGGTCTGGACGGTCGGCGGCGCGCCCAGCGGCACGTACGACGACGGCGGCGACAACGGCCCGCGCGACGCGCTCAGCTCCACCGGCGGCAGCCCGCAGCAGCAGGCCGACACGATGGTGTCGGGCAACGGCGACAGCGGCAACGGACTCGGCGGCTTCCGCGACATCCTGAGCGGCGCCCAGGATGAGGACGGCGCCTCGCAGAACGTCGCCGCCATGCACCGCCAGAACGGCGTCGCCGCGGCGAACAGCGCGGTGCAGTCGGCCGAGACCGGTGATTCCCTCGTCGCCGACTCGTTCGCCGGCGCTCCGATGCGCGGCACCTCGAGTCGGATCGGCGCGAACGCCCTGGTCGCGACAGGCCGTGGCATCGCCGTGCTCGCAGAGGCCGACGACACGTACTTCGGCCTCGCCGGATCCGCGTCCGCCGGCATCGCGGGGATCGGCGCCGCGGTGCTCGTCGCAACACTCCGCCCGACGATCGAGGCCGGCGTCTCGACCGGCGCGGTGCTGCGTTCCGGGGGCGACATCACGGTCCGCTCGCGCTATACCGAAGACACCTACGGTCTCGCGTTCGCCGGTCAGGTCGGCGCCGTCGGCGTCGGCGGCCAGTTCGTCGTCATCTCGAGCGTCGTCGACCAGGAAGCGCACATCGACGACGGCGCCTCCATCCCGGCCGCTTACGGCACCGTCGCGGTCGAGGCCATCGCGGACCGCACGCTCGAGGCGCACACGATCGGCCTGCAGATCGCCGGTGTCGCGGTCGGCGGCTCGGTGGCGCTGGTGAGCCTCTCGGGTGACGGCTCGACGAGCGACACGATCGCCCGCGTCGGCACGGTCCAGATCGGGGCGGAGAGTCCGGTGGGCGGTCTGCGCGTGCTCGCAGACTCCGACATCCGGATGGATGCCTCGGCGCTCGCCCTGTCGGTCGGCGTCGCGTTCTCGGCGACGGGCGCTGGAGCCGATCTCGAGATCCCCGGTCGCACGGCGGCGACGTTCGCCGGGTCGGTCGTGTCCTTCGGGTCGGTCACGATCCGCGCCGTCGCCCGCAACACCGTCACCACCCTCATCGCCGCGGTCCAGGGGAGTGGCGGTGCGACCATCGGCGCCTTCATCACCGAGGCGGTCGTGAGCCGCGACACGCTGGCCTCGGCCGCGGCCGGCACCGTCATCCGCGCGGCGGGCGCCGTGACCGTCGCCGCGGATTCGCGCAACCATGCCGACGCCTCGATCGCGTCGGGGTCGTTCTCGGGCTTCTTCGGCGCCGCCGCCCAGGTGCAGAGCGCGACGGTCTCGGGTCTCACCGAGGCGCTCCTGCGGTCGACCGTGGAGCAGTCCGGGTCGGTGGCGGTGACGGCGACCGGCGAGAACCGCGCGATCGCCAACGGCGTGCTGCTCGCCCTCGGCGCCGCGACGATCTCGGGGGCGCTGGTCACCGCGATCGTGACCGAGAACGCCGCCGTGCGTGCCACCGCCTCGGGGCCCCTCATCCACAGTCTCGGCGTCGTGGCGGTGACCGCGACCATCGCGACCGACGGCGGCAGCGGCGGCCTCGCCGGTGGCAACCTCGCGCGGGCCTCCCTCACCGCGGTGAGCGGCGCGCTCTTCAGCGGGTCCGCGTACGGCGCCCGCGCCGAGCTGCGCGGCGCGACCACGGCGTCCCTCGACAGCACGGTGTCCTCGTCGAACGGGGTGCAGGTCGTGGCCACCGCGACGAACACCGCCGACGCCGACACGTTCTCTGCCGCGCTGGGCCTCTTCACGGTCGAACTGCTCGTGGCCGAGGCATCCGTCTTCGACAGCGCGGCCACGCGCGCCCGCGTGCGGCAGAACGTGTACGCGAGCGGCATGAGCACGGTGCGGGCAACGGCGACGAACACGGCGACCGTCGACACCGACACAGCCGCCATCTCCCTCGCCGGCGGTGCGGCCACGCTGCCCGGCGCCCGCATCGCCGCCGCCACCGAGGCGCTGTTCGCGGCCGGCCTCGAGGGTCGCGGGCTCACCGTCGACGCGTCGGCGACCAACCGCGCCACCGTCGCGCTGGACATGCTCATGGTCGGCATCCTCGGCAGCGTCAGCCTCTCGGGCGAATCGTTCGCCGAGGTCACCGCGGCCGCCGAGACGCGCGCCGAGATCGCATCCGGCGGGCGCCCGGTGCACGCCCGCACCGGCGCGCTGGCGGTGACGGCGTGGGCGCTCAACGCGGCGAAGCTCGACGTGTCGCGCGGCGGGGGGGGCGGCCTGGACCTGTCGATCGTCGCCCCGCGCAGCAGCATCGCCGCCGCGACCATCGCGCGGCTCGGATCCGCCGATTACACATCGTCGTCGTTCGCCGTCTCGGCCTCGTCGCAGAACTCGGCCGCCACGACGCTCTCGCTCACCTCGATCTCGGCGATCGGCGGCAACGGGGTCTCGTCGACGGCGCAGATCCTCGAGGGCGCCACGACGAGCGCGACCGTCGCTGCCGGAGCCCGCCTCGTGGCCACGGGCGCCGTCTCGGTCGAGGCGACGCAGCGCGAGGGCACCGCGGTGTCGGCATCGATGAACGGCACGGCCGTCGGCCTCGTCGCGAGCATCTCCTTCTTCGGAGTCGTGGCGACACAGGCCGCGGGCGCGCTGGCGGCGTTCGACGGCTCGACCTACGGCTCGGCGAGCCTGCTCGTCCAGGCGACGGCATCCGAGGCGGTGACCGCGACGATGCGCGCGGCCTCCGGCGGCGCGATCGACGTCTCCACGGCGTCCGCGTCGGCGGCGGTCGGCTCGACAGCGACGACGGTCGCCCGGTACGGCTCGGGTGTGCTCGTGGTGACCGGCGCGGTGACCGTCGCTGCCGCGCAGACGGCCACCGCGAACGCCACCACGGACAGCAACGGCGGCGGCGCGGTGAGCTTCCGCGACAGCACCGCGACCGCGACGATCGACGCCGCGGCGCAGGCCTCGACGGCCGCGCGCCAGACGTTCGGCACCGGTACGTCGGTGCGCGCGACCGCGAACCGGACCGTCACCGCCTTCGGTGGCCAGGTGGGCGTGTCGCTCGGCGGCGGATCATCGCTCGTCGCGACCGCCCGCGTCGGCGCGGCGGCGCGCACCGAGGCGCTCATCGTCCCCGGCGCGGTCATCCACGCGCCTGACGCCGCTGTGGTCGTCGAAGCCGTCGCCACGAACCGGGCCGACGCCGGCGCCGGAGCCGTGGGCGTCGGAGTGATCGTGAACGTCGGCCACTCCGATCCTCGGGCCGAGGTGCTCGGGGCCACGCGCGCGCAGATGGCGGCCGGCATCCCGTTCGCAGCGAGCCTTCGTGTCGAAGCCCGCAGCGCCGACGTCGCGCTCGCGTCGCTCGAGAGCCGCAGCGGCGGTCTCATAGAGGTCGGCGACGGGGTCGCCGTGGCGAACGTGGACACCGACGTGACGACGGAGGTCGGCGGGGGAGCGAACGCGCCGATCATCGTCCGGGGCGACGCCGACGTCGTCGTCGATTCGCAGCCCCGCGCGCTGAGCGACACGCAGTCGAGCTCCGGCGGCGGCGTGCGCGTCGCGCACAACGCCGCGACCGCGACGAACCGCACGACCGTCGTGCTCGACATCGCGGACGGCACCCCGCTCGCCGCGGGCGGCACGATCACCCTGGTTGCCCGCCAGAACACCGTCGAGCAGCCGGGCCCGAGCGGACTGTCGTTCGACGCGGTGGAGGGCGTCGACACCGACACCGAGCAGATCGTGCTGTCGGGCCACGGCCTGAGCGATCTGGCGCTCGTGACGTACGATGCCCAGGGCCAGACGCCCGTGGGCGGCCTCAACCCGGGCGATGCGTATCGCATCATCGTCATCGACCCGAACCGCATCGAGCTCGGTGCGCTGCTCGCCGGCGGCCGCGCGACCGGGGCCGACGACACCCTCTGGTTCGGCTGGTACCTCGACATCGGCGGCTTCTTCCAGCTGTCGCAGCCCCGCGAGCACGGCCTGCGCGAAGGCCAGCGGGTCATCTACAAGGCGCCGTCGGGCACGGTGCCCGGCCTCGTCTCGGGCAAGGCGTACACGGTGAAGATCGTCGACGAGTTCCGCGTCCAGCTCATCGACGCATCGACGCCGGCGCTGCCGGTCACGTTCCCCAGCTCGTCCATCAGCGGGGACGGGCTGCGGATCCTCGCGGCGAACGGCTACGACATCGGCGCCGCGCTCGAGTACGTGGCGCCGGACCCGGCGGCGCGCTTCGCCGGAGCGTTCGTCGAGGCGCGGCAGTGGACAGCCGACGACTCCGCGAACGACCGCGAGGCCGGCCAGCTCATGGTCATCGACGGCAACATCCAGTACTTCGGCACGGATGACGACTCGATCGCGATCCGCGGGCACGGACTCGTCACGGGGCGCGAGGTCTGGTACCAGGCGACGTCGTCGGTCATCGGCGGGCTGTCGAACGAGCGGTCGTACTGGGTCATCGCCGTCGACGGCAACCGCATCCGCCTCGCCGACTCGTACTGCGAAGCCGTCGGGTTCGTCGGCGACAGCACGTGCTTCCAGACCGTGCAGACGGGCGTCGACGGCGACGGCAACCCGGTCTACGAGAACGTCCCGATCGAGGTCACGCCGCTCGCACTGGCCGCGCAGTACGGCGCCGACACCGTCCACACCCTCTACGACCCCACCGCCAAGCCGGTGCTCGGACTGCGCAACGGGCAGCGCTACTACGTCGTGGCGCGCGACGATGCCGGCTTCAGCGTCTCGGCGTCGCCGGGCGGCGCCGCCATCGTGCTCGGCGCGGGCGGGGGCACGAGCTCGTTCCGGCCGGCGGTCGTCGACCTCGGCGACGCGGCGATCGGTCTCGGCGACAAGCAGCGCCTCACGATCGACCTCACCGCGGACGGCACCGGGACGCAGCAGCTCATCCCGGGCACGGCGGAGCTGGCCCTGGCCGGCGGCGGCGAGTTCAGCGAGTCGTTCGTCGACGGCGGAGGCGGCGGGTTCATCTCGACCGGCGAGACCGAGCCGAGCACGACCGTCTCGGCCGACGTCGACGTGATAATCGGGGACGGCGCGAAGCTCGCCGCCGGCGGTGACATCGATGTGCTGGTCTCGTCGCACGTCGCGGGCAACGCCGAGGCGCGCTCGCGGTCGGGCGGCGCCATCGACATCAGCGCGTCGCGAGCGCGCGTCGACGCCGAGGCGACCACCGACATCGTGTTCGGCGGGGGCAGCATCGTCACGGCGGATGGTTCGGTGACCGTGCTCTCGCTCACCCGCGCCAGCGGCAAGGGCAAGGCCGACACCAAGGCGGGCGGCTTCGGAACGGGCGTGAGCGCCTGGACGCGGCTGTCTCTCATCGCGGTGTCGACGGTGTCGCTGAACGGCCGCATCACCGTGGGAGACGACATCCGCGTGAACAACCAGTCCGCCTTCTTCGCGGACGCGTGGATGAACGCCAACAGCGCATCGGTCGGCGGTGCGGCCTCGGGTGGCGAGTGCGACATCCAGGTCAACGGCGGCCGGAACACGGGCTGCCACACCTACGGTCGCTCCGCGAACGTCATCAACGTCGGCGGCGGCGCCTGGCTCGAGGGCGACGACGTGTCGCTGCGCGCCGCGCTCGCCGGAACGAGCATGCGCGACGAGGGCTACTCGCGCGGCGAGGGCGTCGGTCAGGACGCCGACGCGCGCGGTCAGGTGCGCGTCGACTCGGCGAGCGCCGTCGAGATCTTCAGCGGCGCGAAGATCATCGGCCGTCAGAGCGTCACCCTCACGGCCGACCAGGGCGGCGAGGGCACCGTCGACCTGCGGGCGCACGCACGCGCGAGCTGCGGCTGCCTCGGCGGCGACACCGACGCCGACTCGCGCGTGACGTTCAACGGCGACTCGCGGGTCACGGCGCACCGCTTCGCGATGGTCAAGACGGCCTCGCTGCTCGTGCAGGCGCTGCAGAGCGCCGTCAACGTCAACGCCACGTCGTCCCGCTCCGGTGCCGCCTTCGACGGCGGCAGTCAGAGCTCGCCCGAGAGTGCGTCGACGACGCGGACGATCCAGTGGAGCGCCGACGTGATCCTGCACGCGCCGACCCCGCTGCTGGTGATCGACGAGGACGGGCGCATCGTGGAGCTGCACGGCCTCACCGCCTCGGCGAACGGGTCGACCCTGGCCGTGGGCTCGGTCCTGGCCTCGGGCGCCGTCATCCAGGTGGCGCCCATCGAGAACAACGGCGGCGGCGAGGCGCGTTTCGTCGCCAACCACAGCTCGCACCCGGCGGTCGTGCAAAGGGTCGTCTACGACGGCGTCGCGCACGACGGCACGTGGCGCATCCAGAGCACGTTCGACTCCGTGACGATCCGCAATCACTCCGATCGGGAGCTGCACACCGATCGCATCTCGGTGGTGAACCTCGACGCCGACCCCGCGGCGAACGTCGACATCGTCTCGCCCGACAGCGAGGGCTTCCGATTCCGCATCGCCAAGCCGATCTTCCTACCGACGCTCATCGACATCGCGAACCTCGGTACGCCGGGCGACCGCGACCTGGTCCTCGAGGGCCTGATCGACAACCCGATCGGCACGACGCTCATCGTCAACGACCAGGGCGACATCCTCTCGGCCGACACCGGCGCGATCCGCACCAACATCGCACGCCTCGACGCACCGCGCGGCACCATCGGCCGCTGGACCGGCAGCGGCGAGTTCCTCACGCGGGAGAAGATCGACATCACGCTGATCCAGTCGGACTACCTCGTCGACGAGGTCGACCCGACGCGACCGGTCGCGCTCATCGCCGACGCAGCCGAGGACGTCGTGATCGACATCACCTACATCGCGCGCATGCGGCCCGACTCGCCGTACATCGCCACCGCGTTCGCGCCGCAGCTCGGCCCGATCCACGCCGGCCGCGACATCGACATCGTCGTCCACGACTCGCTCACGGGCGCCGACGCCGCCCCGTTCACCGCGTTCAGCATCCACGTGGAAGCGCAGGATCCCGGCGCCGCCGACGGCGACTTCGAGGTCTACTACTACCCGGATCAGGCCTGGCCCGGCTTCGACGACCCCGTGCTGATCGCGTGGGGGACCGCGAACACCCCTGCCGACTCCGCGTACATGTTCAGTCTCGCAGCCGGTGACGACATCCAGGTGCGGCACAGCGAGACGGCGACGACGCTGTCGATCCTCGCCTTCACCGATGTCGACGCGACGCTCGTCGCCATGCGGGACTGGACGGTGCCGTACTCGACGACGAACGGCGACGGCGAGATCACGATGCTCACGAACGGCCTGCTGCAGGTCGTCGAGACCGTCGGCGATCTGCGCGTCGGCACGATCACATCGACCGCCGACGACGTGCGGCTGTGGGCGCTCGACGCGGGGGCGTCGATCTTCGACGACGGCACGATCGACGACGGTTCGGCGCGCGTGGCCGGCGGCATCGTCCAGCTCGTCGCCGATGCGGCCTCCGGTCGCGTCGGCGGCGCGGAGGCTTCCGCGCCCGAGGTGCGCGACTTCCTCGAGATCGACGCGCGGGTTCACGTCACATCGTTCGCCGGAGGAGACACGCTGCTCGAACAGGTGGCGGGAGCGCTGTCGGTCGACTACGTCCAGTCGACGGTGGGGGATGTCGCGATCCGCACGCGCAGCGGTTCCATCCTCGCCGCGCCGGCCGACGGGCGGGTCATCGCGGACGGAGGTGTCGGCGACGGCTCGATCGACCTCATCGCCGTCGGCGGGCGGATCGGCACCGACAGTCCCGACCGCTCCGGCGACCTCGTGGTCGACACCGGTGCCTTCGGGCGACTGTACGCCGTGAGCGACACCGTGCCCGACCCCGAGCCGGGCCCCGAGCCCGACCCAGGTCAGGAGCCCGAGCCCGACCCAGGTCAGGAGCCCGACCCCGGTCAGGAGTCCGAGCCTGCGCCGCTTCCCGGCCTCGGCGGCATCTTCGTGACCGAGGCGACGGGCACGCTGGTGGTGCTGCGCGCCGAGACCGATGACGGCGACGTGCGCCTCACCGCGCCGTTCGTCGCGAGCCAGGAGCCGGCCAGCCTGTACCTGATGACGGCGGGCCAGACGATCGACGGCGCCGAGGCACTCACCGAAGGACGCCTCGTCGCGACCGGGGCTGTGACCCTGCTCGTCGGTCAGGACGTCGTCGCGCCCGCCGGCACGCTGATCCAGGGTGAGACCGTCACCATCCGGGCGTCGTTCGGCAAGCAGACGGCCGCCGACGGTGGTTCGCTGCTGTACTTCGGCGGCACGATCGCCGCTCTGCCGATCGCCGTGTACGGCGGTCTGGGCGACGACGAGTTCGTCTTCGACGGCACGCTGCTCGTCGGGCACACGCTCGTCTACGGCGGTGTCGAAGAGACCGGCGAGCTGCCGACCGGCGACGACAGCTTCCAGGTGATCCGTCTGCAGACGATGACCGGCACGCACCTGATGTCGGGCACCCCGATCATCCCGGCCGTTCCGCTCGAGCCGCCGACCGGCGAGGAGCCGCCGAGCGTCCCGGCGCCGCCGGTCGTCGCCCCTGAGCCCGTCGAGTGGTTCGCCGGGCGCGCCCTGCGCCACTCGCTCGTGCTGTACGGCTTCGACGGCGACGACGACGTCACGGTCCAGACCTGGGGCGGCGCCGACACCGACCCGCTCGGTCATGACTACCAGATCATCGTGCGCGGCGGCGGAGTGCCCGGGTTCGACACCCTCACGGTCGAGGGCACCGACGAGGCCGACACGTTCCTCTTCCGGGCGCTCGCGGCGGTCGCGGGCCACCCCGATGCCTCACGCCCGGCATTCGTGGCGGCGGTCAACGAGGCTGCCGGAACGGCCGAGCGCATCGTCTACGACCGCGGCACGGCACGTCTGACGGTGGTCGGGCACGACGGCGACGACACATTCGCGTTCGATGACAACAGCACCGCGACGACGGTGCACGGCGGCGCCGGTGCCGACACGTTCATCGTCGGCCAGTTCCACCCGGCGCCGGCGGTGGAGCCCGCGGTGCAGCCGGGCGACGCGTTCCCGACCGTCGAGACGGAGTTCGGCAGACTGAGCGCAGGCGCCTCGTTCGCCTTGGTGCTCTACGGTCACGCGGGCGACGACGTCTTCCAGATCAACCACCACTCGGCCGAGCTGCGGGTCGAGGGAACGATCGGGAACGACATCTACGACGTGCGGGCGGTGCGCACCGTCGGCGGGGAGTTCCTGAGGAACGGCGCACTCTGGCTCGAGGGCACCGCGAACATCCCGGGTGCGCCGGGGATCGAAACCCTGATCGTGCGCACCGCCGGCGCTGTCAGTGACATCGAGGTGCGCTACCTCGCACAGGAGGTCCTCGTCCGCGGCGCCGGACTGCACATTCTGACACGCCTCATGGACGGCGCGACGGTGCTCGCGCAGCCCTTCGCCCCCTCCGCGCCGATCGTGCTGCCCGCGGACTCGGAGCCGTCGCCGTGGGACATGCTGACGGTGCCGCTGCCCGTACACGCGCCCGGCCTGGCCGGCCTGGTCATCATCTCGGAATCCGGCGGAAGCACCAGGCTCATCACCGGAAGCCAGATCGTCGACAGCTACACGATCCGTCTCGCCGTGCCCGCCACCGAGCGCGTGTACATCGCGATCTCCGGCGCGTACGCCGGCGGCAGACTCTTCGGCGAGGTGTCGCTCGACGGCGGCCTCACGTTCTCCGATGGCGCCGTTCTCGTCATCGAACCGGGCGACGTCGGCCCGTTCGAGATCGTCGTGCGCCTCGTGCCGACGATCGCACCGCACGGCATCGGACTGTTCGCCCTCGTACCGACCGCGGAGCCCGGCCCCGGAATGATCGTGCAGACGATGAGCCACGTGGTCTCCAGCGCCGATCCCCGCTTCGACACGGCGACCGCCTCGAACGTCTACATCAACCTCCCACCGCCTCTCGCGCCCGGCGGACCGGGCGACCCGGGCGATCCCGGAGATCCGGGCGGTCCCGTCAGCGGCGGGGACGGCGGGGGTTCTGACACGCGCGGTGCCACGGCCGGCGCCGGGGACGGCCTTGCGGCCACCGGAGGCGCCCCCGATCTCGTCGCGCTGAGCCTGGGGCTCCTGGCTCTCGCGCTGGGCCTCGTGCTCGTCTTCTCACGCCGCCGTCGCGCCTGACTCAACCGCGTCTGCGCCGTCGGGCAGAGACCGCGTCCCACCGGACGGATGCTGTGGGGCCGGGCGTCCCCGCGGCATCCCGTTCCGGCGCTTCGCGGGTCGGTCAGCCGGCGGCCGCTGAGCCGCCGAAGCGTACGACCTGACCGGCGCGGTCGGCGTCGTCGCTGGCGAGCACGCCGCCGTTCGCCACGAAGTCGGCGGCGACCTCCTCGAACATGATGCGCACGTCCTGACGGCGGGCGCCGAGCGCCTCGACGGCGGCATCGGTCACCAGTTCGGCGAAGCGGCGGCGCTGGTCGACCGTGCGCCCGGGGAGGAGTTCGACTCTCATGTTCGGCATACCTCGACGATAGGGGCTGACGGGCCCTCGCCCCGCGGGCGCCTCTACGCTGGTCCCATGCCGCTGACCGGAGAGTACAAGCCGTCCACCGCCGACTGGGCCCGCACGCAGGCCGAGGAGTACGAGGCGTCCCAGGGCGCGAAGGCCAACACATTGCGCGGCGTCCCGATCATCGTGCTGACGACCGTCGGCGCGAAGAGCGGTGCGCTGCGGAAGACCGCGCTCATGCGGGTGGAGCACGATGGTCGTTACCTCGTCGTCGCCTCCAAGGGCGGCGCGCACGACGAGCCGAAGTGGGCCGAGAACATGCGACGCCACCCGCACGTCGAACTGCAGGACGGCGCGACCAAGCGCGACTACACCGCGCGCGAGCTGACGGGTGACGAGCGGGCGCTGTGGTGGACGCGGGCAGCCGAGGTCTGGCCCGACTACGACAATTACCAGAAGCGCACCGACCGTCAGATCGCCATCTTCCTGCTCGAACCGCGCACCGAGTGACCGACATCGAACTGGCCCGGATCGCGGCCGGCAGCGTCACTCTCCACGACGCACGGCGCAAGGTGCGCTGGAGCGTCGAACTCGAGCCGTTCGAGATCGGCGTGTACCCCGTGACGCAGGAGCAGCTGGGCGAGCTGCTCGGGGAGACGGCATCCGCTCCCCGGCGTCCGGTCACCGACGTCAGCTGGCTGCGCGCGATCCGCTTCTGCAACGCCGCCTCGGAGTGGGAGGGGCTCGACCCCGCGTACACGTTCGACGGCGAAGAGGTCACCTGGCACGTCGACGCCGACGGGTACCGGCTGCCCACCGAGGCCGAATGGGAGTTCGCGTGCCGCGCCGGTTCGACGGGCGCGCACTATGGGCCGCTCGCTGAGATCGCCTGGACGAGCGCCGACGGCGTCACGACACCGCAGGAGGTCGGCGGCAAGCTGCCGAATCTCAACGGCCTGTTCGACACGCTCGGCAACGTGTGGGAGTGGTGCTGGGACCTCCTCGACCCCGCCCGCTACCGGGACTACCGCGTCTTCCGCGGCGGCGGTTTCGCCGACGACGCGCACAGCGTGCGGGCCTCGACCCGTCGCGGCGGCGCGCCCCGCATGCATCACGACGACGTCGGCTTCCGAGTCGCGCGCGGCGGTTTCGACGCCGTCGACGCCGCACAGGGCTGGTCGGCTGCCCTGGACCGCGAGCGCGCCGCCTACGACGGCCCCACCCCGCCCGGGTGGACGCCGCTGCGCTGACCCTCGCCGGCGCCGTCACGCCGGGCGCGGCATCCCGCGCCCGCCCTTGCCGAGCTTCAGGTGTCGCGACACGCCGTATCGGCCGTGTCGTTACCGCGTGTCGCGCCACCTGAGCCGCTGGGGACCCGCCGGCGCGCCGGCTTCAGGTGTCGCGACACGCCGTATCGGCCGTGTCGTTACCGCGTGTCGCGCCACCTGAGCCGCGGGGGTCCGCCGGCGCGCCGGCTGCAGAACCGCGCGGGGCGACGGATGCCGCGCCGCCTCCGGCCCCCCGCGCCGGCCCGCCCGAGCTTCGGGTGTCACGACACGCCGTATCGGCCGTGCGGTTCCCGCGTGTCGTGCCACCTGAGCCGCGGGGGCCCGCCGACGCGCCGGCACGCCCGCGCTTCAGGTGTCGCGACACGCCGTATCGGCCGTGTCGTTCCCGCGTGTCGCGCCACCTGAGCCGCCGGGGACCCGCCGGCGCGCCGCCGGCGCCGCCGGGCCACGCCGATGTGCTGCGGAAACGCAAGGGGGACGGATGCCGCGGGCTGCGGCATCCGTCCCCACGAAGCGGGTCAGCCCAGCATCGCCTCGAGCGGACCGCGGGCGAAGTAGAGCACGAAGCCAGCCGCGACGATCCACAGCAGGGGGCTGATCTGGCGCGCCTTGCCCGAGAGCGAGCGCACGACGACCCAGGCGATGAAGCCCGCGCCGATGCCGTTGGCGATCGAGTAGGTCAGCGGCATCACGGTGACGGCGAGGAAGACCGGCAGCAGCACCGAGAAGTCCGAGAAGTCGATGTTCTTGATCTGCGCCATCATCAGGGCCCCGACGATGACCAGGGCGGCAGCTGCCACCTCGCTCGGGACGATCGACACGAGCGGGGTGAAGAACATCGCGATGAGGAAGAGGACTCCGGTCACCACGTTCGCGAAGCCCGTCCGCGCACCCTCGCCGATGCCCGCGCCCGACTCGATGAACACGGTGTTGGAAGAACTCGAGGTGAAACCACCCGCGACGGCGCCGACACCTTCGACGATGAGCGCCGACTTGATCCGCGGGAAGTCGCCCTTGTCGTTGGCGAGGCCGGCCTCCTTCGAAAGGCCCGTCATCGTGCCCATCGCGTCGAAGAAGTTGGTGAACACCAGCGTGAAGACCAGCATGAGCGCGGCGAGCACGCCGATGCGCTCGAACGAGCCGAACGACACCTGGCCGACGAGGGACAGGTCGGGCACGCTCACCAGCGAACTCGGCAGTTCGGGCACCGACAGGCCCCAGCCGCCGGGGTTGATCGTGTCGCCGTCGACCTTGGGGCCGAGGTTCCAGATCGCCTCGACGATGACGGCGACGACGGTGCCGGTGACGAGCCCGATGAGGATGCCGCCCTTCACCTTGCGTGCGACGAGGATGCCGGTCAGCAGCAGGGTGAAGACGAAGATGAGGGTCGGGACGGTGGCGACCGATCCGTTGGCGCCGAGCCCGACGGGGGGAGAGGACACGCCCGTCGAGGTGACGAAGCCGGCGTCGACGAAGCCGATGAAGGCGATGAACAGGCCGATTCCGACCGTGATGGCGAGCTTCAGCTGGATCGGCACGGCGTCGAAGATCATGCGCCGAAGACCCGTGGCCGCCAGCAGCACGATGATGAGGCCGTTGATGACCACCAGCCCCATCGCCTCGGGCCAGGTCACCTGCCCGACGACCGAGACCGCCAGGAACGAGTTGATGCCGAGACCTGCGGCGAAGGCGAACGGCAGGCGCGTCACGAGCCCGAACAGCACCGTCATGACCCCCGCGGTCAGCGCGGTCGTGGCCGCGACCTGCGTGAAGCCCAGGCTGTTGCCGTCGACGTCGACGCCGCTGGAGAGAATGATCGGGTTCAGGATGACGATGTAGGCCATCGTCACGAACGTCACGACGCCGCCGCGCACCTCGGTGCCGACCGTCGAACCGCGCCGCGTGATCTCGAAGAAGCGATCGAACCCGTTCTTCGGCTGCGGGGTCTCGCGGTTCTCTGCGGTGGCGACACCGGTGGTGGTGCCGTCGGGGCTGTGTGCCGGGTCGGACGGGGCTGCGCTCATGTGTGGACCTCCGTCCAGAACGTTAGTCGCTCCGGAGCGAAGCTGGGGATCAGCTGAACGGATGCCGCGCCTTCGCGCGCGGGCGCCCATGCAGCCGGTGCCGCCCGAAGTAGGGTCGATGGCGCATGCATCGCCTCATCGTCGCCCTCCTGGCCACCGTCGACGCCGCCATCGCGGTCGCCGTCGGGCTGGCCGCCGCGCTCGCGCCGCTCACTCTCCTGTGGGTCTTCGGGTTCGGCGGCACGGCGGAATGGGGCGCCCTCTGGCCGGCGGCGGCATCGGTGTGGCACCTCGGCAATCTCGTGCCACTGACGGTCACTCTGCCGCCGGAATACCTCGCTGCGACGGGCATCGACGGCGCCGCGGCATCCTTCGTCCTCTCACTCGCCCCGCTGGCCTTCGCGGGCTTCACCGCGATCTTCGCCGCCCGTTCCGGCGTCCGCGCGTCTCGTGCGGAAGCCTGGGTCACCGGTGTGGTGACCTCGACGGCCGTCTTCACCGCGCTGGCGGCAGCGGTGGCGTCGACCTCCGCCAATCCCGTCGCGTCGGCCGAGCCGTGGCAGGCGATCATCGTGCCGACGCTCGTGTTCGCGGTGCCGGCGTTCGTGGGAGCCGTCGTGACGGAATGGGCGGAGGCAGGCACCGGGGTCGTCGCGGGGCTGCGCGATCGGATCGAGGCCCTGCCCCGTGGCTGGGGCGTGGTGCCCGCACTGATCGCGCGGGGAGGCGCCGTGGTGGGCGTCGGCCTCGTCGGCCTGGGGGCGGTGGCCGCCGCCGTCGCGCTCTTCGCGCGCGCCGGGCAGATCGTCGCGTTGTTCGAGGCCGGCGATGTCGACGCCCTGGGGGCGACCGTGCTCACGCTCGGCCAGCTCGCGTACGTGCCGACGCTCGCCGTGTGGGGCATGAGCTTCGTCGCCGGTCCCGGTTTCGCGGTCGGCGCCGATACCGCGGTGTCGCCCGCAGGCACGCAGGTCGGGGTCGTCCCCGCGCTGCCGGCCCTGGGCGCCGTGCCGGACTCCACCACGTCGTGGCTGCTGCTGCTGGCCCTTCTCCCCGTCGCGCTCGGCGCGTTCGCCGGATGGATCGTGCGCTCGCGCCTCGTCCGCCGGGATGGGGGAGCACCGGTCGGAACACGTGCCGCCGCGTCGGCGCAGACGCCCCCCTCATCGCGGTTCGATGCGACGAAGACCGCGGCGCTCACCGGCCTCCTGTCCGGCTCCACCGCTCGTGAGGACCCCGATCCCGAAGAGTCCGTTCTCGTCCCGGCCGCCGCCGACGAGGACCCGATGGGGGCGCGACTGGCCATCACGGCCGGCATCGCGCTGGTGGCCGGAGCGCTCGCCGCGCTCCTGGCCTTCGCGGCATCCGGTGCGCTCGGACCCGGACGCCTGACCGAATTCGGTCCCGCGCCCGGGCCGGTCGCCATGGCGGTCGGCTTCGAGGTTCTGGTGGGGGCGGCGATCGTGCTGCTCGCGCCCCGTCGCGTGGGAGGGAAGCGGACGCCGTCGGCAGCGGCATGGCCGGCTGCCTCGGCTGAGACGCCGGCGGTTCGCACGGAGCCGCCGACGGACGCTCCCGAGTCGACACGCGACGCGTTCGATCGGCCCGAGGCGATCACCGAGCCCATCGAGCTTCCGCGCCAGTTCTGAGCGGGCGGCTACCACCGCGATCTTCGACGCGCAAGGGGTTGTCATCACGCCTAAACCGCTTTAGGCTCTGAACCGGTTTAGAAGTCCGTTCATCGTCGAGGAGCGCCATGGCAGAGTCGCCGCAGCCCACGATCGCCGACGTCGCCCGCCGGGCCGGCGTCAGCAAGGGGCTGGTGTCGTTCGCCCTCAACGACAAACCCGGGGTCTCCAGCGACACACGCGCCCGCATCCTCGAAGTCGCCCGCGAACTGGGATGGACGCCGAGCCTGCGCGCGCGAGCGCTCAGCACAGGCCGCTCGTACGCGTGCGGTCTCGTGATCGGCCGCAGCACCGACGTCATCGCCGCCGATCCGTTCTTCCACTCCTTCATCGCCGGCCTCGAGGACGAGTTCTCGGTCTCCGGCCAGGTGCTCGTGCTCGCGGCCGCGACACCGGGCCGGCAGGAGGCAGAGACCTATCGGGGGCTCGCCGCGGACAAGCGGGTGGACGGGGTGATCCTCACCGACCTGCGCGCGGCCGACTCACGGCTGCAGCTCGTCGGCGATCTCGGCCTGGCGGCCGTCACGCTGGGGATGCCGGAGGGTCCGTCGGAACTGTCGTCGGTGTCGGTCGACGACGGTGCCGGCATCCGCGCCGCCGTGCGGCACCTGGCGGACCTCGGCCATCGGCGGATCGCCCACGTGGCGGGGCCGGACACGATGCTCCACGCCCGGACGCGCCGCGCCGCCTTCCACGACGCCGCCACGAGCCTCGGCCTGGCCGCGGCTTCCGTCGACACGGACTTCAGCGCGGAGGAGGGAGCAGCGGCCACCGCTGCGCTGCTCGACGGCGATGCGCCGCCGACGGCGATCGTGTACTCCAACGATCACATGGCGATCGCCGGAGTCGGTGTCGCACGCCGGCGAGGACTGTCGATCCCCCGCGACCTCTCGATCACCGGCTTCGACGACACCGAGCTCGGGCGCTACATCGACCCGGCCCTCACGAGCGTGGCCACCGACGCCCGCGAGTGGGGCCGTGTCGCCGCGCGCACCCTCCTCGGTGCGATCGCGGGCGAGCCCGTCGTCCACGTGCGGCTGGCCGAGCCCACCCTCAGCGTCCGCGAGTCCACCGGACCCGCGCCCACCCACACTCGCGGCGATCGCCGCGACCGATGAAGGAGCAAGAGATGCGACGACGCATGGTGCTCGCGGCCGTGGCCGCGGCAGGTGTCCTGGCGGTGACCGGCTGCAGCGGGGGCGGAGGAGGCGGCGGCGACGGAATGGACAGCCGCGGCGACATCACCATCTGGTACTCCAACAACGAGGCCGAGATCGCCTGGGGCAAGCAGATGGTGGAGGCGTGGAACGCCGACCACCCCGACGAGCAGATCAAGGCGCAGGAGATCCCCGCGGGGGCCTCCAGCGAGGAGGTCATCGGGGCGGCGATCACGGCGGGCAACGCGCCGTGCCTGGTCTTCAACACCTCGCCGGCGGCGGTGCCGGGATTCCAGAAGCAGGGCGGACTCGTCGACCTGTCGGACTTCGAGGACGGCGACGACTACATCACGGAGCGCTCCGGCGATGTCGCCGACCAGTACCGGTCGGAGGACGGCGACTTCTATCAGATGCCCTGGAAGTCCAACCCCGTGATGATCTTCTACAACAAGGACATGTTCGCTCAGGCGGGCCTGGACCCCGAGAACCCGTCGCTGTCGACCTATGACGAGTTCCTCGAGACCGCCCGCGCGCTGAAGGCAGCGGGTGTCGCCTCGTACGCGATCAACCCCGCGCCCACGAGCGAGTTCTTCCAGTCGTGGTTCGACTTCTACCCGCTGTACGCCGCGCAGACCGGCGGCACGCAGCTGGTCGAGGACGGCGAGGCGACCTTCGACTCCGAAGACGGGCAGGCGGTCGCCGACTTCTGGCGGACGCTCTACGACGAGCAGCTCGCCGGGCAGGAGCAGTACCAGGGCGATGCCTTCGCCGACGGCTATGCCGCCATGGCGATCGTCGGTCCGTGGGCGATCGATGTCTACGGTGAGGACGTCAACTGGGGGGCGGTGCCCGTGCCGACCAAGGACGGCGTCGCCGCCGACGAGACCTGGACCTTCAGCGACGCCAAGAACGTCGGGCTCTTCACGGCCTGCGACAACAAGGCGACGGCCTGGGACGTGCTGAAGTTCGCCACCAGTGAGGAGCAGGACGGCAAGTGGCTCGAGGAGACCGGCCAGATGCCGATGCGCCAGAACCTCACCGAGACCTACCCCGACTATTTCGCGGCGAACCCCGCGTACCAGCAGTTCGGCGACCAGACCTCTCGCACCGTCGAGGTGCCGAACGTCCAGAACTCCGTCGAGATCTGGCAGACGTTCCGCGACGGGTACAGCGAGGCGGTGATCTTCGGTGAGAAGGATGTCGATGCCTTCCTCTCCGACACCGCCTCCGAGGTGAACAAGCTGGCGGCGGGAAGCTGACATGAGCGCGACCGTGGCGGGCGCGGCCGGCCGGACCGGGGGCGACCCCGGCCGGCCCGGCACGGCCGCGCCCACGGACGACAAGCCCGCCGGCACGTCGCGCGGGCGCCGGCGGATCCTGGGGCCCCAGCCCCTCGGCATCCTGTTCTCCGCGCCGTACCTGGCGTTCGTCATCATCGTCTTCGCATCGCCGATCGTCCTGGCGCTGTGGATGTCGGTGCACGACTACTTCTTCGCCGCACCCGGCGCCGAGGTCGATCGGCCGTTCGTGGGCTTCGACAACTACGTCACGGTGCTGACGGATCCCGACGTCTGGCAGTCGTTCTACAACGTGGGGATCTTCCTCATCATCAACGTGCCCCTCACGGTGGTGCTCTCGATCGTGCTGGCCACCGCGCTCAACACGGTGGTGCACGCGCGCACGTTCTTCCGGGTGAGCTATTACGTGCCCTACGTCGCCGCATCGGTCGCCGTGGTGGCGGTATGGCTCTTCCTCTTCTCGAAGAACGGGCTGGTCAACAACATCCTCGGGCCGCTCGCGCCGCAGCCCTCGTGGCTGGTCAACAGTGCCCTGGCGATGCCGACGATCGCGCTGTTCGTGACCTGGAAGGGTCTCGGGTTCTACGTCCTGCTGTACCTCGCCGCCCTCCAGAACGTGCCGAAGGAGCTGTACGAGTCCGTCTCGACCGACGGGGGAGGACGCATCCGCCAGTTCTTCTCGGTCACCGTGCCGGGCGTCCGACCCGCCACTCTGCTCGTCGTGTTGCTGGCGACGATCACCGGCGCGAACCTCTTCACCGAGCCGTACCTGCTCACTGGGGGAGGCGGTCCCAACGGGGCGTCGACGTCGCCCGTGCTGCTGATCTATCAGAAGGGCATCGAACAGGGCAATCCGGACGTGGCCTCGGCGATCGGCGTGATCCTCATCATCTTCGTGCTGATCATCGCCTGGCTGCAGCGGCGGTTCGTGGGAGGTGACGAGTCATGAGACGCGCGCTCGGAAGCAAGGTCGCGCTGTACATCGTGCTGAGCCTGGGTGCGCTGGCCTTCCTCTTCCCGTTCTACTACATGATCATCGGCTCGCTGCAGACGGATCTCGACCCGACGGTCGCGGGCGCGTTCCCTCATCCCGGGAACCTGACGTTCGACAACTACGTCGCGATCAACGACCGCATCAACCTCGCGCAGGGGCTGCTCAACTCCGGCATCTTCACCGCCGGCGTGCTGCTCGGCACGGTCGTCTTCGGCGTCCTGGCCGGGTACGCGCTGGCCGTGCTGCAGTGGCGGGGACGCGGCACGACGTTCGCGCTGTGCCTGCTCGTGCAGGTCGTGCCGTTCCAGCTGCTCATGATCCCGCTGTACGTCATGATCGCCCGCGACTACGGGCTGTCGGACACGTACGTCGGCATGATCCTGCCGTTCTTCATCAACTCGACGGCGGTGCTCATCTTCCGGCAGTACTTCCTGCAGCTGCCGCCGGATCTGTTCTCGGCGGCCCGGATCGACGGGGCAGGGGAGTTCCGCCTGCTGTGGAGCGTGGCGCTGCCGCTGGTGCGACCGGCGCTCCTGACGGCGGTGCTGCTGACCTTCATCGGCCCGTGGAACGAGTTCCTGTGGCCGTTCCTCATCACCAAGGAGGCGTCGATGCAGCCGCTGGCGGTCTCGCTGGCGAACTTCATCTCGAACATCGCCGCCTCCACCTCGAACCCGTTCGGCGCCATGATGGCCGGCGCCGTCGTGCTGGCGATCCCGGCGGTGACCCTGTTCATCGTCTTCCAGCGCTACTTCATCTCGAGCGACCTCGGATCCGGAGTGAAAGGATGACCATGCCCGGAACGACCCCTTCGATCCCTTACCGGCTCCGTCGGGTGGGAGTCGTCATGACGCCGCAGCCCGGCGATCCCCACGAGGCGGAAGGCGTGCTCAACCCCGCCTCCGGCCGCGGGCCCGACGGGCAGCTGTACCTGCTTCCCCGCCTCGTCGCCGACGGCAACGTGTCGCGCGTGGGCCTTGCCCGCATCGTCGTGGAGGACGGGGTGCCGGTCTCCGTGGAGCGCGAGGGAGTCGTGCTGGAGCCCGACCGGGGATGGGAGCGCGGCGTGGGCAACGCCGGCGTGGAGGACCCGCGGACGACATGGATCGACGCGCTCGGCCTGCACGTGATGACCTACGTCGCCTACGGGCCGCTCGGTCCCCGCACCGCGATCGCGGTCTCGGACGACCTGCGGACGTGGCGGCGCCTGGGCCCTGTGCTGTTCCGGTATCAGGACGAGCTCGACATGGACCTGAACCTGTTCCACAACAAGGACACCGTGTTCTTCCCCGAGCCGGTCACCGCGCCCGACGGCACGACGGCGCTCGCCGTGCTGCACCGCCCGATGTGGGACCTGGGCGAGACCAAGCCGGGGCAGGGCGTGCGACTGCCGGCGGGCATCGAGGACCCACGCCAGTCGATCTGGATCAGCTATGTGCCCCTCGACGCGGTGCGCGCGGATCTGTCGAACCTCGTGCTGTGGGAGCAGCATCGCTTCGTCGCCGGTCCGCAGTATCCGTTCGAGGAGGTCAAGATCGGTGGCGGCCCGCCGCCGCTGCGCGTCCCCGAGGGATGGCTGGTGCTTCATCACGGCGTCACCGGTGTGATCGACAGCGCCTTCGCGCAGCAGCAGAAGGTGAATTACGCGGCCGGCGCGCTGCTGCTGGACGCCGAGGACCCGTCGCGGGTCATCGCCCGCACGCCCGAGCCGCTGCTGGCGCCCGAGACCGATGACGAGCGCAGCGGGATCGTCCCGAACGTGGTGTTCCCGACGGCGATCGAAGAGATCGACGGGCGGCACTTCGTCTTCTACGGCATGGCCGACTCCAAGATCGGCGTCGCGCTTCTGGAGCGCACCGACGCCGGCTGAGAAAGGAACGTGATCCCATGAACACGCTCGCACGACGGGGTGCACGCGTCGCGATGGTGTCCGCCGTGGTGGCTCTGACCTCCGCGCTCGCGGTCGCCGTCCCCTCCCAGGCGTCGGAGAGGGCGGCGCACGCGCTCACCGGGGCACCCCTCACGAACCTCGCGCATCTGGACTTCCTGCTCGATGAGGCGACCCCGCCGGCGGACGTTCAAGGCCACACGACCTATCGCCTGGCCGAGGAACCGTCGCTGGTGATGCCCTGGACGTACGCCGATGCACGCGCCGGTGGCACCTTCGAACGCGTGGGCGGCGGTCCGTTCGACCCCGCGACCGGCCATTGGGGACAGGGCGCCTTCAACGCGGATGACATCGCGCGCGCCGCGGTGGTGTATCTCCGGCACTGGACCCAGACGGATGCCGCGACCAGCCGCGACACCGCCTACGAGCTGCTGCGCAGCCTGACCTATCTGCAGACGACCGAGGGGGAGAGCGCCGGGAACGTCGTGCTGTGGATGCAGCCCGACGGCACGCTGAACCCGTCGGCGGAACCGGTCGAGCTGCCCGACCCGTCGGACTCGGGGCCGAGTTACTGGCTCGCACGCACCATCTGGGCGCTGGGCGAGGGGTACGCCGCATTCCAGCAGGCCGACCCGTCCTTCGCCTCGTTCCTGGAGGAGCGGCTCGCGCTGGCGGTCGACGCGCTGGACCGCCAGGTGCTGGTGCGCTACGGCCAGTGGGCTGAGACCGATGGCATGCGGGTGCCGGCATGGCTCATCGTGGATGGTGCGGATGCCTCGGCCGAGGCCGTGCTCGGGCTCGCCGCCCGGGTGCGCGCCGTGCCCGCAGACGCTTCAGCGGCCGACGCGCTGCGCAAGCTGGCCGAGGGGATCGGCGCGATGGCGGCCGGTGACATCGAGCAGTGGCCGTACGGCGCCATCCTGCCCTGGGCGCAGTCCCGCAGCATGTGGCACGGCTGGGGCTCGCAGATGCCGGCGGCCTTGGCGGCGGCATCCGTCGCGTTGGGCGACCCGGCGCTCGCCGAGCCCGCCGTCCGCGACGCCGCCGTGTTCACGCCGACGCTGCTGACGGCCGGCGGCCCCGACAACGGCTGGTTCCCGACCCCTGCCGACCGCGTGCAGATCGCCTACGGCGCGGATTCCCGGGTGCAGTCGCTGCTGGCCGTCGCCGACGCCACCGGGGCGCCGGGCTTCGCCGACCTCGCCGCCATCCAGGCGGCATGGTTCTTCGGGGCCAACCATGCGGGCACGCCCATGTACGACCCGGCCACCGGCGTCACCTACGACGGCCTCCAGCCCGATGGAACCGTCAACCGCAACAGCGGCGCCGAGAGCACGATCCACGGGCTGCTCACCATGCTGGCGCTCGACGCGCGCCCGGAGCTCGGCGTGCGGGCGAGCTCGGTCGCGACGGTGAGCGAGCGCGACGGGCTGTCGCTGGTCGAGGCCGAGGACGCCGTCGACACGTCGGGCACCGTGTCCGCTCCGACGGCGTGGACCGGCGAATCACTGTGGTCGGGCCGAGCGCTGACGCTTCAACCCGGCGAGCATGCCGTCTTCGACCTCGGTGAGGCGTCGGCCGATCGCGCGATCGAACCGGTGGTGTGGGCCGAACCCGGCTGGGCCGGCGCTTCGCAGTGGCATGGCGATCGGCGTCCGCTCGGATCCCTCGAGATCCAGGGTCCCCCGCAGGGGATCTCGCCGGTGCCGGGCGTGCTGCTCCCGCATGCACTGGAGCGCACCGTCCGGGCCGGCGAGAGCCGCGTTCGTGTGGACGTCGAGCGCGGTCCGCTGGTGCTCGACGCCCTGATCGTGCGGCCCGCGCAGTCCCGGCTCGTGCTCACGGGCGCGGGCCGCACCGAGCTCGTCCACTCGGGGATCGACCGATCCCAGCCGGTGCGCATCGGCGCACAGGGCACGCCGGTGTCGGTGCGGGTGTACGACGACCGCGGAACGCTCGTGCGGGAGCGAACGCTCCGCGACGGCGGCACCATCGTCCTCCCCGCCGGCGGCTTTGTGATCGCCCGGTCGTGAGACCCCGTTCCCGGCGGCCCCGGGGGCGCCGCCGGGAACGGCTGGGCGCCGCCGGGCGGCCGGGGGCACGGCCGGGCCGCGGCTAGACTAGCCGGGTGCTCTCGGTCGCCGTCCTCATCTCGGGCACCGGGTCGAACCTGCGTGCGCTTCTCGACGCCGCTGCCGACCCCGCTTTCCCCGCCCAGGTCGTCGTCGTCGGAGCCGACCGCGAGGCAGACGGATTCGCGCACGCCGAGGAGTACGGCATCCCGACCTTCATGGTCCCGTTCGCCCAGTTCGCGACGCGCGAGGAGTGGGGCGCCGAACTTGCGGCGCAACTGGACGTGTGGCGACCGGATCTCGTCGTGCTGAGCGGACTCATGCGCCTGCTGCCGGCCGACCTCGTCGACGCGTGGTCGCCGCGCATCATCAACACCCACCCGGCCTACCTTCCGGAGTTCCCGGGAGCGCACGGCGTGCGCGACGCCCTCGCCGCGGGCGTGGCGCAGACCGGCGCCAGCGTGATCATCGTCGACAACGGTGTCGACTCCGGTCCGATCCTCGCCCAGGAACGCGTGCCCGTGCTGCCCGGCGACGACGAGCACGCCCTGCACGAACGCATCAAGCCGGTCGAGCGACGGCTGCTCATCGATGTGGTGCGTCGTGTCGCGACCGGCGAACTCGACCTCGCGGCGGTGTCCGCGAACGCCCCGAGCTGACCCCTATCCCACCGAGGAGATCCGCCATGGCCGGACCCAGTCACGACCCCGCCCTGTACCGCCCCCGCGACATCGTCCCCGTGCGCCGTGCCCTGGTGTCGGTGAGCGACAAGACCGGCCTGCTGGAGCTGGGTGCGGCCCTCGCGGAGGCGGGCGTGGAGATCGTCTCGACGGGTGGGTCGGCGACGCTCCTGCGCGAGGCCGGCCACACCGTCACCGATGTGGCGAGCGTGACCGGATTCCCCGAGTCGCTGGACGGACGCGTGAAGACCCTGCACCCGAGCGTGCACGCCGGGCTCCTCGCCGACCTCCGCCTGGAGGACCACGAGCGTCAGCTCGCCGACCTCGACATCGCCCCGTTCGAGCTGGTGGTCGTGAACCTCTATCCGTTCGTCGAGACGGTCCGCTCGGGCGCGCAGGGCGACGACGTCGTCGAGCAGATCGACATCGGCGGTCCGGCGATGGTGCGCGCTTCGGCGAAGAACTACGCCAACGTGGCGATCGTGGTCTCGCCGTCCTCGTATCCCGCCGTCATCGACGCGGTCCGCTCCGGCGGTACGAGCCTGGTGCAGCGTCGCGAGCTCGCCGCGCGGGCGTTCGCCCACACGGCCGAGTACGACAGGGCCGTCGCGACGTGGTTCGCCGAAGGCACTCTCACCGAGGAAGACCTGCCGGCCCACCTCACGATCAAGGCCGAGCGCCTGGCGACCCTGCGCTACGGCGAGAACTCGCACCAGCGCGCGGCGATCTACACGCGAAACGGGGGTCACGGCATCGCCCAGGCGACGCAGCTGCAGGGCAAGGAGATGTCGTACAACAACTACGTCGATGCCGACGCGGCCCTGCGCGCAGCGTTCGACATGATCAAGCCCGCGGTCGCGATCATCAAACACGCGAACCCCTGCGGCATCGCCGTCACGGCGCCCAACGCCCTGGACCCCATCGCCAGCGCCCACCTGCGCGCGCACGAGTGCGACCCGGTGTCGGCCTACGGGGGCGTCATCGCAGCCAACGGCACGGTCACGCTGAAGATGGCCGAGAACCTCAAGGACATCTTCACCGAGGTCATCGTCGCTCCGGACTTCGAGCCGGCGGCCCTGGAGGTGTTCCGCGCCAAGAAGAACCTGCGCCTGCTGCAGCTTCCCGCCGACTGGCAGCAGGAGCGCATGGACGTGCGCCTCGTGTCGGGCGGCCTGCTGCTGCAGGACGCCGACCGGTTCCCCGACGACATCGAGTCGGTGGCGAAGGACTGGCAGCTCGTCTCGGGGGAGCGCCCCGCCGACGAAGACATGACGAACCTGATCTTCGCGTGGAAGGCGTGCCGCGCGGTGAAGTCGAACGCCATCGTGCTCGCCAAGAACTCCGCGACGGTCGGCATCGGCATGGGCCAGGTGAACCGTGTGGACTCGTGCCGGCTCGCCGTCGAGCGCGCCGGTGACCGAGCTGCGGGCTCGGTCGCGGCATCCGACGCCTTCTTCCCGTTCGCCGACGGGCCGCAGATCCTCATCGACGCGGGCATCTCGGCGATCATCCAGCCGGGCGGCTCGGTGCGCGATGACGAGGTGATCGCGGCGGCCCAGTCCGCCGGCGTCACGATGTTCTTCACCGGCGAGCGACACTTCTTCCACTGAGCCGGGCGTCCCGGCCCCGGTCCGGCGATCGGGTTAGGGTCGACGCGGAGCTTTCGCCAGGAGGACCGGTGTGATCTGGGAGATTGACGAGGCGCCCCGCCGCATCGAGGGCCTCGACGAGCACGGCCGTGCCCGGCCGGAGTACGCGGCGTCGCTGGGCCTGGTGCCTGCGCCGTTCGGCCGCCGGGCGCTGAGCACGACGCTCGAGGTCCTCGTGTACCTGGCGCTGCAGCTGCCGCTCCTGCTGGGCGCGCTGCCGGGCCTCGTGACACTATCGACGACGGGCTCGGCCGGCGCCGTGACGGGCGGGGCGCTCGTCGTCATGCTGATCTGCGCCGGTGCATCGGCCCTCTTGACGACCGCGTACATCGTCGTGCAGCTCGTGCTGCTCGGTCGGCGCGGTGTGACGCTCGGCAAGGCCGTCACCGGCCTCCGTACGGTCAACGTGCGCACGCTGGAGCGACCCGGCTTCTGGCGCGGCGGCGTCGTGCGCGCGCTCGTGCTGTGGGCGAGCTTCGTCGTCCCGGTCATCGGCCCGCTGCTGGTCATCGCCCTCTCGCCGTTCTTCGACCCCGAGCGTCGGGGGCGCGGCTGGCCGGATCTGGCCGCGGCGACATGGTGCGTGGACGTGCGCAACGGACTGCACCCGTACGACGCGAAGCGCATGCGGATCGCCCGCAAGACTGTGGCCACAGACCTCGAAGACGTGCGCAGCGAACTGCCGTCGCTGGCCACGCCGGTCGACGAACGGGGGCCGTCCGCCTACATCCCGACCACACGCAACAGCGGTGGCGTGCTCGGCGCCCTCCGCACCGACGCCGCGGGGACCGAGACCGACGCGCCTGCTGCCGGAGCGTTCGCTCCCGCCGTCCCGGTCGGTGTGGCGGGACCGGAAGCCGCTTCACCCGCGGTGCCGTCGTCGGTGCGGCCGGGCTCGGCCGGGAGCACCGCAGGTGCCTGGGTGCCGCCGCGGCTGCTCCCGGATGCCGAACCCGCCGCACCCGACACGCCCGCGCCGCCCGTCACGTCGGCCGCGACGCCGGCGGCTCGGACGCCCGCCACCGTGACACTGGACACCGGGCAGGCGATCCACATCCGTGGCGACGGCATCCTCGTCGGCCGAGATCCCGCCGCGCCGGACACCGGGCCGCGGCTGGATCCCATCGCGATCACCGACCCCTCGATGTCGGTCTCGAAGACGCATCTGGCGATCCTCCGCTCCGGTGGCGGGCTCGTGGTGATCGACCTGGGCTCCACGAACGGCAGCGCCCTGCTGCGCGACGGGACGGAGCGGCCGCTGGCGCCGCGTGAACAGGTCGAGCTGCGAAGCGGCGATACGATTCGGCTCGGAGACCGCCACGCGAGCATCCGGATCGGCTGACGCCGGCATCCGCACGAGGACACGCACACATGAGACTCAAACTGACGCTCCAGCGCCGCGCCGATCAGCACACCGACATCGTGGTGACGTCCGACACCACGGCGACCGTGCAGGACGTCGCCCGGCGGATCGCCGAAGCGGACCCGGCCCGCGAGATCACCGCCGCACCCGACGACGTGCTCACGCTCCGGGTCGCGCCTCCGACGTCGTCGGCGTTCGCGCTCCTCGAACCCGACATGCTGATCAGCGACGCGCCCGTCGGCTCGGGCTTCGTCGCCTCCGTCGTCAATCTCGGCGCCGACTACGTGTCCTCCCGTCGCGCGGGCGCGCCGGCCGCGGCGATCCTGTACGTCGTGGCCGGTCCCTTCGCAGGGCGGGAGTTCCAGCTGCCGCGCGGTCAGTTCACGATCGGCCGGGCTGTGGGCAACGACATCGTCCTCGAGGACCCGCTCATCTCCAAGCGCCATGCGCGCATCGAGGTGGGCGGCACGGTGGAGCTGGTCGATCTCAACTCGGCCAACGGCATCGTGGTCGACGGCGGCCTGGTGCAGCGGCTGCGCGTCATCCCCGGTCAGCGCTTCGCGCTCGGCGACACCGAGCTCGTCGTGCAGATGGTGCACGACTACGCACCCGCCGATCCCGACCCGGTGCTCGAGCGCGGCGGCACGCTGCTGTTCAACCGCAGCCCGCGCGTGGAGCCGCGCTACGTCGGCGAGGAGCTGCCCGAGCCGCGCCTGCCCAAGGACCCGATCACCCGGCTGTTCCCGTGGCCGATGCTCGTGGCGCCGGTGATCCTCGGCGTCGCGCTGTTCGCGATGAACGGCAACCCGCGTTCGCTGGTCGTCGTGCTGCTGTCGCCGCTCATGCTCTTCGGCAACTTCATCTCGCAGCGCACCCAGGTCGGGCAGCGGGTCAAGAAGGAGGCCGAGGTCTTCGAGCGGACCTTCGAGGAGCTCGAGGAGAGGCTGTACCGGGAGCGCCCGCGGGAGCGGGAGGTGCGAAACGCCGAGGTGCCGCCGGTGGCCGTGGTCTTCGAGGAGGCCATGCGGCTGGGGCCCATGCTGTGGACACGGCGTCCCGAGCACTGGAACTTCCTCGCCGTGCGCCTGGGCACCTCCGAAGCACCGTCGCGCACCACGGTCAAGCGCTCCGACAGCCCCGAGGCGCTGCAGGAGTATGTCGACCGCGTCGACCGGCTGCGCGAGCGGTACCGCATGATCGACGGTGTTCCGGTGCTGGAGTCGCTGCAGAGCGTCGGCGTCATCGGTGTGGCAGGTCCGCCCCGCGAGAGCGCGGATGCGCTGCGGGGCCTGTGCGTGCAGCTGTTCGGCCTGCACTCCCCGAACGAGCTGGTGGCGGTGGCCCTCACCGAGCCGCAGTGGGCGCGCCAGCTGGAGTGGCTGAAGTGGCTGCCGCACACCACCAGCGAGCGCAGCCCGTTCCGCGACATGCCGCTGTCTGACTCGGCCTCCACCGGCGCGGCTCTGCTGTCGGCACTGGAAGAGCTGGTGATGCGCCGGTCCAAGGCGGCGAGCTCGCCGCGCCCACCGCTCGACGACGACTGGGACCCGATGCGGTACGGCACCGACGTGCGGCGCGCCGCTGAGGATGCGACGTTCCCGGGCCAGACCGCGGTCGTCGTGATCGTCACCTCCGACGCACCGGTCGATCGGGCACGGCTGACGCAGGTGCTCGAGCGGGGAGCGGACGTCGGCGTCTACGGGCTGTTCGTGGCGCCGGTCGTGGACGCGCTGCCGGCGGTCTGCCGGAGCTTCGTCGACGTCTCCGGCGGCTTGGAGTCCGCACGGACGGGCACCGTGCGCAGCGGCGTCGAGTACCCCGTCACCGTGGTGGAGGGCGTCTCGAACGAACTCATGACGGTGCTCGCCAAGCGGCTCGCGCCCGTCGCGGACTCGAGCACGGTCATCGAGGACGCGTCCGACATCCCGAACTCCGTCATGTTCCTGTCGCTGGCCGGCCCCGAGCTCGCGTCGGACCCGTCGTTCGCGATCGAGCGGTGGCGCGAGAACAACACCATCGTGGACCGCTCGGGGGCGACGCTGCCGCGCCTCAAGAAGGCCGGAACGCTCCGCGCGATCGTGGGCCAGGGCGCCACCGACGCGATGACGCTCGACCTGCGGACGCAGGGCCCGCACGCGCTGGTCGGCGGAACGACCGGTGCGGGCAAGTCCGAGTTCCTGCAGGCATGGGTGCTCGGCATGGCCGCCGCGCACAGCCCTGACCGCGTCACGTTCCTCTTCGTCGACTACAAGGGCGGCTCGGCGTTCGCCGACTGCGTGGACCTTCCCCACTGCGTCGGCCTGGTCACCGACCTGAGCCCTCACCTCGTGCGCCGCGCCCTGACGAGCCTGCGGGCCGAGCTCCACCACCGCGAGCACCTGTTCAACCGCAAGAAGGCCAAGGACCTCCTCGAACTCGAGAAGCGCCGCGACCCCGACACGCCTCCCGCGCTCGTGCTGGTGATCGACGAGTTCGCCGCGCTCGCGGGCGAGGTCCCCGAGTTCGTCGACGGGGTCGTCGACATCGCGCAGCGCGGCCGCTCGCTCGGCATCCACCTCATCATGGCCACGCAGCGGCCGGCCGGCGTCATCAAGGACAACCTGCGCGCCAACACGAATCTGCGCGTGGCGCTGCGCATGGCCGACGAGTCCGACTCCAAGGACGTCGTCGACGACCCGGTCGCTGCCAGCTTCGACCCGGGGATCCCGGGCCGCGGCATCGCCAAGACCGGGCCCGGGCGCCTCGTGCCCTTCCAGTCCGCGTACGCCGGCGGGTGGAGCACCGACGCGGCACCGGTCGCGGACGTGAGCGTCGCGGAGCTGCGCTTCGGCTCGGTGCAGCGGTGGGAGCTCGAGGACCGGGGGGAGGATGCCGCGCACGACGTCGATCCGGGCCCCAACGACCAGAAGCGCATCGTGGCGACCCTCGTCGCCGCGGCCGCGCAGGCGGGGATTCCGGCGCCGCGCCGTCCGTGGCTGGACGACCTCGAGACGACCGTCGACATCCGGGCCCTGCGCCCGGGCCGTGCCGGCAACATCCTCCTGGGCAAACGCGACGTTCCCGAGCGTCAGCTTCAGGAGCCGGTGTATTTCGAGCCGGATCGCGATGGATCGCTGCTCGTGTACGGCACCAGCGGCTCGGGCAAGTCCACGGTGCTGCGCACGATCGCGATCTCCGCCGGAATGGGCCGCCGCCCCGAGAACGTCGCGGTGTACGGTCTGGACTTCGGGTCGGGCTCGCTCAAGAGCCTCGAAGTGCTGCCGCACGTCGGCTCGATCATCCCGGGCGATGACGCGGAGCGGGTGCAGCGCATCCTGCGCTCGCTCGGACGCGTGCTCGACGACCGCGGCAAGCGCTTCAGCGCGGCCAATGCCTCCAGCGTCGCCGAGTACCGCGAACTGACCGGGCGCGACGAATCGCGCATCATCCTGCTGTTGGACGGTCTGCCGCAGTTCCGCGCCGAGTGGGAGTCGACGACCGCACGGATGCCGTTCTATCAGGCGTTCATGCGGATCCTCGGCGAGGGCCGACCCTTGGGCGTGCACGTCGTCGCCACCGCCGACCGGTCGGGCTCGGTTCCCACCGCGGTGAGCTCGAACATCTCGCGCCGCGTGATCCTGCGCCTGGCGGACGAGAACGCGTACTCCCTTCTGAACGCGCCGAAGGACGTCCTCGACGAGCGCTCCGCACCGGGCCGCGCGATCGTCGACGGATTCGAGACGCAGATCGCGGTGCTCGGCGGGACGCCCAATGTGGCGGAGCAGACCAAGCTGCTCACGCAATGGGCCGAAGAGCTGCGGGCGCTCGGCGCTCGCGAGGTCGACGAGATCGGCTCGCTGCCCACGCGCCTGCCCTGGTCGGCGCTGCCCGAGCGCATCGGCGAGTTCCCGGTCCTCGGCATCGCCGAGGACACCCTCGCCCCGCGCGAGTTCGACGCGGTGGGCACCTTCGTGGTGTCCGGCCCGCCGCAGGCAGGCAAGACCAACGCCATGAAGGCCCTCGTGACCTCGATGGTGCGGTTCGATCGGTCGGTGAAGCTCTTCCACTTCGGCGGTCGGCGCTCTCAGCTCAAGGAGTTCGCCCCCTGGATGCGCAGCGCCACGACGGTGGACGAGGCGAAAGACCTCGCCACGGAGCTGGCCGAGCTGGTCGCCGACGAGTCGCTCGAAGCGCGGCTCATGATCGTGATCGAGGACGTGCCCCAGTTCGCCGACTCGCCGGCGGAGCGACCGCTGAAGGCGCTGTTCCAGGCGGTGAACCGCAGCGAGCACTTCCTCGTCGGCGACGCCGACATCACGCAGGTCACGAGTGGATTCGGGCTCATCGGCGACTTCAAGGGCGGCCGCAAGGGCATCATTCTCAAGCCGGACGCCTTCGACGGCGATGCCGTCTTCAAGGTGCCGTTCCCGAAGGTCAAGCGCGCGGACTTCCCGGACGGACGTGGCATCTTCGTGCAGGCCGGCCGGCAGGTGACGGTCCAGCTGCCTCTGGTGGATGCCGCGGCTCGCCGACTCGCCGGCGGAGCGACCGCTGAAGGCGCTGTTCCAGGCGGTGAACCGCAGCGAGCACTTCCTCGTCGGCGACGCCGACATCACGCAGGTCACGAGTGGATTCGGGCTCATCGGCGACTT
>NZ_OLMV01000008.1 GCF_900292075.1 Microbacterium timonense
CCACGACGACGTGCCACCCAGCAGCGCGTCGTACGCCGGGTCCGCGAGCAGGCGCAGCGCGAGTGCCAGCCGCTCGGCGGTGGTGCGCGCCGCTCGGCGGGCCGGGGGCGCCGGGCCCGCGTTCAACAGGTCAACCGCACTTCCGCAGGAGAAACGGGTCCTCGCTTTTCCTGTAGAGGCGCGGTTGACCTGTCGAAGAGGAGGCCGCTCCTGTCGAAGAGGAGCCGCCGTCGTGGTCGCGGCATCCGGGTCACGGCGCCCGGTGGAGTCCCTGAGCGATCGCACGCAGGATCAGGTCGCTCACCTCGTGCCAGCGTTCGATGATCTGGACGTAGGTCACGCGGATGACGTGATACCCCAGCAGCATCAGCGCGGCATCGTGCGACACGTCCGCAGTGCGCTGTGGACCGACGTGATGCCCGCCGTCGATCTGCACCACCAGTCGATCGCCGATCAGGAAGTCGACACGATGCCCCTCGATCCACACCTGGGGGCGGATCAGCTCGCGCAGCCAGCTGAGCCTGCTGGCGAAGATCGTCTCGAGGCCGGAGTCGGAGAACGGGGTAACGGCGTCGCGAACCAGACGCGCCGCCGGGCGGAGCGGGAGCCGATCCAACTCGCCTTTCCTCACGAGCCCCATGCGCAGCGCCGACTCCCACGTCGCCAGCGCGGACTCATAAGGCTGGCAGCCGGCGAGGATGACGAGGGCGCTGAGGATGCCGTCCTCGAGCGTGTCGGGGCTGCGCGGCTGGACGGGAGCCGCCCAGTGCACCGTCGAGTCCACGCCGAGGTTCAGCCGCGAGGCGGTGGGAGCCACCCCGACGTGCGGCCCATCGTGGGTGCGAACCCAGAGACCCAATCGCTTGGCCCGGGTCACGCACGTCACCACGACGCCCGCACGGGCCGCCGCCAGGAGGTACGGATCGGCATCCGGCACGGCGACCCAGCCCCGACGAGGGCTGCTGAGCACTCCGTTCCGCACCGCAACGCGCACCGCGTTCCGGCTGATCCCGGCCTCGATCAGCCTGGAGACCCGCACCACACCGCCGCGCTCCCCCACCGCACCTCGCAGATCCGTCATGCGGAGAGCATGGCGAACAGGCAGCACGGTCACCTCCCCGCGGCGCGGCGATGGGGACAACTCGGCGCAACGGCATCCATTCGCCCTCCTGTGGAGATGGCGCAACAGGTCAACCGGGCATCCACAGGACGCACGGCGGCGCAGTTGTCCTGCAAAATCGCGGTTGACCTGTCGCACGCGGCGAGCCCCGAGGCAACCACGCCGCGGTACATGCGGCGGTCCCGGATGCCGACACCCCGGGCCGAAGGCACTCCTCAAGAGGTCAACCGGGCTTCCACAGGACGCAGAGCGGCGCAGTTGTCCTGCAAAGGCGCGGTTGACCTGTTGCATGCGGCGAGACCCGAGGCAACCACGTCGCGGTACACGCGGCGGTCCCGGATGCCGACACCCCGGGCCGAGGCACACCTCAAGAGGTCAACCGCGCTTCCACAGGACGCACAGCGGCGCAGCTCTCCTGCAAACGCGCGGTTGACCTGTTGAATGCGGCGAGACCCGGGAACCCCGGTGGGGCCGCGGCACACGCGGCGGTCCCGGATGCCGGCACCTCGGGCCGAAGGCACACCTCAACAGGTCAACCGGCCTTCTACAGGACGCACAGCGGCGCAGATCTCCTGCAAAGGCGCGGTTGACCTGTTGAACGGCGCGGCACCAAGCGGCACCGCCCCCAACCACCGCCCCAGCCGTCACGGCCCGTCACGCGGGCGGGGCACCGGGCCGGGCCTCTCTAGAATCGACGCATGTCCCACGTGCTGCTTCCCCGCGAGATCCTGCCCGCCGACGGACGCTTCGGGTGCGGCCCGTCCAAGGTGCTCCCGGCGCACGTCGAGGCGCTCGCGACCCGCGGCGCCGAGCTGCTGGGGACCTCTCACCGGCAGGCTCCCGTGAAGGACCTCGTCGGTTCGGTCCGGGCGGGCCTGGGCGAGCTGTTCCGGCTGCCCGACGGCTACGAGGTGATCCTCGGCAACGGCGGATCGACCGCCTTCTGGGATGCCGCCGCGTTCGGCCTCATCGAGAACCGCAGCCAGAACCTCGTGTTCGGCGAGTTCGGCGGCAAGTTCGCGAAGGCGGCGAAGGCACCGTGGCTCGAGGCGCCCGACGTGCGCGAGATCGCCGCAGGCACGCGCACCGCCCCCGAGCCCGTCGAGGGCGTCGACGTCTACGCGTGGCCGCACAACGAGACCTCTACTGGTGTGGCTGCACCCGTCGAGCGGGTGAAGGGAGACGAGGGCGCGCTCACCGTCATCGACGCCACCAGCGCGGCGGGGGGCATCGACTTCTCGCTGCAGGAGGCGGACGTCTACTACTTCGCGCCGCAGAAGAACCTCGGCTCCGACGGCGGGCTGTGGTTCGCGCTCGTCTCACCGGCGGCCATCGAGCGCATCGAGCGCATCGCCGCGTCCGGACGGTACATCCCCGAGTTCCTGAGCCTCAAGCAGGCGATCGACAACTCCCGGCTGAACCAGACCCTCAACACCCCGGCGCTGGCCACCCTGTTCCTCCTGAACGAGCAGCTCGGCTGGATCAACGGCAACGGCGGGCTGCCGTGGGCCGACGCCCGCACGCGCGAGTCGTCGCAGGCGCTGTACGAGTGGGCCGAGGCCGCCTCGTTCGCGACGCCGTTCGTCGCCGATCCCGCCGACCGCTCGCCGGTGGTCGTGACGATCGACTTCGACGAGTCGGTGGATGCCGCGGCCGTGGCGAAGAGCCTGCGCGCGAACGGCATCGTCGACACCGAGCCGTACCGCAAGCTCGGACGCAACCAGCTGCGCGTCGCGACGTTCGTCTCGATCGACCCTGACGACGTGCGTCAGCTGATCCGCTGCATCGACTACACGGTCGAACGGCTCGGCTGACCCGCCGGCGCCCCATCGGTCAGGGGCGACGGGGCCGGTGACAGCACCGCCGACACGATCGCCTCGATCGCGAACTCCGAGGCTCGCGCGAGGTCGACGGCGTCCGGGTCGAGCAGCCACTGCACCTGGAGCCCATCCATCACCGCGAGGATGCTGGCCGCGGCGAGGTCGACGGTCTCCGGAGCGGTGACGCCCCGTTCGGCGCACACGACCGAGAAGGCGTGCGCCACCTCGCCCCGCAGCGTCCGGTACCGCTTCTCGAAGAAGTCGCGGCCGGGGTGATCGTCGGTCACCGACTCGGCCGACAGCACGACGTACGCCTGCACGATGCCGGCCCGGTGCGCGTTGACGAACGCGGTACGCACCAGATGCCGGAACAGGTCCATGCCGTCGGGGATGTGCTGCTCGTCGAGGTCGGCGACGTCGGTCTCGTCCCTGTGCTGGAGCACCTCCAGGAGCAGCTCGTGCTTGGAGCCGAAATGGTGCAGGATCCCGGCGTGGGTCATCCCCACCTGGTCCGCGATCTCCTGCAGCGTGCCGCCGGTGAATCCCTTGCTGCCGAAGATCTCGACGGCCGCGTCGAGGATGTCACGCCGACGCGCGAGTGTCTCGGGCCGCGAGCGCGGCTGCCGACGCTGTCCTGCCATCGTCAGCACCCCCTTCTTCGCCGGAGTCTGCGCTGGTTCGCCGGCGTCTGTGAGTCTACGCACGCGCCCTCGGCGTGCCTGTCACACGATAGTTGCAAAGTTACTTACTTGATTGTAAGTTGATCCGGCAATCACCCCTCGACGTCGTGGTCGACCTCCCGAACACGACGCCGTGCCAAACGAAGGAGTAGCAATGAGGCTCAGATCCTCCCTCGTCGCCGTGGGCCTGGCCGCGGCGATCGCGCTGACCGGCTGCGCGGCCGGCGGCGGTGGCGACTCGACGGAGTCCGGAGACGGCACGTCCCTGACGATCGCCAAGCCCGACGGCCCCATCACCACAGAGGGCAACAATCCCTGGGTCGGCGACTCGTCGGCCCTGCGGCTGGGGTACGCCAACGCCATCTTCGAGCCGCTCGGCATCGTCAACCTCGTCGATCCGACCGCGGATGTCGTGCCGTGGCTGGCGAAGGAGATCACCTGGTCGGACGACTACACCTCGGTGCAGCTGACCGCGCGCGACGGCGTGACCTGGAACGACGGCGAGGAGTTCACCGCCGACGACATCGCCTTCACGTTCCAGTTGATCAAGGACAACCCGGCACTCGACACCACCGCGCTGGGCCTCACCGACATCGCCGTCGACGGCGACACCGTCACGCTCTCGTTCGAGAACCCGATGTTCATCAAGCAGGACAAGGTCCTGCACAAGCTGATCGTCCCCCAGCACATCTGGGAGGATGTCGACGACCCCACCACGTTCACCAACGAGGACCCGGTCGGCACCGGCCCGTACACGCTGTCGAACTTCAGCACCCAGGCCGTCGAGCTCAGCGCCCGCGACGACTACTGGGGCGGGGAGCTCGCCGTGCCGACGCTGTACTACGTGTCGTACGCCGACAACACCGCGCTCACCACGGCCCTGGCCAACGGGGATGCCGACTGGGCGCAGGCCTTCATCCCCAACGTGCAGAGCGCGTACCTCGACAAGGACCCCGACAACGTCTACTGGGCGGCCGCGGGTCTGGGAATCGACACGATGTTCGTGAACACCACCACCAAGCCGTTCGACGACGTCGCGTTCCGCCAGGCGGTGAACATGGTGATCGACCGCTCGAAGCACCAGGAGATCGCCCGCGAGGGCGGCGTGCCGGAGCTCACCTCCGTCACCGGCCTGCCGACCCCGGCCGGCGACGCGTACATCGCCGAGGAGTACGCGGGTCAGGACTACACCGTCGACGTCGAGGGCGCCAAGAAGGTGCTCGAGGACGCCGGCTACACGTGGGACGGCGACACGCTCATCGACCCCGACGGCGAGGCGGTCACCTTCACGCTGACCGTCCCGCAGGGCTGGAACGACTATGTCACCGGCATCAGCCTCATCTCCGACTCCGTGAAGGAGCTCGGCGTCGAGGCCGCCGTCGACACCCCGGATGCCGACACCTGGTGGGAGGCCAAGGGCGCCGGCGACTTCCAGGCGATCCTGCACTGGACTGACTCGGGTGCCACGCCCTACGACCTGTACAGCGACCAGATGGACGGCCGGTTCCTGAAGCCCATCGGCGAGGCGGCGGACTTCAACTTCGGCCGCTTCGACAGCCCGGAGGCCACGGCCGCGCTCGCCGAGTACGCCAGCACGACGGACGAAGCCGCCCGCGCCACCGCGCTCGAGACGATCCAGAAGATCTTCGTCGAGCAGGTCCCGGCGATGCCGATCGGCACGCGGCCCTTCCTCAGCCAGTACAACACCCGCAACTTCGTCGGCTGGCCCGGCGAGGACGACCCGTACGTCCCCGCCGATCCCACCCAGCCCACCGCGGTGTACATCCTCACCAAGCTCCAGCCTGCGGACTGAGAGCCGAACGCGACGGGGGCCGGGCCCTTTCGGCCCGGCCCCCGTCCGCATCGGGCAACGCCCCTCCTGCACTCCCGACCCCCGAGAACCCGAGAGATGACCCAAGACGTTCTGCTGACGATCTCCGACTTCAGCGTCACCTACGACGTCGACCCGCCCGTGGAGGCGGTGCGCGACGTGTCGCTGGAACTGAAGCGCGGAGAGATCCTGGGCCTGGCCGGCGAATCCGGTTCGGGCAAGACCACGCTCGCCTACGGCATCCAGCGACTGCTGAAGCCGCCCGCCGTCATCACCGGGGGGCGCGCGGTCTTCCACGACGCGACCGGGGAGACCATCGACATCGGCGCGCTGACCGATGACGAGATGCGCCGATTCCGGTGGGACAAGGCCTCGATGGTGTTCCAGGGCGCCATGAACGCCCTCAATCCCGTCATCAACATCGGCCGCCAGCTCGGCGACGTCTTCACGACGCATCGCCCGGAGCTCTCGCGCGCCGACCGCACCCGCGCGTGCGGCGATCTGCTCGACCTCGTCGGCGTCGGTCGCGAGCGACTGAAGTCGTTCCCGCACGAGCTGTCGGGAGGCATGCGTCAGCGGGTCATGATCGCGATGGCCCTCGCCCTGCACCCGCAGCTCATGATCATGGACGAGCCCACCACGGCGCTCGATGTTCTCGTGCAGCGCGAGATCCTCTCGCAGATCTCCGAGCTGCGCCGCGAGTTCGGCTTCTCCGTCGTGTTCATCACCCATGACCTGCCGCTGCTGCTGGAGATCTCGGACCGCATCGCCGTCATGCGCGAAGGCCGCATCGTCGAACTCGACACCGCCGAGAACATCTACCGCCGTCCGCAGCACGCGTACACGCAGCGCCTGCTGTCGTCGTTCCCGAGCCTCACCGGCGACCGCGGAGACTTCGTGCGCGGCACCGCGGGAATGCCGGATGCCGCATCCGCGGCATCCGGCATCGCCACGGAGGTGACGGCATGACGACGCTGGAGTTCCGGGGCGTCACCAAGCGCTACCGCGTCCGCGGCGCCGGCAAGATGCTCGCGCTGGACGACGTCAGCTTCACCCTGCACAGCGGGCAGACGATCGCGCTCGTCGGCCAGTCCGGCAGCGGCAAGTCCACCATCGCCAAGATCATCACGCAGCTGGAGCGGCAGACGGCCGGCGACGTGCTGCTGGACGGCTCGCCGATCCCGCGCAGCGGACGCCGGCTGCGGCACTACCGCCAGCAGGTGCGGATGGTGTTCCAGGATCCGTTCGCCTCGCTGAACCCGTACCACACGATCCGTCACCACATCGAGCGCCCGCTGCGCCTGGACAAGGTCGTACCGGCGGATGAGGTGGAAGCCGAGGTCCGCCGGCTGCTCGAGCGCGTGCGCCTGGATCCGGCGAGCACCATCGACCGCCGGCCGCACGAGCTGTCGGGCGGCCAGCGCCAGCGCGTGGCCATCGCTCGCGCGCTGGCGTCGCGTCCGAGCCTGCTCATCGCCGACGAGCCGGTGTCGATGCTCGACGTCTCCATCCGGCTCGGGGTGCTGAACCTGCTGGCCGACCTGCAGCGCGAGTCGAACCTCGGCGTGCTCTACATCACGCATGACCTGGCCACAGCCCGTCATTTCTCCGACGAGATCATGGTCCTCAACCGCGGCCGGGTCGTCGAGGCGGGGCCCGCAGACGACGTGATCCTGAACCCGCAGGATCCCTACACGCGGGCGCTGCGCAACGCCTCCCCCGACCCCGACCGCCATTTCGCGCGCCCCGACACCGAAGGAGTTCCGGCATGAGGTTCGCGCTGCGTCGCACGCTGTTCTACCTCTTCACGGCGTGGGCTGCCATCACCATCAACTTCCTCATCCCCCGCATGATGAAGGGCGACCCCGTCTCGGCGTACCTGCAGAAGAACCAGGGCAAGATCAGCCCCGAGGCGATCGCCGCCCTGCGCACGCTCTTCGGCCTCGACACCGAACGGAGCCTGTGGGAGCAGTACATCGACTACTGGAAGCTGCTGTTCTCCGGGGATCTGGGTCGATCGTTCTCGCACGGGCTGGCCCCGGTGACCGACGTGATCGGCACCGCACTGCCCTGGACCGTGGGCCTGGTCGGCATCGCGACCGTGGTGTCGTTCGTGCTCGGCACGGCGGTGGGTGCCGTGATCGGCTGGCGCCGCGGGCGCGGATCGGATGCCGTCATCCCCGTGGCGACCTTCTTCTCCACCGTCCCCTACTTCTGGATGGGGCTGATCGCGATCGCGGTCTTCTCGTCGGCGTTGGGCTGGTTCCCGGCATCCCACGCGTACGGCAAGGGAACCCGCCCGGGGCTCACACCGGAGTTCATCGGCGAGGTCGTCTACTACGGGGCCCTTCCGGCCATCACGATCGTCATCGCCTCGCTCGGCGGATGGATCCTCGGCATGCGCAACATGATGATCACGGTCCTCGACGAGGACTACATCACCGTCGCGCAGGCCAAGGGCCTGTCGGATCGGCGGGTGGTGACGACGTACGCGGCGCGAAACGCCATGCTCCCGCAGTTGTCGAGCTTCGCCCTCGCGCTCGGGTTCATCGTGGGCGGCACGCTGGTCATGGAGCTGGTGTTCTCGTACCCGGGCATCGGCAAGCTGCTGCTGGACGCCACCAACGCCAAGGACTACCCGCTCATGCAGGGCGTCTTCCTCGTGATCACGCTCGCCGTGCTCGTCACCAACATCCTCGCCGACATCGCGTACGTCATCCTCGACCCGCGCGCCCGCCAGGAGGCCTGACATGACCGTCCCCACCGCCACCGCACTGGATGCCGAGACCCCCGGTGCCGCCGCCGCCTCCGCGGCCCCGCGACCGCCGGCCGGGAAGTCCGCGCTCGCGCACATCGGCGCGTCGTTCGCCATGTTCCGCAATCGCAAGTCGCTCACGGGCCTGGCGATCCTCGGATTCTTCGTGCTGCTCGCCGTGTTCGGCGACCTCATCGCACCGTACGGGCCGCTCGAGAAGGACTACTCCGCGCTCAAGCAGCCGCCCTCGTGGCAGCATCTGCTGGGCACGAGCCACATGGGTGAGGACATCTTCAGCCAGATCATCTACGGCACGCGCGGCGTGCTGGTGGTGGGTCTGCTCTCCGGCGTCCTCGCGACCGCGATCGCCGTCGCCATCGGCGTCACCGCCGGGATCGTCACCGGCTGGAAGAGCGAGTCGCTGTCGGCGCTCACGAACGTCTTCCTGGTGCTGCCGGGCCTCCCGCTGATGATCATCATCGCCTCGCAGTTCGAGGACCCGAGCCTGCTGCTCATCGCCGCGGTGCTCGCCCTGACCGGATGGGCGTGGGGTGCGCGCGTGCTGCGCGCCCAGACCATGTCGCTGCGCAATCGCGACTTCGTGCAGGCCGCGCGGGCGAACGGGGAGCCGCTGGGCAGGATCATCACCGTCGAGATGCTGCCGAACCTCATGGCGATCATCGCGTCGAGCTTCGTCGGCACGGTCACCGCGGCGGTCCTCGGCCTCACCACCCTCGCCTTCATCGGCGTCATCCCGATCACCAACCTGAACTGGGGCACCATCCTGTTCTGGGCGCAGCAGAACGGCGCGTTCCCCGACTACTGGTGGTGGTACATCCCCGCCGGCCTGTGCATCGCCCTGCTGGGCATGGCGCTCTCGCTCATCAACTTCGGCATCGACGAGTACGTCAACCCCCGCCTGCGCTCGGCGGGCGAGCGCTCGCGCGCCCTGCGCAAGAAGGGCATGACGGCGCGCGGCGCCGTGACGGCGGTGCGCACCGCACCCGGCGCGCCGGGCCGTGGCACGGCATCCTCCGCGTCCTCGCCGGCATCCGGCACCGCGGACTCCCCCACCCGACAGGAGAACCTGTGACAGACGCCGCGCATCCTCGCGAACAACGACGCACGGACGAGCGACACCGTCCCGCCTACCTCGACGTCTCGCTTCCCGTCGCCGATCGGATCGCGGATCTTCTCGGTCGCATGAGCGTCGAGGAGAAGGTCGGGCAGATGCTGCAGCTGGACGCCCGCGACGACCTGGAGGACCAGGTCGTGCGCATGCACGCCGGGTCGATCCTGCACGCGTCGCCCGAGAAGGTGCTGCGCGCACGCGAGCTGACGCTGCGAACGCGCCTGCAGATCCCGCTCCTCGTGGCGGAGGACTGCATCCACGGCCATTCCTTCTGGGAAGGGGCGACGATCTTCCCCACGCAGCTGGGGATGGCCGCCTCCTGGGATCCGGCGCTGATCGAAGAGGTCGCGCGTGCCACGGCGGTGGAGGTGTCGGCCACCGGCATCCACTGGACCTTCTCTCCCGTGCTGTGCATCGCCCGCGACCTGCGGTGGGGCCGCATCGACGAGACGTTCGGCGAGGATCCCTTCCTCATCGGCGAACTGGCCTCTGCCATGGTGCGCGGCTACCAGGGCGGCGGGCTCGACGACCCCACGGCGATCCTCGCCACCGCCAAGCACTTCGCGGGGTACTCCGAGACGCAGGGAGGACGCGACGCGAGCGAGGCCGACATCTCCCGGCGCAAGCTGCGCTCCTGGTTCCTGCCGCCGTTCGAACGGGTGGCGAAGGAAGGATGCCGCACCTTCATGCTCGGCTACCAGACCACCGACGGCGTCCCGATCACGGTGAACGAATGGCTGCTGAACGAGGTGCTGCGCGGCGAGTGGGGGTACACCGGCACCCTCATCACCGACTGGGACAACGTCGGCCGCATGGTGTGGGAGCAGAAGGTGCAGCCCGACTATGCGCACGCCGCGGCTGCCGCGGTGCACGCCGGCAACGACATGATCATGACGACGCCGGGCTTCTTCCAGGGGGCACTCGACGCTCTCGCCCAGGGACTGCTGACGGAGGAGGCACTGGACCGCGCCGTCACCCGGATCCTCCTGCTGAAGTTCGAGTTCGGACTCTTCGAGAATCCCCGCCTGCCCGATCCCGAGCGCATCCAGGCGTCCGTGGGCGCGTCCGATCACACCGCGCTGAACCTCGAGACGGCCCGGCGGTCGCTCGTGCTGCTGCGCAACGACGGCACGCTTCCGTTCGCCGGCGGGCACCACGCCGACGCCTCCGGACGCGCCGTGCCGGCGGCAGCCGGTGCCCGCCGTGTCGCGGTCGTCGGCCCCCTCGCCGATGACGCCCAGACGCAGCTCGGCGACTGGGCGGGGTCATCCGGTCAGGTCGACTGGATCCCGGACGGGCATCCCCGCGAGCGGATCACGACAGTGCTCGACGGCCTGCGTGCGCATGCTCCGGCGACATGGGACATCTCCTACGCCCGCGGCGCCGACATCCTCAGTCTCGAGGAGGACCCGGACGGCGCGTTCTTCCCCGATGGACAACCGCGGCCGCAGGTCGTCGTCCCCAGCCCGCCCGACCCTGACCTGATCGCGGAGGCGGTCGCTGCCGCGCGCGAGGCCGACTACGTCGTCGCCGTCGTCGGAGACCGCATCGAGCTCGTCGGCGAGGGACGCTCGACGGCCACGCTGGAACTCATCGGCGGACAGCTCGCGCTGCTCGAGGCGCTCGCCGCGACCGGCACGCCGCTCGTGGTCGTGCTGCTGGCCAGCAAGCCGCACGTGCTCCCCCCGTCCGTCCTGGAGGCGGCGGCTCTGGTGTGGGCGGCCAATCCCGGCATGCAGGGCGGACGCGCCGTCGCCGAGCTGCTGCTCGGCCTCATCGAGCCGCGGGGCCGCCTGCCCCTCTCGTTCGCGCGCCACGCCGGACAGCTGCCGATCTACTACAACCAGATCCGCGGACAGCACGGCAGCCGTTATGCCGACCTGACGCAGAGCCCGGCGTTCGCCTTCGGAGAAGGACTGTCGTACACGAGCGTGGAGTACTCGGACCTGCGTCTTGTCGAGACCTCGCTGGAGCCGCACGAGACCGTCCGCGCCGTCGTACGCGTGCGCAACGCCGGGGATCGGGTGGCGCACGAGATCGTCCAGCTGTACGTGCGCGACAGCGTCACCTCCGTGAGCTGGGCCGATAAGGAGCTGAAGGCCTATCGCCACGTCGAGCTCGCGCCCGGTGCGTCGGCGACGGTGGAGGTGTCGGTGCCGGTAGCCGACTGCACGATCGTGGATGCCGCGGGCAGGCGCGTGGTCGAACCCGGAGAGTTCGAGCTGCTGGTGGGGTCGTCATCGCGAGACGAAACCCTCCTCAGCGCACGATTCCGCGTGGCCGCATCGTCGGGAGGCGTGCCGGTCGCGGAGGGCCAGGCGATCGAGTCCCGCTGAGAACCCGGCGGCGCCGTCACGCGATCGGTCGCGGACGGCGTCGCCGGTCTCAGTCGTCCTCGAAGCGGCCCTCGTCGGTTTCGTCGACGTCGTCCTCATCCTCGTCGGAGTCGGAGTCGTCGTCCTCGTCGGAGTCCTCGTCGGAGTCCTCGTCCTCGTCGTCCGAGTCGTCCTCGTCGGATTCGTCGTCCTCGTCGTCCTCGTCGGATTCGTCGTCCTCGTCGTCGGCGTCGGCGAGCTCGTCGATGTCGACGCCGTCGACATCCCCGGCATGGAGGATGGACGAGCCGTCGTCATCGAAGTCGGCCGCGTCGAGGTCGTCGACGTCGTCGAGCTCCTCACCGTCGCCCTCTTCGGCGTCGTCGGCGTGCGCGGCCTCGGCGAGCGCTGCCTGCGCCGCGTGATAGTCGGCCAGGCGCACCGCCCACGGCACCCAGTCCGGCGCCAGCAGCGCTCCGTCGCCGGGCAGCAGTTCGACCTCCAGCACCGTCGGCGCGGCATCCGCGACACGCGCGAGGCTCACCGTCCAGAACCATCCGGGGTAGCCGGCGAGCCGGTTGGCGAAGCGCAGCGAGACGACGCCATCCGCTTCCACGCGGTATCCGGCGGGCTCGCCGATCGTCGTCTCGGGCGTGATCTCACGCAGCGCGGCCAGGGCGAGGTCGTGAGCCTCCAGCAGCTGCGGGTCGGGCTCGGCCCCGGCGGGAGCATCCGCAGCGGCGGCGCCGTCGAGCTCGAGCAGGAAGTCGGCCGAAGGGTCGACCGGATCAGGCGTCGAGCTCATCGGCCACCTTGCGCAGGACCGCGGCCACCTTCTTGCCGTGAGAGCCGCTCGGGTACCGACCGCGACGCAGATCACCGCCGATGCCGTCGAGCAGCTTCACCAGGTCCTCGATGATGATCGCCATGTCGTCGGCGGGCTTGCGGGCGCGCTTGGCGAGGCTCACCGGCGCCTCGAGCACGCGCACCGACAGCGCCTGAGGTCCGCGCTTGCCGTCGGCGATCCCGAACTCCAGCCGGGTACCCGTCTTGGGTGCGGGTGTGCCGGCGGGCAGGGCGGTGGCGTGCAGGAAGACGTCCTGACCGTCGTCGGAGGAGATGAAGCCGAAGCCCTTCTCCTCGTCGTAGAACCTGACCTTGCCGGTGGGCATCGAGACCTCGCTGGATCGGCGCCCGCGAGAGGTCGCGGGCGGCATGACGAATACGGGGCGTTGCAACCCCACCCCTCCAGCCTACGGCACACCCCTCCCCGTCAGGCTCCGGCAGCGGCCGCGGACGGCCAGCCGCGCGCGTCGCACCGGCGATGCCAGCCGATAGGCTGGAGCAGATGAGCACGAACCCCACCGGCGACGTCCCCGTGCGCCGCATCGACCGCATCCTGGCGTTCATGTCGCTGGGGCTGCTCCTGCTCTCGATCGTCAGCTTCTTCGCGATCATGATCTCCTCGGCGGCCGGCGCCGACATGAGCACCGGCATCTGGCCGATCGTCGGGGTGCTGGTCTACATCGCTCCCATCGTCGCATTCGCCCTGTTGCTCACGGTCCTGATCATGAGCTTCGTCCGAAGGGCTCGGGCGAACCGGGGAGGCTGACCGGGTTGGTCTCCGATGCGCGCGCTCTGGCGACGCGGCTCGCCGATCTCGACGACGCCGCGCTCGCGGGAACGCTTGCGGCCCGCGCCGTGTCGTCGCAATCGGGGTGGCACGACTTCTTCGACGCCGCCGAGGGACTCCTGGAAGCCGCCTCGATCGACCGCGCCCTGATGCATCTGGACCGTCGCGATCTCATCGCGCTGCGGGCGGGAACCGCCGTGCCCGGCGGTGGGCCGGTGCGTCTGGCCCTCGTCGACGCCGACGGCCGGCCTTACGGCCCCGTCGCCGAGCGGGTCGCCGCCGCGGCGCACGCCGATCCCGCAGCGTTCAGCCCGTTGCCGCCCGCGCCCGCGCCGCCCGCGGCCGACGTGCGCTCGGCGGCCGCGGCCGCGGAGCGCGCACTCACCACGGCGGGCGCGCTCACCGACGTGCTGCTGGCGTGCCTGCACACGCCGCTGGCCCGCACCGGCGCGGGACCAGTGAGCGCGGTGGACCGGCGACGGCTGGTGGATGCGGGGGCCATCGCCCACCCGGACGACCTCGAGGACCTGCTGGCCTCGGCAGCCGCGGCCGGGCTCGCCCGAGCCCAGGAACGCGAGTGGACGGTGACTGCCGAGGGCGAGACCTGGCTGGCCACGACCACGGCCGGGCGGTGGGAGCAGATCGCGGAAGGCTTCCGCGGCGATCTGCCACCCGGCGTCCGCACGGCGGCGGGCGGTTTCCTGCCGCCGGCGCAGTGGGCCGGCGTCTATCCCCTCGATCCGGAGTGGCCGGACCGCGTCGTCCGGCTGCAGCGCATCGGCGCGAGATGGGGCCTGCTCGATGCCGCCGGCGACGCCGAGTTCCCCTGGACGGCCGCACTGCGGGCAGGTGAGCGGGCGGATGCCGCGGGCATGGCAGCCTATCTTCCCGCCGAGATCGACCGGGTGTACCTGCAAGCCGACCTCACGGCGATCGCGCCCGGTCCGCTCGCCCCGGCCCTGGACCTGCGGCTGCGCTCGATCGCGGTGCGGGAGTCGCGCGCACAGGCGTCGACGTACCGGTTCACCGCGGACTCGGTCACGGCGGGCATGACCGAGGGCGAGACGGCCGAGTCGATACGCGCGTTCCTGACGGACCTCTCGCTCACCGGCATCCCGCAGCCGTTGGACTATCTCATCGAGAGCACCGCGGCCCGTCACGGAATGGTGCGGGTCCGCGCCGACACGAGCACCGGCCGCACTCGCGTGGAGAGCCCGGACGCCGCTCTGCTGGAGACGATCGCGATCGATCAGGCGCTGCGTCCGCTGGGACTCCTGCCCGAGGACGGCGCGCTCAGCTCGCGCGTGGCGCGGGACGCCGTGTACTGGACTCTCGCCGACGCCAAGTACCCGGTGATCGCACTGGATCCCGCGGGTGCGGCCGAGCCCATGCATCGTCGCGCCGCCGGCTCGCCCTCGCAGGCCACCGCCACCGCGCAGGAGACCTACGCCCGCCTCATCGAGACCCTGCGCAGCGGCCACGGGACGGACGGCGAGGAGGGCTGGTTGGAGCGCGAGCTGGAGCAGGCCGTACGGGCCCGCGCCGAGATCGCCGTCGTCGTGCGCATGCCCGACGGCTCCCAACGCACCTTCACGCTCGAGGCGTCGGGGCTGGGCGGCGGGCGTCTGCGCGGGCGCGACCGCGCCGCCGACATCGAGCGCACGCTGCCGGTCTCGAGCATCCTCCGTGTCAGCGCGGTGTGAGCGCGACTCCCAGGTCACGGCGCCGATCCTGCTCGCACGCCGGTAGACTGGCACGTTATGGCTGACGGCCCCCTCATCGTCCAGAGCGACCGCACGGTGCTCCTGGAAGTCGCGCACCCCGACGCCGAGAGCGCGCGCCACGAGCTCGCGATCTTCGCCGAGCTGGAACGCGCGCCCGAGCACATCCACACCTACCGGATCACCCGGCTCGGGCTGTGGAACGCGCGGGCGGCGGGTCACGACGCCGGCGACATGCTGGCGACGCTCGATCGGTGGTCGCGCTTTCCGGTGCCGCCGTCGGTCTCGCTCGACATCGCCGAGACCGTGAACCGTTACGGACGCCTGGTGATCGAGCGCACGCCTGTCGCCGAGGACGGCTCGGGTGGCGAACTGATCCTGCGGTCGACGGATGCCGCGGTCCTCACCGAGGTGTCGAAGAACAAGCGCATCCAGCCGCTGCTGATCGGTCACCCCTCCCCCGACACGTACGTCGTCGACGCGTGGGCACGGGGTCAGATCAAGCAGGAGCTGCTGAAGATCGGCTGGCCGGCGGAGGATCTCGCCGGCTACACCCCGGGCACGCCGCACCCGATCGACCTGGCCGAGAACGGCTGGCACCTGCGCCCGTACCAGCGGCAGGCGGTCGATACCTTCACCGAGGGCGGCTCGGGCGTCGTCGTGCTCCCCTGCGGCGCCGGCAAGACGCTGGTGGGCGCCGGCGCGATGGCCGAGACGAAGACCACCACGCTCATCCTGGTGACCAACACCGTCAGCGCCCGCCAGTGGCGGGACGAGCTGCTCAAGCGCACGTCGCTGAGCCCCGAGGAGATCGGCGAGTACTCCGGCCAGGCCAAGGAGATCAAGCCTGTCACCATCGCGACGTACCAGATCCTCACGGCCAAGCGGAAGGGGCAGTACGCCCACCTGGCCCTGCTGGATGCCCTGGACTGGGGCCTCATCGTCTACGACGAGGTGCATCTGCTGCCCGCGCCGGTGTTCAAGCTCACCGCCGACCTGCAGGCGCGGCGGCGCCTGGGCCTGACGGCCACGCTCGTCCGGGAGGACGGACGCGAGGGCGACGTGTTCAGCCTCATCGGGCCCAAGCGCTTCGACGCCCCGTGGAAAGAGATCGAGGCGCAGGGCTTCATCTCGCCCGCCGTCTGCTACGAGGTGCGCGTCGACCTCCCCGCCGGCGACCGCCTCGAGTACGCGGCGGCCGCCGACGACGAGCGCTACCGGCTGGCCGCCACGGCGCCGGCCAAGATCGGCGTCGTGCGCCGGCTGGTCGAGCGGCACAAGGGCGAGCGCATCCTCATCATCGGCCAGTACCTGGATCAGATCGACGTGCTCGCGGAGGCGCTGAACGCCCCCAAGATCACCGGCCAGACCCCGGTGGATGAGCGCGAGGAGCTCTATCAGGCGTTCCGCGAAGGCACGATCGAGGTGCTCGTGGTCTCGAAGGTCGCGAACTTCTCGATCGACCTGCCCGAGGCATCCGTCGCCATCCAGGTGTCGGGGTCGTTCGGCTCCCGGCAGGAGGAGGCCCAGCGCCTCGGACGCCTGTTGCGCCCGAAGCAGTCCAACCACACGGCGAGCTTCTACACGCTGATCGCCCGGGACACCGTCGATCAGGACTTCGCGCAGAACCGCCAGCGGTTCCTCGCCGAGCAGGGCTACGCCTACACGATCCTGGACGCCGACCGGATCGAGGCGACCGCGGCCTGATCCGCGCAGCGGATCGGCCCGGCGCTGCAGGGCAGCACCGGGCCGACGGTTCCTACTGCAGCGTGATGCGATCCAGCGCGACCGGCGCGTACGGGCTGTGCGCGGTCAGGTACGCGGCGAACGCGTCGATGTCGAGCCCGCCGTAGTACACGTTCCCGGCGGACAGGAACGTCGGGAACCCGTCCCCGCCACCGGCGAGGAAGTTGTTCGTCACGACGCGGTAGACGGCCGCGTCGTCCAGCGGAACACCGTTCAGCGTGACGCTGCCCAGCGTGGTTCCGGAGTAGGTGTACGCGAAGCCGTCACTGACCTGGAGGATCTTCTTGGCGCTGGCGTTCGCACCGCTCCACTGCTCGACCAGCAGCTGCTTGATCTGCGCGCCGGTGAGGTCGAGCGAGACCAGGTAGTTGTTGAACGGCTGGACGTTGAAGGCCTCCTCGAAGGTGACATCTCCCGGCGCCTCGCCCCACGACGACGCCGCGTAGGTGAGGTCGGTGCGGATGCCCCCGGGGTTCATCAGCGCGATCTGCGGCGGCGCGTACGGTCCGACGACGCTGGGGTCGGCCAGCTGCGCGTCGGCGATCAGATCGCCCAGCGGCGTCTCGCCGCCCGGGTTGGGTGTCCGGGTGATGTCGGCCGTGATCTGTCCGATGACCTTGCTCGCGATCGGCTTCACCAGCTCCTTGTATCGCGCGATCAGGTCCGTCTCGACCGGGTCCCTCGGCACGTCGCGGGTGACCAGCACGTTCGCGCTGGCGACCGATGTCCGCACGATGTCCTGGGTGCGCCGGTCGTAGGTCAGGGTCGTGTCGGTGTAGAGGCGCCCGAAAGAGGATGCCGATGTCACCAGGCGCGACTGACCGCTCGGGTCGGGGATGTCGCAGATGTACGGCTGGTGCGTGTGCCCGGAGATCACCATGTCGATCGCCGGGTCCAGACCCTGCGCGATCGGGATGATCGGACTCGTGGGATCAAGCTGCGCGCCGTCCGCGCACGCGGCGTCGTACGACGGGTTCACCTGGTACGGGACACCGTTGTGGTACCACGTCTCCTGACCGGGCGTCCCGCCCTGGTGGACGAGGACGACGATCGCGTTCACCCCGCGTGCCTTGAGCACGGGAACCAGCGCGTTGGCGGTGGCCACCTCGTCTCTGAACTCGAGACCGGCGATGCCGGACGCCGTCACGATGTCGGGGGTGTCCTCGAGGGTCATCCCGATGAAGCCGATCTTCGCGCCTTTGATGTTCTCGATCGCGTACGCGGGCAGGATCGTCTCGTCCGTCCCCTGCTTCACGACGTTCGCGGCGAGATAGTCGAAGTCCGCACCCGCGAACGCACCGTCCGGGCAGGAGTTCTGGTTGTTCGCCCCCTCGCCGTCGTCGATGCACCCCCCGTCGGCCATGCGCTGCAGTTCGACGTAGCCCTCGTCGAACTCGTGGTTGCCCACCGCCGACACGTCGAGCTCGAGTGCGTTCAGCGCCTCGATGGTGGGCTCGTCGTGGAACGCGCCCGACAGCAGCGGGGAGGCGCCGATCAAGTCTCCGGCGGCTACCGTGAGGGAGTACGGGTGCCCCTGGCGGGCCTGTTCGAGGTGCGTCGCCAGGTACTCCACACCGCCCACGCCGGGCGGGGTCAGCGTGTCGGTCGTCACATCAGTGGGCTTGGTCGCAGCGGGCGCGAGCGCATGGTCGATCACCAGGCGGCCGCTGGACCCCGACGGCGGCTCGAGGTTGCCGTGGAAGTCGTTGAACGACAGCAGCTGGATGTCGATGGTCGGCCCGTTCGGCGTGTGCCCGCCGCCGGGCGCGGCGGAGGCAGCCGAGCCCGGGCCGGTCAGCGCCAGCGCGACCGCGGTGGCGGCGATGACCGCTCCTCCCGTCAGCCGTGCGATCGATGTCTTGCGCGTGTGCACAGAGCACCCTCTCCTTCTGGCGGGCGCCTGTGCCCGCCGTCCGCACGCGTCCTCGTGGGCGCGATCACCAGCAACCTAATGCACGGTTCGCCGCCGCGACAGGGGACGACGCGGATGCCAGGGTCCTTGCCGTCGCGGTCAGCCCGCGGCGACCGTCTCCCCGATGCAGACTCCGAGGCAGGTGAAGTAGACGACACCGGCGAACAGGGCGTGGAACCAGACGCGCGGCGACAGCTGGCCTCGGAAGACGCCGCCGATCGCGGCGCCGTAACGCTGGACGAGCGTTCGGGCCTGCGGGGCGAAACGGCGCACACGCCCCAGCAGCACGATGTCGCCGAACGTGTTGCCGATCGTGATGGCGATCAGAGCAAGCCATGCCGGAAGGATCGCTCCGCTGGCGATGAACCAGATCCACAGCACCAGACCGCTGACCGAGGTGGCCACGTGCGGGATCACCTGCCGCGCCCCGCGCCCGCTCGCATGCCGGAGCCAGCTGACCAGGAGCGTCAGTCCGACAGCACTCTGGACGATCCAGAACGCGAGCACCACGTACGACATGCGGCACACATTACTACGTTCATAGTAGGATGTCACTACGATCGTAGTATTCTCTGCTACTCTCCCGGCATGGCCGCCACTCGCGATCGGGCGCTCGAAGCCGCCGTGCGGCTGGTGGGCGAACAGGGCATCCGCGCACTCACTCACGCTCGCGTCGACGAGGAGGCAGGACTCCCGAAGGGGTCGACGTCGAACTGGTTCCGCACGAGGGATGCTCTGGTGGCGGGCGTGCTCGTGTGGATCGCCGAGCAGGAGAGGGCGGAATTGACCGTCGCGATGGCAACGGTCCGGACCGCAGCGCAGGCGATCGACGCGCTCACTCAGCTCCTGGACGAGGCGACCGGCCCGCAGGCCGTCAGGACGCGCGCGCGGTACGCACTGTTCCTCGAGACCAGTGCCGCCAGGCATGCCCAGCCGTCGATGCGCGCGCAGCGCTCGCTGTTCGAAGAGTGGACGCGGGAGCTGATGACGACCCTCGGCGCGCCGGATGTGGAGGCGGCGGCCCGCACCGTGCTGGCTGTGAGCGCGGGGCTCATCGTGAACCGGCTCACCGTCGCGCCCGACATCCCGCTGCGCCCCACGCTCGAGCCAGTGGTCCGCTCCGTCCTCCCCGCCCCAGAGGAAGCCGGTCCGGCTCAGCGCACGACGTAGTGGAAGAAGGCGAACCCGTCGTCGTCGGTCAGCACCCCGTCCAGCGTGAAGCGTCGATCGTGCTCGCGCGCACCCTGGACGATCCGCCCCGCCTGGCCGCCCACGAAGCGAGGCGCGAGGGTCAGGCACACCTCGTCGACGAGACCGGCATCCAGCAGCGTGCCGAAGAGGTGCGGCCCGCCTTCGCAGAGCACCTGCGTCCACCCGCGCCGGGCGAAGGCGTCGAGCATGAGGGCGAGGTCGAGGGATGCCGCCACCCCGGCGCCGGAGGGAACAGCTCCGCAGGCGACCACCTCGGCCACCGGCTCGAACTCCTCGCGCCGAGCGGCGGCTTCGGCATCCGTCGTCACGACGACCGGACGGCGGGCGGCGTCGGTGAACACGGGATCGCCCGGGTCGAGGTGCAGCGAGCCGCTGACGATGGCAAGCGCGGGCTGGTCAGCAAGACCCCGCGCGCGTCGCCACCGCACGTCGGAGTCCTCCACCTGGATCCCGGCGTAGCCCTCGGCCCGCACCGTTCCGGCACCGACCACCACGACGTCCGCCATCGCGCGGAGCACCTGCATGAGGGCGCGGTCGGTCGCGCCACCCAGCGCACCGCTGCGGGCGCCCAGCGTCACGGCGCCGTCGGCACTGGAGATGAAGTTCATGCGCACCCTCGGCCGATCACGGTCGGGCAGCGCGTACGCCGCATACAGCTCGGAGCGTGCCGGCATCAGTCGTTCCCTTCCGGACGGGTGTTGTGCAGCTCGTACTCGGGTTCGCGCCAACCGAGGATCGCCTCGACCATGCGCAGGGCGTCGACCGTCTCGCGCACGTTGTGCGCACGCACGATGCGCGCACCGTGCAGCGCGCAGTACACCGCTGCCGCGAGCGAACCCGGCAGCCGCTCGCCCCTCGCGCGGTCCAGCGTCTCACCGACGAAGTCCTTGTTCGACAGAGCCACGAGCAGCGGTGCGCCCAGCGCGCCCAGCTCGCCGAGCCGCCGCGTGAGCTCGAGCGTCTGCCGTGTGCTCTTGTTGAGGTCATGACCGGGGTCGAGCACGATCCGGTCGTCGGGCACGCCGCTGTCGATGGCCCTTGTCCGTCGTTCGGCGAGGAAGGCGGCCACATCGCCGACCACGTCGTCGTAATGGGGCAGCGGATGCGGCGTACGCGGTGCGGCGAGGCTGTGCGCGATCACCACGGCCGCCCCGCCCTCCGCGATGACCCCGGCCATGGCGGGATCGCGCAGTCCCGTGGTGTCGTTGATGAGCGCGGCACCCGCCTCGATCGCCGCCCGCGCCACCTCCGGCTGGAATGTGTCGACGCTCACCGGCACGAGCGGAGCGAGCTCGCGCACGACGGGGATCACCCGCGCGATCTCCTCGTCGACGGGCACCGGCGGCCCGGGCGCGAACTTCACGCCGCCGACGTCGACCACATCCGCACCGGCTTGCACGGCTGCCACGCCCGCGGCGACGGCGGCGTCCAGGGCGAAGGTCGCCCCGCCGTCGTAGAAGGAGTCGGGCGTGCGATTGACGATCGCCATCACGGCGAGGTGCCTCGATAGGTCCAGCGGCGTGCCGGCGAGGTCCAGCACCGGCTCACGAAGCGTCGGCCGCGCATCGGCGATCGTCACGACAGCAGGTCCTCCAACGGCAGGCCGGGATCGCTCAGCCGGGCGGGATCGATCCGCTCCCCCGACCTGATCAGCTGCTGCACCGTGTCGTTGACGTCCCACACGTTGACGTTCATCCCCGCCACGACCCTGCCCTGATCCATCCAGAACGCGACGAACTCGCGCCGCTGCAGATCGCCGCGGACGACGACCTCGGCATCCGTCATCAGCGGCGCGTACCCCGACAGCTCCATGCCCAGATCGTATTGATCGGTGTAGAAGTACGGGATGTCGTCGAAGGATGCCGGCTGCCCGAGCATCGATCGCGCCGCCACCTTGCCGGCGTTGAGGGCATTGGCCCAATGCTCGCTGCGCAGGTGCCGCTGCAGCACGGGATGGAACGCGTTCGCGACGTCACCGGCCGCGAAGACGTCGGGAGCGCTGGTGCGCAGCGACGCGTCGGTGAGCACCCCGTTGAGAGTCTCCAGTCCGGCCGCCTCCGCCAGGGCCGTATCGGGGGCCGCCCCGACCCCCACCAGCACCATGTCCGCCGGAATCACCTCGCCGCCGACGACCACGCCTTCCGCTTGCCGCCCGCCGATGATCCGCTCGACACCGACCGATGTGCGCAGATCGACGCCGTGCTCGCGATGCAGTCGCGCGAACACCTCGCCCATCCGGCTGCCCAGCGCCGCCGCCAGGGGCACCGCGTCCCGCTCGAGGATGGCGACCTCGTTGCCCAGTTCTCGGGCCGTCGCGGCGACCTCCATGCCGATCCACCCGGCGCCGATCACCACCAGTCGCCGTCCACCGCCGCGCAGTTCAGAGGCCAGCCGGTCGGAGTCGTCGAGGCGCCGCAGCGTCATGACACCGGGGAGATTGTGGCCGGGCAGTGGCACCATGCGCGGCTGTGCGCCGGTGGCCAGCAGCACGGCGTCGTACTCCAGCCGCGAGCCGTCGGCGAGGTCCACGGCGTGCGCCGCGACATCCAGCCCCGTCGCTGCCACGCCGGCGATCAGCTGGATGCCGTGTTCGGCGTACCACGGCGCCGAGTGGAGGATGACGGCATCCGATCCCTCCTTGCCGCCGAGGTATCCCTTCGACAGGGGCGGTCGCTGATACGGCGGATGGTTCTCTGCAGCGACGATCGTCACGTCGCCGTCGAATCCCTCCTCGCGCAGCGTCTGGGCGGCCGTGCCGCCCGCGAGCCCTCCCCCGATGATCAGCATGTGTGCCATGGTGACTCCTCTCGTCGGGCTGGATCAGGCGGGACGAGGCCTGGCGACGCCGGCGCGCAGCGCGGCGTCCTCGGCGAACATCCCGCGGAAGACCGTGGTCGTCGTGCGGGCTCCCTCGGCGCGGACGCCGCGCATCGACATGCACAGGTGCTCGGCCTCCAGGACGACCGCGAGCCCGCGCGGCGTCAGCGCCTCCTCCAGGGTGCGGGCGATCTGCATCGTCAGCTCCTCTTGCACCTGGAGCCCGCGCGCATGGTGCGACACCGCTCGAGCGAGCTTCGAAAGCCCCACCAGACGGGTTCCCGGCACGTAGCCGACGGTCGCGGCACCGCGGAACGGCAACAGGTGGTGCCGGCACAGCGAGACGAACGGGATGGCGTGCACCACGACCGGTTCGTCGTAGCCGCCGTCGTTCGCGAACGTCGTCATCTGGAACGGCTCGGGGGTCAGCATCTCGATGAAGGCGTCGGCGACGCGGCGCGGCGTCTGCACGAGGTCGCCCTCGTCGGGATCGTGACCCAGCGCGACGAGAAGGTCGGCGACCGCCGCCATCGCCGCCTCGCGGTCGACCGGCGCCTCGAGGGAGAGGGCGTGAAGCGACGTGGCCGGGGCGGTGATCGACATTCCCGAGCTCCTTTCGGTCGCCGCCGGTGGGCACCCCCACCGGCTTTGATCCCGACGGTAGAACCGCTCAATTCTTTTGTCAAGGATTCTGTTTTTAGAGGTACACTCCTTCTGTGAGCAGTCTCATGCCCGACCGGGCCGAGGCGATGGCGGCCCTCGCCGATCCGCTGCGTCGCGACCTCTACCGCCTCGCGACGGACCGCGCCATCGGGCGCGACGACGTCGCCGCCACCCTCGGCATCCCCCGCAGCACCGCGGCGTTCCACCTGGACCGCCTGGCGGAAGCGGGGCTCCTCTCGGTCAGCTACGAGCGACGCTCCGGTCGCACCGGACCCGGCGCCGGTCGACCCGCGAAGCTGTATCGCGCCACGGCGGCGGAGGTGGCCGCCAGCATCCCGGAACGCCACTACGAGCTCGTCGGCGAGCTGCTCGCCGCGGCCGCGGAAGCCGTCGACGCCCAGGGGCTGCCGTTCCGCGAAGCGCTCGGGGCCGAGGCGTTCGCCACGGGCGTCGCGATCGGCTCCGGGTGCGGTGACCTCGACGGCTCGCTCACGGCGTGCGGTTTCGCGCCGCGCGCCCGCTCCGCGGACTCCGGACAGGAGGCCACCACGGGCGACATCGTGCTCGAGAACTGCCCGTTCCACGCGCTGGCGGCCCGCCACACCGAGCTCATCTGCTCCGCGAACCTGGATCTGGTGCGGGGTCTCGTCGCCGGAACCGGCGACGAGCGCACCGCGGTGCTCGCTCCCGCCGATGGGCGCTGCTGCGTGGAGATCCGTGCCGAAGCGCGGTGAGCGATTTCGGCCGGTCTGGCGGATTTCCAGGCACGGGATCGCTTCCGCCGACATAATGAGGGCATGACCGCACCGCGCATCCTCGTCGTGGACGACGAACCGAACATCCGCGACCTGCTGATCACGAGCCTGCGATTCGCCGGATTCCAGGTCAGGGCCGTGTCCAACGGCGCCCAGACGATCTCGGCGGTCCTGGAAGAGGAGCCCGACCTCATCATTCTCGACGTCATGCTGCCCGACATGAACGGGTTCAGCGTCACCAAGCGCCTCCGCGGCGCCGGCTACACCGCTCCCATCCTCTTCCTCACCGCCAAGGACGAGACCGAAGACAAGATCACCGGACTGAACGCCGGCGGCGACGACTACGTCACCAAGCCCTTCAGCCTCGACGAGATCGTGGCCCGCATCCAGGCGATCCTGCGCCGCACCATGCAGGCGGACGAGGAGTCGGTGATCCGCGCCGGCGAGCTCACGATGGATCAGGACACCCACGACGTCCAGGTCGGGGACGTCTCCATCGACCTCAGCCCGACCGAGTTCAAGCTGCTGCGCTACCTCATGCTCAATCCCAACCGCGTGCTGTCGAAGGCGCAGATCCTCGACCACGTGTGGGAATACGACTTCAACGGTGATGCGGGCATCGTGGAGAGCTACATCTCGTACCTGCGGCGCAAGATCGACCCGCACTCGTCGGAGCCGCTGATCCAGACCAAGCGCGGGTTCGGCTACATGCTGAAAGCCGGCAAGACCGCCTGAGCGCGGAGCGGACAGAGGGGGCGACCTGGCGCACAAGCCCGATGCGGTCACTCGGTGGTGGCGCGGCACGAGTCTGCGCGCGAAGGTCACCGGGGTCACTGTCGCGCTCCTCGCGCTCGGCCTCATCGTCGCCGGCGTCGGCACCGCGGTCTTCCTGCGCACCTCCCTGGTCGACGGTGTGGACGCGCAGGTCGATGCGCTCGCGCGGACCGATGCCGCGAGCCCGCTGGTCGATCTCGGAGTGGACGACGGACATCTGACCGCGCAGCGGCTGGACAACGCGCCGACGACCGACTACTTCGTCGCGGTGTACGGCAATGACGGCGGCCTGGTCGCCATCGCCGGCGGCCGGGGCGGTCCGCAGCCGGCGTTCCCTGACGAGTACCCCGTCGATCTGGCCAAGACGAACGAGCTGCAGCTCGTCACCATCCGCTCGGTCGACGGCGATGCCGAGTTCCGCGCCACCGTCACCGTCCAGGAGTTCCCCAACGCGGGGCTGCTGTACTCGCAGATGGTCGCCGTGCCGCTGGCGGGCGTGAACCGCACGATCGCGAACTACCTCGCGATCTATTCGATCCTGGCGCTGGTGATCCTCATTGCCGGGGCGTTCGCGACGCGGTTCCTCGTCACCCTCACCTTCCGCAGCCTCGGTCAGGTGGAATCGACCGCCGACGCGATCGCGGGCGGCGACTTCAGTCTGCGGATGACGGATATCGAGCCCACGACCACGGAGGTGGGCCGCCTCAAGACCGCCATCAACGCCATGCTCGACCGCGTCGACGCGGCGATCTCGCAGCGGGATGCCACGGTGCGGCAGATGCGCCGTTTCATCGGCGATGCGAGCCACGAGCTGCGCACACCGCTGGTGACGGTGCGCGGCTATGCCGAGCTGTACCGGATGGGCGCCGTGCGCGGAGACGAGGACATCGCACAGTCGATGGACCGGATCGAGAAGGAGGCGATCCGCATGGGCCTGCTGGTCGAGGACCTATTGGCCCTGGCGCGCCTGGACGAGCGGCGCGATGTGGTGATCGGGCCGGTCGACCTTCGACCCGTCGCCCGTGACGCCGCACTCGACGTGCGAGCCGCGGCGCCGATGCGCCCGGTCGCCGTCATCGACACCACTTTGGAAGAGCCGGCGCCGACGCCCGACGAGGCATCCGTCGAGGCCGAGGCCGAGGCCAAGCGCCGCGCCGGCGGTCCGTCCGCGATCACGCGGGCGGGGGCCACGCTGTCGCTGCTGCGTCGGCGCTCGAAGCCCGTCCCTGCGGTGCCGGGCAGCGGCGAGGCCGCGACCACCCCGCCGGCGCCCCCGTCGGAGCCGGAACCGCCCGCGGCAGCCGAGACGCTCGTGCCCGTGGTGCTCGGCGATGAGAACCGCATCCGGCAGGTGGTGACGAACCTGCTCGGCAACGCGCGGCGGTTCACCGCCGAGGCCTCCCCCATCGAGCTCCGGGTGGGCGTGGACCCACGGGCCCGCATGGGGTGGATCGAGGTCGTCGACCACGGCGAAGGCGTGCCGGATCAGATCAAGGAGAAGATCTTCCAACGGTTCTGGAGGGCCGACAACTCGCGCACTCGCGAGACCGGCGGATCGGGACTGGGGCTGTCCATCGTCGCGTCCATCGTGGAAGCCCTGCACGGCTCGGTGGACGTCACCGACACCCCCGGGGGTGGTGCGACCTTCCGCGTCGCCTTCCCGCTTGCAGACGCCCGCGACGCGGTCGAGCACCTCGACATCCCCACCCAGCCGCTTCCCCGCCTGACCGATGCGTCGGAGTGAGCCGGCTCCTCCCCAGCAAGCGTCGCGCCGCCGCCGTGCACAGATGAAGCATCTTCGTCCGGTTCCCGGGTGCCCAGCCGCCTAGCGTTGCGGGCATCGCGGGTCCGGCATCCGGCCGCGCCCCCCACCCTGAGGAGACATCATGGCCGTGTTCACCGTCGACAGCGATTCGCTTCTGTCCTCCACTGCCACCGTCCGAGGCACCATCGACCGGCTGCAGGCCGAGTCGAATGCGATGCTCGCCCAGCTCACACAGCTGCAGTCATCGTGGACCGGCTCGGCGTCGGCGGCGTTCGCCGGCGTCGTCGAACAATGGCGAGCGACCCAGCGTCAGGTGGAGGAGTCGCTCGCGCACATCAACGCCGCATTGGCCGCTGCGGGCCGGCAGTACGCCGACACGGAGCTGGCGACGACCAGCCTGTTCCGCTGAGGCCGCACGCAGAACGGCCCCTCCGAAGAGGGGCCGTTCTGTGAACGCGGTGACGCGGTCGTGGACTACCGGATCAGAAGTCCATGCCACCCGTCGGGTCGCCGGCCGGAGCCGCGACCTTCTCGGGCTTGTCGGCGACGACGGCCTCGGTGGTGAGGAAGAGGCCGGCGATCGACGCGGCGTTCTGCAGCGCCGAACGGGTCACCTTGGCGGGGTCGATGATGCCCTGCGCGAACAGGTCACCGTACTCGCCCGAGGCGGCGTTGAGGCCGTGGCCCAGCGGGAGCTCCGAGACCTTGTTGGCCACGACGCCCGGCTCGAGACCGGCGTTGAGAGCGATCTGCTTCAGCGGAGCCTCGATCGCGACCTTGACGATGTTCGCACCGGTCGCCTCGTCGCCCGACAGCTCCAGACCATCGAGCGCCTTCTTGCCGGACTGGATGAGCGCGACGCCACCACCGGCGACGATGCCCTCCTCGACCGCGGCCTTGGCGTTGCGGACGGCGTCCTCGATGCGGTGCTTGCGCTCCTTGAGCTCGACCTCGGTGGCCGCGCCCGCCTTGATGACGGCCACGCCGCCGGCGAGCTTGGCGAGGCGCTCCTGCAGCTTCTCGCGGTCGTAGTCGCTGTCGGTGTTCTCGATCTCGCGACGGATCTGGGTCACGCGGCCGTCGATGGCGGCGGCGTCGCCGGCACCCTCGACGATGGTCGTCTCGTCCTTGGTGACGATGACCTTGCGCGCGCGGCCGAGCAGGTCGAGGGTGACGTTCTCGAGCTTGAGGCCGACCTCCTCGGTGATGACCTGGCCGCCGGTGAGGATCGCGATGTCCTGGAGCTGGGCCTTGCGGCGGTCGCCGAAGCCGGGGGCCTTGACGGCGACCGACTTGAAGATGCCGCGGATCTTGTTGAGCACCAGCGTGGCCAGCGCCTCACCCTCGACGTCCTCGGCGATGATGACGAGCTCCTTGCCGTCCTGGATCACCTTGTCGACGACGGGCAGAAGATCCTTGATGTTCGAGATCTTCTGGTTCGCGATGAGGATGTACGGGTCCTCGAAGACCGCCTCCTGGCGCTCCGGGTCCGTGACGAAGTAGGGGTTGATGTAGCCCTTGTCGAAGCGCATGCCCTCGGTGAGCTCGAGCTCGGTGCCGAAGGTCTGCGACTCCTCGACGGTGACGACGCCCTCCTTGCCCACCTTGTCGATGGCCTCGGCGATGAGCTCGCCGATCTCGGGGTCGGCAGCCGAGATCGAAGCGGTCGCAGCGATCTGCTCCTTCGACTCGACCTCCTTCGCCGACTCGAGCAGCTCGGCGGTGATGGCCGCGACGGCCTTCTCGATACCGCGCTTGAGCGAGATGGGGTCGGCGCCGGCCGCGACGTTGCGCAGACCCTCGCGCACGAGCGCCTGGGCGAGCACGGTCGCAGTCGTGGTGCCGTCACCGGCGACGTCGTCGGTCTTCTTGGCGACCTCCTTGACGAGCTCCGCGCCGATCTTCTCGTACGGGTCGTCCAGCTCGATCTCCTTGGCGATCGAGACGCCGTCGTTCGTGATCGTGGGGGCGCCCCACTTCTTCTCGAGCACGACGTTGCGACCGCGCGGGCCGAGCGTCACCTTGACGGCGTCGGCCAGGGTGTTCAGGCCGCGCTCGAGGCCACGACGGGCCTCCTCGTCGAAAGCGATGATCTTTGCCATGTGTGTGCGTCCCTCCGGAACGTTGGCTTTGGGTATTAGCACTCGACAAACGTGAGTGCTAAATCATTCTGGCACTCGACCCTATCGAGTGCAAGCCGCGCAGACGGATGGCGGAACGCGAAGAGACGGGATGCCACGGCATCCCGTCTCCGGCAGCGTCTGCGGGGAGGCGTCTGTCTCAGACGACGCGCACCGATTCGGCCTGGGGCCCCTTCTGGCCGGTGCCGACGGTGAACTCCACCGTCTGCCCTTCTTCGAGCACGCGGAAGCCCGTCATGTCGATGTTCGAGTAGTGGACGAAGACATCCTGGCCGTCGGCGACGGTGATGAAGCCGAATCCCTTCTCGGCGTTGAACCATTTGACGGTGCCCTGGGTCATGCGAATCTCCTGTAGCCGGCGGTGCAGGGCTTCATCGTATGCAGGCGCCGGCAGAGCGCGGCGGCGTTTTCGTCACTTGTTGACACGCAGGCACACAAGTGTTTACCGACGTGAAACACAAGCCGCCGCGGGGATCCGGACGGAGCCGTCGAGGCTCAGGGCGTCGGCGACGGCGACTGCCCCGCCGGGGTGCGGTCGAGTCCGATCACGACGGTCAGCTGCCGCGCGTCGGGCGAGCTCGCCGGGTAGGCGTCGCTCTGCTCGATGTCGGCGCCGCCGATGACCTGGGCGAGGCCCGCAGCGGCGGCTTCGTCGGCGGGGTCCACGTAGAAGACGGTCGTCGTCGGGAAGTCCTGCGATCCTGCTTCCCCGGCGGTGACCTTGTCGTCCGTCCACCCCGCGCCGACCACGACGTCCTTCATCTGGGTCGCCAGGCCCTGCTCGGGAGTGGCGTTGAGGATCAGCACGTCGTAGGCGGTGTCGATGACGGGAGTGACCTGGGGCGCGGGCGTGACGGTCGGCGTGGGCGTGGGCGCCAGCTCGATGCGCCCGGACGCCAGCAGGGTGCCGAAGATGCCGACGGCGATGAGCACGACCGTCGCCAGGGCCGCCCACAGCAGCACCACCCATCCGCGCATGCGGGGGTTCTCGGCACGGTGCGCGCCGACGCGATCCGTCTCCGGCACGTCGTCGAAGCGATCCCGGGGGAAGCTGGAGGTCGGCACCCGACGATGTTACCGGGAGCCGGCTCGGCATCCCCTCCGCGACAGCCCCGCGTGGCGCCGATGGCGGATCAGCGGGCGTCGGCGGCGCGCGCCGCGCGCTCCTGGAGGCGCGCATCGCGCAGCCGGCGCAGCCGCTTGACCAGCATCGGGTCGTGCTCCTGCGCCTCGGCGGTGTCGATGAGCCGGCCGAGCAGCTGGTAGTAGCGGGCCGGCGACATGCCGAGATCGGCGCGGATGGCCTCCTCCTTCGCGCCCGCGTGGCGTCGCCACTCCGCCTCGAAGTCGAGGAGGGCGCGGTCGCGGTCGGTCAGGGGCACGCGTTCACGCTAATCGGCGCCGTCCGCCTTCCCCCGTTACGACGCGCGCCAGTGCACGAACGAGCCGAGCGGATCGACCGCGGCCAGCGCCTGCCCGTCCCGCCCAAGGACGAAGCCGCCCCAGGCCTCCACCGGGATCGGGGGCTGCCACGCCTCGTGCAACGCCGGTGGGTCGATCGTGACCCACACGGCCCGAAGCTCCCGCACGGTCCGGATGAGACGCTCGCGCCCGGCCCGGGGCACGTGCGGAAGCACCCCCGGCGTCGTGACGACGAGCGTCGCGTCCGCGGGTGCGAGCGCCGCGGCGCCACGGAGCACCTCCGGGTCCGACGCGTCGCCGGCATGCAGCAGCGGCGGATCGGCGGCCACGATGTCGAGGGCGGCCGAGATGCGGTCGGTGCGTCCGCTCTCACCCGGCCACACCAGGCTCGTGAGGAACCGCCGGTCGCTCGGGCTGGCGGCGTCCAGCGGGTCGAGGTCGACGCCGCTGCGCCACACCACCTCCGGCATCCGCAACGGCACGTCTCCGGTGATCTCGCTCTCCAGGACGACCGTCGACGGGCCGTCCGCCGGATCCAGCGCCACGACGCCGTCCGGGCCGCGGTACCGGTACGAGTACCGGTCGGGGTACAGGCACAGGCCGGCGCTGGCACCCACCTCGAGCAGGGCCAGCGGCCCCGGAATCGTGGCGAGCGCGGGAAGCAGGGGTGCGCACCGCTGCGGCTCGTTCGTCTGCAGCCGGCGCCGGGATGCCTCGGCCACGACGGCGTCGGCATGCTGCGCGACCCAGCGCGCCCAGTCCGGGTATGCGCCCTCCGGCGCGCCGAGCATGCGGGTGACGGCGAAGACGAGCGGCGGCTGGCGCCGCGTCGCCGGGATGCGCGCCAGGATGCCCGCGATCGTCTCGTCGCCGGCCACTCCGGCCGCCCAGTGGGCGTACAGCTCCGACCGGCCCGGCGCCTCCTCCTGGGCGAATCGGGTGAAGCGCGCGATGACCGCCTGCGTCTCCTCCTGGAATGTCTCGTCGGCCACGCACACATCCTGCCGCAACGCTCGGGGATCCCCGGGCCGATGTGGCGGTCGCGGCGCCACGCGGCATCGGCTGCGGTTGAATGGAGGGTGCCGAGATCCGGCCGAGGAGGAACAATGACCTACGCCGTCGACAAGAGCGACGCGCAGTGGCGCGCCGAGCTGACCCCCGAGCAGTACGCGGTGCTCCGCGAAGCCGGAACCGAGCGCCCGTGGACGGGAGAGCTGCTCGATGAGAGCCGTGCGGGCCTGTACACGTGTGCGGCGTGCGGTGCGGAGCTGTTCCAGAGCGGCACCAAGTTCGACTCGCACTGCGGGTGGCCGAGCTTCTACGAGTCGATCCGCCCCGAGGCGGTCGAGCTGCTCGAGGACAACAGCCACGGCATGGTGCGCACCGAGGTGCGCTGCGCCAACTGCGGCTCGCACCTGGGTCACGTCTTCCCGGACGGCTTCGGCACACCCACCGGCGACCGCTACTGCATGAACTCGCTCTCGCTGCAGTTCACTCCCGAGCAGCCCGCCGGCGACGCCTGATGCCCGGAGCCCTCGACGCCGTCCTGGCGCGCCGGTCGTGGTCGAAGGTGAACGACGAGGCGCCCACCCACGAGGAGCTGCTCGAGCTCGTCGCGGCCGCGGGCCGGGTCGCCGACCACTCGTCGCTGGAGCCGTGGCGGCTGATCGAGCTGCGCGGCGCCGACCGCGAACGCCTGGGGCGCGCCATCAACAAGGCCGAGGGCGAGGAGGGCGCGTCGTCCAAGCCGCTGCGCGCTCCGCTGCTGATCGCGGTCGTCGCCTCGTACCGCAAGAGCCACAAGGTGCCGCGGTGGGAGCAGGAGGCGGTCGCGTCCGGTGTCGCGCATGTGCTGAGCCTGCTGCTGGACGAGGCGGGCTGGGGCGTCATCTGGCGCACCGGTCACTACACGCGCAGCAAGGCCGTGGCGAAGGCGCACGGGCTGAAGAAGAACGAGGAGCTGCTGGGGTGGCTCTACGTGGGCGGCAAGCCCGAGCGGTCGCGCCCCGAGCGGCGCAAGACCGTCGACGCGGAGAAGTTCCTCAGCCGGATGCCGTGAGCCCCTGCGCGGGGCTCAACGGCCGGATCGCGGCATCCGTCGCCACGGCACCGCTGCGACGACCACCGAGAGGATCGCGAGCGTCGACATGAGGAGCGACTGCGCGAGACTGGGTGCGGCGCTGGTCGGCCAGAGCGCGTCGATGACGACGGAGGTCACGACCTGCCCGACGACCGTGCCGAGCCCCAGCAGCAGCACTCCGGTGTAGGGCACCAGCGCCGCGGCGAGGAAGATGTACGCCACTCCGATCACTCCTCCGACGTAGAGCCACGCGTCGGCCGGATACGCCGCGGGCGGCCCGGCGACGCCGGTGTGCACGAGTTCGGCGATGCCCAGGACTGCGGTGCCGCCGATGAAGTTCACGAGGGTGGCCGTCAACGGCGTTCCCACGCGCTGGCGCAGCCGGCCGTTGACGGCGGACTGCCAGGCGATGCCGGCGCCGACCAGGAACGGCAGGATGACGAACACGGGCGGCGCGTGCACTCCCCCGGCCAGCGACACCGCCGCCGCGAGCATCGCCAACAGCCCGCCGATCAGCCGCGCGGGGGTGACCGCGACGGTGCCGGCCGGCCCGATGCCCGAGCGGTCCAGCAGGAGGCCGCTGACCGTCTGCCCCGCGACAACGCCGACCGTGAAGAGCGCCACGCCGATGATGCCGACGGCGAGCGACTGCGTCGCGACCGAGAGGGCTCCGGCCACGCCGCCGCACAGCATCCATACCGGGATGGTGCGCTCCCGCATGCCTTTGCTCAGCGCGGCGAATCCCCGTCTGCCCTGCGGCAGCACCAGCGACAGCACGATGAGCACGACGAGCCCTGAGCCGAACGAGATGACGGCGGCCGCGAAGCCGTCGCCGATGCGCGCGCCCAGCTGGCCGTTGATGCGCGCCTGCACGGCGGTGAGGATGCCGATCACGGCGGCCGCCCCGACGCCGATCCAGGCGGGCAGGCGGCGGGCGGTCACCCCATCCATCTTGCCGTGCCGGAAGGCGCCCGATCGCACGTGCGACAGTCGACCAGCATGGAGCCGACTACGGGACTCGAACCCGTAACCCCCGTATTACAAGTACGGTGCGCTACCAATTGCGCCAAGTCGGCAGAGCGCCCAGTCTAGCGGCGCGCACGCCTCCGCCCGTCACGACGCCGGCGTGGGCGTGGCAGTGGTGGTGGGCGTGGGGGTCGGGCTCGCCTTGTAGTAGGAGTCGCTCGCGATCGTCAGCACGAACTGCGCGAACTCCTTCGGGTCGTCGAGCTTCCCCACGTACTGGGTGCCGTTGACGAGCACCATCGGGGTGGTCGTCAGCGCGATGCCGTCGGTGCCGGGCAGCTCCTTCAGCGCGCGCTCGGTGGCCGTCTTGGCCCACGAGGCGTACGTCTGGTTCAAAATACACGCCTTCACGATCGTGGAATGGTCGAGCCCGGTCGCGGTGGCGAGCGCAGCCAGCTCCTCGTCGCTGTGGCCGTCGGTGTTCACGTCGGGCTGCTCGCGGAGCAGGGCGTCGTTGAACGCGAAGAAGTAGTCGGGCGAGTTCTGCGCCACGCACGCAGCGGCACCCGCGGCCCGCAGCGAATACTTGGTGCCGTTGGACTTCGCCGTCAGCATGGCCACCGGGTAGTACGAGAGCGTCGCGGCACCGTCGTCCACCCACTCCGACAGCTGCTTCATGTTCGCCAGCTGGAACTCGCGGGAGCCGGTCGAGAGGTAGTCCACATAGACCCGGATGTCGACCGCGGGGTTCTCCGTCTCGGTCGGTGTCGGTGTCGGTGCGGGCGCGGCTTCGGTCGGGGTGGGCGTCGGGCCGGCCTCGCCTTGCGGCGCGCCCTCGGGGTCGGCGGGCTCGGAAGCGACGCCCAGGCCCTGAACCCCGGTCACCATGAAGCCGTCGTCGACGCCGTTGGCGGGGCTCATCATGGGCCGGGACGCGCTCGACGAGACGGTCCAGGTCACCACCACCGCCACGATCGCCACGACGGCAGCGACGGCAACCGCGAGGGCGGTACGGCGGATGACGCGGGCGCGCGACTGGCGGGCCTTCACCTGCTGCGCCTTCTCGCGCACGGCGTCGCGCCGCTCGCTGGACGCAGCGTTCGATGACTCGTCGCTCGACATGGAACCTCTCGGAGCGGACGGTGCCGATGGTCGGCCCGACCAGATGATCACAGTAGCCGCACGGGAAAGCGGCCGTCCACGATGGTAGTCAGCCACCCTGGGAAATGCCCAGACGCAACCTCCGCGCGGGCCGTGTCATACTGTTCCTGCGCCCGATGGCGGGCGCGCGGGAAAGCCCCCGCTCATTCCATCACTACGGATCGTCCGGCACGTACCTGCCGGTGAAGGAGAAGAGAACATGGCGTCCGTCACGTTTGACAACGCAACCCGCCTGTACCCCGGGGGCACGCGCCCCGCAGTGGACAAGCTCAACCTCGAGGTCGGAGACGGCGAGTTCCTCGTCCTCGTGGGCCCGTCCGGCTGTGGCAAGTCCACGTCGCTGCGCATGCTGGCCGGCCTCGAAGAGGTCAACTCCGGCCGCATCCTCATCGGCGACCGTGACGTCACCGACGTCCCGCCGAAGGACCGCGACATCGCGATGGTCTTCCAGAACTACGCGCTGTACCCGCACATGACCGTCGCCGAGAACATGGGCTTCGCGCTCAAGATCGCCGGCGTCGGCAAGGAGGAGCGTGCCGCGCGCGTCCTCGAGGCTGCCAAGCTCCTCGACCTCGAGCAGTACCTCACCCGCAAGCCGAAGGCCCTCTCGGGTGGTCAGCGTCAGCGCGTCGCCATGGGTCGCGCCATCGTCCGCCAGCCGCAGGTGTTCCTCATGGACGAGCCGCTGTCGAACCTCGACGCCAAGCTGCGCGTCCAGACCCGCACGCAGATCGCTTCGCTGCAGCGCCGCCTCGGCGTCACCACCGTCTACGTGACGCACGACCAGACGGAGGCCCTCACCATGGGTGACCGCATCGCGGTCCTCAAGGACGGCCTGCTGCAGCAGGTCGGCACCCCGCGCGACCTGTACGAGAAGCCGAACAACGTGTTCGTCGCCGGCTTCATCGGCTCCCCCGCCATGAACCTCTTCCCGGCCAGTATCGCCGAGGGCGGCGTTCAGTTCGGCGACAAGGTCGTGGGTGTCGAGGCCGACACGCTGGGCAAGGCGCACGGCGCCGAGGTCACCATCGGTGTCCGCCCCGAGGACATCCAGGTCGCCCCGGAGGACGGCCAGGGCCTGCAGGTGGTCGTCGACCTCGTCGAGGAGCTCGGCGCCGACGGCTACCTCTACGGCCACGCCGACCTGGGCGGCAAGCGCACCGACATCGTCGCCCGCGTCGACGGCCGCCGTCACCCGATGGCCGGCGACAAGGTCACGCTGGCTCCGATCCCCGGACACGTGCACGTGTTCGACATCGAGTCGGGCGAGCGCCTCACCGACAAGGCGATCGCTTCGGCGTAACCGCAGAGATCGCATCGCGACGGCGCGGGTGGGTGAGCCCCCCGCGCCGTCGCGCCGTTTCCAGGAGATGATGTGCACGAGGCCCTGAGCATCACCGCCAGCAGCGTCGATCCGGGGCTGCTGGCCCTGCCGTGGTCCACGCCGCTGGGCGACTGGTCGTCGGATCACATCGTGTTCCTGCCCAAGGGCATCTCCCGCCATCTCGTGCGGTTCGCGAACCTCTCGGGACGCGTCGTGGCCATCAAGGAGACGACGCAGGCCATGGCGCAGCGCGAGTACGACATGCTCGGCAACCTCGCCCGCCTGGACGTGCCGTGCGTGGAGCGGGTGGCGGTGATAGCGGGGCGGGCGGATGCCGCCGGCGAGCCGCTTCCGGCAGCGTTGGTGACCGCGCACCTGAAGTTCTCGCTCCCCTACCGGGCCCTGTTCACCCAGGTGCTGCGACCCGACACCGCCACGCGCCTCGTGGACGCCCTGGCCCTGCTGCTGGTGCGCCTGCACAACGTGGGGTTCTTCTGGGGCGACGTGTCGCTGTCCAACACCCTCTTCCGGCGCGACGCGGGGGCCTTCGCCGCGTACCTCGTCGACGCCGAGACCGGCGAGCTGCATGAGGGCGGCCTGACGCCCGGTCAGCGCGCCCACGATCTGGACGTCGCCCGCACGAACATCGCCGGCGAGATCATGGACCTCGAGGCCGGCGGACGGCTCGAGGGCGGCGTGGACGCCATCGCCATCGCCGACGGCATCGTGTCGTCCTACCACTCGCTGTGGGCCGCGCTCACCGACGAGGAGACGTTCGGGGCCGACGAGGCGTGGCGCATCACCGAGCGCGTGCAGCGACTCAACGACCTCGGGTTCGACATCGGCGAGATGTCCATCCACACCACCGTCGACGGCACCAGGGTGTCGATCCAGCCCAAGGTCGTCGACTCCGGTCATCATCAACGCCGTCTGCTGCGCCTGACCGGCCTCGACGTGGAGGAGAACCAGGCCCGTCGCCTGCTGAACGACCTCGACGAGTTCCGTGCCCGCGTCTCTCGGCTGGGTTCGGATGAGGAGATGGTGGCCCACGAGTGGCTGACGCGCGTGTTCGAACCGGTCGTGAAGGCGATCCCGTGGGACTTGCGCTCCAAGCTCGAGCCCGCCGAGGTCTTCCACCAGCTCCTGGAGCACCGCTGGTACCTGTCGCAGGCCAACGGCAAATCCGTGCCGCTGGCCGAGGCGCTGACCAGCTACATCGACAACGTGCTGCGCCATCGTCGCGACGAGGCGACTCTCATGGGTCCGCCGACCGAAACGGTGTCGCTGTCGGTCATCACCTCGCCCAATCCGGTGCTCGAGGACGAGGACGAGCAGGTCGACTGGCGCGACCTGGTCTGACCGCTCGGCGACCGGTGCCCGGCCGCCGAGCGGCGCGCGGAATCAGTATCCGACGGTGAAGCGTGCGCGCGCGTGGCGCGGGTTCTCGATCTCGTCGAGGATCGCCACGGCGAAGTCCGCGCCGGAGATGAACGACTCGCCCTCGGCGTCGGTGACGATCACGTCTCCGCCGGTGCGGTACGACCCGGTGCGCTCACCCGGGTTCCACTGGCCGAAGCCGCCCGCCGGGTGCACGTAGAACCAGTCGACCGATTCCGGAGCCTGCTGCAGGTCCTCCAGGATGCCGATGGCCTCCAGCGCCTCGGGCTTGTACTCCTCGGTGAAGGAGGGCTGGTCGACCACACGCTCGCCGTCCGGCTCGACAAGGCTTCCGCCGGCCCCGCCGATCACACCGATGCGGACGCCCTCGGGAAGGAGCGAGACGAGCGCCTCGATGTTCGGGCGCACCAGGCCCAGCATGTCGCCACGCGGCGCGACCGCCGACACGACGACATCGACGCCCTCCAGCTGCGTCAGGAGGTCCGGGACGTCGGTCAGCGACCCCTCGATGTACACGGCGCCCTGGTGGCGCTCGCTGGGGATGCGGCGGGCGATCGCGAGCACGCTGTGCCCGCGATTCACCGCCTCGGCGACGATGTGACGCCCGGCGTACCCCGAGCCTCCGATGACGGCGATGCGTGCCATGTCGTACCTTTCGATCAGTCGTCGTGCCGGCGCCTGTCCGGCCTCGCGTGAGACAAGCGGCTCTCCGGCCGCTTCATTCCCGTGAATGCGTCGGGGCGCGTCACGCCGGGGGCGCGCTGCGGAGCGTCGCCACCTGGTAGAGGGCGACGGATGCCGCGATGCCGGCGTTGAGCGACTCGGTCGACGCCGAGATCGGGATGGAGACGATCTGGTCGCACGTCTCGGTCACCAGACGCGACAGCCCCTTGCCCTCGGAGCCCACCACGATGACGACGGGGCGATCGGCCAGCTGCAGGGCGGGCAGCGACACGTCGCCGCCGCCATCGAGTCCGAGGATGAACACGCCCTGCTTCTTGAACTCCTTGAGCGTGGTGGTGAGGTTGGCCGCCACGGCGACCGGGATACGCGCGGCGGCGCCCGCGCTCGTCTTCCAGGCGGCGGAGTTGACCCCGGCCGACCGGCGCTGCGGCACGATGACGCCCTGACCGCCGAAGGCGGCCGTCGACCGGATGATGGCGCCCAGGTTGCGCGGATCGGTGACCCCGTCCAGCGCGACCAGCAGCGGCACCTGGCCGCGGTCGACCACCTGCTCCAGGAGGTCCTGCGGGTGCGCGTACTCGTACGGCGGCACCTTCAGCGCGACGCCCTGGTGGACGCCGTCGATGCCCGCCATGCGGTCCAGCTCCGGGCGGGTGACCTCGAGCACCGAGATCTCGCGGTGAGTGGCGATCGCGAGCATCTCCTTGACGCGGTCATCCATCTCGACGCGCTGCGCGATGTAGAGCGCGGTCGCCGGGATTCGCGCGCGCAGTGCCTCCAGTACGGAGTTGCGCCCCGTCACCGTCTCGGTGTCGTCGCTCTTGGAGCGGCCCGAGCGGTTGGGGTTGGAGCCCTGCGGCGGACGCTGCCCGGGCTTGCCGCGACCGCCCGCGGCGGCGTACCGCTCGGCGGCCGCCTTGCGCTTGCCGGCGACGTGCCAGGCGCGGTCCTCGGCCTTCGGCGTCGGCCCCTTGCCTTCCAGGGACTTGCGGCCGTGTCCGCCGGTGCCCTTCATGGCACCCTTCTTCTTGCTGTTGCCCGCCCCGGGGCGTGTCGGCTTAGCCATCGATCAAGCTCCAGTGTGTTCCGTCTGGGGAATCTTCCAGCGCGATGCCTGCTGCGGCGATGGCATCGCGGATGCGGTCGGCGCTCGCCCAGTCCTTCGCGGCCCGCGCGTCGGCGCGCTGCGCGATCATGGTGCGGACCAGCGCGTCGAGAGCCGATGCCTCAGCCGACGCATCCGCCGACCGCCACTGCGGGTCGAGCGGGTCGATGCCGAGCACGCCGCTCATGACGGCGACGTCGGCGAAGGCGCGCAGCGCCGCCTCGCGGTCGCCGTCGTCGAGGGCGCTGTTCCCGTCGCGGATGGTCTCATGGAGCACCGCCAGGGCCTGGGGCACGCCCAGATCGTCGTCCAGCGCCGCCGCGAACGCCTCCGGCACCTGCGCCTCCAGGCGCACGTCGTCCGTGTCGTCACGGAGGGTGCGCGCGGCGCGCTCCAGAAAGGTGCGGATGCGGGCGATCGCCGCCTCGGCCTCGTCGAAGCTCGAGGCCGTGATGTCGAGATTCGAGCGGTAGTGGGCCGCGGCCAACGCGTAGCGGACGACGAGCGGGTCGCGCTCGCGCAGGACGTCCTCGGCGAGGATGAAGTTGAACAGCGACTTCGACATCTTCTGTGCGCCGACGGTCACCAGGCCGTTGTGCACCCAATACCGCGCGAACCCGTCACCGGCAGCGGTCGACTGGGCCAGCTCGTTCTCATGATGCGGGAAGCGGAGGTCCAGCCCGCCGCCGTGGATGTCGAACTCCGGGCCGAGATAGCGGCGCGACATGGCGGAGCATTCGATGTGCCAACCGGGCCGGCCTCGTCCCCAGGGGGACTCCCACGCGGCCGACGACGGCTCGTCGGGTTTGGCGCCCTTCCACAGGGCGAAGTCCCTCGGATCACGCTTGCCGCGCGGATCGGCATCGGCGGCCGGCTCCATGGCATCCAGACTCTGCCGGGTCAGCGACCCGTAGTCGGGCCAGGATCGGACGTCGAAGTAGACATCGCCTGCGGCATCCGTTCCCCCGGTTCCGGACGGCGCGGCATACGCGTGTCCGGCATCGATGAGCCGCTGGATGATCTCCTGCATCTGCGGGATGGAGGCCGTGGCCCGCGGCTCGTACGTCGGCGGGAGGATGCCGATCGCCGTGTACGCGCGGGTGAACTCCAGCTCCATGCGGTACGCCAGTGCCCACCACGGCTCGGTGTCGGTCGCGTTCGCGAGCACCTTGTCGTCGATGTCGGTGACGTTGCGGACGAATGTGACGCGGCCGTACCGGTGTGCGAGCCAGCGACGCAGGATGTCGAAGCTCAGCGCCCCCCGCAGGTGCCCGATATGGGGCCCGGACTGCACGGTGGGACCGCAGACGTAGATCGTGACGTTTCCGGGGTCGAGCGGCACGAACTCGCGCAGGGCCTGCGCCTTGGTGTCATAGAGCTGAACCGTCACCGCACCAGCCTACCGGCGGCCACCTGCCCGCCCCCCGAGCCCGGGCGAATGCGACGACCCTGCGTCCCAGCCGCTAGAACTGGAGGGTGCACGTTCTCGCCGTCCTCGCCGCCGCCGTGCTGTTCGGGACGACAGGCACCTCTCAGGCACTCGGCCCCGAGGGAACGACTCCCCTGTCGATCGGGGTGATGCGCATGGTGATCGGCGGGACCGCGCTGGCGCTCATCGCCTTCACGCTCGCCGCTCGGCACGCCCGCCGCCGGACCGACAAGGATGCCCCGACACTGCGATCGCTCGCCCCTGGCCGCGGCGGCCTGCGCCCGCTCGGCCTCATCGTGCTCACCGGCGCGTGCCTGGCGCTGTACCAGCCGCTCTTCTTCCTGGGCACCGCTCGCAACGGCGTCGCGGTGGGCACCGTCGTCGCGCTGGGCTCGGCACCGATCCTCGCGGGCCTGTTGGAGTGGGCGCTCACCCGGCGGATGCCGACACCGACGTGGATGGGAGCCACGGCGCTGGCCACGATCGGCGTCGTGCTGCTCGGGTTCGGCGGGGGTGCTTCCGGCGGCACCGATCCGCTGGGCCTTGCCGGTTCCGTGGGGGCCGGCGCGTCGTTCGCCGTGATCGCCAACGCGCAGCGCCGCCTGCTCGATGACGGCTGGGATCCGTTCACCGTTGTGGGCGGGATGGGCGCGAGCTCCGCCGTCCTGTGCGCCTTCGCCCTGCCCTTCGTCGACCTCGCGTGGCTCGGGGCGCCCGCGGGCCTCGTCATGGCGATCTGGCTGGGACTGGCCACGATCGCCGTCGCGTACGTGCTGTTCACATGGGGGCTGAGCGGACTGACGGCGGCGACGGCAGCGACCCTCACGCTGGGCGAACCGCTGACGGCGAGCGTGCTGGGCATCGTCGTGCTGGGCGAGCGCCTGTCGGCTCTGGCGATCGTGGGACTCATGGTGCTGGCGGCGGGCCTGGGGCTGCTGGCCTGGGGCTCGCGCGCTCCGCGCGACCCGGCACCGTTCGCGGTGGAGGCGTGAACTCCGCTGCGAAACCTCCCCGCAACGCGAGGCTGGCACACTGGGCGGCGACATGCAGCGCACCATCGACATCCGCATCGACGATCTGAGCGGTGAGGCCACGAGGCGCCTCATCGCCTCCCACCTGGCCGGGATGCACGAGAGCTCGCCTCCCGAGAGCGTGCACGCGCTGGATCTGGATGCTTTGCGTCACCCCTCAGTGACGGTCTGGTCGGTGTGGGTCGATGCCGAGCTGGCGGGTGTCGGCGCTCTGAAGGCGCTGGACGGTGCGCGCGGCGAGATCAAGTCGATGCGCGTGGACGGCCGCTTCTTGGGCACCGGGGTCGGTCGCGCTCTGCTGCAGCACATCATCGCCGACGCCCGTGCCCGGGGAATGGCCAGCCTCTGGCTCGAGACCGGCGCGACGAAAGAGTTCACACCGGCGCAGCGCCTGTACGAGTCCGAGGGCTTCGCTCCCTGCCCTCCGTTCGGCGACTACGCTCCCGACCCGTTCTCGGTCTTCATGACGCGCGCGCTCTGACGCCCGCCGTCGTCCTGAACGGTAAGGATCACGCCGGGATGACGAGCGCGACCGCGAAGGCCGAGACGCCCTCGCCACGGCCCGCGAAACCGAGGCCGTCGGTCGTCGTCGCCGTCACCGACACCGGCGCGCCACCCAGCGCCTCCGACAGCACGCGCTGCGCCTCGGCACGGCGCGCGGCGAATCGCGGCCGGTTCATCTGCACCTGCACCGAGACGTTCCCGATCCGCCAGCCGGCCTCGCCCAGCAGTCCTGCCGTCCGCGTGAGGAACGCGTCGGCGTGCGCGCCCGCGTACTCCGGGTGGTCGGTTCCGAAGTGCGTGCCGATGTCGCCCAACCCTGCCGCCGACAGGAGCGCGTCGACGATCGCATGGGCGACCGCATCCCCGTCCGAGTGACCAGACAGCGCGGGCTCCCCCGGCCATTCCAGGCCGGCCAGCCACAGCGCGCCCTCGCCCCCGAACGCGTGCACGTCGGTGCCCACGCCCACGCGCGGCGGAAGCGGCGTGTTCTCGAGTCGGGCCGGCAGGTGAGCGGTGGGCGCCGCGAGCAGGTGCCGCGCACGATCCAGGTCGGCCGCCGTGGTGATCTTGAAGGCGAGCGGATGCCCCGGCACGGCCGCCACGGCATGCCCCGCCTCGGCGACGAGGGCGGCGTCATCGGTGTAGTCCCGGGTGGCGGCCTCGTATGCCGCATCCAGCACGTCCCGGCGGAAGCCCTGCGGCGTCTGCGCGGCGGCCAGCTCGGCCCGGTCGACCGCGCCGAGAATCTCGTCACCGGCGACGCGCTTGATCGTGTCGATCACCGGCAGCACCGGGATCGCACCGGCCGCGCCGTCCTCGACGGCGGCGATGACGCGCGCGAACACCTCCGGCGGCGTCAGCGCGCGCGCCGCGTCGTGGACGAGCACGATGTCGACGTCGGCCCACAGCGCCTGCAGGCCCGCCGCGACCGACGCCTGCCTGGTGCCACCGCCGGCGACCACCGACACCAGGTCGCGACGATCCCCCGAGGCGGCCAGCGCCTCACTCAGGGCGTCGCCCTCGCGTCCGGGCGGGGCGACCACCACGACGTGGGCCGAAGGCGCGTCGAACACGCCGTCCAGCGCGTGGCGCAGGATGCTGCGCCCGTCGATGCCGACGAACGCCTTGGGTTCACCGGCACCCAGTCGCGTGCCCGACCCGGCTGCCACCACGATCACGCCGACACGCGGCACGGGAGTGATGCTCACCCGCTCACGCTATCGCGCCGGGTGCGCATGCCTGTTCGCGCACACAGCGAAACGGCGCCCCGTGGGGCGCCGTTTCGGATGTCTCAGCTGGCGAGGACCTCGTCCAGCAGGACGCTGGCCTGTTCCTCGTCGGTCTTCTCGGCGAGCGCCAGCTCGGAGATCAGGATCTGCTTCGCCTTGGCGAGCATGCGCTTCTCACCCGCCGACAGACCGCGGTCCTGGTCTCGACGCCACAGGTCGCGCACGACCTCGCTGACCTTGATCACATCGCCGGAGGCGAGCTTCTCGAGGTTCGCCTTGTACCGCCGCGACCAGTTCGTGGGCTCCTCGGTGAAGGGAGCGCGCAGCACCTCGAAGACCTTGTCGAGGCCCTCCTTGCCGATGACATCGCGGACGCCGACCAGGTCGACGTTCTCTGCGGGGACTTCGATGATGAGATCACCCTGCGTGACGTTCAGCTTCAGGTACTTCTTCGTCTCGCCCTTGATGATCCGGTCTTTGACCTCGATGATCGTTGCCGCCCCGTGGTGGGGGTAGACGACCGTCTCGCCAACCTCAAAAAGCATGGAGTTATGTCCTTTCGGCAACCTCCAGGATACCACAGGAGAAATACGCTAAGGTTCTCCGCCCTCCCCCTGGTGACGGCCCCGCACCCGCGCGGTGGGTGATCCGCGCGCCCGCGCGCGAGCCCCTAGAATGCTGGAGAACCGTCATCCGTCTTGGGAGGATCCGTGATCTCGATACAGCGCCGCAACGGTCTTGCGCACGGACGTTCCGCGGTGGCTCTCGAGCCCCGGACCCGGCGGGTGATCGCGTCGCTGGCGATCGGTGGCGCCCTCGTCGTCGGTGCGAGCGGCTGCGCCATGGTGTCGCCGCAGTCGACGACCATCCAGTACTCGGCCGCCGAAGGCACCAACGTGTACGGCTCCGGCCCGATCGAGGTGCGCAACGCCCAGATCGTGGCCAACGAAGACGGCACCGAGGGCAACTTCGTCGCGGCGCTCATCAACCAGACCGACGAGGCGCACACCCTCACCGTCGAGCTCAGCGAGAGCCGCACGAGTGCCCTGACGGTGCGGGTTCCGGCCAACACCACGGTCAGCCTCGGCTCGGAGGATGACGAGCCGCTGCTCATCGAAGACCTCGACGCCCTGCCCGGCACCGACATGACGGCGTTCTTCCAGTCCGGCGACGCCGAGGGCGTACTCGTCTCTGTGCCCGTGCTGGACGGCGAGCTCAACTACCTGGCGCCGCTCGTTCCCTGAGCGAGCGCGCAGACGTGAAGAAGAGGGCGCCCCGGTCGGGGCGCCCTCTTCTTCGCATCATCGCGGCTCACCCCTCGAAGCGGTAGCCCAGACCACGCACCGTCACCAGCATCTCCGGCGAGCCGGGGTTCTTCTCGATGCGCGAGCGGATGCGCTTGATGTGCACATCCAGCGTCTTGGTGTCGCCGAAATAGTCGCTCCCCCACACCCGGTCGATGAGCTGACCCCTGGTGAGCACACGGCCCGCGTTGCGCATGAGCACCTCGAGCAGCTCGAATTCCTTCAGCGGCATGTTGATCTCGCCGCCGTCGACGGCGACCGTGTGCCGGTCGATGTCCAGGACGACGCGCCCGCCCTCCAGCACACGGTCCTCGAGGTCGGCGTCCATCTGCGCGAACCGGCGCAGCACCGCGCGCATCCGGGCGAGCAGCTCACGCGCCGAGTACGGCTTCGTGACGTAGTCGTCGGCTCCGAGCTCCAGGCCCACCACGATGTCCACCTCGGAGTCCTTGGCGGTCAGCATGATGATCGGCACCGCGGACGTGGCCCGGATCTGGCGGCACACTTCGGTGCCGGGCATCCCGGGGAGCATCAGATCCAGCAGCACGATGTCCGCGCCGCGCTCGCGGAACGCGGTCAACGCGGCTGGGCCGTCCTCGGCGATCTCGACGTCGTACCCTTCCCGGCGAAGGAGGTAGGCGAGCGGGTCGGCGAGGTCCGGCTCGTCCTCGACGATCAGAACGCGGGTCATGCGGTTTCTCCATTCCTGACGGAAGCAGTGGGGGCCGTGGCCAGATCCGGCGGCGTCGCCGGGCGCTTCTTCTTGCGTCGCCGCTTGGGTTCGGATTCCATCGCCGGCGGCTCGACCTCGGGAAGCCGGATCGTGAACGTCGAGCCGCGCCCCGGGCGCGACCACAGCCGCACCTCACCACCGTGCCGCTGCACCGCATGCTTCACGATCGACAGGCCGAGGCCGCTCCCTCCGGTGCGACGGGCGCGCGCGGGGTCGGCGCGGTAGAACCGTTCGAAGACCCGGTCCTGCTCGCCCTCCGAGATCCCGATGCCGCGGTCGGTCACCGCGATCTCGACGATGCCCTCCACCGACTTCACCCCGATGCCGACGCTGGATCCCTGCGGCGAGTACGCGATGGCGTTCGCGATGAGGTTGCCGACCGCTTCGCTGAGCACTTGGGCGTCACCGCGCACATAGAGCCCGCGGGCGCCGCCGCGCACGACCTCCACACCGGCGGAGTCGGCCTGGATCGCGTGGGCGTCCAACGCCGACGCCACGACCTCGTCGACCGACACGTCACGCTCCGGCAGCTGATCGGCCGCCTGCAGGCGAGAGAGGTTCATGATGCGCGACGTGAGCAGCGCCAGTCGCGACGCCTCGGCCTGCAGCCGCGCCGCGAAGATCCGCACCTGGGGCGCATCGTCCGCGGCGGACTCGATCGCCTCGGCGAGCAGGCTGACAGCGCCGACCGGCGTCTTCAGCTCATGACTGGTGTTCGCGACGAAGTCGCGGCGCATCTCCTCCACCCGCTCACGCTCGGTGATGTCGCGCAGCACGAGGAGGGTCAGGCGCGGCGAGATCCGAGAAGCGCGGACCGCCACCAGACGCGGCTCGGCGGGCGGGGCGCCGCGGCGCAGGCGCATCGTCTCGGTGGCCCCCGCGCGGCCGACCTCGTCGTCGCCGGTCCGCACGCGGCGCACGAGAGACCGCAATTCGTCCGTGGGCAGCACGGTGCCCTCGACCAGGTCGAACGCCGCAGCGGGCGACGACGAAGCCAGAACGGTGAACGACGCGTCGACGACGAGGGCCGCGTCGTCCATCCCGTGGAGCACTCCGCGCACGCCGTCGGGGATCTCCACCGACGTCACGGCGCGGGCTCGCGCACGCGCCCGGAACGCCGCGACCACGACGGCGCAGATCGAACCGCCGATGATGATTCCCGCGACGAGGGCGAGCAGCGCGAGCTGCGTCGTGTCCATGGCACCAGCGTACGGGCACGGCTGCGGCCCGCCGCGACGCCGAGGGAGCCGACGCCGCAGGATCCCGCCACTGTTCACCGGCGCAGCACCATCCGTTAACCTTCCCTGACGACAATCACCGGGGCGCAGGCGTCAGCCTCCCGGGAACCAGGAAAGGTGCACTCGAATGCGCGAAGTCTTCCACCAGTCCCTCGAGGACGTGCAGGGGCGTCTGGTCGAGATCGCCGAGCTCGTCACGGTCGCCATCGACAAGGCGACGCGGGCATTCGGCACGAGCGATGTCGCCCTGGCGGAGGAGGTCATCGAGGCCGACGCGGTCATCGACGAGAAGGCCATCGCCCTCGACGAGCTGGCGATCGAGATCCTCGCGCGCCAGCAGCCCGTGGCACGTGACCTGCGCATCGTCGTGAGCGCCCTGCGCATGAGCGCGTCGCTGGAGCGGATGGGCGACATCGCCGAGCACATCGCGCAGCTGACGCGCATGCGCTTCCCCGAGCGTGCGATCCCGAAGGGCCTGAAGTCGACGTTCCTGAAGATGGGCGAGCTCGACGTCCAGGTCGCACGGCAACTGGCGGAGCTGCTGCGCACGCAGGATGGCGAGCTCATCGACGAGATCCGCAACGCCGACGACCGGCTCGACGACCTGCACGTCTCGGTGTTCGAGAAGGTCCTCAGCGACAGCTGGCAGGGCGAGGCGGCCGCAACGGTCGACGCGACCCTCGCAAGCCGGTACCACGAGCGCTTCGGCGATCACGCGGTCTCGGTGGCCAAGAAGGTCGCCTACCTCTCGACCGGCGACTGGACCAGCTCGACCGACGCCATCGGCATCATCACGCCGTCGGCCTAGCGTGCCCTGCCGCGGCGCGTCGCGGTGGCCACGAAGAAGAAGAGCGGATGCCCCGTGGGGAGGGCATCCGCTCTTCGACGTTCTCCGGCCGTCAGCGGTTGCCCTGGTTCGCGACCGCGGCGGCGCCGGCGGCGGCGGCCTCGGGGTCGAGGTACTCCCCCGGTCCGAGCGGCACGAGGTTCTCGTCCAGGCGATACACCAGGGGGATCCCGGTGGGGATGTTCAGTTCCGCGATGTCCGCGTCGCTGATGCCCTCGAGGTGCTTGACCAGGCCGCGCAGGGAATTGCCGTGCGCGGTGACCAGCACCGTCTTGCCCGCCTTCAGGTCGGGCACGATGTCGCTGTGCCAGTAGGGCAGCATGCGGTCGATCACGAGCTTGAGCGATTCGGTGTCGGGCACCTCGCCGTCGATGCCGACGTAGCGGGGGTCGCCCACCTGGCTGTACTGATCATCGGCCGGCAGGGGCGGCGGCGGCACGTCGTAGGAACGGCGCCAGAGCATGAACTGCTCCTGTCCGAACTCTTCGAGCGTCTGCGCCTTGTCCTTGCCCTGCAGCGCGCCGTAGTGGCGTTCGTTCAGTCGCCACGACCGCTTCACGGGGATCCACAGCCGGTCGGCGGCATCCAGCGCGATGTCGGCGGTCTGGATGGCTCGGCTGAGCACCGAGGTGTGCAGCACATCGGGCAGGATCCCGGACTCGGCGAGCAGCTCGCCGCCGCGCTGGGCCTCGGCCTTGCCCTGGTCGGTGAGGCGGACATCGACCCAGCCGGTGAACTGGTTGGTCTTGTTCCACTCGCTCTGGCCGTGTCGGAGGAGGATCAGCGTGTAGGGCGCGGTCATGCGCCCCATGATATCGGCGCAGGCGCGGCCTCTCCCGGCCGATGACGTCCCGTCACGCTCCACGCGGGCTCCCAGGCGGCCGATGGCACGATGGAATCGTGAGCTCTGTCCGACCCCCGGCTGGGCCGGTGGTCGGACAGATCACGCGCGGCACCACGGGCACCAATCGCCTGCGGCGTGTCGACCGCTGGATCGCCCGGCACCCGGTGCTGCGTCGTGCCGCTGACCCGCTCGTCATCGATCTCGGCTACGGGGCGAGCGGCGTGACGGCGTTCGAGCTGTGGACGCGGCTCGCGGCGGCGCGGGCCGACGTCGAGGTGCTCGGCCTCGAGATCGACCCTGCCCGCGTGAGAGGTGCCCGGGCACAGCTGCAACGCGTGCGGGCGGGATCGACGCCGTTCGCCCCGCACGCGCACGTGTCCTTCGCGCGCGGCGGGTTCGAGGTGCCCGTCGCCGGCGGGCGCCGCCCGGCGATCATCCGGGCGATGAACGTGCTGCGCCAGTACGACCAGGCCGATGTCCCGGCGGCGTGGCGCTCGATGGCGACCCGCCTCGCACCGGGCGGCCTCCTCGTCGAGGGCACGTGCGACGAGCTCGGCCGCATCGCGACCTGGGCGGCGATCGGACCCGACGCCGTGCCCCGCACGTTCACGGTGTCGCTGCGCCTGGCGGGACTGGAGAGGCCTTCCGTCGCCGCTGAGCGGCTGCCCAAGGCGCTCATCCACCGCAACGTCCCCGGTGAGCGCGTGCACGCGTTCCTCACGGCGCTGGACGACGAGTGGGAGCGTGCCGCGAACGTGTCGCCGTTCGGCCCCGTGCATCGCTGGCGCACGGCGCTGTCGGCGCTTCACAGCGCGGGGTGGCCCGTCCTCGAGCGATCGCGCTGGCAGCTGGGTGAGGCCACGCTGCCCTGGAATGCGGTCGCGCCGGCGTGAGCCCGCCCCGCCGAGGCCCGGGACGCGCGCCTACTGCGCGGACGCGCGGCGCGACAGCCGGGTGATCCGCGGCACGTCGGCGGTCGCCCCCGCATCCGGGGGCACGACGACCTCCTGGGCAGCGGCGATCGGGCCGTCGGAGGTGTCGACCGTGAGCGCCGCGTCGACCGGGGTCGTGCGGCGCACCACGCCGAGCGCGATCGGTCCCTCCTCGTGGTGCAGCGCAACGGACGTGACGACTCCGACCTCGTCCTCGCCCCGCCGGATCGCCGCACCCCGCTCGGGCAGCACGCTGCCTGAGCCGTCCAACTGCAGCGCCACGAGGCGCCGGGGCGGGTGGCCGAGGTTGTGCACCTTGGCGACCGTCTCCTGTCCGCGGTAGCAGCCCTTGTCGAGATGCACCGCCGTGCGCAGCCAGTCCAGCTCATGCGGCAGCGCGCGTTCGTCGACGTCGGTCATCCATCGCGGACGCCACGCCGCCACGCGCAGCGCCTCGGCGGCCGCGATGCCCGCCAGTTCCTGCTCGCCTCGGGCCGCAGCATCCGCGATCCGCTGCTCCTCCTCGCGCGTCACGATCGCCTCGGCCCAGTCGCGCTCGGCGCCCGGGTGGGGCTCCACCGGAGCGTAGGCGTGCCCACCGGGAGTGACCCGCGGCCAGGGGTCCCGCCACACCAGCGGGACGCCCGCCGGTGACGCCGGAGCGATCGCCTCCAGGGCGGCCGCCGTCCCGCCGAAGACGGCGACGTCGTCAGCCACGCGCGGATCGACCCGCAGACGGAAGCGCATCTTGCGCAGCCAGTCGTACAGCCCTGCCGCGTCGGCGCGGTCGGCGATGAGCCAGGTGGTCTCACCGTCGTCGATGACGGATGCCGCGTGCTCGACGTGACCCTGCGGGTCCAGGATGAGAAGCTCCGTGCTCTCGCCCGGCGCCAGCCGGGTCAGCGCCTGCGACGAGAGGGAGTCCAGCCAGCTCAGGCGGTCCTCGCCGGGGACCGCGAGCACGGCGCGGTCGCCCAGGGGTGCGATGGCGGCACCGGCGGACAGGCGTCGCTGCTCGACCAGCGGGCTGCCGAGATGCTGCAGGCCCGCGTCGTCGACGACGGCACCGGGGACCCCGGCGAAGCGGGCGGCGGGCGAATCGCTCATCATTCCACCCGCGCCAGCCGCGCCGACGCGTGAGCGCCCAGCTCGTACCCGAGGGCGGCGATGTCCCAGGCCCACAGCAGGTGGCGGTCGACGAGGCCGTACATCCGGGTCGCGGCGGCATACGGCTTCGCGCCCGCCGGGCGCACCACCGCGTCGGTGGCGATGTCGATGCGGGGGCCCTTGATCTGCCCCAGATACAGCTCGCTCACACCGTCCGCGTGCACCAGCGCCGCCTCGAGGTCGAATCCACCGTCGGCATTGCGGAACGACTCGATGTCTTCTGCGGTGCGGGCGACCGGCGGTGCGACGGCGGGGAGGAGACCCGGCCCGGCATCGGAGTCGGTGGCGGGGATGGACAGTCGCCAGTAGCCCAGCTCGGCCACCAGCCGGGTGCGCGTGCCGGGATCGTCGGAGTCGTGGAGCCACGCCTCCGCCGAGTAGTTCAAGTAGCCGCCGCCGTCATGGCTGAAGCTCACGCGGTGCGTGAACTCGCCCGTGTAGGAGTGATCGCCGTAGTCGATGACACCGGTGCCCTCCCAGAGCCCGATCAGCCACGATAGCGGCACCAGTTCCGCGGGCAGGTCTGTCGGGATCTCGATCACGAGGCGACCCGTCAGCGCTGGCCGCGGTAGAGGTTCTTGATCACGACCGCGGAGACGAAGACGATCGCGAGCGACGCCAGACCGAGCAGGCCCACGTAGAACAGTTCGAGCGCGACGAGATCCATGACAAGGAGTCTAGCCGGGAACGAGGGCCGCCAGCCCGAACCCCAGGCTGATCACCCCCATGACCAGCGCGGCGCCGAAGACGCTCGCCGCCACGCGCTCGGTGAATCCCTGGGAGCGCCCGCTCCACAGCTGGATCGCGAACCCGGCGATGAGGCATCCGCCCAGCCCCACACCCAGCCACGCGGTGCGCCAATCGGGCGTCGAGAAGATGCCCACCGCGATGGCGATCAGCGCGGCCAGCACCCACACGGCGACGATGCCGCCGAAGGTGCGGCGAGGGGCGAGTTCCGGCACGGCCACGTCGTCCATCATGGCTCATCGAGCCCCCCGCTGCACCCGTCGCGGTGGGAGCGAGGGCGTCACGCGGCGCGGGCGCTGCTTTCGCACGCCCTACACTGGGTTCGCGGCGCGCGCCCACGCGCCGGGAAGGCGATCCATTGGCACAGCTCCTGGTTCTCAGTTCCACGCACGGAGGCGGTCCCGTCCTGCCTTCGCTCGAACTGCTGAGCCACCGGGTGCGTCTGATCCCGGCCGAGCCCGCCCAGCTGGTCAACGCGCCGAGCGCCGACGTCATCTTCATCGACGCGCGCGTGGACCTCGTGGGCGCCAAGTCGCTGTGCAAGATCCTCAACACCACCGGCCTCGACGCTCCCCTGCTGCTGGTGGTCACCGAGGGCGGGCTGACCGCGGTCTCACCGGACTGGGGGGTCGACGACGTCATCCTCTTCACCGCCGGCCCCGCGGAGGTCGACGCGCGCATCCGCCTCGCCGTCGGCCGCCAGTCCGCCGAGCAGGTGTCCACGCGCATCCAGACCTCGGGCATCACCATCGACGAGTCCTCCTACTCCGCCAAGGTGCACGGGCGGCCGCTCGATCTCACGTACAAGGAGTTCCAGCTGCTGCACTTCTTCGCCACGCACCCGTCGCGCGTGTTCACGCGCGAGCAGCTGCTGAGCGAGGTCTGGGGATACGACTACTTCGGAGGCACCCGCACGGTCGACGTGCACGTGCGGCGCCTGCGCGCCAAGCTCGGCGACATGGAGCAGCTGATCGGCACGGTGCGCAACGTCGGATACCGCTTCAACGTCTACGAGGACGAGCCCGAGCCGGCACCGCGGGAGCGGGCCGGCGCCTGACCGGACGACCACACGCTCGGCGCCGAGTGCGCCGTGCCGGGCCGCCCGGACCACCTCAGGATCGTTCACACTCTCGTCACGTGACCCTGCAATGATGAGGGGATGATCGAACCCGAGGTGCTCGACGCGGGACTGGGCGACGCGGACGACGACGACTTCGACGTGTCCGAGGCCTTCGACTCGCAGCTTCCGGAGAATCGCTACCTTGATCGTGAGCTGAGCTGGCTCGCGTTCAACCAGCGGGTGCTGGAGCTGGCCGAGGACCCCGATCTGCCGACCCTCGAGCGGGCGAACTTCCTGGCGATCTTCGCCAGCAACCTCGACGAGTTCTTCATGGTGCGCGTGGCCGGCCTCAAGCGCCGCATCGTCACTGGACTCGCGCTTCCGACCAACGTCGGGCGGTCCCCCGCCGGCGTCCTGGCCGACATCTCCGCCGAGGCGCACCGCCTGCAGCTGCGTCACGCCGAGGCGTGGACGTCGCTGGTGAAGCCGGCGCTGGCGGATGCCGGCATCCAGGTCCTCTCCTACGACGCGCTGAGCGAGCAGGAGCGCGCCGAGCTCTACGACTACTTCCAGGCGCAGGTGTTCCCCGTCCTGATGCCGCTGGCCGTGGACCCGGCCCACCCGTTCCCCTACATCTCGGGGCTGTCGCTGAACCTCGCGATCCGCATCCGCAACGCCCGCACCGGGCGGCAGGAGTTCGCGCGGCTGAAGGTGCCCCCCATGCTGCCGCGGTTCGTCGAGCTGCCGACGGTCGAGGGCACCGTGCGGTATCTGCCGCTCGAGGAGCTCATCTCCAACCACCTCGACGACCTCTTCCCGGGGATGGAGGTGCTCGACCATCACGCGTTCCGCCTCACCCGCAACGAAGACGTGGTGATCGAGGAGGACGAGACCGAGAACCTCATCCAGGCGCTCGAGGCCGAGCTGCTGCGCCGCCGGTTCGGCCCGCCCATCCGGCTCGAGATCACCGACGACATGGATGACGTGACGCTCGATCTCCTCATCAAGGAGCTCGACATCACCGAACAGGAGGTCTATCGCCTCCCCGGCCCGCTCGATCTGCGGGGGCTGTTCGACCTGGCCCGCATCGACCGCCCGCACCTGCGCTACAAGCCGCACCTGCCCACCACGGCGCTGGCGTTCCAGCCGGGCGACAACAACGAACGCCCCGACATCTTCGCGGCGATCCGCAAGGGCGACGTGCTCGTGCACCACCCGTACGAGTCGTTCGCGACGAGCGTGCAGGCCTTCCTCGAGCAGGCCGCCAAGGACCCTCATGTGCTCGCCATCAAGCAGACGCTGTACCGCACCTCAGGCGACAGCCCCATCGTCGAAGCGCTGATCGACGCCGCCGAGGCCGGCAAGCAGGTGCTCGCCCTGGTCGAGATCAAGGCGCGCTTCGACGAGGCCAACAACATCGTGTGGGCCCGCAAGCTCGAGAAGGCCGGCGTGCACGTCGTCTACGGCCTGGTCGGGCTGAAGACCCACTGCAAGCTCGCCCTCGTGATCCGCGAGGAGAACGGCGTGCTGCGCAGCTACAGCCACGTCGGAACCGGCAACTACAACCCGAAGACCAGCCGCATCTACGAGGACTTCGGACTGTTCACCGCCGACGACCTCGTCGGCCGCGACCTCACGCGCCTGTTCAACGAGCTCAGCGGGTACGCGATCGAGAAGAAGTTCAAGCGCCTGCTCGTGGCTCCCCTGCACCTGCGCAAGGGATTGCTGCGGCTGATCGAGAAGGAACGCCGCAACGCCCTGAACGGCCGGCCGGCGGCGGTGCGCATCAAGGTCAACTCGATGGTCGACGAGCAGATCATCGATGCCCTGTACCGGGCGAGCCAGGCGGGGGTGAAGGTCGAGGTTTGGGTGCGCGGCATCTGCGCCCTCAAGCCCGGCGTCGCGGGCATGAGTGAGAACATCACGGTCCGCTCGATCCTCGGCCGCTACCTCGAGCATTCCCGCATCTTCGCCTTCGAGAACGACGGCGATCCGGTGGTCTACATCGGCAGCGCCGACATGATGCACCGCAACCTGGACCGTCGGGTGGAGGCGCTCGTGCGCGTGTCGACACCGGCGCACATCAAGGAACTGAACGACCTGTTCACCCTGGCCATGAGCGACACGACGAGCTCATGGCACCTCGGCCCTGAGGGCGAATGGGTGCGGCACAACCACGACGAGGACGGCAAGCCGCTCCTGGACCTGCAGGACCGCACGATGACGAACATCCAGCGCCGTCGCAGGGCGCGGGCGGTGCGATGACGGAGACCGCCGTCTACGCCGCCGGCGGAGTGGTCTGGCGCATCGTGGACGACAAGGTCCGCGTGCTGCTCATCCACCGGACCAAGTATCGGGACGTCACGCTTCCCAAGGGGAAGGTCGACCCCGGCGAGATGCTCGCCGAGACCGCGGTGCGCGAGATCCACGAAGAGACCGGCATCCGTGTCGCCCTCGGCGTGCCGGTCGGCATCTCGCGCTACCGGCTGCCCAGCAAGCGCACGAAGATCGTGCATTACTGGTCCGCAGAGGCGACCGACGCCGCCATCCGTGCTTCGGCGTTCGTGCCGAACAAAGAGATCGCGGCGATCGAGTGGGTCTCGCCGAAGAAGGCCCTGCGCCGGCTGAGCTATCCCGTCGACGTCGAGATCGTGGAGAACTTCCTGCGGCTGATCGACGAGGAGGTGCTCCGCACCTTTCCGCTCGTCGTGCTGCGTCATGCCAAGGCGGTCCCGCGTGACGAGTGGGAGGGGAAGGATGCCGCGCGCCCGCTGACGCCGCGCGGGCGCAAGCAGGCGCGCTCGATTGTGGGACCCCTGCTGGCCTTCGGGGTCCGGAAGATCGTGTCGAGTCCCGCCGTGCGGTGCCAGAAGACCGTCGCTCCCCTCGCCCGCGAGCTGGACCGCAAGATCGATGCGTCCAAGCTCATCAGCCAGGACGCGTGGGAGGAGGGGAGATCCGACCCCCGCACGGTCGTCGGCCAGCGCGTGCGTGCCCGGAAGCCCGCCGTGCTCTGCAGCCACGGACCGGTGCTCCCCGAACTGCTCAGCGAGCTGGCGCTGGCCACGGGCACGCTCCGCGGCTCGTACCTCGGCAGCGCGTCGTCGCTGGACTTCGCGGCCTTCTCCGTCGTCCACATCCCCGTCGACAACCCGGGCTCCGGCATCGTCGCCATCGAGACGCACGTCCCGAAGGTCTGAAGGCGCCTCCCGGCGCAGGTGAACAGACGGCGCCCGCGGTCGCGGGAATCCGCGGAAGCGGTCGCCCGGCGTGGATAGGCGTGCATGGATGTCGGCATCCCGTTCACCTTCCGTTCACCCGCACAGCCCACTCTCTTAAGAGTCCGAGCCTACGTTTCAGATCGAGCCCCGCACCGGGCTCGAACCCGAAGGCCAGTCCGGCCTGTTTCCCTGACACGTGAAGGATTCACACAGTGAAGATCTCTCGCATCGCCCAGGTGGGCGCTGTCGCCGCGATCGCGGCCCTCGCCCTCGCAGGCTGCGCCTCCAACGAGACCGCCGGCGGCAACGCCCCCTCCGCCAGCGAGGGCCCGACGCTCAGCGGCACGCTGAACGGCTCGGGCGCGACGTCGCAGCAGGTCGCCATCCAGGCGTGGACCGCAGAGTTCCAGACGGCCAACCCCGACGTGACGGTGAACTACGACCCGCAGGGCTCGGGCACCGGCCGCGAGTCGTTCCAGTCCGGCGCCGTGCAGTTCGCGGGCTCGGACCGCGCGTTCAAGCTCGAGGAGATCGAGGCCGGCACGTTCGACGCCTGCGCTGAAGGGTCCGACCTCGTCGAGATCCCGGCCTACGTCTCGCCGATCGCCATCGCGTTCAACGTCGAGGGTGTGGACGAGCTCAACCTCGACCCGGCCACGATCGCGGGCATCTTCGCCGGCACGATCACCACCTGGAACGACCCCGCGATCGCCGCGACCAACTCGGGCGTGACCCTGCCCGACCTCGCGATCACCCCCGTCCACCGCTCCGACAAGTCGGGCACCACGGCGAACTTCACCGACTACATGTCGCAGACCGCCGGTGACGTCTGGACCTACGGCTCGGTCGAGGAGTGGCCGGTCCAGGGCGGCGAGGCCGCGCAGGGCACCTCGGGCGTCGTCAACGCCATCAAGGGCGGCAACGGCACGATCGGCTACGCCGACCACTCGCAGACGACCGACCTCACGGCGGTGAACGTCCAGGTCGGCTCCGAGTGGGTCGAGCCCTCGGCCGAGGGCGCGGCGAAGGCGCTCGACGCCTCGCCGCTGGAGGAGGGTCGCGCACCGACCGACCTCGCGTTCGAGATCGACCGCACCACCGAGGAGTCCGGCGCCTACCCGGTCATGCTGGTGAGCTACCTCATCGGCTGCGTCGAGTACAAGGACGCCGAGATCGCCCCGCTCGTGAAGGGCTTCTTCTCGACCGCGGTGAGCGAGGCCGGCCAGCAGGCCGCGGCCGACAACGCCGGCAGCGCCCCGATCTCGCCCGAGCTCGCCGAGCAGTCCCAGGCGGCGATCGACCAGATCAGCTGACACCCTCATCGGCCCCGGACGCCCCACGCGCGTCCGGGGCCTGATGCGGATCACACGATGATTCCCCGACCAGGACGGATGAGATGACAGCCACCGCCCCCGCCGCGACGAAGATCCCGGCCAGACAGCGCCCGGGCGACCGGTGGTTCTCCGGTACGGCTCTCGCGGCCGGATCCATGATCCTCGTCACCCTCGCCGCCGTCGCGATCTTCCTGATCGTCCAGTCGATCCCCGCGATCGGCGCGAACACCGAGGACGCCTCGCTCCTCACCACGAACTTCTGGGACTACGTCTGGCCGCTGCTGTTCGGCACCATCTGGGCCGCGCTGCTGGCCCTCGTGATGGCCGTCCCGCTCTCGCTGGGCGTCGCCCTCTTCATCTCCCACTACGCTCCCCGCCGTCTCGCGCAGGGACTCGGCTACATCGTCGATCTGCTCGCGGCGGTCCCCTCGGTGGTCTTCGGCCTGTGGGGCATCCTCGTCCTCGCCCCCGCGGTGCAGCCGGTGTACGTGTGGCTGAACGCCAACATGGGCTGGTTCCCGCTCTTCGGCGGCGACGTGTCGGCCACCGGACGCACGATCTTCACCGCCGCCATCGTGTTGGCCGTGATGGTGGTCCCGATCATCACCGCCATCTGCCGTGAGATCTTCCTGCAGACCCCCGTCCTCCACGAGGAGGCGGCACTGGCCCTCGGCGCCACGCGGTGGGAGATGATCCGCATGGCGGTGCTGCCCTTCGGCCGCAGCGGTATCGTCTCGGCGTCGATGCTCGGCCTCGGCCGCGCGCTCGGTGAGACCATGGCGGTCGCGATGGTCCTCTCGGCCACCGGCACCGTCACCTTCGAGCTGTTCACGTCGACCAATCCGTCGACGATCGCCGCGAACATCGCCCTGACCTTCCCCGAGGCATACGGGACCAACATCAACGTCCTGATCGCAACGGGCCTGATCCTGTTCATCGTGACGTTCGCCGTCAACTTCATCGCGCGGTGGATCGTGAACCGCCGCAAGGAATTCTCTGGGGCCAACTGATGACCATCACCGCTACGCCTCCGACCGCCGACGTCATCCCCACGCGATCGCAGCTCACGACCGGCCGGCTCCCCACGTGGGCCGTGTGGGGGCTCGTCGCCGGCTCGCTGGTCGTGATGCTCGTCGTCTTCGCGATCATCGCGCTGGGCTCGCAGGAGGATCTGAACCTCGCCGGCTGGCTGGTCTCGTCGGGCCTGGTCTACCTGGTGCTCATCTTCACGATCTCCGCGATCGTCGAGAGCCGCCGCAAGGCGGTCGACCGCCTCATCACCGGCATCGTGACCTCCGCCTTCATCGTGGCCATGGTGCCGCTGGTGTCGGTCGCCTGGACGGTCATCGTCAAGGGGATCGCACGCTTCGATGCCGAGTTCTTCTCCAGCTCGATGCGCAACGTCGTCGGTGAGGGCGGCGGCGCTCTGCACGCGATCGTCGGCACGGTGCTCATCACCGGCATGGCGGCGCTGATCTCCATCCCCATCGGACTCATGGCGGCGATCTACCTCGTCGAGTACGGCGAGGGCAAGCGCCTCGGGCGCGGCATCACATTCCTGGTCGACGTCATGACCGGCATCCCCTCGATCGTCGCAGGCCTGTTCGCCTACGCACTGTTCGCGCTGTTCCTCGGCCCCGGCATCCGCATGGGCTTCATGGGGTCCATCGCGCTGGCTGTGCTGATGATCCCCGTCGTCGTACGTTCGACGGAGGAGATGCTGCGGCTCGTACCGAACGAGCTCCGCGAGGCGGCCTATGCGCTGGGCGTTCCGAAGTGGCTCACGATCGTCAAGGTCGTGCTGCCCACCGCGATCGCCGGAATCACGACCGGCATCATGCTGTCGATCTCGCGCGTCATCGGCGAGACGGCGCCCCTGCTCATCACCGCCGGCTTCACGAACAGCATGAACTACGACCTGTTCGACGGCCGCATGCAGACCCTCCCCGTCTTCACGTACACCGAGTACATGAACCAGGGCATCCCGCCCGAGGCATACGTCGACCGCGCGTGGGCGGGAGCGTTCACGCTCATCCTCATCGTGATGGTCCTGAACCTCATCGCCCGGATCATCGCCAAGGTGTTCTCGCCGAAGACCGGCCGCTGACCCCCGACCCGAAAGAACCGCCTTGTCCAAGAGCATCGAAGTCAATGACCTCAACGTCTACTACGGCGACTTCCTCGCCGTCGAAGGCGTCTCCCTCTCGATCGAGCCACGGAGCGTCACGGCCTTCATCGGGCCGTCCGGCTGCGGCAAGTCCACGTTCCTGCGCACCCTGAACCGCATGCACGAAGTCATCCCCGGCGCCCGTGTCGAGGGTGAGGTCCTCCTCGACGGCGACAACCTGTACGGCGCGGGGGTCGACCCCGTGCTGGTCCGCCGCCAGGTGGGCATGGTCTTCCAGCGCCCGAACCCCTTCCCCACGATGTCGATCCGCGAGAACGTGCTGGCCGGCGTCAAGCTCAACAACAAGCGCATCGCGAAGTCGGACGCCGACGCGCTCGTCGAGAAGTCGCTGCGCGGCGCGAACCTCTGGAACGAGGTCAAGGACCGTCTCGACAAGCCCGGCTCGGGCCTGTCGGGCGGCCAGCAGCAGCGCCTGTGCATCGCGCGCGCGATCGCCGTGGCGCCCGATGTGCTGCTGATGGACGAGCCGTGCTCGGCGCTGGACCCGATCTCGACCTACGCGATCGAGGAGCTCATCGGGGAACTGAAGAACGAGTACACCGTCGTGATCGTGACGCACAACATGCAGCAGGCGTCGCGCGTGAGCGACAAGACCGCATTCTTCAACATCGCCGGCACCGGCAAGCCCGGCAAGCTGATCGAGTACAACGACACGACTGCCATCTTCACGACCCCCTCGGTGCAGGCCACCGAAGACTACGTCTCCGGCCGGTTCGGATAAGTCGCTTCCACGGCCTCCCGAAGCCCTCGCCACCGGCGGGGGCTTCGTCGTTTCAGTCCCGGGGGCTGAGCAGGTAGCGGTTGAAGGATGCCGTCAGCGGGGCGTCCACCGGGACCGCGACGCCGTCGATCGCCGTGATGGGCGCGGCCAGGCGCACACTCGAGACCAGCCATGCGGCATCCGCTTCCTGTAGGGCACTCACGTCAAGCATCGCGTAGGCCGTCTCGTACCCCTGCTCCTCCAGATGCGAGAACAGGCTCAGCTGCGTCGTGCCGTGGAGGATCCCGCCGTTCGGCGCGGGGGTGAGGAACCGACCCTGGATGCGCAGGATCAGGGACGCCGTCGGGGCCTCGAGCACGAAGCCGTCGGAGGTCACGAAGATCGCGTCATCGGCCCCCCGTCTTCGCGCTTCTCGCAGTGCGGCCATGTTCACCGCGTACGAGAGCGTCTTCGCGCCCAGCAGAAGCCAGGGAGCGGCGGCCGGGGTGGCGATGCCGTAGCCGCGGTCCAGTGTGACCACCCGGATCCCCTGCTCGCGCGCGGCGGTGTTGTCTGCCGCAGGGGCCACGGTGACCCAGGCGGTCGGCGCGGGCCCGTGCTCCACGCCGCGGCTGAGGATCAGCTTGATGACACCTTCCCCCTCACCAGGGGCGTGCGCCGCGGCGACGGCGACCGCCTGGCGCCACTGCGCGAGGTTCGGCGCGGCCAGATCGCAGATCCGGGCCGAATGCGCGAGCCGCTCCAGGTGGGCCTCGGTCTCCTGCGCGTGGCCGTCCACGACCGCGATCGATTCGAAGATGCCGTCGCCTCGCTGCGTGCTCAGCTCTCCGACGCTGAGGGCCGGCGCCGAGGGGTCGATGACGCGGAACGATCCGGCGAAGTCGGTGCGCGGATCGTCGGCGGCGGCGGGGTCGATCACGAGCGCGAATCGCAAGGTCATGCCCCGAGCCTACGGCGTGGGAATGCCACGCCCCTCCCCTCGGTTACACTGGAACAGCCGGGCCGCAGTAACCCCGGGCTCCATCTTCTGCCGCTGCGAGCGGCCTTGCGCCGAGAGGCGTTCTGCGGCCCGGCTCTTTCATGTCCGGGATCGTCGTCATGCCCGGCCCTCGCGGGCGCGGTGTTCAGCTCAGCGCGTCACGGCGCCACAGCCCGGCGCAGACGGTGAGGTCCGCCGCGTAGTCCGACAGCCGCAGGGCCCGCGTGGTGAACGCCGACGCGCGCTCGGGCTCGGTGGCCTCGTAGTCGTCCGCCAGGTGGGTCGCACCGGACGCCTGCACGCGGCAGAACGCCGCGGCCCGGTCCAGCGCGACGGCGAAGTCGCCCTCGAAGAGCCCGCGAAGGATGGTGTCGACGAGCGCCACCAGCTCTTCCGGCCCAGCCGGCGAGGGCGCCCCCGCCACCACGTCGTCAGCGGACGCGAGTTCGGCGCGGCCGCGCTCGTAGAGCAGGGCGGCCGTGCGCGGGTCGTCGTGGATCATCAGCTGCACGAGGTACAGCCGCCACAGCGCACCGGGCAGAGTCCGCGCCGGAGAGCGCGACCAGAGCTCGGCGATGTCGTCGATGCCGTGCTCGTCGGTGAAGGCGACGAGGCGATCCACGATCGCCCCATCGGGGTCTGCCCGCACCCGGGCCAGCAGCGCGTGCGCCGTGGTGTGCGCGACGCGCGACACCTCGGCGGGATCCTCGGCCGAGAACACGCGGTCGAAGAGCTCCGCCGGCCGGCGGACGGGCTTGTGGAACTCCCGAGACGAGTCGCTCATTCGGTCCAGGCTACTCGCCGCGACGAGCGCCGGCTCGCGCTCCAGCGCTGCGGCCCAGGGCAGGCACAAGGTCGACGCCCCGCTCAGACCTGGTTGATCCGGATGTGGTTGCCGGCCGGGTCCCGGAAGGCGGCGTCACGAGGACCCCAGCCCTGCTCCTTCGGCTCCTGCAGCACCTCGGCGCCGAACGAGCGCAGCCGTTCGAACGTCGCGTCCAGGTCCGTCGTCGTGAAGACGTAGGGCCCGGGACCGGATCCCTTCACGACGAGGCGCTGGAGTGCTTCGCCGTCCTCGGGCGAACGCCCCGCGGTCGGATCCGACACGACCAGCGACAGCCCGGGCTGACCGGGGAAGCCGAAGCTCACCCAGCGGTGGCCGTCGTACGCGACGTCGTTGACGATCTCCAGTCCGAGTCCGTCGCGGTAGAAGGGGATGGCGGCGTCGACGTCGTCGACGGTGATGGGGCTGTAGGCCAGTGAGATGTTCGTCATGTCCGTCAGGCTACGGCGCGACCGGCAGCGGGTGCTTCTCCGATCGTGCTCGGTTCACCGGTGGGCCGCCGGTCGGTCAGGCGTAGCGTGTGGGCCGAGTGAGGATCTTCGCGACGCACAGCGGCATCGCCTCGGCCGCGTCGTGGGAGCGCGCCCGATACGAGCTCGGCGACTCCCCCACGATGTCGCGGAAGGTCGAGCTGAACGAGCCGAGCGAGGTGGCGCCGACCGCGACACAGGCATCCGTCACGGAGATCCCGTCGCGCAGCAGCGCCATGGCCCGTTCGATGCGGCGGGTCATGAGATACCCGTACGGCGTCTCGCCGTACGCAGCCTTGAACTCCCGCGAGAAGTGCGCCGGAGACATGTGCGCGGCCGCCGCCATGGTGGGCACGTCCAGCGGCTGCGCGTAATCGCGGTCCATGAGGTCGCGTGCACGGCGCAGGTGCGCGAGGGTCTGGGTCGTCTGCGAGGCGGATGCCACGTCTTCAGGCTAGCGCCCGGCCGCGGCTGGCGGCCTTCAGTCCGTCGGGATCTCGACGATGCGCTCGCCGGACGCCTCGCCCTCGGGCGCGCCGCCGGCAGGCTCCACGGTCATCACGATGGTGTCGCCGGGAGCGAGCTCGCCCTTCAGCAGGACGGTCGCCGCGCCGTCGGCGCCGGCGCGGAAGGTGCCGGCCGGGATCTCGTCGCCGTCGCGGAGCAGCCACAGCTCGAAAGTGCGGTCGCGGTCGATCGCCGGAAGACCGGTCGCCTCCACGACGGCACGGCCCACCGATGGCGCCCAGTGCGCCGTGGCCGCTCCACCATCGGTCAGTTCCTCGGTCGCGGTCTGCGAATCCGGCGCATCCTGGATCTGCTGCAGGGCGGCGACCTCGGGCGGACGGTTCACGTACTCGTTGAGGGTGGCCACTGCGAAGCCCACGGCGACGAGCAGCACCACGGCCGCCACCAGTCCCACGACTCCGCGGGTCCAGTTGCGGCGCTCGACCGCCTGGATCGTCGCCGTCGTGGGCGCGGGCTCGACGAAGGACTCCTCAGCGTCGACAGAGTCCGGAGCTGTCCACGGCACCCCAGGCGGCGCCTGGGCGGCGGTGGCGGCATCGACAGGGGGAAGCCGCGGTGTCCCAGAGATCCGCGTCAGAACCGTGGATCGGGTTCTCAGCGGGGGCACCTCCTCCCGCGTGCGCTCGTCCGCCGGCGGCGCGTCCGCCGTCGGCGCGGCGCCTCGGCGCTCACGGCGCAGCATCGGCTGGTCGTCGCCGGCGGGACGTCCGGCCGCCTCGGCGGCGTGCCTCTCCGCGATCGCCAGCACCCACTCCCTGCCCGCTTCGGCGACGGGGTCGAAGCGCCACGCCGTCGTCCACACATCGACGAACACCGCCTCGAGCACCTCCTCGCCCCCGTCGCGGTCGAGACCCCGGTGGAGGATCAGACCGAACACACGCGGCGAGAGCAGGTCGTACAGGCGCGCCAGCGCCGCCTGCTCGCCCGAGGCGATGCGCTGCAACAGCTCACCGACGCGGTCCACGGGGGCGGACGCGTCCTTGGGCACATCCAGACCGTCGATCACCATGTCCTCCAGCATGCCTCAGACCGTCGTCACGGGCCCTCCCGGCCTGTCTGCCGAGGCCGCTTGCATCGAATCGGCACCGCGTCAAGGCCGTGGAGCCGATTTCCTGCGGCTCCTACGTTGGGGGAGGTCCGGACCGCCGTGCACTCCCTCCACAGCGGTCCGCGACGGGGAGGATCATGACCGACGTGCGCGAATCCGACGCGCTTTCGACCGGTGAGCTGCTGGCCGGGCGGTACCAGCTGCTCGAGCGGATCGGCGAAGGCGGCATGGCGCGGGTGTACCGCGCCTTGGACAATCACCTCCAGCGCACGGTGGCGGTCAAGGTCTTCCGCGACACGACCGACGGCATCGGATCGGTGGAGCGCGCCCTGTCCGAGACCACGCTCCTGGCATCCGTCAGTCACCACGCCCTGGTGACCGTGTACGACGCGCACGTCTCCGAAGACGACGCCAGCTACTTCGTGATGGAGCACGTCAACGGCATCACTCTCCGGGATCTCATCGCGCGTGGACCCGTCGGGATCGAGACGGTCGGGATGATCGCGATGGACCTCGCCGAAGGACTCCACGTCGCGCACACCGCGGGCATCGTGCACCGCGACATCAAACCGTCCAATGTGCTCCTGGAGGCATCCCCCCTGCCGGGGCGCACCTGGCGCGCCAAGCTCGCCGATTTCGGCATCGCGTATCTGCGCGACTCCACGCGTGTCACCACTCCCGGGTTGCTGGTCGGGACCGCGGCGTATGTCGCCCCCGAGCAGGCCCGCGGTGCCACGCCGGCGCCGCCGGCCGACATCTACTCCTTCGGCCTGCTGCTGCTGGAGGCGCTGACCGGGCGACGACCGTTCGCCGACGCGGAAGGCATCGGAACGGTGGTCGCGCGGCTGGTGGCGCCACCCGAGGTGCCGGCCGACCTGCCGGCCGCATGGCAGGGACTGCTGCGCGGCATGACGGCCCTGCGCCCCGACGACCGCCCGACCGCGCTGGACGTCGCCATCGCGCTGGCACGCACCGTCGCGCCCGCGACGGTCGACGTCGCGTCGATCGTGGACGTCGCGACAGCCCCCGTGGAACTGCCCCCGCAGGCGCCTGCCGGCGAGAGCACCGCGGCGACGGAGAGGATGCCGGCTCCGGTGCCGCCGGTCGCACGGCGTCGGGATGCGCGCGCGGCCGGTGGTTCCGCGCGGCGTCGACCGCCGGCGCCCGCCGTCACGCGCGGGGGCGATGCTGCCCGCCGTCGCCGCCTGATCGGCGCGGGTGTGGGCTCGTTCCTGGCGCTGCTCGGAATGCTCGTCGGTGCGCTGTGGCTCTCGGGACTGCCCTCCGGCGCCGTGAGTCCGGCACCGTCCACCACGACGCCGGCCCCGGTGCTCCAGGAGGAACAGGCGCCGATCCCGAGCGAGGAGGCGCCGATCCCGAGCGAGCAAGCACCCCCGACCACGGTGCCGGCCAACACCAGCGGCGACAACCCGAACAGTGGCCCCGGGAACAACAGCGGCAACGGGAACGGCAACAGCGGCAACGGAAAGGGCAACAGCGGGAACGGCAACGGCCCGGGCGGCAACAACGGCAAGGGCAACCGGTGAGGCGGCCCTCGGAGGGACCCACGGCAAGTTAGGCTTGACGGCTGAGGGCCTCTAGCTCAGTCGGTAGAGCATCGGACTTTTAATCCGCGGGTCGTGGGTTCGAGCCCCACGGGGCCCACTCCACAGTGCGGAAGCGATCGATGATCGCCCGCAGTTCGTCCGCTTCGACGTCGGCCCCGAATGCTTCGGCGCCGGGTTGCAGGCGGACCCCGTCAGCCAGGCGCCCCGCCTCGAGCGGGTCGAAGCCGAGCGCATCGACGATCCGGGAGGCGGTGGCGACATCCGCCGGCTCGTCGCCGGCCACGGCGATCGCCTTGCGGCCCGGCTCGCCCGCGCCGCGTGCCTCGGCCTCCAGATCGTGGTACCCCATGTGATTGAACGCCTTCACCACGCGCGCGCCCGAGAGGAAGTCCTGGACCAGGCTGCTGGTCGAGACCGTGGGGTCGCCGAGGTCGTCGCGCATCCCGTCGACCTCCCACCAGTAGTTCATCGCGTCGATGACGAGCTTTCCCCTCAGCGCATCGGCGGGGATGCTGCGGAGCTTGCCGAGGGGCAGGGCGAGGATCACGACATCCGCTTCGCGCGCAGCGGTCTGCGCCGTGGTGGCGATCGCCCCGGGGGCGAGGACGCTCACCGTGAGGGAGATCTTCGCCGGGTCGCCGGAGCCCGCGATGAGCACGCGGTATCCGGCGCCGACGGCGAGCCGGGCGAGCACCGTGCCGACCTTGCCGGCACCGAGGATGCCCAGGGTCCTCACGCCCCCCGCTTCTCCCGGACGGTCCGTCACGCCGCGTCCTCTCCGCCGGCGGCCTGCTCGGCGAGCAGCTCGCGGACCATAGGGACGACGCGGGATCCGTACAGTTCGACCGCCCGCAGTCTCGCGGGCGCCGGGATCGCGCCGGTGGTGTAGATGAGGTCGAACCGTCCCACGCCCAGCGCCCTGATGGCGTGCGCCATCTTGCGCGCGACCGTCTCGGGTGACCCGATGTACATCGAGCCGTGCGCGATGTCGGCGTCATAGTCCGCCCTCCGCACGGGAGGCCACCCCCGCAGGGCGCCGATGCGATCGCGGATGACGCGGTAATGCGGCCAGACGAGCTCACGCGCCTCCTCGTCGGTTTCGGCGATGAAGCCGGGCGAGTGCATGCCGACCGGGTGCGCCACTGTGCCGAATTGCTCGGCCGCCCGGCGATAGAGCTCGATGTAGGGAGCGAACCGTTCAGGAGCGCCGCCGATGATGGCCAGCATGAGCGGGAAGCCGTAGCGCGCGGTGCGGATCACCGACTGCGGCGAGCCGCCGACGCCAACCCAGGTGCGCAGGTGCCCGGAGTCGGTCTTGGGGAACACGTCGGCTTCCACCAGGGGCGCGCGGGTGGTCCCCGACCACGTGACCGGATCCTCGGAGAGGAGCTGGGCGAACAGCTCGAGCTTCTCCTCGAACAGCACGTCGTAGTCGGCTAGGTCGTACCCGAAGAGCGGGAACGACTCCGTGAAGGAGCCCCTGCCCAGGATCACTTCGGCTCGTCCGTGCGAGAGGGCGTCGACCGTTGCGAACCGCTGGAACACGCGCACCGGGTCGTCGGAGCTGAGCACCGTGACGCCCGAGCCCAACCGGATTCGCGATGTGCGGGTGGCGATGCCGGCCAGCACGGTCTCGGGGCTGGAGATCGCGTACTCGGGCCGGTGGTGCTCGCCGACGAGGAAGACGTCCACGCCGAGCTCATCGGCGAGGATCGCCTCGTCGACCGTCTGGCGGATGGCGGAGCCGTACGTCTGCAGAGCGCCGCTGTCGTCCATCGGCACATCGCCGAAGGTGTCCAGCCCGAATTCGATGTCGGCCATCTGACTGATCCTCCATTTTCAGTTGACACGTCAATAGCGATTGATCAGTATGCACGGATATAATTGACATGTCAATCACAGGAGGTGTCCTATGGCATCGTCACGACAGCGCGGGAGCACGCTGAGCTCCGACGAACTCCGCATCTGGCGAGACTTCGTCGAGACCACCGAGGCGGTCAGGACGGAGCTGGGCCGACGACTGCAGACGGATACGGGTCTGTCACCGGGCGATTATGTCGTCCTGCTGGCCTTGAGCGAGGCTCCTGCTCACCGACTGCGGTCTTCGGAACTCGCCGCCCAGATCGCCTGGGAGCGCAGCAGGCTCTCACATCATCTCGGCCGGATGGAGCGGAGGGGTCTCATCGCCCGCGAGGAATGCCTCACCGACAACCGCGGCGCCGAGGTCGTCCTCGCCGCTGCCGGCGCTGACGCGTTCCGCCGGGCGACGGCCCCTCATTTCCGTGCGATCAGGGACCTCTTCATCGACGCCCTCACGCCGGATCAGGTCGCCGCGGCCGGCGACATCGCGCGCGCACTGCGATCCCGGCTGAACGGGTCCTGAGCCGCGGTCGGCACTCGCCCGGACGGGCCGCGCTACGAGTCCGTCCGGATCTCGTAGTGCACGAAGCCGGTGCTGTGGGCGACCCGGTCGTAGAGCGCCCTGGCGGTTGCATTGTCGTGGCGGGTGAGCCAGTACACCTTCGCCGCGTCGTGGGCGCGGGCCCACTGCGTCACGTGCGCGATCAGCGCGCGGCCCGCTCCCGACCCGCGAGCGGCGGGTGCCACGAAGAGATCCTCGAGGTAGCAGTACGGGCCCGAGGACCACGTCGCGGGATGGGTCAGCCAGTGAACCAACCCGACCGCGTGGCCGCGGTGGTCGCTTGCGAGGGCGCCATGGACCGGGAACTGCGGATCCACGAGCCGATTCCAGGTCAGCACGGTCTGCTCTTCGCCCAGCGCCGCCTCGTAGAACTCCAGGTACCCGCGCCACAGGGGCAGCCAGCGGTCGTGGTCGTCGGGCGTGAGCGCGCGGATCTGTGGCACGAACCAGAGGCTAGCGCGTACCGTGCGGCTCAGGCACCGGGCGACGCCTCTCCCCCGCCCGCGACCGCGAGCTCTGCGCCCGCGTGGGCGAGTTCGGCGAGCGCCGCGTCGCTAGAGTCCTTCGCCACGCCCGCCACGAGGTCGGTGAGGATCCGGACGTGACGACCGTGCTCGATCGCGTCCAACGCGGATGCCCGCACGCAGTAGTCCGTCGCGATCCCTGCCACGTCGATGTCGACGACGCCGTGGGCCTCGAGCAGTTCCGAGACGCTCTCCCCGTCATCCGTCCTCCCCTCGAAGAGGGAGTACGCCGGCTTGCCCTGCCCCTTCTTGACGTGGTGTGTCACTGCCGCCGTGTCCAGGCCGGGATCGTATTCGGCGCCGGTCGTGCCGCCCACGCAGTGGACCGGCCACGTGTCGACGAAGTCCGGCTCGGGGTGGAAATGTCCCCCGTTGTCGCCCTCGCCGTGATGCCAGTCACGAGAGGCGACGATGAGGGCGTACTCCCCTGCGTGCGCCGCGAGGTACCGCGAGATGCCGTGGGCCACGGCATCCCCGCCCTCGACGCCCAGCGCGCCGCCCTCGGTGAAGTCGTTCTGCACATCGACGATGAACAGTGCCTTGCTCATGTTCCGAGCGTACGCCGGTACTCCTCGCGTGTGAGCGGGCGTCCGTCATCGGCGACCGGCGCGGGCGCTTCAGGGGCCGGCTCGTCCCTGCGCCAGAGGTTCGAGGGCCACCAGATCGCGCGGCCGATGTCATAGGACAGGGCGGGCACCAGGAGCGACCGCACCACGAAGGTGTCCAGCAGCACCCCGAACGCGACGAGGAACGCGATCTGCGCCAGGAAGAGGATGGGGATGACCCCCAGTGCTGCGAAGGTGGCCGCGAGCACGAGCCCGGCCGAGGTGATCACCCCACCCGTGGCCACCAGGCCGCGCAGGATGCCGGGCCGCGTGCCGTGGGTGAGGGACTCCTCGCGCACGCGGGACATGAGGAAGATGTTGTAGTCCACCCCGAGGGCGACGAGGAACACGAATCCGTAGAGCGGGACCGCGGGGTCCGCCCCGGGGAAGCCGAACAGGCCGTTGAAGACGAGGGCACTGACCCCGAGAGCGGTGGCGAACGAGAGGATCACGGTGCCGATCAGCAGCACCGGCGCGAGGATCGAGCGCAGCAGCAGCATCAGGATCACCAGGATGACCGCGAGGATCACCGGGATGATGACGGTGCGGTCGCGCGTGGAGGTGTCATTGGTGTCGATGTCGGTCGCGGTCTCCCCGCCGACGACCGCCACGTGCTCGCCCAGCGTCTCGTCGAGGTCGACGCGCAGCTGCCGCACCGTGTCCTCCGCGGCAACGGAGTCGGCGGCATCGGTCAGCGTGCCGATGACGAGGACGTCTCCGTCGGCGACGGTCGGCTCGGGCGCCGGCGTCCCCGGCGGGCCCACCGCCGTGAGCACCGCCGCGCCCTCCTCGACGGTCACCTGCGCCTGCCCCGTGGGCGAGTCGGTTGAGGCGACCGCGACCGATTCGACTCCGCGGGAGTCCGCCACGAGCTCCGCGGCCGAGGCGAGGTCGTCTTCCGGCACGATGACGTACACGGGTGACCCGGATCCGGCGGGGAAGTGCTCCGCCAGTTCGGCCTGACCGTCGCGCGCCTCGGATGCGCCGAGCACGAGATCGCTGGTCGGCACGCCGTCCGCCTTCAGCTGCGTGACCCCGACGGCTCCCGCCAGGAGCACGATCGTGCACACGACCCACACGGCCCGCGCGTGCCGGGCCACGAACCGGGCCTGGCGCGGCCACAGTCCGGTGACCGGGGCGGTGGGGTCGTCCGGGATCATGGTGAGCGGCCGCTTCGGTATGAAGGGCCAAAACGCCGCCCGTCCGCACAGCGCCAGGAGCGCGGGCAGGAAGGTGAGCGCCGACAGCATCGAGAAGACGATGCCGATCGCGGCGATCGGTCCGAGCGCCCGGTTGGTGGCCAGGTCCGACAGCAGCAGGCACAGGAGGCCGGCGATGACCGTGCCACCCGAGGCGAGGATGGGCTCGAACGCCGCGCGCCAGGCCCTGGTGGTCGCATCCCATCGCTGAGCCCCCGTGGCGATCGCCTCCCGGTAGCGCGCGACGTAGAGCAGGGCGTAGTCCGTGGCCGCGCCGATCACGAGGATGAAGAGGATGCCCTGCACCTGCCCGTTGAGCACCACGATGCCCGCGTACGCCAGCCACCACACCGTGAGCAGCGCGGCGCACAGGGCGAAGACCGACGTCGTGAGCACCAGCACGGGCAGCAGTGGCGAGCGGTAGACGATGACGAGGATCACGAACACGGCGAGGAGGGCGACCCCCAGCAGGAGACCGTCGATGCCGAGGAACCCGGCCACGAGGTCCGCCGTGAAGCCCGCCGGACCCGTGACCCACGCTCGCCATCCCTCGGGCAGATCCTCGGCGAGGGACTCGCGGATCGCAGCGACGGTGTCGCCGACCTCGCCCGAGGCGTCGATCGGCACGAAGATCTGCGCGGCATCGCCGTCCTCGGAGAGGATCGGCGGCGAGATCCCGTCCTGCACGCCCTCGATGCCCGCGATGGCGTCGGCGAGCGACTGCAGCTCGCTCACGTCGCTGTCTGACAGCGCCTCCTCTCCTGTCACCACGACCACGGCCGGGATGCTGTCGTCGCCGAGGAAATCTGCCAGACGCTCGTCGACCTGCGTCGCGTCGGCGCTCTCGGGAAGGAAGGTCGAGCGGTCGTTGGTCGACACCTCGTCGACCTTGCCGAAGTACGGCCCGCCGACCGATCCGGCCACGAGCCACACCAGGACCAGCAGGGACGGGATGCCGACCCTCAGCCAGCGAGAGGGACGGCGGCGCGTGCGCGAAGGGGCGACCATATCGCTAGCTTATCTAGCGATAGGCCGAAGTGACGAGCCCGACCCTCGATGCTCCTATGCTCGTTCCCGATGCTCTCCGCCCTGCTCGCCCTCATCGGGGCGGTCGTGTACGGCTCCGCCGACTTCCTCGGCGGGCTGGCCGCGCGGCGACTGCGGTCCATCGTCGTGACCGCCGTCGCCGCCGTCGCCGGGCTCGCCGGCCTCGGCCTCGTGCAGCCGCTTGTCGGAGGCAGGTGGACGACCGGCGACGTCGGCTGGGGCGTGGTGGGCGGCCTCATCAGCGTGGTGGGGATCGCGCTCCTCTACGCGTGCCTGGCGATCGGCCCGATGAGCATCCTCTCGCCGCTGACGGCCGTCGTCTCGGCCGTCGCACCGATGCTGTGGGGACTGCTGGTCAAGGGTGACGCGCTGAAGCCTGTGGGCTATGCGGGTCTGGCCGTGGCGCTCGTCGCCGTCGTGCTCGTCGGCTTCATTCCCGGCGAGCGGATCGTGCGCCCGCACGCACGAGGGCTGGCCATGGCGACCGGCGCAGGCTTGGCGATCGGGGCTTTCCTCATCGTCATCGACCAGACCTCCGTCGACAGCGGCCTGGTCCCGCTGGTGGTCAGCCGGGCCACCAGCGGCATCGTGACGGTCGCGGTCGTCGCGGTGCTCGCCCTCCTCGCTCTGCGTCGCGGTCGACCGGCACGCTCCGTGCTCGAGCCCGGCGGCGCCCGCGTCGGAGCGACGCCGAGCGGTCGCGCGGACCTCGAGCATGCCGCTGCGGGCGTCGACGCATCCGCTCAGCGCCGTCCGCGCGGGGCGGCGTGGTGGTGGGCGGTCGGGTGCGGGATCGCTGATGCCGCGGCGAATGTGCTCATGCTGCTGGCGCTGCGGGCGGGCGATCTGGCCATCGTTTCGGCGCTGACCGCGCTGTACCCCGCAGGCACCATCCTGCTGGCCGCGGTCGTGTTGCGCGAGAGGGTCGCGCGGGTGCAGTGGGTCGGCCTGGCACTCGCCCTGACCGCCGGAGGGATGCTCGCCGTCGCGTGAGGGGCGCCCCGTTCAGCCGCGCACGAACAGCAGGACGAGCGAGGTGACGAGGGCGATCAGGCCCAGCGCCAGCATTCCGCACGCCAGCAACCCCACCGCGCGCACCGCGGGGGAACCCTGGGTGAGGCGCATCCGGTTGCGCGACCCGCGCCGGACGAAGATGTCGGCCATGTCGGCGTCGCCGATCCGATGCACCTGCTCCGGCGTGAGGTACGCCTCTCCCACTCCCGCCTCGTCGTCGAACCAGCGCACGAGACGTCCGTCCGGGGCGTCCTCGACGACGGCTCTCGTCGGCGCCCACGTGCCGTCGAAGAGGTACATGATCAGGGCGACGCCCGCCAGCAGCGCACCGACGCCGAAGCCGATCCACGAGAAGATCTCGGCGAGGGCGTCGATCGCCTGAGACACCGCACCACCGTCCTTCGGATACGGAAAACGGCCGCTGCCGCGGCCGTTCCGGTTCTGAGCCACCTAAGGGAATCGAACCCTTGACCTATTCATTACGAGTGAATCGCTCTGCCGACTGAGCTAAGGTGGCGCGCCTCGCTCGCGCGATGCACAAGCAACGATCTTACAGGGTCGCGCGGATGCTCGCGAACCACGGTGCGCGACATCCGCAGCCGCCCTCTGCGCGATCGGTGTCCACGTGTTACGAATCGATTCGGATGCCGGAGCCCTCGCCCATAGGTTCGAATCCGGTCCGCGATGAGGCGTGCGCGGTCCCGTGGATCGTGCGCGCGGTCACAAGCCGACGCGGACCTCGATCCACAGGAGTACACGCACATGTCCACGTCCAAGAAGCTCACCGCCGCGGCAGCCCTCGCACTGCCGGTCGCCCTCCTCCTCGCCGGCTGCGCCGGGAACGCGGATGCCGGGGCATCCGGCTCCTCCGACGACGAAGTCGTCCGCATCGGCGTCGTCGGGGCCGGCGACCCGTACTGGGAGACCTACAAGGAGGCCGCCGCCGAGGAGGGCATCGAGGTGGAGCTGGTCGACTTCAGCGAGTACACCCAGCCCAACCCTGCGCTGTCGGCGGGCGAACTGGATCTCAACCAGTTCCAGCACATCATCTACCTCGCGACCTACAACGTGCAGAGCGACGACGACCTGCAGCCGATCGGCGCCACCGCCATCTACCCGCTCGGCCTGTACTCGACGCAGTACGACTCGGTGGAGGACATCCCCGAGGGGTCCACCGTCGCCGTGCCCAACGACGAGTCCAACCAGGCCCGCGGCCTGCTCGTGCTGCAGTCGGCGGGACTGGTCGAGCTGAAGGACGGCGGCTCGGTCTTCTCCACCGTGGCCGACGTCCTGCCGGAGTCCAAGGTGAAGGTCGAGGCGCTGGAGGCCGCGTTCACCGCCACGTCGCTGCCCGACGTGGCCGCCGCCATCGTCAACAACGACTTCGTCGAGGACGCCGGGCTGAGCTTCGACGAGGCCATCGCGACCGACGACCCCTCCGACCCGAGTGCCTTCCCCTACATCAACATCTTCGCCGCGAAGGCAGAGGACGCCGACAACCCGACCTACCGGAAGCTCGTCGAGATCTACCAGAACACCCAGGAGGTGCTCGACGGCGTCGTGGACGCGTCCGGGGGCACCGCGGTGCTCGTGAAGACCCCTGTCGACGAGCTCGTGGCCTCGCTGAACGACGTCGAGGACGACATCCGCGCCAACTCGTAAGACCCGACGACGCGATCACCGGTGCGGCCCGCGTGCGCTTCGGCGCGCGGGCCGCACCGGCGCGTCCCCCGAGGAGCCCCATGAGCCTCATCCGCCTGACCGGCGTGACCAAGACCTTCCCGGCGTCCGCGAAGAACGCCTCCCCCGTCGTCGCGGTCGACGACGTCTCGCTCGAGATCGCCGCCGGTGAGGTGTGCGGGATCATCGGCTACTCCGGCGCCGGCAAGAGCACCGTGCTGCGGCTGGTGAACGCGCTGGAGACGCCGACCAGCGGAACGGTCGAGATCGACGGACGCGACATCACGCACCTGCGCGAGCGGGACCTGCGGGAGCTGCGCGGGGACATCGGGATGATCTTCCAGCAGTTCAACCTGTTCGACTCCCGCGCCGTGGCGGGCAACGTCGCCTATCCGCTCGAGGTCGCCCGGCGTCCACGCGCGGAGATCAGGGCGCGTGTCGACGAGCTCCTTCGGTTCGTCGGACTCGCCGACAAGGCACGGAACTACCCGGAGCAGCTGTCGGGCGGCCAGAAGCAGCGCGTCGGGATCGCGCGCGCTCTGGCGACCAGTCCCCGCATCCTGCTCGCCGACGAGGCGACGAGCGCGCTGGACCCCGACACCACTCAAGAGGTGCTGGGGCTCCTGCGTCGCATCAACGCGGAGCTCGGCGTCACGATCCTCGTCATCACGCACGAGATGGATGTCATCCGCACCCTCGCCGATCGGGTCGTCGTCATGGAGCACGGCCGCATCATCGAGAGCGGAGACGTCTTCGACGTGCTCTCGGAGCCCCGGCACGCGGCGACGAGGCGTTTCGTGGCGAGCATCATCGAGGACGTGCCCGACCGTGATCAGCTCCGCACGCTCCGCGGCCGCCACCCGGGACGCATCGTCACCCTCCGGATCCGCGAGGCGGGAGCGGTCGGCGACGGCGACGCGACGCAGGCCGACGTGTTCGCGGCGCTGGCCGCGCACGGCGTCCGGTTCGAGCTGGTCCACGGCGGCATCAACGACATCGCCGGACGCGTGTTCGGCCACCTCACCCTGGCGCTGACGGGAGACGACGACGCCGTGCAGCGGGCGATCGATGCGGTCGGCGCGTTCACGACGCTCATCGAGGAGGATTCCCGTGGATAGGCTCGTCGACCTTCTGCCGGAGCTGTGGGCGGCCACGGCCGAGACGCTCTACGTCGTATCGCTCAGCCTCGTCTTCGGCGGCATCGCGGGACTGTTCGTGGGGCTCGCCCTGTACGCCACGCGACCGGGGAGCCTCTTCCCGAACCGGTTCCTCTTCGGGACCCTCAACGTGATCGTCAACTTCTTCCGCCCCATCCCGTTCGTGATCCTGCTCGCCGCCGTGCAGCCGATCGCCCGCAGCCTCGGCATCCGGGGCATCGGACCCGAGTTCGCCGTCTTCGCGATCACGATCGCGTCCCTGTTCGCCATCAGCCGCATCGTGGAGCAGAACCTGCTGACCGTCCGGCCCGGGGTCATCGAGGCCGCACGGGCGACGGGGGCCAGCCGATCGCGGATCCTCCTGCGGCTGCTCCCCCGCGAGGCACTCGGCCCGCTGATCCTCGGATACACCTTCATCGTCGTCGCCCTGGTCGACATGACGGCGATCGCGGGCGCGGTCGCGGCGGGGGGACTGGGCGAGTTCGCCATCGTCTACGGGTTCAAGCAGTTCAACCCGTGGGTGACGTGGGCCGCGGTGCTCGTGATCATCGTGATCGTGCAGCTGGTGCAGTTCCTCGGAAACGCGCTGGCCCGCCGCGTCCTGCGGCGGTGACCGCCTGGCTCACTCGCAGCGCAGGCCGTCCGCGGGAGGCGTGCCCTCCAGCAGGTAGGTCTCGACCGCGGCATCCACGCACGGGTTGCCCTTGTTGTAGCCGGTGTGCCCTTCGCCGACGCGGGTGACCAGCACACCGGACGACAGCTGATCGGCCAGCGCGACCGACCACTCGTACGGCGTGGCCGGGTCGTTGGTCGTGCCCACCACGACGATGGGGGCAGCGCCGTCGGCGGTGATCGGCTCCCGCACACCGGTCGCCGGGTACGGCCATACCTCGCACGGGTCGGGGCCCTCCCAGTACGGGGCGATGGTGGGCGCCTCGGCCTCCAGGAGCGCCTGCGCGTCGGCCTGCTCCTCGTCGGTGGCATCCACCGGATAGTCCATGCAGTTGTAAGCGCGGAACGCCTCCGTGGAGTTGTCGACGTAGACGCCGTCTTCGCGGTTGTCGTAGAAGTCGACGAGCTGGAAGGCGATCTCGGGCTTGCCCTGGAGCACATCGGCCAGCGCCGTCGTCAGGTAGTCCCACGTCTCACGCGCGTACAGGGCCGCCACGATCGCGGTCATGAGCGAGTCCGCGCCCAGGAGGCGCCCGTCGGAATTCGGGATCGGGTCTCGGTCGACGCCGGCCAGCAGCGCGCCGAGGTCCGCCATGGCCTCGTCGACGGTGCCGCGGAACGGGCATCCGTCGTCGGCGAGGCAGTCGGCCATGTACGCGCGCAGCGCCGATTCGAAGCCGATGCCCTGCGTGATGCCGACGTCGAGCCCGGACACCGACGGGTCGATCGCACCGTCGAGCACCAGCCGGCCGACCTTCTCGGGGTACAGCTTCGCGTACGTCGCCCCGAGGAAGGTGCCGTACGAGTACCCGAGATAGTTCAGCTGCTCGTCTCCGAGGACCGCACGCAGCAGATCCATGTCGCGAGCCGCGTTCTCGGTCGTGATGTACGGGAGGATGCCGTCGCTGTTTGCCTCGCACGCCTCCGCGAACGCGGAGTGGCGGCTCAGCAGCTCGTCGGTCCAGGCATCCGTCCCGCGCGGATTGCGGGGGATGTCGAACAGGTACGCGTCCATGTCGGCGTCGTCGTAGCACGTGACGGCGGTCGACTCCCCCACCCCGCGCGGGTCGAACCCGATGACGTCGTACTGCTGACGCACCGGGTCGCTCACTGCGAACGACACGGAGTCGCGGATGAGGGCCACACCGCTGACGCCAGGGCCGCCGGGGTTGACGAGCAGCGATCCGGTCGGCTCGGCGGTCCCTTCGGCCCGGCTGCGGATCACCGATAGCTCGATCTCGCCGCGGCCGGGGTCGGACCAGTCCAGGGGCGCCGTGACCGTGGTGCAGTCGAACGCCTCGTTGCACGGGGTCCAATCGAGCGTCTGCTCGTAGAAGGGCAGCAGGTCGGCCGCCACGCCCGCCGTGTCGGGCGACTTGCTGGTCGTGGGCCGCGGGGACGCATCGGGGATCATCGCGTACAGACACCCGCTGAGGACGAGGGATGCCGCGACCAGGCCGGTCAGCAGGGCGAGGACCTTCGCCCTGCGCGCGGACCGGGCTGGGCGGGGACGGGTCGTGTTCACGGGATCCTTCCGCTGGCGACGGTGATGAGCATGCTCTCGAGGGCGAGCGCGGGCGCGGCGTTGAGTTCGAGGTTCTCGCGCGTGACCGCGATCCGGTCGACGACGGTGAGCGTGCGTTCGGCCGCCCAGGCGCCGGCGAGCGCGCGCAGGTCCGGTTCGAGCTCCCGGTTGATGAGGCCCGTGTCCCGGCCGAACTGCAGCATCAGCACGTCCCGGAACATCGACTCCAGATCGGTGAGCACCCGATCGATACCGTCGCGCAGGCTTCGCGTGGACCGGCGCTTCTGCTCGTCCTCGAGCGCCGAGAGCTGGGATCGGACCGCCGGCGGGATCGCGGCGCCCTCGGCGATGCCGAGGGTGCGCAGCAGCGAGGCCCGCTCGGCCTCGTCGCGCTCGGCCGTCAGCGCCTTGGCGTCCTCGGTGGCGGCGGCGACGATCGCCCCCGCCACCTCCACCGCGTCCCCGACCCCGCGCACAGCGAGCACCGCTCGCAGCATGGAGTCGCGTCGGGCGCGGGCCGCGGCATCCGTCGCCAGCCGCTGCGCCATGCCGATGTGGCGCTGGGCATGCCGCGCGGACTGCTCGGCCACCGCCGGATCGACGCCGCTTCGCCGCACGATGAGCTCGGCGACATCTGCGACGTCGGGTTCGCGCAGGCGCAGGGTGCGCACCCGCGAGCGGATGGTGGGAAGCAGGTCGGCATCGCTCGGCGCGCAGAGGATCCAGACCGTGCGCTCGGGCGGCTCCTCGAGCGCCTTCAGCAGCACGTTCGAGGTGCGCTCGGCCATGCGGTCGGCATCCTCCATGACGATCACGCGGTACCGGCCCAGGGACGGGGCGAAGTACGACCGTTCGACGAGGGAGCGCGCGTCCTTGATGGAGATGATGACGCCTTCGGTGCGCAGCGCGGTGAGGTCGGGGTGGGTTCCGGCCAGCACCTGACGCATCGTGCGCTCGTCGCCCGGCTCGGCGATGAGCGCAGCCGCGAAAGCGTGGGCGAGCGTGGAGCGGCCGGATCCGGGCGGACCAGTGATCAGCCAGGCGTGCGTCATCGAGGCCGGATCGGATGCGGCCTCGCGCAGGGCGGCCACAGCGGCATCCTGCCCCCACACCTCGCCCCAGGGCACGCAGTCGGCGTCGTCGCGCGCAGCGGGTGCGCCCGACGCAGCGGGCGGGGTTGCGGCATCCATCCCGCCCAGCCTAACCGCGGCCACCGACGCCCCGACCCGATCCGTCCCGGTCTCCGTCCCCCGCCGACGCCGCCGCCCGCCCGCGGCGCCGACCATGCCCGACCCCACCGACCGTGCCCGGCGCCGCGCGGGCGGCGGGCTACGCGGCGTGGAGGAGAAGCTCGACTCGTTCTCGCACGGCTGCGGCGAGATCGACGGCGGGGCGGGAGGCGTCGAGCACCAGGAAGCGCTCGGGCTCGGCGTCGGCCAAGGCGAGGAACTCCTCCCGCACGCGGGCGTGGAAGTGCTCCTTCTCGGCCTCCAGCCGGTCGAACGGCTTGTCGTCGGCGTCCAGCCGTGCCCGGGCGGTCGCGGGGTCGAGGTCGAGGAGCACGGTGAGGTCCGGCAGGAGTCCCTCGGTCGCCCACAGCGACAGGTCCCGCACCTCTTGCGTGCCGAGCACTCGCCCAGCCCCCTGATAGGCCACCGACGAGTCGAGGTACCGATCCTGGATCACGACGTCCCCGCGAGCCAGCGCCGGGCGGACGAGCGTCGCGACATGATGGGCGCGGTCCGCCGCGTAGAGCAGCGCTTCGGCACGCGCGGACACCTCTCCCCGGTGATGCAGGACGATGTCGCGGATCAGCACGCCCACCTCGGTTCCGCCCGGCTCGCGGGTGCGCACGACCGTGCGGCCGGCATCCGTCAGCCACTCCTCCAGCAGAGCAGCCTGGGTGGTCTTGCCGACGCCGTCGCCGCCCTCGAAAGTGATGAACAGCCCTGCGGGGTGCGGAGGCGTCCGCGCGGACGGGCGCGCACCCGTGCCCGGCACCGAGCTCACTTCTTCGCCGCGGTCTTGCGCGTCGTGGTGCGACGCGCCGGGCGCTTCGCGGGGCCCTTCGCGCGCTTGTCGGCCAGCAGCTGGACGGCACGCTCGAACGTGACCTCCATCGCGTCCTCGCCGCGCGGGATCGTGGCGTTCGTCTCACCGTCGGTGACGTACGGACCGAAGCGGCCGTCCTTGAGCTTGATCGGCTTGCCGCTGGTCGGGTCCGCCTCGAACTCCTTGAGCGCCGAACTGGCACCGCGCGCGCCGTACTTCGGCTGTGCGTAGACGGCCAGCGCTTCGTCGAGGGTGATGTCGAAGATCTGCTGCTCGCTCTGCAGCGTGCGCGAGTCGGTGCCCTTCTTCAGGTACGGACCGTAACGTCCGTTCTGCGCGGTGATCTCGGCGCCCGTCTCGGGGTCGGTGCCCACGACGCGAGGCAGATCGAGGAGCTTCAGAGCGGTTTCGAGGTCGATGGTGTCGACCGACATCGACTTGAAGAGCGAGGCGGTGCGCGGCTTGGGCGCCGCCTCCTTCTTCGCTCCGCGCTTCTTGGGCGCGGCCTCCGCTTCGACGGCGACGACCTCACCCGTCGCCTCATCGACTTCCTCGGCCGCCGGCGGGTCCATCTCCTGCACGTACGGACCGAACCGCCCGTCCTTCACGACGACGAGCTTGCCGTTGGCGGGGTTCTCTCCGAGCACGCGATCGCCGGCGACGGGCGCGTCGATCAGCTCCTTCGCCTTGGCGGGCGTGAGCTCGTCGGGCGCAAGGTCTTCGGGGATGTTCACGCGGCGCGGCTCGGCATCCGGGTCGTCCTTGTCGGCGACCTCGAGGTACGGACCGTACTTGCCGAAGCGCAGGGTCGCGACGTCGCCGATGGGGGTCGAGTTGAGGGCCCGGGCGTCGATCTCGCCGAGGTTGTCGACGATGTTGCGCAGCCCCACGTGGTCCGAGGAGCCGAAGTAGAACTCCTTGAGCCAGTCCTGCCGCTTCTGCTCTCCTCGGGCGATGGCGTCGAGGTCGTCCTCCAGCGCCGCCGTGAAGTCGTAGTCGACGAGGTCGGCGAAGTGCTGCTCGAGCAGCCGGACCACGCTGAAGGCCAGCCAGCTCGGGATGAGCGCCTGCCCCCGCTTGGTGACGTAGCCGCGGTTGAGGATCACATCGATGATGCTCGCGAACGTGGAGGGACGCCCGATGCCCTTCTCTTCCAGCGCCTTGACCAGGCTCGCCTCGGTGTAGCGCGGCTTCGGGCTCGTCGCGTGGCCCTTCGGCTCGACCTCGCGCAGACGCAGCACGTCGCCGACGGCCATGGCCGGCAGCGACTGGTCGTCGGACCTGTCGGCGTCGCTGCGCTTCTCGTCGCGGCCCTCTTCGTACGCTTCGAGGAAGCCCTTGAAGGTGTAGACGGTTCCGGATGCCGTGAACTCGGCGCGGCGGCCCGCGGCGGTGACCTCGAGGGTCACGGTGGTCGTCTCGTACTTCGCGTCGGCCATCTGGCTGGCCATCGTGCGCTTCCAGATGAGGTCGTAGAGTCGCAGCTCGTCGCGGTCGAGCTGGCCCGACACCTCGGACGGCGTCCGGAACGTCTCGCCCGAGGGCCGGATCGCCTCGTGCGCCTCCTGCGCGTTCTTGCTGTTGTTGCGATACGTGCGGGGATTGAGTGGAACCGACGCCGCGCCGTAGAGGGTCACGGCCTGCTCACGCGCCGCCTGCACCGCCTGCGTCGACAGCGCGGTGGAGTCGGTGCGCATATAGGTGATGTACCCCTTCTCGTAGAGGCGCTGCGCAACACCCATGGCGTGCTTGGCGCTCATCGAGAGCTTGCGGCCCGCCTCCTGCTGGAGCGTGGAGGTCGTGAACGGCGGCTTGGGGCTGCGGGTTCCCGGCTTGGATTCGAGCGCGGTGACGGATGCCTCGGCCGCTGTCTCGATGGCGGCGGCGAGCTCACGCACCTCCGCCTCGTCGAGGACCAGCACCGCCTTCTTCAGCTCACCGCGGTCGTCGAAGTCCGTTCCGCGTGCCAGGACGGCTCCGTCGACACGGGCCAGGCGCGTCGAGAACGACTCGTCGATCCCCTGCGGGCGGTTGGGCGCCGCGAGCGCCTCGATGTCCCAGTAGGACGCCGACACGAACGCCATGCGTTCGCGCTCCCGGTCGACCACGAGCCGGGTGGCCGCCGACTGCACGCGACCCGCCGACGTGCCCTGCTGAACCTTGTACCAGAGCACCGGGCTGACGTCCCACCCGTAGAGCCGGTCGAGGATGCGGCGGGTCTCCTGAGCGTCGACGAGGGCCAGATCCAGCTCGCGCGTGTTGCTGACCGCAGCTTGGATGGCGTCCTTGGTGATCTCGTGGAACACCATGCGCTTGACCGGCACCTTGGGCTTCAGCGTCTGCAGCAGGTGCCACGCGATGGCTTCGCCTTCGCGGTCTTCATCGGTGGCGAGCAGGAGCTCGTCCGCCCCCTTCAGCGCGCGCTTGAGCTCGGCGACGGTCTTCTTGCCGCGCTCGCTCTCGACGTAGTACGGGTCGAAGCCGTTGTCGATGTCGATCGAATACTTGCCGTACGCCTGCTTCTTGTCGGCCGGGATGTCGCGCTTGTCCGCGAGATCACGGATGTGACCGACCGAGCTGAGCACCTCGTAGCCGTCGCCGAGGTAGCCCTGGATCGACTTCATCTTCGTCGGAGACTCGACGATGACGAGCTTCTTGCCTTGTGCCAACGGGGGCGTCCTTTCTTCGACGCAAACCATACACGCCGGTTACCGGTGCGAGGGCTGTGAGTCCGGACCGGGTGGCGGCCCCGCGCGTGCTGACGCGCGGGCGGTGAGGGGGCCGAACTGCACCGAGACGGTCACGGTGCAGACCAGTTCGTCCAGATCGCAGACTTCGATGATCGCACCGAATGAGGCCGCGATCTCTGCGGCGCGGTCGCAGGGCACCCCGGGAACCGCGCCCGATGCAGCATCGGCGGCGGCCAGGGCAGCGCCGTCGGCCGCCGACGCGAGACGCTGCCCTGCGACCGATGCCGTACCGCCCAGGCCCAGTCCGGCCGCGAGGACGGCCGCAGCGGCGATGACGCCGATTGCGGCGACGCTGCCGGCCATCACCCGGTCCTCTCGCCGCGCGCGGCGCCGCGGCGGCTCACAGCCCACCTGCCAGCGCGCACCCCGACGCCGCCACCCGGAGGCCGAGCATGGCCGGCGCGGAGGCGGTGACGCAGACGAGGTCGCCGCGCGGCGAGATGGCGACGGATGCCTCGGCCACGGCCGCTGTCACGGCGGCGCGGACGCGCTGCTCCGACTCGCCGCGGCCGCTGAGCCGCGCCGCATCGGCGACGGCATCCTGAAGGCGCACCTGCCGGGCGGCGCCGGCGAGTGCCCCGACGCCGATCGCGACGACGAGGGCGACGGCGGGGAGCGCCACCGCGAATTCCGCGACGACCGATCCCCGTTCGTCACCCCGTCGCTGGCGCATCACGCCACCGTGAGCGCGCGGCGGACGAGATCGGTGAGGATGCCGCGCACCTCGTCCGATCGCATGATGACCACGAGCAGCCCGGCGAAGGCCACCGCGGCCATGGTCGCGATCGCGTATTCGGCGGTGGCTGCACCGGTGTCGTCCGCGTCACGGCGCAGGAAGAGGCGCTCGGCCCGGCGGCGCGTCAGACGCGGGATGGTCCGGTGGATTCGGGGAAAGGACATGACGTTCTCCGTTCGATCGTTCGGGTGAGGTGCGGGCACGGTCTGTGGGACGGGGTCTGCTCACAGCGAGACCGACATCGTCGACATGACGCTCAGCAGCATGGGAGCCACGCCGAGCAGGATGAAGGCGGGCAGGGTGCACACGCCCAGCGGGATGAGCAGCCGGGACGACAGGCGGGCCGCCCGCAAGCGCCCCTCGACTCGAGCGGTGTGCCGGGCGTGGGCGGCCGTGGCCCGCAGCAGCTCCACGGCCGGGACGCCGGCCGATCTCGACAGCGCCAGGACGGCGTCGACGTCGCGTTCGTCCCCGGACGCTGCGGATGCCGGCGCGCCGCGAGGCCCGGCAGGCCCGACGGGGATGCCGGGTCCGCCTCGGACCCCGGGTCCGCCTCGGGCCCCGGGTCCGCCTCGGGCCCGGGCGTCGTCGACGACCCGTCGGGCCCGGTCGAGCGAGACGCCGCCGCTCAGGGCGATGGCGATGAGCTCGGCGTGCAGGCCGGGAATTGTCCGGCCGCTCCGGGCGCGCGCGACCAGACGTGCCGTCCACCGTTGTGACACCACGATGAGAACAGCGCCGCCGACGAGGCACATCAAGCCGAGGGGATTCGTGAACAGTGTCGTGAAGGTGTCGAAACCGAGCGCAGCGCCCAGCGCGACGGCGACCAACGGGAGCCAGCCCATGAGGCGCGCGGTGCCCGCCGGCTCGGCGAGTGCGACACGCACGTCGTCCGCCGCCTGCTGGGCGTCGCGCAGGGCGGCAGCGAGCGCGCGGAGGCACTCGGCGAGCGGAGCACCGACGACCGACGCGACACGCCACGCGGCGCTGACCTCGCGCCACGCGTCGGTGCCCAGATCCGCGAGCGCGTCCGCCGGCGACGCGCCGGCCGTGATGGCCGCCGCGACGCGCGCCGCCGCGGCGTCGCCCGTCGACGCCACATGCTCCCATGACCGCGCGGGCGCGACGCCCGCCTGCAGCAGCACCGCCAGCTGCAGGACGGTGCCTGCCGCATCGCCATCACCTGCGTCCGCGTTCCGGCGGTGACGACGCGCACCGAGCAGCGTGGCATGCCCATTCGTGCGTGTCTCGGGCGGGGAGGTCGCGCGCCGCGCCTCGAGCCGCGTCTTCAGTCCCATCGGGCCTCCTCGATGGTGAGCCGCCCGGCACCGTCGACCGCCGGCCGGCCGGCTCCCGCGACCCGGCGCGCCCCATCCGGGCGACGCTCCACGTGCACGACCAGACCGATGGCGCTGACGACCTGGCGGGCGAGCGCCAGATCGTCCATTGCGGCCAGAGCGCCCAGGGCCTCCAGTCGCGCCGGCACGTCGTGCAGGCCGTTGGCGTGAAGGGTCCCGGCACCTCCGTCGTGCCCGGTGTTCAAGGCCGAGAGCAGTTCGCGCACTTCCTCACCGCGGCACTCTCCGACCACGAGGCGATCCGGCCGCATGCGGAGTGCTTCGCGGACGAGTCGGGCAAGACCCACGCCGCCCGACCCTTCGATGTTGGGCTGACGGGCCTCGAGCCGGACGTGGTGAGGGTGGGCGATGCGCAGCTCGGCCACGTCCTCGATGGTGACGATCCGCTCGTACGACGGCGTCTGGGACAGCAGGGCCGCCAGCAGCGTCGTCTTGCCGGCGCCGGCGGCGCCCGTGATGAGCAGGTTGACCCGATCCCCGATGGCCCGCTCGAGATGGCGCCTGACACCGGCGGGGAACATGCCTCTCTCTTCCAGGTCGTCGAGGGTCGCGACATCCTGTCGTGGCACCCGGAGAGAGATGAGCGTTCCTTCAGGCGCGACCGGCGGCAGCACCGCGTGTGCCCGGATGCCGCCCGTCAGGCGTACGTCCACGCACGGCGACGCGTCGTCGATATGACGGCCGCCGAGGCCGATGAGGGCGACCGCCAGGTCGCGCACCTCTTCTTCTGTCGCGCGCCACTCGGGCGCCCGCTCGACACCCGCGCCACGGTCCACGAACAGACCCGTGGCGCCATTGACGAACAGATCCGTGACGTTCGGGTCGTCGAGGTACGGGGCCAACGGCGCCAGCACCGGATGCCTCGCTTCGTGGCGACGCGCGATCGCGCTGGCACCGCGGCTCGCGCGGCGCTCCGCCCCTTCGCCCGGCATGGAAGAGGCCTCCCCCGCGGCAGCGCGCCGTGGCACCCATCGGCTTCCCGGCTCCGCCGTCCGCGCGGGCACCTCGGAAACCTCGCGCGCGTCCGAACGTGTGCGGGCCTCGGCACGCGCGCCGGTGTCCGCACGCGGGCGGACGACGAAGGGAGCGGACATGCTCCGAAGCTAGGAGCTTGACCGTGCGAGTGACCGGCCGGGCGGTGGATCAGTGGATGAGGCGACGCGCAGACCGATTGGGGAGGAACGGGGCGCGACCAGGAGCGCTGGCGCGACAAAAAGAAGGCGGCATCCCATGGGGGGAATGGGATGCCGCCGTGCGCGGCCCCGATTTCGGGGGGTGACGTCGGGCGCCGCAATGCCAGAATCGATGTTCGGCCACGGGTCAGCATATGCGAGGTGCCGGTGCGGACAAAACGAAAAGGAGAGGATTCTCACTGATATATCGGTCGGGTCCAAGATTCGAGCCGCCACCTACTATCGGAGGTAGTCGGCGCCCCGTCGCCTGAGTACATTTCCTGGCAGACTCGCCGATTCCCGTCGGCCCCATCAGCCCGCAAAGGAGCGCGCTCCCATGAGCGAACAGAACCCGACGACAGCGCAGGCCGCCGACGCACGGCAGGGCAGCAGCCAGATCGACCACCTCCTCACGGAGGACCGTCGCTTCGCGCCGAGCCCCGAGTTCGCCGCCCAAGCCGTGGCGACCGCCGAGCTCTACGAGAAGGCGAAGGCCGACCGGCTCGGATTCTGGGCGGATCAGGCGCGCGAGCTGCATTGGCACACACCCTTCACCGAGGTGCTCGACTGGTCGAACCCGCCGTTCGCGAAGTGGTTCGCCGACGGGGAACTGAACGTGGCGTACAACTGCCTCGACCGGCACGTCGAAGCCGGCAACGGCGACCGCGTCGCCCTGCTGTGGGAGGGTGAGCCGGGCGACGAGCGCCGCGTGACGTACGCCGAGCTCACCGACGAGGTGAAGCGGCTCGCCAACGTGCTCGAGGGCCTGGGCATCGGCCAGGGCGACCGGGTGGCGATTTACCTGCCGATGATCCCGGAGGCGGTGGCCTCGATGCTCGCGGTCGCGCGGATCGGCGCCATCCACTCGGTCGTCTTCGGCGGCTTCTCGGCCGACAGCCTGCGTGCGCGCATCGATGACGCCGGCGCCAAGCTCGTCATCACCGCCGACGGCGGCTACCGCAAGGGCAAGGTCTCGCCCCTGAAGCCGGCCGTCGATCTGGCTCTCGGCGACCGGGGATCCGGCGCACAGGAGACCGTCGAGCACGTGCTCGTCGTCAAGCGCGGCGAGAACGAGGTGGAGTGGACGGAGGGCCGAGACCTGTGGTGGCACGACGTGGTGCCGCACGCGCCCGCGGACCACGAGGCCCGGCCCTTCCCCGCCGAGAACCCGCTGTTCATCCTGTACACCTCCGGAACCACGGGTAAGCCGAAGGGCATCCTGCACACGTCGGGCGGTTACCTCACACAGTCTGCGTTCACGAACAAGGTCGTGCACGACATCCACCCCGAGACGGACGTGTACTGGTGCACTGCCGACATCGGCTGGGTCACCGGCCACACGTATGTGACGTACGGGCCGCTCGCCAACGGTGCCACGCAGGTGCTGTACGAGGGCACTCCCGACACCCCGCACCCGGGCCGCTGGTGGGAGATCGTGCAGAAGTACGGCGTGACCGTGCTGTACACCGCCCCCACCGCCATCCGCTCGTTCATGAAGCTCGGCCGCGCGATCCCCAAGCAGTTCGACCTGTCTTCGCTGCGCGTCCTCGGCTCGGTGGGTGAACCCATCAACCCTGAGGCATGGATGTGGTACCGCACGATCATCGGCGGAAAGACGGCGCCGATCGTCGACACCTGGTGGCAGACCGAGACCGGCTCGATCATGGTCTCCGCCCTTCCCGGGGTGACCGAGACGAAGCCCGGGTCGGCGCAGGTGCCGCTTCCCGGCATCTCGATCGACGTCGTGGACGAGGACGGCACCCACGTGGGCAACGGCAACGGCGGCCTCCTCGTCATCACCGAGCCGTGGCCGTCGATGCTGCGCGGCATCTGGGGCGACCCCGAGCGCTTCGTCGAGACGTACTGGGAGAAGTTCCAGAAGCAGGGCTACTACTTCGCCGGCGACGGCGCGCGGCTCGACGATGACGGCGACGTCTGGCTGCTCGGTCGCGTGGACGATGTCATGAACGTGTCAGGACACCGCCTGTCGACCACCGAGATCGAGTCGGCCCTCGTCGGCAACGAGGCGGTCGCGGAGGCCGCCGTCGTCGGCGCGTCGGATGAGACCACCGGGCAGGCGGTCGTGGCCTTCGTCATCATCAAGCAGTCGTACCTGTCGGAGCATTCGGCAGAGGGCCTCGCGAACACGCTCCGACTGTGGGTGGGTGAGCAGATCGGCCCGATCGCCCGCCCGCGGGACGTCTACATCGTGGGCGAACTGCCCAAGACGCGCTCGGGCAAGATCATGCGCCGCCTTCTGCGCGACGTCGCAGAAGGTCGCGAGGTCGGCGACACGACCACCCTCGCCGACACTGCGGTGATGTCGGTGATCTCCGCCCAGGTGAAGTAGCACCGACCGGTCGTTGAGCGAGCGAGACGCCCTGGGCTGTGCGAGAAAGCTCGGGGCGTTTCGTCTCGTCGCTGCGCTCCTCGCTCAACGAACGGGCCCGGTCGTCCTGGGAGCTCCGCGAAGGCACGGGGCGTTTCGTCTCGTCGCTGCGCTCCTCGCTCAACGAACGGGCCCGGTCGTCCGGAGATCTCTGCGAAGGCACGGGGCGTTTCGTCTCGTCGCTGCGCTCCTCGCTCAACGAACGGGGCCGGTCGCCCTTGGGCCCCCGCGAAGGCACGGGGCGTTTCGTCTCGTCGCTGCGCCCCCTCGCTCAACGAGCGGGGCGGGTCGTCCTGGGATCTCCGCGAAGGAACGGGGCGTTTCGTCTCGTCGCTGCGCTCCTCGCTCAACGAACGGGCCCGGTCGTTGAGCGAGCGAAGCGAGACGAAACGCCCGAGGATGAGGTCAGGCGAAGGAGAAGACGACCTCGACCTCGACGGGCGCGTCGAGCGGAAGCACGGGCACGCCCACGGCCGAACGAGCGTGCTTGCCCGCGTCGCCGAAGATCTCGCCGAGCACCTCGCTCGCTCCGTTGATGACGCCGGGCTGGCCTGTGAACTCCGGAACGGATGCCACGAAGCCGGTCACCTTCACCACGCCGGTGAGCCGGTCGACGCCGCCGACAGCCGCCGCGGCGGCAGCGATGGCGTTGAGCGCGCTCTGCCGGGCGTAGCCCTGAGCGTCGGCCGCGGGCACCAGACCGTGGCCCTCCCCCACCTTGCCGGTCGCAGGCAGCGCACCGGAGACCATCGGCAGCTGGCCGGCGGTGTAGACGAGATCGCCGTGCGCCTTGGCCGGGACGTATGCCGCCACCGGCGGCACGACGTCGGGAAGGTCGATGCCGAGCTCGGCGAGACGGGCGCTCACGCTCATGCTCACGCCTCCTCGAACTGCCGGGCGGCCTGGGCCGCGGCATCCAGTCCCGCGTTCTCCTGGCCGCCGCCCGACGGGCGCTTGAAGTAGGCGACGAGGCCGCCTTCAGGGCCGGGCACGACCTGCACCAGCTCCCAGCCCTGCTTGCCCCAGTTGTTGAGGATCGCGGCCGTGTTGTGGATCAGAAGGGGCGTGGTGAGGTACTCCCACGTCGTCATCGCGACTCCTCGATAGGGGGAAAGTGACAGCGGTTGAAGGCTGGGAAACACCTCCGCGGGCGCACGTCTCTGAGGGATTCGCCCAGGTATCTCCCCTACGATCAAGCCTATGCCTGTTACCAAACGCACGGCCACCGGTGTGCTCGGCGGACTCGCCGGGCTCGTCGGGCTCAGCGCCGCAGCCGGTGTCCTCATCGCTGCGACCGTCACCCCCGCGGTCGCCGTCACGAGCACTGCGGCAGAGCGCGCGATCACGATGTTCGACAATCTCCCGAGCGTCCTCGAGATCGACAAGCTCATGCTTCCGAGCAACTTCTACGCAACCGACCCCGGCACGGGGCAGCCGGTGCTGCTGACGCAATTCCTCGAGCAGGACCGCACGCCGGTGGCGTTCGAGCAGATCAACCCCGTAATGTACGACGCGCTCCTCTCCAGTGAGGACCCGCGCTACTACCAGCACGGTGGAATCGACCTCATCGGCACGACCCGAGCCCTCCTCTCCAACGCGCAGGGCGGCGGCGAGACCCAGGGCGGATCGTCGATCAGCCAGCAGTACGTAAAGAACGTGCTCATCCAGAAGTGCGAGCAGAACGCGAAGGCGCACGAGGAGACGAACGAAAAGGGCGAGACTGTCCAGGTCAGCCGCGACGAGGCCCTGCGGCAGTGCTGGGTCGACGCGACCACCGCAGAAGGCACGGAGGGCTACGCGCGCAAGCTGCAGGAGATGCGGTACGCGATCGCCCTCGAGCAGAAGTACTCGAAGAACGACATCCTTCTCGGCTACCTCAACATCGCGAACTTCGGCGGCATCACGTACGGCATCGAGGCCGCGGCGCGTCATTACTTCAACACCACGGCCGCTAACTTGACGGTCGCCCAGGCAGCGACCCTCGCCGGAATGGTGCAGAACCCGAACAACTACCGTATCGACCGGCCCGGCGGCTCCATCACCGGCTCTGATGGCGCGACGTTCAACAAGGCGCCCGACGGCGTGATCGATGAGGGCGCCAACCTCACGGCACTCGACAACCTCGTGAAGTCTGGCGACATCACGGAGGAACAGCGGCTGGCGGCTGCGGACGGGTACACCTCGACAAAGGTCCGCCAGCTGTACGTGCTCAGCCGCATGCTGGACGACGGCAAGATCACGCGTGAGCAGTACGTCGAGGCGGCTGTCTGGCCGATAACACCCGACATCGTCGAGCCGAAGACCGGCTGCGGCAATGCCGGCGGCGCAGCCTATTTCTGCCAATACGTGAAGGATGTCATCCTGCACGATGAGGCGTTCGGCGCCACGCAGGACGAACGCCAGGCGCTGTTGCAGCGCGGGGGCCTCAACGTTTACACCACGCTCGACCCGCGCGTGCAGACGGCGGCCCAGGACGCGATGAGCAAGTACGCCCCAACCTCCGCCGATATGCCGATCGGCCGCACCGTTCCGTCCCCGGGAAGATTCGGAGCGACCTCGGTGAGCATCGAAGCGACCACCGGCAGGATCCTCGCCATCGCGCAGAACACCAAGTTCAGCGAAGACGCGGCGCTGTCGAGCGACCCGAACTACGCGTCGCTCGTGTTCGCCGGCGACATGAAGTACGGCACCTCGTCCGGTTTCCCCGCGGGATCGACGTTCAAGCTGTTCACGCTCATCGACTGGCTCGAGAAGGGCCACTCAGTCAACGAGACGCTCAACGGCACTCTGCACGTGTTCCCGAAGATGAAGAACTCCTGCGAAGGCGATTGGTACAACGTCTCGAAGGACCTGATCAAGAACTTCGGCAACAACAAGGGGTACATGGGAACGCCCATGCGGTTCACCAAGGACTCGCTGAACACCGGGTTCTTCGCGATGGCCGAGAAGCTCGACCTCTGCGACATCAAGAAGGTCGCCACGAGGATGGGGGTTACGAAGGCCACTGGTGACGAGGTGGAGATGACTAACCTCAACTCGGTCATCGGCACGAACTTCGTCTCCCCGATGGCAATGGCGGAGGCGTATGCGACCGTCGCCAATAACGGCGTCTACTGCCAGCCGCAGGCAATCGACCGTGTCACCGACGCAGACGGGAACGAGCTGCCCAAGCCCGTCCGCACCTGCACCCAGGTGATCGCGCCGAACGTGGCCGCAACCGCCGCCTATGCGCTGCAAGGCGTCATGAACTCCGGCGGCACAGGCCGCGACGGCAACCCTAACGACGGCACGCCGCTCATCGGCAAGACGGGTACCCACGAGGAGATCACGACCTGGATGATCGAATCCAGCACGCGCGTCGCCACGGCTACCTGGGTAGGCAACGTCCAGGGTGGCGGCGACATCACCAAGACCTCGTACAACGGCACGCGACTGAACCAAATCCGCTTCCCGATCACCCGAGCGATTCAGGCTGCTGCCAACGACGCCTATCCAGGCGGCGACTTCGCCAAGCCCGATAATGAGCTCACGAAGGTGCAGCTGACCGACCTTCCCAACGTCGTCGGAATGCCGGTTGACCAGGCCACCCAGACGCTGACCGATGCCGGCTTCACCGTCCAGGTGGGTGACCCCGTTGACTCCAACCAGCCGGAGGGCGTCGTCGGGGCGCAGAACCCGGGCGCCGGGAAGGTCGCGGGCGGCACGACGGTCACGATCAACCCGAGCAACGGCCAGGGCATCGCCGTACCTGACGTTTCGGCACGCTCGCTCGAGGACGCGAAGAAGGCTCTGCGCAGCGCGGGCTTCGGCAATGTCGGCGACGGGACGTGCACGGCGGATGCCGGTGCTCCGCCGGATGGCCGGTCGTCCACGACCGACCCCGGCGCCGGCACCGTCGTCAACAGGAATGCGGCGATCGTCGTCAATTACTCGGCGCCGAATTGCGGCGGAGGCCGGGGCAACGGCGGCGGCAACGGCTAGTGCCGCCCGCAGCGACTCGCACCGCCCTCACCGTGCTCGGCACGGTGGGGGCGGTCGGTGCTGCCACCGCAGTCTGGGGCATCGGTATCGAGCGGTATCTCTTCACCGTCCGATTCCATGAAGTGGCCGTACTCCCCCGGGGTGCGACGCCCATCCGGGTTCTCCACCTCTCCGACGCGCACATGGCCCCATGGCAGCGACGCAAGCAGGAGTGGATCGCGGCTCTCGCCGAGCTTCAGCCCGACCTCGTCGTGAACACCGGCGACAACATGGGGCACAGGAACGGGTTGCGCGGCCTGCGCGCGGCGTTCGACCCGCTGCGCGGCATCCCGGGAGTCTTCGTGCACGGCTCCAACGACCACACGGCGCCGTCTCCGCGGAACCCCGTGAAGTACTTCACCGGCCCGTCCGAGGTGAAGGACACGTCCGAGCCGCTGGACACCGACGCGCTCGACGACTATCTCACCGACGAGCTCGGCTGGCTCAACCTCAACAACGCTGCCGCGCCGCTGGATGCCGGAGGTCTTCGCATCGCCGCATTCGGCGTGAGCGACGCTCACCGTGACTGGGATCAGCTCGACGCACTCCCCGAACCGGTGGCGGAGCTGCGCGCGACGGGCCCGGATCTCACCATCGGGGTGACGCACGCGCCGTATCGTCGCGTTCTGGACGAGTTCGTCGATCTCGGAGCCGATGTGCTCTTCGGCGGTCACACCCACGGGGGCCAGGTACGGCTGCCGGGCTTCGGCGCGCTCGTGGCGAACTGCGACATCCCGCTGAAGCAAGCACGGGGCCTCAGCGACTGGACGCACGCGGGCCGAACCGTGCCGCTCAACGTCAGCGCAGGGCTCGGGCACTCGATCTACGTGCCCGTTCGCTTCGCGTGTCGTCCCGAGGCGTCGCTGCTGACGCTCGTGCCGAAGCCCTGATCTCGCCGGTTCCTCCCCAGGCCGGCCCTGCCAGCCGAACTCCACCGATCGTCCCGGCCGGGCGCCACGAGCTGTGCCGCGCGTCCAGTCTCGGAGCGTGCCGAGAAACACTCCGATTCCGCTTCGTCCCTCCCCGCTCGCCCGCCGCGCCGGCTTCCTGCTCGCGGCCCTGACCGCGATCCTCCTGGCCCTCCAGTTCGCCTCTCCCGCCCCGGCACGAGCCGCCGAGCGCGGCGTCGGCTTCGGCACGTGGGCGCCGATCTCGGCGTACGGCTGGCACGGCTCGATGCTCATCGACGGCGTGCACACGTACTGCATCACGCCGGGCGCTCCTGCGCCCACAGGTCCCAGCAGCGATCACGGCATCAGCGGCTCGGCGGCCGGGCTTTCTCCGCAGCAGCTCGCCGGCATCAACCTCCTCGTCACGCGATACGGCCAGACCGACGACCCCGTACAGGCGGCCGCCGTCGCGTGGGCGGTGAAGGCCATCGCGAATCGGGAAGAGACCCTCCACGCGTTCGGCTACCGCGGTGACTCGCTCGCGGGAGCCATCCACTGGACGTTCTCGGCCCTCGCTCCGCACGTGGACCGCGCCGTGCAGGAGCGTGCCGTCGCCTATTACGACGAGGCCCTACGGGTATCGGGGGCCGCCGCGTCAGCGACCGGCACTGTGGTGTTCACGACGGATGCCGCAGACCATCGCACCGGCACGGTGCGAGTGGACGCGACCGTTCCGGCGACGGGATCGCTGACCTTGGTCGACGCCGTCTTCGCCGACACCGGGTCACCGACGCGCGACGGGGTCACCACCGGCACCGACTACGCGATCCGCACGACACCGTCGGCGGAAGGCCGTCCGTACACGGTCAGTGCCAGCGGCCGGTTCTCGGCCGGCGTAGCGGCGGCCGTCCGCCACTACACGACTCCCGGTGGCCAGGAGACGGCCGGACCCGCCGGTAGCGTCGACTTCGACGTCGCGGGAGCCGATGCCGCGCCGCGTGTGCCGCCGTTCGCGCCGTCGATCACCACCACCGTCCCGGCGCGATACGCGGCAGGCGGCGCGTATGTGGATCACGTCACGATCAGCACCGAACGCGGTTCGTGGCCCCGCGCCGAGGACGGCGCGTACCTGCCGGTCCGCGCCAGCGCGACGGTGTACCGCACCGACAGTGAACCGGTCCCCGGCTCGGCGGTCCCCGCTGACGCGCACGCGGCCGGCATCCTCGAGCTGGTCACCGATCCTGCGACCGGCCCCGAGGCGCCCTACGCGGTCACGTCGGAGTGGTCGATGGATGCTCCGGGGTTCTACACCGCAGTATGGACGGTCCGCGCCGCGGACCAGACACCCGAAGTGGCGTTGCATCTCGGGGCCGATTACACGTGGACCGAGCCTTTCGGTGAGCCGACGCAGGTGACCCTCGTGCCGGCGGTCAGCACCCAGGCGACGCCGGCTGCGCTCGTCGGGGAGCCGCTCAGCGACACGATCCGGGTGACGGGCGGCGTTCCCTCCGGCGGCCTCTGGGTGCGTTCGGCGCTCTACCGCGCCGTCGACGGTGTGCCACCGGGCGAGTCGTGCACACCGGAGAACCTCGTCTGGCAGAGTGAGCCCGCTCATCTCGCGGCTGCCGGCGAGCACGTCGTCACCTCACCCCGCGTGGCGGATGCCGGCACGTACTACTGGCAGGAGACGGCGGCGGACGCAGCCGGCGCCCTCGTCCACACCGGCCGGTGCGGTATCGAGAACGAGACGAGCCGGGTCACGGCACCGACGCCTCCGCCCGCCGCCGGTGCGTCGCTTGCCGCGACCGGTCTCGGAGACGAGATGATCCGGACCTCGGCGGCGATGGCGATCGGCCTGCTGACGCTCGGGGTGGCGCTCCTTGCGTCTCCTCGGCCGGGTCGGCGTGCGGCCTCGGGCCGGTTAGGCGCACCCCGTCCGATCGGTTAGACTCGGAGGGTTGCAAAACGGGGTGTGGCGCAGCTTGGTAGCGCGCTTCGTTCGGGACGAAGAGGCCGCAGGTTCAAATCCTGTCACCCCGACCAGAGAGAGGCTCCGCCGGAAGGCGGGGCCTCTTGTGCGAAAGGAACAGACCGCGTGGCCGACAGCAACCCTCCCCGCCTCGTCGCGTTCGACCTCGACGACACCCTGGCCCCCTCCAAGAGCCCCATCGACGCGCGCATGGGTGAGCTGCTGATCGCGCTGGCCGAGCGGGTCGAGGTGGCGATCATCTCCGGTGGTCAGCTCGCCCAATTCACCACACAGGTCGTCGACCGCCTGCCGGATGCTCCGGCCGAGGTCCGCGCCCGGTTCCACCTCCTGCCCACGTGCGGGACGCAGTACTACCGGCTCTCGGAGGACGGCGTGACCACCGTCTACCGGCGGTCTCTCACCGACGACCAGAAGTCCCGCGCTCTGGCCGCCGTCGAGAGCGAGGCGCGTCGCCTGGGCCTGTGGGAGAGCAACACGTGGGGTGAGATCCTCGAGGACCGCGGTTCGCAGATCACCTTCTCCGCGCTCGGCCAGAAGGCCCCCGTCGCCGAGAAGATGGCGTGGGACCCCACCGGCGAGAAGAAGAACACACTGCGCGCGGCGGTCGCCGCACTCCTGCCCGACCTCGAGGTGCGCTCGGGCGGATCGACGTCCGTCGACATCACCGAGCAAGGCATCGACAAGGCCTACGGCATGCGCCGGCTCGCAGAGCAGACCGGGATCGACCTCGACGACATGCTGTTCGTCGGCGACCGCCTCGACCCCGACGGCAACGACTACCCCGTCCTCGCCATGGGAGTCGCCTGCCACGCGGTCGAGGGCTGGGAAGACACCGCCGACTACCTCGAGAGCCTCATCCCCACCCTCCCGGTCCGCGTCTGACGCTTCCCCCGGGCTTCGCGCGTTTCGACTCGCTTCGCTCGCTCAACGACCGGGGTTCGCGTTTCGACTCGCTTCGCTCGCTCAACGACCGGGTTGCTTCGCTCGCTCAACGACCGGGGTGCGGGAAGCGCCGGCCGTTGAGCGAGGAGCGCAGCGACGAGACGAAACGCCCGAGGTCGCTCCGCATCTGGTGCCTCCCCCAAGGCGTCGCGCGTTTCGACTCGCTTCGCTCGCTCAACGACCGGGCTGCGGGAAGCGCCGGCCGTTGAGCGAGGAGCGCAGCGACGAGACGAAACGCCCGAGGTCGCTCCGCATCTGAAGCCTCCCCGGGCCTCGCGCGTTTCGACTCGCTCCGCTCGCTCAACGACCGGGGTGCCGGAGGCACCGGCCGTTGAGCGAGGAGCGCAGCGACGAAAACGAAACGCCCGAGGACGATCCGCATCTGACGCCTCGCCCAAGGCGTCGGGCGTTTCGTCTCGCTTCGCTCGCTCAACGACCGGGATGCGGGAAGCACCGGCCGTTGAGCGAGGAGCGCAGCGACCAGACGAAACGCCCCGCTCGCTCAACGACCGGGATGCTTCGCGCGTTTCGACTCGCCTCGCTCGCTCAACGACCGGGATGCTTCGCGCGTTTCGTCTCGCTTCGCTCGCTCAACGACCGGGTGATGGAGAACGTGTGAGGGTCAGTTCTTCGCGCGCGAGCCTGTGCCCTTGGATGCTGACGCCGACGCCTTCGGGGCACGGGCGGTCGTCCCCGACGCGACGCGCACGCGCGGCGCACCGCCGCCCACCGCTTCGGCGGGAGCGCCGGCGAGCGGCATGAGGCGCGTGAGCTGCGTGACATGCCGCGGCTCAAGCTCGGCGAGAGTCGAGACGCCCAGCAGCTTCATCGTGCGCTCGATCTCGCTGCGCAGGATCGCGATGGTGCGGTCCACGCCCTGTCGGCCTCCGGCCATCAGGCCGTACAGGTACGCCCGGCCGATGAGGGTGAACTTCGCACCGAGCGCGATCGAGGCGACGATGTCGGCGCCGTTCATGATGCCGGTGTCGATCATCACGGTCGCATCCTTGCCGACCTCTCGCACCACCTCGGGCAGTAGGCGGAACGGGATCGGAGCCCGGTCCAGCTGACGGCCACCGTGGTTGGAGAGGATGATGCCGTCGACACCGGCGTCGATGAGCCGCTGGGAGTCCTCCACGTTCTGCACGCCCTTGACGACGATCTTGCCCGGCCACAGGTCCCGGATGATCGCGAGGTCGTCGTAGCTGATGGTCGGATCCATCGCGGCATCCAGCAGCTCGCCCACCGTGCCGCCCGTCGTCGACAGCGACGCGAACTCGAGCTTCGGCGTGGTGAGGAAGTCGTACCACCACCACGGCCGCGGAATCGCGTTGATAATCGTCCCGAGGGTCAGCTGCGGCGGGATCGAGAAGCCGTTGCGCTTGTCGCGCAGGCGAGCCCCGGCGACCGGTGTGTCGACGGTGAACTGGAGCGTGTCGAAGCCGGCGGCGGCAGCCCGGCGCGCCAGGGCCTAGGAGATCTCCCGGTCGCGCATGACGTACAGCTGGAACCAGTTCCGCCCGTGCGGGTTCGCCTTCTTCACATCCTCGATCGAGGTCGTCCCGAGCGTGGAGAGCGTGAACGGGATGCCGGCGGCACCTGCCGCACCGGCACCCGCGGTCTCGCCCTCGGTCTGCATGAGTCGCGTGAAACCAGTCGGTGCGATTCCGAAGGGCAGCGCCGACGGGCCTCCGAGGATCTCGGTCGACGTGTCGACATTCGCGGCCGGACGCAGGATGTCGGGGTGGAACTCCACATCCTCGAACGCCTGACGCGCCCGGGCGAGCGACAGCTCCCCCTCCGCCGCGCCGTCGGTGTAGTCGAAGGCGGCCTTGGGAGTCCGGCGCTTGGCGATCGCGCGCAGGTCGTAGATCGTGAGCGCGGACTCGAGCCGGCGCTTCCTGGCGTCGAACTCGGGCTTGCGGAACTGCATGAGCTCGAGCAGTTCGGCGGGCCTGGGGAACTGGCGGGTGACCATGGGAGCCTTTCCGAGGGTCAGATCTGGGTCGTGGCGGGGGCGGGAGCGCCGGCGGTGGTGCGGGCGAGGCCCGCGTGCGCGTAATAGCCGGCGATGTGGTCATGGACGAGTGTGCGAGCGCGCGCAGGATCGCCGGCCTCGACTGCTTCGAGGATCGCGCGGTGCTCGCCGCGCAGGCGATCGGCGGTGGCGTCCCAGTCGGCGATGCGCGCCGCACCCTCTTGCACATACGACTCGATCGCCGTGCGCAGGCCGCCCATCATCGCCGCGATGACGACGTTGCCGGAGGCCTCGGCGAGCGCGAGGTGCAGTTGTGCGTCGAGCGCCAGGAACTCGCTCGGGGTCAGGTCATCGGCATCCATCGCGTCCACCATGGCGCGGGCAGCGGTCGTCGACCGGCCGGCGTCGCCGGCGAGCGCCGTGACCACCGCGGACTCCAGCACGAGACGGGTGGCGACGACGTCATCGAGCGGGAAGCCCTGCGCCGCGACCTGCAACCGCAGCAGCGCCGACATCCCGCCCTCCGGGGTGGCGATGATGATCGCGCCGGAGGTCGGGCCCGAGCCGGTTCCGGTGCGGATCAGCCCCATCACCTCGAGGACCCGCAGCGCCTCACGCACGCTGGAGCGTCCCACCCCCAGCGTGGCTGCGAGCTCGCGCTCCGGCGGCAGCCGATCACCCGGCTGCAGCGCACCTTCGAGCAGGTCGCGCTCGATCCTCTCGAGCACGACACGCCACGCGCGCGCCGCGGGGGGTGCGCCCGCTGCCGCGGAGGTCGCAGTGCCGGCCACGGATCTCCTCATCACTGTCGGATTGCCGCCGTCTCCGGTGAAGGGCGGTGTGGTCTGACCACGATACTCTGTGGTCCGACCACAGGCAACCCATGTGACGCCGACGGACCGCTAATCTGGCGCCATGGATCCGCTGCTTCTCGTGCTCATCGTCGCGGGCGTCGCCGCCGCGTTCTGCTGGATCACCTCGCTCGTGACGAACGAGACGTCATGGATCGACCGGCTGTGGTCGGTCGTGCCGGTCGTCTATGTCTGGATCTTCGCCGGAGCGGCTCTCGTCGCGGGCATCGACGCGACCCGACTGGTCGTGATGGCGGTGCTGGTCACCGCGTGGGGTGCGCGTCTCACGTTCAACTTCGCTCGCAAGGGCGGGTACACCGGCATGGAGGACTACCGGTGGGCCATCCTCCGCGGGCGGATGACGACGTGGCAGTTCCAGTTGTTCAACATCTTCTTCATCGTCCTGTTCCAGAGCGCGCTGCTCGTGCTCATCACGCTCCCCGCCTACATCGCGTGGCAGCATCCCGTCCCGTCCACCGGATGGGATGCCGCGTTCGCGGTGCTGTTCGCCGCGTTCCTGGTCGGTGAGACCATCGCCGATCAGCAGCAGTGGAACTTCCACCGGGCGAAGGCGTCCGCCGGCGGCACTCTGGAGCCGGGCTTCGTCACCACCGGCTTGTTCGCGTACAGCCGCCACCCGAACTTCTTCTTCGAGCAGGCGCAGTGGTGGGTGTTCTACGCCCTCGGCGCGGTCGCCCTCGTCGTGAGCGGCGGATCGTGGCTGAACTGGACGATTGCCGGCGCGGCGCTTCTCACGGTGCTGTTCATCGGATCGACCATCTTCACCGAGTCGATCTCGGCGTCCAAGTACCCCGCCTACCGCGACTACCAACGCACGACGTCGATGCTGATCCCGCTCCCCCGCCGGCGAGGACGAGCTCCGAAGCCGGCGTGAGCCACCCCGTGTCGGCAGCTCACTCCAAGCGGCCGCCGGAGGCGCGCAGGTAGTCCTCCGCGCACAGCGATTCGTAGGTGACGCGATCGGCACTCAGCTCGTCGATGGCGACCTGATCGCCGTCGAAGACGAACCGCCCACCCACCAGCCGGGCATTGAACAGCGCCTTCCGTCCGCAGCGGCAGATGGTCTTCAACTCCTCGAGGCTGTGTGCCAGCTCGAGAAGCCGCGCAGAGCCGGGAAACGCCTGCGTCTGGAAGTCCGTGCGGATGCCGTAGGCGAGCACGGGCACGCCGTCCAGGACGACGATGCGCAGCAGGTCGTCCACCTGCTGGCGGGTCAGGAACTGCGCCTCGTCGATGAGCAGGCACGCGACGTCGACCTCGTGCTCGTCCGACTCCGGCACCAGGGCGGCCGCGGCATCCGCCTTCACCCGTGCGCGATGCTCGGCGAACAGTGCGCGGAGATCATCGTCCGGCGCGATCAGGAAGTCCACCGTGCGCGTGACGCCGAGCCGGCTCTCGATCTGGTCGGCACCCTTGGTGTCGATGGCGGGCTTGGCCAGGAGCACGTGCTGGCCGCGTTCCTCGTAGTTGTACGCGGCCTGCAGAAGCGATGTCGACTTTCCGGAGTTCATCGCGCCGTAGCGGAAGTAGAGCTTGGCCACGAACCGAGCGTAGTCGGTGGTGGTGCCCGGCGGCCGGGGGCGGCCCTCACCGACCGCCAGAACTCCCCCACCGCCGCCGGAGAAGCCGCCGCCGGAAGACCCACCCGACGACGACCAGCTGCTCGAGAATGACGAGCCGGACGAGCTGGTCGAGCTGCCGCGCGAGACCGGCGTCGCCGAGAGGCGCCCGATGGACGACGAGGCGTCCGACAGCGAGTCGGAGGTGACGGAGTCCAGAAGCGCGAGCCGCGTTCCCGTGGTCGCCGCGCCGGTGAGCGACTGCGCGGAGCGGATGACGGCCGCCCACTCCCGCTGCATCCCGAAGAGCACCGCGTACGGCAGCAGACGCTCGTACAGGTTCACGACGTCGGCGCCGGGGGCGTTGGCGGGATCTCCGAACTGGCGCCGCCCGGCCGAGACGAGGTCGGCCGTCCGCGGCGCCTGCGCCGCGTTGAGCCGCTCCTCTTCGGCGAGCGCGAGATACTCCCGGATGCCCTCGAGGTAGGTCCGGTGCCGGCCGCCCGCGAGGGTCAAGGTCGTGCGTGGGAGCGTGAAGAACGGCAGGACGATGAACGCGCCGAAGGCACCGACGATCGCCAGGAGGTTGATCCACCCGCCCAGCGGACCGAGGTCCGTGAGCACCGACGGCACGGCGTCGAGGAAGAAGGCGAGCATGACGCCGACCGCGAGCCCTCCGAACTGCAGAAACCCGCGCACAGCCGCGATCCATCCGGGGGTCCGGCTGCGATAACCGCGGTCGACCGTCGAATCCTCTATGCGCCGCACATAGGTCACCGCGCGCACCGGTGGGTCGGCGGCGAAGGCGCCGAGGTCGACGCGATCACCGGGCGCAGCATCCTTCCCGAACAGCGTCGTCACGATCCGGCGGTCGTCGTGCTCGAGGCCTGCGACATCTCGCAGCACCACGCGGAAGTCGTCGGCATCGGACCTGTCGCCGGTGGCGGTGATCTCGACCTTGTCGCGCACCGCGAGGTCGACCACGTGCGCGGCGAGCGCCCGCGCGGGCACCCCGAGGACTCCGGCAGAGAGCGTCGGCGACTCGTCGACGGGCGGCGAGTACTGCACGATCACCGGCGAGCGGTCGGGGTTGCGGCGCAGAACGGCCTTCATGACGAACACGAACGCGAGTCCGCCGAAACCCGTGAGAAGTCCCAGCCCGGGCAGGATCCACTCCCACCACGGGTAGGGTGGCGGCGGTGGCGGAGTGGGAGCGTTGAAGGTACCCAGGGCGAAGCCGACCGCCACGGTGACGTTCTCGTCGGCACCCAGGTCGGTGTCGCCGGCGGTGAAGGCGACCTGTGTCTGCGCGGCATCGATCACGCCGCGGCCCGCCGCCCACGCCAGCACCTCGCCGGGCATGGGGACGGCCTCCGACGGCTGGATGCCGCATCGTTCGGTGGACTGCGCAGGTCCGGTGTAGCAGAACGTCCGGTCGGGCAGGACACCGGCGGCCGCGTCCCCGACGACGCGGATGTGGGCTCGCACGTCTTGGAACGGCTGGGCGTGATCGGTGCCGATCGTGTCCCAGTAGAACTCGTCGGCGTCGGTGTCGTCGTACCGCAGCACCACGTCCGTCATCGTGTACGAGATCACGTACGTCTGGGCACCGTGGACGAAGCTGTCGTCACCGGTGAGGATGTAGATGAAGTCCTCGTCCTCCTCGGTCCACCACGGGATGGCGGCACCCTCGGCCCCGGTCACGCCGATGACCTGCGGGTCGTGCGCGACCCCGGAGTCCGACTTGGGGATCCACCGCACGATCCCCTTGTTCTGGTCGGCGTCCGGGAACCGCGCGACGAGCTTCTCGGTCGTGAACAGCTCGCTGCGGCCCCCGGCGCCGCGCGCGAGCCAGTACTGCGCCTCGAACGAGTCGTAGGAGAAGTCCTCGACCGAGCCGCTCACCCGCAAGGCGGCGGCAGCGCCGACCCCGTCCGAACGGGCGGCGATGCCCGGCGAAGCGGCGGACGCGGACGTCGCCCCCCGAAAGACGGAGACGGTCACGGCCAGGATCACGACGAGGACCAGTCCGATCGCGATCGCCCAGGACCGCCAGGAGAGCCGTGCCCGCATGTCCCCACCCTAGGGGTCGACCACGCCGCGCTCCCACGTCTCCACCGGACCCTCGACCTCCGCGAAGCTCGGCGCTGCCCTCGCCGCCTCCGGCAGACGGGGCAGCCACACGGCGTCGCGCACCGCCACCTTGGCGCGCAGGTGCAGCAGCTCGAAGGCCAGCTGGCCCGTGGTGACCGGGATGCCCGGAGCCGCGGCATCCGGCCGCAGTACCTTCGAACCGTCGAACGAGTAGCCGCGGTGAACGGCCTCGGACTGAAGTGCGCGCAGGTAGTGGCCGATCGCGTCGAGCGGATCGCCGCAGGCGCGGAAGCGCTCGAGCTGCGGATGACGCGTGTATCCGCGGGTGCCGCCCTCGAGCACGCGCTGCGCGAGCAGCCCCTCGCGCCAGCACGCCACGAGCGCGGCGCGGTCGAGCATCGACGGATGCAACGACCACAGCCGCATGGCGCAGGCTCAGGCGGTGAGGGCCAGGGTGGCGGCCGTCTCGTCCAGCGTCTCGCGCGCCACCTCGGGTCGCGTGTTGAGCGTCTCACCGTAGCTCGGTATGAGCTCGCGCAGCCGCGGTTCCCACGCCGCGATCCGGTCGGGGAAGCACGTCTTCATGAGCCCCAGCATGATCGACACGGCCGTCGATGCTCCGGGGGACGCCCCGAGCAGGCCGGCGATCGTGCCGTCAGCGCCGGTGACGACCTCGGTGCCGAACTGCAGCACGCCGCCCTTCTCCGGGTCCTTCTTCATCACTTGCGCACGCTGGCCGGCCTGGATGAGCTCCCAGTCCTCGTCCTTGGCCGTCGGCATGAAGACGCGCAGGCTGTCGACCTTCTTCTTGTGGTTCTTCAGCAGCTCGCCGACGAGGTACTTGATGAGACCCGGGTTGTCCCACGCGACCTTGAGCATCGGGCCGATGTTGCCCGGGCGCACCTGACCGACGATGTCGAACCAGGAGCCGGTCTTGAGGAACTTGGGGCTGAAGGTCGCGAAGGGACCGAACAGCAGCGACGCCTCACCGTCGACGACGCGGGTGTCCAGGTGCGGCACCGACATCGGCGGCGCCCCCACAGACGCCTGCGAGTACACCTTCGCCTTGTGTTGCGCGACGACGGCAGGGTTGGAGGTCTTCAAGAACTGACCGCCGATCGGGAACACGCCGTAGCCCGAGATCTCGGGGATGCCGGAGCGCTGCAGGAGCTTGAGCGCCCAGCCGCCCGCTCCCACGAAGACGAACTTCGCGCGGATCTCGCCCGGCGTGCGGCCGATCGTCCGGCGGTACCGGACCCGCCATGTGCCGTCGGAGAGCCGCTTCAGGCGACGCACCTCGGTGTTGGTGCGCACGTCCGCGCCGTTCTCGGCGAGGCGGTCGAAGAGCTGGTGGGTCAACGCACCGAAGTCGACGTCGGTGCCCGCCGGCACGCGCGTCGCTGCGAAGGGCTCACCCTTGCGACGCTTCTGCATCAGCAGCGGCGCCCACTGGTTGATCACGCGGGAGTCCTCGCTGTACTGGATGCCGGCGAACAGCGGCTGATCCTTCAACGCCTCGTAGCGCTTCTTGAGGTACGCGACATCCTTCTCGCCGCGCACGAACGTCATGTGCGGGGTGGAGTTGATGAACGTCGACGGCGCGTCCAGGACGCCTTCCTCCACCAGAGACGTCCACAGCTGGCGGCTCTGCTGGAACTGCTCGTTGATCGAGATGGCCTTCGCCGGATCGACGGAGCCGTCCTTGCCCTCGGGCATGTAGTTCAGCTCGCAGAGCGCCGCGTGGCCGGTGCCGGCGTTGTTCCACGCGTTCGAACTCTCCAGCGCCACGTCGCTCAGTCGCTCGAAGACGGCGATCTTGAGGTCCGGCTGCACCTCGTGCAGCAGTGTGCCCAGGGTGGCGCTCATGATCCCGCCGCCGATCAGCAGGACGTCGACCGTGCCGCCGGGCAGGTCGCTGTCGTCAGGGCTGGGGAGGGCGTCGGAGGGCGTTTCGGTCACCAGTCAATCCTAGTTCCGCCGGAATGCACCCCCGACCGCCGACGTCCGTCAGGCGCTGGCGCCATCCGTCGACAGGCTCAGCGAGCGAGCTGCGACGATCTCGGCGATCTGCACCGCGTTCAACGCCGCCCCCTTGCGGAGGTTGTCGTTCGAGATGAAGAGCACGAGCCCCTTGCCTTCCGGCGCCGACTGGTCGGCGCGGATGCGGCCCACGTAGCTGGGGTCGGTGCCTGCCGCCTGCAGCGGAGTGGGGACCTCCTCGAGCCTCACGCCCGGTGCACTCGCGAGCAGCTCGCGGGCACGCTCGGGCGTGATCTCGCGCGCGAACTCGGCGTTGATGCTGAGCGAGTGGCCGGTGAACACGGGCACGCGCACGCACGTGCCCGCGACGCGCAGGTCGGGCAGTTCGAGGATCTTGCGGCTCTCGTTGCGCAGCTTCTTCTCTTCGTCGGTCTCGTTCAGGCCGTCGTCGACGAGGTTTCCGGCGAAGGGGATGACATCGAACGCGATGGGGGCGATGTACTTCTCGGGCTGCGGGAAATCCAGCGCCGAGCCGTCGCGGGCGAGCCGCTCGACGTCGCCCTGGGCGAGCACCCCCTCGACCTGGCCGAGCAGCTCCTGCACGCCCGCCAAGCCCGAGCCGCTGACCGCCTGGTACGTGCTGACGATGAGCCGCTCGAGGCCGGCCTCGGCATCCAGCACCTTCAGCACCGGCATGGCGGCCATCGTGGTGCAGTTCGGGTTGGCGATGATGCCCTTGCGCGCCTCCCCGATGGCGTGGGGGTTCACTTCGCTGACGACCAGCGGAACGTCGGGGTCCATGCGCCACGCGCTGGAGTTGTCGATGACGATCGCACCGGCCTCTGCGAAGCGCGGGGCGTGCGCGCGGCTGCCGGTGGCACCGGCGGAGAAGAGGGCGACGTCGATGCCGTCGAGGTCGGCGGTCGCGACATCCTCCACCGTCACGGCCTGACCGGCGAAGACGATGTCGGATCCGGCTGAGCGCGCGGTGGCGAAGGCACGCAGTTCCCGCACCGGGAAGCCGCGCTCCTCGAGGATGTCGATCATCGCGCCACCGACCTGGCCGGTGGCGCCGACGACGGCGACGGAGAGTCCTGAATCGGAGATGCGGGTCATGGTGTTCCTCAGCGGGGCAATGGGAGCGGACGCGCGGGCACCGTCGGACGCGCGGGGTTCCCGCGATTCTACCGGCCCACCCTGGGCCCGGATCCTGGTGTTACCGCGGCGTGCGGCCATCGTGCGCAGGATTCCTGCCGTTCGCCGACGATCCGATCCGACCGTCGACGCGAGTCAGCGGCCGGTGCCGGCGTACACGGTGGCCTCGATGTCGCCATCCAGGCCGTAGGCGGTGTGCACGACGCGGGCCGCCTCGGCGAGGTCGTCTCCGCGCACCACCACCGAGATGCGGATCTCGGAGGTCGAGATCATCTCGATGTTGATGCCGGCCACGGACAGCGCCTCGAACAGGGTCGCCGATACGCCGGAGTGCGTGCGCATCCCCGCACCCACCACCGACAGCTTGCCGATCTGGTCGTCGTGCACGAGGCTCTCGAAGCCGATCTCGGCCTGCTCTGCGGCCAGGGCCTTGAGCGCCGTCGCCGCGTCGGTCTTGGGCAGCGTGAACGAGATGTCGGTGCGGCCGGTGGTCGCGGCCGACACGTTCTGCACGATCATGTCGACGTTCGCGCCCGACTTCGCGACGACCTTGAAGATCTCGGCGGCCTTGCCGGGCACGTCGGGCACGCCGATGATCGTGATCTTGGCCTGGCCGAGGTCGGTGGCGACTCCGGCGACGATCGGCTCTTCCATCTGTTCTCCCTCTTGGCCGTCGGGAACGCTCATCCCCGGCCCCAGCACATAGGTCCCCACGCCCGAGCTGAACGTGGAGCGGGCATGGATCAGGACGCCGTGACGGCGGGCGTACTCGACGGCGCGGATGTACAGCACCTTGGCGCCGTTGGCGGCCAGTTCGAGCATCTCCTCTGCCGAGACGACTCCCAGCTTGCGGGCCTTGGGCACCACGCGGGGGTCGGCGGTGAAGATGCCGTCGACGTCGCTGTAGATCTCGCAGACATCGGCGTCCAGCGCCGCCGCCAGCGCGACGGCGGTCGTGTCGGACCCGCCGCGCCCGAGCGTCGTGATGTCCCGCGTGTCACGGTTGAAACCCTGGAACCCGGCGACGATCACGATGGCGCCCTCGTCGAGCGCTTCGCGCAGCCTCACCGGCGTCACATCGACGATGCGGGCAGCTCCGTGATCGGCCGTGGTGATCATGCCCGCCTGGCTGCCCGTGAACGACCTCGCCTCGAACCCCATCGAGTGGATCGCCATGGCCAGCAGCGCCATCGAGATGCGCTCTCCGCTCGACAGCAGCATGTCCAACTCGCGCGGAGCCTGGATCGGCGCCACCTGCGCGGCGAGATCGAGCAGCTCGTCCGTGGTGTCGCCCATCGCGCTCACGGCCACGACGACGTCATGACCGGCCCGGCGGGTGTCGACGATGCGCTTGGCGACGCGCTTGATGCTCTCGGCATCCGCGACCGACGATCCGCCGTACTTCTGGACGATCAGCGCCACGATGAGTCTCCACGCGTGTCTCGAGGGCGGGCGAGGAGGAACGCACCGTCTCGTGCGTCGGTGCGCACGAGCGCCTCACCCGACGTTCCATCTTACGGACGCCCTCATGCGCCGCCGGCCATGTGACGGGGGCGAGCGCTAGCATCCGTCGCATGGAGCAGATCGCCGCGTGGTCGGAGTTCAACGTCGCCATGGTGGGAGCGACCGCCGCGTTGGCCGGTCTGGTGATCGTGGCGGCGAGCGTCAACATCGGCGACATCATCAAGGAGGCATCGCTGACCGCGCGGCTGGCGGCCGGCATCGCCGGACTCGTGCTCGCTCTCGCCGGATCGGCGGTCGGTCTCATTCCCGACATCGGCGCGCCGGCTTACGGCGTCGCGATGATCGCGCTGGCGCTGGGAGCGGCCGCGTTCCAGGCGCAGGCCTCGCGGCGCATCTTCGAGAACCGGCATCCTGCGAACCGGCTGCGCGTGGCCAAGGCCGCGGTGGGCTTCATCGCTCCGGTCGCGTATCTCGTCGGTGGCGCTCTGCTGACCGCAGGATGGGACGGAGGTTTGGCGTGGTTCGCGGTGGGCTCGATCGTCGCCATCATGGCCGCGCTGATGGTGTCGTGGATCGTGCTCGTCGAGGTGCTTCGCTGACGAACCCGGGCCCAGGACGAGCCGGCGGATCAGCCCGACGCGACGGGTGGCAGTTCGCCCTCGGGCTGCGGCCGCGGCGCCCGGAGGCGTCCGCCGGTCGCCGCGAGCCAGCAGCCCACGACGACTAGCGGGAAGCCGATCAGCAGCCCGATCGTGAGCGGCTCGGAGAGGATGATGGTGCCCAGCACGATGGCCACGACAGGGTTGACGTAGGTGAACAGCGGCGCGCGCACCGGACCGACCCGCGCGATGAGCGCGAAGAACGTGATGAACGCGACCGCTGTGCACAGCACCGCCAGGGCGACCAGCGACACCGTGCTCTCGACGGTCGGCACCTCGTGCTGGGTGAGGAAGGCGATCGGCGTGTAGAACAGCCCGACCGCCAGCAGCGCCAGGGTGATCGTGCCGAGTGACGGCACGTCGCGCAGCTTCGTGGCGATGACGAACGGCGCGATCGCGTACAGCAGCGCGACGAGGAGCACCTCGCCGACCGCGATGAGGCCGCCGCCGCCCTCGACGGCCAGTCCCGGTCCGGCGACGATCACGAACACCCCGATGAACCCGACGAGCAGCCCGACGGCGCGCGCCGGGTTGAGGACCGAGCGATCGCCGCCGCCGAGGGCGATGATGGCGGCGAACAGCGGCACGGTCGCCACCAGCAGGCCGGTCAGCCCCGAGGGCAGGGTCTGCTCGGCGTGGCCCAGGAGCAGGAACGGCCCGGCCATCTCGATCGCGCCGAACAGCAGCACCCAGCCGATCTTGGCGAACGCCGGGCGCAGCGCCTTCTGACGCAGCGCGAAGGGCAGCAGGATGAGGGCGCCCAGCAGCGTGCGGCCTGCCACCACCGCGGCCGGCGAGTAGGAGTCCACCGCGACGCTGATGAACAGGTACGGGATGCCCCACAGCAGCGCCATCGCGCCGAACAGGAGCCACGCCCGCGTGTCGAACCGCTGCGAAGAGTTCATGTCTCGTCTCTCGTGATGACCGTCGTCATCCATTCAGTCTGCGAGGCGCGCCCCGGACCGGCGAGACGCACGACCGCCAATCTACGGCGGACCACCGACATCCGACACTGCAACGCCGGCGATGGTGCTCAGACGGACCGGCGGCCTTCGAAGGCGCGCCCGAGGGTCACCTCGTCGGCGTACTCCAGGTCGCCGCCGACGGGCAGTCCCGACGCCAGGCGCGTCACCGTGATGTCGAGCGTGTGCAGCAGGCGGCTGAGGTAGGTCGCGGTGGCCTCGCCCTCGAGATTCGGGTTGGTGGCGAGGATGACCTCTTGCACGGTGCCGTCCGCGAGGCGCTGCATGAGCTGCGTGATGCGCAGATCGTCGGGACCGATCCCGGCGATGGGACTGATCGATCCGCCCAGCACGTGATAGAGCCCGCGGAACTCGCGAGTGCGCTCGATCGCGGCGACGTCCTTCGCGTCCTCGACGACGCAGATGAGCGTCTGGTTGCGCCGCGGGTCGCGGCAGATGGCGCAGCGCTCCTGCTCGGACACGTTGCCGCACACCTCGCAGAAGCGCACCTTCTCGCGCACCACGCTGAGCAGTTCGGCCAGATGCGAGACGTCGAAGTTGGGTGTCTGGAGGATGTGGAACGCGATGCGCTGCGCCGACTTGGGACCGATTCCGGGAAGCCGCCCGAACTCGTCGATCAGGTCTTGGACGATGCCGTCGTACATGGGCTAGCTGAACCTCGTCGGCGGCTGGTAGGGCTCTTCGCGCACGAAGGTGGCGCCGAGCACCTGGCGCACGACCGCCTCTCCGTAGCGCTGCACACCGCCGTTTCGCGTCGTCACGACCGGCGCCAGGGGCGGGGCGACGACCGGCGGCACGGGGACGTCGGCGATCGCGTCGGTGTCGTCGTCTTCGTCGTCGCGCTCCACGGACGGGGCGACATCGGCCGGCGGAAGCACCTCGCCCTCACGCGGAGGCGCGAGGGTCGCGGTGCGCGCGCGCGCCGCGGCGTCTTCGGGCTCGTCGTCGACGGCGAACTGCGGCACGGCGCCGGCAGGCATTCCCGCGGGACCCGGGTCGGGCGGCGGGGCGTCATCGTCGGACGGGATCGGGGCGACCGCCCATTCGGTCACGGCGGCAGCGGACGGCGAAGCAGCTGCCGGCGGAACGGGCGAAGATGCCGCTGCCCGCGCGACGCGTGCGCCGGGGGACGTCGTCGAACCGCCGGCCGGCGCGGCTGAGGGAGGAGCAGCCGGTGCGCTCGAGGCCGGACCCGACGGCGCGGGACTCACAGCGCTGGGGCCGGCTGCACCAGAATCCGACCGACCCGGGCCCGTCGGTCCCGGCTCGCCGAGACGGGTGAGGAACTTCACCTGGGTTCCGAACAGCTGCTCGATCGCACCGCGGACGTCGAGGAACGCGCCCTGACCCTGCGGCTTGGGCTTGAACTTCGTGAGGTCACCAGCGCTGGCGAACTCGAGCGTCACGACGTGATCGGACCCGTTATGGGTGACCGCCACCGGCCGCGCGCCGGTGGCCACCATCCAGGAGGACCGGCTGATGCCCTCGAGGCGGGACAGGACGTCGGGCCATGCGTGCACGAGCTCATCGAAGGTCAGCTCGCGGGTCCGCGCGGCCGCGGGCGCATCTTCCGGCGCGACGACGGCCGGTGCAGCGGCGGCCCGCTCCTCGGGCGTCGATGGCGCCGCGGGCGCCGGTGCGGCCGGGGGTGCGGCAGCCGGGCCCGTCGGCGCCGCGGCCGGCACAGCCGGTGGCGCAGCGGTGGACGCGGCGGGAGTCGCCGGGGCTGCGGCATCCGCGCCCCGCGCGAGCACGCGCGCGACCATCAGCTCCAGCTGCAGGCGCGGCGAGGTCGCCCCCGACATGTCGTCGAGCGTCGCGATCACGAGGTCGGCGATGCGAGACAGCCGCGCGGGTCCGAAAGCGTCCGCCTGCCGCTGCATGCGCGCGAGGTCGTCGGCCGACACCCCGCGGAGCACTGCAGCCGCGCCCTGACCCGTCGCCGCCACGACGATGAGGTCGCGCAGACGCTCGAGCAGGTCGTCGACGAAACGGCGAGGATCCTGCCCGGTCTGCACGACCCGGTCGACCGCCGCGAACGCCGCGGACGCGTCGGCAGCCGCGAACGCGTCGACGACCTCGTCCAGAAGTTCCGCGTGGGTGTACCCGAGGAGGGCGACGGCGCGCGCGTACTTCACGACGATCTCGCCGTCTTCAGCGTCGGAGCCGGCGATCAGCTGGTCCAGGAGGGAGAGCGTGTCTCGCGGCGAGCCGCCTCCGGCGCGGACGACGAGGGGCAGCACGCCCGCCTCGACCTCGACGCCTTCCTGTGCGCACAGCTGCTCGACATACTCGAGCATGGCGGCCGGGGGCACCAGGCGGAACGGGTAGTGGTGCGTCCGCGAGCGGATCGTGCCGATGACCTTCTCGGGCTCGGTCGTGGCGAAGATGAACTTGACGTGCTCGGGCGGCTCTTCGACGAGCTTGAGCAGGGCGTTGAAGCCCTGCGGGGTCACCATGTGGGCCTCGTCGAGGATGAAGATCTTGAACCGGTCGCGGGCGGGCGCGAACACGGCCCGCTCGCGGAGGTCGCGGGCATCGTCGACGCCGTTGTGGCTCGCCGCGTCGATCTCGACGACATCGAGCGAGCCGCCGCCGCCGCGCCCCAGCTCGATGCAGCTGTCGCACTCGCCGCACGGCGTGTCGGTCGGCCCCTGCGCGCAGTTCAGGCAGCGCGCCAGGATGCGGGCAGACGTGGTCTTGCCGCAGCCGCGCGGACCCGAGAACAGGTACGCATGCCCCACGCGGTCGCTGCGCAGCGCGGTCATGAGCGGCTCGGTGACCTGCGCCTGACCGATCATCTCGCCGAACGACTCGGGCCGATAGCGGCGGTAGAGGGCGGTGGTCACTCCCCCAGCCTACGGCTTGGCGCCGACACTGCGGCAGGCTCGACGCGTCGCAGCGCGGCGGGCCGGGCGCGGGCGCTCACGACCGTGGGCACCCGCGCCACGATCACACGTCCGCGCCGTGTTCGACATCCGCTCCCACGATGATCGGAATCGTCGAGGTCACCGTCGGGACGGAGGCCGACAGCAGCGAACCGTCCTCGCGGCGGGCGTCGCCGAGGGCGCGGAGAGTCGGCCGGCCGGAGATCACCGGACCCTGCCCGTCGAGCGGCACGGTGACCTCTTCGTCCGGCCCGACGACGTAGCCGACGCCGCGGACGCTGAATCCGACGGGGTCGCCCTGGCCGGCGCGCACGCGCAGCTGGTCGCGCGTGAGGGTGATGTGAAGAGGGGTGCCGTGCCATTGCAGCGCGAACTCGAGCGAGGGCCAGTCGGCGGGCAGCCGCGGGTCGAAGGAGAGTTCGCCGAAGTGATCGCGCATGCCGCCGAAGCCGGAGACGAGCGCAGTCCACACGCCGCCGGCGGAGGCGACGTGCACGCCGTCGGCGGCGTTGTGGTGCAGGTCGCCGAGGTCGACGAAGATGGACTGCCGGAAGTACTCCAGCGCGAGGTCCTGGTAGCCGACCTCGGCGGCCAGGATCGACTGCACCACGGCCGACAGTGTCGAGTCGCCCGTGGTCAGCGGGTCGTAGTACTCGAAGTCGGCGAGCTTGTCTTCGGCGGAGAAGTGGTTGCCCTGCAGGAACAGTGCGAGCACGACGTCGGCCTGCTTGAGCACCTGGTACCGGTAGATCACCAGCGGGTGGAAGTGCAGCAGCAGCGGCCGCTGGTCCGGCGGGGTGTTCTCGAGGTCCCAGATCTCCCGCTCCAGGAACACGTGGTCCTGGGGGTGGATGCCCAGGGCCGGGCTGAACGGGATGTGCATGGCCTCTGCGGCCCGTTCCCACGCGTCCGGCTCGCCGGGATCCAGCGAGAGCCGGTCGACCATCTGCCGGTACACCTCGCCGTCCGCCTCGGCCATGTCACGCACGGTGCGGGCGGCGAACCGCAGGTTGAACCTCGCCATGACGTTGGTGAAGAGGTTGTCGTTGACGACCGTGGTGTACTCGTCGGGCCCGGTGACGCCGTGGATGTGGAAGGTCTCGCCCTCGCCGTCCACGACGCCGTCGCTGGAGCGCCAGAACCCGAGAGTGGCCCACAGCCGCGCCGTCTCCACCGCGATGTCCACGCCCTCACGGAACAGGAACTCCTCGTCACCGGTGGCGCGCACGTACTTGGCGAGCGCATAGCTGACGTCGGCGTTGATGTGGTACTGCGCGGTACCGGCGGCGTAGTACGCGGATGCCTCTTCCCCGTTGATCGTGCGCCAGGGGAAGAGCGCTCCCGCCTCGTTCAGCTGGTAGGCGCGGCGACGAGCCGCGGGGAGCATGAGGTACCGCATGCGCAGCGCGTTGCGCGCCCACAGCGGCGTCGTGTACGCCAGGAACGGCAGCACGTAGATCTCGGTGTCCCAGAAGTAGTGACCCGAGTACCCCGACCCCGTCATCCCCTTCGCCGGCACGCCCAGGCTGTCCGCGCGCGCCGAGGCCTGCGCCAGCTGGAACAGGCACCAGCGCGTCGCCTGCTGCAGATCGTCGTGCCCGCCGATGCGCACGTCCGAGCGCTCCCAGAACCCGTCCAGCCACGCCCGCTGCCGGGCGCGGATGGTGTCGACTCCCACAGCGAGCGCGCGGTCCAGCGTGCGGCGACCACGGTCGACGAGCTCCCGCGCCGGCACGCCGCGGGAGGTGTGGTACGTCACCAGCTTGGTGACCCGGATCGGCACCCCGGCCTTTGCCTGCACCCGGAACACGTTCTTGGCGATGTCCGGCTCGATCAGCGTGCGGGCGCTGTACGGGTTCTCGGTCTCCACCAGGTGGTCGGCCACGACCGCGAGCGTCATGCCGGAATCCGTCACCCGGTACGACAGAGCGGAGCGGAGCTTGGCCTGCCAGTACTCCTGCGGCTGCAGCACCCGCTCCTGGAACCGTTCGCTCTTGCGCGGATCGAACGCGGCCCTGGCCGCCGCGCGGGTGGCCGCCGGCGGCGTGCCGCCGTAGACGTCCTCACCGTCCTGCCGGTTGATGATCTGACACGACACCGTCACCGGCGCGTCGGCGTTGAGCACCGTCACCTCGACGCTCATCACCGCGAGGTGCTTCTCCTCGAACGACACCATCCGGTCCACATCGATGCGCACCTCCTTGCCCGAAGGAGTCACCCACAGCAGATGCCGGCGCAGGATCCCGTCGCGCATGTCGAGCACCCGCTCGTACTCCCGCAGATCCGCGATGTCCAACGACAACGGCTCGTCGTCCACATACACCCGCATGACCTTCGCGTCGGGGGCGTTGATGATGGTCTGCCCGACCTCCGCGAACCCGTACGCCTGCTCGGCGTGACGGATCGGGAACGTCTCGTGGAACCCGTTGATGAACGTGCCGTGCTCGTGCGCGAACCGCCCCTCGGAGTGGTTGCCGCGCAGCCCGAGATAGCCGTTGCCCACGGCGAACAACGTCTCGGTGACGCCGGCATCGTCCAGCCCGACCGACTTCTCGACGAGACGCCAGGGGTCGACGGGGAACCGATCGCGATCGATCATCGTGCGAACTCCTCCAGATCCTTCACCACGACATGTGCGCCCGCGTCCGAGAGGGCCTGCGCGCCGGCACCTCGGTCGACGCCGACCACGAGACCGAACCCGCCGGCGGCGGCGGACTCGACACCGCTCAGCGCGTCCTCGACGGCGGCGCTGCGGACGGGATCCACCCCCAGCATCCGTGCCGCCTCGACGAAGACGTCGGGTGCGGGCTTGGAGGCGAGGTGGTCGCGCTCGGCGATGACGCCGTCCATCACGACGGCGAACCGGTCGCGGATGCCGGCCGCGGCGAGCACCTCCTGCGCGTTCTTCGAGCTGGACACCACGGCGACCGGCGTGCCGGCGGCGGCCAGCACGTCCAGCAGCCGCAGCGACCCCGGGTAGGCGGCGATGCCCTCGGCGCGCAGCACGCGCTCGAACACGATGTTCTTGCGGTTGCCGATGCCGCACACCGTGTCGGCGGTCGGCGGGTCGGTGGGATCCCCCCACGGGACCTCGACGTCGCGCGAGCGCAGGAGGCTCGCCACACCGTCGTAGCGCTTCTTTCCGTCGAGGTGGTCGAAGTAGTCGCGCTCGGTGTACGGCGGGGTGATCTCCCAGGCGGCGAACAGCTCCTCGAACATCGACTGCCAGGCGTGCATGTGCACCTCGGCCGTGGGCGTCAGCACGCCGTCGAGGTCGAAGAGCACGGCGTCGTAGGCGGTCAGATCGGGCAGGGCGTGGGCCACAAGACCTCCGGGTGGGAGCGGGTTCGGGTGAGTCGGCCCTCCTTCGCGCCGCCCAGCAAGCGTAATGCGGCCGGGCGGTGCGAGGACAGCCCGAATGGTCACGAACGGGCGACGCTCAGCGTCTGCCGCGCGATCTCCAGCTCCTCGTCGGTGGGGACGACGAGCACGGTCACGGCCGAGGCATCCGTCGAGATGATCCGGATGCCCCGTTCCGGCGCGGCGTTGCGCTCGGGATCGACCTCGACACCGGCGAAGCCGAGCGTCGCCAGTGCCGCCGCGCGCACGAGCGGGGCGTTCTCGCCGACGCCCGCCGTGAACGAGATCACGTCCGCGCCCCCGAGCTGGGCGAGATAGGCGCCCGCGTACGACCGGAGCCGGTGCACGTACACGTCGAAGGCGAGGCGGGCGCGCACGTCGCCGCGCTCGATGCCGGCCCTGATGTCGCGCAGGTCGTTGGAGCCGGCGAGCCCGAGCAGTCCGCTGCGCTTGTTGAGCAGCTCGTCCAGGTCGTCGATCGTCATCCCCGCGCGCCGGGCGAGCTGGAACAGGACGGCGGGGTCGATGTCTCCCGACCGGGTTCCCATGACGAGCCCTTCGAGGGGCGTGAAGCCCATCGAGGTGTCCACCGACCGGCCGCCGTCGATCGCGGTGACGGAGGCGCCGTTGCCCAGGTGGAACACGATCTGCTTCAGCTCGGCCAGCGGTCGCCCGAGGAACGCGGCGGCCGCCTCGCTGACGAACTTGTGCGACGTGCCGTGGAACCCGTAGCGACGGATGCGGTGGGATGCCGCGACATCGACGTCGATGGCATAGGTGTAGGCCGGCGGCTCCAGCGTCTGATGGAAGGCCGTGTCGAACACGGCCACGTGAGGCACCGCCGGAAAGGCCGTGCGCGCGGCGACGATGCCCGCCAGATTGGCGGGATTGTGAAGCGGTGCGAGCACCGACAGCTCGTCGATGTTGATCTCGACGAGCGGGGTGATCAGCGTCGGTTCGAAGAAGCGCGCACCACCGTGCACCACCCGGTGCCCGACCGCCACCGGCGGCGTCTCGGTCAGCGAGGGGCCGTCGGCGGCGAAGGCATCGAGCATCACCTGGAAGCCGGCGGTGTGGTCGGGGATGGGCAGCTCGCGTGTGCGCGTCGCATCGAGGAACGCGGGCGACGGCCCGTCGGTCGGCGTGGCGTACACCGTGTGGCGGGCGGCGCCGACCGGCTCCCCGATGCGCTCGACGAGCCCGGACGCCAGCGTGCGCTCGGTGTCCATGTCGAGCAGCTGGTACTTGAACGACGACGAGCCGCTGTTGATGACCAGGACGGGTGTCATCGCGTCACTCCCCCTGCGCCTGGATCGCGGTGATGGCGATGGTGTTCACGATGTCGTCGACGAGCGCACCGCGCGACAGGTCGTTGATCGGCTTGTTGAGCCCCTGCAGGACCGGTCCGATCGCCACGGCACCCGCCGAACGCTGTACCGCCTTGTACGTGTTGTTCCCGGTGTTGAGGTCGGGGAACACGAAGACGGTCGCGCGGCCGGCCACCGCGGAACCGGGCATCTTGGCCGCTGCCACGGCCGCGTCCGCTGCCGCGTCGTACTGGATCGGCCCCTCCACGAGCAGCTCAGGCGCGCGGGAGCGCACCAGGGCCGTGGCATCCCGCACCTTCTCCACGTCGGCCCCCGACCCGGACTCCCCCGTCGAGTAGGACAGCATGGCGACGCGCGGGTCGATGCCGAACTGTGCGGCCGTCGCCGCGGACGAGATGGCGATGTCGGCGAGCTGCTCGCTGGTGGGGTCGGGGATGACGGCGCAGTCGCCGTAGACGAGCACGCGGTCGGCGAGCGCCATGAGGAAGACGCTCGAGACAACGGAGACCCCCGGCTTCGTCTTGATGATCTCGAAGGCGGGACGGATGGTGTGGGCCGTGGTGTGCGCCGCGCCCGAGACCATGCCGTCGGCGAGCCCGAGGTGCACCATCAGGGTGCCGAAGTACGACACGTCGGTGACGGTGTCGGCGGCCTGAGCGAGAGTGACGCCTTTATGAGCGCGCAGCCGCGCGTACTCCTCGGCGAACTTGTGCACGTGGACGGCGTCGAAGGGCGAGAGCACCTCGGCGGCCTGGATGTCGATGCCGAGCTCGATCGCGCGGGCCTTGACCTCGAACGGCTCGCCGAGGATCACGAGATCGGCGATACCTCGCTTGAGCACCGTCGCCGCGGCCCGCAGCACGCGGTCGTCGTCGCCCTCGGGCAGCACGATCTTCTTGCGCTGCGCGCGGGCACGCTCGATGAGCTGGAACTCGAACATCAGCGGGGTGACCACCGTCGCCCGTGCCACGCCGAACGCGGACAGCAGCTCGTCGGTGTCGACGCTCTGCTCGAACAGCGCCAGCGCCGTGTCGTAGCGCCGCTGCGAGTCGGCCGCCAGCCGGCCACGCGTGCCCATGATGCGCACCGCGGTCTCGTACGTGCCGTGGCCCGTGGTGATGATCGGCACGCTCGAGCCGAGCCCTTCCAGGAGGCGCGTGACCGGCTCGGGGATCTCGAACCCGCCGTTGAGCACGATGCCCGCGATCGAGGGGAACGTGCCGGAGGCGTTGGCGAGCAGCGTCGCCAGCAGCACCTCGGAGCGGTCGGCGGGGATGACCACCACCGCGCCCTCGAGCAGGCGCGGCAGCACATTGACCATCGACATGCCGGCCACCACGACGGCGAGCGCTTCGCGGGTCAGGCGGTCGGGGTCGCCGCCGATGAGCTCGCCGTCGACCGATCGCATGATCCCGCGCATCGACGGCGCGACGAGGTAGCGGTCCTCGGGGATCGCCCACACCGGGACGGTCGTCGGCCCACTGGCGGCGGTGGCGCCCGCGCCCGTCGTACCGAGGTGCGCGTCGACCGAGCGGCGCACGGCGCCGATCGTCTCGTCGAGGCGGACGGGGTCGGCGCGGTTGGCGACGACGGCGAACAGGTTGGCGCGGCCGTGATCGAGTTCCGCCAGCGCGAGATCTGCGATCTGCCCCATCTCGGCCGGCGTGCGTGCCAGCGACGAGCCCAGCTGCTCGGGCTGGGTCTGGTACTGCGCGGAGCGGCCGCCCAGCACCAGCAGCACCGGGGCGCCGAGATTCGCCGCGATGCGGGCGTTGTAGGCCAGCTCCGCGGGACTGCCGACGTCGGTGTAATCGCTGCCGACGATGACGACGGCATCGCACTGGGCCTCGACGGCCTTGTAGCGTTCGACGATCGTCGCCAGTGCGGCATCCGGGTCCTGTCGGACATCGTCGTAGGTGACGCCGATGCAGTCGTCGTACGGCAGGTCGACACCGTCGTGGTCGAGCAGCATCTCGAGCACATAGTCGCGCTCGACGGTGGACCGGGCGATCGCGCGGAAGACCCCCACACGCGGCGTCGCGTGGCTCAGGGCATCCAGCACGCCCAACGCGACCGTGGACTTGCCGGAGTGCCCTTCTGCCGACGTGATGTAGATGCTCTGCGCCACGCGTCCAGCCTATGGGCGGGCACGAGGCCTCGGCCAGGCGACGTCATGCTGCTGCCGTAGGCCCGCACGCGGCCGCTTGGCCGGGAAAAGTAAGACTCTCCGCGAACCCGGCAGAGCCCGGTTACCCTTGCTACGTTTCCGTCCTGGGGGAGTTGGCCTGGATGCCGCCTCGCGGAGAGCTGCCTCCAGTCTAACCCGTCGCGGCCCCGGGTCTCGCCCACCCGTATGGCGGCCGACGCGCGGGGCGCGGCATCCAGCGATCTCCCAGTGCCCTACCCCTCGCGCCGTGGTTAGGATCGAGCCGAGGGCGAGGACGCCCCTGCGCAACCCCCGACCCGCCTTTGGGAGGCGGAACAGGAGGCCTCCATGGTCGATACCGCGACGGATTCCCCGGCGATGGAATCGGGCGCCGCGCCCGACGTGCGGGGGTCGCTGACGGCCGAACGGTTCGCGCGCATCACCGATGAGATCCTCGATGCCGTCGGCAGCGTCATCGACGGCAAGCCCGACGCGGTGCGCAGCGCCCTGGTGTGCCTGCTGGCCGAGGGGCATCTGCTCATCGAGGACGTCCCCGGCGTCGGCAAGACCATGCTGGCGCGGGCGCTGGCGACCTCGGTCGACGCCACGGTGCGCCGCATCCAGTTCACCCCTGACCTGCTTCCGGGCGACGTGACGGGGGTGAGCGTGTTCAACCCCGTCGAGCGGGAGTTCGAATTCAAGCAGGGCGCGATCTTCGCGAACATCGTCATCGCCGACGAGATCAACCGCTCCTCCCCCAAGACGCAGTCCGCTCTGCTGGAGGCGATGGAGGAACGGCAGGTCACGGTCGATGGCCGCACGCACTACGTTCCCGATCCGTTCCTCGTGGTCGCGACGCAGAACCCTCTGGAGATGGAGGGCACGTACGCCCTCCCCGAGGCGCAGCGCGACCGCTTCATGATGCGCATCTCGATGGGTTATCCCGATGCCCGGTCCGAGGCGCTCATGCTCCGCCAGCGCGAGAGCGTGAACCCGCTCGACCAGCTCTCACCGGTGGTGAGCGCGGACGAGGTGGCCGGGCTCATCGCCTGGGCCCGGGCGGTGCACGTGGCCCCCGCGATCGAGGACTACGCCGTCGCGCTGGCTCAGGCCACCCGCACCCACAGCGACCTTCGCCTCGGCGCGAGCCCCCGCGCGACGCTGCAGCTGGTGCGCGCGGCGAAGGTGTGGGCAGCCCTCGACGGACGCGCGTTCGTCATCCCCGACGACATCACCGCGCTCATCGCACCGGTGTTCGCCCACCGTCTGATCCCCACCCGCGCCGCCGGGGGTGCGCGGACCGGCAACGCGGCGGAGGCGATCGCGACCATCCTGGAGCGGATCGCGGCGAGCGTGCGAGTGCCGATCGCCTCGCGTCAGTGAGGGCGACATGAGACGTGTGTGGCCGCTGACCGTCCGGGGCACGGGCGCGCTCATCCTCGGGATCGCGTGCTTCGTGGTGGCCGGCGAGGCCGGGCTCGTCGAGCTGATGTACTTCGGCATCCTGCTGCTGGCCGTGGTCGCCGCGAGCATCGCCTCCCTGTACTTCGGCCGGCACACCGATGCCGTGGGCCGTTCCCTCGTCCCCGACGTGCCGGTGGTCGGCCGCGAGGCGCGCGTCTCGGTGCGTGTCGGCGTGCGCTCTGCACTGCCGACGGCTCCCGGCAGATGGCGCGACACGCTGCCGAAGGGTCTGCTGGGCAAGGCGGAGGGCGCGTTCCCGGCGCTCGGATCGGGCCTTCGCGGAGGCGAGCGCGGCGGCCTGCGCAGCATCGACATCTCGTACACCGTCACCGCGGCACGGCGCGGCGTGCACTCGCTCGGCCCCCTCACGGTGCGTTCGTCCGACCCGTTCGGTCTCGCGCGACGCACGGTGGTGTTCGGGCAGCGCACGCCCGTCACCGTGGCACCGGCCGTCGTGGAGCTCGCGCCGATCATCGACTACGCCGGCGCCAGCGGCGGCATGCTGCACACCACGAACGACCAGCTCGGCCAGGGCGCCGACAACCTCGTCGCCCGCCCGTACGCCCCGGGCGATTCGATGCGCCGCATCCACTGGCGTGCCACCGCCCACCGCGACGAGCTGATGGTCCGCCAGGAGGAGCAGGAGTCCACACCCGAGGCGGCCGTCGTGCTCGACCGGGCCGCGCTGCGGTGGTCCATCGACGCCTTGCATGCGCCCGGTGTCGATCCCGGATTCGAAGCGGGTGTGACGGCCTGCGTGTCGGCGGTCGCGCGCCTGGTGCGCGACGGCTACGCCGTGGAGGTCATCGACACGGAGGGAACCGCGCTGTACGGCTCCGGCGAGCTCATCGAGCGGATCGACGGCGGGGACCTCGCCGAGGTCGAGCGGATGCTGGTGCAGTTCGCCACCGTCACCGCCCGGCGCGACGACGCGCTGCCCCGGCTGTCGCGGCTGTTCGCCGGCATCTCGACCGGGCCGATCGTGCTCGTGGTGGGGCGTCTGGACCCGGCCGATGCCGCAGCGCTCGGTCCCGTCGCGCACCACAGCACCCTGCCCGTGCTGCTGGCGGCCGCGCCGGTGGGCGACGCACTCGAGATCGCCGCCGATCACGGGTGGCATGTCGCCGCGATCGACCCCGACCGGGACCTGGGATCCGCGTGGGCCGGAGCCATCGGCCGGGGGGTGCACCATGTCGTCGGCTGACGCGGCCCGACGGCCGCGCGTCCGAGGCGGGGAGCGGCTGCTGACGTTCGCGATCCTGGCAGCGCTGCTGGCGGCCCTGCTGCCGGTGGTCCGCGTGATCGATCCCGGATGGTGGCTGGTGGCCGCGCTCGCGGTGGCGGCCCTGGTGCTCGGAGCCGGCTACGCGGCCCGGCGCTACCGCCTCCCCGCCGTCGCGGTGACGCTCATCGAGGCCGGCGTCTGGGTCGCCTTCATGACACTGGTGTTCCTCCGCGAGACGGCCCTGCTGTGGGTGATCCCGACGCTGGACACGATCAGGACCGTGCCGTTGCTGATCGAGACGGCCATGGAGGAGATCACGGTCGGCGCGGCACCGCTGGAGCCGTCGCTGTCGCTCGCGTTCGTCGTGGTCGGCGCGATGGGACTGCTGACCATCGTCGTGGACCACGTCGTCGTGACTGCTCGGATGCCGCTGCTCGGGTCGGTCGGGATCGTCGCGGTGTCGCTCATCCCGGCCATCGCCGCGCCCAGCGACGTCGATGTCATCGGCTTCGTCTTCCTCGCCGTCACGATCCTCTTCCTCATCCGGTCCGAGACGCGTTCCCGTGAGAAGCCGGTCGAACGCGAGGCGGAGCGCACCGCCGGGGTGCCCGCGACGGCCCTCGGCATCGGGGCGATCGCCATCGTGATCGCCGTCGTCGCCACACCGGTCCTCCCCCACCCCCTGGCGCGCGCCGGATCCGGCGTCGGCCCGGGCCCGGGCATCGACGCGACCCTGCAGCTGGGCGACGACCTGCGGCGCCCCCAGGAGATCGAGGTGATCAAGGTCCGCACCGACGCCCCCTCGGTGCCCTATCTGCGTGCGACGACGCTGACGCGATTCGAGGGCGGCACGTGGTCGCCCGACCGCTCGCAGACGGTGTCGCTGGAGAGCGATCGCGCTTTCGGCGACGTCGACACGGATGAGGACATCCGTGTCGGCGAGTACACCGCGCGGGTTCAGATCGTGAACCTGGACTCCCCGTGGGCGCCGGTGCCGTATCCGGCGGTGAGCATCACGGGCCTTGTCGGCGCCTGGGGCGCGGTCCCGTACAACCACACGGTGGCCAGCACGAACACCACCACGCAGGGGCAGTCGTACGAGGTCGCCTTCGCCGTGCCGCGCCCCTCGCTGGAGCAAGTTCGGGCGGCGACGGCGGTCGGCTCCCAGGTGCGCGATGAGACGACGGAGCTGCCCGACGACATGCCGCCGATCATCGCGGAGCTCGCCGCGCAGGTGACGGCGGACGCCACCACGGATTACGACCGCCTCACTGCATTGCAGCGCTGGTTCCGCGGCACGGAGTTCCGCTACTCGCTCGAGGCGCCCGTCGAGGACGGCTTCGACGGCAGCGGCGCCGAGGCCGTCGCGCAGTTCCTCGAGGTGCGGGCAGGGTACTGCGTGCACTTCGCATCGGCCTTCGCCCTCATGGCCCGCACCTTGCACATGCCGTCCCGCATCGTCGTGGGCTATCTCCCCGGCACCCCCACCACCGAGAGCATCGACGGTCAGCCCGTGTTCTCGGTGTCGAGCTCGCAGCTGCATGCCTGGCCCGAGGTGTTCTTCGACGGCATCGGCTGGCTGCCGTTCGAGCCCACGTCCGGTCTGGGCGTTCCCACCACCTACTCGTCCGACAACCCGCTGCTCGGTCAGCCGACCGACGCGAACTCGGCCGATCCCCGACCGGTGGCCACACCGACGCCCACCGGGGACACCGCGCAGATCGCCCCCGAGAACACGCAAGAGGGGTCCGCTTCGAGCTCCACCGCCGAGGCGCTCGATCCCTTGCCGGTGCTCGGTGTCGTCATGGGCGTGCTGGTGCTGCTCGCGCTGCCGTTCCTCATCCGCGAGCTCCGGCGTCGTCAGCAGGACGCGGCGGCGCGCGGCGGTGACGCCGCGGCGGCATGGCAGTCCGTGCAGGAGACGGCGATCGATGTCGGCATCGCGGTGCCCGCGAGCGAGACGCCGCGCGCGTTCGCCGCGCGGCTCGTGGCCGAACACGGTGCTCCGGCATCCGAGATGGGAACGGTGCTGCTCGCGATCGAGCGGGCGAGCTACTCGCGGGCCGGCACGCGTTCGACGTGGATGGGGGATGCCGCAGCCGACGCGGCCGCGGCGGTGCGGGCGTCGTTGCTGGCGGCGGTGCCCTCGTCGCGACGCGTGCTCGCGCACATCGCCCCGCGCTCGCTCATCATCCGACCCGGGAGCGTCTACGCCGGAACGGCGTCGGTTCGGGCGCGGTAGCGGGGCAGGGTAGGATGGTCGCTGGCCCTCCGGGGCCTCCCGGAGGATTCGCCTAGTGGCCTATGGCGCACGCTTGGAAAGCGTGTTGGGTGCAAGCCCTCGGGGGTTCGAATCCCCCATCCTCCGCCACCGTTCCGACGAATCACCCGCGTGGTAGGGTGGTGAGGGCTCCGATCCGGAGCCGATGCGTCTTCTTTCTCTGCCTCGACGTGGAGCACAGAGTCCTGACGCCCGTTGATTCCGTATGAAGCGGTATCTGAAACCGCTCACCATTGCGCTCGACCCCACCGCGTCGCCGCAAGCTTGGACCCCTCTCGATGCTCTCCCTCTCCCCTGCCGACGCGCTCGACTGGCGTCAGGCCGACGATGGCGTGTTCGTCGCGACCTCCGCCGGCGAGTACGCAGGATTCATCGATCTGACCGCTGGCGGCGCTCACGCCCACAGCGCACGCGGCACAGACCTCGGCCTGCACGCCGACGTCGCCGCCGCTCGCGCCGCCGTTGCGGCATCCGCCTCCCCCACCCCGGCTTTCGCGCGCTCCGCGCGGCATCACCGTCCACTCCGCATTCGACGGCGTGGCACCCACGGTCGCCCCGGCGGCCCGAAGAACAGAAGGAAAGACACGATGGCCACTGGCACCGTGAAATGGTTCAACTCCGAGAAGGGCTACGGGTTCATCGCGCCCGACGACGGCTCGGCTGATCTCTTCGCGCACTTCAGCGCGATCGCAGGCTCCGGCTTCAAGGAGCTCCGCGAAGACCAGAAGGTCGAGTTCGACGCTGAGCGCGGACCCAAGGGCATGCAGGCCGCGAACATCCGCCCGCTCTGACGCTGATCCCGGATCCCGTTGACCGCAGCGTCAGGATCCGAGACACGAGCACCCGTCCCGGTTGGGACGGGTGCTTTCGTTTGCACCCGGCGCCGAGCCGAGTCGGTGGCGGCCGACCTGGCGAGTGCCTGGGAGTACCGGCATATGCGGGACGCGCCATGTGGTGACGCGTACGCTCGGAACAGCGATAGGCAACCGCCTTTGGCTTCCATGGCCATAGCGGTCCCATCGAAACACCGGTGACATCATCTCCTCCACCGTCCTCGAGTCCCGACTCGGCCCTATTCGTCAGACGTACGCGGGCACGGGCGAGTTCCCGCCCATCGCCCGTGCCTACACCGAGGTCTCGCAGATCGCACGGGAGAGCGGGCTGCTGCGCCGCACGCCCTGGTTCTATGCGATGGTGGGCGCCATCGTCACCGTCGGCTTCGGCGGAGCGGTGGCGGGGTTCGTGCTGCTGGGCGACAGCTGGTTCCAGCTGCTCATCGCCGCTGCACTGGGCATTCTGTTCACGCAGGTGGCGTTCCTCTCCCATGAGGCGGCGCATCGCCAGATCCTGGCATCGGGGCCGGCGAACGACCGCCTTGCCCGACTGCTCGGCAACGGGGTGGTCGGCATGAGCTACTCCTGGTGGGCGACCAAGCACACACGCCACCACGCGAACCCCAACCGCGTCGGGCGCGATCCCGACATCGAGGTCGACACGATCTCATTCCTGGATGCCGATGCCGCCGAAGCGCGCGGCGTCCGGCGCTGGATCACCCGGCGACAGGGCTGGCTGTTCTTCCCGCTGCTGACGCTCGAAGGCCTCAACCTCCATTTCCTCGCCTTCCGCCACCTGGCCGGACGTGAACCGGTGAAGGGGCGAGCGGTGGAACTCGCTCTGCTCGCCGCCCGCTTCGCGGTGATCTGGGTGCCCGTGTTCGCGTTCCTTCCGCTGGGAATGGCGTTCGCGTTCCTCGGTGTGCAGCTGGCCGTCTTCGGCATCTACATGGGCGCGTCGTTCGCACCCAACCACAAGGGCATGCCGGTGATCGCGCACGACGCCAAGCTGGATTTCTTCAGCAAGCAGGTGCGCACGTCTCGCAACGTCGGTGGTGGCTGGTGGGCCACCTGGCTGATGGGCGGCCTGAACTACCAGATCGAGCACCATCTGTTCCCCAACATGCCCCGATCGCACCTGGCACGCGCCCGTGAACTCGTGATGGAGCAGTGCCGCAGGCTGGGTGTTCCTTACACCGAGACGAGCCTGTGGCGTTCGTACGGCATCGTCATCGCCTATCTGAACCGGGTAGGCCTCGCCGCCCGCGACCCGTTCGACTGCCCGGTGTCACGGACCTACCGCATCCGCTGATCGCTCGATCTCGACGTACTCGTCCAGCAGACGCAGAGCGCGCGCGGCGAGCGACCCGCCCTCCTGGGCTTCCTGCTGAAGGACCCGGCGAATGGCGTCGGTCTTCTGGTGCCCGGATGCGAGCGGCGGAAGCAGCGGGATCGCCGGGTCCGTCCGGAACTGCAGGACGTAGGGCCGGTCGGCGCGGAAGGCACGCCGCCAGGCAGCGGCGATCTGGTCAGGCCTTTCGACGATCTCCCCGCCCAGTCCCAGCATCCGGGCGTACTCGGCGTACGGGAACGGGGGAAGGTCCTGAGTGGCGGCGTTGCGTGGAGCCTCTTCCATCTCACGCTGCTCCCAGCTCACCTCCGACAGCTCCCCGTTGTCGAACACGGCGACGACGAATCGAGGGTCCGCCCAGTCACGCCACCGATCGCTCACGGTGATCAGTTCGCTGACACCGGTCATCTGCATCCCACCGTCTCCGGCGAGCACCAGGACGGGGCGCGCGCTCTCAGCGCATTTCGCGGCCACCCCGTACGGAACACCGCAGCCCATGCTGGCCAGTGTCGCCGACAGATGTGCGGCCGATCCCGCGGGCAGGATCAGCTGCCTGGCATACCAGTACACGACGCTGCCGACATCCACCGCGATGGCCGGATCGTCCGGGAGCGCGTCGGCGAGCGCCGCAACGACCGCCTCGGGATTGACCGGTTCGGCCTCGACCGCCGCACGGGCGCGCCGCACATCGTGCCAGGCCTCCACGTGCGCCATCACGCGCGATCGCCAGTCGTCGCGGCGGGATCCCGCGAGCCGGGGCAGGATCTCCTGCAGGGCGACTCCCGCGTCCGAGGCGAGGGCGACCTCGACGGGGTAGCGATCGCCGATGCGCCGGGGATCGATGTCGATCTGGACCGCGCGGGCCTGGCCCGGCGGCGGGTAGTACTCGGTCCACGGGTCGTTCGATCCCACGATGAGCAGGGCGTCGCACTCCGCGAGCACCGCGGCGCTCGCCGTCGTGCCGAGGTGCCCCATGGTTCCGGCGACGAGCGGATGCCGCTCATCGACGTGCGGCTTGCCCAGGAGGCTCGTCGTGACGGCGGCACCCAGCCTCACGGCGAGATCCCGCACCGCCTCCCACGCACCCTCCGCTCCCCGCCCGACGAGGATGGCGGGCCGCTCGGAGGAATCCAGCAACGCGGCGGCCGCGGTGATGTCCTCGTCGCGCGCACGGACGTCGGCGCGGGTGAAGCTCGCGGCGGTGGCCACCACGCCGTGCTCGTGAGGGTGCTGCGGCGCCGGCTCCTGCTGCACGTCGTGCGGCAGGATCACCACCGCCGGCCCGGCGCCGCCCCTCGCGTTGCGGAAGGCCTCGTCGATCACGAGCGGGAACTGCTCCGCGGTTGCCGCCTCCGCCACGTACAGCGCGACATCCGAGAACAGCACGCGCAGGTCCACCTCTTGCATGTATCCCGAGCCCAGCACGCTGCGATGCTGCTGACCGACGAGCGCCACGACGGGCACGTGATCCAGGCGGGCGTCGTAGAGACCGTTGAGCAGATGGATCGCCCCCGGGCCCTGCGTCGAGAGCACGACCCCGGTACCGCCCGTGAACTTCGCCTGGCCGACGGCCATGAAGGCGGCGTTCTCCTCGTGTCGCGCCTGCACGAACGCGGGCGCGTCCGCGGAGCGGCGGAGCGCATCGATGAGCGGGTTGATGCCGTCACCGCTGTAGCCGTAGATCCGGTCGACTCCCCAGTCGATCAGCCGCGCGACGACGACATCGGCGACGGTGGCGTGACCCCCCATCATCGCGTCGTGTCGTCGGTCGTGTCGGCGGTCGGCGCGTCGGGGGCGTCCTTGGCCGGGCCCACGCCCACCGGGATGCCCGCCTCGGGGTGGTTCAGGTCGAACGCGGGCCGCTCGCTGCGGATCCTGGGGATCGACGTGAAGTTGTGCCGGGGAGCCGGGCATGCGGTTGCCCATTCGAGCGACGCGGCGTAGCCCCACGGGTCGTTCACGGTCACCTTGGGCGCCTTGCGGGCGGTGATCCACACGTTGAACAGGAACGGGATCATGGATGCCCCGAGCAGCATCGCGCCGATCGTGGACACCTGGTTCTCCCAGGTGAACTGGTCCTGGCTGGCGTAGTCGGCATACCGGCGCGGCATCCCCTCCACCCCCAGCCAGTGCTGGATGAGGAAGGTCAGATGGAAGCCGATGAAGAGCATCCAGAAATGGAGGTAGCCGAGGCGCTCGTTGAGCATCTTGCCGGTCCACTTCGGCCACCAGAAGTAGAACCCGGCGAACATCGCGAACACCACCGTGCCGAACACCACGTAGTGGAAGTGCGCGACGACGAAGTAGGTGTCGGAGATGTGGAAGTCCAGCGGCGGGGAGGCGAGGATCACGCCCGTGAGGCCGCCGAAGACGAAGGACACGAGGAACCCGAGGGCCCACAGCATCGGCGTCTCGAAGGTGACAGAGCCTCGCCACATGGTGCCGATCCAGTTGAAGATCTTCACGCCGGTCGGCACCGCGATCAGCATCGTCATGAGCGCGAAGAACGGCAGCAGCACCGCTCCGGTCACGTACATGTGGTGCGCCCACACCGCCACCGACAGGGCGGCGATCGCGATCGTTGCGTACACGAGGGTCTTGTACCCGAAGATCGGCTTGCGGCTGAAGACGGGGATCACCTCCGAGATGATGCCGAAGAACGGCAAGGCGATGATGTAGACCTCGGGGTGCCCGAAGAACCAGAACAGGTGCTGCCACAGCAGCACGCCGCCGTTGGCGGGATCGTAGACATGGGCCTCGAGGATCCGGTCCGCGCCCGCTGCGAGAAGTGCTGCGGCCAGCACGGGGAACGCCATCAGGACGAGGATGCTGGTGACCAGCGTGTTCCACGTGAAGATCGGCATCCGCCACATCGTCATGCCGGGGGCGCGCATCGTGATGATCGTCGTGACGAAGTTCACGGCACCCAGGATCGTCCCGAAGCCGCTCATGGCAAGGCCCAGCATCCAGAGGTTGCCGCCCACGCCCGGCGAGAAGGTGTCGTCGGCGAGGGGCTGGTAGGCCGTCCAGCCGAAGCCGGCGGCGCCCTCAGGGGTGAGGAAGCCCGAGACGGCGATGACGGACCCGAACAGGAACAGCCAGAACGACAGGGCGTTCAGGCGTGGGAAGGCGACGTCCGGAGCGCCGATCTGCAGAGGCATGACGGCGTTCGCGAAGCCGGCGAACAGCGGCGTCGCGAACATCAGCAGCATGATCGTGCCGTGCATCGTGAACAGCTGGTTGTACTGCTCGCGCGTCGGCACGATCTGCATGCCCGGTTCGAAGAGCTCCGCACGGATGAGAAGCGCCATCACTCCGCCGAGGAGGAAGAACATCACCGACGCGATGAGGTACAGGTAGCCGATCGTCTTGTGATCCGTCGAGGTGATCCAGCGGACGACGATGTTGCCTTTGTGCTCGACCCGCGTCGCGTGCAGCAGCGCCGCCTGACGCGGCGGAAGCGTCGTCGGACGTCCGGAGGGAGGGCTGGTCGGCGTCTGGGTTGTCATCTCGCGCACTCCTCGCAGCCGGCACTCGATCGATGCGGCTGCCCGACGGTAAGAAGCGCGCAGCCGTGTCGAGAATGGGATTGACCGCACCCTGCAGGAGGGGTAAAAGCCCCCGAAGACCGGTCAGCCGGCAGCGGGAAGCAACTCCGCGACGAGTGCCTCGACGCGACCGCGGATCTCGTCGCGGATGGGGCGGACCTCGACGAGCGGCCGGCCGGCCGGGTCGTCGAGGTCCCAGTCCTCATAGCGTTTGCCCGGGAAGATGGGGCAGGCGTCACCGCAGCCCATGGTGATCACGACGTCCGACTCCTTGACGGCGTCCACCGTGAGCACCTTCGGGGTCTGCCCGGCGATGTCGATCCCCACCTCCGCCATGGCTCGCACGGTCACAGGGTTGATCGCGTCCTTCGGCTCGGATCCCGCCGACATCACGTCGATCCGATCCCCCGCGATCGCGCTCAGGAAGCCGGCCGCCATCTGCGAACGCCCCGCGTTGTGCACGCACACGAAGAGCACCGTGGGCTTGTCCGTCATGCCTCCTCCAACCCGGGCCGGCGAAGCGGTGCCGACGTGCTCGTCCTCGACCCCGTTGCGCGCACTTCGCCGTTCGATCAGGACGGTGTCACGCCACTGCCCCGCGCGCGGACCCACCGCCGACCGGGCGATCCTCTCACGGCGACCGATCACGCGAAAACCTGCGGCTTCATGGAGCCTCAGGCTCGCCGTGTTCTCGGGAAAGATGCTCGACTGGATGGTCCAGACGCCCGCCTGCTCAGCCGCGCTGATGAAGGCCTCCAGCAGCAAGCGCCCGACTCCGCTGCCGCGGGCCGCGCGGTCGACGTATACGGAGTGCTCCACCACTCCCCGATATGCGGCGCGGGCGGAAACGGCGGATGCCGCCACCCAGCCGATCACGGTGTCTTCATCGTCGACCGCGACCAGGCGCGAGTGCGTGAGCTTGGCTCTATCGAAGGCCTCCCAAGACGGCACGGCCGCCTCGAAGGTCGCTTCCCCGTCTTCGATGCCCTGCCCGTAGATGCCGCGCACGGTCGACCAGTCCGCCTTCGTCAAGGCGCGGACGCGGATCATGAGCAGCACCCCGTCCTGTCGCCCGTCGAGCACACACCGGTCGCCGGCAGCACCAGTTCCACGCTCGACGCGGCTGCCAGGTCGCCGGCGAGCCAGGAGGTGACCGAGCGGACCTGTTCGTACCCGGTCGCCAGCAGGAAGGTGGGAGCGCGGCCGTACGACTTCATGCCGACGACGAAGAACCCGTTCTCAGGATGCATGAGCTCGCGGAATCCGTGCGGCGCCACGGTTCCACACGAGTGCACATTCGGGTCGATCAGCGGCGCCAGCCGTCGAGGGGCTTCGACGACGTCGTCGAGGTCGAGCCGGATCTCACGGAGGATCGAGAGATCGGGGCGGAAACCCGTGGCGTTCACCACCACGTCGGTGGAGTGCGTCGCGACCTCGCCACGACGGAGACCGAGCAGTTCCACCCGATCCTGTTCCCGTCGTGCTCGGATGATCTCGAAGCCATCGACCACCCGGATGCGACCGTCGGCGATCGCCCGGTCGACACGACGACCCAGGGCGGCGCGATCGGCGAGGTCGTCGTCGGCCGACGATGTCACCCGCGCCGCGTGGCGGTTGCGGATGAGCCACGTGACCTCCGTGCCCGGTTCGGCGGCCGAGAGGTCGGCGAGCGCCAGCAGCGTATTGGCGGCGGAATGCCCCGCACCGACGACCGTGGTGCGCCGACCCGCGAACCTTGCGCGCTCCGCGCCGAGGACGTCAGGAAGGGCAGGGGCCACGGCATCCGCGATGTCGTCGAATCCGAGCAGGCCGAGGCCATCGGAGGACAGGGAGTTCGGCGTGCGGTACGTCCCGGAAGCGTCGATCACCGCCCTGGCCGCGACCTCTCCGACCACGTCCCCCGTCCGTGTCCGGAGGATGAAGGGCGTCTCCGCCCGCGCCCGCGTCCGCGTGCGGTCCATCCCCCGACGTGCCACCCCGATGACCTCGATTCCGGTGCGGATGCGCGAGGCGATCGCATCCAGCCGCGACAGCGGCTCGAGATAGTGCTCGACCAGCTCAGCTCCGCTCGGGGCCCGGTCGGGATCGGGCGACTGCCATCCCGTCGCCTCGAGCATCCGTCGCGACACCGGATCGACCAGATGCCGCCACGGCGAGAACAGCCGTGTGTGTCCCCACATGCGGACGCTGGCACCGACGGAGTCGCCGGCTTCGAGCACGATGAAGTCGATGCCGCGCTCGACGAGATTGGCCGCGGCGGCGAGCCCGATCGGGCCGGCGCCGATGATGGCGACGGGCGGACCGGTGAGCCGGTCACCGGTTGCGGCTCGCGGCGTGAGGTCGAGCAGGGTCATGACGTCCTCCGGATATCGATCAGCTTCGATGAAGCATCCTCGTCGTTGTATCGATGAGTGTCAATATCGACTATGGTCGATATATGCAGATGCTCGAGCTCACCGACGTGACGGCGACCTGCTGCACGCCGCTCGTTCGCGACACGCTGTCGATGCAGGACGCCGAACAGCTCGCGCACACCATGAAGGCACTGGCCGACCCCACCCGATTGCGGCTGCTCTCCATCGTGGCCGCGTCAGAAGGCCGCGAAGCGTGCGTGTGCGACCTCATCGAGCCGGTCGGCCTGAGCCAGCCGACGGTCTCACACCACCTCAAGGTCCTCACGGAGGCGGGCTTCCTCACCCGCAGCAAACGGGGCACCTGGGCGTACTACGCGCTCGTCCCGGGGGCACTGGATCGCGTCTCACAGCTCTTCGTCGCGTCGTGAGCGCCGCCTCCGGCACCGGCATGGTGGAACCGCACCCGTGAGAGGATGAGGGTTCGCCCCGCGACACCGGAAGCCGAGAATGAGCCGCGCCGACCGCACGACCCCGCAGTACCAGCGCAATGCCCTGGCGCCGGGCCTCTTGGCCGCGATCGCCCTGTTCCTGGCACCCCTCCTCATCGGCGGGGAGTGGTTCCTCCTGATCAGGTTCGTCGTGGCCATCCTGGCCCTCATCGTCGCCTGGTTCGCCGTGCAGGCACGTCAGTGGTGGTGGCTCCCGGTGTTCGCGGCGATCGCGGTGCTGTGGAATCCCATCCTGCCCTTCGACTTCACCGGGCCGGCATGGACGGCGGCGCAGCCGGTGGCAGCCATCGTCTTCCTGGTCGCCGGAGCGACGATCAAGAGCCCGCGGACCTGAACCGCGGCCGTCTTCGAAGGACTCGCCATGAGACTCGCCCCCCACCTGCACCGCATCGGCAACGACATCGTCGCCGCCTATCTCGTGGTGACCGACGACGGGGTCACCGTGATCGACGCGGGACTCCCCGGCCACTGGAAGGATCTCGTGCGGGAACTCGCCGATCTCGGACTCTCACCGGCAGATGTGAAGGGCGTCGTCCTCACTCACGGAGACAGCGACCACATCGGCTTCGCCGAGCGGCTGCGGCGCGAGTACGGGGTGCCCGTGTACGTCCACGAGGCCGACGCCCACCGTGCGCGCACCGGCGAGAAGCCGAAGGTCGCGACGGGTCCGATGAAGCTGCGGCCGACGCTCGGCTTCTTCGCCTACGCCGTGCGCAAGCGCGCCATCCCGACGACCTACGTGGCGGAGGTCGTCGAGGTGCGCGACGGCGACGTGCTGGAGCTTCCGGGCTCACCGGCCGTCGTCGCCATGCCAGGCCACTCCCCTGGCAGCATCGCGGTGCATGTTCCTGTCGCGGACGCGGTCTTCGTGGGCGACGCGCTCACCACACGGCACGTGCTCACCGGGCGGACGGGACTCCAGCCGGCACCCTTCACCGACGACCCGGCGGAAGCGTCTGCATCGCTGGAGCGGCTCACCGGCCTTCGGGTCGGCTGGGTGCTCCCCGGTCACGGTGCCCCGTGGCGGGGCTCGGTCGCGGCGGTCGCCGCGGAGGTCCGGCGCGCCGGCGCCTGACACGATGACGGCCAGGCGCCGGTCGCGGTCACACCGGGCGAGCCGCCGCGAACAGGTCCGCGGGGTCGAACTGGAGCTTCAGTTGACGCAGGCGAGCCCACGCCTGGCCGAACGCACCCGTCAGGTCGACATCCGGCGCGTCGACGAACGTCAGGGCCACCGCGTCGATCCGCCACGGCTCCATGGCGGCGACGCCGGCGCGCGCCGCGGCCGACGCCACCGGTGCCGCCTCGGGAACCGGCACCATCGCGATCGAGTGAACGACGTACTCGCCCACCAGTGACGACACCGCTCCGCCGTCCGGGCTCGGACGGCTCGCAGCGCCGCCGACGTGCCGGATCTCCTGCACGAACAGGCCCGGCGTCCGCCCGACGGCGACGAAGGCGTCGACGGCCTCCGTGGTGAAGGCCGCGAGCATCACGTGGTCGGTGACGGCGGGAGTCGGCTCGGGCGGGTCCATGTGGACCGCGACCAGCGCCGGGGCCGGGATGCGCGCGAACGTGTCCATCTCCGGCTGCAGCGCACGCAGCGGTTCCAGGAGGGCGGATGCCGCGGCATCCGTCTCTTCGAAGGCCCCGTCCACGACGACGACCGAACGTCCGGACAGGAACGGGGGCAGCTGCGGCAGGGGCGGGAAGTTCATGATCCGCAGGGTCGTGGTGGCCGACTCCGGCGCCGACCGCGTCCACTCCGCCCACGCGTGGGTCACCTCGGCGGCGCGGGACGCGTCCCACAGCAGCATGCCCGCGAAGACGTCGGCGATCGGGAGCAGTTCGATCTCGATCGAGACCACGACGCCGAACGCGCCGGAGCCGCCGCGCAGAGCCCAGAACAGGTCGGGGTTCTCCTCGGCGCTGGCGTGCACGAGGCGCCCGTCGGCCGTGACGACGTGGACCGCGCGCACGCAGTTCACGCCCAGGCCGCGCTTGCGGGCGTAGAACGACAGTCCACCGCTCAGCAGATACCCGACCACGGACACGTCGGCGGCGCTGCCGTGCAGCGCGGTCAGTCCGTGCGGACCGGCAGACTCGAGCACATCGCTCCAGACGGAGCCCCCGAGCACGCGGGCCGTGCGCGCATCCGGGTCGACCTGCACGCCGCGCAGGCCACGGAGCGAGAGGAGCACGGTGCGCGAGAGGTCGGCGCCGGCCATCGCGGCGGCGGCGTGTCCTGTCGACTGGGGCGCGACCCGCAGGCCCGCCAGCGTGGCGGCGCGGACGATGTCGACGACGTCATCCGCCGACTCGGGCAGGGCGACGGCGAACGGGTACTGGTCGACGGCGACGTTCCACGGGGTTCGCGCGGCGTCGAAGCCGGGATCACCCGGGAAGAGCACGCGATCGCCGAGCGCGGCGCGCAACTCGGCCGCGGCGGCGGCAGCCGCGGCATCGGGGACGTCGATGGCGAGATCGTTGAGGGACATGAGGTGCCTTTCCGTTGAAGGGGTCTGACGGATCGTCGGGAACGACTCCGCCATGGTGGGCTGGCGCATCCGCCGAGGACCACCCCACGAACGAGGGGACTTCCGGCCTCCCAGATACCTGGGATGGCGGACACGCCCACCGGGGAGCACACTTGTCGCATGTCCACGGCGATCGCTCTGGGGCGCGCACGCAGCGACCTCGACGTGATGTCGCGCGCCGGGCTTCCGCTGCACGAGTTCCTGAGCGAGGCGGCCGTCACGGTGCAGCGGGTGGTCCCGTTCGTCGGAGGATGCCTCGCCACGCTCGATCCGGCGACCACGATCGTCTCGGGCGTGGGCAAGTTCGAAGCGCTGCGCGGACGCAACGACCAGGACGTCATGTGGGCGCAGATCGAGTACGGCGGCGAGGAGCCCACGGCGATCGCGGCCATGATCGACGCCGGCCGGGTGGCGCTGGGCGTGCACGCGGAGTTCAGCGGCGATATCGCCCGTTCGTCCCGGATGATGGACCTCATCGTCCCGGTGTTCGACTTCCGGGACGAGGCGCGCGTCGTCTTCAGCGACCGCAGCGGTCCGTGGGGAGCGATCTCACTCTTCCGGGGCTCGGATGACGCGCCGTTCGCGGCGTCGGAGCTGACGTTCCTGGAGGAGATCGCACCGGCGTTCACGCGGGGCATCCGTTCCGGCCTGCTCGCGCAGCTCGGGCAGCGCGAGGCCGCCTCGGAGTCCGGACCGGCCGTGATCATCGTGGATGCCGAGGACCGGATCGCACAGGCCACCCCCTTCGCGCACACCCAGCTGTCGCGGCTGGCGATCGTGCCGGACACCGGCGATCCGATGACCTTCGTGCATTCCCTGGTGAGCGGGGCGCGCCGGTTCGGGCGGGGCGAGAGCGACCGGATCCCCCGCATCCGCATTCGCACGAGGGACGGCGTGTGGCTCGTTCTGCATGCCACGCCGCTGGTGGGATCGCCCGATCGCAGCGGCGACGTCGTCGTCACCATCGAAGAGGCTCGCCCGCAGGAGGTCGTGGAGCTGGTCGCTGCCGCGTTCGGGCTCACCACCCGGGAACGCGACGTCACGGGCATGGTGCTGCGGGGCGCGGACACCAAGGAGATCGCCGCGTCGATGCACGTGTCGCCGTACACGGTGCAGGATCATCTGAAGTCGATCTTCGACAAGGCCGGTGTCACGAGCCGTCGTGAGCTGGTGTCACGGGTCTACTTCGATCAGTATGCGCCGCGCATCGGCGGGGACATCGGCCCCAGCGGGTGGTTCGCGAGCTGATCCGCCCGTCAGCCTTCGAAATCCTCGGGCTCGACGTCGTCGAGGAACCGCTTGAACTCGTCCAGACTCTGCGCAGCATCCGTCTCGGTGAGCACGTCGGGCACGCCGGCCTCGGCCATCACTTCGTCCGCCACCCAGATCGCCGCGCCCGCGCGCGAGGCCAGTGCGATGGCGTCGGAGGGGCGCGCGTCGACGACGCGGTCGCCGAGGGGTGTGGACAGCGTGATCTCGGCGAAGAACGTGCCGCCCTCGATCCGGGTCACCTCCACCCGGGTCGGTGCCGCGTCCAGAGCAGCGAGCATGACCCGCATGAGGTCGTGAGCCAGTGGGCGCGGGACGTCGGCGTTCTCGACCGCGACGAGGATCGAGGTCGCCTCCAGCTGTCCGATCCAGATGGGAAGCACCATCCCGTCACCGGGAAGCTGGTCGACCGGCTTGAGCAACAGGACGTGCTGGCCCGAGGCATCGAGCGCGACGCCGGCCACCCTTACTTGGACCATGTCGCTCCCCTCTCGCCCGGCCCCGGTCGAGGCCTCAGCTGCCATCGTAAGCACGGCGCGCGCGGCCCGGACAGGGGTTGCGCGCACCGCAGCGGCGCACGGGTCAGCGCGGGATGATCAGTTCGTACCGGCGGCACGATACGGTGACCGTCCCGCCCTCGATCGGCGCCTCGTAGTCCAGGTGACCGGCGTCGCGCCAGCCCTCGCGCTCGTAGAAGTGCCGCGCGCGGGCATTGCCGGTCACGACCGCCAGCCACGGCTGCGCGTGCCCCTGTGCGAGCAGCCGTCTGGCACCATCGGCGAGGAGCTCACGCGCCACCCCGGTGCCTCGGGCCGAGGCGTCGACGAACAGCTGATCCAGTTCATCGCCGCGAAGCGTCACGAACCCGACGACCTGGCCGTTCAGCTCCCCGACATGGGTGCGATCGATCATCGCCTCGGTTCGGGAACGGAACGAATCGGCCCGGCGATGGGCTACGAGCTCGTCGGGAACATGACCGAGGTGTCCGTCACGCCACGCCGATTCCCAGATCTCCGCGATCCGGGGAGCATCGGCCGGCACCGCTGCTCGAATCGTGATCACGGGCTCAGGCTATCCCGGCCGGACGGGGTCAACCGGACGTATTCACCGGAATGGATGCTGCGGGCGTACCGTTGCAGTCGACATGCAGCGATTCGGAACCCTCTCCTTCGGACACTACGGCCCGCTGGGCGGCGGACGGCAGCTCACCGCCGCCGACTCGATGCTGCAGGCGATCGACCTGGCTCAGGGCATGGATGATCTGGGCGTGAACGGCGTCTACTTCCGCGTGCATCACTTCGCTCGACAGCAGTCGTCACCGATGCCGTTGCTGGCCGCGATCGCCGCGCGCACCGAGCGGATCGAGATGGGCACCGGCGTCATCGACATGCGATATGAGAACCCGCTGTACCTGGCCGAGGAGGCGGCATCCGTCGACCTCATCTCGGGCGGCAGGCTCGCCCTCGGAGTCTCACGCGGCTCACCCGAGACCGTGCTGCGCGGGTATGAGGCCTTCGGATACACCGGCTCGCAGGATCCGCGGGGCGCCGACATCGCGCGCGACCACTTCGAGCTGTTCCTCAGGGCGATCGATGGCGAGGGCCTGGCCGAGCGGGATGCCGCCTCTCCGTTCGGCACGGGAGCGACGGGCCTGCAGCGGATCGAGCCGCACTCCCCCGGCCTGCGCTCCCGCGTGTGGTGGGGCGCCGGCAACCGCGACACGGCGGAGTGGGCGGGTCGCGGGTGGCGGCGCCCCCCCCCCCCCGGGGGGGCCGGCCGGGGGGGCCCGGCCCCCCCCCCCCCCCCCCCCCCCCCCCCCCCCCCCCCCGCCCCCCCCCCCCCCCCCCCCCCCCCCCCCGCCCGCCCCCGGCCGCCCCCCCCCGCCGGCAGCGTCGGCAGGACCCGCAGCCGAGCATCGTGTCCCCGGTCCCCCGCCGGCCGACCCAGGCGTCGTCGACTCCCGCCCCGACGGCGGAGACGGTGCCCATCCATTCGTGGCCGATCCGCATCGGGAACGCGGCGTGCCCGGAATGCAGGTACGCCATCTCGCCCGTGTA
>NZ_OLMV01000009.1 GCF_900292075.1 Microbacterium timonense
GGGGTACTCGGAGCTGACGACGGGTCTGAAGGGTGCGGTGGACGGCATCAATGACATGTCGGAGTCGCTGCTGGGCATGATGCGTGCCATTCAGGACCTCGACCAGCAGCTCGCCGGCGGCTGAACCGCCCTCCGCCGGCCGGGAGGGGTGGGCCCTCCCGCCGGCGGGCGCGGCAACGACGGTCACGACGACAACTGAGGAGAGCACGTGGGAGTCAAGGTCAGCTACGACGATCTGGGCGACCTGAGCACGCAGCTGCGGAACATCATCGACGAGTTCGAGCACGCGGGCGGGCGGCGCCGCGATCTGGAGGGCGCCGTGGACCAGCCGTACGGCAAGAGCGAGCTGAAGGATGCCGCCCACGATTTCGAGGGCCGGTGGGACGACCGGCGCAAGCGCCTGATGGACAGCTGCAAGACGGTCGCCGACCACCTCGACGGCGTCATCAAGGGATTCCAGGACTTCGACGTAGACGCGGCCAGCCGGTCTGAGAACAGGTGAGCGACATGTCCGTGACGCCATACATGCCCTCGCACACGCCCAAGGGCACCATGATCGACATGCTTCGCGGCGATGCCGACGAGGTGAAGACCCGCGGTCAGCAGATCGTCGACCTCGGCACCGACATGTCGTCCGCGTGGCGCCTGATCTCACGCCTGGTCGACGACGGCGCCGAGATGGAGGGGCAGTCCATCGAGAAGCTGCGCGAGCTGTGCGAGAAGGTCAGCTCCGACCTCTCCGACGCCGCCGACCTGTACGCCGCGGTGGGTCCGCACATCCTCCAGTACGGCAACGACCTCGCCACCTCGAAAGCGGTCATCGACCCGCTCGTGACGGACCTGCTGGACCTGTGGGACGAGTACTACACGCTCAGCCACAGCGCCGAGACCGCCGAGGGCGCCGTGCCCCGCGAGCCCGACGACGACGCAGACGCCGACGAGAAGTCGGCGTACGACACGGCGTCCGCCAACGCCGAGGAGAAGCGGGGCCTCGCCACCGCCAAGAAAACCGAGTGGAACGAGAAGGCCGCCGCGTACGACGACGCGTGGGACGACTGGTTCGATGCGTTCGATGCCGCCGCGAAGAACATCAAGGAGGGCTTCAGCGGCAAGATCGAGGACTCCTGGAAGGACGACGTCCGCGGCGCGCTGGAGTTCGCCGCCAACGTCCTCGCGGTCGCCGGCATCGTGCTCGCCGTGCTCGCCATCGTCATCGGCGGCCCGATCATCGCCGCGCTGGCCGCGATCGTCGCGGTGGCCACCCTCGCCGTCGCCCTGACACGCAAACTGGCGTTCGACGACGGCAGCTGGTGGGATGTCGCCTTCGGCGTGATCGGGGTCATCCCGTTCATCGGCCCCGCCGCTCGCACCATCCGGGGCCTGGGGAGCGCCTCCGGGTGGCGGGCGCTGGGCACCGCGTTCGGCGATGACGCGATTCGCCTCGCCGGCCTGCGCGCGGTCTCGTTCGACGACTGGGCGTCGGGCCTGAACGCCCTGCGCGGCACGACCTTCGCCGACAAGGCGGCCGATTTCTCCGCCGCATTGTTCTCGGGCAAGAACATCGACGACTGGGCGCGTATGGGCTCGACGGGACGCGACGCGCTCAACACCGTCAGCACTGTCTGGGTGGCGCAGTTCCAGATCGTCGGCCAGATCAAGGACAGCACGGGGGGCGCCTGGCCTGGTGCGTTCGACCCGGACCAGAACCCGTTCTCGTGATCGGCGCTCTGCGGCCCACGGCGGTGCGGACCGCGCGCGCCTGGATGGGAGACTGGTGCGGTGAGTGACCTGCGCAGCGAGCTGAGGGGCCGCGTGGCACCCTCACTGCCCACCTATCGCATGCTCCTTCCACTCGGCTGGCAGTCGTACGACCTCAGCGCCCAGACCGAGCGCGAGCTGGTCGGCGCGGCCCGCAGCCGGCTGTCGGCGGCCGGGCGCGCCGACCTCGCCGCCGGGCTGATCGGCCAGGTCGGCGACGTCTTCCGCAGCCTGCGCGGTCAGGATGCCTTCGCCATCGCGCTCGCGGGCGAATCGGCGCCGAGCTGGGCGCTCGGGGCGGCGAGCCTGGTGGGCCTGCGGCGCACCGCGACTCCCGAGCTGCCGCTGGACGCCATCGTGGAGGATGCCGTCCGCAACCGTGGCGGGGTCGCCGTCGGGGAAGGGCACCGGATCGTGCGGTGGACCGATCGACGCCCGGTCACCGTCGAGCAGGTGCCGGCCATCTCGTTCCTGATCAACTACCTGATCCCCGTCCCGGGCACGCGCCGTACGCAGGCCGTGCAGTGGACCGCGACCGTCGCCCACGGGCCCGATCTCGCCGAGGACGACCCCGTCCTCCTCGCGTGGGTCGCGCTGTTCGATCATCACGTCGCCACCTTCACGTGGAGCACACGCTGACATGCAGATCACCCTGAGGCACGACCCCGCGCGGACCATCCCCGTCGACGACGCCCTCCGCTCACCGGACGAGCGCACGATCTGGGCGCGCGAGAGCGCGTATGCGTTCGCCGCACGCAACGGCCTCGATGACGCGGCCGCCGAGCGGATCGCCCTGGCGCTCGAAGACGTCGCGGCCGCCACAGGTGACGACCGCAAGAACCTGCTGCTCGTCGGCGCGGAGGGCCGCGTCGTCGCGCCGCTGACCGTCTTCGCCGCCGCTGAGCCGTTGACCGACGCGGAGCAGGCGGCCTTCCTGTGGTCGCCCGCGGCACTGCTGCCGGCGACGACCGAGGTCGTGGCATCCGAGCATCTCGGGCCCGGCTTCTCCGCGACGCTCCTCGAGCGCCACGGCGACCACGACTTCGGCTTCCGTCGGTGGCTGTTCGTCGGCGAGAACGCGACCGTCGGAGCCGTCCTCGGGCCGGTCGCACCCTATGGGCTGATCTTCGTCGAGGATGCCGCCGCCGACGTCATGCGCGAGTCCACGCTCGACGGATTCATCCCCGCCCGCGACGACACGCGGGTGCGCGAGCTGGACGCGGCGGTCACGCGCGTGGGAGAGGACTGGCCGCTGTGAGCGAGCGCACGCTGGAGGCCCTCGTCGACGAGACGGACGAATGGGGTCCGCTGCAATGGTGGCGGCTCGAACTGCGTTCCTTCGTCGAAGCGCCGCGCGCACAGCACACGCTGGTCGTCCTCGCGCCCAAAGAGGCGGTGCGCGCCGAGCACCCCGGTGTCTCCGCCGGGAGCTGCCTGCAATCGCTCGCGTACATGTTCCTGCTCATCGCCCCGTTGGTGGGTGCGGCGGCCATGCTGCGCTGGGTCGTCGGCGGGAGCGCCTACGATTTCCCGCTCGCCTTCGCCGGCATCCTGACGCTCATCTCGCTCCCCATCACGGGATGGAGCCAGCTGCAGCGTCGTCGGTTCCCCCGTGCCGTCGCACGGTCGGCCCTGATCTCCAACACGCTCATGCACGTGCTGCCCGGGCTGTTCACGGTGACGATCGCGCTCACGGCCGGTCGCGAGCTGCTGGACGGCGGTGCGTGGGTCTGGGTGGCCGTGATCGTCGCGGACGTGATCATCTACGCCGCGAATTTCGTGCGCGGCAACACGATCGCGGGAGGCCCGCAGAACCCGATCGACAACGTCGACCAGAGCATCTCGGAGATCCCCGCCGAGCAGCTCCGGCAGATCATGGCCGATCGCGACGGGGCGATCGATCTGCTGCTCCAACGGGGGAGGATCAGCGCGGCCGAGGCGGCCGAAGCACGGGCGACCGCCCCCGGCCACCTCGCCCTGACGCTCGCCCCCGAGGCCGGATCCGGCTACTACCGACCCGACTCCGCGTGACGGTCCGGCCCTGGCCGCCGGTGATGGGGAATGGTCCCCATCGTGGGGTGTTGCGGGGGTCGGTTAGGTTGTGGGTGTCGGCCCGGTGCGGGTCGGGTTTTCTGAGTGAGGGAGTGGACGATGGCCGATTTCGGTGCCTCGTATGCGGAGATGGAGCAGGTGGCGTCGTCGCTGTCGCAGGCTCGTGATGACATTCAGGGTCAGCTGGATTCGCTGAAGAGCCAGGTGGACACGTTGCTGGGTGAGGACTTCAAGACTCAGCACGCGTCGGGCAAGTTCGGTGAGGGGTACTCGGAGCTGACGACGGGTCTGAAGGGTGCGGTGGACGGCATCAATGACATGTCGGAGTCGCTGCTGGGCATGATGCGTGCCATTCAGGACCTCGACCAGCAGCTCGCCGGCGGCTGAACCCCCCGGCCGCGCACGCAAAGCTCGACTGTCTGACCGGAGCGCCGCTCCCGCGGCCTCCGGTCAGCTGTTTCCGGAGGACTGTCATGACCGATGTGCGGATCGACTACGAAGCGATGGCCGCGAGCCGGTACGCGTACGCCAACATGCGCACGCTGCTGGACGGCGCGACCGGCGCGCTGTCGGACGTGTCGGGGTCGGCCGTACCGCAGGACGAACTCCGTCGCCGCCTCGAAGACCTTCACCGGTCGTGGGGCGGCGGCCTCGACAAGCTCGCGCGTTACGCGGAGGATGCCGGCGCCGGCCTCGAGGGCATCCTCGAGGCGTTCCAGGGTCTGGACAGCGAGCTGGGCGCGAGCATGGTGCCCGAGGAAGGCAGCGCGTCATGACGGACTTCAGCGCCCTCGGGTTCGATCCGGCGCCGGGCGACCTGGCGACGCTCGACCGCTACGTCAACGCGCTGTCGGCCGGCTGCGACGGCGTGGACGACGCGCTGTCGATGCTCGACGGCGGCGACGACTCCGAGTGGGTGGGGTTGTCGGCCACGGCATTCCGTGCCTCGATGAGCGAGGACTTCCGGCCGCACCTCACCGACACGGGCGAGGCGCTGCGCACCTCGCGCGACGCGCTGCGTACGTGGGCGACGCAGCTCAGCTCGTTCCAGCAGCGCGCCCAGGCACTGGCCGAGGAGGCCGATGCCGCGGCCGCCCGTGTGGCCGCGTGCGAGACCGCGCACGCGTCTGCGGTGCGGCACAAGGACGATGAGGATGCCGACCCCGGTGCCGTCTCGGATGCCGCCCTCGCGCTCGGAAGCGCGGGCGCCGAGCTCGAGGAGATCCGCGCCTCGGCTCGCAGCCTCAAGACGGAGGTCGACGCCGAGGCCGCCGTGGCCGCGCGGTCGCTGAACGACGCGGGCGGCATCCTCGACAGTTACGCGGGCAACGCGTTCTCGAACTTCCTCGGCGATGCGGGCGAGTGGCTGGCCGACGCCGGCACCTGGCTCATGGACAATGTGGTGCCGATCCTCGAGGACATCCTCCGGGCGGCGCTGCCGATCATCGCGATCCTGTCGCTCTTCATCCCCGTGCTCGGGACGGTCGCGCTCATCATGTCGATCGCGCTCGTCGCGATCGACGGGCTGCAGGCGCTGACCGGCCGTGGTGACTGGACGGATTTCGCCGTCGGCGCCCTGGGCCTGTTGGCCGGCGGGGCTCTCGGCATGGCGGCGAAGTCGCTCATCGGCCCGGGAGGTCAGGTTCTCATCCCCTCGATCCAGCGCATGACTCCTGCATTGGCCGGCGGCGGCACGGCGGCCGGCTCGCTGGCGGTCGCGTTGAACGTGAACCTGCCCAACCTGGTCTCGAACACCTACTGGGCGATGTCCCAGGCGAAGGATGCGCACGACAACGGCGAGAGCTTCGTCGAGAGCCTCAGCGGTTCCTGGCAGAACCTGGCCGAGCGCGTCGACAACACCATCCAGGGCAACGGCCCTCGCACCGACGATGAGCTGTGACATGGGCCGAGCGAGGAGCGCCGATCGCGTGTGGCAGCGCATGCCGCAGGGCTGGATCGAGTTCACATCCTTCGGCGAAGCCACGCCGGACGAGTGGCTGGAGTGGTATCTCGCCAGCGGCGAGGGATGGCTGCCGGATGCGGCTCGCGCGGCGATCGTGGACGGGTTCCGCGCCGGCGTCACCGCCTTCGCCGGCAGCGACTTCGACCGGGCGGGCGTGTCCATCACGCTCGGCGAGCGTCCGGCCGTCACGTTCCTCTGCACCAACGTGGTGAGGGTGGTCGAGGGGACGGATGCCCCGTCGCTCGAGTTCCACCGATTCTTCCCGCTCGCGCGATTCGGCGTCGACTCGACGGCCGAGACGTTCACCGCGCCCGACGGGCGTGTGGGCACCGTGGCCTCCGGCACGCTCGAGCTCGCCGGAAGCCGCGTCATCACGACCGTCGGCGAGATCCGGCTGTCCGCCGGCGACGGAACGGTGCTCGTCATGGGAATGTGCTCGGATGCCGCGCAGCGCCGCGAACTGGCGGTGCTGACCGCGTTCACCCTGTCGACCGTTCAGGTGCTGCCTGCGGGAGTCGAGCCGGCGTGGCCGGAGGCGCCCGCGACCGGACCTGCTGCCGGCACACCGTAGCCTGACCGTATGGCTTTCGCACTGATCCGTCCGACCTCACGGGAGTGGACGGGCGACGTTCCGACGGACGAGGATGCCGTCGCGCGGGCCGACCGGGTGGCTCTGCTCCTCCGTGCCGACTATGAACGCTGGTCGCGGTGGGCGTTCGGTCTGCTGGCGTTCGCCGCGACGGCGCTGGGCGTGTTCATCGTGGGAGGCATGCTCGATGCGATCGCGGCGCTCGGTTCGGCCGCAACGGTCGACGTCGTCCTCATCGCGGTGTCCGCACTGATCGCGATCGCGGGGGCTGCGGCGCTCCTGCGGCTCTGGCAGACGGGGCGGGTGCTCACGCGGGCGGCGACCGGCTGGCTGCGGCTTCCCTATCGCGCGGGCGGGCGCACCCGGCGTGCCGGCGGGTGGGTGCTGACGCGCACCGCCAATCTCGATCCACCGATCTTCGCACGGCTCATCACGGCGACGCTCGCCCTGCTCCTGGCGATCGGGGGAATCGCCCTCGCCGCGCGCGACCTCGCGGGCGCATCCTTCACCGGACTGTCCGCGGCGGCCGGCGTCATCGGGATCGTCGCACTGGCGTGCGGGCTCGGCCAGGCGGGCGGCGTCATCCGGATCGTGTCGGGCGTGAGCGAAGGCGACCCGCTCTGGAGCCGCATCCGCTCCGGGCTCGCGCGGCGCTGATCACCGGCGTCCACCGGGACGCCGCATCGGTTCCGGCGTCGGCCTCGCGGGCGACATGCCGCCACAGCCGTGTCCGATTTCCGCGAGCGGGCGTCGGTGCCCCGTGTCAGGCTAGGGGCATGAGCCTGGCGATGACCTTCGACGAGCGCTATCGCGCGATCGACTCCCGCGATGCCCGCTTCGACGGGCAGTTCGTCACCGCGGTGCGTTCGACCGGCATCTACTGTCGTCCCAGCTGCCCGGCCCGCACCCCCAAGCCGTCGAACGTCACGTTCTTCCCGACCAGCGCCGCAGCGCACGAGGCGGGCTACCGGGCCTGCAAGCGGTGCCTGCCCGAGGCCGCGCCCGGATCGCCGGAGTGGAACCTGCGAGGCGACACGGCCGGGCGGGCGATGCGCCTCATCGCCGACGGCGTCGTGGAGCGCGAAGGCGTCCCGGGACTGGCCCGTCGCCTGGGCTACTCGCCTCGCCATCTCACCCGGCTGCTGACGGCCGAGCTCGGCGCCGGGCCCCTCGCCCTCAGCCGGGCGCACCGCGCGCAGACGGCTCGGATGCTGCTGGTCGGCACCGATCTGCCTGCCGCCGACGTCGCCTTCTCCTCGGGATTCGCCAGCGTCCGCCAGTTCAACGACACGGTCCGCGAGGTCTTCGGGATGCCGCCGCTCGAGCTGCGCGCGCGGCGCCGGCCGGCACGGGCGGGCGAACGGAGCGCAGGCGTGCCGTCCGGTCCCGGCGTCGTGATCGATCTCGCCCTTCCGCACCGCGGTGCGCTGGACGCCGACGGCCTCTTCGCCTGGATGGCGGCCCGCGCCGTCGCCGGCGCGGAGACGGCCACCGCGTCGACCTTCGCGCGTACGCTGCGCCTGGCGCACGGGCCCGCATGGTTCGAGCTCCGCCTGGACGACGCGGGCCGTGTGCGCCTGCGGGCCGCGCTCACCAACCTCGCGGATCTGTCGACCCTCGTCACACGTGCGCGTCGTCTGTTCGACCTCGACGCCGACCCCGGCGCCGTGGACGAGGCCCTGTCGGAGCATCCGGAGATCGCGCCACTGGTGGCACGCCTTCCCGGCATCCGTGTTCCCGGGGCCGCCGATCCCCACGAGATGCTCATCCGCGCGATGGTGGGGCAGCAGATCACGGTGGCCGCCGCCCGCACGGCGCTGACTGCCCTCACCTCCGCGCTGGGCGAGGAAGTGCCCGCGCTCGCGGTGGCGGCATCCGGGGCCGACGATCCGCCCCCGCCGAGCCCCGTGCCGGCGTCCCACGTGGTCGCCGCCGCCGGCCGGGGCCTGCTGCTCTTCCCGACCATGGCGGCGATCGCCGATCACGGGCACGAGGTGCTGCGCGGACCGGCCGCTCGGATCCGCTCCATCACCGGGGCCGCCGCCGCGCTGGCAGACGGGTCTCTCACGCTCACCACCGGCGACGATGCGGCGGACCAGCGCGCCGCTCTGCTGGCGATGCCCGGGATCGGGCCATGGACGGCCGACTACGTGCGGATGCGCGTGCTGGGCGATCCCGACGTGTTCCTTCCCGGCGATGTCGCGGTGCGCACCGGGGCGGCCGCGATCGGTCTTCCCGGGGATCCGCGCGAGCTGACCGCCTGGGCCGGTCGCGCCGCCCCCTGGCGCAGCTATCTCACCGCCCATCTGTGGCGGGCCGTTCCGCCCAGACCCGTCCCGTCGCGCACGCGTGCGCGCATCCCATCCCCGCCGACCATCGGAGGCACCCCATGAACACTGCGACGATCCAGACCCTCGACACCCCGGACGGCGCGTTCACGATCCTCACCGACGAACGCGGCCATGTGCTCGCTTCGGGGTGGACCGCCGACCGCAACGCGATCCTCGCGCGGCTGGCGGAGCACTCGCGGCCGGAAGCCGTGACGGAGGGCGAGACCGAGGCCGCCGCCGCCGTCGCCGCCTATTACGACGGCGACCTGTCAGCGATCGACCACGTCGCGGTGTCGCAGCACGGAACCCCGATGCAGCTGGCCGGGTGGCAGGCCCTGCGGCGCATCACCCCCGGGCGCCCCCTGACCTACCGCGAGTTCGCGGCGGAGCTCGGGTCGCCGGGAGCCGTGCGGGCCGCGGCATCCATCTGCGCTCGGAATGCGCCCGCGCTCTTCGTCCCGTGCCATCGCGTGCTGCGCACGGACGGCACGCTCGGGGGTTTCGCGTGGGGGCTCGAGGTCAAGCGCCAGCTGCTCGACCGCGAGGCCGGCGTGCCGGCGCTCGCCTGAACTCGCATCATCGGCTCCGGGCCACCCGCGTGGTCCGGAGCCCTCGCGCGTGCGGATGCAGCGGCTTTCCGGGGGAGCGGAAAGTCCGTGTTGCGCACAGCATATTCCCAGGTATACGCTGGAGGGCTGGTGTGTCGCTGACCGCGACCGCTGGACCACGTCCCACGATCCCAGGAGGAAGCCATGTCTCAGGCCATCGTCACCACGAAGCCGATCGTCTTCCTGCCTGCCGCCGGGACCCCGCGCGTCGCCCTCGAGGGATAGTTCTCCCCGGCGCGACCTCCGCCGATCCGTCGCCCCCGGTCCGTCCGCGGACCTGTCGAGCGGCATAGGATCACCCGCTCCCGCGTTCTGGCCACCAGGACGACCCTCCGGCGATCCCGCACGAGTTGTGCGGCGCGCCGTCCCCGCCATCCGCGCGGCACCGATTCACCTCGCACACGAACCGTACAAGGATCATGACCACGTCTTCCGCCGTAAGGCTCTCGACCCCGCGGGCGCTCGCGCGCCTCTACCCCTTCGCCAAACCGGTGCTGCCCCGGCTGGTGCTGGGCGCCGTCAGCGCGCTCCTTGCCAGCCTGCTGGCCCTCGCCATCCCGCTCGTGCTGGAGCAGGTGGTCCAGGGCCCGATCGCCTCCGGAGAGATCGCCGCGATCACCTGGGGTGCCGCCGCCATCCTCGGCCTCGGTCTGGCCGAGGCCGCCATGGTGTGGCTGCGCCGCTGGTTCGTGCTCGCCCCGGCCACGCTCGTCGAATACGACCTGCGCCAGACCTTCTACGCGCGTCTGCAGCGCCTTCCCGTCGCCTTCCACGACCGCTGGCAGTCGGGGCAGCTGCTGAGCCGCATGATGCAGGACATCAGCATGCTCCGCCGCTGGCTCGCCTTCGGCCTGGTGCTGCTGGTCGTGAACGTGCTGACGATCGCCGTCGGCACCGCGCTGCTGTTCCGCTGGCACTGGCTGCTGGGCACCGTCTTCCTCGTGACCTCCGCGCCGCTGTGGTACGCGGGCTACCGGTTCGAGAAGACCTACGGCTCCCTCGCGCGCCAGTCACAGGACCAGGCGGGCGACCTGGCGACCTCTGTCGAAGAGAGCGTCCACGGCATCCGCGTCCTGAAGGCCTTCGGTCGCGGCAAGCATGCACTGCAGCGGTTCACCCGGCAGGCCGAGACGCTGCGCGAGACCGAGCTGCGCAAGGCGCGCGCGGTCGGCTGGATCTGGTTCTGGCTCGTGCTGCTGCCCGACATCGCGTTCGCGCTGTGCCTGGGTGTGGGGATCTACCTGACGGCGATGGGACAGCTGCAGGCCGCCGAGCTGATCGCGTTCTTCGCGATGGCGACGGTCCTGCGCTGGCCGATGGAGTCGATCGGGTTCCTCTTCTCGTTCCTGCTGGACGCCCGTACCGCGACCGACCGCATCTTCGAGGTGTTCGACGAGGAGAACAGCATCGTCGACCCGCCCGCGCCCGTCTCGATCGAGCGCCCGCGGGGCGAGCTCGCCTTCGAGGGCGCCCACTTCCGCTACCAGGATGCCGGCGCCCACGAGCGGGATCTGCTGGACGGCGTCGATCTGGTGCTCCGCCCCGGAGAGACCATGGCGCTTGTCGGACTCACCGGGTCGGGCAAGACGACGCTGACGACCCTGCCGACACGGCTGTACGACGTGACAGGTGGCCGCGTGACGCTGGACGGCGTCGACGTGCGCGACCTGTCGCTCAAGGAGCTGCGCCGCCACATCGGCATGGCGTTCGAGGACGCGACGCTGTTCTCGCAGAGCGTGCGCGAGAACGTGCTGCTGGGCAGGGAGGACCTCGAGCCCGGCAGCGCCGAGGCGGAGCGGGTGCTGCGCGAGGCGCTGGGCGTGGCCCAGGCCGGTTTCGTCGACGACCTCCCCGACGGAGTCGACACCATCATCGGCGAGGAAGGGCTGTCGCTCTCCGGCGGTCAGCGGCAGCGGCTGGCCCTCGCCCGTGCCGTCGCGGCCCGGCCGGCGGTTCTCGTGCTGGACGACCCGCTGTCGGCGCTCGACGTCGACACCGAGGCGCTCGTGGAGGACGCGCTGCGCGAGGTGCTGCACGAGACGACCGCGCTGGTCGTCGCGCACCGTCCCTCGACCGTCATGCTCGCCGACCGTGTCGCGCTCCTCGAGCGCGGGCGTATCACCGCGGTCGGCACGCACTCCGAGCTGCTGCGCACCAGCAGCCACTACCGTCACGTGATCTCCAGCCTCGAGGTGGAGGAGGCCCGGCTCGAGGCCCGGCGCCAGGCGCAGGGCGCCGATGAGGCGGAGCCACGTTCTCGGGCTCAGGCCGCCGCGGAGTCGGAAGCGCGCCGACAGGCTGAGGAGCCGGCGGAGTCTGAGGCGGTTCGAGAAGATCAGGATGCGATGGGGGAGGTGACCCGATGAGCGCCACCGTGACCGGAACCAGCGGCGAAGACCGCTCGGACTACACCCGCGCCGAGAGCAAGGCGATCCGCAAGCGCTCGCTGCGGCTGCTGGGATCGCTCATCACGCCGGTGCGGGCGCAGCTCATCCTCGCCGGCGTGGTGCTGGTGGTCTCGACCGCCTTGCGGGTCGCCGGCCCCTGGCTGATCGGCATCGGCATCAACAACGCGCTTCCCGCGGTGGTGGAGCGGATGGACTGGATGCCGACGATCCTCGTCGTGCTGGTGTACCTGGTGACCGCCTTCGGCGGCGCCGCCCTCATCGGCTGGTACGTCGTGGTGGCGGCACGCCTCACGCAGGCGATCATGCTGGACCTGCGCAAGCGCATCTTCTTGCACACGCAGCGTCTCAGCCTGGAGTTCCACGAGTCCTACACCTCGGGCCGCATCATCTCGCGTCAGACCAGCGACCTCGACACCATCCGGGAGCTCCTGGACGGCGGTCTGAACGAGCTGGTGTCGGGAATCCTCTACGGAGCGTTCACGCTCGTCGCGCTGTTCCTCGTGGACTGGCAGTCCGGCCTCATCCTCACCGTCATGGGCATCCCGCTGCTCCTGCTGATGCGCTGGTTCTACCGGCGCTCGCAGCTCGTGTACCGGGAGTCCCGCGTGATCAGCGCCAAGGTGATCGTCAAGTTCGTCGAGACGATGACGGGCATCCGCGCCGTGAAGGCGTTCCGCAAGGAGGAGCGCAACGACGAGGAGTTCGGCGGCCTCGCCATGGACTACCGCGACGTGAACATGCGCTCGATCCGCCTGTTCGGCACCTTCGAGCCGGGGCTCATGGCGGTCGCGTCGGTGACCCTCGCGGTCGTGATCGCGTGGGGCGGCATCCGGGTCGCGGACGGCGTGATGGAGATCGGCTTCCTGCTGTCGGCGGTGCTGTATGTGCGCAACTTCTTCTCGCCGCTGCAGGAGGTCGCGTTCTTCCTGAACTCGTACCAGTCCGCCACGGCCGCGCTCGAGAAGGTGTCGGGTGTGCTGGAGGAGGAGCCGACGGTCCCCGATCCGGTAAAGCCCGTGGACCTGTGGGACGCGAAGGGGCACATCCGCTTCGAGGACGTCGTGTTCGGGTACGCCAAGGACCGCGTCATCCTGCCCGACTTCTCGCTGGACATCCCCGCCGGGCAGACCATCGCGCTGGTGGGCACGACCGGTGCCGGCAAGTCGACGCTCGCCAAGCTCGTCTCGCGGTTCTACGACCCCACCAGGGGAGCGGTGACGCTCGACGGCGTCGATCTGCGGTCGCTGCACCCCAAGGACCTGCGCCGCGCGATCGTCATGGTGACGCAGGAGGCGTACCTGTTCAGCGGCACCGTGGCCGACAACATCGCGCTCGGAAAGCCCGATGCGACGCTCGACGAGATCAAGGCGGCCGCGCGCGCGGTGGGGGCGGATGCCTTCATCGAGGCGCTTCCCGACGGATACGACACCGACGTGAACAAGCGCGGCGGCCGGGTCTCGGCGGGGCAGCGTCAGCTGATCTCGTTCGCTCGAGCCTTCCTCGCCGACCCGGCGGTGCTGATCCTCGACGAGGCGACGGCGTCGCTCGACATCCCGTCCGAGCGCCAGATCCAGGATGCGCTGCAGACCCTGCTCGCCGACCGCACCGCGATCATCATCGCGCACCGCCTGTCGACGGTCGCGATCGCCGACCGGGTGCTCGTCATGGAGCACGGCCGCATCATCGAGGACGACGCCCCCGAGGAGCTCATCGGCGGCACCGGCAAGTTCGCCCAGCTGCACAGCGCCTGGCGGGAGTCGCTCGTCTGATCGGCCCCGGATGCCCCGGTCTCGGCTTCGCTGAAGGCCGGGGCATCCTCATCTCCTCGTTCAGGTGTCACGACACGCGGTGTCGCCCGCGCGGTTACGGCGTGTCGTGACACCCGAAGGCTCGGCGGCCACGGTCGGGGCCCACCCGCGGCGGCGGAGCGCGGCGCCGACGATGGCGACGGCGCGCGGCCGGCTCCCTCGGATGTGTGACGAAGTGAGGCGCACGACCTCCCAGCCGATGCCGGCGTACGCGGCGTACTTCTCGATGTCGCGGTGCCACTGCGCCCGGTCGGTGCGGTGATGGTCGCCCTCGATCTCGACTGCCACCCTCTGGTCGCGGTAGACGACCTCGGAGATGCCGAGGAGCCGTCCGCCTTCGTCACGGATCTCGACGTCGAGCTCCGGCTCCGGCAGACCCGCCGTCGTTGCATCGAGCCGGAACTCGGTCTCCAGCGGCGAGGCGCTGCCCACGCGGATCAGCTCGATTGCTTCCCTCAGCTTCCCGGCACCCACCCGGCGCCCGGCACACATGGCGCGCTCGAGGTCCCCGATGGTGGCGAGCCGCAGATCGGACTGCAGCCGACCCTTGGCGTCTCGCGGCACCCGGACGAAGAAGTCTCCGAGGGTCACCAGTTCGCGCACGGTGAGCTCCCCAGCGAGCATGGCCCACGTCGTCGCCGGCGTCGTCATCGGCAGCCCGTCCTGCACACGGACGCTCGCGAGCGCCGGCGACAGCTTCACCCCTCGGACTCCCGGGCGCCTCGCAGCGCGCCCGGGTGCGAAGACTCCGACGACGATCCGTGGGCCCGGATCGATCGGAGCGCCCTGAAGGACCGCTGCGGTCCGCCCGGCGAAGAACATGCCCGGCCGCATCACCGTCGCGAAAGCGCTCGCGCGTCGCCGTTCGTCGCGTCGCGCGAGCTCCCACGGCGACGTGGTGGTGTCGCCGGGCTCGTGCGCACCAGCGCCCGACGCGGAGGCCCGTACCCGCATGCCCGGGAACACGGGGAGCAGATCCTTCCCGCGCAGGCGGTGCAGCGGCACGCCGGCAGATCGAGCGTGACCGACCGAGAACGTGTCGCCGAGAGAACGAGGAAGAGGGCGAGGATGCCGCGGCATGCGTCGACGATGCCTCGCCGCCGTCCGTCGTCCCGTCGCGCGTGAGCGATCTCGGGATCGATTCCGCCTACCCGGGCCTGTGGAGGAGTCGTGCCCGAGCCATCCACTCGTCCTTCAGGTGTCACGACACGCTGTTACGTGCGAGACGTTACGGCGTGTTGTGACACCTGAACAGGGGACGGCGGGCGGGCCCGCAGCCCGCGCTCAGAGGAGGTCGGCGAGGAAGCGGGCCTGCTTGGGGAACTGGTGGGCCTGGCCGCCCTCATGCCCGTTGTGCGTGTAGACCTCGATGCGCTTGGTCGCGCCGCCGTGGTGGTTGAACGCCGCGTATACGGTCGACGGCGGGCAGATGGTGTCCATGAGGGCGACCGAGTACAGGGCCGCGGCATCCGCACGGCGCGCCATGTTGACGCCGTCGAAGTATGCGAGCGTGTCGAACACCCGCTCGTCGGCCCCGCGGTGGACGGCGAGGTAGCGGACGATCTCCTGGTACGGGTCGCTGTCGGTCAGCCCGACGGCGCGCTCGAAGTGGCACAGGAAGGGGACGTCGGGCATCACGGCGACCAGTCCGTACGAGAGGCCCGCCGCGGCGATCGCGATGCCGCCGCCCTGGCTGCCGCCCGAGACGGCCACGCGATCGGCATCGACCTGGGGCAGTGACCGCACGGCGTCGATCGCGCGGACGGCGTCGGTGAAGACGCGGCGGTAGTAGTACGTCGACGGGTCTTCGATGCCGCGCGTCATGAAGCCCGACGACGAAGGACCGGTCCCGTGCGGATCGGGGGTGTCTCCGCCCGAGCCCCACATCGACCCCTGTCCGCGGGTGTCCATGAACAGGTGCGCGTAGCCGGCCGCCGCCCACTGCAGGCGCTCCCCGGCAAGGCCCCGGCCGCCGCCGTACCCTTGGAACTCCACCACGGCCGGCAGGGGCTCGCTCGCCCCGGCCGGCAGCGTGAGCCATGCTTTGACGGGGTCGCCGTCGAAGCCCGCGAAGGTCACGTCGAAGACGTCCACGAGGGTCAGTGGGGTGTCGACCTCGACCAGTTCAGGAGTGGAGTCGTGACGTCGTGCGGCGGCGATCGTCGCCGCCCAGAAGTCGTCGAAATCCGCGGGTTCCCGCACGTCGGGGCAGTAGTTGTCGAGTTCGGCGGGAGACAGGTCGAATCGCGGCACGGGCTCACCCTAGCGCGTCGAGCGACGATGCTCGGTCAGCGTTTCATGAGGGCGACGAGGCCTCGATGGGGGAGGGGTATTCGAGGCCCCGCCGCCGGTCTCGAAAGCGCCGACGGGCGCATACCGGATGCGGTTCGGGTCGTGTGCGGGCCGCGTCAGAGCCGGATCTCTGCGATCACCTCACCGTACTCGGTCTCTCCGACCGGTGTGAAGCCCACTCGCTCGAAGAACCGCTGCGGGCCGCCCTCTCCCGCTTCGTAGATCACGTTCACGTGGTCCATGCCGCGGTTGCGTGCCTCCTCCAGGAGGCCCATGACAGCGAATCGCCCGATGCCTCGGCCCTGGTCGTCGGCATCCACATTGATCCGCCACAGCACCGAGCGGAAGTGCTCCTGGGGAGCGTCGGGGTCGAAGTTGCCGCTCACGAACGCCACGACCTCCTCGCCGTCGAGGACGACACGCTGCCAGGTCGTCTGCGGGTTGACCACCGTCGCGGCGATGCCGTAGCTGACCGGAGAGAGGAACTCCTCCTGCCCGGGCTTCAGCGACATATTGTTGACCGCCACGATGGTCGCGGCGGACAGTTCGACGAGTCGCAGATCACCCATGCGCCCCAGGCTAGCCGGGTTGACGGCATCCGGCATCGTGCAGATCGATGGATTTACACGGTGTTCACGGCCACGCCCTCCGTGCGAAGGGCGGGTCGCATGCCCGGGATGCCGCGGAAAGACAGCTCACACGCACGCGAAGATCTCTTGATGTCGAGATATCTGAGGGCCTTGCGTTAGGCTGGGGACCGACCCCAAGAAGGACGTGACTGGTGACCGACTCGACCATCATCTACACCTATACCGACGAGGCTCCGGCCCTCGCGACCGCCTCTTTCCTCCCGATCATCCAGGCCGTCACGGGCCCCGCGGGGGTGGAGGTCCAGACGCGTGACATCTCGCTCGCGGGCCGCATCCTGGCGGCCTTCCCGCAGCGGCTCACGCCCGAGCAGCAGGTCTCGGATGCTCTGGCCGAGCTCGGCGGCCTCGCCACGCTGCCCGAGGCGAACATCATCAAGCTGCCCAACATCTCGGCCTCGATCCCGCAGCTGAAGGCGGCCATCGCCGAGCTGCAGTCGCAGGGCTACGACATCCCCGACTACCCCGACGAGCCGCAGTCGCTGGAAGAGAAGGACGTCCGCGCCCGCTACGACCGCATCAAGGGCTCGGCCGTCAACCCGGTGCTGCGCGAAGGCAACAGCGACCGGCGCGCCCCGCTGTCGGTGAAGAACTACGCACGCAAGCACCCGCATCGCAACAAGGCGTTCGGCGAGGGCTCCAAGACCCGCGTCGCCACGCTCGGCCACGACGACTTCAAGTCGAACGAGAAGACGACCGTGATCCCGTCCGACGACGTGCTGAAGATCCAGCACGTCGCCGCCGACGGCACCGTCACCGAGCTCAAGACGGGCATCAAGGTGCTGCCCGGTGAGATCGTCGATGCGACGTTCCTGTCGGCTCAGGCGCTCGACGCCTTCCTCGCCGAGACGCTGGCGGCGGCTAAGGCCGATGACGTGCTGTACTCGGTCCACCTCAAGGCGACGATGATGAAGGTGAGCGACCCGATCATCTTCGGTCACGTCGTGAAGGCCTATTACGCCGACGTGTTCGACAAGTACGGCGACAAGATCGCCGAGGCGGGCCTCACCCCGAACGACGGCCTGGGCGCCATCCTCTCCGGGCTCAGCCAGCTCGAGGGCGGCGAAGAGATCGCGGCCGCCTTCGCTGCGGCCACCGACACCCCGCGGCTCTCGTACGTCAACTCGGACAAGGGCATCACGAACCTCCACGTGCCCTCCGACGTGATCGTGGATGCCTCGATGCCGGCGCTCATCCGCAACGGCGGCAAGCTGTGGGGTGCCGACGGCGGCGAAGCCGACACGCTGGCCGTGATCCCCGACTCGTCGTACGCGGGCGTCTACCAGACGGTCATCGACGACGTCATCGCGCACGGCCCGCTCGACCCCGCGACGATCGGCACGGTCCCCAACGTCGGGCTGATGGCTCAGGCGGCCGAAGAGTACGGCAGCCACGACAAGACGTTCGAGATCGCGGCAGCGGGGACGGTGCAGGTGGTGAATCAGGCCGGCGACGTGCTGCTGCAGCATGACGTGCAGCCCGGCGACATCTGGCGTGCCACCCAGACGAAGGACATCGCCATCCGCGACTGGGTGAAGCTCGCCGTCAGTCGCGCGCGCGCCACCGGCGCTCCGGCGGTGTTCTGGCTCGACGAGAACCGCTCGCACGACGCCGCCCTCATCGCCAAGGTGAACGAGTACCTGCAGGGTCACGACACCGAGGGCCTCACGATCGAGATCCTCGCTCCGGCCGCAGCCACGCAGTACTCGCTGGACCGGCTCCGCAAGGGCGAGGACACCATCTCGGTGACCGGCAACGTGCTGCGCGACTATCTGACCGACCTGTTCCCGATCCTCGAGGTCGGCACATCGGCCAAGATGCTCTCGATCGTCCCGCTCCTCGCGGGGGGCGGGTTGTTCGAGACCGGCGCCGGTGGCTCGGCGCCGAAGCACGTGCAGCAGCTCCTCGCCGAGGACTACCTGCGGTGGGACTCGCTGGGCGAGTTCTTCGCGCTGGCCGCCTCGCTGGAGCATCTTGCCGACTTCACCGGCAACGTGAAGGCGCAGGTCCTGGCCGACACGCTGGATGCCGCGACCGGCTCGTTCCTGGAGAACGACAAGTCGCCGGGGCGGGCACTGGGCACCATCGACAACCGGGGGAGCCACTTCTACCTGGCGCTGTACTGGACCCAGGAGCTGGCGAAGCAGCAGGCGGACCCGGAGCTGGCAGCCGTCTTCGCACCGGTCGCCGAGAAGCTCGCCGAGAACGAGCAGAGGATCGTCGATGAGCTTCTCGCGGTGCAGGGTTCGCCTGTCGAGATCGGCGGCTACTACCGCCCTGACGCCGAGCTGGTGGCGGGCGTGATGCGTCCGTCGGCCACGCTCAACGGGATCATCGACGCCCTGGTCGCCGACCACAGCTGAGGCATCCGCGGGGCGGTCGCCGAGCACCAGAGGCGCCGGCGGCCGCCCTGTTGCGTTGCCGACACAAGAGGAGAGAGCGGATGCCCCCGGCCGGGGCATCCGCTCTCTCCTCTTGCTGTTCGGCGCGGTTCAGGCCTGCACGCGGACCTCGGTGCCGTTCGGAGCCCATGTGTAGAGGAACTCCGCCGTGCTCAGCGGCAGGTTGACGCAGCCGTGGCTCATGCGATTGCCGAAGTTGTTGTGCCAGTACGTGCCGTGGAAACCCTGGTCGCCGTTGAAGTACATCACCCACGGCACGTTCTTGGTGCAGTAGCTGTTGACGGCGTTCGGGTTGTAGCAGAGCGCGCCCATGTCCTGCACCCGGATGTGCGAATTGATACGGAAGTTTCCGGTGTGCGTGGGGGTCGCTGCCGTGCCGGACGAGATCAGGAAGCTGTTGACCACCTGACCGTTCTCGTAGATGTACGTCCGCTGCTCACTGAGGTCGACCACGATGTTGCGCGCGAGGGTCGTGGTGCCGACCGGCACCTCCTCGACCGGCAGCTTGTATACGGCGTCTCCGCCGGACAGCTGCGCGGCGAAGGCGTCGGCGACGCCCGAGGTGTCCCCGACGGTGCGACCGGACTGACCGCCGGCGATCTCGCGGAGCACCTTGCCGGCGGTGTCGGTGATGACCAGGGCGTTCTCGGGCGCACGGTCCACGGCGGCCGGCAGCGTGTCGACGATCGGCTGGATGGCCGATGCGTCGGCGGTGATGGTGAACTCACCGTCTCCCGGCGCGATCGTGAGCCAGGATGCCGCGACCGCCCGGTCGACGGGCACCGTGCGCTCGTCGCCGACGTAGAAGCCGACGGTGTCGAGCATGCCGTTCAACTGTGCCACGGTCGCCTCGGCGATCTCGGTGGTGAGGTCGGCGGGCACGTCGGCGGTGACGGGATCGAACTCGACGCGGGTCTGGCCGGACTCGAACGCGGACTGCAGGGCGGCTTCGACGGCCGCGACGTCGATGCCCGTGCCGGGTTCGGCCGGAGTCGATACGTACGAGGCGGAGGCGGCGTCGAAGTCGATGGTGGCGTCGACGGGGTCGGTGTACAGCTGCGGCGCTGCGGCGCGCAGAGTCTCCGTGGCCGTCGCCGGATCCAGCTCGACGGCGGCGTCGCCCGGCGAACTGAACCAGGTGGTCGGGTTCCACATCGGATGCTCGGCGAACGCGGCGTCGGCCAGGGCACGCGCGTCGACAGTGGCGCCGAGCTCCGCGCCGGTCACCTCGACGTCGTCGCCGGCGCCGGTCAGCACCACGGTCGTCTCAGCGAGGCGCTGACTGATCGCGTCGGCGGCGGCGCCGGGTGTGAGCCAGCCGACCGGCACGCCGGCCACGCTCGTTCCCGGAGCGATGAGGACGAGGGACGACACCACCAGTCCGACCACGGCGACGCCGGCGGCGGCGCTGATCCACAGGGCGGTGTGCCTCTTCTTGGGCTGGGGCTCGGCGGGAGCCCAGGCGTAGACGGGGGAGCCGTCGGCGGGCAGGACGGTGGTGGCCGCGGTCGCGTCAGTGGCCCCGTCGGCTGCCGCCGCCGTCGCGTCGCTCAGCGGGGTGGCCGGGCTGACGTCGGACGCGGCATCCGCGGGCGACTCGGCATCCGCAGGGGACGCGGCATCCGCGGGCGACTCGGCGTCCCCAGGGGACGCGGCATCCGCAGGGGGCGCGGCATCCGCGGGTGTGTCCGTCGCCCCTTCGGCCGGGCCGGAACCCTCGGTGCGGTCATCTGTTGTCGTATGGTCGCCTGTGGTCGACGCCTCGTCCTCGACGGCCTGCTCGGCCTCGACGGCGTCATCCCCGGACGCCTGTCCTGCCTGCGGCTCGGTCGCCAGATCCGTCACGTCACACCCCCCGACTGTGCTCAACGCTTCCCCTAATGGTAGGTGACGACCCGCCCCCGTGAGGTCACGGGAACATCACACATGAATCGCCGGTCACGGCGCGAAAGCGAGACCCCGCGCCCGCTCTGGTGACGCGCCGAAGGTCACAGTTTTGTAAAGCTCCCACCCAAATCTGCTCAGAAGACTTGCGGACGGGGGGTTCGTAAGGTCTACTAACAAACATGCCCACCTCGGATGTGCGACGCGGTCCTGCCGCCGGCGATGCGCTGCAGCCCGCCACGAACGCTCGGGCGTTCGCCGCCGGGCGTGCGCTGCGGCAGGGGGCGAAGGTGCTTCCGGAGCATGCGAGAGGACACAACCGGGCGCTCGTGCTCCAGACGCTGTTCCACCAGGGCGCCATGAGCCGCGCCGACCTGTCGCGGGAGACGGGCCTGACCCGCGTGACCATCTCCGACCTCGTGGCCGAGCTGATCGCCGACGGCTTCGTGGCCGAGATCGGCGTGCGGGAGGCATCGGGTCCGGGCAAGCCGGCGATACTCGTCGACCTCGACCGCGCCGGCCACCGGATCGTCGGCATCGACCTGTCGGGCAGTGACACGTTCATCGGTGCGGTACTGACGCTCGACGGCGACATCGTGGTGCGCCGCGAGGTGCCCGTGCCGGCGGCGGAGCAGCTCGTGGGCACCGTCGTCGACCTCGCCCGTGCGCTGGTGTCCGATGCGCACGCCCCCGTTCTCGGGGTCGGTGTGGGAACGCCCGGTGTGGTGGACGATCACGGCGTCATCCTCACCGCGCCGAACTTCGGGTGGGCGGGCTTCGACCTGCAGGGGGCGCTCCGCGACGCTCTCGGCCTTCCCGTGCTGGTCGCCAACGACGCCAACGCCGCGGTGCTGGCCGAGTACACGTTCGGCGGCGCGCCCGACGACGTCCTTCTCGTCAAGGTCGGCCGAGGCGTCGGCTCCGGACTGCTAGCGGCGGGTCAGCCGATGCGCGGCAGCCGCTTCGCCGCGGGCGAGATCGGTCACGTCACCGTCGGCACCGACGGTGGGCCGCGGTGCGCGTGCGGCAAGGTCGGATGCCTCGAAGCGTGGCTGTCGGCGCCTTCGCTGTCGTCCCGGCTGGCCGGGACGTCCTCGGCGGCCGAACGCGAAGGCATCCTGCGCGATGCGGGGGAGCGGCTCGGCATCGCGCTGGCGCCCGTCGTCGGCGCTCTCGACGTGTCGGAGATCGTGCTCTCCGGCCCCCACGAACTTCTCGGCGGCTCCCTCACGGACCAGACCGTCGAGACACTCCGTGCGCGCACGCTCGCTCCGTCGAACGATGACGAGGGCGTGCGCGTGCGGATGACGACGCAAGGCCAGGACATCGTCCTGCGCGGAGCTGCCGTCATGGTCCTGTCAGGACAACTCGGGGTGTCCTGAGGAAGCCCCGACCACCCCCGGATGGGCCGGCCGGCCCAGCCGATACCAACAGAACACGAAGGAAGACACCATGAAGAAGACGCTTGGAGCTGTGGCGCTCCTGGGCGCATCGGCGCTTCTCCTCGCAGGCTGCAGCGGCAGCGGCGACGGCGGTGGCTCGTCGGCGGAGGGCGCGGAGATCCGCGTCTGGCTCGTCGGCACCGACACGCCCCAGGAGGCCCGCGACTACCTGAAGGAGACCTTCGAGGAGGAGAACCCGGGGTCCACGCTGGTCATCGAGGAGCAGCAGTGGACGGGGCTGGTCGACAAGCTCACCACCAGCCTGTCCTCGAGCGACAGCCCGGACATCGTCGAGATGGGCAACACGCAGGCGCCGGCGTTCACCTCGAGCGGCGCCCTGCTGAGCCTCGACGACATCTACGACCAGCTGGGCGGAGACGACCTGCTGCCCGGCTTCGTGCAGGCAGGCACGTGGGATGACACCCTGTACGCCGCCCCGTACTACTCGGGCGCGCGCGTGGTCTTCTACAACACCGCGATGTACGAGCAGGCGGGCGTCGCCGTGCCGACGACCCTCGACGAGTACGTCTCGAACGGCGTGGCGCTCGCCGGTGCCCTGCCCGGCGTCTCGGGCGTCTACTTCCCCGGCAAGGACTGGTACAACGGGCTGCCCTTCATCTGGGAGAACGGTGGCGAGATCGCCGTGCAGGACGGTGACGAGTGGGACGCTCAGCTGTCCAGCGAGGAGTCGCTCGCCGGTCTCGCGCAGGTGCAGGAGCTCATGACGAAGGCGTCGCTGGCCGCCAAGGACGGCGACGAGGCCGACGGCTGGGTGCCGTTCCGCACCGAGCAGGCCGCGACCTACTCCGCCCCCAGCTGGGCGTACTGGTCGATCGTGGCCGACGAGGACAAGCAGCCCACTGCTGTCGCCGACATCACCGGCTACTTCGCCCTCCCGGGCATGGACGGCGGTGCCGCGCAGGTGTTCGCCGGTGGCTCGAACGTCGGCATCGCGGCCAAGTCGCAGCACCCGGACCTCGCCAAGAGCGCGCTGGAGATCATGCTGAGCGACGACTACCAGACGATCCTCGCCGAGAACGGCCTGGTTCCCGCGCTCGTCTCGCTGGGCGACAAGGTCGCCGCCGCGACGCCGGAGCTGGCCACGGTCATCGCCGAGGCGGCGGCCAACGCGAAGCTGACCCCCGCGTCGCCGAACTGGGCCGACGTCGAGGCGCAGGGGATCATGCAGGACCTGTTCGTCAACATCGCGAACGGCGGCGACATCAAGGAGCTCGCCACCGCCGCCGACGAGCAGATCGAGTCCATCCTCAACGGCTGATGCCGTCGGACGGGGTGCCTCGCGCAGTGCGGGGCACCCCGTGCCATGTCCGTAAGCAACCGACACAATAGGCAGAGGAGGCGTGCCATGACGACCATGCCCGCACCGGCGTCCGCCCCGCCCTCGACTTCGGCGCCCGAGCCCGTGATGGACGGCGATCGCAAGAAGCGCCGCTTCCCCTGGGCGCCGCTGGCGCTGCTCACGCCGGCTCTCATCATGCTGGTCGTCTTCATCGGCTGGCCGTTGGTGCAGCTGGTGATCATGTCGTTCCAGAAGTTCGGTCGCGCGCAGATCTTCGGCGCACCGCCCGAGTTCATCGGCATCGACAACTACCTCGACGTCCTCACCGACCCGGAGTTCTGGGCGGTGCTCGTCCGCAGCATCGCGCTGTGCATCGTCAGCGTGATCGCGACGATGGTCCTCGGCGTCCTCATCGCGGTGATGATGACCAAGCTCGGCGCGATCATGCGCACCGCCGTCTCCAGCGCTCTGCTGCTGGCATGGGCGATGCCGGCCCTCACCGCCACGATCGTGTGGGGCTGGATCTTCGACAGCGACTACGGCCTGGTCAACTGGGTGCTCACGCAGGTGACAGGCGACAACTGGATGGGCCACAGCTGGCTCATCGATCCCGTCAGCTTCTACGCCGTCGCCGCCATCATCATCACGTGGGGCGCGATCCCGTTCGTCGCGTTCAGCACCTACGCCGCGCTGACGCAGGTTCCCGACGAGGTGCTCGAAGCCGCCTCGCTCGACGGGGCCGGCGGCTTCACACGCTTCCGCCTGATCGTCATGCCGTACCTCCGCTCGATCCTCGTGGTCCTGCTGATCCTGCAGGTCATCTGGGATCTCAAGGTCTTCGCGCAGATCTACGCGCTCCAGTCGATCGGCGGCATCCGTGCCGACACCAACACGATCGGCGTCTACATCTACTCGGTCTCCATGGCCTCCGGCGACCTCGGCGCCGGCGGGGCGATCTCGGTCATCCTCGTGGTGATCCTGCTCGCCGTGTCGGGCTACTGGATCCGCTCCATGCTCAAGCAGGAGGAATCATGAACGCCCGACCTCGTCGCCTGGCACCGAGGATCCTCCTCAACGTCGCCGCACTCGTGGTCATTGCGGCATCCCTCTTCCCCGTCTACTGGATGGTGAACACGTCGCTGCTGCCCGCGTCGGCGGTGCAGACGCCGACGCCCCACTGGTGGCCGGACGAGTTCACCCTCAGCAACTACGGCGACGCGTTCAACGACGGCCTCTCGACCGCGTTGCTGAACTCCGTCGCCGTCACCGGCATCACGCTCGTCGCCGGCCTGTGCTTCGGCTTCCTCGGGGCCGTCGCGATCTCGCGCTACCGCTTCCGCTCGCGGATCCCCCTGATCGTGGCGATCCTCGTGCTGCAGATGATCCCCGCCGAGGCCATGATCGTCTCGGTCTTCCGCGTGCTCGACGGGTGGCACCTGCTGAACTCGATCCTGGGGCTCGCGTTCGTCAACATCGCGCTCGTGCTGCCGTTCGCCATGTGGTCGCTGCGCGGATTCGTCAACGGCGTGCCGGCCGACCTGGAAGAGGCGGCCATGATCGACGGATGCAGCCGCGCGGGCGCCTTCTGGCGCATCACGTTCCCTCTCCTGGCCCCCGGGCTGATCGCGACCGGGGTGTTCGCGTTCATCCAGGCGTGGAACGAGTTCGTCTTCGCCCTCGTCATCATGACGCGGCCCGAGTCGCTCACCCTGCCCATCTGGCTGCGGGCCTTCGTGCAGGCCACCAGCGCCACCGACTGGGCAGTGGTGATGGCCGCCTCCACGATCATGGCGGTGCCGGTGATCGCGTTCTTCCTGATCGTCCAGCACCGCATGACCAGCGGTATGGTTGCGGGGGCGGTCAAGGGCTGATGGACACCGAGCGCAGTGCCGCCGTCCGCAGGGAGGACGGCCGATGAGGGTCGGGCTCGACGTGGGCGGGACCAAGACCGATGCGGTGGCGGTCGACGATGCGGGAACGATCCGCGGCCGCATCCGCATCCCGACCGGGTGGGGACCGGATGCCGTGGCCCGCACCGTCATCGACGCCGTCGCCGCGCTCGCGACCGAGGCGAGCGTCGACCTGGGCGCCGTCGGGTCGGTCGGCGTCGGCATCCCCGGTCAGATCGAGCCGGGAACCGGCCGCGTGGTGCACGCCGTCAACCTGGGCGTCGAGGAACTGGACCTTGCCGCCGCAGTCGGTCCCGAGCTGGGCGTGCCGGTGCATGTGGAGAACGACGTCAAGGCCGCCGCGCTGGGCGCGCACGCGCTGCACGCCCGCAGCGGCGGGGTCCCCGGGTCGATGGCGTACCTCAACCTCGGCACCGGAATCGCCGCCGGCATCGTGTCGGACGGCGTGCTGTGGCGCGGCGCTCGCGGAACGGCGGGAGAGGTCGGTCACATCTCGGTCGACCCGAACGGTCCGCTGTGCCGCTGCGGTCAGCGCGGCTGCATCGAGGCGTTCGCCGGCGGTGGCGCGATCGCCGAACGCTGGGCGCGGCGCTCGGCGCTGCCGGTGCGCGATGTCTTCGACGCCGCGGACGCCGGCGACGCGTCTGCGCGGCAGTTGCGCGCGGGCCTCGCACGCGGGGTCGCCGCCGCCGTCCGGGTGCTGGTGCTCACCGCCGACGTCGATATCGTGGTGCTCGGAGGGGGTGTGACCGCGCTGGGCGAGCGGCTGATGACGGATGTCGCGGCCGAGCTGTCGGCCAGTGCCGAGGCATCCCCGTTCATGCGCTCGCTGCGTCTGACCGAGAGGATCGAGCTGCTGCCGCCGGGATCGCCGGCCGCCGCGCTCGGCGCCGCTCTGGTCGGTGCAGAGGGTGACGCCACACACGACACCGAGGAGGCGCTGGTCCATGGCTGAGATCGTCATCGTCCGAGACAAGGCGGCGGCAGGCGCGCTGGTCGCCGATCACATCGCCCGGTTGATCCGTGAGAATCCGGAGACGGTCCTGGGCCTTGCGACAGGGTCGACGCCACTGCCGGTGTACGAGGCGCTGCGGGACCGGCTGCAGGGCGTCGACGTCTCGCGGGTGCGCGGCTTCGCGCTGGACGAGTACGTCGGGATCGATCCGGCGCACCCCGAGAGCTACCGTTCGGTGATCACGCGCGAGGTCGTGGAGCCGCTCGGCTTGAATCCGGCGCTCATCCGCACCCCAGACGGCAGCCCCGAGGGCATCGAGCGTCACGGCGAGGAGTACGAGGAGGCGATCCTCGAAGCCGGCGGCATCGACCTGCAGATCCTCGGCATCGGCACCGATGGGCACATCGGCTTCAACGAGCCCGGTTCGTCGTTCGCCTCTCAGACACGCGTCAAGACCCTCACCGAGCAGACGCGTCGCGACAACGCCCGCTTCTTCGACTCGATCGACGACGTGCCGATGCACTGCATCACGCAGGGACTCGGCACCATCCTGCGGGCGCGTCATCTCGTGCTGCTCGCCTTCGGCGAGGGCAAGGCCGCCGCGGTCGCGGGTGCCGTCGAGGGGCCGCTGTCGGCATCGTTGCCCGGATCGGCGATCCAGCTGCACGCGCGCGCCACCGTGGTCGTCGACGAGGCGGCGGCCTCGCAGCTCACCCGCGCCGACTACTACCGCTACGCCTTCGACAACAAGCCCGACTGGCAGGGCATCTGATCGCAGGATGCCGCTGAGAACGGACCCCGACGCGGCAGCACCCGGGGAACGGATGGCGCAGTCAGTGCCAGGCGAAGCGGATGAGGTGATTCCGGCTCAGGGGAGCCAGGGGAGTGTCGTCCACCTCGTGCTCGGCGATCCAGCGCAGCTCGGCGATCTCGGCCGCGGCGGTCGCGGAGCCGCTGCCCGCCGCGACACGCAGCACGTACGCGTCGGCGACGACGATGTGGTCTGGTTCGTTGGCCGCCGCATCCGTGAACCGGCCGAGCGGCCGGAACGCCGCGGGCTCGGCGACGATGCCGGTCTCCTCCGCCAGCTCACGCACCACGGCGTCCAGGGCGCTCTCGCCGGGATCGGGCTTGCCTCCCGGCTGCTGGAACACCGTGGCGCCGTGCTTGCGCACCACGAGCGCGCGGCCCGCGTCGTCGACGACGACGGCGGCGCTCACGTGCACCTGGCCGGTCACGGCGCGAAGACCTTGCCGGGGTTGAGGATCCCATCGGGGTCGAAGACCCGGGTGATCTGTCGCTGCAGCTCCCATTGGTCTTCGCCGAGCTCGTCGGCCAGCCAGCGCCGCTTGAGGACGCCCACACCGTGCTCTCCGGTGAGGGTGCCGCCCAGGCGCAGCGCCGCCCGGAAGAGGTCGTCGGCGGCGGCCCAGATGTGGTCGGGGGCCTCGACGACCCCGAACTCGTCGACGCCCGCGCCCGGCTCGGCCGCGGGGTCGAAGATGAAGTTGGGATGCAGGTTGCCGTCGCCCGCGTGCGCGACGGTCGGGATGACGATGCCGTGCTCGCGCTCGACGCGCGCGATCTCGTCGAACATCGCCGGCAGCGCGCTGCGCGGCACCGACACGTCTTCGATGAGCGCGGTGCCGAGCGTCTCCATCGCGGGATGCATCGAGCGGCGGATGGCGAGCAGCCGCTCGCCCTCCTCGCGGTCGTGCGACAGGGCGACCGTTCCGCCGGCAGCGCGCAGCACGGCGGCGATCGCGTCCGCTTCGGCGACGGCGGCGGGTCCGTCGGTCTGGATCGTCAGCTGGGCAGCCCCCGGGGTGGGTGGATCGAGGGACAGCAGCGCGTGCACGGCCGCCAGCGATGCGGCATCCATCAGCTCCATGATCGACGGCTGCGCACCCGATGCGGTGACCGCCGCCGATGCGGTGGCGGCGGAGCGCACGTCGGGGAAGGTCGCGGCGATCGTGCACACCTCGCCCGGGACGAGCCGACGCAGCTTCAGCGTCGCCCCGACGATCACCCCGAGCGTCCCCTCGGAGCCGATCATCAGCGAGGTGAGGTCGAGGCCGGTGACGCCCTTGACGGTGCGGTGTCCCAGATGCAGCAGGCGGCCGTCGGCGAGCACGACATCGACGCCCAGCACCGCGTCGCGCACCACACCGTATTTGGCGCACAGGAGGCCGCCGGCGCCGGTGGCGATGTTGCCTCCGACCGTCGAGATCGCCCGGCTGGCGGGATCGGGTGCCCACCACAGGCCGTATTCGGCGAGAGCGGTGTTGAGGTCGGCGTTGAGGATGCCGGGTTCCACCACGGCGAGCAAGTCGTCGGGGCGCACCTCGAGGATGCGGTCCATTCCTCGCACGGAGAGCGCGATCTCTCCCTCGCCCGCGTTCGCTCCGCCCGCGAGGCCCGTGCCGGCACCCCGTGTCACGACCGGTGTGCGCGTGCGTGAGGCGATGCGCAGCGTCTGCTGGACGTCTTCGACCGAGCGTGCGTGCACGACGGCGAGCGGGCGACCGGATGCCGCGTGCCCGGACTTGTCGGCGCGCGCGGCGCCGATCGACGCCGGCGAGGTGTCGACGCGGTCGCCGAGTGCCGCCCGCAGCTCGGCGAGCGTGTCGGCGGGGGTCACGACAGGCGCCGACGGCCCGCGATGACGCCCGCGGTGACGGCGACGACGCCGAAGCCGAGGCCGATCCACGCGTTGCCCATCATCCACCACGCGACGGTGGCCGAGGCGTAGACGAGCAGCTCCACGATCGCGCGCACGAACGGGTGCACGGCGAAGACCGCCCGGGGCGAGACGAACAGCGCCCACGCGAGGATCGCGACGACGGGAGCCCCGATGCCCGCCACGATGTTGCCGGGGAAGGGCCACATCGTGAATCCCCACAATGCCAGCGTGCCGAACGCGAAGATCTCGCACACGAACGCGACGATGTCGATCGCCGAGAGCGGTGGCCGCATCCCGGGGGCCGGTGCCGCCGGAGACGGGGCCGAGCCCGGGGGAGTGGGCGTGACATTCGGCGTGTCGGACATGACCTCCAGTCTACGGCGCCGTATCAGCCGGTCCTTCGCTGGGCGCGGACGCGACAGGTGGCTCCGCGGCGCGGTCGTTCCGGCCGCCGGCGTCGGCGTTCTGGGCGGCGTTGGGGTTCTTGCCGCCGGCATCGGCGTTCGCAGCGGCGCCGGGGTTCGGGGCAGCGTTGGAGTTCTTGCCGCCGCCGTCGGGGTTCGAACCGGCGTGGGGGCCGGCGTTCTCCCTCGGGCCCCGCCCGTTGCTGCTCTGACCGCCGGCGTTGCCGTTCTCGCCGGGGGCGCGCCCGTTGCTGCTCTGACCGCCGGCGTTGCCGTTCTCGCCGGGGGCGCGCCCGATGGCTGTTCCGCTGTCGGGCTCCCCGGTGTCGCTCCGGGCGGACCCGGGCGAGGGCGGGGAGCCGGTCGAGCCGCCGGTGCTCCTCTCCGGCCGGCCGGTGCCGCGCCGGGCGGATGCCTCGGCCGCGCCGTCCGCTGCTGCGCCCGTGTCCGCGGCGGTTTTCCCGTCCCCCGGCCGGACGTCGCGCGCCGCTGTGCCGACGCCTGCCGCCCGCGTTCCCGCGCCGAGGGAGCCGTTCACCCCGTCGCTGCCGCCGCCGGCTGAGCCGTTCGCCGCTCGGCTGTTCTCGTTCGCCACGCCATCACTGGAGCCGGCGCCTCCCCCGGCGCCGGCCGCACCGGTGAACCCCTCACCAGCGGCCGGCGGGTCAGGGACGTGCCCGGCTCCGTCGCGCTCACTCGCGGTGGGGATGTCTGCGGGATGCGGCCCGTGCGACGCCGGACCCGACGGCTCCTGGTCTCCGAGGGACGTGAGCGGCGCCGGGGCATCCCCGGCCGCGACGCTCGGCGCGGGAGCCGGAACGGTCAGCGGCCCCGCGGGCACCGCGGCCGCCGTGACGACCCCGGCCACGACGACCAGACTCGCCGCGGCAAGCCCGGATGCGGCGCCGATCGCGGCGAACGCCGAGCCGCCGGCCGCACCGGCGGCGCTCGCGGCGGCCAGACCCGCACCCGCTCCTGCAGCACTCAACCCGCCCGCGCCCACGGCGCCCGTCCCCGCGGCGAGCCCACCCACGGCGGTCCCGGCTGTGCCGCCGACGGCGCCGCCCGCGGCACCACCGGGCGCGAAGGCCACCGCGCCGGGAACGGCGACGGGCGGCGCGGCCGCCAGACCGGCGGTGGGCGCGGCGCCCGGCGCCGTCGCGAGGGAGGCGGCCGTCCCGGCGCCCGCGAGCAGCGGCAGCAGCACGATCGCAAGGCGGCTCGACACCTCCCGCGCCTCGGCGGCGACGGGGGTGCAGTGTGCGCACGCCGCGAGGTGCTGGTCGAGCCGAGCGCGATCGCGCCGCCCGAGGTTGCGGCGGCTGTACGCGCCGAGCCGCTCGATCGCCCACCGGCACTCGCTGTCCTCGTCCACCGCGCGCAGGTGCGCCTGGATCCACGCCTCGCGGAGTCCTTCTCGGGCGCGAAAGGTCAGTTGCGCGACCGCGGTGGCCTTCATGCCCAGCAGCGGCGCGATCTGGGCCGGCTTCATGCGCTCGATCTCCGAGTACCAGAGCACCTCCTGCCAGCGTGCGGGAAGGCTCCGGAACGCCTGATGCGTGAGCGTGCGGTCCAGCGTCGCCTCGCTCGCCTCCAAGCCCGTCGACGGGTCCGGAACGGCCTCGAGCTCGTCCAGCGTCGTCTCGTGTCGCGCGCGCCCCCATGCCGCCGCGGTGTTGCGGATGGTGGCGAACAGGTACGCGCGGAATGAACCGGTCGGCCCTCGACCGCACGCGATCGACTGGTAGATCCGCGTGAAGGCCTCCTGCACGAGGTCGTCGGCATCCAGGCTCGACGTCAGACTTCGTGCCACCGTGATGCCGGCGCGATAGTGGCGTCGCCACAGTTCGGCGAACGCCGCGACCTCACCCGCTCGGGAGCGGGCGACCAGTTCGGCGTCCTCGGTGACCGATCGGGCGTCGTCCGCGGCCGGTTCATGATGCGTGCCTGCCTGATCGTGGTCCATGATCTTCCGATCCCGCGACCTCGCCGGAATCGGGTGGCTCGACGGCGATCGCGTCCGATGGATCTACATTGTCGTCGTCGCGCCGCGAAACCGCCAGGGCCGAGAGCAAGCAGGTCTCGCGGCCTGTCGACGACTTTCTCCGCGATTTTCCGCGCGCGCGTAATAAAACGCCCTGCCGCCGCGTCTCTCTCATCAGGAGTGGTCGCCGGAACGCCCGTTGGGGCTACGGGCGCCGGCGCCCCCCGCGGCTGCTCCGCGGGGCGTGGCGGGGCACGCAGGCATCTCGGGGGAGGGGCCTGCGGGCCCCGCCCGCATCGTCCGGGAGGGCGGACTCAGCCCTCGTGCCCGGCGGTCCAGACCCGCCGGACCCCGAGCTGCTGATCGAGCAGCACCGCGTCGGCGAGAGCACCCGGGGCGAGATGCCCGAGGTCCCGCCGCCCGATCGCGCGGGCGGGGGCCGCCGTGAGCGCATGGACCGCACGCTCGAGCGGAACGCCGGCGTCGACGACGTTGCGCAGCGCCGCGTCCTGCGTGAGCGTCGAGCCGGCGATCGACCCGCCGTCGGCGAGGCGCGCCACCCCACCGGTGACCTCGACGGCGAGCCCGCCCAGGTCGTAGCGTCCGTCGGCGGCACCGGCCGCTGCCATCGCATCGGTGATCAGCGCGATCCGGTCGCCATCGGCCGCGAAGAGCGTCGCCACGAGGTCGAGATCGACGTGGACCCCGTCGGAGATCACCTCGAGGATGACGCGGTCGTCCCGCAGCGCGGCGACGACGGGACCTGGCGCGCGGTGATGGATGCCGGGCATCGCGTTGAAGGCGTGCGTCAGCACCGTCGCGCCGGCGTCGAACGCGCGCCGTGCGGTGTCGGCATCGGCGGCGGTGTGGCCGACGGCGACGGACACGCCCGCCGCGACGAAGCGGCGGATCGCGTCGAACCCGCCGGGCAGCTCGGGGGCGAGCGTGACCTGCCGGATCGTGCCGCGCCCGGCTTCCAGCAGACGATCGATGGATGCCGCATCGGCCGGGCGCAGGAGCGCCTCGGTGTGTGCGCCCTTGTGGCCGGGGTCGAGGAACGGCCCTTCGAGGTGCGAGCCCAGGATGGCCGGGTCTTCCCCGCAGAGGTCCGCGACCATCGACACGCGCGCGACGAGGTCGTCGAGCGACGCGGTGACGAGCGAGATCACGGCGCGGGTGGTGCCGTGGGCCCGATGCAGGGCGCGCGCCGCGCGGATGGCATCGGGGCCGTCGTCGTAGCTGACCCCGGCCCCGCCATGTCCGTGGATGTCGATGAACCCGGGGACGAGGCATCCGCCCTCGCCGTCGATCGACGCGTCGGCGTCTGGCAGCTCCCCACCGGTGCCGGCACCGGCCACCCGGTCTTCGTCGAACAGCACCCAGCCGTCGCGGCGGTCGTCGTCGACGGCCGGGGCGCCGAACAGGCGGATGGAGTGGACGAGCGTCGTCATGCCGGCATCCTGCTCATTCGGTGACCCAGGGGATCTCGTCGGACGGGTGGAACGCGATGCCGAGGCGGGACCACAGCGGTCCGAGGGCGCCGACGCGTTCCCGGAACGACGACCACGTGCGCAGTTCGCTCCTCCCGGTGGCCGGCGACCACGCCGCCTCGGCCGCCGCGGCGATCCGGGGGAACGCCATGGCGTCGATGTCGGCTGCCGTGCGCACGGTCTCGGCCCACAGCGGTGCCTCCACTCCGAGGATGGCGGACTCCTCCAGGCCGGGGATCACGTCGGAAGGCTCCCACGAGTAGGCCCGCTCCACGCTGGTCGGACCGTTCGCCCAGGTCAGCCCGAGGGGCGGAGCCGCCGCCTCGTGCGAGGCCGGATACTGCATGTCGAGGTATACCGCGTCGGCGGGGGAGAGGATGAGCGGGGCGTCGTTGTCGACGAAGGTGCGGGCCTTCTCCGCGGCGCCCTCCTGCGGCGTGAGGAACCCCCAGTACTGACCGACCGTCGTGTCGGCGATGTCGGCGGCTGCACCCGCCTCATGCCACGCGACCGGCGTCTTCCCGAGATCGGCGATGAGGGCGCTGACACGCGTCACGAACACGGCGAAGTCCTCGTCGCTCGTGCTCAGCGACTCGTCGCCGCCGAAGTGCAGGTACGGCCCCGGGGTCATGGCAGCCAGCTCCCCGAACACGTCGGCCACGAAGTCGTACGTCGCCTCGTCATGGATCCTCAGCGACGAGAAGCCGACCGCCATGCCCTGATACGCCTCGCCGGCGCGCGGCTCCCCGCCGCCGAACTCGGCGATGACCTGGCGCATCTCGTCGTTGACGCGCGGTTCCTCGGTGATCGCGGGGTAGGCCAGCCCGACCGCGTGCGTGTGTCCGGGCATGTCGATCTCGGGCACGACGATCATGTGCCGTGACGCGGCGTACTCGACGATCTGCCGGTAGTCGTCCCTCGTGTAGAAGCCGCCCGGGTCGCCGCCGACGGCGGTGCCGCTCGCGCGCTCGGTGAGCTCCGGCCGCGAGCGCAGCTCGATGCGCCAGCCCTGGTCGTCGGTGAGGTGAAGGTGCAGCGCGTTCAGCTTGAGCGACGCCGCCCGGTCGATGTAGCCCTTCACCGTGTCGACGCCGTGGAAGTGCCGCGCGACGTCGAGCATGACGCCGCGATACGCGAAGCGCGGGGCATCCGCGATGTCTACGGCCGGCACCACCCACCGGTCGCCGTCGCGGCGGATCAGCTGGCCGAGCGTCTGCACGCCGTAGAAGAGGCCTGCCGTGTCGGCGCCCGTCACGACGACGGCCGTCTCGTCCACCTCGATCCGGTACGACTCCGCAGCCTCTGTCTCAGCCGCCGCAAGCCGCAGCCGGATGGCGGCGTCGCCCTCGCTCGATGTCAGCGTCATGCCGGTGCGCGGCGTGACCAGCGCGGCGAGGGCGGCGACGGCATCCTGATCACCTGCCACCGAGGTCTCCGCGGTGAGCCGGAACGGCGCGCCCGCGGCCTCGGTGATCGAGGCGGGAGCGGGGACGACGGGCAGCGACACGGTTTCTCCATTCTGTGCGACCGAGGCGCACGCTGTCACCGATGCCGCGACGAGGACGGTCGCCATGGCGGCCGATGCGGCCATGCGTCTGCGGCGACCGTCCGTCCGTCTGCGACGACGGTACATGTAAAGAGTCCTAACAAAAGGGATCGGGCTCAGCCTATCCGGTCGGCGTCCGTTATGCTCGGGATGTCGCGACTGGCGTTGAGGTGGACCACCACCGGGGAGCGACCGACTACGGCATTCGACCGCACGCCTGGGCCGAGCAGATGTTCCGAGTAAACCCGGATGTCGAGGGGCGCGCCATGCGCAGCGAGACACCGAAGCCGTGAGTCTGGAGATCGCATGACCGATCAGTTCTTCAACGCCCCCCTCGCCGAGGTGGATCCCGAGATCGCCCAGGTGCTCGACCGTGAGCTCGAACGCCAGCGCGGTTACCTCGAGATGATCGCCTCCGAGAACTTCGTGCCGGTCTCGGTGCTGCAGTCGCAGGGGTCGGTGCTCACCAACAAGTACGCCGAGGGCTACCCGGGCCGCCGGTACTACGGCGGGTGCGAGGAGGTCGACGTCGCCGAGGAACTGGCGATCCAGCGCGCGAAGGCGCTGTTCGGCGCCGAGTTCGCCAACGTGCAGCCGCATTCCGGCGCCACGGCCAACGCCGCGGTGCTGCACGCGATCGCCCGCCCCGGCGACACGCTGCTGGGCCTCTCGCTCGACCAGGGCGGCCACCTCACCCACGGCATGAAGATCAACTTCTCGGGCCGCCTGTACAACATCGTGGCGTACGGGGTCGACCCCGAGACCTCGACCATCGACATGGACGAGGTGCGCCGCCTCGCCCTCGAGCACCGCCCCAAGGTCATCATCGCCGGCTGGTCGGCCTACCCGCGTCAGCTCGATTTCGCGGCGTTCCGGGCGGTCGCCGACGAGGTGGGCGCGACGCTGTGGGTCGACATGGCCCACTTCGCCGGTCTCGTGGCGGCCGGCCTGCACCCGAGCCCCGTCCCGCACGCCCACGTCGTGTCGTCGACCGTGCACAAGACCATCGGGGGCCCCCGCTCCGGCTTCATCCTGACCAACGACGCCGAGATCGCGAAGAAGATCAACACGGCCGTCTTCCCCGGCCAGCAGGGCGGCCCGCTCATGCACGTGATCGCCGCCAAGGCGACCGCGTTCAAGCTCGCGGCCACGCCGGAGTTCAAGGAGCGCCAGGAGCGGGTGCTGCGCGGCGCGCACATCATCGCCGAGCGGCTGTCGCAGCAGGATGTCAAGGATGCCGGCATCACCGTCCGCTCGGGCGGCACGGACGTGCACCTCGTGCTCGTCGACCTGCGTAACGCGCAGATCGACGGCAAGCAGGCCGAGGACCTCCTCCACGAGATCCGCATCACGGTGAACCGCAACGCGGTGCCGAACGACCCTCGCCCGCCGATGGTCACGTCGGGCCTTCGCATCGGCACCCCGGCGCTGGCGACCCGCGGCTTCGGTGACGCCGAGTTCAGCGAGGTCGCCGACATCATCGCGCTCGCACTGCAGCCGGGCGCGGACGTCGAGGCGCTGCGCCTGCGCGTGGCGAGCCTCACCGCGGCGTTCCCGCTGTACCCGGGCCTTCACCACTGAGCGGGAACGGGCCTGTGGGATGCGGCCCCATCTGATACCACTATCGACATAGGGATTCCGGATGCCGCGGCTCGCGGCATCCGTCCGCCCCTCCGTCCTGATCCGCGAGACTTCAACCGAGGGCCGAGACATCGGATGCAACCCGCTGTCTCGGCGCTCAGGTGAAGTCTCGCGGGAGAGCGGCGGAAGGTGGCCGGAACGATGACACGCGAACGAAGGGGACGGACATGACCGCACAGAAGCTCGATGGTCGCGCGGCGGCCGCTCAGATCAAGGAAGAGCTGCGCGAGCGGGTCGCCGCGTTGCGCGAGAAGGGCGTGACGCCCGGGATCGCCACCGTGCTCGTGGGCGCGGACCCCGCCTCGCAGCTGTACGTCGGCATGAAGCACCGCGAATCCGAGTCGATCGGGATGAACTCCATCCAGCGGGAGCTTCCGGCGGACGCCACACAGGAAGAGGTCGAGGCGCTGATCGACGAGCTCAACGCCGACCCGGAATGCCACGGGTACATCGTCCAGCTGCCGCTTCCCAAGCACCTCGACACCGATGCGATTCTCGAGCGCATCGACCCCGCGAAGGACGCGGACGGCCTGCACCCCACGAACCTCGGGCGCCTCGTCCTCAACGTCAACGCGCCCATCACGACGCCGCTGCCTTGCACGCCCCGCGGTGTCATCGAGCTGCTGCTGCGCAACGACTACGACTTGAAGGGCAAGGATGTCGTGGTCGTCGGTCGCGGTGTGACCATCGGCCGCTCGATCGGCCTGCTGCTGACGCGGCGTGAGATCAACGCCACCGTGACATTGACGCACACCGGCACGACCGACCTGTCGCACCACCTCCGTCAGGCCGACGTCATCGTCGCGGCCGCCGGCGTCAAGCACATCGTGCGGGCCGAGGACGTCAAGCCCGGTGCCGCCGTGCTCGACGTCGGCGTCACGCGCGAAGAAGACCCCGAGACAGGCAAGTCGAAGGTGTACGGCGACGTCCACCCGGATGTGGCCGAGGTCGCGGGCTTCCTGTCGCCGAACCCGGGCGGCGTGGGACCGATGACCGTCGCCCTGCTCATGACGAACGTGGTCGAGGCCGCCGAGCGCGCCGCCGGCTGAGCTCGGACGCCCGGCGGGCGCATCGCGCCGCAGCTCGCGCGCACGCCGACGAGTGCACGGCTTCGTGGCGAGCGCACGAGCTGGCGACGTTGCCACGTCGTGCATTCGGCGCGAGGTCGTGCATTCGGCGTGAAGACGGATGCCGCGGGCCCGGCCCTCGCCGCGACCCGAGCCCCGCCGCGGCCGGGGCCCTCGCCGCGGCCCGCGCCTCGCCGCGGACTACGCGCTGAAGCGGGCGAGGAACGCGCGGGTGCGCTCCTCGCGCGGGGCGCCGAATACCTCGGAGGGCGGGCCCTGCTCGAGGACGCGGCCTTCGTCGAGGAACACGACACGATCGGCGACATCACGCGCGAATGCCATCTCGTGCGTCGCCATCACGATGGTCATGCCCTCATCGGCCAGCTCATGGACGAGGTCCAGCACCTCGCCGACGAGCTCCGGGTCCAACGCCGACGTCACCTCGTCCAGTAGCAGGAGCTCGGGGGACGTCGCGACCGCGCGGGCGATCGCCACCCGCTGCTGCTGCCCTCCCGACAGCCGGTCGGGGTGGGCCCCGGCCTTGTCGGCCAGACCCACGCGTTGCAGCAGCGCGCTGGCTGCGGCATCCGCCTCATCTCTCCTCATGCGATGCACGTGCCGCAGCGCGAGTGTGATGTTGCGCTGCACCGTCAGGTGGGGGAACAGGTTGTACTGCTGGAAGACGACTCCGATGCGCGCCCGCACCTCGTCGACGTCGACGCGTGGATCGCTGATGTCGGCGTCGCCCAGCCAGATGCGTCCGTCGTCGATCGGCTCGAGCAGGTTCACCGTGCGCAGGAGCGTGGATTTGCCCGATCCGCTGGCGCCGATGACGGCGACCACCTCGCCGGGCGCGACGGCCAGGTCGATGCCGCGCAGCACGTCGTGGTCGCCGAAGGACTTCCACACGCCGTCCAGACGCAGGACCTTTTCGCTCACACGATGCCTCCGATCTGCTCCCGGGCGCGCACGCGGGCGGTGTACCAATCGGTCAGCCGGATCGTCGGGATCGCGAGCAGCACGAACAGGATCGCCGCGACGACGTAAGGCGTGAAGTTGAAGTACGCCGCGGTCTCGATCTGCGCCGCGCGCACGGCATCCACTGCTCCCAGCAGCGAGATCAGGCCGACGTCCTTCTGCATCGCGACGAAGTCGTTCATGAGCGCCGGCGTCACCTTGCGCACCGCCTGCGGGACCACCACGAGCCGCATCGCCTGGCCGTGGCTGAGCCCCAGCGACCGCGCCGCGTGCCGCTGCGAGGGATGCACCGCCTCGATGCCGGCACGGAACACCTCGGACACGTAGGCAGAGTAGGTGAGGGTGATCGCGATGGTGCCCCAGAACTCGGTCGGCAGGCGCACCGGGATCAGCTGCAGCCCCGGGACGCCGAACCCGACGAGGTAGAGCACGATGATGAGCGGGATGCCGCGGAAGACATCGGTGTACGCAGCGGCGAGTGCTCGCAGCGGCAGCCACAACGGGCCGCGGAGGGTGCGCAGGGTCGCCAGCAGCAAGCCGAAGACCAGCACAAGCACGGCCGACATGGCCAGCACGCGGAGGTTGAGCAGGAATCCGTCCCACACGCGCGGGAGCGAGGCGAGCGCGATCTCGGGGTTGAAGAACTGCTGCTGAACACGCGCCCATCCAGGCGTGTTGATGATCAGCAGCCACGCGAGGACGGCCACGACGAGTGTCGATGCGACACTGATGGCCACGGATGCCGCGCCCTGCCGCTTGCGGAACGCGCGGCGTTCGAGCTCGACGGCGCTGACTTCGCGAGGCACGACGGGCACGCGACCGGGGGAGCTGTCGGCGGCGGCGCTGCCGGGTGCGCGGTTCATCCGGCCAGTATCCCGGCGGACGTCACTTCAGCAGCGGCGCCTGTCCCTCGCCGCCCAACCACTGCTCGGCGAGCTCGTCGAGCGTCCCGTTCTCGCGCAGGGCGTCCACGGCGGCGCTGACCTTCCCGGTCACCGGGGAGTCCTTCGCGAGAACGAATCCCAACTGGTCGCCGGTCGCGCCATCCGGGTTGGGCAGCTGACCGACGAGCACGCCGTCGGTCAGTTCGGCGCCGGAGATGTAGAACGCGGTCGGCAGGTCGACGACGATCGCGTCGACCTGCCCGTTCTCGAGGGCGAGCTTGGCGTCATCGTTGGTGTTGAAGGCCTGCGCGCCCTGAGTCGGCTGGATCACCGACTCGATGGCGGTGTAGCTGGTGGTGCCGGTCTGCGCGCCGATGACCAGATCCTTGAGATCGGCGATCGACGCGGCGTCTGCGGCGGGCGACGACGCCGTCGTGACGACGACCTGCGTGGTCTCGTAGTACGGCGAGCTGAAGTCCACGGACTGCTTGCGTTCGTCGGTGATCGAGAACTGCTGGAGGTTGACGTCGAAGTCCTTCGGACCCGGCGCGATCGCCTCGTCGAAGCCGGTGCGCACCCACACCACATCGTCGGCGTCGAAACCGAGCTGGTCCGCGACCGCGTACGCCACCGCCGCCTCGAATCCCTCGCCCGATTCCGGGTCGTCGTCGATGACCCACGGGTAATATGCGGGCTCGCCCGTGGCCACGGTGAACTTGCCGGGGGTGACCCAGCCCTCGTCGGAACCCGAGTCGTCGCCGGACGGCGCGGCGCCTGCGGCGCAGCCGGCCAGCGTGAGCCCGGTGAGGGCCACGCCGGCGGCGAGACCGAGCAGGCGACTGCGACGGGACATGATGCCTCCAAGTGTCGGGTGTTCCGGCGCCGCGTGCTGTCGCGCGTCCGGTGCCTCCATCATGGCGACGGTGCGAAGGGTGCCGTGCGAACGGGTCGGATTGTTACGCCTCGCTCCGGGCGGGATGCTGTGGCTGAGGTTGCCGCGGCTCGGGCTGCCCGGGCTGGGGTGCCGCGCCGCGAGCGGCGAGCCGACACGTTTCTATCGAGTCGACATGTCGTGCGCGCAGGGATCACGTGGTCTCGGCCGGAACATGTGTACTGGATGCCGCGGCGGCGCAGGGCGCCGGGACCGAGGCGCCGGAGGCCGCGGGGCGTGGGCCGCCGCGCTCCTGTGGACGAGTCGACATGTTCCGGACGAGTCGACATGTTGTGCGCGCACGGATCATGTGGTCTCGGCCGCAACGTGTGTACTGGATGCCGTGCCACGCAGCGCGCCGCGCCACGCAACGCGCCGCCCCACGCAACGCCGCCCCACGCAACGCCGCCACGCGCCGTCCGCCCCCGGGCATGCGCCACCGCGCCGCCCCACGCAACGCCCGGCACCCGCCACGCGGCGTCCGCCCCCGGGCATGCGCCACCGCGCCGCCCCACGCAACGCCCGGCACCCGCCACGCCGCCGCCCGGGATGCCGCAGCCCGCGGCATCCTCCGGTCACAACACCGCGAGGCGGGCCTCGGCGGCGGCCAGCGCCGCGCGGGCGCCGTCGGTCGGTGCGATCGCGACCAGGCCGCGGTACAGCTTGACCAGCGACGGGACGTCGAGCACGCCGGTGCGGGCGCGGTCGCAGTGCACGGACTGGATCGCCGCCTCGAGCTGGAATCGCCCGAGCGGCTGCCCGAGCGCTGCGGCGCGCCGAAGCAGGGCGGCGCCTTCGGCGATGAGCGCCCGGTCCCAGGTGGCGGGGTCCTGCTCGTCCAGCGGTGGCCAGGGACGCGACGTGCGCCCGGGGACCCGAGCCTGCGCGTAGGTCAGCAGTGCGGCGAGCCCCCACGCCTCCGGCTCGTCGTCGAGCAGGGTCGCGGTGAGCACCGCCAGCCAGCGTGCCTCGTCCGCGAGCGATTCGCGCGGCTCGTCGCCCTGGTCCAGCCAGTCGATCGCATAGGCGCCGTAGATCGCCTCGAGCACCGAGGGCAGTCGGGCCGGCATGGCAGCGCGGTCCGGCACCCGGAACGGGATGCCCGCGTCGCGGATGCGGCGCTTGGCGCGCACCAGACGCTGCGCCATCGTCGCCGGCTGCACGCCGAAGGCGTGCGCGATCTGTGCCGCGTCGAATCCGAGCACGGTCTGCAGCATGAGGGGAGTGCGGATCGCCGGGTCGATCGCGGGATGGGCGCACGCGAACAGCAGCTCTAGCCGCTGATCGGGGATCGATTCGCGCGCCTCGAGCGCCGTCAGCGCGTCGACGGCGGTCTCGTCGGCTCTGACGGCGGCGATTCCCTCGTCCAAGGGCACGGCGTTGCGATGCGCCGCCGAACCGAGCGCGTCCCGGGCGCGATTTCGGGCCACGGTCACCAGCCACCCTTCGGGATTGGCGGGGATGCCGTCCTCCGGCCACGTGCGCAGGGCACGCTCGAAGGCGTCGGCGAGCGCGTCCTCGGCGACGCCGACGTCACGGGTGGACGCGGCGACGATCGAGAGGATGCGGCCGTACGACGCCCGCGCCGCTCGTTCGGCGGCGGCGCGGGCGCCGGATCCGTTCCCGTGCCCGGACCTCTCTGGCAACGCGTCGGCGCCGCCCTGAGGTGTCCGGGGCGTGTCGGGCATCAGCGCTGGAAGGTCGTCCACGCGCCGTCGGCGAAGTGGGTCGCGCTGGGGCGGATCTCCACCGCTCCCCAGCCGACGGACGGAGCCTTCGCCGCCCACTGGATCGCGGCATCCAGATCGGCGACGTCGATGACGAACGTCCCGCCGAGCTGCTCCTTGGTGTCGGCGAACGGGCCGTCCTGCACCCGTGGCATCCCGTTCTCGACCGTCACGGTGGTGGTGACAGCCGATTGCTGCAGGACCTCCGCCGAGATGAGCACGCCTGCGGCATCGAGGGCCTTGGCGTACTCGTCGAACTCCCGCATGCCCTCCGCGAGGGCTTCGGGGCCGAGCTCTTCGGCGGTCATCTCGGGGTAGTGGAGGAGGAGTGCGTATCGCATGGCGTCGTCCTTTCTCAGTGGGTGTCGACACCGCTATGACGATCTCGACCGGCGCGGATCGACACGTCGGCCGATCCGCGATCAGCCCAGCTCGTCGAGCATGCGGCGCTGCTCGTCGGTGAGACCGTCGTCGCGCCGTCCGCGGGCCGGCGCACCCGACGGGTCGGCTCCGGGATACGTCGCAATCGGATCGGCGGATGCGGATGCCTCGGGGCGCGGCGCACCGCGACCGTCGGCGGCCGTCCGTCCACGTGTGGCCCGGTCGTACAGTGCGCCCGCTCGCGCCTCCACCCTGTCGTCGATGGCGCCGTAGACCGCCCAGCCGACGAGGAGGATCACCGGCGGCACCACCCAGCCCCAGAAGGCGCCGAAGATGCCGCCCCCGACGGACACTCCCGACAGCAGCACCGTCGCGAGCCAGACGATGAAGGCGACGGCGAAGGCCAGCAGGAACTCGACGAGCTTCTCGCCGGCCTTGGTGCGCCGGCTGGCCGACCTGGCCGCCATCGAGCGGAACCACTTCTCGACCAGCGGCTTGATCCAGATGACGATCGCGGTCATGACGATGCCGGCCCACAGTGCGGCCCAGCCCACGCGGGCGGGGGTGAGCCAGCCGACGACGAGGAGCACGAGCACGTTGAACAGCAGGAGAGACGCGAATCGCACGACCCACTTCTTCATGCGTTCACTGTGCCACGTTCCGCCAGGGGAGGGGGAACGGATGCCGCTGCCTCAGTACGAACCGCGCGGCTCGCGACCGGAGCGCGTGAATCGTTCCGCGAGCGCCTCGGAGCCGCGTGCCAGCATCGCCGTGTCGGCGCCGACGAGCACGAACGACGCACCGGCATCGATGTAGGAATCGGCCGCGGTCGGGTCGAACGCGTTGACGCCGACCGGCTTGCCGGCGGCACGGACCGCCTCGAAGGTGCGCAGCACCGCGGCCACCACGTCGGGATGCGTCTGCTGCCCGAGCAGACCCATCGAGGCGGCCAGGTCGGAGGGGCCGACGAAGACGCCGTCCACACCGTCGACCGCGGCGATCTCTGATGCCGCCTCCACTCCCGCGGCGGTCTCGACCTGCACGAAGAGCGATACGTGCGCATCGGCATCGAGCAGATAGTCGTCGACGCGGTTCCAGCGCGCGGATCGGGCAAGTGCCGAGCCGACGCCTCGCGTGCCGCGCGGCGGATAACGGACAGCCGCCACGGCGGCCTCGGCATCCGTCCTCGACGACACCATGGGCACCAGCAGGTTCTGGGCCCCCAGATCGAGCACCTGCTTGATCGTCACTACGTCGCCGATCGGCACCCGCACGACCGGGGTCACCGGATATGCCGCCACCGCCTGCAGCTGCGCGAGCACCGACTCCAGACCGTTGGGGGAGTGCTCCATGTCGATGAGCACCCAGTCCAGGCCCGAACCGGCGCAGATCTCCGCCACCAGCGGCGAGCCCGAGCACACCCACATGCCTGCCAGGGGGCGGTCCTCAGCGGCCAGCGCCTGCCGGAACGTCGGGCTCAGACGAAGCGGCATTCGATCACCCCCATCGGTCCGTAGTCGCACTTGACGCTATCGCCTCGCGACACCCACATGGGGCGGGTGAACGAGCCGGCGAGGATGATCTCGCCCGCCTCCAGGCGCGCGCCGTGCTGGTGGAACTTGTTCGCGAGCCACGCCACACCGGTCGCGGGGTGACCGAGGACGCCCGCCGCGACACCCGTCTCCTCGATCTCGCCGTTGCGGCTGAGCACTCCGGGAATCCACCGCAGGTCGATCTCGTCGGGGCGCCGGTGCACGTCGCCGAGCACCATGGCGCCGTACGCCGCGTTGTCGGCGATCGTGTCGACGATCGTCCGACCCTCCAGCTCGATGTGCGAGTTGAGCACCTCCAGAGCCGCCACGGCGTAGTCGATGGCGCTGAGGGCGTCGTCGAGCGTGCAGTCCGGGCCCTCGAGCGGCGTCTTCAGCACGAACGCGAGCTCCACCTCGATGCGCACGTTCGAGAACCTCTCGACCGGGATCTCAGCCCCGGACCGATAGACGGTGTCGTCGAACATGACGCCGTAGTCCGGTTCGGTGATCCCGGTCGCCTGCTGCATGGCCTTGGAGGTGAGCCCGATCTTGCGCCCGACGAGCGTGCGCCCCGCCGCGATGTTCCTGTCGCGCCACACGCCCTGGATCGCGTACGAGTCCTCCACCGTCGCCTCGGGGTGCCGCGCCGTGATGCGCGGGATCACGCCGTGCGTGCGGTCGGCCTCTGCCAGTTCCGCGGCGAGCGCGGCTATGTCGTCCGGGTGCAGCCGCTGGCCCGACGGGCCGTCCTGCGGTCGTATCGAGGTCATCCGTTCTCCTTCGTCGGTGCTCGGCGTGAAAGCGACGGGCTGGATCGACCGGAGGAGGCCGATCCGGGTGGCGAGAAGCTGATCCGGCCCGCCGCTTTCACCTCATGAGCGTCACAGCTGGTGGCCGAGCTTGTACTCGCCCTGCTTCCAGCTCGGCAGCGCCTCGGACTTGTCGTCGGGGCGGGTGTAGGAGAAGCCGTCGGCGCCGATCGTCACCGCCATCTCGGACTCGTCCGTGCGCGCCACCACGGGCTGCGGGTTGCCGTCGAGGTCGAGCACCAGCGAGGCCTCGGTGTACCACGACGGCACGACGGGGTTCCCCCACCAGTCGCGGCGCTGATTGTCGTGCACGTCCCACGTGACGACGGGGTTGTCGGGGTCGCCGGTGTAGTAGTCCTGCGTGTAGATCTCGACGCGGTGCCCGTCGGGGTCGCGCAGGTACAGGTAGAAGGCGTTCGACACGCCGTGCCGGCCGGGGCCGCGCTCGATCGCATCCGAGCGGCGCAGCGCCCCGAGCTTGTCGCAGATCGCCAGGATGTTGTGCTTCTCGTGCGTGGCGAACGCGACATGGTGCATGCGGGGCCCGTCACCGCCGGTCATCGCGGTGTCGTGCACGGTGGGCTTGCGGCGCATCCACGCCGCGTACACCGTACCCTCCTCGTCCTGGATGTCCTCGGTGACGCGGAATCCCAGCGACTGCATGAAGTTGACGGCACGCGGCACGTCGGGGGTGACCTGGTTGAAGTGGTCGAGGCGCACGAGCTCGCCCGGGGTGTGCAGGTCGTAGCGCCACGACAGCCGTTCGACGTGCTCGGTGGCGTAGAAGAACTCGTACGGGAAGCCGAGCGGGTCGATGACGCGCACCGAGTCGCCGATGCCCTTCGTGAACCCGGTCGGCTCGCGTCTCACCTCGCAGCCGAGCTCGCGATAGAACGCTTCTGCCCGGTCCAGGTCCTCCGGCGTGCGCACGCGGTACGAGAACGCCGCCACCGCGGCGGTCGGCCCCTGGCGCAGCACGAGATTGTGGTGGATGAACTCCTCCGTCGAGCGGAGGTAGATCGCCTCGTCGTCTTCCTCGGTCACGTACAGCCCGAGCACGTCGACGTAGAACTCGCGCGACGCGGCCAGGTCGGTGACGACGAGTTCCATGTACGCGCAGCGCAGGATGTCGGGGGCCGGGGCTGTGGGCGTCGGGATCGGGTCGTCGGTGTGGATCGGTGCCTCCTGGCTCACGTAGAAGCCGGAGGAGGTGAGGGTCATGTCTTTGCGGGCGGTCATCTGTCGCGTCCTTGCGTGGTTCTCTGGTCGGCCGGTCCTCTGCGGTTTGTGCGAAGGACACGCCGTCATGTGCGTGGCGATTGCGGCGTGTTCTCCGCACAAACCGAATCGGGATGGGTGGGGGATGCCTCGGCTCAGGCCTGCAGCTTCTCGGCGGCGTCGGTCTGCTCGGCGGCGGGGGTGCGTGCGCCCGCCGAAGGATCTGCCTTGCCGAACGTGGGGTTGTGCGCGGGGCCGAGCGTGATGTGCACGGCCTGCTGGTCGGTGTAGAAGTCGATCGAGCGGTAGCCGCCCTCGTGGCCGAGGCCGGAGGCCTTGACCCCGCCGAACGGAGTGCGCAGGTCGCGCACGTTGTTGGAGTTCAGCCACACCATCCCCGCCTCGATCGCCTGCGAGAAGTTGTGGGCCCGCTTGAGGTCGTTGGTCCACACGTACGCGGCGAGGCCGTACTTCACGCCATTGGCGAGCTCGAGGGCCTCCTCGTCGGTGTCGAACGGCGTGATGGCGACCACCGGCCCGAAGATCTCCTCCTGGAAGATGCGGGCGTCGGGCGCGACATCCGCGAAGACCGTCGGCCGCACGAAGTTGCCGGTCTCGAACCCCTCGGGGCGTCCGCCGCCGGCGACGAGCCGGGCCTCGCTCTTTCCGATCTCGATGTACGAGACGACCTTGTCGTAGTGCTCGGGATGCACCAAGGCGCCGACCTCGGTCTTCGGGTCGTGCGGGTACCCGACGACCACGCGCTCGGCCTGGGCGGCGTACCGCTCGACGAACTCGTCGTACACCGAGCGCTCCACCAGGATCCGCGATCCCGCGGTGCAGCGCTCGCCGTTCAGGGAGAAGACGCCGAAGATCGTCGCGTCGATCGCGGCCTCGAGGTCGGCGTCGGCGAAGACGACGGCGGGGCTCTTGCCGCCGAGCTCCATCGACAGCCCCTTCAAGAACGGCGCGGCGTTGCCGAAGATGATCTGGCCGGTGCGGCTCTCGCCGGTGAACGAGATCAGGGGGACGTCGGGATGCTTCACCAGCGCGTCGCCGGCATCCTCTCCGAGTCCGTTCACGAGGTTGAACACGCCTTGCGGCAGGCCCGCCTCTTCGAAGATCCCGGCCCACAGCGAGGCCGACAGCGGCGTGAACTCGGCCGGTTTGAGCACGACGGTGTTGCCGGTCGCCAGGGCGGGGCCGAGCTTCCACGACTCCAGCATGAACGGCGTGTTCCACGGCGTGATGAGGCCGGCCACGCCGATCGGCTTGCGGTTGACGTAGTTCATCTGGCGCCCGGGCACCTTGAAGGCGTCATCGGTCTGCGCCACGATCAGGTCCGCGAAGAACCGGAAGTTCTCGGCTGCACGCCGTGCCTGACCGAGCGCCTGCGTGATCGGCAGGCCGGAGTCGAACGACTCGAGCTCGGCGAGCCGGGCGTCCCGCGATTCGACGATGTCGGCGATGCGGTGGAGCACGCGGGAGCGTTCGCGCGGCAGCATCCGCGGCCACGGTCCCTCGGTGAAGGCGCGGCGCGCGGCGGCGACGGCGCGGTCGATATCGGCCTTCTTGCCCGCCGCGGCCCGCACGTAGGTCTCGTTCGTGACGGGGTCGAGCACGTCGAACGTGTCGCCGTCGACCGAGTCGACGAACGCGCCGTCGATGTAGTGCTGAATGCGCTCGGGCAGCCCGTCCGGCACGTGTCGCGTGGAGAGTGCCGCAGCGGTATCGGTGGCGGTGTCGGTCATGGTGTCTCCTTCGTCGGAGGGGTTCGGAGGGTTCGGAGGGGTGCGGGATGCCGGCGGTCGCGGCATGCCGGATCAGAACGCGGGCAGACCCAGGGCCTCGTCGGGATGCTCGTGGATCATGTAGGCGTCGAGTGTCGCGGCCCGGTGACGGCGGGCCGCTTTCTCGATCTCACCCAGCGGCGCCCCCGTCTCGATGAGCTGCACGATGTTCTCGTGCTCGCGCACCGATTCCTGTGCACGGCCGGGGACGAAGCTGAAGGTCGAGTCGCGCAGGTGGCCGAGACGGCCCCACTCCGCGTTCACGAGCTCCAGCATGCGCGGGTTGGCGCACTTGGAGTAGAGGGTCGAGTGGAACTCGTGGTTGAGGGCGGTGAACGCCCGGGGATCGAAGTGCTCGAGCGTCTCGATCATGAGCTCGTTGACGCGGCGGGCGGCACGCAGGTCGTCAGCGGTGAGCCGGCGCGCCGCGAGGGCCGTCGCGGTGCCCTCGAGGATCGACAGGGCCTGCATGCTGTGGCGATACTGCGAGTCGTCGACCATCGACACCCGCGCGCCGACGTTGCGCTCGAACGTCACGAGCCCCTCGGCCTCGAGCTGCCGGATCGCCTCGCGCACCGGCACGACGCTCATGTCGAGGTCGCCGGCGATGCTGCCCAGCACCAGCCGGTAGCCGGGGGTGAAGTCCTGGCTCGCAATGCGCTCCTTGATCCAATGGTAGGCGCGCTGCGACTTGCTCTGGCTGGGAGCGTCCACTCCGGTGTCCAGCTCGGTCATCGCTTCCCGCCCTTCTCGGCATCGAACCGCGCGCGCCACTGCGCGTTCATGGGGAACAGCCCGTCGACCGGATGCCCCTCCGCGACGCGCTGGGCGATCCAGGCATCCTCGTCCTCCTGCGCGAGCGCCGCGTCGACGACCTCCTCGGCGATCGCCGGGGGCAGCACGATGACGCCGTCGGTGTCGGCGACGATGATGTCTCCCGGCTGCACCGTCGTTCCGCCGCACGCGATCGTGACGTCGACATCCCACGGCACGTGCTTGCGGCCGAGCACGGCGGGATGCGCGCCCGCGGAGTACACCGGGATGCCGACGGCGGCGACGGCTGCGGCATCCCGCACCCCTCCGTCGGTGACGATGCCTGCGGCGCCGCGGGCGTGCGCGCGGAGAGCGAGGATGTCGCCGAGCGTTCCCGACCCGCTCTCACCGCGCGCCTCGATGACGATGACCTCGCCCTCGCCGACGGCATCGAACGCCCGCTTCTGCGCGTTGTAGCCACCGCCGTGGGAGGCGAACAGGTCTTCGCGGTTGGGGACGAACCGGAGGGTGCGCGCCGTGCCCACGAACTTCGTGTCGGGATGCAGCGGCCGGACGCCGTCGATCGTGACGTTGTTCAGACCGCGCTTACGCAGCTGCTGGGACAGACCGGCGACGGGCGCGGCCTCGAGCTTCGCGCGCAGCTCGGTGCTGAGTGGGTCCCCGGGCGTTCCTGTCCACTCAGGGACCGCGGAGCGAGAGGACGCGTCGGCCGCAGACTCGGCGCGTGTCGTGTCGGTCGCTTCGCTCCCTCGCTCAACGGCCGATGCCACCTCTGTGGGCAGCCCAGCGGCCTCGCGGGAGCCCCACGCCTCGGTGCGCTGCAGGTCGTCGACCGCAGGCAGGGCGCCGAGGTCGGGGTCGAAGGGTGCCTGCCCCTCGACGACCGTGGTCACCAGACGCCCCGACGACGGCCCCTCGGGGACGTCGACCTCGACCTCGACCACGTCTCCCGGGACGGCGACCGATGATCCGGCCGGCGTGCCGGTGAGGATCACGTCGCCGGGCTCCAGCGTGAAGTGCTGCGACAGGTCGGCGACGAGCTGGGGGAGGGGGAAGATCATCCCCGCCGAGGTGTCCTCCTGCACGAGGGTGCCGTTGAGCCAGGTGCGCACGCGCAGCGCGTCGGGGTGGACGGTGCGGGCATCGATGAGCGAGGGGCCGAGCGGCGTGTATCCGTCTCCGCCCTTGGAGCGCACGTTCGAACCTTTGTCGGCCGCGCGCAGGTCGTACAGTCCGAAGTCGTTGCCCGCGGTCACCCACGCGACGTGGTCCCACGCTTCGGCCAGTGGCACGCGCCGGGCGGCCGCCCCGATCACGAGGGCGATCTCGCCCTCGAAGGCCAGGAGCTCGGTGCCCGCGGGGCGCTCGATCCTGCCACCGGATGCCGCGACCGAGCTCGACGGCTTGAAGAAGTACGACGGATGCTGCGGCCGCCGCCCGCGCTGATCCGCCCGCGACGCGTAGCTGAGGTGGATCGCGATGATCTTGCCGGGTCGGGTGGGAAGGGCGGCGAAACGGGCGTCGGCAGACGACTCCGACATCGCCTCGGAGGCGACGGTCGTCTCATCCATGCGAGCTCCTTCACTCTTGCGTCGTATTCGAAATCGTATATCATCGGTCGAGCGAGCGGCAACCACGAGTGGGAACTGGCCGCGACGACGACGTCAGCCCGACACAGGAGTCACCATGAGCACCTCACAGCCCCCGCAGGGCTTCACCCCCACCGGGACCATCGCGGCATCCGCCGACCGCCGCCGCGTGGTCTTCGCGACGGTCGTCGGCACCACCGTCGAGTGGTACGACTTCTTCATCTACGCCACGGCGGTCGGGCTCGTGTTCGGCCAGCTCTTCTTCGCGCCGCTGGGCGCCAACAGTGCGCTCGTCGCCTTCGCCACCGTCGGCGTGAGCTTCCTCTTCCGGCCGCTGGGCGCGTTCCTCGCCGGCCACTTCGGAGACAAGTACGGACGAAAGCTCGTGCTCATGTGGACGCTGATCCTCATGGGTGCGGCGACCGCCCTCATCGGCGTGCTGCCCACGTACGAGGCGATCGGCATCGCCGCGCCGATCCTGCTCGTCCTGCTGCGCATCCTGCAGGGCATCTCGGCCGGCGGCGAGTGGGGCGGCGCGGTCCTCATGGCGGTCGAGCACGCGCCGAAGAAGCGCCGCGGCGCGTTCGGCGCCTCGCCGCAGATCGGCGTGCCGCTGGGCCTGCTGCTCGCCTCGGGCGTGATGGCCCTCATGGCGATGATCGCTCCGGGCGACGCCTTCGTCGCCTGGGGGTGGCGGATCCCGTTCCTGCTGAGCGTCGTCCTCATCGTCGTCGGCTACTACGTCCGTCGTCGCGTGGAGGAGAGCCCCGTGTTCGCCGAGCTCGCCGAGCGCAAGGAGAAGGCGCGGATGCCGATCGTGCAGCTGTTCCGCAAGCACCTGCTGCTGGTGATCATCGCCGCGCTGGTGTTCGCCGGAAACAACGCCGTGGGCTACATGACGACCGGCGGCTACATCCAGGGCTACGCCACGAACCCCGACGGGCCGCTGGTCCTCGACCGCGGTCCCGTGCTGTGGGCGGTCGCCGCCTCCGCCGTGACGTGGCTGCTGTCGACGCTCGCCGCCGGGTTCGTATCGGACCGCATCGGCCGCCGCACCACGTACATCATCGGGTGGATCCTGCAGCTGGTCGGTGTGTTCACGCTCTTCCCGCTGGTGAACACCGGCAACATCTGGCTCCTGTTCCTGGGCCTCGCGATCCTCACGATCGGTCTCGGCTTCACATACGGACCGCAGGCGGCGCTGTACTCGGAGCTCTTCCCGGCCTCGATCCGCTTCTCCGGCGTGTCGATCTCGTACGCGATCGGCGCGATCCTGGGCGGTGCGTTCGCGCCGACCATCGCGACGGCGCTGGTCCAGGCCACCGGCACGACGATGTCGGTGACCTGGTACCTCGCCGGCATGACGGTGATCGGACTCCTTGCGACCCTGCTGCTGCGCGACCGCTCCGGCATCCCGCTCGGTCCGGAGCACGAGGCCGAGCAGGAGGTCAGCCCGATCTACGGCGTCGCCCGCGCCTGAATCCCGGCGACCGGATGCCGCGACCCGCGCCCTCGACGGCGCGGGTCGCGGCATCCGTCGTCACATCACGCCGTGTCCCACCTTGCGGCGATCGTGTCCCAGAAGTTGCCGCAAGAGCACCGCGAATTGCGCGAAAGTGGGACACGGACGGCAGAAGGTCGAGGGTCAGCGTGTGCGCATGCCGTCGAGCGCCACCGCGACGACGTCGTGCGCGAGCCGTTCGCGGTCGACAGGACCACCCGGCCGGTACCACTCGACGATCGAGTTGACCATGCCGAATATCAGGCGCGTGGCGACGGCGTCGTCGACGTCGGCACGCACCTGGCCCGCCTGCTGGGCCTGCGCGACGAGCCCCGCGACGCGGTGGTCGAACGCGCGGCGGCGCTCGAGTGCGGCCCGCTCCACCGCGCTGTTGCCGCGCACGCGCAGCAGCAGCGTGACATACGGCAGCTTGTCCACGAGCACGCGCACGGCGCCGCGCAGCACGGCGCCGAGGCGCTCGACCTCTGAACCGCGCACGGCCTCGGGCTCGTCGAGCACCCCCTCCAAACCGTCGAGCGCCTCGTCGAGCGCCAGCGCGAGCAGCTGCTCCTTGGAATCGAAGTGGTGGTACAGGGCCGACTTGGTCAGTCCCAGCCGTGCAGCGAGGTCCGACACCGACGTGGCGTCGTAGCCCTGCTCGTTGAAGAGCGCCACGGCGATCTCGAGCACCTGGCCGCGGTCGTAACCCGGCCGCCCGCGCCGCGCGGTCTGCGCGGGTTCCGTGCTCGGTGCGGGCGACATGCGCCCAGTCTTGCACCCGCAGCCGTGGCATCCGTCATCCCGTTCCGCCCGAGCCGTGCGCACGGAAGGCCATTACTGAACGATCGGTTAGGTATTATGGGGGCGACCGCGAGGGAGCGGACGGAAGGATGCCGATGCCGCAGTCGCTGCTCATCCAGCGCCGGGGAGACCGGGTCGTGGCGACGCTGTCGCGGCCGGAGGTCCGCAACGCCATCGACCAGGAGACCATCGACCGGCTGCACGAGCTCTGCGACGAGCTGGAGCACGACCCCCGCACGCTCATCCTGATCGGCGCGGACGGCGTCTTCGCATCGGGCGCCGACATCGCGCAGCTGCGCGAGCGGCGGGCCGCCGACGCGCGCCGCGGCATCAACACCCGGGCGTTCCAGCGCGTGCACCGGCTGCCGATGCCGGTGATCGCGGCGATCGACGGGTCTGCGCTGGGCGGCGGTGCGGAACTGGCATACGCGGCCGACATCCGCATCGGCACGCCGCGACTGCGGATCGGCAACCCCGAGACCGGCCTCGGCATCATCGCCGCGGCCGGCGCGACGTGGCGGCTGCCAGAGATCGTGGGCGAGGCGCGGGCGGCTGAGATGCTGCTGACGGGGCGGATCCTGGATGCCGAGACCGCCCTCGCGTGGGGATTGGTGTCGTCGCTCTACGAGCCCGATGACCTCCTGGCTGCCGCCCACGCCCTCGCGGATCGCATCGCAGGAAACGACCCGCTCGCCACGCGCCACACCAAGACCGCCCTGCACGCGCCGCGCGCCGCCCACCCTGAGCTGGAGCTGGAGCTGCAGGCGCAGCTGTTCGAAAGTCCCGAGAAGCACAAGCGCATGACGGCGTTCCTGGAGAGGAAGCGGCGATGAGCGCCGACGCGCGCCGAGAAGGCGTGGAGCCCCGGTCGTCGAGCGAGCGACGCGAGACGAAGCGTCCCGAATCCGCCGGAGTCCCCACGCGGGTGGCGGTGATCGGCGGCGGACGCATGGGCGCGGGCATCGCTCACGCGTTCGCGCTCGCCGGCGCGCACGTGATCGTCGTGGAGCGTGACGCCGACGCGGCGGCCGCGGCGTCCGTTCGCGTCCTCGACGCCGTGCGCCGCAGCGTCGAGCGGGGCACGACCACCCGGACGGTGGACGAGGTCGCCGCGGTGCTCGAGGCGACGGCGGACACCGCCGGCCTCGCCGGCTGCGAGCTCGTGATCGAGGCGGTGCCCGAGGAGCGCGCGCTCAAGGTCGACGCGCTGGCCCGCGCCGAGCGGGCGACGGATGCCGGCACGGTGCTCGCGACCAACACCTCGTCCATCTCCATCGCCGACCTCGCCGCGGCACTGGAGCGCCCGGGCCGGTTCCTCGGGATGCACTTCTTCAACCCGGTGCCCGCGTCGCAGCTCGTCGAGATCGTGGCGGGACCGGCGACCGAGACGGCGCTCGTCGACCGGGCGAGGGGATGGATCGAGGCCCTCGACAAGACCCCGATCGTCGTGCGCGACACCCCCGGCTTCGCGTCGAGCCGGCTGGGCGTCGCACTGGGGCTGGAGGCCATCCGCATGCTCGAGGACGGCGTCGCGTCGGCCGCCGACATCGATGCGGCGATGGAGCTGGGCTACCGGCATCCGGTCGGGCCGCTGCGCACGACGGATCTCGTGGGTCTCGACGTGCGGCTGGGCATCGCCGAAGAGCTCCAGGCGAAGCTGGGCGACCGCTTCGCACCGCCCGAGCTGCTGCGCCGGCTCGTCGCGGAGGGACATCTGGGCCGCAAGAGCGGCCGCGGCTTCTATGAATGGAGTGGACAGTGACGACCGAGCGTGAAGGCATCGCGATCCTTCCCAGCTACCTCCGCGACCAGTGGTGGGTCCCGGGCGCGGCGGCGGGGCCGGGCGGAGCCGACCCATCCCCGGGGGCCGATCCCGTCGCCGTCCGCGACGCGTCGACGGGCGAGACGGTCACGTGGCTGAGCACCCGGGGCATCGACCTCGAAGGCGTGCTCGACCATGCGCGCACGGTGGGACAGCGCAGCCTGGGGGAGCTGACCTTCCACCAGCGTGCAGTGCTCCTCAAGCAGTTCGCCCTGGCGCTGACCGAACGCAAGCACGAGCTCTACGACCTCTCCGCGCGGGCGGGCGCCACGCAGCGCGACTCGCTGAGCGACGTCGACGGCGGCATCGGCGTCCTGTTCACCTACTCTTCGAAGGGCCGCCGCGAGCTTCCCAACGGGCAGGTGTATCTGGACGGTCCGGTGGAGCCGCTGTCGAAGGACGGCTCGTTCCTGGGACGCCACGTGTACACGCGCCTGCCCGGCGTCGCCGTGCAGATCAACGCCTTCAACTTCCCGATGTGGGGTGCGCTCGAGAAGTTCGCGCCGGCGTTCCTGGCGGGCGTGCCCACCGTCGTCAAGCCCGCCTCGCCGTCCGCGTACGTCGCTGAAGCGTGGGTGCGGATCCTCGTCGAGACGGGCCTGCTCCCCGCGGGGTCCCTGCAGCTGGTCAGCGGCGCGGTGCCCGGCCTGTTCGACCACCTGGGCCTCGGCGACCTGGTGGCGTTCACCGGCAGCGCCGCGACGGCCGAGCGGCTTCGCGCCCAGGCGGCGCCCGGTGTGCGGTTCACGACCGAGACGGATTCGATCAACGCGTCCGTGCTCGGGCCCGACGCGGTGCCCGGCACCCCGGAATTCGATGCCTACGTGAAGCAGCTGATGGTCGAGCTGACGACGAAGGCCGGGCAGAAGTGCACCGCGATCCGCCGGGCCATCGTGCCCGAGGCCGCCGTGGAGCCCCTCGTCGAGGCGCTGCGCACCAAGATCGCCGAGCGGGTGGTGATCGGCGACCCGCGCGCCGAGACGGTGACGATGGGTCCGCTCGTCTCCCTCGCCCAACGCGAGGAGGTGCTGCAGGCCGTCGGCCGGCTGCAGGCGGCCGGTGGCCGGGTGCTCGTGGGCACGACGGATGCCCCGGACATCACGCGCGCCGACGGCTCGACCGGTCCGGCCCCCGACGGCGCGTTCGTGTCGCCGATCGTGCTGGGCTTCGACGGTGCGGCCGACGCGCTGCCCGACGCCGTCCACGACGTAGAGGCGTTCGGCCCGGTGGCGAGCATCCTGGCGTATCGCAGCGTGGACGAGGCAGCGGACCTGGTCGGCCGGGGAGGCGGTTCGCTGGTCACGAGCGTCGCGACAGCCGACCCCGCCGTCGCCGCGACGCTCCTCGCGCGCACCGCCGCCTACAACGGGCGACTGCTCTTCCTCGACCGCGACGATGCCCGCACATCGACCGGCCATGGTGCCCCGGTCCCGCACCTCGTGCACGGCGGGCCGGGGCGCGCCGGCGGCGGGGAGGAGCTCGGCGGCATCCGGGCGGTGCTGCACCACATGCAGCGCACCGCTGTGCAGGGATCGCCGGCGATGCTCACCGCGTTGACGGGGGTGTGGCACCAGGGCGCGGCATCGCGGTCCGACCGGCATCCGTTCCGCAAGTCGCTGGCCGAGCTCGAGATCGGCGACCAGATCGCGTCTCCGTCCCGGCTGGTCACCCTCGACGACATCGAGACGTTCGCCCGGTTCACCGGCGACCTGTTCTACGCCCACATGGACGAGGACGCTGCCGCCGCCAACCCCTTCTTCCCGGGCCGCGTCGCGCACGGCTACCTGCTGGTGTCGTGGGCGGCCGGGCTGTTCGTCGACCCCGACCCGGGCCCCGTGCTCGCCAACTACGGCCTCGAGAATCTGCGCTTCGTCACGCCGGTCTCGCCCGGCGACGAGATCCGCGTCGTGCTCACGGCGAAGCAGATCACCCCGCGCGAGACGGACGAGTATGGCGAAGTGCGGTGGGACGCCGTCATCCTCAACCAGCGCGACGAGATCGTGGCGACCTATGACGTGCTCACCCTGGTCGCGAAGACGGTGGAGGAGGCGGATGCCACGGCCGCGGCCACCGCACCGCCGGTCTCGGCGGAGGTCGGAGCGTGATCGATCCCGCCGCGCACTTCGCCGGGCAGCGCGGCATGCTGCAGCGAGACCGGGCATCCGCGGCCCTGGGCATGGTGGTCGAGCGAGACGAGCCCGGTGAGGCGATCGTGTCGATGCGCGTGCGCGACGACATGACGAACGGCTTTGCGATCACGCACGGCGGCATGGTCTTCGCGCTCGCCGACACGGCGTTCGCCATGGCCTGCAACGAAGACGACGGCGTCACCGTCGCTGCGGGCGCCGACATCTCGTTCCTGAAGGCGACGAGGGCCGGGCAGACGCTCACCGCTCACGCGCGTCGACGCGTCGTCTCGGGCCGCGGCGGGCTGTACGACGTCACCGTGACCGACGAGACGGGCGAGATCGTCGCCGAGTTCCGCGGACGATCCTTCGCCACGCGCCGGCCGCACCCTGACGGCTCGGTGTGAGGCCGTGGTGGCGCCTCCACTGCCGTACTACACTTTTACTGAACGAACGGTCTGTAATCCTATGACCGGCTCGGCAACCGGAACGGAGTCGACGATGACGACCGAGGCGCTGATCGGAGAGGCGGCGATCGATGAGGCCGCGGGGCAGGCGGCGTTCGACGCGATCATCGCGGCCGATTCGCGTGTCGAGCCGCGGGACTGGATGCCGGCGGCCTACCGCAGGACGCTCATCCGCCAGATCTCGCAGCACGCGCACTCCGAGATCATCGGGATGCAGCCCGAGGGCAACTGGATCACGCGGGCGCCGAGCCTCAAGCGCAAGGCGATCCTCATGGCCAAGGTGCAGGACGAGGCGGGTCACGGGCTGTATCTGTATTCGGCCGCCCAGACGCTCGGCATCACGCGCGACGAGATGACCGAGCAGCTCATCGAAGGTCGCGCGAAGTACTCGTCGATCTTCAACTACCCGACCCCCACGTGGGCCGACATGGGGGCGATCGGCTGGCTCGTCGACGGCGCTGCGATCTGCAACCAGGTGCCGCTGTGCCGTGCCTCCTACGGCCCCTACGGCCGGGCGATGGTGCGCATCTGCAAGGAGGAGTCCTTCCATCAGCGGCAGGGGTTCGAGATCCTGCTGACCCTCATGCAGGGCACGCCGGCGCAACGGGAGATGGCGCAGGATGCCGTGAACCGCTGGTACTGGCCCTCCCTCATGATGTTCGGGCCGCCCGACGAAGCCTCGCCCAACTCCGCGCAATCGATGGCGTGGAAGATCAAGCGCTTCTCGAACGACGAGCTGCGCCAGCGCTTCATCGGCATGCTGGTGCCGCAGGCCGAGGTCCTGGGCGTGACGCTGCCCGACCCCGAACTGCGCTGGGACGAGGACGCACAGCGCTGGCACACCAGCGAGATCGACTGGACCGAGTTCCACGAGGTGCTGGCCGGGCGCGGTCCGATGAACGCGGAGCGCATCCGCCATCGCCGGGTCGCCCACGAGGAGGGCGCCTGGGTGCGCGAGGCGGCCGCCGAGTACGCCCGCAAGCAGCAGCTCGCCGCCCGGTCGTCGAGCGAGCAAGAGACCCGGTCGTCAAGTGAGCGGCGGTCGTTGAGCGAGCGACGGTCGTTGAGCGAGCGAAGCGAGACGAAACGCCCCGAACCACAGACGGAGGCTCGATCATGACCACCCCCGGTGCCTCTCCCCGCGAGTCGTGGCCGCTGTGGGAGGTGTTCGTGCGCGCGGGGCGAGGTCTCAGCCACGTGCACGCCGGCTCGCTGCACGCTCCCGACGCCGAGCTGGCGCTGCGCAACGCGCGCGACCTGTACACGCGCCGGGGCGAGGGCACCTCCATCTGGGTCGTGCCGGCCGAGGCGATCACCACGAGCGACCCCGACGCGAAGGGCGCGTTCTTCGAGAGCCCCGCGGGCAAGAACTACCGTCACGCCACGTACTACACCGCGTCCGAGGGGGTGCCGCACCTGTGACCGCATCCTCTTCATCGGGTCGCCGCGTTTCGTCTCGCTCCGCTCGCTCAACGACCGATGCTCACTCAACGACCGATGCTCGCTCAACGACCGATGCTCGCTCAACGACCGATGCTCGCTCAACGACCGCGGACCCGCACGGCGACGTCACGGTCGAGCAGGTGACGCTCTCGGCGGAACTTGCCGGTGCCGAGGGGAACGCCGCAACGGCCGACGTCGCCGAGTACGCACTGTGGCTCGGCGATGACGCGCTGATCCTGTCCCAGCAGCTCGGCGCCTGGATCGCCCGTGCGCCCGAGCTCGAGGAGGACGTCGCGCTCGCCAACATCGCCCTCGACCTGCTGGGGCACGCCCGGTCGTTCCTGCGCTACGCCGGCACGTACGACGGCCGCGCCGAGGACGATCTGGCGTACTGGCGTGACGAGGCCGACTTCCGGTGCGTGTGGCTGGTCCAGCAGCCCAACGGGGACTTCGCGCAGACGATCGCACGCCAGCTCGCGGCATCCGTCTTCCAGTTCGAGCTGTACACCGCACTGCAGGAGTCGTCCGACCCGACACTTGAGGCGATCGCCGCGAAGGCCGTCAAAGAGGTCGAGTACCACCGCGATCACGCCGTGCAGTGGACGCTCCGGCTCGCCGGCGGCACCGACGAGTCCCGGCGGCGCATGGTGCGCGCGGTCGGCGACGTGTGGCCTTATGTGGACGAGCTGTTCCGCGACGAGCCTCTCATCGATCGCCTGGGCGACACCGCCGTGCGGCCCTCCACGCTGCGGGCGGGTTTCGACGCCGTCATGGCCGCGGTGTTCGCCGAAGCCGCGATCGAGGTTCCCGAGGGGGCGACGTCGTCGGGCGGCGGACGCCACGGTTCGCATTTCCCCTCGCTCGGGTATCTGCTCGCCGAGATGCAGGTGCTCGCCCGGCAGCACCCGGGGGCGACATGGTGACCGGACACGCGATCGCCGAGGAGGCGTGGGAGGCGGCGGCAGCGGTCGCCGACCCCGAGGTGCCGGTGCTCACGATCGAGGATCTCGGCGTTCTGCGCGAGGTGACGGTCGAGGACGACCACGTCACCGTGACCATCACCCCGACGTACTCCGGGTGCCCGGCGATGGACGCGATCCGCGATGACATCGTGCTGGCCCTCACCGCGGCGGGTTTCCACGAGGTCGAGGTGCGCCTGGCGCTGGCTCCGGCCTGGACGACCGACTGGATGACCGATGCCGGCAAGCGCAAGCTCGTCGACTACGGCATCGCGCCTCCGACCGGGCGTGCGGCCCACGGGGGTCCCATCCGCCTGCAGCTGTCGGTCCGGTGCCCGCGGTGCGGATCGCTCAACACCCGCGAGCTGGCGCGCTTCGGGTCCACGTCGTGCAAAGCGCTCTACGAATGCCGGGCGTGCCTGGAGCCCTTCGACCACTTCAAGGTGCACTGATGGCGCGCGACGCCATTCGACATGCGCCAGGGCCGGGGGATGCGCAGCGCGAGCGGGTCGCCGAGGCGCTGCTCACGTCGGCCGTCGGCGGTCCTCGCGAGCGCAAGCACCGTGCCCGCTTCCACACTCTGCGGGTGGCCGCGGTGCGACCGCTCACCGACGCCTCCATCGAGGTCACCTTCGCACTCCCCGAAGAGCTGCGCGACGAGTTCGACTACCTCGCCGGGCAGCACGTGGCGCTGCGCGCGACGCTCGACGGTCACGAGGTGCGGCGGTCCTACTCGCTCTGCCGCGCCGCCGACTCCGGTGGCGGCGGCGACGGTCCGCGCACGATCAGCGTCGCGATCAAGCGCGACGCGGGTGGGCGGTTCTCGACGTGGGCGCAGACCGAGCTGCACGTGGGCGACGAGATCGACGTGATGAGCCCGCAGGGCACCTTCACGTCCAAGCTCGCCGACCTCGACGGCGCGCATGTCGCCGGCATCGCCGCCGGCTCGGGCATCACACCGCTGATGGCGCTCGCCGCCACCGTGCTCGCCCGCTCGGACACCTCGCGGTTCACCTTGGTCTACACCAACCGGTCGAGCCTGGACGTGATGTTCCTGGACGAGCTGTCGGACCTCAAGGACCGCTATCCGACCCGACTCGCGCTGCATCACGTGCTCTCTCGTGAGCAGCGCACGGCTCCGCTGCTGTCGGGGCGGATCGACGAATCTCGGCTGCGACGGATCCTCGACGAGCTCGTGCTGCCCGACACCGTGGACGAGTGGTTCCTGTGCGGTCCCTACGAGCTGGTCCAGCTCTGCCGCGACGCCCTCGCCGACCGGGGCGTCGATCCGGCGCACGTGCGCTACGAGCTGTTCACGACCGGCGAGGGCGAGCGCGCCGAGCCCGCCGCGGGTCGGCCCGTGGTGCTCGGGGCTGACGAGCCGGTGCGCCGCATCGAGTTCAGCCTCGACGGGCAGTCGCAGTCGGTCGACAGCCCCGTCTCGGCGAACGAGACGATCCTGAACGCCGCCCTCCGGGTACGACCCGACGTCCCGTTCGCGTGCGCGGGCGGCGTGTGCGGCACGTGCCGCGCGCACCTGCGGGAGGGGTCGGTGACGATGACCGAGAACTACGCACTGGAGCCCGACGAGCTGGAGCGCGGATACATCCTGACCTGCCAGTCGCATCCCACCACCGACACCGTCGTCGTCGACTACGACGTCTGAGAGGAACGCCATGATCGAACTTGCCGTCGACGGCGACGTGGCCGAGGTCGTGCTCAACGCGCCGCAGAAGCTCAACGCGCTGTCGCTGCGCGACCTGGGGGAGATGGACGCCGCCTACCGCACCGCCGAAGAGGCCGGGGTGCGTGCGCTCGTGCTGCGGAGCGAGGGTCGCGCGTTCTGCGCCGGCCGCGACATCGCCGGTGTCGACCCGGTGACCGACGATGTGCCCGGATACCTCGCCGGCGTGGAGACCCTTATGCGCCGCATCGCCGCCTTTCCCGCGCCGACGTTCGCCGCGGTGCACGGCGCGTGCCTCGGCGTGGGCCTGGGCCTCGCCATCGCCACGGACGTCGTCTATGTCGCCGACGACGCGAAGATCGGCTCGCCGTTCGCGAGCCTCGGGGCGATGCTCGACTCCGGCGGTCATGCCCTGCTCTACGAGCGGCTCGGCGCGCACCGCGCGCTCGACCTCATCTACACCGGCGAGCTCATGTCCGGTGCCGAGGCCGTCGCCGCTGGACTCTTCAGCCGCGCCATGCCCGTCGAGGAGGTGTTCGACTTCACCCAGCAGCGTGCCGCGGTCGCGGCATCCGGTCCCACCGCTGCGTTCGTCGCATCCAAGCGCCTCATCGCGCGCCTGCGGGGCGAGCGACTCTGGGATGCCGTGGCCGAAGAGTCCCGCGCGCAGGAGGCGCTGCGCACCACCGCCGACTACCGCGAAGGGTTCGCCGCCTTCCAGCAGAAGCGCAAGCCCGACTTCACGGGGGAGTGAGCCGGGAAGCTCGCCCGGGCAAGGCGACGCCGCGTCAAAGCGCCGGGACGACACGCCGCTGCAGGCCCCCGCGGCGGACCGATTCGGGCGATCCAGCCCGCCGCTTTCACACCCGGTGCCCGCACCCACCCGCCGGTCAGGAGTTCACGCGGATGATCTCCTGCTGATAGGGAGCGACGACGCCGCCCGAGATGCGGCAGTCCAGCACGAGGAACCGGCGGGATGCCTCCGGCTCGCGTCGCCACGTCGCCAGCCGGTCCAGGTCATCGAGACCGCGCACCACGACCCCCTCCGCGCCGACACCCGCGGCGAGCGCGGCGAAGTCGACCTCCGGAATCAGCATCGGCTCCTTCGCGAGACCCTTGAGCCCGTACAGGTTGACCTCGGCACCGTACGCGGCGTCGTTCCACACCACCGCCAGGCCCCGTCCGGCAGCGACGCGGACCGCCGTCTCGAGATCGGCGAGGGCCATGAGCCCACCGCCGTCGCCGGTGGTGAGCACGACCGTGGCCGAGGGCTTGGCGAGCGCGGCACCCGCGACCGAGGGCCAGCCGAGCCCGATGGACTGGAACGCCGTGCCGACCATCGACATGCGATCCGGCGAGGCGACAGGCCAGTACATGTTGGCCCAGCCGATGAAGTGCCCGCCGTCGGATACGACGACGCGGTCCTCGGGCAGCAGCTCGGCGATCCGCGTCGCCACCGTTCGGGGGTCGAGGCGACCGTCCGGCGCGACCCCGTCGCCGGGGTCGTAGGAACGCAGCGGCACCAGATCGACGCTCTCGCGCCAGCCGCTGGGGGCGGCGCCGCGGGAACGCAGCCCTGCGGCGACGGCCTCCGCGACGACCGCGGCATCGCCGCGGACGAACCCGCCGACGTGGGGATGCGTGGCCGCCGGCGTCACGTCGATCTGGAAGACCTTGGTGCCGGGCGCGAAGAGGTCGCCGAAGCGCATCGTGAACTGGTTGAGGGAGGCGCCGAAGACGACCGCGACATCGGCCTCGCGTACCAGGGCCATCGCCCCGTCAGCCCCGAACCCTCCTGTCACCCCGAGGTCGTACTCGGCACGGGGGAACACCCCACGTCCGAGGGCCGTGGATGCCGTCACCGCTCCGGTGAGGTCGGCGAGCTCGCCGAGCGCCGGCCCCGCCTGCGAGATCCACGCCCCGCGACCGGCGAGGAGGAACGGCCGCTGCGCCGAAGCCAGGGCGTCGACGAGGCCGTCGACGGCGCCCTGCGCGAACGCACCGGCCGGCTGCAGCGGTCCGGGAAGGCGCGGCTCCGGCGCCGCGGGCACCGGTCCGGCATCCCGCGCCGCGACGTCGTACGGGATCGCCAGCACCGTGGGCACCCGATATGTGAGGGCATGCTCGATGGCGATGACCGTCGTGGCCGCGGCATCCGCCCGCCCGACCGTGTACGTGCGGGCACCGACGGCTGAGGCGAGGGCGATCTGGTCCACGTCCCACGGGCGCGGACCCGAGGTCGGCTCGTCGCCGACCACGAGCACGAGTGGCACATGGGCCTGGACGGCCTCTGCGAGGGCCGTGAGGGTATTGGTGAAGCCGGCGCCGTAGGTCGCCGTCGCTGCGGCGAGTCGCCCCGACGCCCGGTGATAGGCGTCGGCGGCGACAACCCCGCCTGCCTCGTGGCGCACCGCGGTGAAGTGCACGTCGGTCGAGCGCTCCAGCGCGTCGAGGAAGTAGGCGTTGCCGTTGCCCATGACACCGAACACGTGGTCGATGTGGCGGGCGAGGGTCAGGGCGACGTGGGCCGAGACGGTCGTCGGGGTGGGGGCGGGCATGGCGGAGCCTTTCGAGACGGAACGGATCGTGAGTGCCGTATGTGTCTCGCGCGTGCGCGCTGCGTGCCCATTTTTCGAGCACCGGCGGGCGACGGTGCCGCCGGACGAGTCGAGTATAGGACTTCCGGCAGGATGGGAGTCATGAAGACGACTCAGCTGCGCCGGTACACGCTCGTCGAGGGGGAGTACGACGCGTTCGTCGCGTGGTTCCAGCAGTGGATGCCGCGCGTGCGGCCGGCCGCCGGCTTCACGATCGAGTTCGCCTACGGCATCCGCGAGACGAACGAGTTCGTGTGGGCCGTGAGCGCCGAGGGCGACGAAGAGGCGTTCCTGGCGCTCGAGCAGGAGTACCTCGCCTCGGACGCCCGCGCCGAGGCCTTCGCCGGCGTGCCGCAGCGGATCGTCGAGTACAACATCCGCCTCGTCACGGAGTACCCGACCACCGCCTGACGCCGCCCGCCGTGGCGCCGCCGACCGTGCACAAACTCCTCTAGATCGCCCGGGTTGCCGCCGGAGACCGCGCGTCGGCGCCGCCTGACGCCGCCCGCCATGGCGCTAGCGACCGTGCACGAACTCCTCTAGATCGCCCGGGTTGCCGCCGGAGACCGCGCGTCGGCGCCGCTGGACGGGCGGGTTTGAGGAGTTTCGGGCCGGCTGGGGCGGGGCAAGCGACGGATGTCCCGACGAGCCGAGCACCCGGTGCTCGCGGCTCGTTGATGACGGGTGGTCGGCGACGGGCGGTGCGCGAACTCCTCAAAACTGCCCGGACTCCGGCCTGAGCCGGTGCTCCAGCGCCGCAGGACGGGCGAGTTTGAGGAGTTCGGGTCGGCAGCGCACGGGCCCGACGACCGAGGTGTCCGGGCCGGCAGGCGCGCGCCGGGCGTCGGCTCAGCCGCCCAGCGCCTCACGGATCGAGGCGGCCGACCGGGTCAGACGGGCTGCGATCTGCTCGTCGGAGTGGGCGCTGGCGACGAACACGACGGCGATCGCCGCGGGGCCCCGCCCGCGCACCGACAGCGGCACCGCGACCGCCCGCAGGCTGGGGATGACCTCGTCGTGGCTGGTCGCAAAGCCGCGGGTCGCGGCGTCCGCGACCTCGCGTTCGAGTTCCTCAGGCACCGCGCCCGGCCACGAACCACGTGGCAGCAGGGAGAGGATCGCCTTGCCCGGGGCTCCGCGGGTGACCGGATGCCGCGTCCCCGGGCGCTGCGCGACGGGGTTCACGGCGTGGCGCGGCTCGACGCTGGAGAGTGTCACGCACTCGTCGTGGTCCAGCACGGCCAGGAAGCAGGTCGCACCGAGGTCTCCGGCAACCGCCGTCAGCTCGGGCAGCGCCTCGGCCTGCAGGTCGTGTGCGACGCCCGCAGCCAGCGCAGCCATGCGGGGGCCGAGCTCCACGAGGCCCGCGGGATCCCGCTCGACGACGCCGTGGTCCTCGAGTGTGCGCAGCAGCCGGTAGGCCACCGAGCGGTGCACCTCCAGGCGCCGGGCGATCTCGTCGATCGAGAGCCGGCTGCGGGCGTCGGCCAGCACCTCGAGGATCCGGATGCCGCGGCTCAGTGTCTGTGACGCGGGCGCGGTGTCGCGCGCCGGGGCGGGCGCGGGGGTCATGGGGCCTCGCAGTCTTGCCGGTGGTTCGGCCGTCGTATACGATCTGTTCAATAGTAGAACGGTGTGTTCGAATATAGAACACCGCCACCTACGCGACAAGCACCAGGCCACAAGCCCTCGACACCGTCGTCCGAGGAGGACACGATGCAGTTCCACCATCACGGCTATGTCTCCGGCGACCCGCGCGTGCAGGACCCGGCCGGTACGGGCATCGACCGCCCGGCCGAGCTCCCCGACGAGATGGACGTGCTGATCGTCGGCTCCGGCCCGGCGGGCATGCTGCTGGCCGCCCAGATGTCACAGTTCCCCGGGGTCACCACCCGCCTGATCGAGCGCCGCGACGGCCGCCTCGTCCTCGGCCAGGCCGACGGCATCCAGCCTCGCAGTGTCGAGACGTTCCAGGCCTTCGGCTTCGCCGAGCGGATCATCGCCGAGGCGTACAACATCGCCTACATGAACTTCTGGGGCCCCGACCCCGAGAACCCCCGCAACATCATCCGCACCGCGCGGACTGAGGACTACGCCTACAAGATCAGCGAGTTCCCGCACCTCATCGTGAACCAGGCGCGCGTGCTGGACTACTTCGCCGAGGCCGCCGCGCTCGGACCCGGCCGCATCGCGCCCGACTACGGCATCGAGTTCCTCGGCCTCACGGTGCAGGAGGAGGGGGAGTACCCCGTCGAGGTGCGGGTGCGGCACACGGACGGCGAACGGGCGGGTCAGGAGCGCACCGTCCGGGCGAAGTACGTCGTCGGCTGCGACGGCGCCCGCAGCGGCGTCCGCGGGGCGATCGGTCGCAAGCACGTCGGGCGGTTCGCCGCGCACGCGTGGGGCGTCATGGACGTGCTGGTCAACACCGACTTCCCGGACTGGCGCACCAAATGCGCCATCAACTCGGTCGCGGGCAACATCCTCCACATCCCGCGAGAGGGCGGCTACCTCAGCCGCATGTACATCGATCTGGGCGAAGTCGCGCAGGACGACGAGCACCGTGTGCGTCAGACTCCGATCGAGGAGATCATCCGCAAGGCGAACGAGATCCTCCACCCGTACGCCATCGACGTGAAGCAGGTGGCCTGGCACAGCGTCTACGAGGTCGGCCACCGCGTCACCGACAAGTTCGACGACGTGGACGTCGATCAGGGGCACGACCCGCGGGTGTTCCTCGCCGGTGACGCGTGCCACACGCACAGCGCCAAGGCCGGGCAGGGCATGAACGTGTCCATGCAGGACGGCTTCAACCTCGGCTGGAAGCTCGGGTACGTGTTGACGGGCCTGAGCCCGGCGTCGCTGCTGTCGACCTACTCCGCCGAGCGGCAGCCGGTCGCGCAGCAGCTGATCGACTTCGACCGCGAGTGGTCGGCGCTCATGGCGCGCAAGCCCGAGGAGATCTCGGACCCGCAGGACCTCGCCACCTACTACCTCGCGACGGCCGAGTTCCCGTCGGGATTCATGACGCAGTACGGGCCGTCGATGATCGTGACGGATGCCGCGCACCAGGCGCTCGCCGAGGGCTTCCCGCTGGGCAAGCGGTTCAAGTCGGTGGAGGTCGTGCGGGTCTGCGACGGCAACCCGATCCATCTGGGCCACCACGCGAAGGCCGACGGGCGATGGCGGATCTATGCCTTCGCCGACGCGCCGGCGGCGGGGGAGGCATCGGCACTCTCGGAATGGGCGCAGTTCATGTCGTCGCCGCAGTCGCCGCTGAGCCGGTTCACGCCCGAGGGCGCCGACGTCGACGCCGTCTTCGACGTCAAGGTGATCTACCAGCAGCGTCACGACGAGGTCGACATCTCGCGTGTTCCCGAGGTGTTCCTCCCCAAGACCGGACCGCTCGGCCTGACCGACTGGGAGAAGGTGTACGCCGCCGCGCCGAGCGCCTGGACGCGCGACGACATCTTCGAGGAGCGCGGGTTGTCTCGTGACGGCGTCGTGGTCGTGGTGCGGCCGGACCAGTACGTCGCGGCGGTGCTGCCGCTGCAGGCGACCGACGAGCTGGCGGCGTTCTTCGCCGGCGCGTTCGTCGAGCAGCGCGCAGCCGTGAGTCCCGCGCTCACCTGAGGAACAGAGTCCTCGCTCCGCGGGGGCGAACCAGACCCTCCACCTGTACATCGCGTATATCGGCCGCTCTCGGCGGCGACGGGCAGAATTGGCCCGGTAGACATCCACAGAACGGATGCCGCAGCGCGCGGCCTCCGGAACCGACAAGGGAGTCCTCGTGACCACGACGATCACCGAAACCCGTGAGTCCGAACTGCTCGCGTCCGTGCCCGACGGGCTGTTCATCGGCGGCCGCTGGCGCGCGGCCACCGGTGACAAGACACTCAAGGTCTACGACCCCTCCAACGGCGAGGTCGTCAAGGAGATCGCGAACGCTTCTCCCGAGGACGGGAAGGCGGCGCTGGATGCCGCCGTCGACGCGTTCCCGGCCTGGGCGGCGACGCCCGCGCGCGAGCGCGCCGAGCTGCTTCGGCGTGCGTTCGATCTGCTGCAGGAGCGCAAGGAGGAGTTCGCGCTGCTCATGACGATCGAGATGGGCAAGCCGCTGGCCGAGGCGCGCGGTGAAGTCGTGTACGGCGGCGAGTTCCTGCGCTGGTTCAGCGAGGAGACGGTGCGGGTGCAGGGCCGATATGGAGCGAACCCCGAGGGCACCGGCCGCATGATCGTGTCGCAGCATCCCGTCGGCCCGTGCTTCCTGATCACCCCGTGGAACTTCCCCCTCGCGATGGCCACCCGCAAGATCGCGCCCGCGCTCGCCGCGGGGTGCACCGTGGTCATCAAGCCGGCCGAGCTCACCCCGCTCACGACCCTCTACTTCGCCAAGCTGCTCGAGGACGCGTGGCTGCCTGCGGGCGTCGTCAACGTCTTCACGACCTCGACCTCGGGTGCCGTGTCCGAGCCGATCATCCGCGACCCCCGGCTGCGCAAGCTGTCGTTCACCGGGTCGACGCAGGTCGGGCAGAAGCTGCTCGAGCAGGCGGCGCAGGGGGTGCTGCGCACCTCGATGGAGCTGGGCGGAAACGCGCCGTTCGTCGTCTTCGACGACGCCGACCTCGACAAGGCGGTCGACGGGGCGATGCTCGCGAAGTTCCGCAACATCGGGCAGGCGTGCACGGCGGCGAATCGCTTCATCGTGCAGCGATCCGTGGCCGACGAGTTCGCCCGCCGCGTCACCGAGCGCGTGAAGGGCTTCAAGGTCGGTCGCGGCACGGAGGAAGGGGTCACGATCGGCCCGCTGATCGACGACCGCGCCGTCGCGAAGGCGTCGCAACTGGTCGAGGATGCCGTCTCCCGCGGCGCCCAGGTGGCCACCGGCGGCAACGCGATCGACGGCGCCGGCACGTTCTACGAGCCGACCGTGGTGACCGATGTGCAGCCCGGATCCGACATCCTGCGCGAGGAGATCTTCGGGCCGGTGCTGGCGATCATCCCGTTCGACACCGAGGACGACGCCGTGCGCATCGCCAACGACACCGAGTACGGACTCGTCTCGTACGTGTTCACCGAGAACCTCGCCCGTGGCCAGCGCATGATCGAGCGACTGGAGACCGGCATGATGGGCCTGAACGTCGGCGTCGTCTCCAACGCCGCCGCGCCGTTCGGGGGCTGGAAGATGTCGGGCCTGGGCCGTGAAGGCGGTGCCGAGGGCATCCACGAGTACCTCCAGACGAAGTACACGCTGACACCCAACCCGTTCTGACCGGCGAAGCCTCCCTCCGGCACGAGCCCTGCGCCGATACAGTGCGAACGCGGTGGAGTGCGGCCGCGCTGTCGCATCGTCGGGAGGATGTCCATGGAGACCGTCATCGCGAACGTCATCACGCTCGTGCTGTCCAACTTCACCGTCACGCTGTTCGTGCTCGGTCTGCTGACCGCCGGGATCGGGATGCTGCGCCTTCGGGCGCGGCGCGGCCGACTGACCGCGGCGGACGTGTGGGCGAAGCTGCTCGACCACTTCCTGCTGCTGTCGGTCGGGGTGAGCTACCTCTACAACTTCGTGATGCACAGCGTGTTCGGCGACTTCACGGCGAAGGTGATCGGCTGGGACCAGAGTCCGTTCCAGCTGGAGGTGGCCTTCGCCAGTCTCGGCTTCGCGGCTGTCGGCTTCCTCGCCTTCCCCGCCGGTCGCCCGTGGCTGGTGAAGCTCGCCGCGCTTCTCGGGCCGGCGCTCTTCCTGTGGGGCGCGGCGGCGGGGCACATTTACCAGATCGTCACGACCGGAAATCAGGCGGAGGGCAACGCGGGCAGCATCCTGTACACCGACATCCTGCTGCCCGTGATCGGCTTCGTCTTCCTCTGGGGCTTCGTCCTCACGTCTCGGCGTGAGGCCGAAGGCTCGGACCGGGAAGCGGTCCCGGACGTCGTGGAGGCGTGAGCGCGCGGCATCCCGTCCACATCTGCGCGACCAGAAGTGCTGTCGCTCGCATCGCGGACGCTTCGCGTCCGCGGAGTGCGCCATGATGGCGGCATGGTCCCCACACCGACGCCGGACGCCGTGTCGCCCCGATCATCCGGGCGGGACATGCGGCAGGAGCGTCTCCGCTCGCATCGCCTGAGCACGCCGGCGGCCAGCGTCGCCGAGGCGGCGCGGCACATGCTCGCCACGCAGGCGCAGGAGTTCTGGGGCGGGCGCTGGGCCGTCGCCGCCCGCACACGGGGCGTCACGACCGTCCGCGACGTGGACGCCGCCTTCGACCGCGGCGAGATCGTGCGCTCGTGGACCATGCGCGGCACCATCCACCTCATTCCCGCCGAAGACCTCGCCTGGGTCCTCTCGATCACGGGAGAGCGTCAGCGTCGGCAGGCAGCCGCCGTGCATCGGGCCGAGGGCATCGACGCGGATGAGGTCGATCGGGCAGAGGCCGCCGTCCGCGCCGCCCTTGCCGGCGGCAACCGTCTCACCCGCAAGGAGCTGTTCGAGGTGCTCGAGCGCGCCGGCGTGTCGACGGCGAAGCAGCGCGGCTACCACCTGCTCGTGGCGCTGTCGCTTCGCGCGGTCGTGTGCCAAGGTCCGGTCGTGCCGCGCGAGGGCGGTCCGACGCGGGAGCAGTACATCGTGCTGGCGGAGGAGTGGATCCGCGACGCCGTCACGCCCGCCGACCCGCTCGCCGAGCTCTTCACGGGGTACATCCGCTCGCACGGCCCCGCGGGTGCGCGGGACTTCGCCTGGTGGACCGGTCTGCCGTTGGGCGTCTCGCGCGCCGCGGCGGAAAGGGCCGCCGCGTCGAGCAGCGACGGAGCTGGTGTGGCGGCACCCGTCGTCCTCGTCGACGACGACCCGGAGCCGACCTACATCGCCGCCGGGCCGCGGCCGCGCGCTCTGCCGTCGGCGCCCGCCGTCGTCGCGCTGCCGCCCTTCGAGGAGTACTACCTCTCGTACGTCGACCGCACGGTGCCGTGCGCGCCGGAGTTCCTGTCGGCGATCGGTCCGAGCATGAACGGGATCGTGCGGCCCATCCTCGTCGCCCGTGGCGAGATCGTGGGGGTCTGGACCCACTCGGTCGCCGTCGGGCGTCACGCCGACGACCCGATTCCCGAGCTGTTCGCCCCGGGAACCGCGACGGATGCCGAGATCGTGGCCGCCCTCGACCGCTACCGCCGGTTCATCACGGCGTAGGGCCTCCCGCTCGGGCACGAGGGGAGCGGCCTCAGGCTGTGGGTCGATCCAGACCCTGTGGGTCGATCCAGACCCGCACCCGTCAGGCGTGGCGGTCGAGGAAGTCGTAGACCTCGTTGTCATCGACACCGGGGAAGGCGCCGCGGGGGAGTGGTGAGAACATCTGCATGTGCACGCGGGCGCTCGGCCATGCCTTGCCTGCCCAGCGTGCTGCGACGTCCGAAGCCGCCCGCCGGCAGCACGACTCGTCGGGACAGGTCGACGTCGCCCGCTTCTGCGTCTCGCGTCCCCGGAACCAGCGCGCGTCGTCGAACGGCACACCGACGGTGATCGAGAACTCGCCCGCCGAGGTCGTCCCGGTCTGCGTCGAGCACCAGTACGTTCCCGCGGGTGTGTCGGTGTACTGGTAGTGCTCGGTGGTGCGGTTCTGCTCCGAGAAGGCCGCGCGTGCCGAGAACTTGCGGCACGCGATCTGCCCGTCCACCGCCCCGGTCACGTCCATGGGGAGCGGCAGGTCGTCGTTCTCGTACACGCGCGAGATGGCGCCGGAGCCGTCGACGCGCAGGAAGTGCAGCTTGATCCCGAGGTGGTGGGTCGCCAGGTTCGTCAGTCGCATGCCGGCTGCTTCGTGGGTCACGCCGAAGGCATCGCGGAAATCCTCGACGGCGAGGTTGCGGTCCTTCTTGGCCTGCTGCAGGAATGCCACCGAGGCCGTTTCGGGCATGAGACAGCACGCGGCGTAGTAGTTGATCTCGAGGCGCTGCTGCAAGAAGTCGGCGTAGTCGGTCGGCGGCTTGTGCCCGAGCAGTCGATGCGCCATCGCCTGCAGCGCCATCGACCGCAGGCCGTGGCCGCCGGGAATGGATGCCGGGGGCAGATAGATGCGACCGTGCTCGAGGTCCGTCACCGAGCGCGTGGAGTGCGGCAGGTCGTTGACGTAGATGAGCTCGAAGCCGAGCTTCTCGGCCATGATGCTGACGGTGCGGTGAGTCAGGGCGCCCGACGCGTGGCCCGCAGCCTTCAGCTGCTTCTCGGCGAGCTTCTCGATGTCGGGAAGGTAGTTGTCGCGCTCCCGCATCTTCAGCCGCAGCTCGGTGTTGGCGCGCCGAGCCTCTTCGGGGGTGGCGATGGCCTCGCGTTCGCGGCGCTGCAGCTCGCGATGCAGGCCCAGGATCGACTCCAGTGTCTCGTCGCTCATGCCCTTCGAGACTTTGACGGGCGGCACACCGAGCTGGCGGAAGACCGAGCTCGACTGTGCGCGCTCGAGCTCGATCTCCAGCGCCGCACGCCGGTTCGGCGGCTCGGACGAGAGCAGATCGGCCACCTCGACCCCGGTCGCCGAGGCGATCGCCTGAAGCAGCGACAGCTTCGGTTCGCGCTTGCCGTTCTCGATGAGGCTCAGCTGGCTTCCCGCGACTCCGACGAGCGCGCCCAGCTCGTCCAGCGTGTAGCCGTGCGCCAGTCGCTGGTGGCGGATGCGATGGCCGAGGGTCGACAGCTCGAGCGAGGTGGGTGGCATTCCTTGATGCTAGCGAAAGAATCGCAACTCTTGACGCCACATTTCTTGGGAAGACGCCGTTGTGAAGGGTGAAAGTAGAGGAAGCGCACGAATCTGCATCGTCGAAACCATCTGACGGTCGATCAACGAGGAGCGACACCATGGCCCTGGCCGACATCTTCACCCGCACCGAAGGCTCCGCCGCCCCACCCCCACCCCGACCGCGCGGACGTTCGGCGGGTTACCGACCGTCCAGGGCGAGGGGATGACCGAGCTGCGTCGCTGGGTCGACGAGATCGCCGCGCTCACGCAGCCCGATCGGATCCACTGGGTCGACGGGTCGCGTGCCGAGAACGACGCGCTGCTGCGCGAGATGGTCGACGAGGGCAAGCTCATCAAGCTCAACCCCGAGTGGCGGCCCGGCTCGTACCTCGCCCGATCCCACCCGGGCGATGTCGCCCGCACCGAGGCGCGGACCTACATCGCTTCGGAGCGCGAGGAGGATGCCGGACCCACGAACAACTGGGTCGCACCCGACGAGATCCGGGCGACGATCACCCCGCTGTTCGCCGGCTCGATGAAGGGCCGCACGATGTATGTCGTGCCGTTCTCCCTGGGACCGGTGGGCGGGCCTCTGTCGCACATCGGCGTGCAGGTCACCGACAGTGCGTACGCCGTCGCCTCGATCGGCATCATGACCCGCGTCGGCACCGAGGTGCTGCGCGAGATCGCCGGTGGCGCCCCCTGGGTCAAGACCGTCCACTCCGTCGGGGCGCCGCTGCAACCCGGCGAGCAGGATGTCGCGTGGCCGTGCAACGACGAGAAGTACATCGTCCACTTCCCCGACACGCTCGAGGTCTGGTCGTTCGGCTCCGGCTACGGCGGCAACGCGATCCTCGCCAAGAAGTGCTTCGCACTGCGGATCGCATCGGTGATCGGGCGCAACGAGGGCTGGCTCGCCGAGCACATGCTGCTCATCCGCGTCATCGACCCCGCCGGCCGCGCGTACCACCTGGCCGCGGCGTTCCCCTCGGCGTGCGGCAAGACCAACCTCGCGATGCTGCGCCCGACCATCCCCGGCTGGCGCGTCGAGACGCTCGGCGACGACATCGCGTGGCTGCGTCCCGGTGAGGACGGGCGCCTGTGGGCGATCAACCCGGAGGCGGGGTTCTTCGGAGTGGCCCCGGGCACGGGCACCTCGACGAACGTCACCGCGGTCGAGACGCTCTGGGGCAACACGATCTTCACGAACGTCGCGCTGCGGCCCGACGGCGACGTGTGGTGGGAGGGCCTGACCGACGAGCCGCCCGCCGAGCTCATCGACTGGGAGGGCAAGCCCTGGACCCCGGCATCCGGTCGTCCCGCCGCCCACCCGAACTCGCGCTTCACCGTCGCCGCCGCGCAGTGCCCGCAGATCGCTGAGGATTGGGATGCTCCGCAGGGCGTGCCGATCGACGCCATCCTGTTCGGCGGACGCCGGGCGACCAACGTGCCGCTGGTCGTGGAGGCGACCGACTGGACCCACGGCGTCTTCATGGGCTCGAACGTGTCGAGCGAGCGGACCGCCGCGGCGGAGGGCACCGTCGGCGAGCTGCGCCGTGACCCGTTCGCGATGCTGCCGTTCTGCGGCTACAACATGGCGGACTACTTCGCCCACTGGCTCAAGATCGGCCAGCAGCTGCGGTTCGACCGGGCGCCCCGGGTGTTCCAGGTGAACTGGTTCCGCAAGGGCTCGGACGGCCGGTTCCTGTGGCCCGGGTTCGGCGACAACTCGCGTGTCATCGACTGGATCATCCGCCGCATCGAGGGCGAGGTCGGCGCCGTCGACAGCCCGATCGGCCGCCTGCCGCGCACGGACGACCTCGACATCTCGGGGCTCGACGTGACGCCCGAGGATCTCGACGAGCTGTTCGCGATCGACCCGAAGCTGTGGCTCCAGGAGGCCGATCTCACCGAGGAGTTCTACCGCACGTTCGAGGGCCGTGTCCCCGCGCCGCTGTGGGCCGAGCTCGCCGCGCTGCGGTACCGCCTGCAGCGTGCCTGACCCCGTTCCGGGAGGACCCCACGCAGGGGAAGGTTGCCTCGACCCGCTTCTTCGCAGTGGGTCGAGGCAACGCTCCGTCCCGTTCACTTGCGCTGAACGTACGGCCGAACGCCGTGCGAGCGTACATTCAGCGCAAGTGAACCGATTCAGGCGGGCGGTGCGCACCGAGGGCGGGCGGGCGGACCGCCCTGCGTCAGACGAGGAGCTGGTGCTTCGCGAGGTCGCGGTACAGCGGCGTGGACTGCACGAGCTCGGAGTGCGTGCCCTGGCCGACGACCTCGCCGTGGTCCATCACGACGATGTGGTCGCTGTCGACCACGGTCGAGAGGCGGTGCGCGATCACGATGAGGGTGCGCCCGGACGCGACCGCGTCGATCGCCTCGCGCATGCGCTGCTCGTTGAGGCCGTCCAGCGATGAGGTGGACTCGTCCAGCAGCAGGATCGGGGGAGCGGCCAGGAGCGCGCGGGCGATCGCGAGGCGCTGACGCTCGCCGCCCGAGAGCATGACGCCCGCCTCACCCACCGGGGCATCCAGGCCCAGCGGACCGCGGTCGAGCACCTCGCCGAGGTTGACCGCACGCAGGACCCGCTCGCAGTCGGCGTCGGAGGCATCGGGTGAGGCGAGACGGAGGTTGTCGCCGATGGTGCCGGCGAGCGTCGGCGCGTCCTGCTCGACATAGCCGAGCTGCGCGCGCAGGGCGTCGCGCTCGAGGGTGCGCACGTCGGTGCCGTGGAGCAGGATCGCCCCTCCGGTCGGGTCGTAGAACCGCTCGATGAGCGCGAGCGTCGTGCTCTTGCCCGCGCCCGACGGGCCGACCAAGGCGACCCGTGCCCCGCGCGGCACGGTGAACGAGACGCCGCGCAGCACCTCTCCGTCGGCAACGGATGCCGCGGCATCCGCGCCGTCCGTGACCCGGGGTTCGGAGCCGTCGCCGGCGAGCGAACCGCCGTCCAGCAGCAGGGTCGAGGTGTCGACGTGGGCGTTCTCGAGGACGGCGCGCGCCTCGGATTCGGCCTTGCGGCGTGCGGCGACGACGTTCTCGGGGTAGCGGAACCGCACGTCGCGGAACTCGATCGCCGGGGCCCCGGTCGTGGCGCCCGCGGTTTCGAGGAGATCTGCCGATGCGAGGACGTCATCGCCCGAAACCTCCCTCTGCTGTGCAGATCTCCTCTGTTCTGCAGATCCTCCCGTCGCGACGCGCGCGGCGATGGCGGCGTCATCCTGCGTCTCGGTGGGAAGGTCCAGCACCTCTTGGATGCGTCCCAGTGCGCCGAGGGCCTGGTTCACGGAGGTGATGGCGCCGAAGAACGAGCCGAGCGGGGCGATCAGCATGAACAGGAACATGATGAACGTCACGAGGCTCGCGATCGACAGTGCGCCGGTGGCGACGCGGAAGCCGCCCAGCCCGATGACCACGAGCAGCGACACCTGCAGCGCGATGCCGGCGATGGGCACGACGAGCGCCGACACCTTCGCGATTCGCACTCCCACGTTGTACGCGTCCGTCGCGCGCCCGGTGACGGCGTCGACTTCACGCTCGGTCGCACCGGCGGCGCGCACGGTCCTGATGGATCCGACCGCACGCTCCACCCCCGACGCGAGCGCGCCCACCTTCTCCTGCTGCTCCGTGGAGGCGGTGCGGATGCGGCCGCTGAGCGCCGTCACCCCGACGACCGAGACGCCGATCACGAGCACGATGATCCCGAGCAGCAGCGGGTCGATGACGGCCATCGCGATCAGGGCGCCGGCGAACAGCAGGGCGTTGCCGATCGAGTCCGCCAGGCCCTGGGTGAGCGCCGCGTACAGCAGTGTGGTGTCGCTTCCGACGCGTGAGACGAGGTCTCCGGTGCGGCGGGCGTCGAACTCGCTGATGGGCAGGTGCAGGATGCGGGCGATGAGGCGCCGCCTGCTCGAGTAGACCACGGCGGTGCCGGTGCGCTGCAGGAGGTAGTGCTGCCAGCCTGAGATGAGCGACGCCAGGATGACGAAGCCGACGAGTGCCCACAGCAGCAGGCCGAGGTCAAGGCTCTTCTGAACCCGCGTGATGACCTCGCCGACCAGCAGCGGCTGGATGAGGGATGCCCCGGCGCTGAGGATGCTCAGCACCACGACGACGGCCAGCGTGCGACGGTGCTCGAACAGGTAGGGCAGGAGCTGGCGGAACGTCGCGCGGGGGCCGTTGTCCTTCTTGCCGCGCCGGGCACGGACGCCACGGCTCCGGGAGGGGGTGGATGCCGCGGCCGCGGTGGCGGGCGCTTCGTCGAGTTCGGCGGAGGGCATGGGTGTACCTCGTTCGTGAAGGGGGCTTACCTTCGACCGTACTTCTTGTGGACGGCCTGTCTGCTCACGCCCAAGGCGCTCGCGATCGCCTGCCAGGAGAAGCCCAGATTGCGGGCCTTGCGCACCTGCACCTCTTCGGCGCGGGCGAGCTCCCGGCGGACCTCGGCGAGGCGGTGCAGCTCGGCCAGCGGCTCGCGCTCGCCGGCGGCTCCGATCAGGGTCTGGATCTCGTCCCCGCTCATCGCCGCCTCTCGTTCGGAACCGGATGCCGTGGTGACCGCATCCACGCGTCAACCATAATTGACACGGGTGCCACATGTCAACAAGGGTTGACGGCAGGTCAGGCCGTTGGCCCCGGACGTGTCGGACCGGAGCGTTAGGGTAGTCCGGTGCCCGCCCCCGTGATCGACGCGAAGAACCTCGTCAAGGCCTACAAGGTCAAAGGCAGACCCGACTTCCTGGCTGTCGACGGCCTGTCGTTCGAGGTCGCACCCGGAGAGTCGTTCGGCCTGCTCGGCCCGAACGGCGCGGGCAAGTCCACCACGATGAAGATGATCGGCGCCGTGTCGACGCGCACCTCGGGAACCCTCGAGATCCTGGGGCTCGATCCCGACCGCTACGGGCCGGAGATCCGCTCGCGCCTGGGCGTCGTGCCCCAGCAGGACAACCTCGACGGCGAGCTGAACGCCCGCGAGAACCTGTACATCTACGGGCGGTACTTCGGTCTTCCCGGCAAGGTCTGCGCCGAGAAGGCGGACGAGCTGCTCGCCTTCGCCGCGCTCGAAGACAAGGCCAAGAGCAAGGTCGACGCGCTGTCGGGCGGCATGAAGCGCCGGCTCACCATCGCACGCGGGCTCATCAACGATCCGCGCATCCTGCTGCTGGACGAGCCCACGACGGGCCTGGACCCGCAGGCCCGCCACGTGCTCTGGGATCGCCTCTTCCGGCTGAAGGAGCGGGGCACCACGCTCGTGCTCACGACGCACTACATGGACGAGGCCGAGCAGCTGTGCGACCGGCTCATCGTCGTGGACAAGGGCCGGATCATGGCCGAGGGCACCCCGGCCTCGCTCATCCGCGAGTACTCCAGCCGCGAGGTGCTCGAGGTGCGGTTCGGATCCGACCGCAACGAGCAGGTCGCGCCGCAGCTGGAAGGCATCGGCGACCGGGTCGAGGTGCTGCCCGACCGCGTGCTGGTGTACGCGCACAACGGCGAGGCGGCACTCGAGGCCGTCACGCTGCGAGGTCTGAACCCGCTGACCTCGCTCGTGCGCCGCTCGAGCCTGGAGGACGTCTTCCTGCGCCTGACCGGAAGGTCGCTGATCGAATGAGCGACCAGCCGGGCAGCCAGCCGGGGAGCTCGCGGATGCCGCCCCAGACGGCCGGCGACACGACGACGCACCCGGGACTCGAAGAGCTCCGCGCCGAGGCGATGGAGTGGGGCCGCAAGCCGCGTGCCCTGGGCTCCTTCTACGTCACCGAGCACATGGTGCGTGCGATGCGCGCCTACGGGTGGACGATCATCGTCGGCGCCCTGGGCCAGCCGGTGCTCTACCTCCTCGGTCTCGCCGTCGGCCTGGCCGCGCTCATCGACGCGCCCATCGTGGTGGGCGACCAAGAGGTGCCGTACCTCGTCTTCGTCGCGCCGGCGCTGCTCATGACCTCGGCGGTCGCGGTGGCTTCGGAGGAGTTCACCTACCCCGTCATGGCGGGCTTCAAATGGCGCCGTTACTTCTACGGGTTCAACGCCTCGCCGCTGTCGTCGGGTCAGATCGCCAACGGCGTGGTGGCCGGGGCGGGAGCGCGCATGGGCCTGACGGTCGCGCTGTACTTCGTCTTCATCGTGATCTTCTTCGCCTGGCTGCAGCCGGACGCCACGCGACCGGGCACGGCCTGGCTGGCGATCTTCATCGCGCTGCTCGGCGGCCTCTCCTTCGGCGTCCCCCTCATGGCGTACGCCGCCTCGATCGAAGACGACAAGGGTCAGTTCGCGCTGGTCCAGCGCTTCATCTTCATGCCGATGTTCCTCTTCTCGGGCACCTTCTATCCGCTCGCGACCCTGCCGCTGTGGCTGCAGTGGATCGGGTGGATCTCCCCGCTATGGCATGCGACCGAGCTCGGCAGGCTCGTCACGTACGGCCAGCCGATGGCGCCGCTCATGATCGTCGTGCACGTGGTGTACCTGCTCGCCCTGGCCATCGGCGGCCTCGTCGTGGGCCGGCGGCTCTTCGAGAGGAGGCTCGCGAAATGAGCGCGTCGACCCTGACGGATGCCCCGACTCGGGTCGGCGGCGTGCGCGCCCTGTGGGCGGGCAATCCGCAATCGGTCGTCCAGCGCGGCCTCATCGCAGCGCGGTCGTCCAGCTGGATCGTGGTGTTCTCCGGATTCTTCGAACCGGTCTTCTATCTCGCCTCGATGGGGATCGGGCTCGGCGCGATCATCGGCGACGTCCCCACCTCCAGCGGCGAGGAGGTCTCGTACGCGGCGTTCATCGCGCCCGCCCTGCTCGCGGTCTCGGCGATGAACGGCGCGATCTACGACTCCACGTGGAACGTCTTCTTCAAGCTCAACTACGGCAAGCTCTACGAGGGCATGCTCGCGACCTCTCTGGGTCCGCTGGATGTCGCCCTCGGCGAGATCCTCTACGCGCTGCTGCGCGGACTGCTGTATGCCACCGGGTTCATGGTCATCATGCAGCTGCTGGGGCTGAACCTCGCCTGGACGGCGATCCTCGCCATCCCCGCCGTGCTGCTGATCGCGTTCGGCTTCGCGAGCCTGGGCATGGCGGTCACGAGCTACATGAAGACCTTCCAGCACATGGACTGGATCAACTTCGTGCTGCTGCCGATGTTCCTCTTCTCCGCGACGCTGTATCCGATCACCGTCTACCCGGAGTGGATCCAGCGCATCATCATGGCATTCCCGCTCTGGCACGGTGTGGAGCTGGTGCGCGGCCTGACGACCGGCATCCTGTCGCCCGACATGTGGTGGCACGTGCTCTACTTCGTCGTCATGATCGGGGTCGGGCTCGTCTTCACCACCAAACGGCTGCGCGCGCTCTTCCTGGACTGAACCGCGCGCCGGAGCCGGATGCCGCTGCACGCGTCGTGCGGCGGCATCCGTCGTCTGGGGCGCCTGCCGGTCGACGAGATCCGTTCTTGAACGTGTTCAGAAACGCTGCTAGCTTCTGAACATGTCCAGTTCTAGCGGTGCACCCACCAAGAGCGAGCGCACGCGAGCTCTCCTCCGCGACGTAGCCCTGCGCTCGTTCCGTGAGCGCGGGTACGACCAGACGACCATCCGACTCATCGCCGGTGAGGCCGGCGTCTCCGTCGGGACGACGAACTACCACTTCGCGTCCAAGAACGACCTCGTGCAGGAGCTGTATCTGGACGTCCAGCAGCAGCATCGCGCCGCCGCCCTGCCGCTGCTGGAATCCAGCGACGACCTCGTCGACCGGCTCGGCATCGTCTTCCGCACCGGCCTGGCGCAGCTGGAGCCGTACCACCGGTTCGCGCCGGAGTTCCTCTCGGCCGCGGTCTCGCCGCGATCGTCGATCAACCCGCTGTCCAGCGACTCTTCCGCGTCCCGTGAGATCGTCGTCGGGCTCTTCCGCGAAGCCGTCGCCGGAGCGCGAGACAAGCTCCCCGCCGAGTTCGAGCAGGACCTGCCGGCTGCGCTGATGCTCGGCCATCTGCTGCTCGCGTTGTTCTGGGTGTACGACACCTCCGACGGCAGGGAGCGCACGCAGCGGCTGCTCGACCGGGGCCTCCGGCTGCTCAAGCTGTCGCTTCCCCTGGTGAGGGTCCGCATCCTCCGCAAGCCGCTGCGTGAGCTGCTCGACCTCATCGCGGAGGTGCAGGCATGACCGCCGACGCTGCGGGAGCGGCCCCCGCCGCGGCCGGTGGTGACCCCGCCGACGTCGGGCTCTGGCGGGAGCGCTGGTTCCGCGTGCTGACCATCGTGAACGTCTGCATCGTCGTGGTGTCGGGCTGCCTCGGACTGGCCACGCTCCTCTGGCCGTCGCCGACGGGTCTCATCTCCTGGCTGCTCATCGCGTTCCCGGTGGTCCCCGCGACAGTGGCGGTGCCCGCGGTGTCGGGCGTCATCATCGCGTCTGCGGCCGCGCTCTCTTCGATCAGCATGCTGGGGCAGCCGCAGAAGGGCGTGCGCTTCGTCCGGGCGATGACGGTGTGGGGCACGATCGTGTTGAGCATCCCCGTCGCCTTCACGACGCTGTGCGGGCTGACCACCCTGATCGCAGGACTCTGGTGAGGATGCGCCCCCTCTTCGTGAGCATCCGCATCGCCGCGCCGATGGAACGCGTGTGGGAGTTGACCCAGGACCCCGCCCAGCACACGCGGTGGGACGCGCGCTTCAGCCGCATCGTTCCGACAGCGCCACTGGCCGGCGGCGGCACGCGATTCGTCTATGAACGTCGGCTGCCCGGGTGCGTGATCACCGGCACGGGCACCACGATCGGTGAACGCCTGCGTCCCGATGGCACGGCCACGTCCGCTCTGCGCTTCGACGCCGACACTCGTCTGTCCCCGCTCGGCGCGGGCCGCGGGTACTGGCGGTACCGCCCGGACGGGGACGCTGTCCTGTTCTCGACGGGGTACGACTATGCCCCCAATTGGGGCCGCGGCCTGGATCTCCTCGTGCGGCCGCTGATCGGCTGGGCCACCGCGTGGAGCTTCGACCGACTGCGGATCTGGGCGGAGACGGGCACTCCGCCCGAGAGGTGGCCGCTGCGCAGCGTGCTGTGGTGGTGGCGCTCCCGACGCCCGCGCGCGGCTCGGTGCGAGCGGCGCGCTCCGCACCGGCACGTGATGGCGGATGCCCCGGCGACGCTGCAAGAGCTGGCGCAACCGTGAGCGGCGGGACGAAGACCACGACCTCGATGTTCGCGAGAGCGATGGGAGAGGATTTCGATCGTCTCCACCCCATGCTGCAACGCCGGTTCGGCGTGGGCCTCGGTACCGGCTACGCCTGCGTCGGCCGCGGCACCATGACCAGGGTCCGCCGCGGCCCGTGGTGGACGGTCCCGTTCCTTCAGATCGGACGCTTCCGCAACATCCTCGTCCCCGAGGCGGGTGAAGACATCCCGTTCACGATCGAGAACTACCCGTACCTGGACCCGTTCGGGCGCGAGACGGTCACGTTCGTGCGACACTTCCGGATGCCTCGAGCCCTGCGCCGTTTCGACGCCACCATGATCCTCGGCCGGGACGGCCGGATCATCGACTATCTCGGCACGCACCAGCACCTCGCCGTCGATCTCGAGCTCGTCGCCGAACCGGACGGCTCCCTTCTCCTGCGGTCGGGTGCCCAGCGTTTCTACGCCGGGGTTGCAGGCTTCCGCTTCCCGATGATCTTCAGCGGCCGCGCAGAGCTCCGCGAGAGCTTCGACGAGCGTGCGCAGGTGTTCCGCATCCGCCTCGAGGTGCGCAACCGGTTCTTCGGGTTCCTGTTCGGCTACGAGGGCGAGTTCCGGTGCGAGTTCCCCGCCTCCGCGGACATTCCCGCGCACGTCATGCCGCTGCGGCACGAGCGGCGGGCGTGATCACCCGCGCACGAGAAGAGCGGATGCCGCGACCGACTGGCCGCGGCATCCGCTCGTCGATCCGGTCGGGTCAGAGCGAGCCGGTGGCCCCCACGCCGAGATCGGCGTCATAGTCGACGTTCTTCGTCTCGGGGGCGAGGATCAGCGCGATGAAGGTCAGCACCCCCATCGCCGAGAGGTACAGCCCGACGAGCACCGGGCTGCCACCCGCCGACGCCCACAGCCAGACGGCGACGATCGGCGCGAGAGCAGCCCCGAGGATCGACGAGACGTTGTACGAGATCGCCGATCCGGAGTATCGGACGTTCGTCGGGAACAGCTCGGGAAGCACCGCACCCATCGGTCCGAACGTCGACCCCATGAGCATGAACCCGAAGATGAGGAAGGCCTGCGTGAGCGCACCGGTGAACTTGGGGTCCAGCTGCGGCGAGAGGAACAGGTTGAACGTGAACCCGAAGACGATGATGAGTCCGGTCACCCACAGCAGCAGCCGGCGGCGGCCGATCGCGTCGGCGATCGGGCCGGACAGCAGCGTGAAGATGCCGAAGAACACCACGCCGATGATCTGCATCAGCACGAAGTCGGTGTAGCCGAAGCCCTGGCCCGGGTAGAACTGTGCGGCGAACGCGGCGGGGTCGAACGCGGTGCCGGCCGCATCTGCCGCCTTCTGGGCGGCGGCGGAGGCGGTCTCGAGGTCGGCAGCCTTCGTGCCGTACGAGAGGGTGAAGTTCGTCATCAGGTAGAACAGCACGTACGTGGCGAGCATGATGAACGTGCCGAGGATCAGGTGCCACCAGTGGTGCCGGATCACCGTCCCGAGGGGGAACCGGCGGATGACGCCCTTCTGCTCGGCCTTGACGAACGTCTCGGACTCCACCAGGCGCAGCCGCACCCACAGACCGATGATCACCATCACCGCAGAGAAGAGGAAGGGCACCCGCCATCCCCAGGCGAGGAAGTCGGCCGAACGCTGACCGGCACCCTCGGGGTGTGGGAGCAGGTAGTTGATGGCGAGGAACACCGAGTTCGCGATGATGAAACCCAGCGGCGCTCCGAGCTGCGGGAACGTGCCGTACCAGGCGCGCTTGCCCTTCGGGGCGTTCTCGGTGGCGACCAGAGCCGCGCCCGACCACTCGCCGCCCAGCGCGAAGCCCTGGAAGAGGCGGAGGACGAGCAGCAGCACGGCCGCCCAGACCCCGATCTCGTTGTAGGTGGGCAGGCAGCCGATGAGGAACGTCGCGATCCCCATCGTGAGGAGGGACGCGACGAGCGTGGCCTTGCGGCCGAACCGGTCGCCGAAGTGGCCGAACACGATCGCGCCGAGCGGCCGCGCGATCATCGCGGCGCCGAACACGCTGAAGGACAGCAGCAGTGAGGTGGTGTCGTTGCCCGTGGGGAAGAAGAGGATCGGGAAGACGAGGACCGCGGCCGTGGCGTAGACGTAGAAGTCGTAGAACTCGATGGTCGTGCCGACGAGGCTCGCGAGGATGACGCGGGAACGGGGATTTGCGGGAGCCGCCGCGGGGACGGCAGTGGTGGGGGAGGTCATTGTCACCTGGGAATTGCGCGGGGCGGAGCATCCGGGTCGGATGGGGCGGCGGGCGTCCGCACGGCGCAGGGGTGACGCGTCACGCGGCACTGCACTGGATCACCGTGAGTGCGGGCGGGGTCGCCCGGCACAAGCTTCGAGTCTACTCCCGCGACGCGGCAGGTCGGAGTGCGGGCACACGTGCGCCCCGCCGAGCATGTCGGCGGGGCGCACGTGTGTCGGAGACGTCGCCGAAGGTCAGCCGGGCGCCGGGGCCGGGCCGATCCCGCGGTCAGCGCCAGATGACGGCGAGTGCGGCGTTGGTCAGCGTCAGCACCCCCACGGCCCAGAACATCACCGGCGGGACGGCGCCGGTCGTGCGCTGGCGGCCGCGCCCGATGCCCAGGAGCGCGCCGATGACGAGCAGGATGACGAGCTTGATGCCGAGCTTGACGTAGTTCAGGTCGTGGTCGAGCCCCCACGGCGCGGCGAGGATGAGGCCGGCGACCGCGGCGATCGCCAGACCCCAGTCCATCAGGCGGGTGAAGCGGCGCTTGCGGTTCACCGCCTCGACGACCCAGGCCCCGAAGAGGATGGCGAAGCCGACGAGGTGGACGAGCACGACGACGTGGCGGAGGATTTCCATGCCATCAGCCTACCTGAAGGTCGGGTGGCTGCTCATGCCTTTCGTCGGTGCGGCTCGCCTGCCGGGCTGATCGAGAGATCCCGACTGCTCATTGCGGCTGTCGAAGCGCGCGCAGCACCAGCGCGGTGCGGATCGCGGCGTCCGCGGCCTCGAAGCCCTTGTCCTCCTCCGAACCCTCCAGACCCGCCCGGGCGAGACCCTGTGCTTCGTCATCGAGGGTCAGGACGCCGAAGCCGACGGGCTTGCCGGTGTCCAGTGCGACACGGGTCAGCCCGTCCGTTGCGGCGTTCGAGACGAACTCGAAGTGAGGGGTCCCGCCGCGGATGATGACGCCGAGCGCCACCACGGCGTCGGCGCCGGCATCCAGCGCGGCCTTCGCGACGACGGGCAGTTCGAACGAACCGGGCACGCGCACCAGGCGGTGCGATGCGCCGGTCGCGTCCAGAGCGCGCTGTGCGCCGGCGATGAGGCCGTCGGTGATCGCCTCGTGCCAGGTACCGGCGACCACCACCACGTTCACGCCCGTGGCGTCGAGATCTGTGGTGGCCTGGGGTGCGCCCTTGCCGCTCATCGTTCTGCTCCCTCGTGCATTTGGGCCAGTGCGTCGGCCAGGTCTTCTTCGGCGATGAGGTGCCCCATGCGGTCGCGCTTGGTCGCCAGGTACTGGTGGTTGTTCGGTCCGACCCCCACCAGCAGCGGCACCTGCTCGACGATGTCGAGGCCCAGCTCGCGCAGCTGGTGCACCTTGTCGGTGTTGTTGGTCAGCAGGCGCACCCGCTCGACGCCGAGGTCAGCCAGGATGCCGGCGGCGGCGGCGTAGTCGCGAGCGTCGGCAGGCAGGCCCAGGGCGAGGTTGGCGTCCACGGTGTCCAGCCCCCGCTCCTGCAGGGAGTACGCGCGGAGCTTGTTGATCAGCCCGATCCCACGGCCCTCGTGACCGCGCATGTAGATGACGACGCCCCCGTCCTGCTCGATCGCATCCAGCGCGGCCTCCAGCTGCGGCCCGCACTCGCACTTGAGCGAACCGAAGGCCTCACCGGTCAGGCACTCGGAGTGCACACGCACCAGCGGCGCGTCGCCGAGTTCGCCCGAGACGACCGCGATGTGGTCGGTGCCGGTCACGCGATCCTTGTATGCGAGGAACCGGAACGCACCGTGCGACGTCGGCACGTTCGCCTCGGCCCGCAGGCTCACCCGCCGCTTGTGGCCGCTGCGGGTCGCCGGGTCGCACGGCGCGTGCTCGTCGAGGTAGGCGGTGAGCTGCTCGATGGTGATCACCGGGATGTCGTACTGCGCGCCGAGCTCCTGGAGCCCGGGCATCCGCATCATGCTCCCGTCCTCGGCGACCACCTCGCCGATGACACCGACGGGTGCGAGGTCGGCGAGCTTCATGAGCTCGACGGCCGCCTCGGTGTGCCCCGCGCGCTCGCGCACGCCGCCGTCGACCGCACGCAGCGGCAGGATGTGGCCGGGGCGGATCACGCTGGCCGGAGTGGACTCCGGGTCAGCCAGGACGTTCAGCGTGTGGGCGCGGTCGACGGCGCTGATCCCGGTCGACACGCGGTCGGCGGCATCCACGCTCACGGTGTAGGCCGTGCCCCGCGCGTCCTCGTTGTTCTCGACCATGGGAGGCAGATCGAGCCGGTCCGCCCAGTCCGTCGGCATCGGCGCGCACAGGAACCCGCTGGTCCACCGGACGGTCCAGGCGACCCACTCGGGCGTCGCGAGCTGGGCCGACAGCACGACATCGCCTTCGTTCTCGCGGTTCTCATCGTCGGCGACGATGACCGGCCGGCCGGCGCGCAGCGCCTCCAGCGCCTGGGGGATCGTGGCAAGGCTCATTCGGAGCCTCCTTCCGTCGGTGCGGACGCGTCCGCGGGAACTGCCTGGGCGGCCGGAGCCGCGGTGGTGAAAGAGAGGAGGCGCTGCACGTGGCGCGCCAGGATGTCGGTCTCGAGGTTCACGCGGTCACCGGGGACGCGCTCACCCAGCGTGGTGGCCGCGAGCGTCTCCGGGATCAGCGAGACCTCGAACCAGGCTTCGCCGGCCGGGGATGCGGTTCCCGCGTCTGTCGAGGGGGCGGGGCTGGCGGCGCTGACGGTGAGCGAGACGCCGTCCACCGCGATCGACCCCTTGTCGACCACGAGCGGAGCGAGGTGGGCGGGCAGCGAGATGCGCAGCACCCGCCACTGCGCGCCCGGACGCACCTCCAGCACCTCGCCGGTGCCGTCGATGTGGCCCTGCACGATGTGGCCGCCCAGCCGGCCGTGTGCGGCCGTGGCACGCTCGAGATTGACGGCACGGCCGGGGACGACGCCGGCGAGGGTGGACATGTCGAGCGTCTGCTTCATCACGTCGGCGGCGAACCAGTCCGCACCCTGGTCGACCACGGTCAGGCAGACGCCGCTGACCGAGATGGAGTCGCCGTGGGCGGCATCCGACACGGCCTTCGGTCCGCGCACGGTCACCCGTACGCCGTCGCCGTCCGGGGCCACAGCGGTGATCTCGCCGATCTCCTCCACGATTCCGGTGAACATCAGCCGTCTCCTTCCGAGGACGTGGTGACCGCGTGGAGCGCGACGCCACGGTGGGCCGCCTCCGGCGCGGGACGGGCGACGTAGAGCAGGTCGTCGCCGAGGGGGGTGACCGATGTCACGGTCAGCCGGTGCGCGTCGCCGATGGTGCGCACGCCCACGTCGCGAACGGCGAGCCGGTCACCGCCCAGCAGAACCGGCGCCACATAGACGAGCAGCTCGTCGGCGAGGCCCTCGCGCAGGAACGAGGACGCGACAGCGGGGCCGCCCTCGACGAACACGCGCTGCACACCCCGGGCGCGCAGGTCCTCGAGCACGCCGGTGAGGCCGCCCGATGCGGCATCGCCGCGGTACTGCAGATACGGGTGAGGGTGGCGGCGCACGGCCGCCGTGCCGGGGACGCTGCGCGCGCCGAGCACGACGGGAACCGGCTGGTGCTCGCGCAGCGCGCCGTCGTCGGTGCGCGCCGTCAGGGCCGGGTCGTCGGCGAGCACGGTGCCGATGCCGACCACGATGGCATCGGCCTGAGCCCGTCGCCGGTGGACGTCGGCGCGGGCGGCAGGGCCGGTGATCCACTGACTGGTGCCGTCGGATGCCGCAGCCCGGCCGTCGAGGCTCTGCGCCCACTTGACCGTCACGTGCGGGCGGCCGAGCCGCTGCACGGTGAGCCAGGACTCCAGCAGCGGGGTCGCCTCATCCGCGAGCACGCCCGACTCGACGTCGACGCCCGCATCCCGCAGACGCGCGGCGCCGCCGGAGGAGCGCACGCCCGGGTCGGGCACCGCGAACACGACGCGGGCGACGCCGGCGGCGATGAGCGCCTCGGAGCACGGCCCCGTGCGTCCGTGGTGGTTGCAGGGCTCGAGCGTGACCACCGCCGTCGCGCCGCGCGCAGCGCCCGGAGCCAGCTTCGACAGCGCATCGACCTCGGCGTGCGGCGTCCCGGCGCCCCGGTGCCAGCCTTCCGCGAGCAGCTCGCCGTCGGCCGACAACAGCACGGCGCCGACCTGCGGGTTCACGCCCCGCGGGCCCTGCCGCGCGATCGTCAGCGCTCGACGCATCGCGTCGCGTTCCGCCTCGCTCGCCATTCGGCCCCTCTATCCGTCGTTGTCGACGCTCCGGGGCGCGGGAAGCTGCGGCGCGCGTGGCGCCGCCCGTGCTGCCTCCCATCCGGACTAGCGACGGATACCCGTCGCATCACCGTCGGTTCCGGAGTTCCACCGGATCGGCCTCGGCGGCACCGTCATCGGGTGCGGATGCCGCGGCTCGCGGACTGTCACCGCCGGTTCGGATTCTCACCGACCCCGGAGCACGTTGATGCTCTCGAGTGTAGTCAACGCGGCTTCCCGCCATTCATTCCATGTCGCCGCATGAAGTCCCGGGCGTCGTGCGGCCCGGTTTCCGCGCGGCGACGTAGCCTGGGGTGGGGGTGTGAAGACGATGAGCACGGCAGAGGCGGCAGGTGCACCGGTGCAGGGCGACCCGTCCGGGATCGCCGAGCAGATGACCGCCGGGTTCCGTGAGCTTGCGGAGCGGCCCTACGCCGACGTGCTCATCATCGGCGGCGGCATCAACGGGCTGGCGACGTTCCGCGACCTGGCGCTGCAGGGGGTCGACGTCGCGCTCGTCGAGCGCTCCGACTTCGTCAGTGGCGCTTCGGCGGCCTCGTCGCACATGATCCACGGCGGCATCCGGTATCTCGAGAACGGCGAGTTCCGGCTGGTGCACGAGGCGGTCACCGAGCGCAACGCGCTGCTGCGCACCGCGCCGCATTTCGTCCGGCCGTTGCAGACGACGATCCCGATCTTCTCCACGTTCTCGGGCGTGCTGACGGCGCCGCTGCGCTTCCTCCGGCACGGCGCCGGCCGGCCGCGCGAGCGCGGCGCCGCGCTCATCAAGATCGGCCTCGTGATCTACGACTCGTTCTCGCGCGGTGGAGGACTTCTCGGCAAGGGCACGGTGCCCCGGCACACGTTCCACGGACGCACGCGCTCGCTCCAGCAGCTGCCCGAGCTCAACCCGGCCGTGAAGTACACCGCGACCTACTGGGACGCCTCGCTCCACGATCCCGAGCGGCTCGCCCTCGACGTGATGCGCGACGGCCGTGCGGCCGGGGGCGCGCGCGCCCGTGCCGCCAACTACACCGCAGCCGTCGGCGTGCGGGACGGTCACGTGATCCTGCGGGATGCCGGCAGCGGCGCAGAGACCTCGTTCGCGGCATCCGTCGTCATCAACGCCAGCGGGCCGTGGACCGACCTCACCAACGCCGCACTCGGGGATCCGACGCGCTACATGGCTGGCACCAAGGGATCGCACATCGTGCTCGACCACCCCGAGCTGCTCGCGGCGACGGGCGGTCGCGAGCTCTTCTTCGAGAACGAGGACGGGCGGATCGTCCTGATCTACCCCCTCAAGGGGCGGGTGCTGGTCGGCACCACCGACCTCGAACACGACATGGGCGATCCCATCGTGTGCACCGACGAGGAGGTCGACTACTTCATCGACCTCATCGCACAGGTGCTGCCGGAGATCGCCGTGGATCGGTCCCGCATCGTCTACCGGTTCTCGGGCGTCCGTCCGCTTCCGGGCCACGGCGACCTGGCGCCCGGATTCGTCTCGCGCGACTACCGCGTCGAGGCGGAGCGGCTCACGGGTGGGGATGCCACGGTGCTGAGCCTCGTCGGCGGCAAGTGGACGACGTTCCGGGCATCTGCCGAGCACGTCACCGACCGCGCGCTGGCCCTGCTCGCCCAGCCCCGCCGTCGCTCGACCAAGGGCCTGCCGATCGGTGGCGGACGCGGGTTCCCCACGACAGAGCGCGCCCGGCAGCAGTGGATCGCCGCTCACGCCGGGCCGCTCCCGACCGCCCGGGCGGCGGCGCTGCTCGACCGATACGGCACGGTCGCCGCCGACGTCATCCGCGCCATCGCCGCCGACCCCGCCGACGCCCCCCTCGAGCACGCGCCCGGCTACAGCTCGGGTGAGATGCGGTACCTGGCGGAGGCCGAGGCGGTCGTGCACCTGGACGACCTCCTCCTGCGCCGCACCTCACTGGCGTTCACCGGGGCAGCCACTCGCGACGCGGCCCTCGAGGTCGCGGTCGCCGTGGCACCTGTGCTCGGGTGGGACGATGCGCGCGTGCAGCGCGAGGTCGAGCGCGGGCTGGCACGCGTGCACGCGGCCGACCCCACCTGGACCGCGGCATCCGTCCGCTGACCAGCCCGCGGTCGCGCGACCGGTAGCGTGTTCTCACGTCGGGTTCGCGCCCGACCCGGATTCCGTTTGTGCGGAGAACACGCCGTTCCGGCGATGCGCTTCACGGCGTGTTCTTCGCACAAACGGATCGGTGGTGAGGGAAGGAGACGATGTTGTCCGATCACGTGCTGGCGATCGACCAGGGGACCACCTCCACGCGGGCGATCGTGTTCGACCCGGACGGCGGGATCGTCGCCGTCTCGCAGCGTGAGCACGAGCAGATCTTCCCTCGCGCCGGGCGTGTGGAGCACGACCCCGTCGAGATCTGGACCAACACCGAGTGGGTGATCGCGTCCTGCCTCACCCGCGCCCGGGTGACGGCATCCGACGTCTCGGCGATCGGCGTGACGAACCAGCGCGAGACCGCGATCGTGTGGGAGCGGCGCACCGGACGACCGGTGCACAACGCCGTCGTGTGGCAGGACACGCGCACCCAGCCGCGCATCGACGAACTGATCGCGGAGGGAGGCGTCGACCGGTTCGCCGAGACGACCGGGCTGCCGCTGGCCACCTACTTCTCGGCATCCAAGGTCGCCTGGATCCTCGACAACGTCCCCGGAGCGCGCGCGGCAGCCCAAGCCGGCGACCTGCTCTTCGGCACGCCCGACACCTGGGTGGTGTGGAACCTCACCGGCGGTGCGCGCGGCGGCATCCACGTCACTGACGTCACCAACGCCTCACGCACCCTGCTCATGGACCTGCGCACGCTGGACTGGGATGACGACCTCCTCGAGCTGTGGGGCATCCCGCGCGCGATGATGCCGGAGATCCGGTCGTCGTCCGAGGTCAGGGGGCATTCGCAGCTGCCGTCCGTGCTCGACGGTGTGCCCATCGCCGGCATCCTCGGCGACCAGCAGGCGGCGACGTTCGGCCAGGCCGCGTTCGATGCCGGCGAGTCGAAGAACACATACGGCACGGGCAACTTCCTCCTAGTCAACACCGGTACCGAGATCGTGCGCTCCGGCAGCGGACTCATCACCACGGTCGGGTACCGGATCGGCGACGAGCCGGCGCGCTACGCGCTGGAGGGCTCGATCGCCGTCACCGGCTCGCTCGTGCAGTGGCTGCGCGACAATCTCGGCATCATCCAGCGCTCCGAAGACGTCGAGACCCTCGCCGCCACGGTCGACGACAACGGCGGTGCCTACTTCGTACCGGCGTTCTCGGGCCTGTTCGCACCCTACTGGCGACCCGACGCCCGTGGTGCCCTCGTCGGGCTCACGCGCTACGTCAACAAGGCGCACATCGCCCGCGCCGCCCTCGAGTCGACGGCGTTCCAGACGCGCGACGTCATCGAGGCGGTCGTCGCCGACACCGGTCGCGAGCTCGACGAGCTGCGGGTGGACGGCGGCATGACCCGCGACGACCTGCTGATGCAGTTCCAGGCCGATGTCCTCGGCATCCCCGTCGTGCGACCGAAGGTCGTCGAGACGACGGCGCTGGGCGCGGCGTACGCCGCGGGCCTCGCGACCGGGGTGTGGCGGGACCGCGACGAGCTGCGCGCGCACTGGCGGGAGGACGTGCGCTTCGAGCCACGGATGCCGGACGACGAGCGCGAGCGCCGGTACCGGCAGTGGCGCAAAGCCGTGTCGAAGTCGCTGGACTGGGTCGACGACGACGCCCGCGTGCTCATGGGCACGACCGGCGACTGACCGCCGCCCGCGCCTCGCGACGGGTCGTGCCTACTTCAGCAGGCGCGAGAGCCGTCGATCCGCGAGGATCTTGCCCCCGGTCTGACAGGTGGGGCAGTACTCGAGCGAGTTGTCGGCGAAGAACACGCTGCGCACCTCGTCACCGCAGACCGGGCACTTCTCGCCACGCCGGCCGTGCACCTGCATGCCGCGGCGCTTGGCGTCTTTCAGCTCGGCCGGCGGCTTTCCGGATGCCTCGGCCACGGCATCCGTCAGCGTCTCGGTCATCGCGGCGAACAGCCGGTCGACGTCTTCGGAACTCAGGGACGAGGCCAGCGCGTACGGCGACATCTTCGCCGCGTGCAGGATCTCGTCGGAGTACGCGTTCCCGACGCCGGCGATGATCATCTGGTCGCGCAGCACGCCCTTGATCTGGGTGCGCCGGCCCTCGAGCAGCGACGCGAACACGTCGCGCGTGAAGGACGGGTCGAGCGGGTCGGGACCCAGGCGTGCGATGCCCGGCACGTCGGCCGGCTCGCGCACCACGTACACCGCGAGCGACTTCTTCGTCCCCGCCTCGGTGAGGTCGAACCCCGCGCCGTCCTCGAGTGCGACGCGCAGGGCGATGGGCGTCTTCCCCGGCCGGATCACCGTCTTCGGCAGCTCGTCGTACCAGCGCAGCCATCCGGCCTTCGCGAGGTGGAAGACCAGGTGCGGCCCGGTCGTGGCGAGGTCGATGAACTTGCCACGACGCGTGGCACCGGTGATCTCGGCATCCTTCAGGGCATCGATCGGAGGGTCGTACGTCTTCAGCGCCGCGATGTTGGCGACCGTTGCGCGTGCGATGCGCACGCCCGTGAGCCGCTCGCGGAGGAAGTCGACGAGTCCCTGCACCTCGGGCATCTCGGGCATGCGCTCATCCTGCCATGCGCCGGCGACACGCGGGCTGCTCAGTCCGGGAGCACGGGCCAGGGCTGCGGCATCCGGTCGTCCGTTCGCAGGAGCGATGCGATCCAGCCGTCCGTGCGCCCCTGCGCGTTCACGAGTGCCTGGCGGAGCGTGCCCTCGAAGCGGAAGCCCAGCGCCCGTGCGACCCGCGCTGACGGCTCGTTGCCCACGACGGCACGCCACTCGATGCGGGTGAGGTCGGCGCCCTCGCGGGAGAACCCCCACTCGATCGCCGCGCCGGCGGCTTCGCGGAGGCGTCCACCGCCGCGCTGGTCGGGCGCCATCCAGTAGCCGATCTCGCCGTTGCCCTGACCGTCCAGGCGGTAGAACCCCATGGTCCCGACCAGAGCGTTGCCCTCGCGGATCACCCAGGTGCGATGCAGGTCGCCCGCCCACTGCTCGGCGACCGCGTCGATGAACTTCTCCGCGTCGGCGCGCGTGTACGGCGACGGGACCCGCGTGTACCGCTGGATGTCGGGGTCTTGACAGGCGGCATGGATCGCGTCGACGTCGTCCGCGCGGGGGAGCGACAGCTCGAGCCGCGCGGTGCGAAGGGTCACCGGTTGCATCGGCTCAGCCTATGCGGATCTGCGGCGCACAACTCAGGCGGATCGCCGCCCCTACTCCGCGTAAGCCCGCCGTTGCCGAGGATTGCCTGAGTTGCGGTCCGTGATGCCTCTTCCTCCACAGCCTGTGCCGGCGGCTGGATCTCCCCGATGCGTGTCGGATCCCGCCGCAGGTAGGCCAGACTTCGCCAGGGTGAACGGATGCGGACCGTCTATCCAGGTCGTGACGACGTGCTGCGGCGAGCCGACCTCATCGCTGCCGGCATCCGACCGAAACAGATCACCCGCGCGGTGCGGGAGGGGCGGCTGCTGCGGGTTCGCCGTGACCGGTATATGCTCGCCGCGTCGACGAACGGAATCGACCGCGCGGTGCGGGTCGGCGGCCGCCTCGCCTGCGTCTCGCTTCTTGTGCTCCTGGGCGTGTTCGTGCTCGACGGTTCCCTTCTCCATGTGCACGTCGAACGAACGATGTCGCGCCTGCGTTCACCGGACGACCCTCATCAGCGGCTGCACCGGAACTCGCAGAAGGGAGTGGTTCTGCATTGGTGGCCGCTCAGCGACAGCAGCGCCAGTCTCGGCTGCGTCTCGCTCTTCGACGCAGTGGCTCAGGCGGTGCGGTGTCAGCCGGTGCGGGCCGCGGTCGCCACCGTCGACAGCGTGCTGCACCTTGGATTGATGACGTGGGCCGAGCTGCAGAGCGTGTTCGAGGTGTTACCCGCTCGCTGCCGGGCGATCCTGCGGTTGGCGGACGGCACCGCAGAATCCGGGCCGGAGACCTTCATGCGGCTGATACTCCGACAGGCCGGGCTCCGGTACCAGGCTCAAGTGAAGATCCTGGGTGTCGGTCGAGTCGACTTCGTCGTGGAGGACCGGCTCATCGTCGAATGCGACAGCCGGGCCCACCACGAGGGCTGGGAGAAGCAGCGAAGCGACCGCCGGCGCGATCTCGCCGCCGCGAACCTGGGGTATGCCACCCTGCGACCCCTTGCCGAAGACGTCATGTACAACCCCGACATGGTGCGATCTGCCCTAGGGGGCATCCTTCGGACCCTCGGTCGCCAGGCGTAGCGCTGGCGCGTTGCGTGCGCTGGCGGCGGCGCATAATTCAGGCGTATCGGGGTCGCATGCCCGATCCCGGCACGCAGATCCGGGCTGCGCCTGAATTGTGCGCCGGATGCGGAGTCAGCCGGCCGCTGCGCGCTGCGCCGGCCGCTCGCGGGTGGCGCAGCCACCCGCGAGGGCTGGCAGACCGGCCCGAGCCTCAGCGGGTGCGGCGCAGGAGGCCGACCTTGTCGTACACGTCCGCGAGGGTCCGGTCGGCGACGTCCTGCGCCTTCGCCGCGTTCGCGGCGAGCACGCGGTCGAGCTCGGCCGGGTCGTCGAGCATCTGCAGGGCGCGCTCGCGCACCGGTCCGAACTCATCGACCACGACCTCGGCGAGGCCCTTCTTGAAGTCGCCGTAGCCGCGGCCGGCGTACTCGTCCTCGATCGCCGGGATCTGCCGGCCGGTGAGAGCCGCGTAGATCACGAGCAGGTTCGACACGCCCGGCTTGGCCTCGCGGTCGTACCGCACCGACCCTTCGGAGTCGGTGACGGCCCGCATGATCTTCTTGGCCGACACCGCCGGGTCGTCGAGCAGCCACAGGACGCCGGCATCCGATTCCGCCGACTTCGACATCTTCGCAGTCGGGTTCTGCAGGTCGTAGATGCGCGCGGTCTCCTGCTGGATCACCGGCATCGGCACCGCGAAGGTCGTCCCGTAGCGGCCGTTGAAGCGCTCCGCCAGGTCTCGGGTCAGTTCGACGTGCTGCTTCTGGTCGTCGCCGACCGGCACGATGTCGGTCTGGTACAGCAGGATGTCGGCGGCCATCAGCACCGGGTACGTGAAGAGGCCGACGGAGGTCGCGTCGGAGCCGTAGCGCTGCGACTTGTCTTTGAACTGCGTCATGCGACCGGCCTCGCCGAACCCGGTGATGGTCGAGAGGATCCAGGCGAGCTCCGCGTGCGCGGGCACGTGCGACTGCACGTAGAGCGTGGACTTCGAGGGCTCGATGCCGGCGGCGATGTACTGCGCAGCGGTGCGGCGCGTCTTCTCGCGCAGCTCGGCGGGATCGTTCGGCTGGGTGAGGGCGTGGAGGTCGACCACCGAGAAGAACGCGTCGTACGACTCCTGCAGGTCCCGCCACTGCATGAGCGCCCCGATGTAGTTGCCGATCTGGAGGGAGTCGGCCGAGGGCTGCATGCCGGAGTACAGACGGGGTTTGCTCACCAGACGATCCTATTTCAGGATGACGGGATGCCTCGGCCCGGTCGATCCGCGGGTGGTCCCCCGTTCACGTCGTCGACGCTTCGGAGCCGCCTGCCAGACCCCCGGTGGTCCAGGTTGCGACGGCCGCGCCGCGCGGGACGTCAGCGACCGAGCGTGTAGTCGGCGACCACGGGGGAGTGGTCGCTCCAGCGCGTGTCCCACGAGGGGGCGCGGACCACGCGGTAATCGATGACGCGGGCGCCGAGCTCGGGGGTGGCGAGGTGGTAGTCGATCCGCCATCCGGTGTCGTTGTCGAACGCGCGTCCGCGCATCGACCACCAGGTGTACGGCCCGTCGACGTCGCCGTGGAAGCGTCGGCCCACGTCCACCCAGCCGAGCCCCGGTCCGACCGAGCCGTCGGCGCCGGTCGTGGGGACGCCCTCCTCGCCGAAGAAGCGGTCGAAGTACGCCCGCTCACGCGGCAGGAACCCCGCCTTTTTGACGTTGCCCTTCCAGTTGCGGATGTCGAAGTGCCGGTGGCCCACGTTCAGGTCGCCCATCACCAGCGCGAGCGGCGAGGCGGCCTTGAGCTGCGGCATCCGCCTCTCCATGGCGTCGAGGAACGCCCACTTCGCGTCCTGCTTGGGCGTATCGGCTTCTCCGGTGTGCACATACGCGCTCACCACGATCAGCCGCTCCCCGTCGATGTCGAAGTCGGCCTCGATCCAGCGGCCGGCGCTGTCGAGAACCTCCGCGGCGTCCTCGGCGGCGGGCCCGAGCACGCGACGCACATCGACAGCGGGCATGCGGCTGGCCACCGCCACGCCGGCGCGACCCTTGCTCAGGGCCTCGTCGTTGACGATCTCCCAGCCAGGCAGCGCGGCACGCAGCTCTTCTTCGGTCGCACGCACCTCCTGCAGGGCCATCACGTCGATGTCGGCGGCGTCGAGCCACTCGAGCATGCCCTTGCGCGTGGCGGCGCGGATCCCGTTGACGTTGACAGAGGCGATGCGGACACGGCGAGACACGACGGCCAGACTATCCGGCGCCGCCGACATCGACGGATCCGTCACGCCTCCTCGGCCGGTCCACCGTCGGCCTTCGTCGCCTTCCTGCGCTTCCCGCGCGTGACCGGCTTCCCGTTCGGCGACGGTGCCGGCGGCGGCGCGGGCGCCGGTGTGCCCGCCGGCGCTGCGGCACGGGACGGATGCTGCGGCACCTTCGGGGCGGCGGCCTCGACCTGGCTGAGCTCCTCCTCGGCGTCGCGAACCGCGCGGTCGGCGACCCACACGCGGTACCACGGCGCCTGCCTGCGCGCCTCCTGCGCGGTGCGCAGCCGTACCCGGGCGGCGAGGAGCAGTGCGGCGTGCTCCGCGGCGATCCGCTCCGCCTCCGTGGGCGGAAGCATGACCACGTTGTGATCCTTGGCGGCGACGGCGATCCACGCCGCCGCGACGAGGATCACGATGCCCAGCAGCCGGAACCACAGCAGCATCCCGATGAACAGCGCGAAGGTGGCCAGCAGAGGATTGGACGGGGTGTAGCTGAGGAGGAGGCCGGCGCCCAGCTGCAGGATCGAGATGCCCAGCCCGCCCAGCATGGCGCCCGGCCAGATGCGCCGCCACGGCAGCTTCGTGCCGGTGAGGAAGCGGAAGAAGCCGACGAGCGCCGTGGAGGTCACCGCGAATCCGATCACCAGCGAGCCGATGCTCACGCTGATCTCGGTGAGTGCGCTGGTGTCTTTCCACCCGATGAGCGAGAAGATCCACTCGACCGCGTAGGTCCCCACGGTGCTCAGGGCGGCACCGAGGATGAGAGCGGCGCCGAAGATGACCGCCGCGAGGAAGTCGCGCGCCTTGAGGAGGAAGTAGCTGCGCCGGTCGGGCGGGATGGCGAACAGCTCGCGCACCGCTCTGCGAGAGTAGGTGACCCAGTCGATCGCGGTCCAGATCAGGGTGCCGAGGGCGATGAGACCTGTCCACCCCAGCACGCCCGAGTTCGAGGACGCGATCGCCTGTACCTGATCCGGCGTCGCGATGCCCCCGGACGGCGCGATCAGACCGGGGATGTAGACGTTGATCAAGTCGATCAGCGCATCAACAGCCTGCGGGCTTCCGCCCAGCCAGAGTCCCGCGATGGCGAATGCGAGGTAGATCGCGGCGAAGCAGGCGAAGAGCGCCACGTAGCTGACGCCGGCCGAGAGCAGAAATCCGTTCTCGATGAGGAAGTGGCGCCACACCCGTACCGGGAACCACGCGAGTGTCGCCTCGGTGAGCCGCGTCGCTCGGCTGATCGGCACGTCGAACCGCTCGCGCAGGCTGTGCTCCGTCGCCTCCCAGCGCTCGCGGAGCGACTCCTCCTCGCGCTGCGCGGCATCGGCTGCCGCACGGGCATCTGGCGGGGGCACGCGGGTCACGGGTTCAGATTAGCGACACGACGATGCCGCATCGCACTGCGATGCGGCATCCTCGTGTGTCTCGCGGCTCAGCAGGAGCGCTGAGCGACCGGCCTGTCAGGGGCGACCGCGGAGCACCGCCTGCTTGACCTCGGCGATCGCCTTGGTGACCTCGATGCCGCGCGGGCAGGCCTCGGTGCAGTTGAAGGTGGTGCGGCAGCGCCACACGCCTTCCTTGTCGTTGAGGATGTCCAGTCGCACGTCGCCCGCGTCATCGCGCGAGTCGAAGATGAAGCGGTGCGCGTTGACGATAGCGGCCGGGCCGAAGTACTGGCCGTCGGTCCAGAACACCGGGCACGACGACGTGCAGGCCGCGCAGAGGATGCACTTGGTGGTGTCGTCGAAGACCTCGCGGTCCACGATCGACTGGATGCGCTCCTTGCCGGGCTCGGGCTTCGAGTTCGCGATGAGGAACGGCTGCACCTCGCGGTAGGACGCGAAGAACGGCTCCATGTCGACGACGAGGTCCTTCTCCAGCGGCAGGCCCTTGATCGCCTCGACGTAGATCGGCTGCGAGATGTCGAGGTCCTTGATGAGGGTCTTGCACGCGAGCCGGTTGCGGCCGTTGATGCGCATGGCGTCCGAACCGCAGATGCCGTGGGCGCAGGAGCGGCGGAACGTCAGCGAGCCGTCGACCTCCCACTTGATCTTGTGGAGGGCATCCAGCACGCGGTCGGTCGAGTACAGCTCCACGTCGTAGTCGACCCAGCGCGGCTCCTCGTCGACCTCCGGGTTGAACCGGCGGATGATGAACGTCACGAGGAACGACTGGATGCCGGTGTCGTTCGCTTCTTCCTGCGCCTGAGCGGGTGCGTCGGCATCCGTGCGCTCGATGACATCGGTGACGGAGGTCGCCATCAGTACTTCCTCTCCAACGGCGGGTATCGCAACTCGCCGGCTTCGTTCCTGGTGAAGACGACGGGCTTCCAGTCCAGCGTGATGTGGTCCTCGGCGTGGGACGAGTGGGGGTCGCCCGACAGGTACGCCATGGTGTGCTTCATGTAGTTCTCGTCGTCGCGCGTGGGGAAGTCGTCGCGCATGTGCCCGCCGCGGCTCTCCTTGCGGTTGCGGGCGGTGACGACGACGACCTCCGCGATGTCGAGGAGGAATCCGAGCTCGACGGCCTCGAGCAGATCGGTGTTGTACCGCTTGCCCTTGTCGTCGACGTGCACGTTCTTGTACCGCTCGCGCAGCTCCTCGATGACGTCGAGCACCTCGCCGAGCGACTCGTCGGTGCGGAAGACCTGCGCCTTGCGGTCCATCTCGTCCTGGAGCTTCTTGCGCAGGACCGCGATGCGCTCGGTGCCCTGGTTCTCGCGCAGACCCTCGATCATGCTGCGGACGTCGGCTGCGGGGTCTTCGGGCAGCGGTACGAACTCCGCCGTCTTCACGTACTCGACCGCGTTGCGACCGGCGCGCTTGCCGAAGACGTTGATGTCGAGCAGGGAGTTGGTGCCGAGGCGGTTCGAGCCGTGCACCGACACGCACGCGCATTCGCCCGCCGCGTACAGGCCCGGCACGACGGTCGTGTTGTCGGCGAGCACCTCGGCGTTGTTGTTGGTCGGGATGCCGCCCATCGCGTAGTGCGCCGTCGGCATGACCGGCACCGGCTCGACGACGGGGTCGACACCGAGGTACGTGCGGGCGAACTCGGTGATGTCGGGAAGCTTCGTCTCGAGCACCTCCGCACCCAGGTGGGTGCAGTCCAGCAGCACGTAGTCGCGGTGGGGGCCGGCGCCGCGGCCCTCGGCCACCTCCTGCACCATGCAGCGGCTCACGATGTCGCGCGGGGCGAGGTCCTTGATCGTGGGGGCGTAGCGTTCCATGAAGCGCTCACCGCTGGCGTTGCGCAGGATCGCGCCTTCACCGCGGGCACCCTCGGTGAGCAGGATGCCGAGGCCGGCGAGCCCGGTCGGGTGGAACTGGAAGAACTCCATGTCCTCCAGCGGCAGCCCCTTGCGCCAGATGATGCCGACGCCGTCGCCGGTGAGGGTGTGGGCGTTCGAGGTGGTCTTGAAGATCTTGCCGAACCCGCCGGTGGCGAAGATGACCGCCTTGGACTGGAAGACGTGGAGGTCGCCGGTGGCCAGCTCGTAGGCGACCACCCCGGCGATCTGCTTGTCCTTGCCCTCGCCGACGGTGATGAGGTCGAGCACGTAGAACTCGTTGAAGAAGTTGATGCCGAGCTTGACGCAGTTCTGGAAGAGCGTCTGCAGGATCATGTGGCCGGTGCGGTCGGCGGCATAGCACGCGCGGCGCACCGGGGTCTTCCCGTGATCGGCGGTGTGGCCGCCGAAGCGACGCTGGTCGATCTTGCCGTCCGGCGTGCGGTTGAAGGGCAGGCCCATGTTCTCGAGGTCGATGACCGCGTCGATGGCCTCTTTCGCGAGGATCTCGGCAGCGTCCTGGTCGACGAGGTAGTCGCCGCCCTTGACGGTGTCGAAGGTGTGCCACTCCCAGGAGTCCTCTTCGACGTTGGCCAGCGCCGCCGCCATGCCGCCCTGCGCGGCGCCGGTGTGCGAGCGCGTCGGGTACAGCTTGGTGATGACGGCCGTGCGGGCACCGGGGCCCGCCTCGATGGCCGCACGCATGCCGGCGCCGCCCGCGCCCACGATGACGATGTCGAACTGGTGGTAGTGGACGCCGTCCTTGACGTAGGAGTCCGCGGTCTGGGTGCTCACGTGTCGATTGCCTCGATTGTCTGTTGCCGGAGGTGCGCGCTCAGCCCTGGGCGCTGCAGATGTCGCTGATGACGCCGGATGCCGTCTCGGGGTCGAACCCGAGGCACGGGTCGAAGGTGAAGACGACCAGCGTGCCGAGCACGATGAGGAACGCGGCGGCCAGCCACAGCGCCCACACCAGCACGCGCCGCGTGCCGTTGTGCGTCACGTAGTCGTTGACGATCGTCCGCATGCCGTTCGCACCGTGGATGAGCGCGAGCCACAGCATGAGCACGTCCCACCACTGCCAGAACGGCGAGGCGAACTTGCCGGCGACGAACGCGAAGTCGATGCCGTGGATGCCCTCGCCCACCATGAGGTTGACGAACAGGTGGCCGAAGATGAGGACGACCAGCAGCACGCCGGAGGCGCGCATGTAGATCCAGCCCCACTTCTCGAGGTTCGGCCCCTTGCGCCGGACGGCGACGCGAGGACTGCGCGGCTCTGCGATGGTCGCCATCAGTGCCCCCCTCCGAACGCGAACATCAGGTGTCGGGGCACGAAGCCCAGCATGGTGACGACCCACAGTCCCAGCACGCCCCACCACAGCTGGCGCTGGTGGCGGGTCGCCCACGACCACATGTCGACCGCGATGATGCGCAGGCCGTTGTACGCGTGGTACGCGATCGCCCCGACGAGGGCGACCTCGCCCAGGGCCATGATCCAGTTCTTATACGTGCCGATGACGGCGTCATACGCCTCGGGCGACACCCGGATGAGCGCCGTGTCGAGGATGTGCACGAGAAGGAAGAAGAAGATGGCGACGCCGGTGATGCGGTGCAGCACCCACGACCACATGCCTTCGTTCCCGCGGTACAGGGTGCCGCGGGGGACTCGGGAAGTGGTCTCGGATACCGACGGTGTGACGCGTGCTGGTGCAGACACGTCCGTCCTCCCTGGATCGAAACACGACGGGGCGGACCTCAGACTGTGAGGACGGCCCCCGAAGAAGGCCCGGAACGGTGCGCTTCGGGCCATCGGCGTCACGCGGGCGCTGCGACCATCCTATTCCCGCTCCGCGCGGACGGGCGACGAAGGGGACCCTTACCGTCCCCTCTTCCGGAGGGATCTTCACGGGCGGCAAGAACCGACATTCTTGAAAACTCTCCGAAACCTTTTGCCCGCTTCAAGACCCCCACCTAGCGTTGCGGGAGAGAAGAACATATGCGCTCCCCACGCCGCATATCCACCGACGAAGATGTCAGGAGTTCTCCATGCGCCGACCGACCCGATCGCTTCTGGTGGCCGCTGCTGCCGCCGCCCTGGTGCTGCCGCTGTGCGCCACGACGGCCGCGAACGCGGAGCCGCCGGGGTTCAGCCACTCCGACAAGAACACGCTCCGCAACCAGGCCCCGCGTGATCTCGCCGTCGGCAGCGCCGTATGGGGTGCGCGGGACCTCGTGGACTACGACCCGTCCGCCCCGACCCCGTTCCAGCGCGTCCTCGGCGCACAGTTCTCGTCCCTCACTCCCGAGAACGACATGAAGTGGGACGCCATCCACCCCGCGCCCGACGTCTACGACTTCGCCTCCGCGGACGCGCTCGTGGCGTTCGCCCGGGCGAACCACCAGCAGGTCCGCGGCCACACGCTGCTCTGGCACAGCCAGAACCCCGCGTGGGTGACCGAGGCGAGTCAGACCTGGACATGCGCTCAGGCCCGCGATGTGCTCGAGGATCACATCCGCACGGTCGTCGGCCACTTCAAGGGGCGGATCTACGAGTGGGACGTCGCGAACGAGATCTTCCAGGACACCTGGGATGCCGGCGGCGTGCGGCTGCGCACCGAGGCCAATCCGTTCCTCAAGGCCTGCGCGGATGAACCCGTCTCGCTCATCGGGGACGCGTTCCGCTGGGCGCACGAGGCCGACCCCGAGGCGGCGCTGTTCCTCAACGACTACAACGCCGAAGGCATCAACGAGAAGACCGACGCCTACTACGACATCGCGCAGCAGCTGCTGGCCGATGGTGTGCCCCTCAGCGGATTCGGTGCCCAAGGGCACCTCAGCCTGCTGTACGGCTTCGACACCTCGATGCAGGCCAACTTCGAGCGATTCGCGGCGCTCGGGCTCCAGGTCGCTGTGACCGAGGCAGACGTCCGGATCCCGCTGCTGCCGGGCCAGACCGGTCCGACACCCGAGCAGGTCGCCCTGCAGGCCGAGCGCTACGACGCGATGCTCGAGGCATGCCTCAACGTGACGGCGTGCAGATCCTTCACCGTGTGGGGCTTCCCCGACTCGAAGTCCTGGGTTCCCGGGGTCTTCCCTGGAGAGGGCTGGGCCACGATCTTCGAGGACGACTTCTCTCCAAAGCCGGCCTTCGACGCGATGCTCCAGTCACTGCGGGAAGCGACACCGGGGATCTCGCCCAGAAGGCACTGACCGAATCGACGGCGGCGGGCGTCGGCGCCCGCCGCCGTCGTGCCGGCCGGTCCAGAGCCGACGCGCATATCGAGACGACGCCGATAACCTGGGTGCCATGTCCGGACCCATCGACGACTTCTACGCCGTGATCCCCGCGGGCGGTATCGGCAGCCGGCTGTGGCCGCTCTCGCGGGCCGACGCGCCGAAGTTCCTGCACGATCTGACGGGCTCCGGTCGCACGCTGCTGCGCGACACGTGGGACCGCTTGGAGCCGCTGGCCGGACACGACCGCATCGCCGTCGTCACCGGCCGTGCGCACCGCGCGGCCGTGGAGAAGGAGCTTCCCGGCATCCCCGACAGGAACGTGTTCCTCGAGTCCGAGCCGCGCGAGTCCACCGCCGCGATCGGCCTGGCCGCGGCGATCCTCGCCCGGCGCGAGCCCGACGTGATCATCGGCTCGTTCGCCGCCGACCACGTGATCCGGGTGCCCCAGCTGTTCGACTGGGCGGTGCGCCAGGCGGTCGCGACCGCGCGGGAGGGCTACATCTGCACGATCGGCATCCAGCCGTCGGAGCCGTCTGTGGGTTTCGGCTACATCAGGAAGAGCGATGCGCTCACCGTCGACGGCGCGCCCGAGGCCGCGCTCGTGGCGAGTTTCGTGGAGAAGCCCGACCTCGAGACGGCGAAGGAGTACTTCGCCGACCGCAACTACCTGTGGAACGCCGGCATGTTCATCAGCCGCGCCGACGTGCTCCTCGGCGAGATCGCCGAGAGCGACCCCGGGCTGTACGCCGGCCTCATGGATCTCGCCGAGGCGTGGGACGACCGCGACAAGCGCGGACCCGTCGTCGACCGCGTGTGGCCGACGCTCACCAAGATCGCCATCGACTACTCCGTCGCCGAGCCCGCGGCGCAGAAGGGCCGGCTCGCCGTGATCCCCGGCCACTTCGACTGGGACGACGTGGGGGATTTCGCGAGCCTCGCCAAGCTGAACTCGGGCGGACGCAAGAACGACCTCGCCATCCTCGGCGAGAACGCGCGGGTGCTCTCGGACGCCGCGAGCGGCATCGTCGTGAGCCAGACGCGCCGCGTCATCAGCGTCATCGGCGTGCGCGACATCGTCGTCGTCGACACCGACGACGCGCTGCTGGTCACCACGAGCGAGCACGCCCAGCGGGTGAAGGGCGTGGTCGACGCACTGAAGCTCAGCGGTCGCGGCGAGGTGCTGTGAACGGATGCCGCGGGCCGCGGCATCCGTTTTCCCCGATCGGCTGCTCATCTGAGCGGGATATTGCGTCTTTGTAACCTTTCGCGCACGGGGGGCTGACGAGCATGCAAGCCCGGCGTCACAGTGGGTAACTTTGTGCAGTCCCCGTGAAGGACGCGGGGCGAATCCTGTGGAGGCTGAGTTGACCATCTCACGCACCAAGAAGCTCGTCGGCGTCACAGCCGCCGCGGGCATTCTGCTGGCCCTCGCGGGCTGCGGCTCCGCGCCCGAGACGAGCCCGACCGACGGCGGCGACGCCGGACCCGCGGTCGAGGGCTTCACCCCGTGCATCGTCTCCGACGACGGTGGCTTCAACGACAAGTCGTTCAACCAGTCGGCCCTGGAGGGCATGCAGAAGGCCGCCGACGAGCTGGGCGTCGACCTCATCGACGTCGAGTCGGAGTCGGCGAACGACTACGCGCCGAACCTCGAGAACCTCGTCGCCGAGGGCTGCACGTTCATCGTCTCGGTGGGCTTCAAGCTGTCGGCCGACACGATCGCCTCGGCCAACGCCAACCCCGACATCGAGTACGCCATCATCGACGACTGGGCGGACGCGGACGGCGACGGCGAGACCGACGCCCCCAACATCAAGCCGCTCATGTTCGACACGGTCCAGGCCGCCTACCTCGGCGGTTACGCCGCGGCGGCATGGTCGGCCGCTTCGGGCGTGAACAGCGTCGGCACGGTCGGCGGCATCCCGATCCCGCCGGTGACGATCTTCATGGACGGCTTCATCGACGGCGTCGAGAAGTACAACGAGGACAAGGGCGCCAGCGTCGCCACCTACGGGTGGGACGTCGCCGGCCAGACCGGTCAGTTCACGCAGAACTTCGAGGCGAACGACGACTCCAAGCAGGCCATGCAGACCGCGCTCGACCAGGGCGTGGACGTGCTCCTGCCCGTCGGCGGTCCGATCTACCAGAGCGCCGCGCAGGCCATCCGCGACACCGACAACGGCGCCGTGATGCTGGGTGTGGACTCCGACCTCGCCGTGGCCGACCCGTCCGTGGCCGACCTGGTGCTCGTCTCGATCATGAAGCGCATCGACACGGCCGTGTACGAGGCCACCATGCAGGCGGCCGCTGACGAGTTCGACGTCACCCCGTACGTCGGCACGCTGGAGAACGACGGCGTCGGACTGTCGTCGTTCCACGACTTCGAGTCGCAGCTGCCCGACGGCCTGGTCGACGAGCTCGACGCCCTGAAGGAGCAGATCATCTCCGGTGAGCTCGAGGTCACCTCGCCCAGCTCGCCGTAATCCGAGCGATGACGGGCTGCGGCCGGGCGGATGCCTCATCCGCCCGGCCGCGGTCCTTCCTCGCCCGCTCACTCAATCGCTAAGGTGCACAGTATGAAGCTCGAGCTCCGTGGAATCACGAAGCGGTTCGGGTCTCTCGTGGCGAACGACCACATCGATCTCGTGGTCCAGCCGGGCGAGATCCACGCTCTCCTGGGGGAGAACGGCGCCGGCAAGTCGACCCTGATGAACGTCCTGTACGGGCTCTATCAGGCCGACGAGGGTCAGATCCTGCTGGACGACGTGGTCCAGCACTTCCGCGGCCCCGGCGACGCCATGGCCGCGGGCATCGGCATGGTGCACCAGCACTTCATGCTCATCCCCGTCTTCACCGTGGCCGAGAACGTCATGCTCGGCCACGAGGACACGAAGGCCCTGGGCGCCCTCGACCTCGCCGCCGCACGACAGCACGTGCGCGACGTCGCCGCCCGCTTCGGCTTCGAGGTGGATCCCGACGCGGTCGTCGGCGACCTCCCGGTCGGCGTGCAGCAGCGCGTCGAGATCATCAAGGCGCTCGCACGCGATGCGAAGGTGCTCGTGTTCGACGAGCCCACGGCCGTGCTCACGCCGCAGGAGACCGATGAGCTCATGGCGATCATGCGCCAGCTGCGCGACGAGGGCACGTCGATCGTCTTCATCACCCACAAGCTCCGCGAGGTGCGCGCGGTCGCCGACCGCATCACGGTCATCCGGCTCGGCAAGGTCGTCGGCGAGGCGTCGCCCACCGCGTCCAACGCCGAGCTGGCATCGCTCATGGTGGGACGCGCCGTGGAGCTGACGGTGCACAAGAACCCGCCGAAGATCGGCGAGGGCGGACTCCAGGTCAGCGACCTGCGCGTCATCACGTCGGAGGGCGCCGTCGTCGTCGACGACGTGAGCTTCGACATCCGACCCGGCGAGGTGCTGGCCGTCGCGGGCGTGCAGGGCAACGGGCAGACCGAGCTCGTCGAGGCGATCGTCGGCCTCGGCGAGAGGGTGAGCGGGTCCGTGCGGCTCGACGGAGTCGAGCTGGTCGGCAGGAGCATCCGGAGCATCCTCGACGAGGGCGTCGGCTTCGTGCCCGAGGACCGCACCGAGGACGGCCTCGTGGGCGCCTTCACCGTGGCCGAGAACCTCATCCTCGACCGCTCCGGTGACGCCGACTTCGTGCGCGGCGGGACCATCCGCCGGGCCGCGCTCGACGAGTTCGCCCGGGCGCGCATCACCGAGTACGACATCCGCACGCAGGGCGCCGACGTCCCCGCAGGCACGCTGTCCGGCGGCAACCAGCAGAAGGTGGTCATCGCCCGCGAGATGAGCCGTGACCTGTCGCTGCTCGTCGCCGCCCAGCCCACGCGCGGCGTCGACGTCGGCTCCATCGAGTTCATCCACCAACGCATCGTCGAGACCCGCGACGCCGGCGTGCCGGTGCTGGTGGTGTCCACGGAATTGGACGAGGTCGTCGCCCTCGCAGATCGGATCGCCGTGATGTACCGCGGCGCGATCGTCGGGATCGTGCCCAGCGACACGCCTCGCGACCAGCTGGGCCTGATGATGGCGGGCGAATCGCCCGAGAGCGGAGTCGCCGCGTGAACGACGAATCCTCGGCGCCCGGCGCCGGAACGCCCGAGCCCACCCGCGGCCTGCCGCCCGAGCAGCTGCCCTCCGTCTCGGGACCGCTCACCGGTTCCCCCGACCTGGGCGCGTCCACGCCCGCTGCGGCCGGCGCCGCCGACGGGCAGGTCCCCCCGCCGCCGCGGCAGAACGTCTTCATCAAGGAGCTGCTGCGCGGCAGCGCCGTCACCACGATCCTCGCGATCGTCGCCGCCATGATCGTCGGCGGCATCCTCATCGCGTTCACCGACGAGGATGTGCGCACGGCATCCGGCTATTTCTTCGCCCGTCCCGGCGACACGTTCGTCGCCATCTGGAACGCCGTGTACGGCGGCTACGAGGCGCTCTTCCGCGGGTCGATCTTCAATGCGCGCGCCAACGACTTCGCCACGCAGATCCGGCCGTTGACGAACACGCTCGGCTTCGCGGCACCGCTGATCGCCGCGGGCCTCGGTGTCGCCCTGGCGTTCCGCGTGGGCCTTTTCAACATCGGTGGTCGCGGGCAGATGCTCATCGGCGCCGCCACGGCCGGACTGCTGACCTTCCAGCTCGACCTGCCGATGTTCATCCAGCTGCCGCTGACGCTGGCCGCCGGGATCGCCGGCGGCGCGATCTGGGGTGGCATCGTGGGTCTGCTGAAGGCCCGCACCGGCGCACACGAGGTGATCCTCACGATCATGCTCAACTACGTCGCGCTGTACTTCGTGATGTGGCTGGTGCGCACTCCGGGGCTGTTGCAGCAGACGGCCGGCAACCAGCCGATCTCGAACCCGACGCCCGCCAGTGCGCAGTTCCCCGACCTGCTCGGGCCCCGGTTCCCGCTCCTGGACTGGGGTTTCGTGATCGTCATCGCCGCGACGGTGTTCGTGTGGTGGCTCATCGAGCGCTCCAGCCTCGGCTTCCGGCTGCGCGCCGTGGGGGAGAACCCGCACGCCGCACGCGCCGCCGGCATCTCGGTGCCGCGCATGTACATCTACGCCATGCTCTTCGCCGGAGGGCTCTCGGGCCTGGCGGCGATGAACCAGATCCAGGGCTCGGTCGTCAGCGGCTTCGATGCGTTCATCGACGCGGGCATCGGGTTCGACGCCATCACCGTGGCCCTCCTCGGACGCAGCCGCGCATGGGGCACCTTCGCCGCCGGCATCCTGTTCGGCGCGCTGAAGGCGGGCAGCTTCACGATGCAGGCATCGCAGGGCATCCCCGTCGACATCGTCCTGGTCGTGCAGTCGCTGATCGTGTTGTTCATCGCGGCGCCGCCGCTGGTGCGCACCATCTTCTTCCTGCCCAAGTCCGACGCCGAGAAGGCTGCGAAGGCCCGCGCCAAGGCGGCCAAGCGACCTGTCGAGCCCTCGAACGAGAAGGCGGTGTCGGCATGAGCGCCACCGTTGCCACCCCGGCCCCGCCGCCGCGACGGCCGCACCCGTGAAGCTGCGCCACTACAAGCTGGCGGTGTCGCTGAGCATCGTCACGGTGCTGCTCGGGCTCCTGTTCCTGTTCGCGCCGCGCACCGGCGAGAGCAGGTTCCGGCTCGGCGATGCGCGGTCGGCCCTGGACCTGCCCACCGTCTCGGTGCCGACGGCCGCGACGAGCTGGGCCGTCTGGGTCGTCCTGGTCCTGCTCACGGCGTACGCGCTGTGGGCGGCGTACGCCTACCGGCGCCCCGGACCGTGGCTGCCCATCGTGTACGGGGTGCTCGGGGTCTTCGCCTTCCTGGTGTGGGCGTCCGCGGACGGCCTCGTGCCGGTCACGGGCCTCCTGTTCGGCGCCGTGTCGCTGTCGATCCCGCTGATCTTCGGCGCCCTCGGCGGTGTGATCGGCGAGCGGTCGGGCGTCGTCAACGTCGCCATCGAGGGTCAGTTCCTCTTCGGCGCGTTCGTGGCGGCCCTGCTGTCGAGCATGACCCGCAACCCGTTCGTCGGCCTGCTGGGCGCGATGATCGGCGGCGTGCTGGTCGCGTTCGTGCTCGCGGCGTTCTCCATCAAGTACCTCGTCGACCAGGTCATCGTCGGTGTCGTGCTCAACGTGCTGGTGGCCGGTCTGACCGGCTTCCTGTACGGGGCCCTCCTCGTGCCCAACGAGCGCAGCCTGAACACCGCCGTCGTCTTCGAGCGGTTCAAGATCCCGCTGCTCGGCGACATCCCGATCATCGGCCCGGTGCTGTTCAACCAGACCTTCATCGGCTACCTCATGTACGTCACCGTCGCGCTGGTGGCGTGGGGTCTGTACCGCACGCGGTGGGGGCTGCGGCTGCGCGCGGTCGGCGAGCACCCGCAGGCGGCCGACACCGTCGGCATCAAGGTCAACACCACGCGGTTCTGGAACGTCTCGCTCGCGGGCGCCATCGCCGGCATCGGCGGCGCGTACTTCACGCTCGTGTCGGTGCCGCAGTTCACCAAGGACATGACGGCCGGCCTCGGCTTCATCGCCCTGGCGGCGGTGATCTTCGGGCGATGGGATCCCATCCGTGCGACTTTCGCCGCACTGCTGTTCGGCTTCGCCACCAACCTGCGCAACCTGCTCTCGGTGCTCGAGACCCCGATCCCGGTCGAGTTCATGGCGATGCTGCCGTACATCGTCACGATCCTCGCCGTCGCCGGCTTCGCGGGCCAGATCCGCGGGCCCGCCGCCGCGGGCAAGCCGTACATCAAGGGATGACGGTGCCCGCCGCCGCCCAGATGAGAGACGGATGCCGCGTCGCGGCATCCGGATCTGCCGCAGACCCTTCCCATGCCGGTCCGTTCGGACGGATGCCGGGGTCCCGTGTTGCGCGCATGACCACTGTGAATCCTCGACGGAACGGAGAGCTCGGGTGACCGATATCGACTGGGATGAGCTGCGCGCCGCCGCCACCGACGCGATGGAGCGGGCGTACGCCCCATACTCCCGCTACAAGGTCGGCGCCGCTGCGCTCGTGACCGACGGACGGATCGTGACCGGCTGCAACGTCGAGAACGCGTCGTACGGCGTGGGCCTGTGCGCCGAGTGCGGGCTCGTCAGCGAGCTGCAGAACTCCGGCGGGGGCGGGCTCGTGGCGTTCGTGTGCGTCAACGGCCACGGCGACACCATCATGCCGTGCGGCCGCTGCCGCCAGCTGCTGTACGAGTTCGCGATCCCGGGCATGCTGCTCGAGACGGTCTCCGGCATCCGCACCATCGACGAGGTGCTGCCGGACGCGTTCGGCCCGCGCGACCTGGAAGAGGCTGCTCGATGAGCGATCCGCGGCCGGCTGAATCGGCTCCGGCGGGCGACGCTGCCGCTGTCGAGCCCTTCGACGCCGTCGACGTCATCCGTGCCAAGCGTGACGGCGCCGCGGTGCCCGAGCCGGCGCTGCGCTGGATGGTAGACGCATACACGCGCGGCTACGTCGCCGACTCGCAGATGGCCGCGTTCGCGATGGCCGTGCTCCTGAACGGCATGACGCGCGACGAGATCCGCGTCATGACCGACGCCATGATCGCGTCGGGCGAGCGCATGAGCTTTGCCGGGCTCGGCAAGCCTACTGTCGACAAGCACTCCACCGGTGGCGTCGGCGACAAGATCACGCTGCCTCTCGCGCCCCTCGTGGCGTCGTTCGGCGTCGCCGTCCCGCAGCTCTCGGGCCGAGGCCTGGGCCACACCGGCGGCACTCTCGACAAGCTCGAATCGATCCCCGGGTGGCGGGCGGCCCTCAGCAACGACGAGATGTTCGCCCAGTTGCGCGACATCGGTCCGGTGATCTGCGCCGCGGGCTCGGGTCTGGCCCCCGCCGACAAGAAGCTCTACGCCCTCCGCGACGTCACGGGCACCGTCGAGGCGATCCCGCTCATCGCCTCGAGCATCATGTCCAAGAAGATCGCCGAGGGCACCGACTCGCTCGTGCTCGACGTGAAGTTCGGCTCCGGCGCGTTCATGCGCGACGTCGACCGTGCTCGTGAGCTGGCCCGCACGATGGTCGAGCTCGGCACCGACTCGGGCGTGGCCACCACAGCGCTCCTCACCGACATGAACACGCCGCTGGGCCTGGCGATCGGCAACGCGAACGAGGTGCGGGAGTCGGTCGAGGTGCTCGCCGGCGGCGGCCCCGCCGACGTCGTCGAGCTCACCGTGGCGCTGGCCCGCGAGATGCTGGCCCTCGCCGGACAGCCCGACGCCGACGTCGAAGCGGCGCTGCGCGACGGCCGCGCCATGGACTCGTGGCGCGCCATGATCCGCGCGCAGGACGGCGATCCGGATGCCGCGCTGCCGGCGCCCAACGAGACGCACACCGTCACCGCGCCGAACGCCGGATTCGTGACGCGGATGGAGGCGCTGCCCTTCGGCATCGCCGCGTGGCGCCTGGGCGCCGGGCGCGCACGCGCGCAGGACCCGGTGCTGCACGCCGCCGGGATCGACCTGCACGTGAAGCCCGGTGACGAGGTGGCCGCCGGTCAGCCGCTGTTCACCCTGCTGGGGCAGGATGCCACCCGGTTCGAGCGTGCCCTCGACGCCCTCGAGGGAGCGTGGGAGATCGGCCCGGATGCTCCGGCGCGCTCTCCTCTCGTCCTGGAACGCATCACTGCCTAGACTGTTCAGCCGCCGGGTTTCCGGCGCGACGCCGGCCGCGGCATCCGTCATCACACCACTCTCGCGATCGCAACCGAGGAGAACCCCATGCCCATCGATCAGCACGGCGACGCCATCCTCGACGGCCTCTCGATCCGCGGCCTGCCCAAGGTGTCGCTGCACGACCATCTCGACGGGGGCGTGCGTCCGGCGACGATCATCGAGCTCGCCGACGCGATCGGGCTGGAGGTGCCCGAGTCCGACCCGGACGACCTCGCCGACTGGTTCGCGGAGAAGAGCGACTCGGGGTCGCTGGTGGAGTACCTGAAGACGTTCGACCTCACCACCGCGGTGATGCAGACGCGGGAGGGGCTGACCCGCGTCGCGCGCGAGTTCGTCGAGGACCTCGCGGCCGACGGCGTCATCTACGGCGAGGTGCGCTGGGCGCCCGAGCAGCACCTGGCCCGCGGCCTGTCGCTGGACGAGGTTGTGGAGGCGGTGCAGGAGGGCATCGAAGAGGGCGAGGATGCCGCCGAGAGCCGCGGCCACGACATCCGCGTCGGGCAGCTGATCACGGCCATGCGGCACACCGATCGCTCCCTCGAGATCGCCCGGCTGGCCGTCGACTGGCGCACGCGCGGCGCCGTCGGCTTCGACATCGCAGGCCCCGAAGACGGCTTCCCGGCCGCCAACCACCGTGCCGCCTTCGACTACCTCGCGTCGGAGTTCTTCCCGACGACCGTGCATGCCGGCGAGGCGGCGGGTCTGGAATCCATCCGCTCCGCCCTCATCGACGGCCGCGCGCTGCGGCTGGGCCACGGCGTGCGCATCGCCGAGGACCTGGAGGTCGTCTCGCGCGCCGGGGAAGAGGTGCTCGTGCAGTTCGGCGACCTGGCGCGGTGGGTGCGGGACCGCGAGATCCCGCTGGAGCTCTCGCCGTCGTCGAACCTGCAGACGGGCGCCATCGAGCGCTGGGGGACCACCCTCGAGGACCACCCCTTCGACCTTCTCTACCAGCTCGGCTTCTCGGTGACCGTGAACGTCGACAACCGCACCATGAGCCGCACGTCACTGACGCGCGAGCTGGCGCTGCTCGCCGAGACCTTCGAGTACAGCCTCGACGACCTGGAGGCGTTCCAGCTGAACGCCGCCGCCGGCGCCTTCCTCCCCGTGGAGGAGCGCGAGGAGCTCATCGACCTCATCGCGGAGGGGTTCGGCGCGTAATCCGGGTCGTCGGCTTCGGGGGGCGGGGGTTCTCGAGTCTGCGGCCACGCGACGTCCCCGCACGACACGAACTCCTCAACGTCGCGCCGGAAACCCGTCTTCGGGTGCGGTGTGATGCCGGTGCGGCTCGTGTGTGAGGAGTTTGTGCCGCTGTCGCGCCGGCCCTGCGATCTGAGAGAGCGGGCGGGGTCGTCGAGGCGTCGTCGGCTCAGGAGTGCCGGTGCGCCCGAACTCCTCAGCTTCACCGCGGAGGTCGGTCCCGGCACGCGTCTGCGTGCACGCGGCACTCCTTCATGAGGAGTTTGTGCGCCGCCGTCAGTGCCGTGTCAGCGCCTTGCGCCGGCCCGGCGCAGCGCGGTGCGGTGAGCCAGCGTGGACTGGAGCGCTGCTCGAACCTCATCCCGGTGGTAGAAGATGTCCTCGGCGAGGATCCGGATCGTGCCGTAGCCGCGCGCCGCTGCGGCGAGATCCCGCCGTCGGTCGCGCTTCTGAGCCTCCCAGGTGGAGTGGAACCTCTCACTGTCGCACTCGATGATGAGCCAGCCGTCGACGACGAAATCCACTCTGCCTACGCCCGGGATCTTGACTTGGACGTCGACGTGGCAATCCAGCGTGCGCAGGACCAGACGCATGAGTGACTCCGAGCCGGATTCGCTCCGCCTGTCCAGCAGGAATCTCAGCACCCGGTATCGCTCAGGGAGGCGTTCGAAGACGAGCGCAAGACCTTCGTCGTCGATGAGACCGAGATGCCAGGCACTGTCGAGGGTGGCGACGGCCTCCCGTGGGCCTTGGCATCGCACGGCTTGGGCAAGGGCCTCGGTCAGGTCGGCGACGAGAGCGTCACGCCGCGCGCGTGACACGCGCCAGTGCCGTACGACGCCGGACGGTGGTGTCGGCAACCTGCTCGCACCCGTATCCACCTGCATGTGCATCGACGAGCCGTCGAGCACGAAGACGCCAAGGTGGCGAAGCAGCGAGACGCAGTCGAGCCTACCGCCCAGGCGCGCCACGAACTCGAGGTCCGGGTGGGTGCCGCCCACGACGTAGCGGCCGTTCCGCGCGCGGATCAGGGTGCCTGAAGCAACGGAGCGGGCGATGCCCGCTCGCGTCATGCCGGCACGTCGGAGTGCGGCGAGACCGAGGAATGTGGGGGCGGTTTGACCCCACGGCGCCTCCCGGACTCCCGACATGCGTCGACTCTGCCGCGACCGGACGACCGCGGATGGGCGGGGAAGGCATCCTGTGGAGAGTCACTCGATCTGGCCTCCTCGGGAGGAGGCGACAACAACAACTCCGCCCCGCCACCCCGGGGCCCCGATTCCGAGCGCACCCGCAAGGTCCAGCCGCTGCCAGAACTCCTTCGAAGCGCCGCATCGGCGGCCGGGTTGGATGCCGGAGCCAGGGTTGCCGCCCGGGATTGAGGAGTTTGTGTCAGGTGGGAGCAGCGGCGCTGCCGATCGACCGGCGGTGCGGGTGTGCGGGCGGGGTGCCGGCAGGGGGGATTCGAGATCGCGGGATGGCGGCGTGTGCCGGAACTCCTCCGAATTGCGGGATCGGCGGCGTGTGCCGGAACTCCTCCGAATCGCGGGATCGGCGGCGTGGTCCGGAGTCGGCGCCCGGGATTCGGCCCGGGCTTGAGGAGTTTGTGTCGCTCATGCGACCCGGCGCCACGCGACCGGGCGCCACGCGACTGGGGGCCCATGCGACCGGGCGGGTGGCCGACGACGGGCCGGACGGCGCGGGGTGGACAAACGGCGCCGGGTCAGCGGCGGGCGACGCCGGGGTGGGTCTCGAGATAGGCGTCGAAGGCCTCGGCGGAGGTCTTGGCGGGGGTGTAGCCGAAGCGGTCCTTGAGTGCGTCGTTGGCGAGCACAGGGCGGTAGCGGAGGAAGCCGACCTGCTCGGGGCCGTGGACGGTGAGGTGCAGCGCACGCCCGACCCGGAGGCCGAGGCCGAGCAGCCCCGCGGGAACGGCGACGACGGGCTTGCCCAGACGCCGGGCGATCTCGCGCACCGTCAGGCGGCCGTCTCCGGCGACGTTGTAGATGCCGGGTGGCCCGTCAGTCGCGGCGCGGGCCATCGCTGCCGCGACATCGTCGACCCAGACGAACACGAACGGCGAGTCCGAGCCGCGGACGGCCAGGATCGCGCGGCCGTCCCACAGCGCGGTGATCTGGTTGCGCACGGTGGGACCGAGGATCGTGCCGATACGGAACACCACCTGCTCGAGCTGCGGTTGGGTCTCGCGGTACTCAGCGAGCAGCTCCTCGACCAGGCGCTTGTGACGTGCGTACGGGAACTCGTCGTTCCCGCGCACTCGATCGGTCTCGCGCAGCCACTCGGGGTTGTCGGCGTGGTAGCCGTAGGCGGCGCCCGAGGATGAGACCACGACCCGCCTGACGCCGGCGTCGACGCACGCCTCGAGCACATGGCGGGAACCGTCGACGTCGACCCGGTACTCCAGCTCGTGATCGCGCCCGGGGTTCACGATCGCCGCGAGGTGGACGACGACATCGATGCCGTGCCGGCGCAGCAACGGCACGAGGGTGCCGGGTCGCGTCACGTCGCACCGGTCGTACACGACGCGGTGGACCGGATGCTGCGGCTCCCGCACGTCGCCGGCCACGACGAGTGCCACGTCGGGCCGGGCGGCGAGGGCCGCGGCTACGTGCGAACCGAGGAATCCGGAGCCCCCTGTCCCCAGGCCCCGGGTCACGGGACCGGCCCCGCGGGACCCGCCGAACCAATCCCGCCGCCCGCAGCCCCGCCCGCGCCGGCAC